>NZ_JAVDTW010000003.1:2500-5603 GCF_031456015.1 Sphingomonas sp. BE123 | reverse complement strand
AAAAAAGCCGCGGTGAGGCGGCGTTGTGTGTGTGTGTGTTGGTGATGGTTGCGGGGGTTGGATTTGAACCAACGACCTTCAGGTTATGAGCCTGACGAGCTACCGGGCTGCTCCACCCCGCGCCATCGTTGGGGCGTGGGCCCCAAAAAGCAAAACGCGCCGCGCCGGTTGAGCGCGACGCGTGCTGCGTATCTGACAATGTGAATGGGTTTTTCCTGATTACACCGGCTTCAATGCCTGGCGACGACCTACTCTTCCAGTGCTTGAGCAATAGTACCATCGGCGCAGTCAGGTTTCACGGCCGAGTTCGGGATGGGATCGGGTGGGTCACTGACGCTATGGTCACCAAGCAATGAAGCAGGTGTAATCGGGGTTTCAAATCGATGCGTGCACCTGAATATTCAGGGAAATCAAGGCTTGAGCTTCACAACCGCAATGGCAGCCAAAGCTGTCATTGATGGTGGGACTCATCAAGCGCGAATAGGACAATTAGTACTGGTTAGCTCCACACGTTACCGCGCTTCCACATCCAGTCTATCAAGGTGGTGGTCTACCACCGTCCTAAGAAATCTTATCTTGAGGGAGGCTTCCCGCTTAGATGCTTTCAGCGGTTATCCCGTCCATACATAGCTACCCAGCTGCGCTCTTGGCAGAACGACTGGTACACCAGAGGTATGTTCAACCCGGTCCTCTCGTACTAGGGTCAACTCCTCTCAAATTTCGACGCCCACGGCAGATAGGGACCAAACTGTCTCGCGACGTTCTGAACCCAGCTCACGTACCACTTTAATTGGCGAACAGCCAAACCCTTGGGACCTGCTCCAGCCCCAGGATGTGATGAGCCGACATCGAGGTGCCAAACGATTCCGTCGATATGAGCTCTTGGGAATCATCAGCCTGTTATCCCCGGCGTACCTTTTATCCGTTGAGCGATGGCCCTTCCACGAGGGACCACCGGATCACTATGACCGACTTTCGTCTCTGCTCGACTCGTCAGTCTCGCAGTCAGGCTGGCTTATGCCATTGCACTCTAACGATCGGTTTCCAACCGATCTGAGCCAACCTTCGCACGCCTCCGTTACTCTTTAGGAGGCGACCGCCCCAGTCAAACTACCCGCCACAGAGGGTCCCTGAACCGGATAACGGTTCGAGGTTAGACATCAGAAATCAACAGGGTGGTATTTCACCGTAGGCTCCACACCAGCTGGCGCCAGTGCTTCAAAGCCTCCCACCTATGCTACACAATTAATTCCTAATGCCACTCTGAAGCTGCAGTAAAGGTGCACGGGGTCTTTCCGTCTAACCGCGGGTACTCCGCATCTTCACGGAGAATTCAATTTCGCTGAGCATGTCCTGGAGACAGTGGGGAAGTCGTTACGCCATTCGTGCAGGTCGGAACTTACCCGACAAGGAATTTCGCTACCTTAGGACCGTTATAGTTACGGCCGCCGTTTACCTGGGCTTCGTTTCGGAGCTTGCACCCCTCCACTTAACCTTCAGGCACCGGGCAGGCGTCAGGCCCTATACGTCGTCTTGAAGCCGACTTAGCAGAGCCCTGTGTTTTTGCTAAACAGTCGCTACCCCCTGGCCTGTGCCCCCTGACACTGCTTGCGCAATGCCAGGGCCTCCTTCTTCCGAAGGTACGGAGGCAATTTGCCGAGTTCCTTCAGGACACTTCTCTCAAGCGCCTTGGTATACTCTACCTGACCACCTGTGTCGGTTTCGGGTACGGTCTATACGGTGGAGCTATTTCCTGGGACTTCGTCGAAGCACGTTCAATCCGATAAGAACGTACAACACAAGAAATCCGTCACTACCACCAGGCCCACGAATATTAACGTGGTTCCCATCGACTACCCCCTTCGGGCTCGTCTTAGGGGCCGGCTCACCCTGCTCAGATTAGCTTTAAGCAGGAACCCTTGGTCTTTCGGCGAGAGGGCATCTCACCCTCTTTATCGCTACTCATGTCTGCATTCGCACTTCCGATACCTCCACGGTCGGTTACCCTCCCGCTTCACAGGCTTACGGAACGCTCCGCTACCGCGTGTTCATAAGAACACACCCTAAGCTTCGGTGCACGTCTTGAGCCCCGTTACATTTTCGCCGCAGGAACCCTTGTTTAGACCAGTGAGCTGTTACGCTTTCTTTAAAGGATGGCTGCTTCTAAGCCAACCTCCTGGCTGTTTTGGGATTCCCACATGCTTTCCCACTTAGACGTGACTTGGGGACCTTAGCTGTAGGTCAGGGCTGTTTCCCTTTTGACGACGGACCTTAGCACCCGCCGTCTGTCTGCCGAGTAGTACTCCTAGGTATTCGGAGTTTGGTTAGTATTGGTACCGCTCGCGCAGCCCGCAACCATCCAGTGCTCTACCCCCTAGGGTATTCGCTCGACGCTCTACCTCAATAGATTTCGCGGAGAACCAGCTATTTCCCGGCTTGATTGGCCTTTCACCCCTAAACACAACTCATCCGATAATTTTTCAACATTAAACGGTTCGGTCCTCCAGTGAGTGTTACCCCACCTTCAACCTGGTCATGCCTAGATCGCCGGGTTTCGGGTCTAATGCATCAAACTCAATCGCCCTATTCAGACTCGCTTTCGCTGCGCCTACACCTAACGGCTTAAGCTTGCTTGATACACTAAGTCACAGACCCATTATGCAAGAGGTACGCGGTCACACCATAAAGATGCTCCCACTGCTTGTAGGCGTTCGGTTTCAGGTACTGTTTCACTCCCCTCATCGGGGTGCTTTTCACCTTTCCCTCACGGTACTAGTTCGCTATCGGTCATGTACGAGTATTTAGGCTTGGAGGGTGGTCCCCCCATGTTCAGACAGGGTTTCACGTGCCCCGCCCTACTCGAGTCCTTCATCATCACTTTCGCATACGGGACTGTCACCCGCTATGGTCAGCCTTTCCAGACTGTTCTGCTAGTTGAAATGAAGGCACTGGCCTGGTCCGCGTTCGCTCGCCACTACTAACGGAATCTCGGTTGATGTCTTTTCCTCCAGGTACTGAGATGTTTCAGTTCCCCGGGTTCGCTTCACGAAGCCTATTTTATTCAGCTAAGTGATACCTGTTTCTCGATTACTCCCAATCTGGC
>NZ_JAVDTW010000002.1:0-1634473 GCF_031456015.1 Sphingomonas sp. BE123 | reverse complement strand
CGCACCGTCTAACCCCTTGTTCCGGGGCGAACCGTGCGCCTGGTTTTTGGTGACCAACAAAGCGTTCCGTCTGGAGCACCGCGTCGGTGGAGTGGGCATCTACGGGTCGAATCGAATCCCGTCAAGCGATTCGATCATCTTTTTTCGGGGGCATGCGATTTTTCTCGAAACCCCCTCCGCACGCCCCTCCCCGCGCGGCTCATTTGAGCCGCAGCGCGTCGCGGATGATGTAGTGGAGATCGGTCTGGTCGAGCAGCCCGCTGACATTCGCCGCGCGCGGGCCATAGGCAGCAACGCGCAGCTGCGCGCCGGTATGCCCCTGCGACCCTTCCTCGGCCGTGCCGTAATGCACGGTCATGATTGCTCCTTCACGCGTTGCCAGCGCGGCAGTCAGCCCCGGCGCGCGCGTGCCATTGGCGATCATCAGGCTGCTGTGCGCGTGATCGGCAGTGACGATCACCAGCGTATTGCCATCGGCGCGCGCAAATTCGAGCGCGACCTGAACCGCTTCGTCCAGATCCACCGTCTCGCCGATCTGCCCGCACGGATTCGCGGCATGATCCTGTTTGTCGATCGATGCGCCTTCGACCTGGAGGAAGAAGCCCTTGCGGTTCGGCTTGAGCAGCGCGATCGCCTTGCGCGTCATCGCGGCGAGCGTCGGCATTTCGGCCGTGCGCTGCGGATTGGGCTGGCACGTCACCGGCGGCTTGTCGAGATTGCCGCGCACGCTCGCGCGCGGGCCGAGCCAGCGGACCGGCAGGTTGCCCGGCGCGAACAGGCCGAGCAGCGGCTGGGTCGAATCGGCGCGCGTCACCGCCGCCAGCGCATCGGCATCGCGCACGATGCGGAACCCGCGCTCGGCCGCCTGATCGGCGACGCTCCGGCCCGCATACGGTCCGGCCTTGGCCAGTTCGGCAAAGCTCGCCGCCCCGCCGCCCAGCACCAGGTCGGCGCGCGTGTCGAGCATCTGCTCGCTGATCGACCCGAGCCCGCCATTCTCGCGCGCATTGGCCGGACAAATGCGGCTGGTCGCTTCCGGGCCATAGCAACGGCGATGCGTCACATGCGCGACGAGCGCCGCCGGGGTGGCATCCTGCACTTCAGCCGTCGTGACATTGCCGGTGGCGAGGCCTGCGGCCTTGGCCATCTGGATCAGCGTGCGATGCGGCCGCCCCTGCAGGTCGACGCCGATCGCGCCATTATAGCTTTTGACCCCGGACGCCCAGGCCGTCGCCGTCGCCGCGCTGTCCGCGACATAGTTCGGCTTTCCCGTTTCGCGATCGAGCGAATAATGTGTCATCTGCCCGGTAAAGGGCAGCGCATCGATCCCCTTGAAATAGCCGCCCGCCCCTTCGGCATAGTTGCGGGCGATGGTGATTTCGGAATCGCCCATGCCGTCACCGATCAGCAGGATGACGTTCCGGACCGTCGCCGGCCGGGCGAGCTTGCGCAGCTGGGCCTGCTGGTCCCCCGCGAGCCGCCGCGCGCCGCCCGGCTCGCGCACATCGCCACGCGCGCCGCGCACGAGTTCGGGGGCAGTGTGCTGGGCCGTCGCGGCCGGTACGCCGAGCATCAGGACGGTGGTGAGGGCGGCGCGTGCGAACATCGACAGGTCTCCACAGAAACCGGTCGGCTATCGCGCAAATGTGACAAAATGGCGGTAACCCGCGCGGTGCGGACCGGGCCGGCTCGCAAATCCGCTGTGACTGGCTGGGGCGGCTGGATTCGAACCAGCGCATGGCGGTACCAAAAACCGCTGCCTTACCGCTTGGCTACGCCCCACCATGTCGTGGAAGCGAGGCCCTTAAAGCGCCGCGCCGCTGCTGAAAAGGGGGTTTTAGACGGCGCCTGCCGCGATCGATGACGGGCTGGCGCTGCCGTGCTCAGCCGAAGCGATGCACCCAGCCATGCGGGTCGGGCGCCTCGCCGCGCTGGATCGCGGTCAGCCGTGCCTTGATCGCTTCGGTGACCTGTCCCGGCCCGCCGCTGCCGATGGTGAAGCCGCCAGCGCGATTCTTGACCTGGCCGACCGGGGTGACGACCGCCGCGGTACCGCAGGCAAAGGTCTCGACCAGTCGCCCGCTCTTGGCGTCGGCTTCCCACTGGTCGATCGCATAGGGTTCCTCGCGCACCGTGATCCCCTGCTCGCGCGCCAGCGCGATGATCGATTCGCGCGTGATGCCGGGCAGGATCGTGCCGGTCAGCGGCGGGGTGACGATGCTGCCGTCGTCGAACACGAAGAACAGGTTCATGCCCCCCAGTTCCTCGACCCAGCGGCGCTCGACCGCGTCGAGGAACACGACCTGATCGCAGCCCTGCTGGATCGCCTCGGCCTGCGCGACCAGGCTGGCGGCGTAGTTGCCGCCGCACTTGGCCGCCCCCGTCCCGCCGGGGGCAGCGCGGGTATAATGGTCCGACACCCAGATCGTGACCGCCTTGGCCCCGCTCTTGAAATAGGCGCCAGCGGGCGAGGCGATGACAAGGTAGAGATATTCGCTCGCCGGCTTCACGCCCAGGAACACCTCGCTCGCGAACATGAACGGGCGCAGGTACAGCGACCCGCCTTCTAGGCTGGGGATCCAGTCGCGGTCGGCGGCGACCAGCGCCTCGAGCGATCCGATGAACAGATCATCGGGCAGTTCGGGCATCGCCATGCGCCGCGCGGATTCGCGGAAGCGGCGGGCATTCTCTTCCGGACGGAACAGCGCAGTGCCGCCATCGGCCAGGCGATAGGCCTTGAGCCCCTCAAAAATCTCCTGCGCATAATGCAGCACGGCGGTGGCCGGATCGAGCATCAGCGGGCCGCGCGCGGTGATCTTGGCATCGTGCCAGCCCTGGCTGTCCGACCAGCGGATCATCGCCATATGATCGGTGAACAGCTTGCCAAAGCCCGGGTCGGCGAGCAGCCGCGTGCGCTCGTTCGCCGCGACGGGAGCCGGATTGGCTTCGATCTGGAACGTCGTGCTGCTCACTTCACTCTCCCGCATGGCCCCGGAATTGGGCGTTGCGCAGGCCTAAGCCCGATGGCAAAACAGGTCAACATGGCTGTCCCAACTGCGTCCCCACTATTTCTTCGCGAGGCCGAAATCCGGCGGGGCGTGGAACTGCTGTACTTCGGCTACAGCAACCTCACCCGCTCGATCGACGAAGGGCTGGCAGCACAGGGCTTGGGCCGCGCACATCATCGTGCGCTCTACTTCGTCGCGCGCCAGCCCGACATCACGGTGGGTGAGCTGATCACCTTGCTCGCGATCACCAAGCAGTCGCTCGGCCGGGTGCTGACCGACCTGACCGAACGCGCGCTGATCGAGACGCGCCCGGGGCGCGAAGATCGGCGGCAGCGGCTGTTGCGGCTGACCCCTGCGGGGACACAGCTGGAGGCGCAGCTGTTCGACGCGCTGCGCGAAAAGATGACCGCCGCCTATTCCTCGGCGGGACAGGCGGCGGTCGGGGGCTTCTGGGCAGTGCTCGAAGGCCTGATCCCCGCCGACGAGCGCAAGCGGGTGTCAGACCTGGGGCGTTAGGGTCACGCCACCTTGAACCCCTCGCGGTTCATCGCCTTGGTCAGCACCGCGTTCTTCTCGTCCGACAGGCTGGCGCGCAGCTGCGGGAACAGCCGCTCTTCCTCGTCCTTCATATGCTCCTCCAGTTCGCTGCGCAGCTTGCGGATCGTCGCCAGAAACTGCGGGCTCGCGGCGGGCATGTTGTCGAGTTCATAGAGGTGCTGCTTCACATAGCCGTGCTCGCTGTTGAGCGCATCGGCTTCCGCGACCTTCCCCGCCTCGCGCAGCGCGGGATAGATCACATTTTCCTCCTCGATCGCGTGCTTGGCCAGCGCGTGCTTGAGCTGGGTCAGCATCATCGTGCGGCGCGCGGTGGCGGTGTCGTCGGTCGCCGCGATCGCGTCGAGCAGCTTGAGCACCGCCTGATGCTCGGCGATCAGCCCGTCCATCCAGTCCCCCGCCAGCATCGTCGGCGACTGCACCGCCGCCTTGCGGCCGAGCATTGCCAGCACGCCCAGCGCGGCACCCGCCGCGGTCGCGCCGGCAATTGCGCCGAAGCTGCCGCCCCAGCTGCTCTCTTCCTTGAACCGGCCCTGGCTGTCGCGGGCCTGATTGTCTGCCTGGTTCGCTCTGCTCTGCGTCTTGGTCGCCATCATCGCCTCCATCGGTTGGATATTGGCGCGACAACGTTTTCAGCGGGTTGGACGTTCCGCGTCAGCCGCGCGCGGCGGCGGCCAGTTCGGCGTTGCGGCGCTCGGACGCGTCCAGCGTCGCGGTGAGCAGCCGGACCAGCGCCGCGTCGGCGTCGAGCATGTCGAGCCCCTTGCGCGTCGACCCGCCGGGACTGGCGACCCTGTCGGCGAGCATCGCGGGGCTGTCGCTCGACCGGGCGGCGAGCAGCGCCCCGCCCTCGACCGTCGCCAGCGCCAGCCGCAGCGCCTGATCGGCCGGGATGCCGACCGCAGTGCCAGCCTCAGCCAACGCGTCGATGAAGCGATAGACAAACGCCGGGCCACTGCCCGCCAGCGCGGTCACCGCGTCGAACCGCGCGACATCGACCCATTCGACCAGGCCGAGTGGCGCCATCAGCGCGCCCACCCCGTCGCGCGCGTTCGCATCGGCGCTGTCGCTGTGCAGCGCGACCACGCCCTTGCCGATCTCGACCGGCAGGTTGGGCATCGCGCGGATAATCGCGCCCGCATCGAACCGCGCCGCCAGCGCCGCCTCCTCGACCCCGGCGAGGATCGACACCAGCATCGGCACGCCGGCGATGCGGTCCGCAATCTGCTCGGCGATCGCGTCGAGCTGCTGCGGCTTGACCCCCAGCATCACCGCGTCGGGCAGCGCGCCGTCGGGCAGCACCCGCCCCTGCCGCACCCCATCGGGCAGCTCGCGGTCGCTGCGGTTGAGGACGAACACGTCCGCCCCCTGCACCGTTCCCGCCGCGATCCAGCGCCGCAGCATCGCCCCGGCCATATTGCCGCATCCGATCAGCCACAGGGTCTTGGGGGTCGTCATCGCTGCCACTCCGCTTATTGCCCGACGCCCGTCCAAGAAGCACCGCGCCGGGTCAAGCCCCGGAAATAGCACCGCCTTCGGTTGACCGGGTCTCGCCAGCCGGTACGTTCCGCTTTCGCAATTTTCGGAGACTATAATGGCGTATTGGCAGGGTTTGGTGACGGGTGCGGCGGTAACGATCGCGGCGGTGGCGTTGGTCGCGGCCGCTAAACCGCAGAAATTCGGTACGATCGACGTCGAGCGCATTAATGTCCGCGAACCCGACGGCACGCTGCGACTGGTGATCGCTAGCAAGGGCCGCTTCCCCGGCGCCTTTTACAAGGGCGAAGAGATCGCCCGCCCCGACCGCGCCTTTGCTGCGGGCATGTTGTTCATGAATGACGAAGGGACCGAGAATGGCGGCCTGATCTGGGCCGGCAAGAAGGATGGCGACACGGTCAATGGCGGCGCGAGCCTGACCTTCGACCGCTATGAGAATGACCAGACGCTTCAGCTGCTCCAGACCGACAATGGCAACCGCGACAGCGCCGCGCTGATCATCTCCGACCGTGGCTCGGAAAGCATGTTCACCAAGGCCGATGGCAAGGCCGCGATCCGCCCCGATGCGTCGAGGGGCGCCCCCCGCCTGTTCGTCGGCAAGTCGCGCGACAAGGCATCGGTGGTGATGCTGCAGGACGCGAGCGGCAAACCCCGCCTGATGCTCAAGGTCGCGCCCGACGGCGGCGCGGCAATCGACTTCCTCGACGACACGGGCAAGGTGGTGAAGACGATCGGGCCGGAGGGGTGATTTTCGCGCACGTGCAAAATGGACCGATGGAGAAAATTCAATGCTGTACGCAATTGTGATTGCGGGACTTTTGTTGCCCACCAACCCAGGGCAAGAATCAGAAACGCCGGGCGTCACGGAGGTTGCTCCCGGCGTTCGTCAGATCGATGGTGCCAAGGTTCCAAGCCGATCGGTCGATACGGCAGCGGTCGAAGCGCTTATAAAGGAGAGCAAATCCTTCTCCGCAGTAGCGAAAGTGCTTGGGGGCAAGGGGATCGCATCACCTGGGCCCGCGAACACGACAACGCACATGTACAAGATCACCGACCAAGCGAGCGGCAAAGCACAGGTCGTGGTCTTGTTTGTTCGCGGCAACGCGATCGTCGATTATTTGATTACCTGAACGGCGGCGGGAGGCGCTCGCGCTTCCGTTACGCCTCGCCGCGCGTATCGATCAGCGCCGCCGCAATCGCGTCCTTCGGGGTCTTGCCACCCCACAGGACGAACTGGAACACCGGGTAAAAGCGTTCGCACTCGTCGATCGCGCTTTCGACCAGCAATTCGGTGTGCTGCAGCGTGATCGATGCGCCGTCGTCGCCGGGGATCATCGCGGCGTGGCGGTAGAGCAGGATGCCGCTCGACGACCACAGCTCGAAATGGCCGACCCACAGCTGTTCGTTGACCAGCCCGATCGTCTCGTAAATCGCACCGCGGCGCTCGTCCGGGATGCGCACATCCGGGAACGCCAGGAACTGCAGCACGCTGTCATCCTCGCGCCAGATCGCGCGCAGCTCATATTCGGTCCAGCTGCCCTTTACCTTGGCAACCACCTCATCCTCTTCGCGCGTATGGTTCCAGCCATGCGCCGCGAAGTAGCTTTCCAGCATGTCGATCGGCGCGGCGTCATCGTCGCGCTCATAGTCGCTCTCATCGAGCATTCCGGTCGTCCTCCGCCCGGCCCTTGCCTGACGCGGTTGGTGCCAATCCTTGCCGCGCTGCACAAGCAGCTTAGCATGAACCGGGCGGAAATAGATGTGGAAAAGGCGCGGTTAGGCCTCCGGTGCCGCCTTCTTCGCCTTGGCCGGCTTGGCCGGCGCGGCGCCGCCCGCGGCCAGTGCTGCCTCCAGCGCCTCGATCCGGGCACGCAGCGCGTCATTCTCGTCCCGCGCCGCAGCCGCCATCGCCTTCACCGCCTCGAACTCGTCGCGCGCGACGAAATCCATGCCGCCGACAAAGCTGCGGAACCGCTCGCGCGCGGCGCTCTCGCCCTCGCGCGCCATGCCGGCCATGGTGCCGGCCGCGCCGTTCACGAACTTCACGAAATCGTCGAAAATGCGGTTGTCGCTCTGCATTGTCTATCTCCTGGGCGGCAGCGGGCCGGTGCCGCACGTTCAGCGCCGCTGAACCGAATTCAGATACTCATCTGGGGCGCGGACTGCGCCGGGACAAGGGTTTGGGCGTTGGGGTTGAGCTGATCGATCTGGAAGCACAGCCAGCCCGCCAGCCCCAGCCAGCCGAGATACGGGATCATCAGCACCGCCGCGCCCGTCCGGATCCGCCCGAACAGCAACAGCGTCACCAGCGCCAGCAGCGCAGCGACGCCCGCCAGCACCATCGCCCAGAACACCTGATGCATGCCGAAGAACAGCGGCGCCCAGCCCAGGCCGACGCCCATCTGGACCGCAAACATCGCCAGCGCCGGGCCGCGCAGCGTCGAACCGCGCGCGTTGATGATCATGGCGAGCGCAAGGCCGAGCAGCGCATAGACCACTGCCCAGATCACCGGGAACGCCCAGTCGGGCGGGGTCTGTGCCGGCTTTTCCAGCATCTGATACCACAGATTCTCGGCTCCGGTCGGAGCGATGCGAGCCGAGGCAAAGCCGAGCAGCAGAATGAACGGGACGGTCACCACCGCCCAGCGCAGAAACGCAAGCCGCAACTGTCCCTTGGACGCAATCTCCATTCCCCGCTCCCCGTTCGTGCGGCCGGCTATTCCGCCGGCTGTGGCGCGGCCATTGCCGCGTCGAGTTCCCGGCTGATCGCTTGCGGCGAACCGGTCCACTTGGCAAGTCTGCTATACAGGATCGGGATCAGGAACAAGGTGATCAGCGTCGCCAGCATCACCCCGAACACGATCACCACGCCGATTGCCGAACGCGCACCCGCGCCCGCCCCGCCGGCCAGCATTAGCGGGACGGCGCCCGCCGCGGTCGCGATCGACGTCATCAGGATCGCGCGCAGCCGTCGCGCCGACGCCAGGCGGATCGCCTCGGCGATGCTCTTGCCCTCGTCGCGCAGCTGGTTGGCGAATTCGACGATCAGGATGCCGTTCTTCGCTGCCAGTCCCACCAGCATGACGATGCCGATCTGACTGTACAGGTTCAGCGTCTTGCCGAACACGAACAGCCCCAGCATGCCCCCCGCCACCGCCAGCGGCACGGTCATGATGATGACACCGGGGTGGATGAAGCTTTCGAACTGCGCGGCGAGCAGCAGGTAAACCACCAGAATGGTCAGGCCGAACACCAGCAGGATCGACCCGCCGGTCTCGATAAAGGCCTGGCTCTCTCCGCGATAGCCGACCGCCAGCACTTCGGGCGACTGCGCCGCCTGTTCCTGCAGAAAGGCCAGCGCCTCGCCCAGCGAATAGCCCGGCCCGACCCCGCCCGACAGGGTGATCGCGCGCAGCTTGTCATACCGGCCCAGGTCGCGCGGACCCGACACCTCGCGCGTCGTGACCAGATTGGACAGCGGGACCAGCGATCCGTCGCGCGCGCGCACCTGGATCTGCGCCAGATTGGCCAGCGTCGATCGCCCGGCCTCGTCCGCCTGGACGATCACGCGATATTCCTCGCCCCGGTCGAGATAGGTCGAAACGCGCCGCGAACCGAGCAGCGTCTGCAGCGCCTGGCTCACATCGCTCACCGATACGCCAAGGTCGCCGGCACGGGTCGTGTCGACCTCGATCCGCATCTGCGGCTTGGTTTCCTTGTAATCGGAATCGAGGTTGATGATGCCGGGATTGGCGGCGGCAGCGGCGATGATCCGGTCGCGCGCGGCGGCCAGCCCTTCATAGGTATTGCCCGCGATCACGAAGTTGATCGGCTGTCCGCGCCCGCGGCCCAGCGCCGAACGCACCTGCGCATTGCCGCGCACTGCCGGCTCATTGGTCAGGATCCGGTTGATCTGCTGCGCGACCTCCTGCGTCGAACGGTCGCGCTCTTCCCATGTCTTGAGGAAGACGATGAACGCGCCGCTGTTGAAATCGTCGCTCGCGCCGAACCCGCCGGGGGTGCGGGTGATGATCGTGCGTACCGTACCCTCGTCGAGCAGCGGCAGCAGCTTGCCCTGCACGTCGAGCATGTAGCGGTCCATCTGGTCGAACCCGGTACCCTCGGGCGCGCTGATCTGGACCTGTGCGACGCCCTGATCCTCGGGCGGAACCAGTTCGGACTGCAGCGTCGCAAAGGCGCCACCGGCTGCAATCAGGAACGCCAGCACCGCGATCAGCGGCAATGCCGGCTTGTCGATCGCGCGCGACAATTGGCGTCCGTAAAAGCCCTCCAGCGCCTGGAAGCGCGCATCGACCCAGCTGGTAAAGCGGCCGCGCTTTTCCTTGCGCAGCATCTTCGAACACAGCATCGGGGTCAGGCTGAGCGCGAGGAAGCCCGAAAAGGCAATCGCGCCGATCATCGCCACCGCCAGTTCGCGGAACAACAGGCCGGTCTGCCCGGCCAGGAAACAGATCGGCACGAACACCGCACAGACAACCAGCGTGGTCGAGATCACGGCAAAACCGACCTGGCGCGTCCCCTTGAACGCCGCCACCAGCGGCGGCTCGCCTTCCTCGATCCGGTGATAGACATTTTCGAGCACGACGATCGCATCATCGACCACCAGCCCGATCGCCAGCACCAGCGCCAGCAGCGTCAGCAGGTTGATCGAAAACCCGAACAGCCACAGCACTGCAAACGCGCCGAGCAGACAGATCGGAACCGTCACCGCCGGGATCAGCGTCGCGCGCCACGACCCCAGGAACAGGAAGATCACGAGCACCACCAGCACCGCCGCCTCGGCCAGCGTGTGCCAGACCTTCTCGATCGCACGACCGATGAACAGCGAGTCGTCGGAGCCCACGGTGATCGACATGCCCTCGGGCAGGTCGGCCTTGAGCGCCTCGGCCTCGGCCTTCGCGGTTTCGGCGACCTCCAGCGTGTTGGCGCCCGACTGGCGGACGATGCCCAGGCCGACGGCCGACTGGCCGTTCATGCGAAACGCATTATACGGGTTCTCCGGCGCCTGCTCGACCTTCGCGACATCGCCCAGCCGGACCAGATAGCCGTCCGCGCCGCGCCCGACGATCAGGTTCGAAAAGTCGCCGGCGGTCGCAAAGGGGCGATCGACGCGCAGCGTGCGGTTCTGCTGCTGCGATTCAAGCCGCCCGGCCGGCAGTTCGACATTCTGGCTGCGCAGCGCCGCCTCGACATCCGCCGGGGTCAGCGCATAGGCAGCCAGCCGCGTCGCATCCAGCCATACGCGCATCGACGGACGCGCATCGCCCGCCACGAATACGCGCGCCACGCCGTCGATCGTGCTGAACCGGTCGACCAGGTTGCGGTCCACATAATCGGACAGTTCGAGCCGCGACCAGCCGGGGCGCGAGATCACCAGGAACAGGATCGGCGAACTGTCGGCATCGACCTTGCGCACTTCGGGCGCGATCACCTCTTCGGGCAGGTCCTCGACCACGCTGCCGATCCGGTCGCGCACGTCGTTCGCCGCCGAGTCGATGTCGCGGCCGGGCCGGAATTCGATCGACACGTCCGACACGCCATCGCGCGAGCGCGACGTGATCGTCTCGATCCCCTCGATCCCCGACAGCGCTTCCTCGATCGGCTGGGTGATGCGCGCCTCGATCACGCTCGCTGCCGCGCCGGTATAGGCGGTCTCGACCGACACGACCGGCGGGTCGGTGTCGGGATATTCGCGCACCGACAGGCTCAGAAACCCGACGATCCCGATAATCGTCAGCAGGATCGCCAGCACTGCGGCGAAGACCGGCCGGCGGACGGAGAGGTCGGACAGCTGCATCAGTTACCCTTGCCCTGCTTCGCCGCCGCGGGGGCCGCATTGCCCGGCCCGGCGGTGCGGACCTGCTGCCCGTCGGCGATCTTGACCACCCCTTCGGTCACCACCCGCTGCCCGGGCTTCAGCCCTTGCGTCACCTCAACCAGCCCGTTCTGGCGCAGCCCGGTGCGGATCGGCACGCGCTTCGCCTTGCCATTGTCGATCGTGAACACGAAACTCTGATCGCCCTCGCCCACCACTGCCAGTTCGGGCACCGCCGCAGCGGTCCGCGCCTGCGCCTCGATCGCCACAGTCAGCAGCATGCCGGGCTTCAGCTTGCGGTCGCCATTGGCGAGCACCGCACGCACCGTCGCGGCGCGGGTCTGGGGATTGAGCACCGGATCGATCGTCGCGACCGTCCCGCGGAACGGCTGGTCGGGATAGGCCGCCGCGACCGCCATGATCGGCTGGCCCGGCCGCACCTGCGCCAGCAACGTTTCGGGAACGGTGAAGTCGAGCTTGATCCGGCTGACATCGCTCACCGTCGCGATCTCGGTCCCCGCGCTGACGACCGCGCCGGCGGAAATGTTGCGCAGCGACACCCAGCCCGCGAACGGGGCCCGAACCACGCGGTCGCCGATCGACGCTCGTGCCTCGGCCGCCTGCGCTCCGGCCTCGCTCGCCAGCGCCTGCTGCGCATCGACCGCACTGCGCGTTGCGAAGCCGCGCGCGCGCAGCGCCTCGAGCCGGTCGAGCTGCTGCTGAGCTTCGCGGGCGCGCGCCGCGGCCTGAGCCAGCTGCGCCGTCTCCTGCCCCTGCGCCAGCACCGCGATCACCTGCCCGCGCGCGACATAGGCGCCATCCTCGAAATTGAGACGCAGGATCCGCTCGGTCACCGGCGCGGTCAGCGTCACCTGCTCGTTGGCGCGTGCCGTGCCGACCGCGTCGATCCGTTCGACAAAGCGCGCCGACTGCACCGCCCCGAGTGTCACCAGCGGCGCCTCGCGCCCTTTTTTCTGCGCGGTTTCGCCTCCGCCGCACGAAGCAAGCAACGCGGCCGGTGCCGCCAGAACAAGAATCTTTCGCATGAACAAGGGGCGCTACGGTTACCGGGGGGGAAGAGCAAGCTTTCCAACCCTTTTGTCGCAAAACTGTGTCAGCCGCGCAGCGATCTGCCCGGAAACGCAGCGTTTCCCATCACCGCACCCAGCCCCACGCCAGACGGGTCGGGCCCGGTCCGGACCCGACCCGCCTGTTCGCCCGACCGGGCCGACGCGCTCAGAGCGGGATCACGCTGACCGATTTGCCCACGCTTTTGCGCACCGCGTCCAGGTCGTCGAAATCGCGCCGTGCCGCGACCACCGCGACCATCTCGGTCGGGCTCTGCATGATCTTGCCGAGCAGCGTCTTCAGCAGCGCCGGATTTTCGAGATAGGGGTTGATCGCGTTCGCAAAGGCAAAGGCGGCGCGCTTGTCGGCCGCGCTGTCGGCCTGCGCCACCAGCGTCTGCAATTCCTTCGACCAGTCGACCTTGTCAAATTCGTCCTTCATCGAATCCTCCATCGTCAGCGTCACCCCCGGCGCACCCTCACGCCGGCTCGACCTCGTATCGCGCCATCTGGCGCACCACCCGTGCCGGACAGGGCAGCGTCGGCAGTGCCGGCTGCGCTGCGGGCAGGTCGGCCGGGTCGACCAGCGCCAGGTCCTGCCCGAATGCCGGCAGGTCGGCGCGCGGCTCATCCTCGGCCACGAAGATCTCGTGCTCCACGCGACAGAACAGGTCGGTCGCCGCCGCGAAGCGATAGGCAATGCCCGGTTCGATCGTGTAGCTGATGCGCGGGTCGCAGGTCAGCGTAGCCGACGCGGCGCGGCCATAGCTGGCTGATCCGGGGCGCAGGTCGATCGTGTCGAGCTGAACCGCCGTGCCCTCCCCGGTCAGCAGGCTGTACCATTTGCGCGTGCGCCGATGCACGAACAGCGCGACCGCGCCGGGCCGCTGCGCGGGCAGGTGCAGCACATCGGCAACCCCGGAGTCGGTATTGGGCACCAGCGTCCACGATGCCTTGCCGGTGATGGCATAGCGCGAACGGTGTGCGGTCACCCCCGGCACCGCCGCGACGGCGGCGAGCAGCGGCGCCAGGTCGCGCCCCTCCTGATCCCAGGCATGTTCCTGGAACATCACATATTGCTCGGTCCCGCCGATCCGCAGCTTGAACCGCGTCGAATAGGCCTTGGGCTCGCCCAGCACCGCCTGCGACAGGCGCGTCATATATTCGTGCAGGCTGTCGGGCAGCCGGTGCGGATTGACCTCGACCACCGGCGGCGCCTCCGCATCGCGCAGCACCGACACCAGGTCGTTGTTGACGTTCCAGTGCGGGTTATGCTCCGCCGAATACCAGAGTGGCTCGTCGCGCGTGACGATCCCGGCCAAGCCGTCAAAGGTGTGCGCAATGCCCCGCTCAATCACCAGCCGCCGCGCCGGACTGGCGTGAAAGCGCGCATGCACCCGCTTGTGCAGCGTCCGGCTCCCGGCACGGCAATCGATGAAATGGCCGTCGATCACCCGGTCGGGCGCGCCGAAAAAGGTCAGCCGGTCGTCCTGGCCGATATGGATCCCCGATGTCGAATAGGCAAAGTCCGGGCCATGGGTCACGAAATCGGACACCAGCGGGCCGGGGCTCGACATGACCTTGAGGTCGAACCAGCCGGGGTGAACCGCAAGCGGCGCCAGCGCGTTCGGCGCGAAATACAGCCCCGCAATCCCCAGTTCGGCGTCCAGTGCGTCGCGCGCAATCTCGATCATCGCCCCGCTCCCCCGTGCCACAGCGCCGCCGTGCCGATGCAGCACGCTGCCCCGATCGCCGACCCGTTGCCTGATTGTGATGGTCCGGCCCGTCCCCGCCTCCGGGTTCCGGCCTCGCTGGCACCCTGATCGCGGGCGGGCCGGCGGTCAATCCGCACTTGGGTCCGTCGCGGACCGGTACGGGTCCGAAATGGACCCTGGTGCGCCGCTCAGTCCGCTGCGAAGCTGAACGGGGACATGGCCGCCTCGCGCTCGTTGACCAGCATCGCGCGTCCGGCGGGGGCGGCGCTGCGCTGCGGGCATTGCCGCGTACAGGCCCGGCACCCCAGCCCGACCGGCACCGCTTCGCCGGCCATGTCGAGCCCGCGCGCCGCCGCCAGCCCGGTCGCCGCTTCCGCCGCCAGGCCCAGCGTCACGACAAAGCGCGCCTTGACCGCGCCGGCCCAGCCGCCCGGCGGCGCGACACAGCGCGACGAGGTGAACCAGCGGCTGCCATCTTCCAGCGCGACCAGCTGAACGACGCGTTCGTCGGCGCGCTGAAATGCGGCATAGGCATCGAGCAGCGGGCACGGCACCGCGGATTCGACCAGCGGCGATCCGCTGGCCCCGGCAAAGCGCTTCGACACCTGCCCCGCGCGGTCGATGCGCAGCATGAAAAAGGGCAGGCCCCGTGCCCCCACCCGCTGCAGCGTGGTCAGGCGATGCGCCACCTGCTCGGCGCTGGCACCGAACCGGCGGCGCAGCAGTTCGAGGTCATAGCCGGTGGCCTCGCACGCCCGCAGAAAGCGGGCATAGGGCATCATCACCGCCGCAGCGAAATAGCCGACCAGATGGCGGCGATAGAGCCGTTCGGCCACGCGCTCGCCAAAGCCCGCGCCGCGCACCAGCCCGTCGATCTCGGTGCGTGCCTCGCTCGCCAGCTGCCGCGCCAGTGCGAACACGCGGCTTGGCGGATCCAGCGCCTCGGACAGCTGCAGCTGGCGCGCATGCAGGTCCAGCCGCACCCGCAATCCGCTCAGCACCTCGACCGGCAGGATCCGGATCGACAGCTGGTGCTTGACCCGCAGGCGTTCGGCCATCGCACCGAACGGATCGCTCGACGCGATGCGCAATTCGTCGGCCAGCGCCTCCGCAGCGGCATCGAGATCGGCGAAATGGTTGCGCCAGCGTTCGATCTCGCGGCGCACGGCAATCCCCGGATCGTCGCCCTCGCCCGGCCCCGCATGGCCGCTGGCGCCGGCATTGCGGTCATAGGCGCGGGCAAAGGCTTCGGCGCCGCCCGGCGCACCGGCCAGCCATTCGGTCAGTTCGGCGCGGTCAATCTCGATATCGGCGAACATCGGGTCGGCCAGCCGGCGCCGCATCGCTTCCTCGCCCCCGCCCGGCTCGCCCGCCGCCAGCGTGCGCGGATCGAAATCGAACGTCTCGGCCAGTGCCAGCATCAGCGTCGCGGACAGCGGCCGCTGGTTGCGTTCGACCAGGTTGAGATAGCTTGCCGACACGCCCAGCATTTCGGCCATTGCCGCCTGGGTCAGCCCCTGCCCACGCCGCAACCGGCGCACCGCATGTCCGGCAAACAGCTTGCGCTCGGCCATTTCCTACACACCCCGTTCTTGCTACGTTCGCACTGCACGGCGCTGGAACCGCCTTGTGTATAATTTACAATATTTCGGATCGCGGCGACATGTCAATCACAGGGCGACGCGAACGTGCAAGCGTCGATACTGTCAGTTTTGTCCGGCAGGAGTCATACAGGTGGCACGAAGTTTACAGGAGAATCGCCATGAAGACCCCCGAACCCGCGACTGCCCGTCCCGTCTTCTCGACCGCCGATTTCGCGCTGCTGAAGGAAGCGGTCGCCGATTACACCCGCAAGATCGCGGACGATCCGCGCTCGGTCCAGTTTGCCAACCTCTATCACCGGCTCGGCCGTCTCGGCTGACGCCAACCCGCCTTCCTGGGGAGGAACGATGCCCGCCGGCCTGTCCCGGCGGGCATTTGCGTCGCTCCGGCGGCCCTGCTAATCCTGCGATTCGAAAACAGGGTATGGAGCAGGATCGCCGGACATGAGCCTCGACGCTGAAACCTTTGACGCATTGATCGACACGGTACGCCGATTCGTCACCGAACGGCTGCGTCCGCTCGAAGCGGCGGTGGAAGAGGCGGACGCCATCCCCGCCGCAGTGGTCGAGGAGATGAAGGCGCTCGGCCTGTTCGGCCTGTCGATTGCGGAGGAATATGGCGGGCTCGGCCTCGACATGGTCGAGGAATGCCGCGTCGCCATCGAACTGGGGCGCACCACCCCCGCCTTCCGCTCGACCTTCGGCACCAATGTCGGCATCGGCAGCCAGGGGCTGGTGATGGCCGGCACGCCCGAACAAAAGGCAAATTGGCTACCGCGGATCGCGACCGGTGAGATTGTGACCAGCTTTGCGCTCACCGAACCCGATGTCGGCAGCGACAGCGGCGCGGTCAAAACCCGCGCCGTGCGCGACGGCGATGTCTATCGGCTCAGCGGGACCAAGCGCTACATTACCAATGCCGACAAGGCTTCGTTGTTCACCGTTATGGCGCGGACCGGCGACGAGCCCGGCGGTCGCGGCGTCTCGGCCTTTCTCGTCCCGCGCGACCTGCCCGGCGTCTCGGTCGGCGAACCCGAGAAGAAAATGGGGCAGAAGGGCGCCAAGGTCGCCGATGTCAATTTCGACGACGTCCCGGTGCCGGTGGCCAACCGCCTCGGCGACGAGGGCGAGGGGTTCAAGATCGCGATGCGCGTACTCGACCGCGGTCGCCTGCACATCAGCGCGGTCTGTGTCGGCGTGGCCGAGCGCCTGATCGCCGACTGCGTCGCCTATGCCACCGAGCGCAAGCAGTTCGGCAAGCCGATTGCCGAGCATCAGCTGATCCAGGCGATGATCGCCGACAGCAAGACCGAGGCGCTGGCGGCGCGTGCCCTGGTGCTCGAGACGGCGGCGGCAAAGGTCGCGGGCAAGGATGTGGTCATGGAAAGCGCGGCGGCAAAGCTGTTCGCGACCGAAATGGTCGGTCGCGTCGCCGACCGTGCGGTCCAGATCTTCGGCGGTGCCGGCTATATCGCCGATTACGGGATCGAACGGCTGTACCGCGACGTCCGCCTGTTCCGCATCTACGAAGGCACCAGCCAGATCCAGCAGCTGATCATCGCGCGTGAGACGATCAAGCGGGGCGGGTGAGGAATAGCCCTCGCCCCGTTAGGGGAGAGGGTTGGGAGCGGGGCAGTTGGATCGAAACGATGGGCCGGAGCTGGAGAAACTGCCCCTCTCCCCGGCTCTCCCCCAAAGGGGAGCGGGAGACATGATGGACACCAGCAAGTTCTTTGACCTGACCGGCAAGGTCGCCCTCGTCACCGGCGGCAGCCGCGGGATCGGCAAGATGATCGCCGCCGGCTTCATCGCCCAGGGCGCGAAGGTCTATATCTCGTCGCGCAAGGCCCCGGCCTGCGATGAAACCGCCGCCGAACTCGGCCCGAACTGCATCCCCCTGCCGATGGACGTTTCGACGGTCGACGGGTGCAAGGCACTCGCCGCCGCGCTGGCCGAGCGCGAGCCGCATCTCGACATTCTGGTCAACAATGCCGGCGCGGCATGGGGCGTCGAATTCACCGAATTTCCCGAAAGCGGGTGGGACAAGGTGATGGACCTCAACGTCAAATCGCCCTTCTTCCTGACCCAGGCGCTGCACGGCCTGCTCAAGGCGCGCGCCAGCTTCGACGCGCCGTCCAAGGTGATCAACATCACCTCGATCGACGGCCTGCGGCTCAATCCGTGGGAAACCTACAGCTACCACGCGTCAAAGGCCGCGCTGATCTATCTGACCAAGCGCATGGCCGCGCGGCTGATCCGCGACGGGATCATCGTCACCAGCCTCGCCCCGGGAGCTTTTGCCAGCGAGATGAACCGCGCCGCCCGCGACCATGGCGATGAAGTGGCCAAGCGCATCCCGATGCGCCGCATCGGCACGCCCGAGGACATGGCCGGCGCCGCGATCTTCCTCGCCAGCCGCGCCAGCGACTATGTCGTCGGCGATACGCTGGTGGTCGATGGCGGGCTGGTCAACGCCTCGCTCGCCATGAGCATCGACGCCTAGTTCGGGTCGGCGGGGGGCGTCCCGTCGCCCTTCCCGGCAATGGTCATGTCCTTGCCCAGCAGCGTTTGCACATAGATGCGCTGGACAAGGACATAGACGACCACGGTAAGCGGCGCGGCCAGCAGGACGCCGAGGAAGCTGAACAGCAGCCCGGCCGCGACCACGGCGAACAACAGGATCGCCGGGGGCACGTCGACCGCCTGTTTCTGGATCATCGGCTGCAGGAAATTGCCCTGGATCTGCTGGATGACCAGGAACAGCACGACGGTCCACAGCGCCGTGATCGGCGACACGGTAAAGGCAAGCAGGACGGCGGGAACGCCGGCGATGATCGGCCCGATCATCGGAATGACGTCGAGCAGGCCGGCAATCAGCCCCAACCCGCCCGATGCCGGCACGCCCAGCAGCGCGAGGCCCGCCCAAGTAAAGGCAGCGACGACGAGCGACGAGACTGCCTGCCCCACCATCCAGCCGCGCAGCCCGCGCGAAGCATCGTCCAGCGCATGCGCCACCGCCGTCTCGGCGCTACGCGGCATCAGCAGCAACAACCCGCGGCGATACACCGCAGGGTCGCTTGCAAGGAAAATCGCCGCGACGAACACCAGGACGAAATTGGCGATGCCGTTGGTTGCGGTCAGAACATATCCGCCAGCCTGGCTGGCAAGGCGCGACACATCGCTGCTCCCCTGCTCGACCATGTTGCGCACCGACTCGCTCAGGCCGGCACGCTCGAGAAAGGCGCGAACCTGATCGATCGCCGGCGGAATGCTGTCCTGGATCGTGTCGAATTCACCGGCCAGCTGCGATCCGAACAGCGTGAAGGCGCCACCAAAGACCGCGAGGATCAGCAGCACGGAAATGCCCAGCGCCGGGCCACGACCGATCCACGGGATCCGACCGACCAATCGGGTCATCGAATCGAAGATCGCCGCCAGCACCAGCGCTGCGAACACCAGCATCAGCAGGCCCGACAACTCGATCAGCATCCAGGCAAAGCCGAAGATCGCCAGGACAGTAACGCTGATCGTCGCGACCTGCCCGACGGTAGGGAAGCCACGCGAGCCCGGATCGGATGGGGAAATCATCGGTATGAAATGCTCCGGTTACAGGCAGGCTGGCTGGGCAAGGCGCGGCCACCTTGCCCCTTGCCGTCTACCGCGCGATGCCGCCGGCCGCCAGCACCGCCAGCGTCACCAGATCGCCCGCGCTGCTCGTCATCGGCGCAACCTGGACCGGCTTTTCCATTCCGATCAGCATCGGCCCGATCATCGCATCGCCGCCAAGCTCGCGCAGCAACTTCGCGGAGATATTGGCCGATTGCAGCCCCGGCATGATGAGGATGTTTGCCGGCCCGGACAGGCGGGCAAAGGGATAATTGGCGAGCTGGCGCGGGTTGAGGGCAACGTCCGGCGCCATCTCGCCCTCATATTCGAAGCCGACCTGCCGCTCGTCGAGCACCTTCACCGCGGCACGGATATTCTCGAGGAAATGTCCCTCGGGGTTGCCGAAGGTCGAATAGCTCAGGAACGCGACCCGCGGCTCATGCCCCATCCGCCGTGCGACCTGCGCAGTCTGCTCGGCAATGTCGGCCAGTTCTTCCGCAGTCGGGCGCTCATTGACGGTCGTGTCGGCAATGAACACGGTGTGGCTCTGGCCGACCAGCACATGAATGCCGAATGCGGTCCGCCCCTCGGCAACGTCGATCACGCGACGCACTTCGCGCATCGTCTGCGAATAGGTCCGGGTCACGCCCGTGATCATCGCATCGCCCTCGCCCAGCTGAAGCAGCAGCGAGCCGAAGATGTTGCGGTCCTGGTTGACCATCCGCTCGCAGTCGCGGCGCAGATAGCCCCGGCGCTGCAGCCGCTTGTAGAGGAAGTCGACCATCGCCGGGACGAGCGGCGAGTTGCGGCTGTTATGGAGTTCGAAGCTTTCCGGATCGCTGACGCCCAGCGCGCGCAGCCGTTCCGGCACGTCGTCGCGCCCGACCAGGACCGGGGTGCCGTAACCGCCATCGCGGAACGCAATGGCCGCGCGCAACACCACTTCCTCCTCGCCTTCGGCAAAGATCACGCGCTTGGGGTGCGCACGCGCCCCCTCATAGGCGAGCGTCAGGACCGACGTTGTCGGGTTGAGCCGCCCACGCAGCGCATGGCGATAGGCCGCCATGTCGAGAATCGGCTTGGTCGCCACGCCCGAATCCATCGCGGCGCGGGCAACCGCCATCGACACGACTTCCATCAGGCGCGGGTCGAACGGCGCGGGAATGATGTATTCCGGGCCGAAGCTGTGCGCCTTGCCATAAGCGAGCGCGACTTCCTCGGGCACCTGCTCGCGCGCGAGTTCGGCGATGGCGCGGGCAGCGGCAATCTTCATCTCTTCATTCACTGCGGTCGCGCGCACGTCGAGCGCGCCGCGGAAGATGAAGGGGAAGCCGAGGACGTTGTTGACCTGATTGGGATAATCCGACCGGCCCGTGGCGATGATCGCGTCGGGCCGCGCTGCCTTTGCCAGCTCGGGACGGATTTCCGGTTCGGGATTGGCCATCGCGAAGATGATCGGCGCGGGCGCCATATCCTTGACCATCTCCGGCTTGAGCGCGCCGGCAGCCGAGAGACCGAGAAACACGTCGGCGCCGACCAGCGCTTCGGTCAGCGTCGTGCGATCGGTGGCGACGGCATGCGCCGACTGCCACTGGTTGACGCCTTCACGGTCGGGGGTGATCACGCCCTTGCGGTCGCACATCAGGACATTGTCGTGGCGTACGCCCATCGCCTTGATCAGTTCGGTGCAGGCGATCGCGGCGGCGCCGGCGCCATTCACGACCACCTTGATCTCGGGCAGGCTCCGCCCGGTCAGCAGGCAGGCATTGATCAGACCGGCGGCGGTGATGATCGCGGTACCGTGCTGATCGTCATGAAAGACCGGGATGTTCATCCGCTCGCGCAGGGTCTGCTCGATGATGAAGCATTCGGGCGCCTTGATGTCCTCAAGGTTGATGCCGCCAAAGCTCGGCTCCATCAGTTCGACCGCGTCGATGAACCGATCGACATCCTCGGTCTTGAGCTCGATATCGATCGAGTCGACATCGGCGAAGCGCTTGAACAGCACCGCCTTGCCTTCCATCACCGGCTTGGACGCCAACGCCCCCAGATTGCCCATGCCAAGGATCGCGGTACCGTTCGAGATGACCGCGACCAGATTGCCCTTTGCCGTGTAATCATAAGCGGTTGCGGGATCGTCAGCGATTGCCTGCACCGGCACCGCCACGCCCGGCGAATAAGCGAGCGCCAGATCGCGCTGGGTGGTCAACGGCTTGCTCGCGACGATCTCGATCTTGCCCGGCCGGCCTTCCGAATGGAACAGCAGCGCCTCGCGCTCGGAAAACTGGATATTGGGTTCTTCGGACATGCTTCTCTCCCGGATCGGCCTCCTTTAGGGGCGAGCAGGCGCGCTTGGCAACGCGCCTTGACGCAGGGGAATGCAAGCAACTCTTGCCTCGGCGCTCCGGGCAGCATGCGCGGACGACGATCCACACAAATTCGCGCCTGACCAGATCGCCGCCATTGTCGCGCTGCCACCGCTAAGCTACCGCGGCCGCATGACCGCTGCCCCCACGCCGATGATGGCGCAGTATCTGGCGCTCAAGTCAGACGCCCAGGACTGCCTGCTCTTCTACCGCATGGGCGACTTCTTCGAACTATTCTTCGACGATGCAAAGACCGCCAGCACCGTGCTGGACATCGCCCTGACGTCGCGCGGGGAGCATGCGGGCGCGCCGATCCCGATGTGCGGGGTGCCCGTCCATGCCGCCGAGGCCTATCTCGCCCGCCTGATCAAGGCGGGTCACCGGGTCGCCATCGCCGAACAGGTCGAAACCCCGGAAGAAGCGAAGAAACGCGGCGGATCCAAGGCGCTGGTCGCGCGCGCGATTATTCGCGTGGTCACTGCCGGCACCTTGACCGAGGAGGCGCTGCTCGACAGCCGCACCGCAAACTGGTGCGCAGCGATCGGTGAAGCCGGCGGCGATGTCGCAATTGCCGCTGCCGACGTCTCGACCGGTCGGTTCGAGCTGCTCGAATGCAGCCCGGAGGCTGTCGGCGCGGTGCTCGCCCAGCTCAATCCGGCTGAAATCATCGTTGCCGAAGACGGCCATGCCGCATCCCTGGCGACCAGCCTGCGCCCGCGCGCGACATTCGACAGTGCGCGCGGCGAGGCGCGGCTGAAGGCCTTGTTCGGCGTCGCGACACTTGACGGGTTCGGTCAGTTCGGGCGCGCATCGCTGGCGGCGGCCGGCGGGCTGATCGCCTATCTCGACCATACGGCGAAGGGCGCCCTGCCCTTTCTGCGACCGCCGCGGATCACCCGGTCCGAAGGCTGTATGGCGATCGATGCGGCGACTCGGGAAAGCCTGGAGCTGTCCCAGTCGCAGTCCGGCGCGCGCAAGGGCAGCCTGCTCGATGCCGTCGACCGCACCGTCACCGGCGCCGGCGCGCGGCTGCTTGGGCAGGATCTGGCAGCGCCGCTGATGGACCGCGCTGCAATCGAAGCGCGCCTCGACCTCGTGCAGCGCTTTCACGACGATCCCGGACTGCGCGGCGCAGTGCGGGATACGCTGCGCAGTCTGCCCGATATCGGCCGCGCGCTCGGGCGCATTGCCGCCGGACGCGGCAGCCCGCGCGATCTGGGCCAGTTGCGCGACGGACTGGACGGGGCGTGGCGTCTGGGTGAGCGGCTCAGCCAGCTGTCTGCTTTGCCCGCGCTGCTCGCGGAGCTGGCGCCGCAGTTGCGCGGCCATGGCGCACTGATCGATCTGCTCCAGCGCGCGCTGGTGCCCGCACCACCGATCGATTCAGCCGGCGGAGGGTACATAGCCGAGGGCTACGACGCCGCCCTTGACGATCTGCGCGATGCCGGGGCGGGCGGGCGCCGGGCAATTGCCGCGCTGGAGTCCGAATATCGCACCCGCACCGGCATCGCCGCGCTGAAGATCAAGCATAATGGCGTCCTCGGCTATCATATCGAGGTCGCGGCGAAGCATGCCGACGCGCTGATGGCGCCGGACAGCGGGTTTACCCATCGCCAGACCCTCGCCGGGGTCGTTCGCTTCAACGCCCCGGAGCTGCACGAAATTGCCGTCAAGGTGACACAGGCCGGCGCGCATGCGTTGGCGGCTGAGGCGGCGCATCTGGAAGAACTGACCGCTGCCACGCTGGCGACGCGCGAAGCCATTGCCGGCACTGCCGACGCGCTGGCACGGATCGATGTGGCTGCGGCGTTGGCCGAGCGGGCGGCGGAAGGCGCCTGGACCCGCCCCGTGCTGGTCGATCATGCCTGTTTCGAGGTCGAGGGCGGTCGTCACCCGGTCGTCGAGTCGGCGCTGGCGAAAAGCGGTGAGCGCTTTGTGGCGAATGACTGCATCTTGTCGGAAAACAACCGGCTGTGGCTGGTGACCGGACCCAATATGGGCGGCAAGTCGACCTTTCTGCGTCAGAATGCGCTGATTGCCGTGCTGGCGCAGGCGGGTGCCTATGTCCCGGCGGCGCGCGCGAAATTGGGGCTGGTCGATCGACTGTTCAGCCGGGTCGGCGCGTCCGACAATCTCGCCCGTGGCCGTTCGACCTTCATGGTCGAGATGGTCGAGACTGCCGCGATCCTGGCGCAGGCGACCCCGCGCAGCTTCGTCATCCTCGACGAAGTGGGACGCGGCACCAGCACCTATGATGGCCTCGCGATCGCCTGGGCGGTGGTTGAAGCCATCCATGAGGACAATCGCTGCCGCTGCCTGTTCGCAACCCATTATCACGAGCTGACCCGGCTCGCGGAGCGGTGCGACGCGCTGTCGCTGCACCATGTGCGCGCGCGCGAATGGAAGGGCGATCTCGTCCTGCTCCATGAAGTCGCCGAAGGTCCCGCCGATCGCAGCTATGGCCTTGCGGTGGCGCGACTTGCGGGATTGCCGCCGTTGACGATCGCGCGGGCCAAGTCGGTCCTGGCGAAGCTGGAAGCGGGGCGCGAGAAGACGGGCGGGATCGCCGCCGGCCTGGATGATCTGCCGTTGTTCGCAGCGATCGCCACCGAATCCGCGCCACCGGTCGACGCATTGCGCGCCGAGCTGGCACAGCTCGATCTCGACGCACTCACTCCCCGCGAAGCGCTCGAGATGCTTTACCGGCTCAAGGCTATGGGAGACGCATGATGCGCGACAACGGCTTTTTCGGGCTGCTCCATGTGATCTACGCGTGCAGCCGCGAAGGCTGGAACCGGCGCCATGCCTGGACGGTCATGGCCGTGATCGCGCTGATCCTGTGCAGCCCGGCGCTCTTGCTTGGCCTGTTGGGCTGGATCGTGCTGCAGGTCGTCTGACTGTTGGCAGGTTTCAATATGGCGGCGCACGCCGCGCCCGCTGCGTACGCGCTGCCTCGACCCACCAGAGCAGATCATCGGCAAAGCGGGGAAAGGCACGGACCAGCGCCGCGCCGCCATCGCCCTGAGGCTGGTCGTCGGCGTCGAGGCTCTGCCCGATCTGGCCCACCGTGAGGGTCGAGGACACCACCACCATTCCCATCTCGCTGAGCGTCGGATGCCACGCCGAATTGCTCCGCGCACCCGCCAGGCGACCGGCCGAGTAGCTGGCAATCGCCGCGGGCCGCCAGAACCACTCTTCCAGAAAATGGTCGGTCAGGTTCTTGAGGCCCGGCTGCATCCCCCAATTATATTCGCCGGTCACGAACAGAAACCCGTCCGCAGCCCGGATCTTGTCGGCAAGTTGCGCCATCTTCTCCGGTGCTTCACCATCCGGATATTCCTTGTACATCCGGTCGAGCATCGGAAGGCCGACCGCCATCGCATCGATCAGTTCAGCATCGCAGCCTTTCGCGATGAGCTGCGCCGTCAGCCATCGCGCCAGGCGGATTCCGATCCGATCACGCCGGTAAGAGCCGTAGAAGACTAGGATTCGATCCGACATCATTGGGCCTTTCGCTCGACAGGGCGGTTCACAGATGGATAAAGCGCGGTGGGGGAAAATCCATGAGCGGGTTCGAATTTATCTTTGCATTGTTCGGGCTGCTGCTCGGCCTGTCGATCGTCGAGGTCCTGGGCGGCCTTGCCCGATCGATCGAAGCGCGGTTGCGGCCCGGTGCGACGGTCCGGATCGGATGGCTGACGCCGCTGCTCGGCATCTTCGTGCTGCTCGATCTGTTGTCGTTCTGGCAGGCAGCGTGGACAACGCGCGACGTGATCGACGTGTCGAGCCACTCGCTGATGGCCGTGACGCTGTTCGCCAGCGCCTATTATCTCGCCGCGCACCTCGTCTTTCCGCGTGACCCGGCAGAGCATCGCGAGCTGGACAGCCACTTCTTCCGTGTCCGGCGGATCGTGCTCGGCGTGATGCTGGCACTGCTGGCTTGTCAGATCGTCTATTATCTGTCGGTCCCCGCAATTGCCCCGGTGCTGCGAAACCCGCTTGCCATAGCACTGACAATCGTTCTGGTCGCGCTGATGATCGCGGCGATGCTGGTACGGGGAAACCGGGCAAGCGCAGCGGTGATGGCGGCGCTCGTCGGGCGATATCTGGTCGTTTATCTGCTCTGAAAATGAAAGAGGCCACCGGGGCCATTCCTGGCACCCGGTGACCTCCGACATGGTCAGCGGCCGGAGAGCTCCAGCCCGGGAGACCATGCGGACCGCATTCCGCTTCTTTGGCGCCGTTGATTGGAGGCGAAGCCCTCCCGTACGCCAGACCGGATGGAGCAATTCCACCCGGCAAGAAGCCTTAGCGGCGCGTCTCCCGAACGAACTGAACCGACCTCACTGCTGAACCATGAGACATCGGATCACCTCCTTTCGCTTGTTGAAACGGCGCACCCTGCGCTGGGTGCATCGCCAATCTGGGTCATCCGCAAGCCGAGAACAAGACTTGTAATGATACGAATTTTGTACGATTCTGAAGGTCTGGCGCGCGGAGTTCAGCCGCGGCAATCCTCCGCAACCCGCTGCACTTCAGCCCAGCTCGGCACGACCAGCGGCGCGAGCGGCGGTGTGTCGACGACAAAGCGGCCGCGGCTGTACCCCATCGCATCGAGTACCGGGTCATCGGGGCGCAACCGCACCTCCATGGCCGTGCCCGCCGGTCGCGCGGTGAGCGAGCGCGTGCTGCTCGACGTGCGGATCAGCAACGGACCAGCCGAAACACCCCGCCGAAGGATCACCATGCGCCGCTCGCTCCGGTCGCAGCGCAGCTGGAATTCGGGACGGTCGGCGCTTGTGCCGAATACGGCAACGCTGCCCGTCGCATCGCGACGGTAGGTCCAGCCCCCCGGCGACAGGGGCACATCGCGCCAGTCGCTGAACGCCGAGACCACTGGGGGCGCGGCGCTAGGTGCCGGAGACGGCACGGGAACGGGCGCGGCGGGCGGCGGCGCCGGCCGCGGAGCGGGCACGCAGGCGGAAAGACCGGCAAGGCCGGCCAGCAAGCCAAAGGCAGGAAGCGATCGCATGGGCCGCGTTATGGGCGAACCCTGGGTCCTGCTCAACGCCCTGTCGCGATTCATCGTTTCCCCCCGCCCCATTTGCGCTGCACCTTGCCGAAGCGGGTCTTGCGCGTTCCCGGCTTGCCCTCGTTGCTGCGGCCCATCACCGGAGCCTTGCGGTCGCCTGCGGGCAAGCCCAGTTCTTCGGCTTCGAGGCTGCGGATTTCGTCGCGCAGACGGCCGGCTTCCTCGAACTCCAGGTTCGCGGCGGCGTTGCGCATCTTCTTTTCGAGTTCCTCGATGTACGCGCGCAGGTTGTGGCCGACCATGTGCGCCGGGCCGTCCTCGATTTCGACCGTCACCTGATCCTTCGACGCGACATGGGCGATGATGTCGCCGATATTGCGCTTGATCGTGGTCGGGGTGATGCCGTGTTCGCGGTTATACGCCTCCTGCTTTTCGCGGCGGCGGCTGGTTTCGTTGAGCGCGCGCTCCATGCTGCCGGTGATGCGGTCGGCATAGAGGATCACGCGGCCTTCGACGTTGCGCGCGGCGCGCCCGATCGTCTGGATCAGCGAGGTTTCGGAGCGGAGGAACCCTTCCTTGTCGGCGTCGAGGATCGCGACGAGGCCGCATTCTGGAATATCAAGGCCTTCGCGCAGCAGGTTGATGCCGATCAGCACATCGTAAACACCCATGCGCAGGTCGCGGATCAGCTCGATACGCTCCAGCGTCTCGACGTCGCTGTGCATGTAGCGGACCTTGATCCCCGCTTCGTGCATATATTCGGTCAGGTCCTCGGCCATCCGCTTGGTCAGCGTGGTGACGAGGGTGCGATAGCCCAGCTCGGCGGTCTTCTTGCACTCCACGATCAGGTCCTGGACCTGCTCCTCGACCGGCTTGATCTCGACTGGCGGATCGATCAGGCCGGTGGGGCGGATCACCTGTTCGCTGAACACGCCGCCGGTCTGCTCCATTTCCCAGCCGCCCGGGGTTGCCGAGACGCTGACGGTCTGCGGGCGCATCGCGTCCCATTCGTTGAAGCGCAGCGGGCGGTTGTCGATGCAGCTCGGCAGGCGGAAACCATATTCGGCCAGCGTGATCTTGCGCCGGTGATCGCCGCGCGCCATCGCGCCGATCTGCGGCACGGTCTGGTGGCTTTCATCGACGAACAGGATCGCGTTTTCGGGCAGATATTCGAACAGCGTCGGCGGCGGCTCGCCTGGCAGGCGGCCGGTGAGGAAGCGGCTGTAATTCTCGATCCCCGCGCAGCTGCCGGTGGCAGCGATCATCTCGAGATCGAAATTGGTGCGCTGCTCCAGCCGCTGGGCTTCGAGCAATTTGCCCTCGATATGCAGTTCCTTCAGCCGCTCGGCGAGTTCGTGCTTGATCGCCTCCATCGCCTGTTTGAGCGTCGGGCCGGGGGTGACGTGGTGCGAGTTCGCATAGACGCGGATGCTATCGAGGTTTGCGACCTTCGATCCCGTCAGCGGATCAAATTCGGTAATCTCCTCGATATCGTCGCCAAAGAAGCTGATCCGCCAGGCGGTGTCCTCATAATGCGACGGGAAGATTTCGAGGCTGTCGCCGCGGACCCGGAAATTGCCGCGCGCGAACGCCGCGTCGTTGCGCTTGTACTGCAGCGCGACGAGCTTGCGGATGATCTCCCGCTGGTCGGCGACCTGACCTTTCTTGAGGTCGAAGATCATTGCCGAATAGGTTTCGACCGAACCGATACCGTAGAGGCACGAGACCGAGGCGACGATGATGACGTCGTCGCGTTCGAGCAAGGACCGGGTGGCCGAGTGGCGCATCCGGTCGATCGCCTCGTTCACCGAGCTTTCCTTCTCGATATAGGTGTCCGAGCGGGGGACGTAGGCCTCGGGCTGGTAATAGTCGTAATAGCTGACGAAATATTCGACCGCGTTGTCGGGGAAGAAGCTCTTGAACTCACCATAGAGCTGCGCGGCGAGGATCTTGTTGGGGGCGAGGATGAGCGCCGGGCGCTGAAGATTGTTGATCACGCTCGCCATGGTGAAGGTCTTGCCCGAGCCGGTGACGCCGAGCAGCACCTGATCACGCTCGCCGGCCAATGCCGCCTCGGTCAGTTCCCTGATCGCGGTCGGCTGGTCGCCGGCTGGTTCATAGTCGCTGACCAGCTTGAACGGCCGCCCGCCCTCGCTCTTTTCCGGGCGGGTCGGGCGGTGGGGAACGAAACCGGGGCCGGTTTCGGGCTCGGCAAGACTGGTGCGGATCTGGATCGCCATGGCGGGAATATGGGGTCCGGGGTCAGGGGTGCAAATGGGAGAAACGGTAAGGCTGCCAGACAAAACTGACAAAAATCACGTGGTGGGCGACGGCTTCCGCTCGGTCATGCCCTCGATCGGTGGATAGATGACCGTTCGGCGTCCAAAATGGGCGCGCAGTGCAGCCTCGCGCCGCGCGTTATCGGGTTTGGTCACGTCGACCTCGTCGGGAAATTTGTACTCGGCCAGGAATTTTCCGTTCTGGACGACATATTCCATCACCGACCAGCGTTTGGTCTTGTCCGGCTCGGCGTACCAGATGTCGGACAGGATTTCGGAAACGGCCGAGTCCTCTGACGGATGATAGCGAACCACATCGCCATCGGCGCGGAATACGCTCGGCGCAACCCAACCTTCCCCGGCCTCGACATAGAGAAAGACGCCGTCAGGATTTCCTCCGAGAAGCGCCGCAAGCTCCTGCCCCAACTCGCTCAACAGCGGGCCGAGGATTTCATACTTATCCTGCGTCACAGGACCTGCCTTTCGCTTCGTTACAGAAGGCTCGCGCGTGTCGCGGCCGATTGTCCACCCGGGAGATGCCGACAAACTCACCCGGTCGCCGGGCAACGGCTGACCAATAGGAATCGATGCGCGCAAGCCGGGATCGGAGCGCGATCCGTGTGCTTTCGCCAGACCAGCAGGCGCGGCAGTGAGGCCTTGCGTCCTCGGCCAATCGGTCGTGGCCGGCGCGGACACGGTCATGGCGAGCAGCCCGGCAATGCCCGCTGTCATCCGAAGAAGGATATTCGGCGCGGCCCGCTTGCGTCCGCCCACGCCGGAAATGTCGTGCCTCGCCGCTTTTCGCATATGCCCCTCCCCCGCACTTGACAGATACCGGATCAGCAAGAACGTAGCAAGAACATTACGGACGCGGCCCGGTCCCGGCTCAGGCCCGGGACGACGCGTGGATTGGAGAGAACCCGGCTACATCACCCGGCGATAGGCCACGCGCCACATCGCCAGCGCGATCCCCGCAGCGACGATTGCCAGCAGCGCGCTGGTGCCGAGCGCGCTGATCCAGCGGAACAGGGTGGTGCGCACATCGCTGGCCGGGGCGGCGAGGAAGCCGAAGCCATAGGTCTGCGCCCCGACGAACAGCACGAGCGCGATGAGCGCGCCCAGCGTCGCGGCATGCGCCGGGCGGCGATAGCCGGCAAGGTGCAGGACGAGCCATAGCGGGCCGCCTGCCCCGGCGATACCGAGCGCCGAGAAGATCGTGCCCAGCAACCACGCCGCGCCGAGCGCGCCGGGGTCGCGCTGACCCGCAGCATAGACCAGCAGCAGGACGACGAGCCCACCCAATGCGCCACCCAGCGCCAGCGCGATGCCGGCGCGGTCGAGAGTCGTGTCATAATGCGGCGTTACGCCCCGCATCGCATGATCGGTCACCAGAAACCCCTCCCCGGAGCGGAGGGCTTATCACTGCGCCGCAGCACGCCTCAAGCAGCGAGAATACGGTAGTTGCCAAATCCGGGACAGGTTGATGCGTCCGCATCCTTGCCGCAGGATCGAATCAACCAGTTCAAGGGGATTCGCATGTACCATTCGTTCCGCCGCACCGCATTGGTCGGCCTGATCCTCGCCGCCACGCCGCTGGCCGCGCAGGATGCGCCGAGTGCGCCGCCGCAGCCACCGGTTGCGGCGAAGAGGCCGTATCAGGTGAAGGCGCCGTTCGGTGCGGTGCGCGAGGATGAATATTACTGGCTGCGCGACGATACGCGCAAGAACCCGGAGATGCTCGCCTATCTCACCGCCGAAAATGCCTATGCCGACGCGGTGCTGGCGCCGACCAAGCCGATGCAGGAGGCGCTGTTCAAGGAGATTACGGGCCGCATCAAGCAGGACGACAGCAGCGTCCCCTATCTCGACAATGGCTATTATTATTACACGCGGTTCGAGGTCGGCGGCAGCTACCCGATCGTCGCGCGGCGCAAGGGCAGCATGGACGCGCCGGAAGAAATCATCCTCGACCAGCCGGAGATGGCGAAGGGCGCCAATTTCTTCCAGATCGGCAGCCGTCAGGTGAGCCCCGACAACCGCCTGCTCGCCTATGCCGAGGACAAGGTCGGGCGGCGGCAGTTCGTGCTCAAGGTCAAGGACCTGACCACCGGCAAGACGCTGGAGGACAGCATTCCCAATGTGCAGGCTGGCTTCGCCTGGGCGGGCGACAACAAGACGATCTTCTACATCGAGAAGGATCCGGTCACGCTGCTGGGCAAGCGGGTCAAGGCGCATGTGCTGGGCACGCCGGCCAGCGCCGACCGGCTGGTCTATGAGGAGAAGGACGACACGTTCTCGCTCGGCATCGGGACGACGAGTTCCGAGCAATATATCTGCATCTATTCGAGCAAGACGGTGAGCGACGAGCAGCGTTGTGCACCGGTGGCGAACCCGACGAACTTCACCGTCCTGGCGCCGCGCGCGACCGATTTCCTGTATGGCGCGGACCATGTCGGCAATCGCTGGGTGATCCGCACCAACTGGAACGCGCCGAACTATCGCCTGATGACCGTGGCGGACACTGCGACCGGTGCCGGCAAGGCGGCGTGGAAGGATATCGTGCCGCACAGCGCGCAGGTGTTCATCGAAGGCGTACAGCCGTTCGACAATTATCTAGCGATCGAGGAACGGTCGGGCGGCAACAAGCGGCTTCGGCTGCTGGGCAATGACGGCAAGTCGAGCTTTGTCGAGGCGGATGAACCGGCCTACTCCATGGCGCTGAGCACCAATGCCGAGACCGCGACCGACTGGGTCCGCTATACCTATAATTCGCTGACCACGCCATCGACGGTCATCGAGGCGAACATGAAGACCGGCGAGCGCCGCACGCTGAAGGTCACCCCGGTGCCGGGCTATGACGCGAGCAAATATGTGACCGAGCGCGTCTGGGCGACCGCGCGCGACGGAACCAAGGTTCCGGTGAGCCTGGTCTATGCCAAGGGGTTCAAGAAGGACGGCACCGCGCCGCTGTTCCAGTACGCCTATGGCAGCTATGGCTATTCGACCGATCCGGCCTTCTCGCCGATGCTGCCGAGCCTGCTCGACCGCGGCATGGTCTATGCCATCGCGCATATCCGCGGCGGACAGGAAATGGGCCGCGCCTGGTATGATCAGGGGCGGATGTTCAACAAGAAGAACAGCTTCACCGACTTCATCGACGTGACCCGGTTCCTGGTCGAGCAGGGCTATGCGCAGAAGGGCCGCGTCGCCGCGATGGGGGGCAGCGCGGGCGGGCTGCTGATGGGCGGCATCACCAACATGGCGCCGCAGGATTATGGCGCGATCGTCAGCCTGGTGCCGTTTGTCGATGTGGTGACGACGATGCTTGACCCCACGATCCCGCTGACCACCGGCGAATATGACGAATGGGGCAATCCGGAGAACAAGGCGAGCTATGACTATATGCTCAGCTACTCGCCCTATGATCAGCTGAAGCGCGGGGCCTATCCGGCGATCTTCGTCGGCACCGGACTGTGGGACAGCCAGGTGCAATATTATGAGCCGGCCAAATATGTGGCAAGGCTGCGCACGCTGAAGACCGACACCAACCCGCTGATCTTCCGCACCAACATGGAAGCCGGCCATGGCGGCAAGTCGGGGCGGTTCGAGCGGTTCAAGGAACAGGCCGAATATCTGGCGTTCGCGCTGGACCAGTTGAAGGTGAAGTGATCGGGCGGTAGCGGGGAGACATGGACACCCTCCCCGCTACCGACATCGAAGCTGCCGCCGAGCTGGAGGCGCTGGCCGCGCAGATCGCGCGCCACAACGCGCTCTATCACACCGAGGATTCGCCGGAGATCAGCGACGCGGCCTATGACGCGCTGGTCCGGCGCAATGCCGCGATCGAGGCGGCGTTCCCGCATCTGGTGCGCGCGGATTCGCCATCGAAGCTGGTCGGGGCGGCGCCCGCCGGGCATCTCGCCAAGGTGCCGCATGCGCGCGCGATGATGAGCCTCGACAACGCGTTTTCGGATGAGGACGTGATCGAGTTCGTCCTGCGCGTGCGGCGGTTCCTGTCGCTGGGCGAAGGGGATCGCGTCGCGCTCACCGCCGAGCCCAAGATCGACGGGCTGTCCTGCTCGCTGCGCTACGAAAACCGCCGGCTGGTGCTGGCGGCGACGCGCGGCGATGGGCAGGTTGGTGAGAATGTCACCGCCAATGCGCTGACGATCGCCGATATTCCGACCGAGCTGCCCGCCGATGCGCCCGATGTGTTCGAGGTGCGCGGCGAGGTGTACATGGCCAAGGACAATTTCCTCGCGCTCAACGCGCGGTTGCTGACCGAGGCGGAGGACAGCGGCAAGGAGGCGCGGCAGTTCGCCAATCCGCGCAATGCCGCCGCGGGATCGCTGCGGCAAAAGGATGCGCGCATCACCGCGGCGCGGCCGCTGCGCTTTCTCGCACATGGCTGGGGCGAGACCAGCGCGCTGCCGGGCGAGAGCCAGTTCGCGGTGATGCAGGCAATCGCCGGCTGGGGCTTTCCGGTCCATCCGCTGTTCGTCGCCTGCGCACAGGTTGAGCCGGCGCTGGCGCAATATCGCAAGATCGAGAAGCTGCGCGCCGATCTGCCGTTCGACATCGATGGCGTGGTGTACAAGGTCGACCGGCTCGACTGGCAGGAACGGCTGGGCAGCGTCGGGCGCGCGCCGCGCTGGGCGATCGCGCATAAATTCCCGGCCGAACGCGCCGAGACGACGCTGCGCGATATCGACATTCAGGTCGGGCGCACGGGCAAGCTGACGCCCGTGGCACGGCTTGAACCGGTCACGGTCGGCGGCGTGGTCGTGACCAACGCCACGCTGCACAATGCCGACGAGATCGAGCGGCTGGGGGTGCGGCCGGGGGACCGGGTGGTGCTGCAGCGCGCGGGCGACGTGATCCCGCAGATCGTGGAGAATCTGACGCGCGACGTGGAGCTTCCGGCATTCACCTTCCCTACCCATTGCCCGGTCTGTCAGTCCGAAGCGACGCGCGAGGATGGCGAGGTCGATGTGCGCTGCACTGGCGGGCTGATCTGCCCAGCGCAGCGGCTGGAGCGGCTGAAGCATTTCGTCAGCCGCGGCGCGCTCGATATCGAGGGGCTGGGCGAAAAGACCATCGCCGAATTTCTCGACCTGCGCTGGATCGCCGAGCCGGCCGACATCTTTCGCCTGAGCGCGCACCGCGATGCGCTGCTCGGGCGTGAGGGGTGGAAGGAGAAGTCGGTCGATAACCTGCTCGCCGCGATCGAGGCGAAGCGCGAACCCGATGCGGCGCGGCTGCTGTTCGGGCTAGGGATCCGCCACATCGGCGCGATTACCGCGCGCGACCTGATGAAGCGGCTGGAAACCGTTCCCGCGCTGGCCGCACTGGCCGATGACCTGATCGCCCTGCGCGCATCGATCACGCCCGCCCTGGGCGAGCCCGAGGCCAAGTTTCAAGCGCGGCGCGACAAGGCGATTGCCGAGCATATCAACATCGAGAATGTCGGCGCTGCCGTCGGGCACGCGCTGGCCGACTTCTTCCATGAGCCGCACAACCGCACGGTGTGGACCGACCTGCTCGCCGAGGTCAGCCCGCCGCGCTTCGTCGTGGCGGCGCGGGAGTCGGAAGTGTCGGGAAAGACAGTGGTCTTTACCGGGTCGCTCGAGACGCTGAGTCGCGACGAGGCGAAGGCGCAGGCCGAGGCGCTGGGCGCCCGAGTCGCCGGCTCGGTGTCGGCCAAGACCGATCTGGTCGTGGCCGGACCGGGCGCCGGATCGAAGCTCAAAAAGGCCGCCGACCTCAAAATCCGGGTGATCAACGAGGCGGAATGGGCGGAAATCGTGGCTTCCGCGGGGTGATGCTTTTTTGCAACGCACAACGGACTTGAACCCACTGTAACATTCCCGCAAAGAACTCTCCCCATGGGGCAGCGCAGGACGGTGAACTAACACCGCTTGTGCAGGCATTCATAGCCGATCCTAAGGGGACCAATATGCGATATCATCTGCTTGTCGGCGCGGCTGTTGCTGCGCTTTCGCTTCCGACTGCGGCCTTTGCCCAGTCCACCGGCTCGGTCGATTTCGACGAGGGCGAAATTGTCATCACCGGTTCGGCTGACTCGGGCGTTGGCGGCGTCAACATCCCCGACTCGCCCAAGGCGAAGGTCGAGATCGACCGCGAGCTGATGCTGCGCCAGACTCCGGGCCAGACCGTCAACGACATCATCAACCTGGTCCCCGGCGTCAGCTTCACCAACAACGATCCGTTCGGTTCGCTGGGTGGCAACTTCACGATCCGCGGCTTCTCGTCGGACCGCATTTCGCAGACCGTCGACGGTATCCCGCTCAACGATTCGGGCAACTATGCGCTGTACACCAACCAGCAGCAGGATCCGGAAACGCTTGAGTCGGTGAACGTCAACCTCGGTTCGACCGACGTCGACAGCCCGACCGCATCGGCGGTTGGCGGCACCGTCAACATCCGCACCCGCACGCCGCGCGACGACCTCGGCGTGCTCGCGGTTGCCAGCTACGGCAACATCATCGCGCGCGGCAATCCGGGCGACCGTCCGTTCCATCGCGGTTTCGTGATGATCGACACCGGCACGCTGACCAGCTTTGGCACCAAGGCGTGGTTCTCGGCTTCGAAGGCGACCAACGAGAGCGTCTATTCGAACTATGGCGGCGTCGACAAGCAGCAGTATAACGGCAAGATCTATCAGCCGATCGGCAGCAACGGCGACTTCATCGCCGTGTCGGGCCACTACAACCAGAACCGCAACAACTTCAACGGTTCGCCGTACAGCAACGTGACGATCAACAACAACGGCGGCATCGCGCCGGAAGATCGTTTCTACGAAATCGCCTATCCGTGCACCACCGACACGCCCCAGGCCGGCGTCGCCGACGCACCGAACGGCTGCGGCAACGAGTTCGAGCGCCGGTTCAACCCGTCGAACACGGGCAACATCCGCATCAACTCGCGCTTTACGCTGTCGGACGGCCTGGTCCTGACCGTCGATCCGAGCTTCCAGTATGTGAAGGCCAATGGCGGTGGCCTGACCACCGGTCGCGAAGGCGGCCGCACCGTCGGTGGCCGCACCTATTATGGCTATAGCGGCAACGGCTATTATTTCGGTCGTGACCTCAACGGCGACGGCGATCTGCTCGACCAGGTCCGCGTGTCCTCGCCCAGCCAGACCCAGACGCGTCGTTATGGCGTGATCGCCAACCTGTCGTACGAACTGGACGAGAATAACCGCGTCCGCCTGTCGTACACCTTCGATCGCGCGCGTCATCGCCAGACCGGCCAGTCGGGCGTCGTGCTGTCGAACGGCGAAGTCGATGACGTCTTCCCGGTCAACAACCCGCTGCTGACGGCTGACGGCGTCGAGCTGAACGATCGCGATCGTCTGTCGTACGCGACGCTGCACCGCATCGCCGGTGAGTATCGCGGCAGCTTCTTCGACGACGCGCTGTCGATCCAGCTGGCCGGCGCGATGCCGTTCTTCACCCGCGACCTGAACCAGTATTGCTTCACGACTTCGTCGGGCGGCAACGTCGACTGCATCACCAACACCGCCAACTACGCGGCCTATGCGGCGGCCAACCCGACCTTCGCGGCACCCACCTCGCGCAAGCTGGACTATAACAAGTTCCTGCCGAACCTGGGCTTCACCTATCGCATTGCCGAGCCGGTGAGCGTGTTCGCAAGCTATGCCAAGAACCTGTCGGTCCCGGGCACGGACGTGCTGTACGGCGCGCTGTTCTTCGACGAGAGCGATCCCCAGTCGAAGCCGGCAGCGGAAACCTCGGACAGCTTCGACGCTGGTGTCCGCTATCAGTCGGGCATCATCCAGGCACAGCTGACCGGCTGGTTCACCAAGTACAGCGATCGTCTGGCCAGCGCCTATGACCCCGATTGCGACTGCTCGGTCACCCGCAATCTCGGTGAAGTCGAGAAGTGGGGCTTCGACGGCAGCATCTCGGCACGTCCGATCCCCGAACTGCTCGTCTATGTCTTCGGTTCGGTCCTGAACTCGGAGATCAAGGAAAACGTCCAGACCAGCGCGACGGGCTTTGCCCAGACCGCCGGCAAGCGTGAAGGCGGCGCGCCGAAGCACACCTTCGGTGCCCGCGTTCAGGGTTCGCTGGGCGATCTCGACATCGGGTTCCAGGTCAAGCGCACCGGTTCGCGCTTCCTGAACGACATCAACACCGTGACCCTGCCGGGCTACACGGTGGCCGATATCGACATCCGCTACTCGCTCGCCGGTGCGGGCCTGGAGCGCAGCTACTTCCAGCTGAACATCACCAACCTGTTCGACGAATCGTACATCGGTTCGGCGTCGTCGGGCCTGACCACGACCTCGACCTTCGTGAACATCGGTTCGCCGCGCGCGATCGTCGGTTCGCTGGTCATCGGTTTCTGATCGACCTGAACAGCTGACAGGAAACACCGCCGTCCCGGGCAACCGGGGCGGCGGTTTTCTTTTGGGGCGAGCGCGTTAGGTTGCCCCCGCAGCGCGGGAGGTGACGGTGGCAGCGTTCGAGCTTGTGTTCGCGGTCTATGGCCTGTTGCTGGGCCTCGCCATCGCCGAGGTGCTCGGCGGATTTGCGCGGGTGCTGAAGCTCAAGCGCGGTGGCCGGGCGGTGCGGGTCGGGTGGCTCACGCCGTTGCTGGGGCTGGTCGTGATCCTCGACCTCACCTCATTCTGGCTGCTGGCGTGGGAAGCGCAGCGCCAGATTGCGGCGAACTACCTGACTTTGGTCAGCGTGCTGGCGATCGTCGGGGTCTATTATCTTGCCGCGTCGCTGATTTTTCCGGACGATCCGGAGGACTGGCCCGATTTCGACCTGTGGTATGACCGGCAGAACCGGATGGTGATCGGCGGGCTGCTGGCGGCGAATGTCGGCAGCTGGATCGGGTCGATCGGGCTGGAATTCGTCGCGCCGTCGCCGGAGGAGACATTTTCCGGGGCCGGCGATGCCGTTGAAGTGCTCGCGTCGCTCGGGGTGCTGGTGCTGCTGCTGGTGCTGCTGCGGGTCAACGGGCGGCGGGCCAACATCATGTTGCTCGCGGCGGTCAGCCTGTTGCTGCTGACCGCGGGGATTGCCGAGCTGTTCTAGCCGATCACTTCGAGGACGGCGGCGCGAGCCACGGCGGCGGCGCGGAGGTCGTCGGCGGTGCGCCGGGCGAGAAAGGTGAGCGGCGGGCGGGCCGCGCGCTGATGAGTGATAACGTTCTGATACTTATTCGAAAAAATGGATTTCACTGGGTTTCCTGTCTGGGGGTTACATTCGCCTCGCGCTCGGCACGGGCGGTGTCGGTGCGCTCCTGACGGTCGGCCATGGCGAGCCATGCGGCCTCTGCCCGCAGGTTGCGGTCGCGGACATTGTCGAGCGTCGCCGCATCGGCATCGGCGCGGCATTTGGCCGCATTGTCACGATAGGTCAGCGTCTGGGCAGCCATCGGGCGCTCCTTTCTGAAATAAGGGTCGGGCGGTACGCGATACGCAACCGGCGTACCGCCCGGGCCGGATCAGTCGACCGGCTGGAGGTTCACGGCGGCCATCTTGCCGCGCTTGTCCTGCTCCAGCTCGTAGCTGACGCGCTGGTCCTGGTTCAGCGTGGCCATGCCGGCGCGCTCAACGGCCGAGATGTGCACGAACGCGTCCGCGCCGCCATTGTCGGGCGCGATGAAACCATAGCCCTTGTCCGAGTTGAAAAACTTGACGGTGCCATTGATGCTCATTGGATCTTCCTTCTGTTGTCGGCGCGCCCCGTACGGGCGGACCTCGTGCTGCTGAGGCAGGGAAAGAAGGAAGAAGGGGCCGCAAAGCACCGAAGACCGTCGATTTGCGACTGTAGCCTGACAGAGATGGGGTGCCGCCCGGCGATTGCAAGGGCAAGGCCGCGATTGTTTCCCGGTGCGGCAGCACGAACCGGACGAACCGGACAGTTTCACGCATGTACGAACGGGTGTCCGCCGCATGCCTCCGGCGCCGCGTCCCTGGCACCGGATAGGCCGGACGGGGCGCTGTAGGAAAGCCCCCTGCCCGGCCGCCGGCTGTGATTAGTGGCGCAGGTCCGCCCGCGCATCGCCATTGGCGAGCGCCGGGGCGAGCGCGGCGCGGTCCGCCGGGCTCATCGGCGCGTCCATGTCCGGGCGGAAATGCGGCGCGGCGCGGTCGTCCGGGCCGGGATGCGCGCCGGTTTCGAGATCCGGTGCGGCATGACCCTCGGCGAGGACGTTGGCGCGGCGGGTGAAGAATAACGCTGCAGCGGTTGCGGCACCGGCGGCGAGCGCCCCGGCGATGGGCAGGACGTTGCGGCGCAGCGCGGCGAGCGCGGTGGTCGCCGTGCTGGCCTGTGCTGCCTTGGTGCGGGCCGGGGACTTGCGGGCGGTCGCCTTGCGCGGAGCGGTCTTGGCCGTGGCGGCGCGCTTGGCGGGGGTGCGCTTGGTGGTCGCGCGCGTCGCGGCCTTGGTCTTGGGGGGCGTGGTGGTGCGGGTTGCCATGTTCGATCTCGCTGAAATTGCTTGGGGAATGGCGAGAGAACACGGGAGCGGGCGCGGCGGTTCCCCCGCGCTATTCGTTGCTGAGCGGCCAGCGGCTGTGGCGCGCACGGTCGCCAAGGTCGATCAGGCCCTCGTTCGGATCGTGGCGGCGGGTGGTGGCGAGGCCGTCGGGGCGCGCGGCGCTTTCCTCCCACGCGGTGTGGGGGCGCTCCTTCTCCCTTGCCTCACGATAGGTCGCGTCGCGCACCCGCTTCATGCGGCGCCACAGCAACGGCATGGCGATGAAGGGAAAGGCGATGCCGCCAAGGATGATCAGCAGCGCGAGCAGATCGGTCATGCGGGGTCCCTTCCCGGTTGGTCCGGCGATGAGAGCGCAGCCGGGCGCGCGGCGCAAGGGGGCGCGGATCAGCGCGGGCGGTGGTCGGTGCCGGCGCCGGGGGTGATGAAGATGGCGGTGGCGGTGGTGCCGGGGGGCACGTCCGCGGTGTGCCACACGCCGGGCGGGTTGATCGCATAGTCGCCGGGGGTGAGGGTTTCGCGGGTGGCGGTGCCATCGGGCAGTTCCCGCACCAGCGTCATTTCCCCCGCGGTGCAGATGACCAGCTCCGCACCGTGCGGGTGGACTTCCCAGGAGGTCCAGCTTTCGGTGAAGCTGTATTGCGAGACGAGGCGCCCCTCGATCCCGTCGGCGGCGTGGCGTTGGCCGTAGCCTTCGTACCAGGCCATGCCGTCGAAGGGGGGCTCGACGGTGGCGGTGGCGTTCAGGCCGAGATGGGCGAATTGGGTGTCGAGGCGGGGCATGGGGGGAGGTTAGCTTTGCGCGCAGCATCACGCCAGCGGAGCGTGACGGCGAGGATTATGTTTAAGCGATTCACGAAGTTGTTGGTCAATCATTGCCTACAGATCGTTCTCAGTGATCAGTCTCATCTCTCCAGCCTGATTGCCCTTGTTGTCGATGATCCATATTTTTCCGGACGTCGACGAAACAACCACTGAGCCGATTCTGTCTTGTACCAATGCAGCGATATCCTTCCTAAAAGAACGGAATGACTGGCCGGACGGGCGCCGTAACAGTACGGTTGTTTTATGTCGTATAACGCTCACCTCGTAGCCCTTGGCCCGTAAGCGCCGCACTACATTCTTGATATTATCCCCAATGCAGCGGTTGAACTCTGCTACATAAACATTCTGGAATGCGGTCTTTGCCACGTCCCACCTCTATTTATTCCTACGATAATCGAGCATACTCAGCATATTCGTAAAATTTACAACGCCCCAGCACTCTCTAAGCGCCAAGCTTATTACGAAATACATCCAGTATCCAGAAAGAAGACGGTCCCACTCCCTACTGAAAAAAGAGACACGAAGTCCTCCGCCAGCCATAACCGCCACATAAACCACCATAAATATTACAATGAGTATGGATAATTGAAATCCATAAATGTAATCTTCCGCTGGCCGCTGATCATTGAATAGCGCTTCACGAAGGTCTTTCGACTGCATTACCGTCGATGCGCGGGTCGTCCAAGCCATCGACATACCGATAAGCACCGAAGCAGCGGGGAAAAGCGCCTTTGACGCAAATGAGAATGGGTCAGCGGCGATCAAGTATGTAGCCGTCAGTGCCACGATAGAGTGGAGCACAAGCCACCAATTCGCCACGTTGCGAATTCCGGCCGGCCCCTTACCCGCACCCACCCTCAACCATTTCCAAAATGTAATCACCGACCTTCACTATTTCTGATGCGCGCGTATGCCGCGCGAGTCCGGTCTAGAATCGCGGCAAATACGGAAATCTTGTCTCCTGTCTCAACAGGCTCGACGACAGCATTTCCGCTCAAATGAACTCTTTTTGTTCGACTACCATCTTCAGGAATAATATTAGCTGCCGCCGACTCACCAACAGCTGCCACGGCGTGAGCAACGTCCTCGATCAAATCTCTGTTTAGATCACTTCCTTCCACTTCAACCTTCGCCTTTTCGCCGTCCGCCGCTTCAGTGAACTCCTCCGCAGGCTTTTGTATAAGCCTATTTATATCGTGCGGATTTGGTCGAGTTACCGTGAAACTAAATCGTGTTACAGCCTTAGCACGGCGAATTGCGTCAATAAAGGTGACAGGATCCGGAATAGGCTCCACTATTATACGGGAATTACTTTCTCGAGCATAGGGCGCAGCATTCAACAGCACTTCGAGTTTACTGGCAACCTCGGTTGAACTTTGTGACACACCGGATTTGCGAATAACCCCGCAGGCCTGAGTTTCAGTATCGAAAACCCCAACGGTAAAAGGCGCTTTCATGGCCTCCTCTTCGAGGAAGTCATGACTGACACTATCAAATTTCGGCGACGTCACAGCTTGGGTGCGCCCCATCGCGAATGCGATACCGCCACCCTTTACAGGCTCCACATTGCCAATATGCCATTCAGACCGTCGGCCGACCTCCGCCGTAGGCTTTGCCTCAATCGACTTCGAGATAACATCAACCGTATCGCGCGACACGCGGAGAAAATCCCCTTGCGGAAGGGACTCACATTTCACGCGAAACAAATGAATATAGAACATATCCCGCTCCCCTTACTGCCGCGAGATAATAAGCACAAAAGCAGTTATAGAAAGGGCTAGAGGGGGCCGTCATATTATCACTCTGCCGCCACCTCAGCCCGCTCCTTAACCCCGCCCCGCTCCAGCAACGGCGCAAGATACTTCCCCGTGTAGCTGCGCGGCTCCTTCGCCACCGTCTCCGGCGTTCCTTCGGCGACGATCTCGCCGCCCTTCACGCCGCCTTCGGGGCCGAGGTCCAAAATCCAGTCCGCGGTCTTGATGACGTCGAGATTGTGTTCGATCACCACCACGGTGTTGCCCTGTTCGACCAGTGCGTGGAGGACTTCGAGCAGCTTGCGGACGTCCTCGAAATGCAGGCCGGTGGTGGGTTCGTCCAGGATATACAGCGTCTGGCCGGTGGCGCGGCGGCTGAGCTCCTTGGCGAGTTTGACGCGCTGGGCTTCGCCGCCGGAGAGGGTCGTGGCTTGCTGGCCGACCTTGACGTAGCCGAGGCCGACTTCGGCGAGCATTGCCATCTTGTCGCGGATCGGGGGGACGGCCTTGAAGAATTCGACCGCGTCCTCGACCGTCATGTCGAGCACATCGGCGATGCTGCGGCCCTTGAACTTCACTTCCAGCGTTTCGCGGTTGTAGCGCTGTCCGTGGCAGACGTCGCAGGTGACGTAGACGTCGGGGAGGAAGTGCATTTCGATCTTGAGCACGCCGTCGCCCTGGCATGCTTCGCACCGCCCGCCCTTGACGTTGAAGCTGAACCGGCCGGGCTTGTAGCCGCGCGCCTGCGCCTCTGGCAGGCCGGCGAACCAGTCGCGGATGTTGGTGAAGGCGCCGGTATAGGTGGCGGGGTTGGAGCGCGGGGTGCGGCCGATCGGGGACTGATCGATGTCGATCACCTTGTCGAGATGGTCGAGGCCGGTGATCCTGTCATGCTTGCCCGCGAGCACGCGCGCGCCGTTGAGGTGGCGCGCGGCGGCGGCGTAGAGCGTGTCGATGGTGAAGCTCGACTTGCCCGAGCCGGACACGCCGGTGACGCAGGTGAAGGTGCCGAGCGGGATCGACGCAGTGACGCCGGTGAGGTTGTTGGCGGTGGCGTTGTGGACGGTCAGCTTCTTGCCATTGCCCTTGCGGCGCTTGGCCGGGACCTCGATCCGGCGGGTGCCGTTCAGGTAATCGGCAGTGACGCTGCCGGTGCTGGCCAGGATTTCCTCGAACGTGCCCTGTGCGACGACCTGTCCGCCATGGACGCCGGCGCCCGGTCCCATGTCGATGACATAGTCGGCGGTGCGGATCGCATCCTCGTCATGCTCGACCACCAGCACGGTGTTGCCGAGATCGCGCAGGCGGCGCAGCGTGGCGAGCAGCATGTCGTTGTCGCGCTGATGCAGGCCGATCGACGGTTCGTCGAGCACGTAGAGGACGCCGGACAGGCCGGAGCCGATTTGCGAGGCGAGGCGGATGCGCTGGCTCTCCCCGCCCGACAGCGTGCCGCTGGTGCGATCGAGGTTGAGATAGTCGAGGCCGACATTGTTGAGGAAGCCGAGGCGCTCGTCGATTTCCTTGAGGATGGCCCTGGCGATTTCCTGCTGCTGCGGGGTGAGCGCGGCGGGGAGGTCGCGGAAGAAGGGCAAGGCGTCGACCACGCTGAGGCGGGTGACGGAGGAGATGTCGCGGCCGGCGATCTTGACCGCCAGCGCCTCGGGCTTGAGGCGCGCGCCGTTGCAGGTCTCGCACGGGTGCGCGGCCTGGTACTTGGACAGCTCTTCGCGCATCCACGCGCTTTCGGTCTGGAGCATGCGGCGGTTGAGGTTGCCGATGACGCCCTCGAACGGCTTCTTCACGTCGTAGGATTTGCGGCCGTCGATGAAGGTGAGCGTGACCGGCTTGCCGCCGGTGCCGTGGAGGATGATCAGCTGAACCTCGCCGGGCAGATCCTTCCACGGCGTGTCGAGCGAGAAACCGAATTCGCGCGCGAGGCTGCCGAGGACCTGCATGTAATAGGGCGATGGCGGGTTGGACTTGGCCCAGGGGACGACCGCGCCCTTCTTGATCGACAGGTCGTGGTTGGGGACGACGAGGTCTTCGTCGAAGATCAGCTTTTCGCCGAGGCCGTCGCACGCCGGGCAGGCGCCCTGCGGGGCGTTGAAGCTGAACAGCCGCGGTTCGATGTCGGGGATGGTGAAGCCGCTGACCGGGCAGGCGAATTTCTCGCTGAACACGATGCGGTTGTCGGGGATGCCGGTGTTTTTCATGCCCTTCGTCGCCGAGGCGGGTTCGGCGGCGAACTTCTGCGGTGCTTCCTTGACGCGGCCTCCGACCACTTCCTCGACCGTCGCGTCGACCAGGTCGACATAGGCAAGGCCGTCCGCCAGTTTCAGCGCGGTTTCGAAGCTTTCGGCGAGGCGCGTGGCGATGTCGTCGCGGACGACGAGGCGGTCGACCACGACCTCGATGTCATGCTTGTACTTCTTGTCGAGCGCGGGGGCTTCTTCGATCAGATAGGTTTCGCCGTCGATGCGGACGCGCTGGAAGCCGGCCTTTTGCCACTCGGCGAGCTCCTTGCGATACTCGCCCTTGCGGCCGCGCACGACCGGGGCGAGCAGCAGCAGGCGCGTGCCTTCGGGGAGCGCGAGGACGCGGTCGACCATCTGGCTGACGGTCTGCGCCGCGATCGGCAGGCCGGTGGCGGGGCTGTAGGGGATGCCGACGCGCGCCCACAGCAGACGCATGTAATCGTAAATCTCGGTCACCGTCGCGACGGTCGAGCGCGGGTTGCGGCTGGTGGTCTTCTGCTCGATGCTGATCGCGGGGCTCAGCCCCTCGATATGCTCGACATTGGGCTTTTGCATCATCTCGAGGAACTGGCGCGCATAGGCGCTCAGGCTCTCGACGTAGCGCCGCTGCCCCTCGGCATAGATGGTATCGAAGGCGAGGCTCGACTTGCCGCTGCCCGACAGGCCGGTGATGACCGTCAGCGTGTCGCGCGGAATGTCGATGTCCACGCCCTTGAGATTGTGCTCACGCGCGCCGCGGACGGAGATATGGGTCAGGCTCATGCGTCGGGTTCTAGCTTTGTTCTTGATGGGAGGCTAGGCCCCAGATAGGGCCGCACGGGCCGGGTTGCGAGGGGGCGCCGACGACCAAAGCGCACGGTGCGCATTATTTGACAGCTTCTCAGGCGACTGCTGTACCTGCTTCAATTCTTGGGGGAGATTCGATGATGCGCGCGTTGGTTGGCAAGCTCGCAGGCGGTGGCTCGATTTTCCCCAGCCCCGGTTCGCCGCCCAATGTCGCGCCGATCACGCAATCGATCGAAACCGGGGGCGATGCGACCACGATCGTTGCCGCCGGGACGACCATCTACAGCAATGTGATCGACGCCATCTATCGCGGCTGGAACGACACGCTGATCAACCATGGCACGTTGTGGCTGCACAGCCCCACGCTACAGGCATGGCTTTTGAGCGGCGGCACCCAGGCGTTCGAGAATACCGGATTCATCCATGTGCGCGGTGGGCAACAGGTCCAGCTGGGGATGATGGTCACCCAGTTGACCAATAGCGGGTCGATCTTCGTGATCGCGGATGGCTGGCGCGCGCGCGGCGTGGTGGGTGAATCGGTATCGCTCGACGTCGACAATAGCGGGCTGATCGCCGTGCAGGCGCTGAGCTGGGACCGCGATTACGCGTACCTTCCCAATGCGACCGCGATCGAGGCGTATCTCACCACCAACGGCATCATCAACCGCGCCGGCGGACGCATCATCGTCGAAGCCCCGATGTTTGCGATCGGCATCGACTATAGCGGCGTCGCGCCGTCCAACGGTGCCATCCCCGTGGTCCAAAACGCCGGCCTGATCCACGTCAACGCAACCGAAGCGGACGGGGTCGCCATCGGGGTGTTCCTGACGAATGGCGGCATTGCCCCGATGACCGTGGTCAATGAAGGAACGATCCGCGCCGATTACGCCATCTATGCCGTGCAGAGCGGCGGCACGTCGAACTTCAACACCATCGAGCATATCGAGAATCGCGCCACCGGCGTGATCGAGGGCGATGTATTCCTGCACATCGGCGATGACCGCTTCCTCAACGACGGTCAGGTGCGCGGCAATGTGCTGATGGACGGCGGCAATGACATATTCGAGGGCGCCGGCTGGGTGAGCGGCGTTGTCGATATGGGGTTCGACGATGACCGCTATACCGGGTCGAGCTATGATGACCGGGCGACCGGCGGGCGCGGCAACGACACGCTGGACGGCGGGGCAGGTAACGATATCCTGCTCGGATCGTTCGGCGACGACGTGCTGCGCGGCGGTGCGGGCAATGACGGCCTGATCGGCGAATCGGGCAATGACATCATCCATAGTCAGGGCGGCGATCATATCGAGGGCGGCCGCGGCAATGATCGCGTCATCCTCGGCGATCTCAGCTTTCGCTTTGCCAGCGGCGAGGACGGCTATGACACGCTTGTCCTGCCCGACACCGCGCTCGTCCTGGACCTGGCAGGCGCGATTGCGAGCGGACGGATCGCAGCGTTCGAGGCGATCGAACTGCCGGGCGCGCAGCATGTCGTGGTGCGCGCTGGCGATGCCGACGCGCTGAGCGATAGCAACGCGCTCCGCTTCGAGGCGGGGGCGAACGGTATCGTCACGCTGGTCGGCGGCTGGAGCGAACAGGCGACCGCGGTGACCGACGGGACCAGCTACCGCATCTTCACGCTGGGCGGCGAGACCGTGCAGGTGCGGCAGGGGGCGAGCGTCACCATTTCGACCAGCGCGCCCGGCAATGCGACCGGGCTCGACGCGATTGCGGCCGGAGCGGCGGCACCGACGCCGGGCGAAGCGGCGGGACTGAATTACAGCGGGCCGGAATATGTGTCGCAATATGTGATCACGGACGATGTGTTCACGGTGGAAGACGGCGAAACCTTCTATTCGAACGGCGCGCCGGTGCTGCTGTCCAATGGCCCGGCCACGCTGAACAACTATGGTGAAATCTTCAGCCTGGACGATCGCTATCCCAGCTCGGTCGGGCTGCGGTTCGAATTTCCGGTAGAGATCAACAATTATGGCGTGATCAACGTCGAGCAACACCTCGTCGACACGATCACCAATTATCCCAGCTTTGCGATCGACCTGGGCGCCGGGCCCAACACCAGCAACGGCAACATCTTCAACAGCGGCGAGATCACGGTCTATTCCTACCCGGGCACGGCCATCGCCATTCAAAACGCCCAAGGGACTCTGACCAACAGCGGACTGATCGCGGCCGTTTCCGAAACATCGCGCGCGATCGCCGTCAATGCCGGGTTCGGCAGCGCCTTCATGACGAATGCCCAGGCATTCTTCAACACCGGCACCATCTATGCCGAGGCGGGCGGCACGCATTACCAGAACTATAGCTATGGCGACCGCTATGTCCCCGAAGACATTGCCGCAACCGGGGTCGCGCTGTTCGGATCGGTGATCAATGACGGTACGATCATTGCGACGGTCGGGCCGAATGCTCGGCCAGGTCTGACCACCGTCGGCATCTATGCCATGTTCCCCAATTGGGGACTTGAATGCAATGTCGTGAACAACGGGCATATTTCCGCGACGGTCGCGATCATGTTCGCCCCCCTGCCCTATGGCAGCACGGTAACCAACAACGGCACGATCGAGGGCGACATCGAGTTCACCGATCGCGACAATCGCTACGACGGAAGGGAGGGCACGATCGATGGTGTCGTCTATGGCTTTGGCGGGCGCGACTGGTTCTACGGCGGCAGCGGCGTCGAGTATTTCGACGGCGGCGATGGGGACGACCGGCTTGATGGCGGCCTGGGTGCGGATCACCTGACCGGCGGGGCGGGCAACGACATCTTCTACGTCGACGCGCAGCATGACCTGGCGTTCGAGGATGCCGATGGCGGAACCGACACCGTCGTCGCGAGCGGCAGCTACTATCTGTACGCGAACATCGAAAACCTGACCCTGACCGGGTCGGGCGACCTGTACGGCGTGGGCAACGAACTGGCCAACACGATCCTTGGCAACAGCGGCTCCAACCTGCTGATCGCGGGTGCGGGGGACGATGTCGTGCGCGGTGGTGGCGGCGTGGATTCGCTGTTCGGGCAGGACGGCGCCGACCAGCTGTTCGGCGATGCCGGGATCGACTATCTCGTCGGCGGCGCGGGCAACGACACGCTTGACGGCGGTGAGGATGCCGATGCGCTGTACGGCGAGGATGGCGACGACATTCTGATCGGCGGGGCGGGCTTCCACACCGACATCCTGGTCGGCGGCGCGGGCAATGACGTGCTGCGCGGCGACAGCGGCCTTGGCGATTATGACCGGATGGACGGTGGCGCGGGCGACGACGCCTATTATGTCGACACCCCCGACGACCTGACGTTCGAGGCGGCCAATGGCGGCACCGACACCGTCTATGCCACGATCAATGGCGCCGGCTATTATCTCTACGCCAATGTCGAGAATCTGGTGCTGGGCGGCGACACGCCGTTCGGGGTCGGCAACGAACTCGACAACCGCATCACCGGCAGCGCGGCGTCGAACTGGCTGCTGGGCGGCGCGGGCAATGACGTGCTCAACGGCGGCGCGGGCAACGACGTGCTGTTCGGCGAAGCCGGCGCCGACACCTTCGTGTTCGAACGCGGCACCGGCGGCGACGTGATCGGCGACTTTGTTGCCGGCACCGACCGGATCGATCTGAGCGCGTTCGGCTTTACCAGCTATGCGCAGGTTGAAGCGGTGCTGGGCGAACAGGGCGGCACCGCCTTCCTGACGCTGGGCAATGGCGATCTGGTCGTGCTCAACGGCGTGGCGCGCGCGGCGCTGTCGGCGCGCGACTTCATCCTGGCCACGGCGGGCAGCAGCACTGCGCCCGAGGCCGAGGCGGAGGATCATGCGCCGGGCGGGCGGCTCGACGCGCAGGTGCACGGGTTCGACGCGCCGCGGCTGATGATTCCCTACGACCTGCTCTGAGCCGCAGCGGGTTCGTTACGCATCCGCAATCCGTCCATTTGCGGTTCATCCGCGCGGCGCGATGCTGCCGCAATGGACGAGAGGAGTCGGACGATGCGGACGGTGAGCGGAGTTAGCCTGGCGGCGATGGCGCTGATGCTGGCGGGGACCGGCACGGCGATGGCAGGCAGCGGCGCACCCGCGGCCCGCGCGGCAGCCGCGCCGCAGGCGCAGACGCGGTGGCAGGCGCAGGCGGCCGATTACTACTGGATCGACAATGCCGACGGCCTGATGGGCGCGATCGGCGACGCGCCACCGGACTTCAGCTTCCGCTATCGCGGCGACCCCGTCTGGGGCTGGGACCTGGAGTCGGGGCATCTGGTGCTCGCCGAGCAGCTCGACGATGGCGGCTTGCGGCATTTCTTTTATGCGCCCGACAGCGATGCGCCGTTCCTGGTGCGGGAACCGCGCCTGTCCTTTGCCTTTGCGCGCCAGCGGCTGGCGGTCGTGTATGACAGCGGCGGAGCGGCGCTGTCGCCGCGCGAAAGCGATCTGCACGATGCGCGCGCCGAGGAGCTGTACCGCCGCGGAATCGCGCTGCGCGACGCGGCGGACCGGTCGACCGATCAATGGGACGCGGTCGATGCCGGATGGTGGGCGAGCCAGATCGCCACGGTGATCGAGCTGCGGCTGCGCTGGGAAACCGGGCGCGCGCGGCATCCGGGCTGGAAGCGCTGGCATGGCGGAGCGGATTCGCTGCGCTGGCGGCTGCGGCTGGAGCGCGAGCGCGAGCGGCGGCGGATCGCGAGCGAACGCTTTCGCCGCTGGCAGCGCGACGGCTTTAGCGGCCCCCCGCCCCGCTTCGATCGCCCGGTTCGTCCAGGCCGGCCCGTGCCCGGTGTTCGCCCGCCGCGGCGCGACGGCGACGGGCGCGGCCCCGGTGGCGGACGCCCCGGGGCGACCCGGCCCGATAGCGGCCTGCCCGGGGCGATCCTGCCCGGCACGCGCCCCCGCGACCCGCGGCCGGGCGAGGGTCGCCCGGGCGGTGGCCGCCCCGGCGCGACCCGTCCCGATGGCGGACAGCCGGGTACGACCGGTCCGGGGACTCGCCCGGGTGACGGCCGCCCGGGCGGCGGCCGACCGGGTGGTGGACGTCCCGAGGGCGGCGTCGGCGGTGGCGGACGGCCCCCTGCCCCCGCGCCAACACCAACCCCAGCGCCGACGCCGACCCCAGCGCCGACGCCGCCGCCGCCGGTGACCGTGCAGCCTCAGCCAGCAACACCCCCCGCGGTCACGCCGCGCCCGCCGCGCCCCTGGACCGGACAGCCGCAGGGGGACGGTCCGCGCGAATGGCGCCGGCGCCTGCCCGAAGGCACGGCCCCGCGCGACACCGGGCCGCAGGCGCCGCGTCGGGTGACGCCGCAGCCCGGCGCTGCGCCGGTACCGGCTGCCCCGCCGGCACCGCAGTGGCGCCCGCAACCGCGGGTCGAGACGCCGCGCCCGCAGCCGGCGCCGCAGCCGCGGCCGCAGGTCGCGCCGGCACCGCCACCGGTCCGCGTGGCACCGCCTCCACCGCCGCCGCCCCCTCCGCCTCCACCCCCGCCGTCCGGGTCGCCCCAGCGGCTGGAGAACGAGCTGTCGCGGCCGCAATAGCGCCGGGCACGCTCAGCGCGGGGTGAAGGGCAGGATGCCGCGATACTGGGAGATGGGCGGGGCGCCCGGGATCACGGCGCCCCGTCCGAGGAGGAATATGTGGCGGACAATCTCGGCCTGCTGCTCGATGCCGTAGCGGTCGAGCGTCCAGCCCGGTCGCAGCGCATAGCCATAGCGACAGAACGGATGCCGCCGCAGCGGCAGGAACAGGCCCTGCTGATGCTGCCACACATGCGTCATTTCATGGATGAAATGCCCCTGAAGCGCGAGCGAGGCGGCGGCGAAATCGTCGCGATAGCTGCCGCTGCGCGGGTGGAAATGGATGCAGCCGAGCGGCGCCATCGTCACGTTGCGCGGCTGGAAGAAGATCCATTTGCGGTTGGCCACGGCAGCAGCGGCATAGTCGATCGCGTCGCCGAACACGCTGCGGGCGAGCGCGATCTCTCCGGGGGTGAGCGGGCGGCGATGGGTCATGGCAAGGAAGTGGAATGGCAATCCGCTTATGTCTAGGGCTGCGTCATGCTGATCCTGTTCAACAAGCCGTGGGGCGTGCTGTCGCAATTCACCGATGAGGGCAGCGGGCACCCGACGCTGGCCGATTATATCGCTATGCCGGGGGTCTATCCCGCCGGGCGGCTCGACCGGGACAGCGAGGGGCTGTTGCTGCTGACCGATGACGGGCGCTTGCAGGCGCGGATCGCGGACCCGAAGCACAAGATGCCCAAGACCTATTGGGCGCAGGTCGAGGGCGAGCCGGACGCGGCGGCGCTGGCAGCGCTGCGCACCGGCGTGCGGCTGAAGGACGGGGTGACGCGGCCGGCGCTGGCCGAACGGATCGACCCGCCGGCGATCTGGCCGCGCGACCCGCCGGTGCGGTTCCGCAAGAGCGTGCCCGATTGCTGGATTGCGCTGACGATTACCGAGGGGCGCAACCGGCAGGTGCGACGGATGACGGCGGCGGTGGGACACCCGACGCTGCGGCTGGTGCGCTGGCGCGTGGGCGATTGGACGCTGGACGGCATTGCGCCGGGGACGTGGCGGGAAGCGTGAGGGGCTTTTAATCCTCCCCCGCCAGGGGGAGGTGGCGACGGAGGGGGCGGACGGCTACGCCCTTGAGCCTCAGACTTTGCCCTTTCCTCCCCCTCCGTCATGCTTCGCATGCCACCTCCCCCTGGCGGGGGAGGATCAACCGATTGCAAATGCGAATGCCTCGCATTGACTGGCACGACGAAGCGGGTTAGGCGCGCGGCAATTCGTTTCGCCAAGGAAAGCCGCGCACCGTGTCCCGCTCGACGATCAAGGCCTGGTTCCTGATCCACAAATGGTCGAGCATCGTGTGCACCGCATTCCTGCTGATGCTGTGCGTCACCGGACTGCCGCTGATCTTTCATGACGAGATCGAGGCGCTGACCGAGCATGATCCGGCAGCGGCGATGCAGGGGATGCCGTCGGCGCAGGGCGGGGTGCCGCTCGACACGCTGATCGCCAAGGCGGTGGCCGAGGATGGCGGCGGGGTGCCGCTGTTCGTCGGGTTCAGCCATGACAATCCGATCCTGACCGTCACCACCGGGCCAAGCCCCGATGCGCCGGAAGCGCAGATGCGGCTGTTTTCGTACAACCGCACCACCGGCGCGAGCGCGGGCGAGATCCGCGAGGAAGGCGTGATGCACTTCCTGTTGAAGCTGCACACCGACATGTTCCTGGGGCTGCCGGGGATGCTGTTCCTGGGGGTGATGGGGGCGCTGTTCGTCCTTGCGATCATCTCCGGCGTCGTCCTCTATGTCCCGTTCATGCGCCGGCTGCGCTTCGGGACGCTGCGCAAGACGCGGAGCAAGCGGGTCAAGCGGCTCGACACGCATAATCTACTGGGCATGGTGACGCTGGGCTGGGCGCTGGTGGTCGGTCTGACCGGCGTGATCAACGCCTTTGCCGACCCGCTGACCGCGAGTTGGCGCGAAGGGCAGTTGAAGGAAATGGTCGCGGCGCATGGCGGCGACAAGCCGGTCGCGCCGGCCGATTATGCGTCGGTCGATGCGGCGATGGCGGCGGCGCAGGCGGCGCTGCCCGGTGTATCGCCGCAGTTCATCGGCTTTCCCGGCGGCGGGTGGAGCAGCGGGCGGCACTATGCGATCTTCTTTCAGGGCGATACGCCGCTGACCAGCCATGTGCTGACCCCGGCGCTGGTCGATGCCGAGACCGCGAAGCTCGCCGACACCGCGACGATGCCGGCACTGAGCCAGGCGCTGATGCTGTCCAAGCCGCTGCACTTTGGCGATTATGGCGGGATCGCGCTGAAGATCCTGTGGGCGATCCTGACGCTGGCGACGATCTGGGTACTGTGGAGCGGGCTGCAGCTGTGGCTGGGCAAGGGCGCGCGTGGCACCGAGCGCGCGGTGGACGAGATCGTCCATGCCGGGGCGGCATCGTGAGCGCGTCGCGCCGCATCGGCCCGCAGCGCGCGGGCAGCGTGCTTGCCGTGCCGGCACTGTTGCTCGTCGCGAGCCTGGCGGGCCTGATCCTCGGCCTGACCGGCGACGGGTGGCGCGACGCGGCCGCGTCGCTGCTGCTCGCCCTGCCCGTCCTCATCTTCCTGCGCAGCTGGCTGCGCCGTTCCTGAACTCTAGACAAATGGATAGACAAATGAAGCGCCTGATCCTTGCCACCGTGTCGCTCGCCGCGATTGCCACCCCTGCCCTCGCGCAGGATGACGAGGTCGTGATCCAGGCACAGCGCGAGAATGCGAGCGCCGTGACCGGCGAAGGCGATCTGGGCGCGCTGGGCAACAAGAAGGCGGAGGACGTGCCGTTCACCGTCCGGTCGTATAATGAGGCGATCATCCTCAACCAGCAGCCGCTGACGCTGGGCGCGTTGCTGGAGAATGATCCGACGATCCGCACCACTTATGGTTTCGGCAATGCGTCCGAGCAGTTCGTGATCCGCGGGTTCCAGCTGTTCGGCGACGATGTCGGGCTGAACGGCCTGTACGGGATCGCGCCGCGCCAGCTGGTCGCGCCCGAATTGTTCGAGAGCGTGCAGGTGCTCAACGGTGCCTCGGCGTTCCTGAACGGCGCGGCGCCGGGCGGATCGGGCGTTGGCGGCAGCGTCAACCTGCAGCTGAAGCGCGCCACCCACGACCTGACCCGCGCGACGGCGAGCTATATCGGCGACCAGCATTTCGGCGGCAGCTTTGACGTCGCGCGCCGGTTTGGCGACGGATCGTTTGGCGTGCGCGTCAACGGTGCGTTCCGCAGCGGCGAAGTCGCGGTCGATGGGGAGTTCCGTCGCACCGCCGTGCTCGGCGCGGCGTTCGACTGGCGTGGCGAGCGGGTGCGCGCGTCGCTGGACCTGGGTTACCAGCGGGTCGAGGTGGACGGGCTGCGTCCCAAGGTGACGATCGGCACCCCGGTCGTGCCGCGCGTGCCGGAGGCGGGTGCCAATTATGCCCAGCCCTGGACCTATACCGAGATGCGCGACGTGTTCGGCGTGGCGCGGGTCGAGGTCGACCTGGCCGAAGACGCATTCTTCTATGTAACGGCCGGTGCACGCGACGGCCGCGAAGAGGGAATTTACGGCGGGATCACCATTCTCGACGCAACGACCGGTGCGGCCAATGGCAATGCATTGTACGTCCCGCGCACCGACAATAACGAGGCGATCGAGACGGGCATCCGGATCACGTCCGATGGCCCCGTGACGCATGAGATCAACCTGGGCGGCAGCATCGCGTGGCAGGTCAACCGCAACGCGTTCGACTTCCTTTATGGGCCGGGTTTTGCCGGCTTTGCCACCAACCTATACGCCCCGACGCTGGCCGCCATTCCGGCGTCCGCCTTTGTCGGCGGCGACCTTGACGATCCCTTCCCGATCAGCCGCACCCGCCTGTGGAGCATGTTCGTGTCGGACACGGTCGGGCTGTTCGGCGACCGGTTGCTGCTGACCGGCGGCGCGCGCCTCCAGTCGATCCAGGTCAAGAGCTACAACGCCTATAATGGCGGCCTGCTCGACACGGTGTACGAAGAGCGCGCAGTCACTCCGGTGATCGGGATCGTCGCCAAGCCGGCCGAGGGCGTGTCGCTGTTCGCCAATCGGATCGAGGCACTGCAGCAGGGCCCGACCGCACCGACCGATCCGCTGCTGCTCAACCCCGGCGCGGTGTTCGCCCCGATCAAGTCGACCCAGTATGAAGTCGGCGGCAAGGTGCGGATCGGCGGGATCGACGCCAGCCTTGCGCTGTTCCAGATCGAATTGCCGACCGGCTTTGCCGTGGCGAGCGGGACGCCGGGACGGCAGGTCTATGGCCTGTTCGGCAACCAGCGCAATCGCGGGGTCGAACTGACCTTTGCCGGCGAAGTGGCACAGGGGCTGCGCCTGATCGGCGGCGCGACGGTGGTGGATGCGACGCTGCGCGACACGCCCGGCGGCGCGAATGACGGCAATCGTGCGCAGGGCGTGCCGGAATATACCGCCAACCTGAACGGCGAATGGGACATGGCGTTCGTCCCCGGCATGACGCTGACCGGCCGGGTGGTGCATACCGGACCGCAGGCGGTGAACCCGGCGAACACGCTGGAGCTGGACAGCTGGACGCGCATCGACCTGGGCGCGCGTTACGTCTTTGCCGCGGGGGACAAGCCGCTGACGCTGCGCGTCGGCGTCGATAACGTCACCAATGCGCGTTACTGGGCGTCGGCCTATGACGCGTTCAACCAGGCGCTGTTGCAGGGCGCACCGCGCACGGTGCGCGCGTCGCTGTCGGTGGATTTCTGACCTCTTGATCCTCCCCCGCCAGGGGGAGGTGTCAGTGCAGCAGACGGAGGGGGAGGAAGCATTACGGCAAGATGCGCAAGCGCGCAGCCGTCCTCCCCCTCCGTCGCCTTCGGCGCCACCTCCCCCTGGCGGGGGAGGATTTTTGTTACTTTTCCTGACCCGGCGCGCGCAGTTCCGCCTCGACCTCGATCGTCTTGCCGTTGGCGAAGGCGAGGCGCAGCGGAACCTTGCCGCCGGCGCGCAGTTCGGGCGACAGGTCGTAGAGCATGATATGCTTGCCACCCGGTTCGAACTTGACGGTCGATCCGGCGGGGATCGCGACATCCTTGATCGGCGCCATCGTCATCATGCCGCCTTCATGCTTCATCTCGTGCAGCTCGGTGCGCACCGCTGCAGGCGACGATACGCCCAGCAGGGTCGTCGCCTCATTCCCGCCCTTTACGGTGAAATAGGCAGCGCCCGGGCGGCTCGACACCGCTGGCAGCCGCACCCATGCATCCTCGACGCCAAGCTGCGCCTGCTCGCACCCGGCGAGCGTTGCTGCCGCCGCAATTGCCACCACCAAAGACCGCATCTTCGAAACTCCTTCTCCCGATTCGGGAAGCTACGCGAAATTCCTAGGTGCGCCATGGCCTTGCGACAAGGCGCAGCGCGCCTATATCGCCCCTTGTGAAGGCCGCGTTGCCGCTTGAGGGGCGCGGTAACGCACTGGATTAACACGATTTAGCATACGGGGGCCTTAGAGGACTCATGGGTAAGGTTATCGGAATCGATCTCGGCACGACCAACAGCTGCGTGGCAGTGATGGAGGGCGGCAAGCCCAAGGTGATCGAGAATGCAGAGGGCGCGCGTACCACGCCGTCCATCGTCGCCTTCGCCAAGGACGGCGAGCGACTGATCGGCCAGCCGGCCAAGCGCCAGGCGGTCACGAACCCCGACAACACCGTCTTTGCGGTCAAGCGCCTGATCGGCCGCCGCTTTGACGACCCGGTCACCAAGAAGGACACCGAGCTGGTCCCCTACACGATCGTGAAGGGTTCGAACGGCGACGCATGGGTCAAGGCGGGCGGCGAAGATTATTCGCCGAGCCAGATCAGCGCGTTCATCCTGCAGAAGATGAAGGAAACCGCCGAGAGCTATCTGGGCGAGACCGTCACGCAGGCGGTGATCACCGTTCCGGCCTATTTCAACGACGCGCAGCGCCAGGCGACCAAGGACGCCGGCAAGATCGCCGGCCTTGAAGTGCTGCGCATCATCAACGAGCCGACCGCGGCGGCGCTGGCCTATGGCCTCGACAAGGACAACAACAAGACCATCGCGGTCTATGACCTTGGCGGCGGCACGTTCGACATCTCGATCCTCGAGATCGGCGACGGCGTGTTCGAAGTGAAGGCGACCAATGGCGACACCTTCCTGGGCGGCGAGGACTTCGACTCCAAGCTGGTCCAGTATTTCGCCGACGAGTTCAAGAAGGCCGAAGGCATCGACCTGACCAAGGACAAGCTGGCGCTCCAGCGTCTGAAGGAAGCGGCCGAGAAGGCGAAGATCGAGCTGTCGTCGGCGCAGACGACCGAGGTCAACCTGCCCTTCATCACCGCCGATCAGAATGGCCCCAAGCACCTCGTCAAGACGCTGTCGCGCGCGGAGCTGGAGCGGCTGGTCGATGATCTGATCACCCGCACGCTCGACCCGTGCCGCAAGGCGATGGCGGATGCCGGCGTCAAGTCGGCGCAGATCGACGAAGTGGTGCTGGTCGGCGGCATGACCCGCATGCCCAAGGTGCGCCAGGTCGTGAAGGAGTTCTTCGGCAAGGAGCCGCACACCGGCGTCAACCCCGATGAGGTGGTGGCGATCGGCGCTGCGATCCAGGCCGGCGTGCTGCAGGGCGACGTCAAGGACGTGCTGCTGCTCGACGTGACCCCGCTGAGCCTCGGCATCGAGACGCTGGGTGGCGTGTTCACCCGCATGATCGACCGCAACACCACGATCCCGACCAAGAAGAGCCAAGTCTATTCGACTGCCGATGACAATCAGCAGGCGGTGACGATCCGCGTCTTCCAGGGCGAGCGCGAAATGGCGGCGGACAACAAGATGCTGGGCCAGTTCGACCTGGTCGGCATCCCCCCTGCCCCGCGCGGCGTGCCGCAGATCGAGGTGACGTTCGACATCGACGCCAACGGCATCGTCAACGTGTCGGCCAAGGACAAGGGCACCGGCAAGGAGCAGCAGATCCGCATCCAGGCCAGCGGTGGCCTGTCGGACAGCGACATCGACCAGATGGTGCGCGACGCCGAGAAGTTCGCCGAGGAGGACAAGGCGCGTCGCGCCGCCGCCGAGGCGAAGAACAATGCCGAATCGCTGATTCACACCACCGAACGCCAGCTCGCCGAAAATGGCGACAAGGTCGACGACGCGCTGAAGGGCGAGATCCAGTCGGCGATCGACGCGGCCAAGGCGGCGGTCGAGAGCGGTAATGCCGATCAGATGAACGAAAAGAGCCAGGCCCTTGCGCAGGTCGCGATGAAGCTGGGCCAGGCGATCTACGAAAAGCAGCAGCAGTCCGAGGCGTCGCCTTCGGCGGACGCGGCTGCGGAGAAGCCGGCGGACGACGTGGTCGATGCCGAATTCTCCGAGGTGGACGACAACAAGGCGTAATCAAGCCCCTCCCTCTCCCCTTCAGGGGAGAGGGCCGGGGAGAGGGGGAGTGGGGCAATGCAGTGTTCACCGCTGCAATTACTGCCCCTCTCCCAACCAGTTCGGGGTGAACCGTGCCCCGCACGGTTCAGGATCGTCTGGGAGACGATCCGACCCCGAACTCCCCTGAAGGGGAGAGGGCTTTTTGAATGACCACCCAGGTAGATTATTACGAACTGCTCGGCGTCAGCCGGACGGCCGACGATGCGACGATCAAATCGGCGTTCCGCAAGCTGGCGATCCAGTGCCACCCCGACAAGCATGGCGGGTGCAAGGAGCAGGAAGCCAAGTTCAAGGCGATCAACGAAGCCTATGATTGCCTGAAGGACCCGCAGAAGCGCGCGGCCTATGACCGCTATGGCCATGCCGGGCCGCAGGGCATGGGCGGCGGTGGTGCCGGGCCGGGGTTCGACGCCTTTTCCGACATTTTCGAATCGATGTTCGGCGAGTTCATGGGCGGCGGGCGCGGCGGCGGCGGCCAGCGCCAGGCGCGCGGCGCGGACCTGCGCTATGACATGGACATCACGCTGGAAGACGCGTTCCACGGCAAGGCCACCGACATCACGATCGACGTGTCCGGACCGTGCGAGCCGTGCGGCGGCACCGGCGCTGCGCCGGGAACGATGGCGAAGCGCTGCACCACCTGTGCCGGCCATGGCAAGGTGCGGGCGCAGCAGGGCTTTTTCGTGGTCGAGCGGACCTGTCCATCATGCCATGGCGCGGGCCAGACGATCGCCGATCCATGCCGCAATTGCCGAGGCGACGGTCGCGTCGACAAGACCGTTACGCTGGCGGTGAACATCCCGCCGGGCGTCGACGAAGGTACGCGCATCCGCCTGGCCGGCAAGGGCGAGGCGGGCGCGCGCGGGGCGCCTCCGGGCGACCTCTACATCTTCCTGCACGTCAAGCCGCACGCGATCTTCGAGCGCGAGGGCACGACGCTGTTCGCGCGCGCGCCGATCAGCTTCACGACCGCGGCACTGGGCGGAGAGATCGAGATCCCCGGCCCGGACGGCGAAGTGCACAAGATCCACCTCCATCCCGGCACGCAGAGCGGGCGCGAGGTGCGCCAGCGCGGCGCGGGCATGCCCGTGCTGCAGGGGCGCGGTCGCGGCGACCTGGTCGTGCGGATCGAGGTCGAAATCCCGACCAAGCTGTCGGGCGAACAGCGCGCACTGCTGGAACAGTTCCGCGCGCTGGAGACCGGCGAGGAATGCCCGGTGTCGACCGGGTTCTTCGACAAGCTGAAAAAGGCGGTGGGGGGCTGATCGCCTGTCCCCTGTCGCCCCGGGCCTGACCCGGGGCCGGGCTGTCCGCCGTCCTGAGGAAGAAGCCCGGTCCCGCTTTAGAGCGGGAAGGCCGTAGGGGACGTTTGCCTTCTTGAGATGTTTCGGGATGCAGCTAGGCTGATCGCTTATGGCGCAGCGAGCAACCCACGAGAGCCTGACGCTGGTCATGCGCGCCATAACCGGCATCGTGACGTTTCGCGGACGCTCTCAGCGGTTCGAGTTTTTCTATTACGGGATCGCGGCGATGCTCGTCGGCACGATCCTTCGGCACATCCCTTTTGACGTGTCATGGCGAACCGACTGGATCGTGGATCAGGCGGGTCAGCTGGTGTTGCTGCTGCCAATCTTCGCCATGTTCGCGCGTCGGCTCCATGACGCGAACCTGAGCGGATGGTGGACGCTGCTGCTCCCGCCAACGATGGCGTTCGGCGTCTATTCGAGCGCACGGTTTGCGTTTCGTGACCCTTTGAATGGGGCATCAACGTTCCCCGACCTGCCCCTTTGGGCCTCGCTCTTTCAGATCGGCGGCGTCCTGTTTTTCCTGGCCGTCATACTCGTGATTCCCGGCACCGGAGGCCCTAACCGCTTCGGTCCTGATCCGCGTCGCTCAATAGACCCCGAACAGCTTTGCGCTCGCGACCAGCAGGACGAGGCCGAGCGCGCGCAGGATCCACTTTTGCGGTAGCTTGATGCCGAGCGTGGTGCCGATCAGGCCGCCCGCCAGCACCGCGACCGCGTAGAGCGGGAGTTCGGGGGGCAGGCTGCCGACCGCGGCGAAATTGCCCGCGAGGCCGGCGGCGGAATTGGCGAGGATGAACACCGCCACGACGCCCGAGGCGGGCTTGGGCGCGGACCAGGCGAGGAACAGCAGCAGCGGCGAGAGGAAGATGCCGCCGCCCGTGCCGGTCAGCCCGGCGAGCAGGCCGAGGCCGATCCCGGCGAGGATCGCCAACCACAACGGCGGATCATGCCATTCGCGTTCGGCCTTGAGGTCGCGCGGCCACAGCATGCGGGCGGCGGAGAAGAGCAATACCGCGCCCATTGCGGGACGATAATATTCGGGGGGCACGTGGATCATGCCGCCGACAAACGCCGCGGGAATCGCGCCGACAAGGAACGGCCACAGCGTGCGCCAGCGGAACAGCCCGGCGCGGGCGTAGCGGATCGATCCCAGGCTCGCGACGATCAGGTTGAGGACCAAGGCGGTCGGCCGCATCGTCGCGACCGGCACGCTGAACAGCGCCATCAGCGCGATATAGGACGACGCTCCGCCATGCCCGACGGTCGAGTAGAGCAGCGCGCCGAGGAACATGCACGCGGCGAGCGCGAGGTGGAGGGTGTCGAAAGGCATCGTTGTGAGGGGTAGCGCGTGGCTGGACCGCGTCCAGCCCGTTTGTTGCCCCCCCGGACTCTGGGTCAACCGGGAGGCGGGGCGCGCCGCAAGAGGCTGGAGCGTTGGACCTGAGACGGGGTGTACCCTAGCACGGGGCCGGAGTGACGATGGTGCTGGGGAATTAGCCCTCTCTCCGCTTGCGGGGAGAGGGAGAAGAAAGGCGGCACCCGCATATGCCATCACTCCAGAACCAAAAGGGGGCCGGCGTTTCCGCCAGCCCCCCGGTGTCGCCATCCGCATGCTGGCCCATCCGGGAGACGGGCGCGTTGCGGCGGCGGCAGACAGTGTTCCGCGTCCGGCAAGGGAGTGCGGAACGCTGCGTTCCAACGGTCGCGATGCGCCCGCTGGCCGGTCACCGGGACGGGGGCGGTTCCGAAGAGCCGCGATCCCGCCTCGATGTCCTTGCGATCCCGTCCTGCCTTGCGGCGTTCCGGCATCGCGGTCCGGTCATCGATCGACACGATCCCCGAAGGGTCGTCTCATTCGATCACCTCGCGTCGGTTCCTCTGCCCAAAGGCTTTGGTCCCGTCGCGGCTGTGGCTGCAGCGTCGCGGCCACCCCCGAAGGCGCTGCCGCTTCATCACAACCCGCTCCACCCGGTGCGAAGACGGGCTTTGCGTCCAGGGCGTTCGGCCCGGAGTGCTGCCCGAAGGCATCGGCCCCTGCCCGTTCGCCTGTCATCCCCCGCACTGGGCGAGCGATGCCATTGGACGCCTGTCCGTTCCGTTCGCGCATGGTCGATGCGAACATCGTCCCTGCGGTTTCCCGGGGTGGCGTCCCCGTCCCGATCAACGCGGTTTCCCGAAGGCACCTGCATCGGTCAGGCCGTGACAAACATCTGATTTCGCTTTGGTTTCCCGCCGCGTCCGCATCTGCCTGCCCATGGATGCTGTCACGCTTTGCGAGTCGGACGAAGCGCCAACCGTCGGTTACGACCTGTGGATAACGTGAATCCCGGGCATGGCGGTGTCAGCGCAGAATCGGCGGGGTCCAGTCGGGTGGCGCCAGTTCGAACCCGGCAAAGTCAAAGCCCGGGACGACGATGCAGCTGACCAATGCCCAGCCGCGATGCGCATCCGCCGCCTGCCAGCGAGTCGCCGGCACGCGCGCTTGCGGCTGGTACCCAGCAAGCACGTCGCCGCCAAGCGCGATTGTCACCGGATTGGCGTCGACGGCATCCGCGATCATCAAGTCGAGCGGCGATCCGGCGTGCCACAGCCACAATTCATCGGCATCGACCCGGTGCCAGTGCGACCGCTGGCCCTGCTCCAGCAGGAACAGGATTGCGGTACCCGGCGACCGGGCGCCTGCACCAACCGGTTGAGATCGCCACGTTTCGCGATACCAGCCGCCTTCAGGATGCGGGGTCAGAGCGAGGCGTTCGATGAGCGAGCGGGCTTCCTGCATGCGCGATGAACTGCCCGAAATGTGACGTTCATGAAACCCCATCCGCCACGCCGACGTTTTTGCAGGGCGTTTCAGGAAGATGGAGTAAGATCATGCGTAACCTGATGCTGGCGCTGGGCGCCGCTTCGCTGGCAGTCCCGGCAAGTTCGATGCTTCCGCTCACCTCGGGCGAAGCGCAGGCGCAGAGCAAGAAGCAGCGCTACAGCTATCGCGAGTGGAAGGGCCGCGACGGGCGGCGTTATTGCCGCAAGCCCGACGGGACGACCGGCCTGGTGATCGGTGGCGTTGCCGGCGCGCTGGTCGGTCGCACGATCGACACCCGCGGCGACCGCACCGTCGGCACGCTGCTGGGCGCTGCCGCAGGTGCCGTTGCCGGTCGCGAGATCGAGCGTAGTGGCAAGCGTTGCCGCTGATCGGGCCATTGCATCGCTCAAATGTTTCGGGGCGCGGGATATTTCCGCGCCCCGTTTCGTTGGGAGTGCATCGGCGGGGGCCTGACAGACAGGGAGAATCCCGATGAATTTCTCGTTCCGCTCCGGCCTGATCGCGCTCAGCGCCGGCGCCATGGCGCTCACCGGCGCGTGCACCCAATATGGCTATGACCGGCCCGGCTATGCCAGCGGCGGAAACGGCTATTGGGACGCGTCGCGCTATTATCGCGCAGGCGATCGCTACCCCGAGCGTCGCCTTGGCCGTGGCGACAATGTCTATGTCGGATCGGATGGCCGCTATTATTGCCGACGCAGCGACGGCAGCACCGGCCTGATCGTCGGCGGCATTGCCGGCGGCGTGCTCGGCAACATCATCGCGCCGGGCGGCTCCAAGACGCTGGGCACGATCATCGGCGCGGCCGGCGGCGCCGCGATCGGGGCATCGGTCGACAAGGGCGAAGTACGCTGCCGCTGAGGCAGGGTCAGGGGCGTTGAGCTAACCGCCCCGGTTTCGCATCGTTAACGCAAAGGGTGTAGGGCGCGTGGCTGATGCTGCGCGTTCTCACCCTTTCGTCGCTGTTTCCCGATGCGACCCGGCCCAATTTCGGCGTGTTTGTCGAGCGACAGACATTGGGGCTGGCGGCGCACCCCGATGTTGCGCTGAAGCTGGTCGCGCCGGTCGGTCTGCCGCCATGGCCGCTTTCCCGGGCCGGGCGCTATGCGCCCCTCGCCTCCCTGCCCCGGCACGAAGACTGGAAGGGGGTCGAAACGTGGCGGCCGCGCTTCGTGAACCTGCCGGGAACGGGCGGGCGCTTCCATGCCGCAATGCTCGCAGCGCGGCTGAGGCCGCTGCTGCGCGCGATCCGGCGCGACTTCGCCTTTGACGTGATCGATGCGAGCTTTTTCTTTCCGGACGGCGTCGCCGCCGTCGCGCTGGGCCGCGCGTTTGGCGTACCGGTGTCGATCAAGGCGCGCGGCGCCGACATTCATCACTGGGGCCGCGCGCGGGGAACCGCCGCACAGGTGCTGAACGCCGGATTGGCAGCTGACGGGCTGCTGGCGGTTGCGGGATCGATGCGCGACGACATGGCCGCACTGGGCATGGACCGCGCGAAGATCCGCGTGCATCGCACCGGCGTCGATCTCGACCGCTTCGCTCCGCGCGACCGCGCGGCGGCAAAGGCCGCGCTGGGCATCGCGGGACCACTGGTCGCCAGCGTCGGCGCGCTGATCCCGCGCAAGGGGCATGACATCGTGATCGACGCGGTCGCGACGCTTCCCGGCGTACGGCTGACGATTGCGGGCGAAGGGCCGGAGCGCCCCAGGCTGATGGCACAGATCGCCCGGCTGGGCCTGGGCGACCGGGTGACATTGCTGGGCAGCGTGGCGCATGGCGACTTGCCAGGCCTGCTGGCGGCGGCCGACGTCATGGCGCTGGCGTCGTCGTCGGAAGGGCTGGCCAATGCCTGGGTCGAGGCGCTGGCGAGCGGGACTCCGGTGGTGATCCCCGATGCGGGCGGTGCGCGCGAATTGGTGACCGCGCCCGAGCATGGCCGGATCGTCGCGCGGACCGCAGAGGCATTTGCCGAAGCCATCGGCGCGCTGATCGCCGCACCGCCGCCGGTGGATGCCGTGCGCGCGGGCGCCGCGGGGTTTACCTGGGAGGCCAACACCGCGGCGCTTTATGCGCATTTGGCAGGACTGGTCGGGCGCTAGCGCTGCGCCTCCCACGCGGCATATTGCGTCTCTGCGAGCTTCACCAAATCACCCATCGCCAGGTTCATGTCGATGAGATGCAGGCCCCAGTCGTCGAGCCGCTGCGCGCCGACCATGACGTCGCCGGGGATCGTGTCGGTGCGGGCATCGGCCGGGTCGGCGTTCAGCACTGCTTCGAAATAGCTCGCCCCATCTTTCACTACACAGGCGCCGGAGAGCAGACCCGGCAGCTTGACGAAATTGGTGGTGACCGGCGGCCCGTCCTTGCTCCACGCAAAGGCAGACGCGGTGCCAAGCAGCGAGCCGGTCGGGAGATAGGCGTCGAGCGGCGCGCTGCCCCCGCCGAGCGCGGCCGGGTTGGTGCAGGCAACCTGCATGCCCGGGGTGGTCGAGCGGGCGAAGCGTGACCTGGCAGGCGGCGGCACCGTCGCACGGAAGCTGACATAGGTGACCACACAGCCCGTTTCGGTTGCGCTGGCGCAGGTCGGGATGGTCTTGAGCGTGCCGGTGCGCTGACCGGCCGCAACGTCGAGATTGAAGCCGATCGGCATCGCTGAGATGATCGACTTCATCGCGCCGGGTTTGCCGTCGAATTCCCGCTCGAGCAGTTGCGACAGCATCCGCGCGCCCTGGCTGTGGCCGATCAGGACGACGCCACGACCCTGATTGTCATGCTTCATGTAATCGTCGAACGCGGCCTTGACGTCGCGATAGCCGAGCACCGGGTCGGCGCCGGAGGGCTGACCGGCCATGACCGCCTGCAGCGCCTTGAGCGTCACCTGGCGATACATCGGCGCAAAAACGCGGCACACGCTGCGGAAGCGCGCCGCCTGGATCATCGCGACGCGGCGTTCGGCGGCATCGATGCCGAGATCGCTGTTCGGGGTCGGATCGGTCGAGACCGTGGGATAGACGTAGAAGCAATCGAATTTCGGGTTTGCTGCCGGCGTGAATTTCTCGACCGTGCGCGCGCCGTCGGGGGCGACCACGGTGGCGTCGAGATTGACGGTGCAGCTATCCTCTCGCCCCGGGCGGCAGAGCCAGTTGGCGGCATCGCGATAATCGGCTGCCGCAGGTGCGGCGGCCTGAACGGCGGCGAATGCAATGACGGACGTCAGCATGATCCTCTCCCCTGCTTGTTTGAGGGGATGATGCCGCAGTTCAAATCAAACTGGAAGATCGGGTATGGCGCCTCAGTCGAGCGGATAGAGTGCCGCGGCAACGCCGCGAAGCTCCGCGCGCAGCACGCCCCACAGGCGCGCCGCGGCGCGGCTGTCCATCGGTTCGATACCAAAGGGCAGCGCCGCCTCGAGCGCGGCCGGCGGCCGGCGCAGCGTGCCCCCCGTGCCAAGGATCAGGAACTCGGGCAGCGGGTCCATCGCCAGCAGCGGCGCGAGATCGTCGGCGGTGAGCGCGTCGAGCGACGGAGGCGACCAGCCTTCGGCGCGCGTCGGGGTCAGCAACAACCCCTCATACACGCCATCGTCGACGCGGAAGCCGCGCCCGCTGAACCCCGCGACGACCGGCCCCTCGATCCGGGTCCGGTCGACCCGCATCAGGGCATGTCCTTGAAATCGACCGGCCCGGTCCGCTCAGCGCCCTTGGGACCCGCCGCTTCCTTGGGCAGGAAGCTGTCGGGTTTGAGCCGCAGCCACAGCAGGATCGCCGCCGAAACATAGACCGACGAGAAGGTACCGATGACGATGCCGAGCAGCATCGCGGCGGTGAAGCCGAAGATCACATCCGGTCCGAGCACCAGCAGGATGGTCAGCACGATACCGATCGACAGCGACGTCACGACCGTCCGCGACAGCGTTTCGTTGATCGACAGGTCGAGCAGCTCGCCCATCTCCATCTTGCGGTATTTGCGCATATTTTCGCGAATACGGTCATAGACGACGATGGTGTCGTTCAATGAATAGCCGATGATCGTCAGGATCGCCGCGACGATGTTGAGGTCGAACTCAAGCTGGGTCAGCGCGAAGAAGCCGAGCGTCAGCGCGACGTCGTGGAACAGCGCGAACAGCGCGCCGACGCCGAACTGCCATTCGAAGCGGAACCAGACATAGAGCGCGATGGCGATCATCGCGAGCGTCAGGCTGATCGCGCCGTTGCGGAACAGCTCTTCCGACACCTTGCCCGACACGCTCTGTGCGCCGCCGACCTGAGCGCCGGGATAGCCCTGTTCGATCGACTTGCGGATGGCCGAGGCCGCCTTGTTCGCGGCCTCCTCACCACCGTCGGGCAGTGGGGTACGCACCGAATATTCGTTGCTGGTGCCCGAACGCTGGATCGTCGCTTCACCATAGCCGAGCCCTTCGACCCGCTGGCGCAGCGTTTCGACATCGACCGGCTGGCTGAAGGTCACGCGGGTCTGCTGCCCGCCGACGAAATCGATGCCGAGGTTGAACCCCTTGACGAAGCACAGCACGATCGAGCCGATGATGAGCAGCAGCGACAGCGCCATCGCCACGTTCCGCCATTTCAGGAACGGGATGTTGGTGTTGTCGGGGACAAGTTTGAGCGGACGCATTGCCGGCGGCCCTTAAATGTTGATCGTCTTCGGGCGGTTGCGCTTCAGCCAGTCTGCGACGAGCAGGCGGGTGAAGGTAACGCCGGTGAAGACCGAAGTGACGATGCCGATGGCGAGAACGACGGCGAAACCGCGGATCGGGCCGGAGCCGAACAGGAACATGATCGCCGCCGAGATGACGTTGGTGATGTTCGCGTCAAAGATTGCGCGGCTTGCTTCCTTGTAGCCGAATTCGACCGAGGCGATTGCCGCGCGACCGCGGATGCGCTGTTCCTCGCGGATGCGTTCGTTGATCAGCACGTTCGCGTCGACCGCGGCGCCGATGGTGAGCACGAAGCCGGCGATGCCGGGCAGGGTCAGCGTGGCACCGAAAAACGCCATCACGCCAAGGATCATGATCGCGTTCACCAGCAGCGCGGCGGTCGTGTAGACCCCGAAGCGGAGATAGGTGAACAGCATGAAGCCGATCAGTGCGAGCGTGCCGACGACACCGGCGAGGATGCCCTTCTCGATCGATTCCTGACCGAGCTCGGCCGAAACCGTCCGCTCCTCGACCACCTTGAGCGCGACCGGCAGCTTGCCCGAGCGCAGTGCAATGGCGAGTTCGTTGGCGCTTTCGACGGTGAAGCCGCCCGAAATCTGGCCGCGACCGCCCAGGATCGGTTCGTTGATGTTCGGCGCCGAAATGACCTGGCCGTCGACGAGGATGGCGAACGGCTTGCCGGTATTGGCCTGGGTCGTCTGCGCGAACTTGTACCCGCCTTGGCTGTCGAAGGTGAAGGCAACGACCGGGCGCTGGTCCTGGTCGAATTCCTGCTTGGCATCGATCAGCTGATCGCCGCTGACGATGATCTGACGCTTCAGCGCGATCCTGGCGACCTCACCCTCTCGCGCCGGATAGGCGATATAAGGGGCCCCGCCGGGAGCGGTCGGATAGGGGGCGATTTCGCTGCCGATCGGCGGGCGGCCGGCGGCGATGTCGGCGGGGTTGGCGGTCAGGTCGACAAGCTTGAACTCAAGCCGTGCGGTCTTGCCGAGCAATGCCTTGAGCGCTTCGGGATCCTTAAGACCCGGAACCTCGACCAGGATGCGGTTGCGCCCTTCGAGAATGATCGTGGGTTCGAGCGTGCCGAGCGCGTTGATGCGGCGATCGACCACTTCGCGCGCGTCCGCCATCGCCTGGGTGATTGCCTGATCGAGCCCGGCGCGGGTCTGGCTAACGATGAAGCGGGTGCCGTCCCGCACCTCGATCGTCCATTCGCGCTGGCCCGACATGCCAACGCCGCTGCCGGTCAGCTGAAGCAGCCGCTCGCGCGCGGCATCGACCTGCGCGACGTCGCGCACCATGAAGCTGATGCGATTGTCCCGGGTGGAAATGTCGCCGATGTCGATCCGCGGATCCTGACGCCGGAACTCGGTCTCGATCTCGTCGCGCTTGGCGGCGAGGCGCGTGCGCGCGAGATCGTCGACATCCGCTTCGAGCAGGATCGAGCTGCCGCCGGCAAGGTCGAGGCCGAGGTTGATCGACGGCTGCGGAATCCAGGACGGCCAGCGCTCCCGATAGCTTTCGGGGACGACGCTCGGCACGGCGAGCAGGATGCAGGCGGCGATGCTGAGCCACACCGCCCACACTTTCCACTTGGGAAAATCGAGCATGGCGTCAGTCGTTCGCGGGCTTGCCGCCGAGCGGCTGAACCTCGACGATGGTCGCCTTGACCACCTTGACCTTCACGGTCGGCGCGATTTCGACATTGGCATAGACGTCGTCCACCGACACCACCTTGCCGACCAGACCGCCTGCAGTGATGACCGTGTCGTTCTTCTTCATCGACGCGATCGTCGCCTGAAGCGTCTTCATCCGCTTCTGCTGCGGGCGAATCATCAGGAAGTAGAAGGCAACGAAGATCAGGACGAGCGGTGCGATCGAAAGGAACGACGCGGCGCCGCTGGCCTGTCCTGCCGCGCCGCTGGCGGCCTGTGCAAATGCTGGGGTGATGATCATGGGTTTCCCGGGCCTGAGATGTGGGCCTATTGGTGGGGAGCGATGCCCCCCGGTTCAAGCGGCGCGGGCTACCACTTGTGTTGCGCGGGCGCAACTGTCGGCGGGCCGGGACCGCTTTGGCGCAGCCAGAACAGAGTCCGACCGAACCCCCTTGCATCCCCCGCCACAGGCGCCTAGAGGGCCTGCCTTCGGTCGGGGCGTAGCGCAGCCTGGTAGCGCATCACACTGGGGGTGTGGGGGTCGCAGGTTCGAATCCTGTCGCCCCGACCAATTTCCACCACATCGTCAGCCTGAGCAGCGCCGATGCGGGGTCCGTCGGCAGCGCCTTCCGCGCCCGCACATTCCAGAAACATGCGGGGATGCGCATTGCGTTACGCATGCTATACGATCTCGCCGTGGCCACCGTGACCGACGCCCCCTCTGCTGGTTCCGCGCTGCCCGCGCCCCGGCCGCGTGCGCCCGATTCACCCCTGATCCGGTTGCAGCGGATCGCGCTGCTGGCGGTGCTGTTCGTGACGAGCGGATGGGTTGCCAAGCAACTCGCCATCCCGCCGGCCAATGTCGCGATGCTGTGGCTTCCCTCTGGCGTCGCCGTGGGCGCGCTGCTGCTGCATGGCCGGTGGATGTGGCCAGGTGTCCTGCTGGGATCGCTCATCCTCAACGTCACCATCGGCATGTCGATGGGATCGGGCTTCACCCGGACGCTGACCCTGGCGGTGTTCACCGCGAGCGGTGCGACGCTGCAGGCGCTGGTTGCGGCGACGCTGTTGCGCGCACGATTCGGTCGCCGCATCGACATTTCCCGCCGCAACGACGTCGCCGTCGCGATCGGTCTGGGCATTGTCATCCCCGTGCTCATATCCGCCACGATCGGCAATGCGGCCCTCGTCATATTGCGCGGCTTTCCGCTGCAGGATGTTCCGGCGAACATGGCGGTCTGGGCGCTGGGCGATGCGATCGGCATCCTCACGGTCGCGCCGTTCGCAATGATCGGTGAAGGCCGGCGCCTGCGCGCATTGTGGCGTGGCGAGCCGGTTCGCGGGCTTTATGGCTATATCGCGCTGGGGGTCGGCCTGGGCCTTGCCCTGACCCTGTTTGCGTGGATCAATGCGCGCGAGCAGGTACTGGCGACGGCGCGGTCGCAATTTTCGGTTCTGACGACCGCAAATGAAGAAGCGTTGCGCGGCCGGCTTGCGCGCGCAGCGCAGAGCCTTGACGCTGCATCCGGGCTGTTCACCGCCGGCGAGCGGGTGACTTGGGACGAATGGGCTGCCTATTCCGAGGTGATCGATATCGAGCGTTCCTATCCCGGGATCCGCGATATCGGGTTCATTCGCAACGTTCCGCGCGCGGGGCTCGACGCATATCGCGCCGAGACGCGCCGCAACGGGCTGCCGATCACCGAGCTCAAGCGCGCTTCGCCGACCGGGCCGCATTATGTGGTGACCTATATCTACCCGCTCGAGAAAAACCGGGCGGTGCTGGGTCTCGACATTACGTTCGACCCCAAGCGCAAGGCAGCAGCCGATCAGGCGCGCGATACCGGGCTGGCCGTCGTCACCCTGCCGGTCGAATTCGTGCAGTATCGCGGTCCCGGCTATGGCTTCACCATGATGCGGCCCGTCTACTCGACCGGGCGACCGCCGCAATCGGTGGCCGCGCGACGCGCGGCGCTGCTTGGCTGGGTCTACCACCCCTTCCCGGCCGAGCGGTTCTTCAATGGACTGACCGAAACACAAGGCGAGGAGTTCGAGCTGCGCATCCGCGCGCTGGACGCCGACAATAGCTGGATCACGGTGTTCGACACCGCGCCGGCCAGCGCGGGCAAGACCCACCGGCCAGCCTATACCGAAAGCCGGCAGATCGATGCCGCCGGGCGGGTCTGGTCGCTGGAATGGCACAGCACCACAGCATTTGAGCGCAAGGTGCGCAGCATCGAGCCGTTGCTGGTGCTGCTCACCGGCCTGACCATCAACCTCGCGCTGGCCGCAGTGCTGGGGATCGTCGCCCGGCGCGAAGCGATCGTGACCAGCGAGGTCCGGCGCGCGACGCGCGACCTGACCGAGGCTAACCGGCTGCTGCTGCTGACCGAGGCGACGACGCATGTCGGACACTGGCGTTACGACATCGCCACCGGATCGCTGTTCTGGTCGGATGAATTGTACCGGATCGCCGGGCGCGACCCCGCCCGCGCGATCAACAACACCGAATCGCTCGCCTATGTTCACCCCAACGACCAGCCGGCGACTCAACGTGCGCTGGCAATGGCGCAGCGCGAGCGCAGGCCGTTCGACGCGCGGGTGCGGATCCGGCGCGACGACGGCGAACTGCGCTATCTGCGTTACTGGACGCAGGTCGAGCTGGACGATGACGGCAACGCCATCGCGCTGTTCGGGGTCATGCAGGACATCACCAGCGAAACCCAGGCGCGCAACCTGCTGCTGAAGGCGCGCGACACGGCGCAGCGCGAATCGCAGGCGCGCGGCGCATTCCTGGCCAATCTCAGCCACGAAATCCGTACTCCGATGAACGGGGTGATCGGCTTTGCCGAACTGCTGCTCGAGACCGAACTCGAGGCCGACCAGCGCAACTATGCCCAGATCATCGTCGAATCGGGCACCAACATGATGGCGCTACTCAACGACGTGCTCGACCTGTCCAAGATCGAGGCGGGGCATATGGAACTGGCCGACGAGCCGATCGCGATCGAGGAACTGGCCCGCTCGACGATCCGGATGCTGATGCCGAGCGTCCGGCAGCGCAGCGTGTGGCTGGAAGTGCAAATCGACCCTGCAATTCCGCAGCGGGTGCGGGGCGATACTCTGCGGCTGCGCCAGGTGCTGCTCAACCTGATCGGCAATGCGGTCAAGTTCACCGAGGAAGGCTTTGTCCGGCTGGAAGTCACGCGCGCGGGCGATGCGATGCGCTTTGCGGTGATCGATTCCGGCCCGGGCATCCCGCCCGACCGGATTGCGGACATCTTCAAGTCGTTCGTCCAGCTCAGCGGCGAAGCACTGTCCGGACGCGGTGGTACCGGGCTGGGACTGACCATTTCGAGCTCGCTGGTCCGGCTGATGGGCGGCACGCTGAAGGTCAACAGCCGCGTCGGCGAAGGCAGCGTGTTTCACTTTACCCTGCCCTGCGTCCCGGCACCCGACGCCGATGCGGACCGCAGCGCCGCGATGCCGAGCGCCGCCGGCGGCAAGCCGTCGATGCCCGCAGCGCGCGTGCTGCTGGCCGAGGACAATGAGATCAATCAGGCGCTGATGCGCGCAACCGCCGCGCGCCTGGGGCTTGAGATGGACATTGCCAGCAATGGCGCCGAAGCCGTGACGCGCGCGGTCGCCGCGGCCGAGTCGGGCGATCCCTACGACTTGGTCCTGATGGATATCCAGATGCCCGTGCTGGACGGGATCGGTGCGGCCCAGCGGCTGCGCGCGCTGGGCCATGGACCCGATACGCTGCCGATCGTCGCGCTGTCGGCGAATGTCTATCAGAGCGATATCGATGCCTGTGCGGCGGCGGGCATGCAGGCGCATCTTGCCAAGCCGGTGCGCCGCGACGCGCTCGAACGTGCCATCGCCACGTGGGCACGGCCACGCGCCACTCGAGCGGCTTCGCCAGCCCCTGTGCTGGACCCGGTGCCGGATTCGTCCGCACCGCCGGCTGCATTGGTGGAGCGATACCGGACCCGCAAGGCCGAACTCGCCGATGCGCTGCACCGCTTCGACCTCGCCGCCGCCGAAGACCCGGCAACCGTCGCCGCGCTGGTCGCCGACATCCACAAGTTCGCGGGCACGGCCGGTCATTTCGGGGACGACGAGGCGGGCGACGCCGCGCGTGAGACCGAACGGGCGATGGCAGAGGCCAGCCCGCACGAACGTATCATCCTTGCGCATAATTTGCGCGAGAGGATCGAAACCGTTTCCCATGGCGATGCAATTTGAGTAGTAGCTGCGCGCAACTATATGGACTTGTGGAACGGCACGATTATCACGCGCGTTCCGTCTTGCGAGCAGCGAACACAGATGCCCAGAACCGTCCACGTCGTCGATGACGATGATCTTGCCCGTGACGTGATCGCCAGCCTGGTTGCCACGCTGCCCGGGGTCGATGTGCGTGCGTGGGAGTCGGCCGAGCAGTTCCTCGCCGCCGCGCAGCAGGGGGCGACGCCGGGCGTGGTGCTGCTGGACCTCAACATGCCGGGTCTTTCAGGCAATGACGCGCTGCGCACGCTCGACCAGAACCGGTTTCCGGCGATCATCGTGTCGGGCCAGGGCCAGATCACTTCGGCGGTCGAATCGCTCAAGCGGGGCGCGATCGACTTCATCGAAAAGCCGTTCACCCTCGACAAGCTGCTCGCGCCGCTGCGCGTGGCGTTCGAGCATCTCGACCGCAATCTGACGCTGGACCAGCAGAGCGGGCGCGAACGCGAGCGGCTGGAGACGCTGAGCGACCGCGAGGTCGAGATCCTGGCGCTGCTGGTCGACGGGATGACCAACCGCGAGGTTGCCGACAAGCTGGGGCTGAGCGTCCGGACGGTCGAGTCGCACCGCGCGCGGATCATGCTCAAGCTGGACGTCGCCAGCTTTGCCGAGGCGATCCGCATGGCCGTGCTGGCAGGGATCGAAACGCCCGGCTGAGCGCAAGATGGCCGGAGCGCCCGACCATTTCCGCGAGTTCGTCGCGATCGACTGGTCCGGCGCGCGCGGATCGCGCCACGCAGGGATCGCGGTCGCGCACTGCACCGCTGGCGACGCCGCGCCGCAGCTCATCCCGCCACCCGATCGCCACTGGTCGCGCCGCGACGTGCTCGACTGGGTGCGCGCGCGTGCCGACGCACCGATGCTGATCGGATTCGATTTCAGCTTCTCTGCCCCCTTTGTCGCACGCGGCGCGCATCTGCCGGGCGAGACGTGCAGTGCGCAGGCATCCGAGCTGTGGGCGCATGTCGATGCGCACAGCCCCGACGCGGACCTAGGCGCCGCACAGTTCATCGAGGAACGGCGGGGGCGGCATTTCTATCTTGGTGCGGCGGATGGCCGGAAAGCCGATTTTCTGCACTGGCGCTGCTGCGAAGTCGCGCATGACGGAAGCACCAAGCCGTCCACCGTGTTCGACGCGATCGGCGCCGCGCAGGTCGCCAAGGCCAGCTTTGCGGGTATGCGGCTGCTGCACCGGCTGCACGGCGCGGTGCCAATCTGGCCATTCGATGCAGCACCCCGCGCGGGGGCGTGTGTCGTGGAAATCTATACCGCGATCGCGGCGCGCGATGCCGGCGGACGCAAGGGCCGGTCGAAGCTGCGCGACGGCGTGACGCTCGACCGTGCGCTGGCGGCTCTGGGCACAAGGCCGCATGCGCCGCTCGCGCATTATACGGACCATGCAACCGATGCGATCCTGACCGCGGCATGGTTGCGCCGCCGCGCACAGGACCCCGCCTTATGGCAACCGGGCGGTCTGACTGCAGCGATTGCGCAATCGGAGGGCTGGACGTTCGGCATCGCTTGACGCAAAGGAGCGCCATCCAGACGCGGACTGTGCACGCCTGCCAGCCCGCCGCGCCGGTTTAGCTCAGCTGGTAGAGCAGCGGTTTTGTAAACCGAAGGTCGCGGGTTCGATCCCTGCAACCGGCACCACCCCGACACTGGCTGCGGCGGAATCCACGTGGTGCAGACGTCGCCGAGGCGCTGCGCTGCACAACAATGTCACGTCCTGCGAGATCGCCAGCGGGTCGATCTGCTAGCGAGCGCATGTCGATCGACTGCTGCACCACAACGGCGCCGACGCCGCACTTTCCCCCTCGCCTTTCGCGCGTGCGCCGTTAAACATCGTTGCCAGCTGACAACGTTATCAGGAGAGGCGCATTGGCCGCACCCGTCATGGATATGAGCCCGACCGACCCGAATTCGGGCGATCCGGGCACACAGGGGGTGAATGCCCCGGACCTTCAGGTCTTCGTCTTCGCACTGTTCTTCATCTTCGGCGGCATCACGTCGCTGAACGACGTGCTGATCCCGAAGCTCAAGGAGCTGTTCACGCTCAACTACACCCAGGCGATGCTGATCCAGTTCTGCTTCTTCACCGCCTATCTGGTGATCGGGATTCCGGGAGCGAAGCTGGTCAAGAAGCTTGGATATATGCGCGGCGCGGTCGCGGGCCTGGTCACGATGATGGTCGGCTGCCTGCTGTTCATCCCGGCGTCGCAGACGGCCACCTATGGTCTGTTCCTGGGTGCGCTGTTCGTGCTGGCGAGCGGCGTGGTGATCGTCCAGGTCGTCGCCAATCCGCTGATCTCGCTGCTCGGCAAGCCGCAGACGGCGCATAGCCGCCTGACGTTCGCCCAGGCGTTCAACTCGCTCGGCACCACCGTCTTCCCGCTCGTCGGGGCTGCCCTGATCCTTGGCAGCATCGCGGGGGTCGAAGCCAAGGACCTGTCGGGCGCCGAACTTGCCGCCTATCGCAGCGCCGAGAGCCAGGCGATCGTCAATGGCTATCTCGGCATTGCCGCGGCGCTGGCGGTTGTCGCGATTGCGGTGTGGCTGTTCCGCAACCGGCTGAAGGGCGAACGCCATGAGGCGAGCAAGGGCTTTGCCGGCTTCGACCTGGTCAAGCGCCCGCGCTTCGGCTTTGGCGCGCTGTGCATCTTTCTCTATGTCGGCGCCGAGGTGTCGATCGGCTCGCTGATCATCAACTATCTCGCGCTTGAGCGGGTGCTGGGCCAGCCGGAGTCGGTCGTCGGGTGGATGATCGCGCTGTACTGGGGTGGCGCAATGGTCGGCCGCTTTATCGGGTCGGCACTGATGCGCGTCATCAGCCCGGGCAAGCTGCTGGCGATGGTCGCCATCGGCGCAATCGCGCTGATCGCAATTTCGGCCAACACGACCGGTACCGTCGCGGCCTATTCGCTGCTCGCCATCGGCCTGATGAACTCGATCATGTTCCCCACAATCTTCAGCCTGGCCAGCGAAAAGCTGGGCAGCCGCGCGGCGGACGGGTCGGGCATCATCAACGTGGCGATCTTTGGTGGCGCGGTGATCCCGCTCGCCACCGGCGCGCTTGCGGACATGACGGGCAGCCTGGCGCTGGCCTTTGCGCTGCCGGCGCTGTGCTACGCGATCATCGCGGGCTTCGGCTATTATGCCCGGCGTCCCTATGACGGGCCGGTAGCCGGCTGACCGCCAAAACGGTCGAAGGGGCCGGCGGAGGGATTTCGCCGGCCCCTTCTTCGGGGGATCTGGTGCGGGGCGTGCGGTAGGCGCGCCCCGTTTGTATTTCAGGCCGCGATCATGTCGCGGCTGGGCAGGCCCGGCATTGCGTCGACCCAATAATCGTCGACCGAACAGCCCGGGACCAGCGACGGCGCGCACAGCAGCGCGACGCAGTCGGCGAGTTGCGGGGCCTCCATCGGCCCGATCGTTTCCTCGACCATTTCCTCGTTGCCGCCGGGCGCAGCCAGCAGGCGCGCGCGCGCGGCGTGCCACAGTCGCTCAGCGTCGGAGAGGGTCAGCGTGACGGTCACACGAAACTCGGGCTGCGGACCCTGACCCCAGACGCGACGGTCCGGATCGTTCTTCAGCAGCTGTGCATCCCGTCCATCCATCATGCCCGTTTTCCTGTTTTCGAGCGCTCGATTTCGCCTGTTCAAATGCCGTTTCCACCAGCGAAACGAAATACTGCGCGATTACCTATTGTAGTTCTACTAGGCCGCTGCGGCTCCGGCTGCGGACAGCAGGCACAGCGCCCGGGCATGCGCCCCGACGATGCACAATTCGGCGTAAAGGCGGTCCCACATCGTCGCCGGAATGGTGAGTGCGGCATCGTCCAGCAGGTGGCGGCGCACTTCGACCCGCACCACCGGATCATGGGTGAGGCTGAAGATCGCGGGCATCGGCCCGAGCGAGCTTTCGTCGGCCAGCTGCTGACGCCCGGCGAGACGCGCCGCGACGAGATAGCCGCACAGCAGGTCGGCGCCATGCATGTCGAGGCGGATCTCGGCCGCCAGATCGGGGCGGGCGAGATGAATGGCGGGGCCAAAGGGACCCGCTTCGATCGTCACCCTGAGGCGAATGCCGGTTGCGTCGATGATTTCACGAATGCGGGGGGCGCTGCTGACCATGACGTAGTTATAGAAACGTCAACGCGCGCATGGGTGGTCTTACCAAAAATTTCACCGCAAGAATCAACGAGATCGCAAAAAGAAACGGGCCGGAACGCTGTGCGCTCCGGCCCGCCTTGTCAGGGCTAGATTTCCTCTTAACGGAACAGCGACGTGATCGTCTGCGGTGCCTGGTTCGCGATCGACAGCGCCTGAACGCCAAGCTGCTGCTTGACCTGCAGGGCCTGCAGGCGAGCCGATTCCTTCGCCAGGTCGGCGTCGACAAGGTTGCCGATGCCGCTCTCGATCACGTCCGACAGCTTGCTGACGAACGACTGCTGGCCCTCGATCTTACGCGAGGCAGCGCCCAGGGTGCTCATCTTGGAGTTGATGGCAGTGGCCTGGGTCTCGAGAGTGCCCACCATCGTCTCCGCCGTGGCGGCGTCGGTGAAGGTGGTGCCGATCGCGGTCACGATCGCGGTGAAGTCCTGGTTCGCCACGTCGAGCGTGTCAGCCGCCATGTCGGTCGACTGGAGCGCGCTCACGGAGCCGCTGGCCGCCTTCAGCAGGTTGGTGCCATTGAATTCGCTGGATTCGATGACGGTTTCGATCTGCTCCTTGAGCCCATCGAAATCTGCTGCGAGCGACGTACGGCTGGCCGAGTCCAGACCCGCGTCCGAAGCTTCGATCGCCTTGGCCTTCATCTGGTTGACGAGGTCGGAGATCTGCTCGGCGCCGGCAACCGCGACGTCAACCGTGCTCTTTGCACGGCTGAGCGACGAACCGACCGACTTCAGGCCACCCAGGTCGCCGCGAAGCGTCTGGGCAACGGCGAAGGCAGCCGAGTCGTCCTTGGTCGACGCGACGTTCATGCCGGTGTTGATGCGGCTCTGGGTGGTAGCCAGGGACTTGTTGGTCTGATTCAGGCTCTGGAGAGCCGCCATCGCGCCAACGTTCGTGTTAACCGAAAAACCCATGATCATATTCCTTCTGGAAGAGGTGGCCGCTTCTGCGGCCAGGGCCAAGACGCAGACCCAACGACGGGCCACGACACATGCCCCGCACCTCCATTCTGGACGGTTCGCAGCCGATCCGGTCGCAGGCGCAGGATATTGATGGTTAACAGCGCATTACCCGCTGTTTCGGGGACGTTACGGGGGCAGTTTCCCTAGGGTCGCGACCTCGGGCACCGCGACCGGAGCCGGGCGGGCCCGTCTATAATCAGGGGACGCAGGACGCCGTACGCGGCGCTTCACGACGAGAAAAAAGGCGCAATAACGATGCAGAACTGGCCGATCTGGCGAAAGCTCGCCCTCTCCTTTCTGGCTCTGGTGGTCACTTTTGGCGGGGTCAGCGCGCTGATCGTGACCAGCGTTACCGGGCTCGAAAAGGCGCAGGAAGAAAAGGCGAATGCCTATGCCGGCGCGCGGGCGACCCAGACATTGCTGTACCTGACACTCGAACAAATGAACGCGGTGCGCGGCTTCACCATCCTTGGCCAGGACGCATTCTACGAGACCTATGTCGAAAATCGCGACAAGGTTGGCGCGGCGGTGGAGGAAATCCGCACCGTTTCGCAGGGGCATGATTTCGGCGGGATGATCGACGAATATTCGGCCGCGACGGCCGAATGGCAGAAGGACAAGCTGGAGCCGACCATCGCCCTCGCCCGCGATCCGGCGACCCGCGCCGAGGCGCAGGAACTGGCCGGCAAGAAGCAGCTGAGCCGCATCCGCGATGCGATCAAGGCGCTCGACGCGGCCCAGAAGGCGCGTGTCGAGGCGGCGGACATGGAAGAGGCGGCGCTGCGCAATCAGGTTCACTGGGCGCTGGGCGTCGGCATTGCGCTGATGCTTGCGCTGGCGGGCGGGCTGGCCTGGCTGCTCAACCGGTCGATCGCCAATCCGATCGCCGATATCGTGGCCAAGATGCGCAGCCTTGCCGAGGGCGACCATAATGTCGAAGCCGAAACCGGCGAGCGGCGTGACGAAATCGGCGACATGGGGCGCGCGCTGCACGTATTCCGCGATGCGGCGATCGCCAAGGAAGCGGCCGAGATGGCCAAGCGCGCCGACGAAGCCGCGCAGAAGCAGATCGTCGACCTGCTGAGCGGGGCGCTGCAACGGCTGTCGGCGGGCGACGTGTCGCACAGCATCGATGCCGATGTTGCGCCCGCCTATCGCGGTCTGCGCGACGATTACAACACCGCGGTCGCGGGCCTGCGCAACCTGGTCGGCGCGGTCAGCACGAGCGTCGAGGCGATCCGAAGCGGCACCAACGAGATTGCGAGCGCGACGAACGATCTGGCGCGCCGCACCGAAAGCAACGCCGCGTCGATCGAGGAAACCGCTGCGGCCGTGACGCAGATCGACGGCAGCGTCCGTGCTAACACCGATGCCGCCAGCCAGACCGTCACCCGCGCCAGCCGCACGCACGAAGCGGTCGAATCGGGCCGTTCGGTCGCCGACGAAGCGATGCAGGCGATGACCCGCGTTTCGGAAAGCGCGCGCGGCATCGACGACGTGATCGAGGGCCTCGACAAGATCGCGTTCCAGACCCGTGTTCTCGCGATGAACGCAGCGGTCGAAGCCGGCCGCGCGGGCGAAGCCGGTCGCGGCTTTGCGGTCGTCGCCGATCTCGTCTCGGCCCTGGCAATGCGCGCCGAAGAAGAATCGAAGCAGGCGCGTGAGCAGCTTACCGCGACCCAGGTCGACATTGAAGGCGCGGTTCAGGCGGTGCGCCGGGTCGATGCCGCTCTGGTCGGGATCGCCACCGATGTCGAGGAAGTGAACAATCTGCTGGGAACGGTTGCCGAGGGCAGCCGGTCGCAGGCGACCGCAATCAGCGAAGTGTCCGGAGCGATCCAGTCGCTCGACAGCGCGACGCAGCAGAATGCGGCAATGGTCGAGCAGACTTCGGCAGCGGCACAGACGCTGAGCACCGAGGCAGATCGCCTGGCCCAGCATGCCAGCGCATTCCAGCCGGTCGCGCACAACCGGCATGGCGCAGGATCGATGGCGCTCGCCGCCTAGACCGCTTCACCTTCGCCGCCCTCCGGGGCGCGATCGGCCCGTCCCCCGGCCCCGCTCACTCCCTCAGAGCGGCCCCCGGTGGACGGGCCGCATGGCATTCAGCGCGGCGCCTTCGCGGCGGGATCGGGCCGGCGATAGACCTGCACACCGCCGACCCAGGTCTCAAGCACCCGCGTCGCGCGCAAGTCTGCCGGCCCGGCGAGGAGCGGATCGCGGTCGATGACGATGAAGTCGGCGCGCATGCCGGGCGCAAGATGCCCGAATTTCGTCTCCGCAAAACCGGCATAGGCGGCGTCGGTGGTAAAGGCACGCCAGCTGCGTTCGCGGGTCAGCGCCTCTTCGGGGCGCCACCCACCGGCGGGCTGGCCGGCGGCATCCTGACGGGTGAAACCGGTCGCCCATCCTTCGAACGGGTTCGGGCTTTCGACCGGATAGTCCGATCCGAAGGCGATGCGGGCATCATTGGCGAGCATCGATTTCCACGCATAAGCGCCTGCCAGCCGCGCCGGGCCGACGCGTGCCTCGGCCATGGTGCGGTCGCTGCTCTGATGCACCGGCTGCATCGACGCGATCACGCCGAGCTTGCCGAACCGCGCCAGATCCGCCGGATCGACGACCTGAGCATGCTCGATCCGCCAGCGGCGGTCGCCGGTATAGGTGCCGCTGACTTCGGCAATGGCATCGAGCACCTGCTGGTTCGCGCGGTCGCCGATCGCGTGGATCGCGAACTGGAAGCCATCCATCGCGCCACGGACGATCAGGTTGGACAATTGCGCATCGGTCAGAAACGGCAGGCCACTATTGCCCGGCGCATCGGCATAGGGCGCCTTCAGCCATGCACCGCGCGACCCGAGCGCCCCGTCGGTGTACAGCTTGATCCCGCCCATGCGCAGCCGGTCGTCATAGAGCCACGGCGTCGGCCCGCTGCCGCCCACGCGCAGCGCCGTGTCGACCCCGTCCGAATAGCTCATGATCCGGATGCGCAGCAGGCCGGAATCGCCCATCCGGCGATAGGTCAGCCAGTCGTCGACGCTGGTCCCCATGTCCGCAGTCGCGGTGACGCCCATCGAAAGCAGCAGCTCCTGCGCCTTGAGGAACGCGGCATTGCGATCGCGTTGTGTCGGCTGGGGCAGCGCCTTTTCGATCAGCTCCATCGCCGCATCGACGAACACGCCGCCCGGCTTGCCGGCGACCAGCTCGATCCGGCCGCCCGGAGGCGATTTGGTCGCGGCGGTGATCCCGGCCGCCTTCATCGCCGCGCTGTTGGCCCATCCAGCATGTCCGTCGGCGCGGACCAGCCAGGTCGGCACGTCGCCGGTCGCCGCATCCAGCTCGGCCGCGGTCGGGAAGCGTCCCAGACCCCAGACTTCCTGATTCCAGCCGCCACCGGTGATCCAGCGCCGCGTGGTATTTTCGGCGGCATAGCGCCGGATCGCATCCTGGGCATCGGCGAGCGACCGCGTCGCCGACAGGTCAAGGGCGAGCGCCCGGAAACCGAGGTTCATGACATGGCCATGCGCATCGACCATGCCGGGGATGACGATGCGGCCATCGAGATCGGCGCGCCAGTCCGGTCGCTCGGGGCGTTTCTCGCCGCGCTTGAGCAGCTTCACGACCTTGCCGTCCGGGGTCAGCACGATGCCGGAAAAACGCACCACCTGACCCTTTTCGTCCAGGGTCAGCCCATCGACATTGTCGACCAGCGCATCGGCGGCGGCGACAGCGGGCAGCAGCAGGGCGGCAATCACGGCAAGCGAAACGGGAAGGCGCACATCTCTCTCCGACAATGGACCGGTGGATCGCCGGTCACGGGCTGCGCTTTCGAATAGGCGGTGTTCCCCCGCCGCGCCAGATGGTCTAGGGCGCGCGGACCGGCCCGGCGACGATCCCGGGATTGCGAAAGTATCGATATGGCAACCCAGGCTGCGCCCGCCCCCCGACCCCTCCCGCTCGACCTTGCCGATGTGAACATGGCGGCAGAGCGGATTGGCGGATCGCTCGTGCGCACGCCGACGCTGCACAGCAAGACGCTGTCCGACCTCACCGGCGCGACCGTCTATCTCAAGTTCGAAAATCTTCAGTTCACGGCGGCGTACAAGGAACGCGGCGCGCTCAACACGCTGCTTCAGCTCGACGAGGCGGCGCGCGCCAAGGGCGTGATCGCGGCTTCGGCCGGCAACCATGCGCAGGGTCTGGCCTATCACGGCAATCGCCTTGGCATTCCGGTGACGATCGTGATGCCCAAGCCGACGCCGACGGTGAAGGTCACCCAGACCGAGGGCCATCGCGCGAGCGTGATCCTGGAAGGCGAGACGTTCGACGAAGCCTATGCCCATGCCCGGCAGCTCGAGGCATCGAACGGCTATACCTTTGTCCACCCGTTCGACGATCCGCGGATCATGGCGGGTCAGGGTACGGTCGCGCTGGAGATGCTGGCCGACGCGCCCGCGATCGACACGCTGATCGTGCCCATCGGCGGCGGCGGGCTGATCTCTGGCATGGCGACGGTGGCCAAGGCGGCCGAACGCGACATTGCGGTCGTCGGGGTCGAGGCAGAGCTGTTCCCGTCGATGTTCAACCGGATCAAGGGCACCGACCTGCCGATCGGCGGCGACACGCTGGCCGAGGGGATTGCCGTCAAGGAACCGGGCGGCCTAACCGCGCAGGTGATCGCGGCGCTGGTCGACGACATCATGCTGGTGAGCGAGCGCAAGCTGGAGGAAGCCGTCAGCCTGTTGCTGCAGATCGAAAAGACCGTGGTCGAGGGGGCAGGTGCGGCGGGGCTGGCCGCACTGCTGTCCGACCCGGAGCGTTTTGCCGGCAAGACCGTCGGCATCGTGCTGTGCGGTGGCAATATCGACACGCGGCTGCTTGCCAATGTCCTGCTGCGCGACCTTGCCCGGTCGGGCCGGCTCGCGCGGCTGCGCATCCGGTTGCAGGACCGCCCCGGCGCGCTGTTCCATGTCAGCCGCATCTTCCACGAACAGGGCGTCAACATCATCGAGGTGTATCACCAGCGCGTGTTCACCTCGCTCCCCGCCAAGGGGCTGATCACCGATATCGAATGCGAAACGCGCGACGCGGCGCATCTCGACCGGCTGATCGCCGCGCTGCGGGCTGCGGGCTATGCGGTGAGCATGGTCGAACTCGACTGACCTGCCGCGCCGAAGCGAATCGCCGCTGCGGCGAACCGAGTCCCGTCACCCTTTTTCACCTGTCGCGCGCCCCGTATAATTACGGGGCGCTGCATCTGTGGCGTGTCCCCCGACTGAATCCGAGCGACCCGGCGTTAACCCATTTTCATGGTAAATCGCCTTTTCATCGTGATTCCGCCGTTACATAAGGGGCCGGTCCGGGGCGCTAGGCCCGATCTGGAAGGGGCGAACAGGGTGACGGCACTGACTCGATTCCCACGGTTTTTCGTGACCAGCCCCTCGGCCTGTCCGTACCTGCCCGGGCGGCAGGAGCGGAAGATCTTCACCGAACTGAACGGCCCGCATGCCGGCGAACTCAACGACGCGCTCGGCCGCATCGGGTTTCGCCGCAGCCAGTCGGTCGCGTACCGGCCGAGCTGCGTCGGCTGCAACGCCTGCCTGTCGGTGCGCGTGGTCGCCGAGGAGTTTCGGCCGAACGCGACCCAGCGCAAGCTGATCCGGCGTCATTCAGACCTGTCGGTCACGGCATGCCGCCCCTGGGCGACCGAGGAGCAATATGCGCTGTTGCGCCGTTACCTCAGCGCGCGCCACCCCGGCGGCGGCATGACGATGATGGACGAAACCGACTATGCCGACATGGTCGAGCAGTCGCCGGTCAGCACCTATGTCATCGAATATCGCGAGCCGGAGGAGCTGGGCGGCGAACTGGTCGGCGCCTGCATCACCGACCAGCAGGCCGACGGGCTGTCGATGATCTACAGCTTCTTTGCCGCCGACCGGCCGGAACGCCAAGGCCTGGGCAATCTGATCATCATGGATCATATCATCCGCGCCCGCGCTGCCGGCCTGCCCTATGTCTATCTGGGCTATTGGGTGAAGGGCAGCGACCGGATGGCGTACAAGACGCGGTACCAGCCGATGGAGGTGCTCGGCCCCAATGGCTGGGCCCGGATGGCCGATCCCCAGACGGCACCGGCGGCGGGGGACGCAGCGCTGCAGCCCTTGCGGATGCGCGCGCTGGCCTGAGCCGCGCGCCGGGGCGTCACGCTTCGCCGTTCATCCGCTCGACCTGGAGCGCGACCGACAATTCCTCGATCCCGGCGCCCTGGCGGATCCCGGCGATGGGCGCCGCCCCGGTAAAGTCGAGCGCGGTGGCCATGCGGACATAATTGGCGTCGGGACTGATCCCGGCGGAGGGGTCGAAGCCGACCCACCCCAGCCCAGCGACCCACGCCTCGGCCCAGCCATGCGGCGGGCAGGTCCCCTCGCCACAGTTGCGATAGCCCGAGACGTAACGCGCCGGGAGGCCGAGCGCCGATGCGCCGGCGATGAAGATGTGCGCGAGGTCGCGGGCGTCGGGCTCGCCGGCAAATGCCTCCGCCGCGGTCGCGCCGCTGTCGGGCAGGTCGGCGGCGTCGGGGAAGCGCGTCGCGAGCGCGAGGTTCCAGCGATGGAGCCGGTCGAGCGCATCCCCTGCGCCCGCCGACGCGCGGGCCAGCTCCGCAAGCGCTGCACTGGGCTCCGTGCGCGGCGTGGTGCGGCCGAACAATTCGGGTGGCAGCGGCTCGTTGCTGCCGCGCACCAGCCCGTCCGCTTCGGTTGTCAGCACCTGCCCCGCGACAGTGATCGCGATCTCGGTGAGCGGTCCTTCGGCATACAGCATCGTGACGCGGTTGCCGAAGCCGTCGATCGTGTCGCGCAGCCGCACGTCGCAATCGACATCGATGCGCCAGTCCACCACCGTCTGATCGTGCGTATCGCCCGGCGTCAGGCGCAGCGTCTGAACCAGCCGCTGTTGCGGGCTGCTGAACCGGTAGCGGGTGTGATGGTCGATCGCGAGGCGCATCAGATAAACCGGAACTGCCGCGCAATGGCGGCGTCGAGCAGCGCATTTTCGCGGATGAAGGCCTGCAGATATTCGTGCAGGCCGCTGACGATGACTTCATGCGCGCGGGTTTTCTGCATCCGGGCGATGCGCGCGCGGGCCATGCGGTCGGCTTCGCCCTGCAGCCCCGTGCGCTTGGCAAGCGCGTTGAGCTGTTCCACCACCTCCTCGACGCATCCGGCGAGGCTGCGGGGAAGCTCGGCGCGGGTGATCAGCAGGTCGATGACGTTGGCGGGACGCAGGCCGTCGCTGTAGAGCCAGCGATAGGCAGTGACCGCCGAGACGGTCTGGAGGATCGTCGTCCACTGGTCGCGGTCGACCAGCCCGCCGACCTTCTCCCCCTCGGGCAGCAGCAGATGATATTTGACGTCGAGCAGGCGCGCGGTGTTGTCCGCGCGTTCGATCGCGGCGCCGAGCTGGATCAGCATCGTCGCTTCATTGTCCATCATGCGGTGGATCGCGCCTTCGAACCCGCGCGCTTCGGCCATCACACCCTCGACCAGGTTGAGCGTGGTGGTGGTGCCGCCGGGGCTGACGCGCTTGGCGAACAGCAGCCACAGTCGGTTGATCGCGGTCCATGCCTCGCGCGTCAGCGCGGTGCGGACAGCGCGGGCATTGTTGCGGGCTTGCTCCAGACAGCGGACGATCGAGCCGGGGTGGCTCATGTCGAGCGTCAGGAAATGCGCCACCGGCTGCTGGCTGATCGACTGGTGTGCGGCGGCATAGGCCTCTTCGGTGTAGGTGACGCTGAGCGCGCTGGCCCAGGCCGCCTCCCCCGCCGGACGGGCGGACAGGGCGTCGAGGCGCACAGTGGCCTCGACCAAGCGAGCGATGAAGTCGGCGCGCTCGACATAACGACCAAGCCAGTAGAGCGACGCCGCGGTGCGGGAGAGCATGCGCATCAGCCGACCACCTGCGTCTGTTCCTGCCCCTGTACCGGTCCGTCGGGCAACAGCACGAAACTGTCCTTGGTCCCGCCGCCCTGGCTGGAGTTGACGACCAGCGACCCTTCCTTGAGCGCCACGCGGGTCAGGCCGCCGGGGACGACGCGGACGCCATCCGAGCCGGTGAGGACGAACGGACGGAAATCGACATGGCGCGGGGCGAGGCCGGTTTCGGTGACGGTCGGCACGGTCGACAGCGCCAATGTGGGTTGGGCGATGTAGCGATGCGGTTCGGCGATCAGCGCGGCGCGGAATGCCTCGATCTCCGCCTTGGTCGCGGTCGGGCCGACCAGCATGCCATAGCCGCCCGAACCGTCGACCAGCTTGACCACGAGGTCCTTGAGATTGTCGAGCGTATACTTCAGCGCATCCGGCTCGCGGCAGCGCCAGGTTTCGACATTGGGCAGCCTGGCTTCGCCGCCCGAATAGAATTTCACGATCTCCGGCATGTAGCTGTAGATCGCCTTGTCATCGGCAATGCCGTTGCCCGGGGCGTTGACCAGCGCGACATTGCCGGCGCGATAGGCCGCCATGATGCCGGGAACGCCGAGCAGCGAGTCCGGACGGAACACCAAGGGATCGAGGAAATCATCGTCGATGCGGCGATAGATGACATCGACGCGAACCCGCCCGGCGATGGTCTGCATATAGACGATGTCGTCATCGACCAGCAGGTCGGCCGGCTCGACCAGCTCGACGCCCATCGTGTCCGCAAGGAAGCTGTGTTCGTAATAGGCCGAGTTGAAATGGCCCGGGGTCAGCACGACCGCGACCGGACTGGCGCTGCGGCGCTCCGGCGCGACCGAGCAGAGCGTTTCGCGCAGCATGTCGCTATAGCTGTCGACCGCGGCGACGCGGAAGCTGCGGAAGAGTTCGGGGCACAGGCGGATCATCGCCTCGCGGTTTTCGAGCATGTAGGACACGCCCGACGGGGTGCGGGCATTATCCTCAAGCACGTAGAATTCATCCGGTCCGGTGCGGACCAGATCGATGCCGCAGATATGCGCCCAAATGTCATGCGGCGGGCGGATGCCGGCGACTTCGGGACGGAATTGCGGGTTGGACAGCACCAGTTCGGGGGGCAGCACGCCCTCGCTCAGGATGCGGCGCTCGCCGTAAATGTCCTGGAGGAAGGCGTTGATCGCCTCGACCCGCTGGACCAGCCCTTCGGACAGGCGGGTCCATTCGTCGTGCATGAAGATGCGCGGCACGATGTCGAAGGGGATAATGCGTTCGCTGGCATCGGTGTCGCCATAGACGGCAAAGGTGATGCCGAGCTGACGGAAAGTGGCTTCGGCCGATTGCTGGCGGCGGTGGAGTTCGGCGTGCGGGGTGTCAGCCATCCAGCGCGCGAGTTCGTTGAATTCCGGTCGCGGCTTTGCCGGACCACCATGACCCCAGATCTCGTCGAACGCGCGGCTTTCCCCCATCAGGCCTCCAAAGTCCCGAACCCCGTTATCGTTCCATGCTGCAATGCTTTGTTGCGTTGCACAAGGGGGTGCGGGGGGATGACGGAGCGGGCGAAATACACATGATGTGGAGTGAAAGGGGATCGGGTGGCCGCTGGGAGGCGGGTCAGTCGGACCGCCCCGGGCGGAGGTGGGTCTCCGGTATTGCGGGAGCGGATCAGCATTTTTCCAACCTTTATCCAACAAAATCGGTCAACCTTAGCAATGGCGCCGCGCTTAACGATCCTTCAGGATTTGCCGGCATTGTAGATGGATGGGGACCATTGTCGGCGGAGCAGCATGTTGAGCGTGAGCTTTGAGATGATTCAAAGTTCGCTTGGCTCGCTCTTGATGTTGTGGGGCGAAATCGAGCGGACAGCTCGATCCGAAGTCGCACAACTCCGTGGCGAATTGCCCAAACCAGTCCATGGCATTTCTGCCGTGCTGCGAGATTGGGAGGGCTGTATCGTCAATCCGTTGGGCGTTGCGTCGATGCGTCCGATGCTGGCAGCGGCACTCCATGCGCAGCTCCGCGCCCATCTGCAGGTCCGCAACGGTGTTTGCCACGGCCTAAACCGCATCACGGCCGAAAGCGCCAAATCGCCGGCACAGCTTTGTTGGTCGCTGGACGGCGACGTGCGCTGCATCGATTTCGAGGAACTGCAGGCGTCATTTCGTTGGCTCGCCAAAGCTCCTTACGCGATGTCGCTGATCTCCAAAGCTGAACCCAGTCGCATCGGTAACCGCGTGATCGACACCCAAGAAAATCGTCAGTGGTGGCTGACCGAGTTCTGGATCGATTTGTCAGTTCACTGAACTTGCTTTGCGTCAGCTGGTACCACAGCTCTCCCCTCCCGCAAGCGGGAGGGGCTTCGTGAAGTGCGGGGCGCGACTGAATTTCAGTTCCTCCCCTGCGCCGCAGGGGAGGTGGCAGCGCGTAGCGCTGACGGAGGGGCCGCCCCGTAGAGGGCGGAATTTTGCCGAGCTGTTCACGGCTGTCTGCGCAGCCGCCCCTCCACCACCGCCTGCGGCGGCGGTCCCCCTCCCCTGAGCAAGCTCAGGGGAGGAATTGGTTCGCCCCTGCCTCAAAATTAAAAAAGGCCGGGGTTTCCCCCGGCCTTCTCTCCTTCCCTGCCCCCTATCACAGGGAAGGAAAGTCCAACCTATTCGGCATATTTGACCGAACAGCCATAGGGCGTGGTCTGGGCGACCGAGACGGGCTTGCCGGCCTTGAGCTCGTTCAGCGCGGCAAGGACGTGGTTGCGGGCCGACCCCATTTCCTCGACGCGGGCGGCGGGCTTGTCGTCGATGCCGCCCTGAAAGCGCAGCACGCCCGCGCCGTCGATGATGTACATGTGCGGGGTGGTCTTGGCGGCATAGCCCTTGCCGACCACGCCCTTGGGGTCGAGCAGGTAATGCGCCGGGCTCGCCTTCTTGTCCGCGACCCACTTGGTCGCCTCGGCACCCTGCATATAGCCCTGCTTGCCCGGTGCGCCCGAGTTGATCGTCAGCCACACCACGCCGCCGGCCTTGGCCGCGGCCTGGGTCTTTTGCATGTTGCCTTCGTAATGGCGCTGCACGAACGGACAGCCGGGGTTGTTCCACTCCAGCACCACGGTCTTGCCCTTGAAGTCGCTGAGCTGGACGGTCTTGCCGGTGGCGTCGGTCAGTTTGAAATCGGTCGCTTTCTGCCCGTTGGTCTGTTGCGCGGCGGCGGGAAGTACGAGCGCCGCGACGGCGGCAGCTGCAAATGGGATCAGTCGGTGCATCGGCTCATCTCCTTGATCTGCGGTTCATTTGCCCCCGGTTAGCTCGGTCAACATGCCTTGCGTAAGCAGCTGCGGCAAGACCTGAGGCTCGCGCGCGCCGGCCGGGTACCACAGGTAGAGCGGCACGCCCGCGCGGTTGTGCTGCTCAATGAAGCGGCCGAGCGCGGGGTCGCCATCGGTCCAGTCGCCGACCAAGACGGTGACGCCGCCCTTGGCGAACGCGTCACGCACCGCGTCGGTTTCGATCGCGGCCTTTTCATTGACCTTGCACGTCACGCACCAGTCCGCGGTGAAATAGGCGAAGACGGGTTTGTTCTGGGCGCGAAGCTCGGCGAGCTTCGCCTCGCTGAACGGTTGCGCGCCGGAGGCACTGGCTGCGGCTGCGGCGGGCTTTTCGATAGTCCCGACCAGCGCCATGCCGCCAATCAGGATGGCGAGGCTGAGCGCCCAGGCGACGCCGTTCCCCGCCCCGCGCAGTTGGCGCCGGCCGAGCACCCACAGCACGACGCCGAGCGCCAGCGCGACGACCAAGCCGGTCGCCATGCCGTTGACCCCGGTGAGACCGCCCAGCACCCAGGCGAGCGCGATCGCGGTGAGAAACATCGGGACCGACAGGATCTTGCGGAATGTGTCCATCCACGCGCCGGGCTTGGGCAGCATCCGGCGCAGCGCGGGGACGAAGCCAAGCAGCAGGAACGGGAGCGCGAGGCCAAGGCCGAGGCCGAGGAAGATGACGAGCGCGATATACCAGGGCAGCACGAGCGCGGCGCCGAGCGCTGCGCCCATGAACGGGCCGGTGCACGGCGTGGCGATGAACGCGGCGAGCGCGCCGGTCATGAAGGCCCCGCCCGACCCGCCGCTGGCGAGGCGACCGACGAATTTCGGGGTCATCAGCTCGAACAGCCCGGCGAGGTTGAGCGCGATGCCGAGGACGAGGAGGAGCAGGAGCAGGATGACGCGCGGGTCGGTGAGCTGGAAAGCCCAGCCGACACTCGCCCCCGCCGCGCGCAGGCCAAGCATGAGGCCGCCGAGCGCGAGGACGACGAGAACGACGCCTGCGGTGTAGGCGAGCCCCTCGGCGCGGGCATGCGCCTCGCTGGTGCCGCTCTTGGCGAGGCTCAGCGCCTTGAGGCTCAGGATCGGGAAGACGCACGGCATGATGTTGAGGATCAGCCCGCCGAGCAGCGCGCCGCCGAGTGCGAGCAGCGCTGCGCTCCAGTCGATTGCGGCGGGCGCTGCGGGGGCGGCGGCGACGGTGCCGGGAACGGCGGTGAGCGAAAAGCCGTCACGCTCGCCGGTGGCGAGGATGCCATCGAGACGTTCGGGGACTTTCGACCCGGCCTTGACCGACAGGATCAGCGTGTCGCCGTCGCGGGTCACGCTTTGCGGCGCGGAGTAGGTGACGGCGTCGGGAGTCTGCGCGAAGAAATAGGCGTCCTTCCACAGATCGACCGATGCAGGGAACGGGATCGCAATGCGCAGCGTGCCGTCAGTGACCTGAAACTTCGCTTCGCTGCCGAGCGGCTTGGGCAACAGGCGGCGCCACTGGTCGAACTGGGCGCGGCGCTCAGGGGTGATGCTGCCGTCGCCGACGGTGAGGTTCAGGGTAAGATTTTCGCGCTCAGGGACACAGATTTCGTCGGTGCAGATCAGGTAATCGGCGCGCACCGCGATGGGCAGCTTCGTACCCGGCGCGAGGCCGGCCGGGATGGTGAGCGTCGCGAACTGGGTGTAATCGCCCTTGTAGATATAGTTCATGATCCCGGCGATCATCAGCCGGGTGGGCACCGGATAGCGCAGCTCGCCCGCAGTCACGCCCTGCGGCAGCGTCCAGTCGAGCCGCGTGTCGAGGCCGGCGTCGCCGGGGTTCTTCCAGTATCCATGCCAGCCGGGATCGGGTTTGGCGACGAAGGCGATGGTGACGGTGCTGCCCGGTGCGGGCGCGTCACTTTCGGCAACCAGCTGTACCGTCAGATTGTCCTGCCCGGCGGGCTGCGCCGCCGCAGGCATGGCGATGAGCGCCATCAGGAGGGAGAACACCGCCAAACCGAATCTACGCATACCTGCCCCTGTGATCGCGGACGGCGCGACCATAGCGGGCGCGACACGATTTTCCACCGCAACGCAGGCACACCGCCCGGGCAGGCCGGACGGGATCGGATGCACGACCAAACTGTGAGATGCGCAGCGGGAAATGGTGTCCCGGAGAGGATTCGCAACGTCAGTTTAAATAGCTGTTATCATTGTGCATTTTACAGCTGAATTGTCAGCATGCCCCCAATTCTGCCCCCGAACCTGCCCGGTACCCCCTAAAATAATTCGTCGGGAACGGGTGCCGGGACAGGCTGGGGGAGTGGTGGCGTCTCGGTTTGCATGACCATCGGCCCGGCATAGGGGCGGACCAGCGCGCGGGCGGTATCTGCGTCCGCTTCCAGCCACGCATCCCAGTCGGCTGGGGGAAGGATAGCTGGCATAGCCTTTGGATGGATCGGCGCGACAAGGGCGTTCGGCTCGCACGTTGCAAACGCGAATGCCGGGCCGCGATCGGTCGCGCGCCACAGCCCGGCGAACATGCCCACATCCGCGTCGGCAAGGCTGAACCACGCCTGTTTCGGCAAGCCATCATCGCCCTTGCCGCCGTCAGGGTGCGGCTCGGCAAAATGAGTGAACGGCACAAGGCACCGATGCGCCGGGTTCGCCAGCGATGCGCGCCAGAATGGGCTTTCCAGATTCCGGGCGTTGGTCACGAACTTGCGCAGCGGCTGGCCCTTGGCGCCCTTGATCGTGGTCGGGAAGCCCCATTCCATCGCAGACGCGATCAGCGGGCGATTCCCCTCCGCGCTCCGCCGCACCGTAATCCCGTATCGCGGTGTCTTAGCGCCAGTCGGAAACAGCTGCCCCGGACGGTCGGTGACATCGACATCCACGATGATTCCGCGTTCGCGCAGGTAGGCAACCGCCTTTTCGGATTGGTGGAACCTATTGCACATATCCAGCAATCTGCCCCAGCGCGTCGCGCCTGTCGATGACCGGCCCGCTCATCCCGCCAGCCGTGACAGCATCCCATGCATGACTACAGCGCATTGCCCATCCAGCGCCTCATACTCACGCCACATCCGTGCATAGGTCCGGTTCCACATGCCCTTCGGACGCCGGGCCAACCCGGCCTCCCATCCTTGCGGCCCGCCCAGCCGCTTTTGCAGCCGGAACAGCGCCTCAAATGGGCGGTCGTGATGCGCGATGCGTTGTGAGTGATAGCCCAGCCGCCATGCGGTGCGCGAAGCGAAGCGATCGCCATGCGGGGGCAAATACAGCTTCGCCGCCCGGACGCCGCGATAAGGGCAGACCATCCACCACCGAACGCCGCCATAGTTCGGACGGGTGCGGCAAAGGCGAATCCGCTGTTCGACCTGCTCGGCATTTGCCCCGCTTCCCCGGCGATAGGTCAAGATGAGATGCGGCTGTTCGTCCTCTAGGTCCGCTACATAGCTGATAGACCCGGCATGCTCGCTACCCCGGCTCCACCGGAGCGTTCCGCTCATCCGCGCGCCCGGCATGGCATGGCCGGTGCGGAGCATCCAATTCAGGTCAACGCGGAAACAGTGATCTGCCAGCGGTCGCCCGCCTTGGCGTCCGGAACCAAAACCGCCCATTGTCACCTCCACCGTATGCGGTGTCTAAACTAGTCTTCATATGGCAGGTTAACTCCCATTGAGCGCAGCAACATCCTGCCGAGATATGAAATCTGGATGCTCGATTTCGGCAAGCCCGTTTTTGGGTCCAATTCGGGCACCTGACCTTTCTTGATGTTAAATCGGCGCTCCAGCAGGTTTAATCGCAACAGGTGGTTTGTTCCCAACTCAAACAGCTGATTTTCCTCGACCAAGGCGCGACCGCCTCCAAGGCCCGCTGGTGTAGGGCGATCGATCTTCTCCCACGCCGCAGCAGCATTCCCACCGTAGGATTGCCCGTATGCAGAGAGGATGGCGACTTCATCGTCGTCAATCTCGCCCAGGAGGGAAAGAAGCCGTTTCCGGCGAATGACATCGGCATCGTCGCGGGCTAAGCCGTGCGCCACGACATCAGCGATTTGTCTAATGCGCTCAGCATTGGTCGCTCGCACAGCTAGATAGCCGCCCGCCTCAATCAGGTCGATTTTCTCGGGGTTCTGCAGCGCAGCCTTCGCCTCCGCCGCTTCGAAAGTCGCCAAACGCTCTTCGACCTTGCGGAGATATGTCGCAATACGGTCCTGCCTTTGCCGGGGAATTGTAGCCGTAACCAGTTCACCCAAAAGCCCGCCGACAAATGGGACTGCGTTGACGGCACCTCGAGTGATGGCGACGAGATGGTCGCGGGCCGAATTGTCCAGATCGTCACCCATCTAGCCGCCTCCAATCACGACAAATCCCCCAAGGGGGGCAAGCTGCGCACGATCCGCATCGTTTCCAAGCTAACGGTGATGACACGCTGAAACAGCAACAGCGGGTAGGCCGGATCGCCTACCGTCTCGATTGCATAGCGGTTGGCATCGTTGACGATCCCGCTCGCCTTGTCGGTCTTGACGCACTGGCGTTCCATTACCCATTCGAGCGCTGGCTTGCCGTTGACCACATAGTCATACGCCTCCAGCGGAATGCCGGTCATCGTGATGTTGGCATTGTAGATCACCGTGCTCTTATCGACATTGGGCCGCTTGCCGCCGAACTTCATCTTTTCGACGCGGTAGAACTTCACCGGGTCGGGGATATGCGCCAGCGCCAATGCCCCTTGGGCGATCGTGACAGGGAACGGCTCGGCACTATCGAAATCACAATGCAGGTTGGCCAGCGCTCGCCCCGCCTCGACAAAGGCCCAGAAGTCCGCAGCCTTCTTCACAGCCGGGATGCGGGGCAGTTGCTTGGACAGATTATCGGCAAAGCGGATGCGGTAGTCCTCGCTATGCAGCAATCCATAAACGTAGTGGAACAGGTCGTCTTTAGTTAACGTTTCGGCGGGATAGGCGGCCTGAAAATACAATAGTCCGTCATCCGTAATAGCATCGCGCCGCCTTGGCGTCGCCGGACTCTGCTCCACATAGAGACTCCCCTGTATCTTGTCCCCAATATCTGTTGATGTGTCTGCGACGTCATAGATATAGCGTGGAAAGCATTGCCCTTTTTCGATTGCATCGAGGCATGGAGTTTCAGAAACCATCAACGCACTGAAATTGCGTGCGCCCACACCTGCCAGCATTATGGTCCGATTTTTCTCCATGCCCTCGGGGTAAAACTTCATCATCTGATACAAGCGATTATTGAGAACCGGATCGCGATAAAGCCATTGATGCGTGAAAGGCCTGTAAAGGCTATTAATCATTCTATTTTCATTGAACGTAAGCACGCGCTCCGAGGCAAAATGCTTAAAGATGTCGCCGCCCCAACTGAACTTCGACAGATCAACGTCCACGAAATTTTCAATATCTGACGGACGTTTAGCAGAAATCCACGATATTAATTGTTCGTTGTAGAACGATATAGAGCTGGCAACGGTATGTCCGAGTTGAGATTTGGAAGGATTATAGCACCAAGCATCTCGGCTAGTAGTTACACCTCGCGATCGAAGACAAAATAGCTCACGATCCTCCGCGCTGTTTCCACCAAGCGGAAGGAAGGCTTCAAAAGATTTTTCGCGCTGCCCTAACCAGTCACCATGCTCGTTCGGTTCGATTGATCGCCACTTATCGGCCTTGGCTAGGCCGCCGATGCTGCCAAAACGAGCAACTATAGACAGCTTTTCTTCGCGGGTCAGATAGTCCCCAATATCGTGGAATTGGATCCGACCAGTCGCCGCTGCATCAGGGTTTTTCACCAAAAGAGTGATGGCGACAGGGGTTCGGCTGCCGGAGCCAAAAATCTTACCGCCTTCCCGACGAGATCGTTCGCCTGAAGTGCGCTGATTGCCCCGTAAGTGGAACACATAGATGCTAGCAAATTCCTCTGCCAAGCATTGGCGCAAACCATCCGTTGTATTCCCCTCCACCCAGCCAGCGTTGCTAACAAAAGCTATAACACCACGTTTCTGCCCATCGTGCTCCACCGCCTTGCCCAACCGGTCACTCGCCCACCGGATTGCACGGATGTAGCTGTCATAGAGGGCGTTTTTCAGTTTAGCTTTAGAGCGCTTAGCGTAGGTCTCGCTGATACGGTCATCGAGCTTCGGATAGGTCAAATTTGCCGCATTATCGTTTACACTGTCCTGTCCAACTGAATAAGGCGGGTTTCCTACAATAACTCGGATATCGAGCTCCTTTTGCCGCGTCCTTCGATTGCTGTTATCCGGCATCAGCTTCGCCAACAAATCCTTGTTCTGTTCGTAAAGCTGGAAGGTGTCGGTCAGACAGATTCCATCGAAAGGCACATAATCACCGCCAGACAGGCTGTGATACACCGCCTCGATATTGATCGCCGCGATATAGTAGGCAAGCAAGACTATCTCGTTGGCATGTATTTCATGCCGATATTTGTGTTCCAACTCCTCCGGCTTGATCAGCCCGGACTGCAATAGCCGGGTGATGAACGTGCCAGTTCCCGTGAACGGGTCCAAGATATGGACCCCCTTGCTGCCCAGCGTTTGCCCGAACTCGCTTTGCAGCACCTCGTTCACCGAATGGATGATGAAATCCACCACCTCGACCGGCGTGTAAACGATGCCCAGCCGCTCGGTCATCTTCGGAAAGGCGTTGCGGAAAAACTTGTCGTAGAGTTCCACCACGATGCGCTGCTTAGCCTCGGCATTGTCGATGCCCGCCGCACGCCGCTTTACGCTCTCGTAGAAGCGATCAAGGCTCTCCGCCTCCTTATCCAGCCGATGCTCGTCCAACGCGCTCAGAACGGCCTCCATGGCCTTTGAGACGGGGTTGTTGCGGGCGAAGCTGTATCCCTCGAACAACGCGTCGAACACCGGGCGGGTGATCAGATGCTGCGCCAGCATCTCGATCGCCTCGGCCTGACTGATACTGTCGTTCAGATCGTCCCGGATTTCAGCAAGGAAGCTATCGAACGCCGCGCGTTCCGGAGTTCCTTCCTTTGACACCAGCGCCGTAATGCGGGTGATATGGGTTTGTGCGATCTTGGCGATATCGCCCGCCCAATCCTCCCAATAATCTCGCCGCCCGCATTTCTTGACGATCTTGGCCATGATGGCGCGGGAGAACTCGTCAAAAACGAACGCCCCCTGACCTTCACCGCTATCGCGCGGCTTGCTGTCGCCGTCCGTCCGCTCGTCATCCTCCCCGCCAGCGCCGCCCGCGCCGATGCCAGCCGTTCCCTTCTTTGCTGCCTTGCCAGCGGGCAATTTGTTGCTGACTGCGATGACCTCAATTTTGCCGCTGATATCGACGCCAAGGTCCGCTTGGTTCAACTGCGCGTCGAACCGCTCGTCGTGCGATCGAAGCGCGTTCAAAATCTGCCAAACGACGCGGTAACGTTCGTTGTCGTTCAGTGCCTCTTCCGGTGTCATGCCAGCCGGGACGCCAATTGGCAGGATGACGTATCCCATATTCTTGCCCGGTGCGCGGCGCATGACGCGCCCCACCGATTGCACAACGTCAATCTGGCTCTTGCGCGGGTGCATGAACAGGATGGCATCCAGCGCCGGAACGTCCACGCCTTCGGACAGGCAACGGGCATTGGTCAGGATGCGGCAGATGCGGTCCCCATGGCTTTCCTTCAGCCATTCGAGATGCTGCCCCCGTTCCTTGGCCCCCATGGTGCCGTCAACATGGTGCAGTTCGCATTCCAGCGGCTCGATATCGCCCAGCGCATCGCGCCCCTCATCGGATGCCAGATACTCACTGACAACGGCAGCGAACTCGCTTCGGATCAGCTTTGACGATGCGATATCCTTGCAGAATGCGAGCGCGCGCTGCATCGGCTGGGGGTCGGTTAGGAGCTCGTCCTTAAGGCCGGATTTGATCAGCGCCTTGTAGCAGCCGATGATCTTGGTGGCGTCGTCCAGCTTTAACTCGCTGGTCCCGTCCGCCAGCCGGTTCTGCACACCGCCGCTGACCATGGCTTCATCCACCGCCAGCACCAGCACCTTGTAATCGGTCAGCAGCTTGTTCTCGACCGCCCAACCGAACCCGCGCGTGAACAGCGTTTCGCCATACAACGCCGTGTCATCCATCGACGCCAGTTCAGCCGATACCTCGCTGGCCTTGCTCTTGACCGCATCCCCGAACACGCGGGGCGTCGCGGTCATGTAGATCCGCTTCTTGCCCGCGATGAAGTCCTGATTGTGGATTTTGACGAAATTGCTCTCGTCCTCACCCGCCAGCGTCGCACCGGTCGTCCGGTGCGCCTCGTCACAGATGATCAGATCGAACTCAGGAAAGCCGTGCCGCTTTTGGGCGTCCGAAATCACCTGAATCGAATGATAGGTGGAGAACACCACCGTCATGCGGTCAGGGGTGTCATAGGATGACCGGGAGGCCAGCTTCGCCGCATTGGTGGTCGCCGGATAGTCCAGGTCGTGCAAATCGACCTCTGCCACGTCATCGGCATCGCGCCGCCGCTTGCCCACTTGGGCGTCGGAACAGACCGCATAGGAACGCAAGGGCGTGCCGCTGTCGATCGTCCATTCCCGGATTGTCTGGCTCATCAGCGCCAGCGAGGGCACCAGCACCAAAACCGTGCCCCCAGCCCCCACCAGTTCCTCTGCGATCTTTAGCCCGGTGAACGTCTTGCCGGTGCCACACGCCATGATCAGCTTGCCGCGATCGGCCTCCGCCAATCCTTCGCGCGTCGCCTTCAACGCATCGCGCTGGTGGTCACGCAACTGCTTAGGCGGGTCCACACGGATTTCATCGCGCTGAAAATACGCCGCCCAGTCGATCGGGCTGGCCTCCAGACGATCAAGCCCAACGATGGTGACGTTCAACTCGTCCAACAGCGCCGTAGCGTTGACGCTCCATGGCGCGCCGGTCGTCTCGATGATCAGCCCACGTGAAAAATGCTTGGTTTGAGCACTGCTCAGGAAGCTATCGATATCGCCCTTTTGGATGCGATACCCTTCCCGATAGAATTTGCACTGGATGGCGCAAAAGCTGTCCTCTCCGCGAATCTTGGCAACTGCGTCGATACCGATATCCCGGCCATCGACCTTGTTCGCCCGCGCCCAGTCGCTGAACAGCCAGACATCCTCATATTCCTGCGCCATGCCGGGGTCGTTCTTGATGAACGCAACCGCCAGCCGCTCGAAATAGGTGCCCTTTTCCCGCTCCCCCTTTGCGGCCTCGCGATAGCTCTCCAGCAGTTTGCGCAATGGGGTCGTCATTCAAATCCTCCCGAGATGGTGAATGCCTATCCGGGGAAGCGAGGCGCGCCAAGATTTTCCGAAATTATCAGGCAACTTGCCGAAAATTCAGCCGCCCGGATCGGTCCGCCAGCCCTGCCAGATCGCCAGCCGCTTGCCGAATACGCGGCAGGATTTGCCCCAAGGCTTTGGCCCCGCCCCCAGCAGCCCCAGCCGCGCCTCCAGCGCCGCCGGGGCGGCTTTCAGCATGTAATGGACCTTCCCAGCCACTTCGGCACGGTAGGCGTCCAGCGATGCTAAATCGCCCGCGTTGAGGGGATAGGGCACCCTTTGGCTTTGGGTGGTCTTGCCGACATAACCAGCTTCTACAATGCGCCGGACCCAGCGGGTCGGCATCGGTCCAAATAGTGGTTCCAGATCAGGCGACACGTGCAAAAGCATATGCACGTGCGCGCCAAATCGGTTGCTTGATTCCTGCACCCAAGCCCAGCGCAACCGGCATCCCCGCGCTCGCATCCAGTCGCTCGCCATCTTGATAAATCGCCCGGCCGCGCGTGCGTTGTCTCGCGGGTCGATGCCGCTTCGTTCCCAAGTGATCGTCAGGAAGCGATTGAACGGGTGCCCGATACGCTCGGCATGCTGCATCGCCTCGACCAGTTCGCGACACTGGCGTTCGGTCAACGCCTCCGTAGACAAGCCCCGCACATTGCGAGCGCCGCCGCGCCCTTTGGTTGGTTGGATCGCACCCACCTTGAATAGGGGATTGATGCCGTATTGGTCGAAAGCCTTGAAAATGCGCGTTTTCGCATGATTCCGGCTGGAACGCGCGGACGCATGGCGGGACATTTCGCCGCAAGTTTCAAACTTCCACCTGATTAGGACTGGCGCAGGTTGGCGAACCACCGGCTCGCGTCACTCTCCGCTATTCGTGTCGCCCGGCCAATCTTGCGGAATGGCAACGCCCCCTTCGCGTTCTCGCGATAGACGGTTGAGCGTCCAATGCCGAAACGTCGCGCGAAATCCTTGATCGTCATCATGCGGTCCATCGGTATCTCCTATAGTGCGCCGATGGCCCCGGTTACTTCGCCCGGATATGTGGCGGTAGACGATTAAAAGCGCTCCCTATTTCCGCATGAATCAAAGATCGCGATTTTCATCATCACCGTCCGGTTGCGAACCGCGAAATCCGAGTGATGGCAGAAATGCCATCAGCGGGTTCTGAATTGGCTCTTTCGTTTTTGCCTCGATCGCGTCCATCGTCATGTCGGCAGGCGGTTCACCGTAAAACCCCCGATACCGTTCCAGCACGCCGCGCATTCTATCGGCCTCTCGCAAGCGGTGCTCCTGAAATATCAGACCGTCCGGATATCTATAACTTGCCTGAAAAAATGCGATAAAAGGCTCTTCTTTCTTAGCGATATCAATCACATGATACCAAGTGATCCAATCCCGCCCTTTCGTCAGCTTTCCCATGATACGCCGATGCGTCGATGCAGGGTTATGACCGGGATTTTGTTCAACGAATGCGGTTGCGATGGCATAGTTGGTGGGCAAGTCAGCCGCAGACGCGCCCCGTAGCAGGGCGCGGGCATCTCGCATCATTTGCTCTTGTAACAGGGGCCAATCCCTTTCGGCCTTCCTGCCCCGCTTTTGCTTAGTCAGGCGCAACGCAGCGCTGCGAACTTCCGCCGCGCCGAACTCTCTCACCAGTCTTTCGAGCGCCGCGTCGAGCGAATGCCATCCAGCGGCAGGCGGGTTTGCCAGCAGCTTTGCAACCCGGTTGAGGCCCGAACTCGCACCAATCACGCGCTAGTGCTCCGCAACATGACAATCTCCGCCCCGTCCCGCATGCCGTCGATTCGGTCGCTCCACCATTGGTTCATCGCGACCCGCTCCTCCCAATAGCTTCCGCGATTGTAGATGCCGCGCACCACATCGCTATCCCGATGCGCCAGTGCGCGCTCCACTGCATCGGCAGACCATTTCCCGCTTTCGTTCAGGAAGCTGGATGCGGTCGTCCGCAAACCGTGCCCCGTCACTTCGTCTTTGGAAAAGCCCATCCGGCGAAACGCTGCATTGATCGTGTTTTCGCTCATCGGGCGGTGCAGCGTCTGCATTGACGGGAACAGGTATTTGCCGCCCCCGGTCAGTTCCTCCAGATCGTCCAGCAGCGCCAGCACCTGCCGGGTCAGGGGCACCGAATGGGGCCGCCGCCCTTTCATCTTGCTGGCAGGAATATCCCACCGCGCCGCCGCCCGGTCGATTTCCGCCCACTCGGCATGCCGCAGTTCGCCGGGCCGCACGAACACATGCGGGGCAATCTGCAATGCCAGCCGGGTGATCGGGCTTCCCTCGAACCCGTCGATCGCGCGCAACAGCTCGCCAAACTTGGCGCGGTCCAGAATAGCGGCATGGTGTTTGACTTGGGGGGCAGACAGTGCGCCGCGTAGCAGCGCCGCCGGGTCCGACTTCGCGCGCCCGGTCGCCACAGCGTAACGGAATACGCGGCTGGCAAACGCCCGGCATCGCCGCGCGGACTCCAGATTGCCCTTGCGCTCCAGCTTGCGCAGCGGCTCCAGCAACTCCGCCGGCTCGATCGCGGTGATCGGGCGATTGCCCAGCGCCGGGCGCAACAGCGCCAGAAACCACCGCGCCCGAACCAGCGTCCGGTCAGCGCGACGATCGCCGGTCATCTTGGCTTCGATGAACTCGTCCGCGATCTTGCCGAAACTGTTGTCCGCCTCCAGCTTCGCCTGCCGCTTGTCCCGCTTCTTTTGCTCGGCAGGGTCCAACCCCTCCGCCAGCGTCGTCCGCGCCGCCTCTCGCATGCGCCGCGCGCTCGCAAGCGTGACATCGGGATAGGCTCCGAACGCCAGCCGCTTTTCCTTTGCGGCAAAGCGAAACTTGAACCGCCACAGCTTCGCGCCGTTCGGGAATATCTCCAGATAGAGGCCGCCCCCGTCCGCCCGCTTGTAAGGTTTGGCCATCGCCCGGAAGCTACGGATTTCAGAATCTGTCAGCGCCATTTGGGGGCATCCCTTTTCAACCGCGCCCATCATGCCCCCAACGATGCCCCCAGCCGGGGCGGATTATGCAGGAACAATCGGAAACATTCCGGGCCTTACAGGTCCAGAATATCGCAGTTTTCCGGGGATTTGTCGATATGCCGGGGAACACGCCGGAACAAGGAAATGGTGTCCCGGAGAGGATTCGAACCTCCGACCTGCGGTTTAGGAAACCGTTGCTCTATCCTGCTGAGCTACCGAGACACGCCGGGGCTGGTTAGATGGCCCCGGTCGCCCGGTCAATTGCGCTGCTCCGGCGGGACCACCGGTAGGGGGAGCGGCGCGACGGGGACGCCGTCCTCGATCAGCGCCCTGGCCTCGTCGAGGCTGGTCTGCCCGTGGATCGGGGCCGCCGGTTCCTCACCCAGATGCATGGCACGCGCCTTGTCGGCGAAAGACATGCCGACCCATTGCGACCCCTCCAGCAGCTTGGCCTGGACCTGCGCGAGCGCGGCCATCAGCGCCTTGGGATCGGGGGTCGCCGGCGCGGGCGTGGCGGGCGCGCGGTTGCCCTTGGCGGCGACATTGGGGGCCATCACTGCCTTGGCGATGTCGGCGTCGCCGCAGACCGGGCAGGACAGCAGCCCGCGGGCGCGCTGGTCGTCATAGTCCGCGCTCGATCCGAACCACGCCTCGAACACATGGGCATGGGCACATTTGAGGTCGAACACGATCATGCGCGGGTCACCGGCGGGATCGGGCGGCGATGCACGATGGCGGGGACGCGGCCGCGCACATCGGTGACACGTGCCGGGTCGATCTCGACCAGACCAAGGCCGGCGGGTGCGCCCATGTCGAGCAGGATTTCACCCCAGGGGTCGATGGCGAGGCTGTGGCCAAAGGTAGTGCGGCCGTCGGCGTGGCTGCCGGTCTGGGCGGCGGCGATGACGTGTACCCCGGCCTCGATCGCGCGGGCGCGGAGCAGCGTGTGCCAGTGGGCTGCGCCGGTGGGGCGGGTGAAGGCAGCGGGAACGGCAAGCAGGGTCGCCCCGGCATCGGTCAGCGCCCGGTAGAGATCGGGGAAGCGCACGTCGTAGCAGATCGACAGGCCAAGGCTCCCAAGCGGCGTGTCGACCACGACCGCGCGCGCGCCGGGGACATAGGCATCGGATTCGCGCCAGCGCTCGCCGGTCGGCAGGTCGACATCGAACAGATGCAGCTTGTCATAGGTCGCGCGGATTGCGCCATCGGCGTCGATCACGAAACCGCGATTGACGAAGCGACCGTCGTCGCCGCGCAGGGCGAGCGAGCCGAGCTGGACCCAGATGCCGTGCTGTGCCGCGGCCTCCCGTACGGCGGCGAGGACGGGGTCGCTGTCCTGCGCCACGATCGACGCCGCGCCGCGCTGTCGATCCCGGTCGAGCAGGCCCGACATTTCGGGGGTGAACAGCATCGCCGCGCCCTCCCCGGCCGCCGAGGAGATCGCCGCGGTCAGCGTGCGGGCATTGGCCAGCGGGTCGATGCCGCTGGTCATCTGAAGGATCGCGGCGCGCACCGGCCCGCTCATGCGTCGAGCAGCGCGTCCAGCCTGCCCTCGCGCTCCAGCGCCATGAGGTCGTCCGAGCCGCCGATATGCGCGCCGTCGATGAAGATTTGCGGCACGGTGGTGCGGCCATTGGCGCGCTGGAGCATTTCCTGACGCTTGGGCCCGCCCATGGTGAGGTCGAACTCCTCATAGACGGCGCCCTTGCTGTCGAGCAGCGCCTTGGCGCGGTGGCAGTAACCGCAAAATGCCTTGGTATAGATTTCGATCTTGGCCATGATCCCGAGTTGAGAGCGGCACCCCGTCTTGTCAATCCGCGTCCGTGTCATCGATCACCCGCGCCCAGCACAGGATCGTCACGCTGCGGGCCCCGGCGCGCTTGAGCAGGCGCACACAGGCGGTGGTGGTCGCGCCGCTGGTGTGGACGTCGTCGACCAGGATGAGCGCCTTGCCGCGAACGGCTTCCCTGGCTCCGGGGGCGAGCGCAAAGGCTCCCGCGACCGCCTTGGCGCGACCGCGCGGGCCGAGGCCGCGCAGTACCGGGGTCGCCTTGACCCGGCGCAGCAGATCGGGCGCGACCGACACGCCTGAAGCGGTGCCGAGCGCCCGGGCGATCAGCAGCGCCTGATTGAACCCGCGGCCCCAGATGCGCCAGCGGTGCAGCGGGACCGGCACCAGCAGCTCGGCATCTTCGGGCATGAGCCGCGCCATCAACCGCGCGGCGGTGACGGCAAAGCCGGTGCGGCCGCCATATTTGAGGCGCAGCGCGAGCGTGCGCGCCGCCGGGCCATAGGCGACCGCCGCGCGCACGCCGTCATGCAGCGGAGGATCGGCGAGGCACGTGCCGCACTGCGCGTCGGGGCCGCGATCATGCTCGAACGGCAGATTGCAGGTCGCGCACCATGGCGGCGCGATCAGCCGCATCCCGCTCCAGCAGGCGGCGCAGAACCGATGATCGGCGTCGACCACATCGCCACAGCCCGGGCAGCGCGGGGGCAGCGCCAGGCCGATCAGGTCGAGCAACGGTTGACGCAGCCCCATGCAACGCCCTCCACGTCGTGCTTGTCGCGCGGCGCGCGACGCGGCACAAGCCGCGCCGTGACCCCCGAAACTGCCCCGCCCGAGATTTTCGACCGCAACCGCCGCCGCCTGCGCCGCGACCGCGCCGCGCCGGGCTTTGCCGGGTTCGATTTCATCCGCGCGTGGATGCTCGACGGAATTGCCGAGCGGCTGGACGCAGTGCGGCGCGAGTTTCGTGATGTGCTGGATCTGGGCAGCTTCGACGGCGCGTTCGTCCCGCCACCGGGCGCGCGCGTCACGCGGATCGACGCCGGGGCGCGCTTCGCCGCGCTGTCGGGCGGCGTGCAGACGGATGAGGACCGGCCGCATTCGCCGGAGGGGGCCTATGACCTTGTCATTTCGGCAGGGGTGCTCGACAGCGTCAACGACCTGCCCGGCGCACTCGCGCTGATCCGCCGCTCGCTGCGTCCCGACGGGTTGTTCATGGGCGCGTTTTTGGGCGGATCGACGCTCTCCACGCTGCGCAGCGTGATGCTGGAGGCCGAGGGCGACCGTCCGGCGGCGCGGGTGCATCCCCAGGTCGATGTACGCGCGGCGGGCGACCTGCTGGTCCGCGCCGGGTTCGCGTTGCCGGTCGCCGATGTCGAAACGCTGCAGGTCCGCTATGCGAGCCTGTTCGACCTGTTCCGCGACCTGCGCGGCATGGGCGCGACCAGCCTGCTCCGCGATCCCGCCCCGCTGACCCGCAGCGCGGTGGCGCGCGCCGCCGCCAGCTTTGCCGACCGCGCCGATGGCGAGGGGCGCACGGCGGAACGGTTCGATGCGCTGTTTCTCACCGGATGGGCGCCCGACCCGTCGCAGCCCAAGCCGGCGCGGCGCGGTTCGGCCCGCACATCGCTGGCCGACGCGCTGGCGGCGACCAAGGGCAAAACGGCCTAGGCCATCACCCCCCTTGACGCAGCGCAGCATCTTTTCGATATTGGCGTAGCGGACCGGGCCCCTCTGGCGATCGACATGATCGCGATGTCGGACCGCATCGGATGATCCGATGCTGGCTGGGCTTGAATACCGACCTTTGCTGTCATCGGCCATCCGATCGATTTCACATCGACAGGAGGCATTATGATGAGTGGCATGTTGTACCGTCTGAGCGTCGTTCACCGGAAACTCGACGACGAGATCCGGCGCGAAGCGCGGCGGCGTAACCCGGACGGTTTTCGCCTGCTGCGGCTCAAGAAGCTGAAGCTGGCGGTGAAGGACCGGCTGGCCGGCCACTGGAAGCGGTCGATCGCGACCAGCTTCTGACAATCCGAACCATTGGCGGCCCGGGCCCCTCTGATGCGCGCGATGCGCATGATGTCGGGCCGCCCTGATGGCGCGTGCAGCGCCTCACCCAACAGGGGCTGATTCACCATGGAATTTCTGACGTTACTCTGGCTGGGCAAGCCGGTGTGGATGTGGCTCGCCTTCATGGGGCTGGTCGCAGCCCTGCTCGCGCTCGATCTTGGCGTCCTGCATCGCAAGGCGCGCGAGATCGGGGTCAAGGAGAGCCTGAAGCTCTCTGCTTTCTATATCGTGCTGGGCCTGGCGTTCAGCGGCTTTGTCTGGTGGCAGCTCGGCGAGACGGCGGCGATCAACTACGTCACCGGCTTTGTCGTCGAAAAGAGCCTGGCGATGGACAATGTCTTCGTCATCGCGATGATCTTCACCTATTTCGCGATCCCGCGTCAGTATCAGCACCGCGTGCTGTTCTGGGGTATCCTTGGCGTCATCGTGCTGCGCGCGATCATGATCGCCCTGGGCGCGACGATCGTGTCCGAATTCGGCTGGGTGCTCTACATCTTCGCCGCCTTCCTGATCTTCACGGGCATCAAGATGTGGCGGATGGTCGACACGCCCTATGACGTGGCGAACTCGCCGCTGCTCGGCTGGCTGAAGCGGCATATGCGCGTGACCGACGGGCTGCGCGGAACAGCGTTCTTCGTGCAGGAGCGCGATGCCAAGACGGGCACGATGGCGCGCCATGCGACGCCGCTGTTCCTGGCGCTGGTGATGATCGAGTTCGCCGACCTGGTGTTCGCGGTCGATTCGGTGCCGGCGATCTTTGCCATCACCACCGACCCGTTCATCGTCTACACGTCGAACATCTTCGCGATCCTGGGCCTGCGCGCGCTGTATTTCGCGCTGTCGGCACTGGTCGACCGGTTCCACTATCTGAAGTACGCGCTGGCCGTACTGCTGGTGTTCATCGGATCGAAGATCTTCGTCGCCGATGCGCTGGGCCTGGCCAAGATCCCGCCGGTGGTGTCGCTGGGCATTACCGCAGCGATCCTGACGACGGGCGTGGTCTACTCGCTGTGGCGCACCCGTGGCGAGCCGACGCCGAGCCTGACTTAAACCAGCGCCTCGAGCATGCCGATCAGCGGGATATCCGCTGGCGGCATGGCGAGGTCGCGCAGCGCGGGCGGGTGAACCCATTGCAGCGCGGTGGCATGCCGCGCCCGGGGTTCCCCGCCCCATTCGCGCAGCGTGTAGAGCAGCAACAGCAAATGGCGGTCCCCCAGCGGCGCGCTGGCAAAGGTCGCCGGGGCGAGCGCGGCGGGATCGACCGCGATACCCAGTTCCTCCTCCAGTTCGCGGCACAGCGCCGCCTCGGGCAGTTCGCCCGGCTCGACCTTGCCGCCGGGAAATTCCCACAGATCAGCCATCGGCTTGCCCGGCGGGCGCCGCTGGACCAGCACGCGTCGCTCCGCGTCGACCAACGCCGCGGCCACTACCGTAACGATACGCCCTCCGGAAAACCCGGCATCCATTTTCAGCATTTTGTTAACTTCGTTTGCGTAGTTTTGCGGTGGTCAAATTCAAAAGGGCGGTGCGATGCGCTTGTTGAAGTCACTGCCGGCACGCCTGATGCGCTGCAATCGCGGCGCAACGGCGGTCGAATATGGCTTCATCCTCGCGCTCATCGTCCTTGTGCTGATCGGCGCGCTGACCGAACTGGCCGGCGGCACCACGGGCATGTGGAACAATGTCAGCACCAAGGTCCAGAACCCGGGCTGATTTTTTCGCCGGGCCCTCAGGCGCACCTAAGGCCTTTGTTAACTTCCGTACCCTAGTTTCGGGCTTGCTGAGACCGGTTTTCACCGGACGCAGCCGGGAAAACTGAAGCTTCGAACAGGATGGAGACCGGTATGAACACGATCCGCAAGATTTTCGGCAACAAGAAGGGCGCAACCGCAATCGAGTACGGCCTGATCGCCGCTCTGATCGCCGTCGCCGCGATTGCCGCGATGCAGGGCCTGGGCAACCAGCTCAAGACCACCTTCACCAACGTTTCGTCGAACATGAAGGCGTCGTAAGACCCTTTCGTTTCGAAACGACTGAACAGGGGGCGGCGGACCGATGGGTCCGCCGCCCTTTTTTCGCTTGGTTTGGTGGAACATCTCTTTTCGTCACCCCCGCGAAAGCGGGGGCCCATCTCCTAGGCGATCGGCGTATCGCACCGGTTCGGAAAGCGGACAGTGCGGGAGATGGGCCCTCGCTTTCGCGGGGGTGACGATTGGTTTGGATTGCCCCTACCCTGCTGGGCGGGGGGTGGAATTTGCGTCAGGCCCGGCCCATCGCCAGGAACTTGGCGCGGCGCGCCTTGCGCAGCGCGGTCGCGCTCTGACCCGACAGGTCCTTGAGCGCCGCTTCGATCGCGTCGCCCAGCGCATCGATCGCCCTGGCGTGATCGCGGTGCGCCCCGCCGAGCGGCTCGGGAACGATCGTATCGATCACGCCGAGTTCCTTGAGGTGCTGCGCGGTCACCTTCATCGCCTCGGCCGCGTCGGCGGCCTTGTCGGCGGTGCGCCACAGGATCGAGGCGCAGCCCTCGGGCGAGATCACCGAATAAACCGCGTGCTCCATCATCAGCACGCGGTTGCCTGCGGCAAGCGCGACCGCGCCGCCCGAACCGCCCTCACCCAAAATCGACGCGACCATCGGCACGCCGAGATTGAGGCACGCTTCGGTCGAGCGAGCGATCGCCTCGGCCTGACCGCGCTCCTCGGCCTCCATGCCGGGAAAGGCGCCGGACGTGTCGACCAAGGTCACCACGGGGATACCGAACTTGTCGGCCAGCTCGACCAGGCGGATCGCCTTGCGATACCCCTCAGGCTTGCCCATGCCGAAATTGTGGCGCAGGCGGCTGGTCGTGTCGTCGCCCTTTTCATGGCCGATGACCATGACGCGCTGGCCACGAAAGCGGCCGAGCCCGCCCTGAATCGCCTGATCGTCGGCGAACGCGCGGTCGCCGCCCAGCGGCATGAAATCGGTGATCAGACGCGCGACATAATGCTTGAAGTGCGGACGTTCCGGGTGGCGCGCGACCAATGTCTTCTGCCACGGGGTCAGCTTCGCATAGGCGTCCTTCAGGAACCGGTCGGACTTAGCCTGAAGCTTCGCGACCTCCGATTCGATATCCACCTCGCCGCCCGCAGCGGCGTCACGCAGTTCGTCGATCCGGGCCTGAAGCTCCGCGATCGGTTTTTCAAATTCAAGAAAGCTAGCCATCGCCGCGGCACTATGCCCCGTCGCGCTTCGCGTCAATTCGGGGCGTGTCGGCGAGCGGGTGGCGTTCGTTGACGAGTGCGACCAGCCGGGCGCTGTCGACATGGGTGTAGATCTCGGTCGTCGCGATATCGGCATGGCCCAGCATCGCCTGAAGCGCGCGCAGATCGGCTCCGCCCTCGAGCAGATGCGTGGCAAAGGCGTGGCGCAGCACGTGCGGGCTGATCCGGTCGGGCGGGATGCCCGCCAGCCCCGCAATCTCCCGCACCATCTGATACAGGCGGATGCGGCTCAAATGCCCCTTGCCCGAGGGAAACAGCCATGGCCGCGCGGGATCGACATGCGCGCGCCACGCCGCCACCGCCGCGCGTGCACGATCCGACAGTGGCACCAACCGCTCCTTCCCGCCCTTGCCGCGCAGGATCAGGTAGGGCTTGTCCGGCTGAACCGCACCGCGCGGGAGCGAGACCAGCTCGCTCGCGCGCAAGCCGGAGCCGTAGAGCAACTCGACCAGCGCGAGCAGGCGCAGGTCGCGGGGATCGGGCGGCACGCGCGCGATCCGCGCCTGGATTGCCGCGAAGATCGCGTCGACATCGGCGTTGGACAGCGTCCTGGGCAAGCTGCGCCCGGTACCGGGGCGGGGCAGCGCCCCGCCGGGGTCGTCGCTGCGCAGCTTTTCATCGACCAGAAAGCCGTAGAAGCGGCGCAGCGCAGCCGATTTGCGCGCCACGGTGGCGCGGGCGAGGTCGCGCCAGTCCTCCGCCAGCCGCTCGATCGCCGCGCGGTCGGCCATGGCAAGGCCGCCGTCGAGCGCCTGCGACGCCAGCCGCAGATCGGTGCCATAGGCAGCAATGGTGTTCGCCGACGCCCCGGCCTCGGCCGCCAGCATCTCGAGAAAGCGGTCGATCAGCGCCGGGTCGTCGCCCGGGCCCGCCGCACTCAAAGCCGGGTAATCGCCTCGACGGCGATCATCCGTGCATAGCCATCGAGGCCGACCTGACTGAGCGCGCGGGTGATGTGATAGAGCGCCGCCGGCGACACCCCTTCCCACACCCGGCTTTGCATGCCGACCGCCGCGAGCAGCACCACCGTCCCCGGCTGGTTCGACTCCGCCGCGCGCGCGATGGCGCGGGTCCAGGCATTGGCCGATTCGAACGCCACCCCGGACGCGCGCATCAGCCGTGCGCCGTCGGCGGTCGGGATCCGGCCCATGCCCGCCATCGCCGCAATCAGCATCGCGCCATTGGTTGCGTCCGCCGAGTTGCGATACGCCTCGACATCGCCGACGGCGACGGCACGGCCCGGCTCGGCAAGCAGCAACATGCCCCAGCCATCGCTGCCACGCGGGGCGATTTCCTTCCAGCGCAGCGCGGCGCGGTCATAGCCGGCGCTGAGCATCGCGGCGATCAGGCGATCGGCATCGTCCGCATGCTCGGCCGACGGGGTCAGTCGCGCCGCCGCGCGGGCGGTAAGGATCAGGCGGCTATAGGCCGCCCGTGGCCCCTGTGCCTCGTCCCACAATTGCCGGATCCGCTCGACCCGCTCGGCCGCAGTCGCGGCGGTGAAGGCCGCGCGCAGATCGCGGGCAACGGCGACCTCCGCCGTTGCGGCATCCTCCTGCAGCTCGATCTCGCCATAAAGGTCGGTCAGCGCCTGGCTGGAAAACACGCCCTGGCTCGCCGCCGCCTCTGCCGCCGCGACGCGATCGCGCAGGGGAAGCGCCGGCGTGATCGCGCGCCAATAGCGCAATTGCGGCCCGGCGGTGCCGTATAGCCGTTCGGGAATGTCGGTGGCGGACGCGACCGCAAGGCCCCAGCGCCACGCGCTGATCCGGTCAACCGGATCCCATTCGATCGTCACCGCACGGCGCCCCGACACGCCCATCCCGACCAGCTTTTCGGCGAGCAGCACGTCGACCGCATTGCCGAGGCGGCGGCGGCTGGCGTCGATCAGCGGGCCGGCGCGGCTGGGATCGCCGTCGAGACCGGCGCAGATCGCCTCCGCCAGGCGCCAGTTGCGATCGGGTGCGCGGTCGAGCGCGGGCTTGACCATCGGGCACATGCCGCCCGGATCGGCGGTCGCGAGCATCGCCTGCATCGCCACCTGGAACATCTTCGGCGTGTAATTGGCGACATCGACCGACTGGACCAGTGCGCGCGCCGCATCCGCCTCCCCCATCCGGATCAGCAGCCACGCGCGCTCTGCGGCGAAATCCGCGCCGTTGAGCCCGCGCGGCGTGTTGACGCGCGAAAGCAGCGCGCGGCGCAGTGCGATCGACAACCAGCGCGACGCGACCGGCGCATTGGTGCGGCGCATCAGCGCCTGGAGAAAACCGCCATCGGCCGTGCCGAACGCAGTAACGGGCAGCCCGTCGCTGGCGGGCGAAGACGGGCCGACCTGCGCCAGCGAGCGCTTCGCAAAATCGGGCAGTTCGTAGCGCGCGATCGTCGCATAATCGAGCTCGCCGACAGCTTCGGGCGCAACGCCAGCGGCTGGCGCCAGGCTGTTGCCAACCCCGTCAGCGCCGGTCAGCGGGGCATCGCCGCGCGGCGCGCTGGTCGGACCCGCAGCCGGGGACGGTGCCGGCGCGGGGGCCGGCGCCGGAGCAGGCGCGGGCACCGGATCGTCGAAGCCGGGCGGCAGCAGCGATTCGGGGCGGTCCTGCCCCAGCGCGGGAATCCCGACGCCGGCCGCGACCACCAGAACGGCGGCGAGCGCGGTCTTAGTTCGAGAGATTGTCAAGCGGGACGACCTTCTCGACGCGCACCGGCTGCTTCTCCGTATCGCGCCCTGCAAGGAAGAAAAGCCCTCCGATCAACAGGATAGCGACAATAACGACGATGATTAGCGAACGGGACATCGACCCCCTCAAACCGGTTCTGATCACAGGCGACGGGCCTTTTGCCCGAGCGCGATGCTCGCTGTATAGCCCCCGCGACCATGCTGCAAACCCACCCGGCCAATCCTGAACCCATTACCCGTCCGATCGTGCTGATCGGCCTGATGGGCGTGGGCAAGACCACGGTGGGCCGCCGGCTCGCCCAGCGCCTCAAACTGCCCTTTGTCGACGCCGACGCCGAGATCGAGTCGGCAGCGGGCATGACCGTGGCCGAAATTTTCGAACGATTCGGCGAACCGCATTTTCGCGATGGCGAACGGCGCGTGATTGCGCGGCTGATCGACGGCGCGCCCAAGGTCATCGCGACCGGTGGCGGCGCGTTCCTCAACGCGGAAACGCGCGCGCTGATCCTTGACCAGGCGACCGCGATCTGGCTGGACGCCGCCCCCAAGGTCTTGGCCGAACGCGTCGCAAAGCGCGACCATCGCCCGTTGCTGCGCGGAAAGGATCCGTTGAAGGTGCTCACCGAACTCGCCGAAGTCCGCAATCCCGTTTACGCGCTGGCGCCGATCCATGTCGTCAGCCGCGTCGGCCCGCACGAGGCGACCGTCGCCGCGATCCTGTCGGCACTCGGCCGATGAGGGTCGTTCCGGTCGCGCTGGGCGCGCGCAGCTACGACGTGCGCATCGCCGCCGGCATCCTGACCCAGGCTGCAGCGCAGCTTTCGCCGCTTTCGCGCGGCCGCCCGTTCGTGATCGTCACCGACGCGCATGTCGCGCCGCATGCCGCGCGCCTTGCCGCGCTGCTTCACAATGGCGGGCTGGCGAGCGACATCATCACCCTGCCGGCGGGCGAGGCGACCAAGAGCTGGGGCCAGCTTGAGGCGCTGACCGATGCGTTGCTTGAGCGCGGGATCGAGCGCGGCGACCATGTCGTCGCGCTGGGCGGCGGCGTGATTGGCGACCTGGTCGGCTTTGCCACATCGATTCTCAAGCGCGGCTGCAACTTCGTGCAGATCCCCACCACGCTGCTTGCGCAGGTCGACAGCTCCGTGGGGGGCAAGACCGCGATCAACAGCCGCGCCGGCAAGAATCTGATCGGTGCGTTTCACCAGCCAACCTTGGTGCTGATCGACCCCGATCTGCTCGACACCCTCCCGCTGCGCGACCTGCGCGCGGGCTATGCCGAGGTAGTGAAGTACGGGCTGATCGACGATCCGGAATTTTTCGCATGGTGCGAGGCCAATGGTGCGGCGCTTCTCGCCGGAGACCCGGCGGCGCGGGAATATGCCATTGCGCATTCGGTGGCGGCCAAGGCGCGCATCGTCGCGGCGGACGAACGCGAGACGACCGGGGTGCGCGCGCTGCTCAACCTCGGCCATACGTTCGGCCATGCGCTGGAGGCCGAAACCGGCTTTTCCGACGCGCTGCTGCATGGCGAGGGCGTCGCGGCCGGCATGGCGCTGGCCTTTGCCTATTCGGCGCGGCGCGGCCAGTGTGGCATCGAGGATGCAGCGCGGGTCGCCGCGCATTTGCAGGCAGTCGGCCTGCCGCACGACCTGGCCAGCGCGGGCATTACGGCATCGGGCGCAACGCTGGTCGGCCATATGCTGCACGACAAGAAGATGGACGGCGGCACCCTGCCCTTCCTGCTCGCGCGCGGGATCGGGCAGACCTATCTCGACAAGCAGGTCGATCTGGCCGACGTCGCGGCGTTCCTTGACGAACTGCCGCGCTGACCCGCCCGCCTGACGCAGCGGGAAGCTTCAGGCTTCCAGTTGGCGCATCAGGCTGCGGACGGCGCCGTCGATCTCGCTGTCGCTGCCGCGCAGCTCCTCGATCCGGCGCACGGCATGGATCACAGTCGAGTGGTCGCGGTTGCCGAACTTGCGACCGATTTCGGGCAGCGAACGCGTGGTCAGCCGCTTGGCAAGATACATCGCGATCTGACGCGGGCGGGCAATGGCGACTGCACGGCGCTGCGACACCAGGTCGAGCTGCTTGAGATCGAAATGGTTCGACACCGCCTTCTGAATCTCGTCGATCGTCACGCGGCGCTGGCTGCCCCGCAGCGCTTCGCCGAGCACGCTCTCGGCAAACTCGATCGTCACGACTTCGTTGTTGAGCTGGGCATAGGCGACGAGGCGATTGAGCGCGCCTTCAAGCTCGCGCACCGACGAGCTGATCCGCGCGGCGAGCAGATCAAGCACGGGTGACGGGACCATAGCGCCGGGCATATCCTCAAGCTTGCGCTCAAGGATCGTGCGGCGCAGGCCCAGCTCGGCCGGCTTGATATCGGCAGCAAGGCCCGAACCGAGCCGCGACGCGAGGCGTGCCTCGATCCCCTCGAGCGCGAGCGGGCTGCGGTCGGCGGCGATGACCAGCCGCTTGCCCTCACGCATGAACTCATCGACCGTGTGGAAAAACTCTTCCTGGGTCGCTTCCTTGCCGGCGATGAACTGAAGATCGTCGATCATCAGCAGATCGACGCCGCGCAGCCGCGCCTTGAACGCGAACGTGTCCTTCTCGCGCACCGCGCGGACGAATTCGAACATGAAGCGCTCGGCCGGCATGTAGATCGCCGTCGCATCGGGGCAGGCCTCAAGGAAGGCGTGGCCGATGGCGTGCATCAGATGGGTTTTGCCCTGCCCCGTGTTGCTGTGGAGGTAAAGCGGGCTGAAGCGCGGCGTCCCCGGTTCGGCGAGCGCGCGTGCGGCGTTGAACGCCACCCGGTTCGAAGTGTCGACCACGAACCGGTCAAAGGTGAAGCGCGAATCGAGATTGGGCCGGCCTTCGCTGCGCGGTGCTGCCGCCGCCTGATCGATCGCCGGAGCGGGCGATTCGGCAGCCGGAGCCGCGGCGAGCGCGCGGGTCGCCCGCGCGTCGACCGTCTCGATCGAAACGCTGCGCACCGCCGGCAGAACCGCGCGGAATTCCATCGCCAGCCGGTCGGCATAATGGCTGCGAACCCAGTTGGTCATGAACGCCGAGGGAAGCCCGAGGCGGACCGTTTCCGGATCCTCACCCGGAATCAGGACGATCGGCTTCAGCCACTGGTCGAACAGCCGCTGCCCTGCGGAAAGCCGCAGATTGCCGCGCACGCGTGTCCAGGCCTTGGCTTGATCCATCTTCCCGTTGCCCCTCAAATACCATCGCGCTGCGTACGGAACCCGCACACACCGTCACGCCCCCGTCGCGGAAAACACGCCTTCCGCCCGTCAATTTCGTTCAGGCAAAGGGATAGCGCTGGCGGAATCGCATCCGCGTGCGGCCGGTACCCTTGCTGATTCCGCCGACGAGAACGCCGTGGCGGAGGTCCGTTTTAGGGACGGAAATTCGAGTCGATCAAGGGGGCGGCATGTAAAGAATCTGAAATAAGTAGGCTTGACTCACGCCAGCCCCGGAATTGCGTTATTTACCGCATAAGCCGCTGTTTTATAACGCCTTTACCCTGATCGCCGTCGTTACTCGAAATGCGACTCGTGGTCTGTCCGCGATTCGTTCCGGACCCGGATTCGAGCTCCCTTAAGGCACACAAAAAGCCCCGCCGGCGGGTGCCGGCAGGGCCTTTTCGAACTGCAATGAAGCAGGCTTAGCCGAGCGCGGCGAGGCGCTTGGTCAGGCGCGAGAACTTGCGCGAGGCAGTGTTCTTGTGAACCACGCCCTTGGCCACGCCACGTGCCAGCTCCGGCTGCATCGCCTTGAGCGCGGTTTCCGCGGCCGCCTTGTCACCGCTGGTCAGCGCGCTTTCGACCTTCTTGATGAAGGTACGGATGCGGCCGACGCGGGCGCCGTTGACTTCGGCGCGGCGTTCGTTGCGGCGGATGCGCTTCTTGGCTTGCGGCGTGTTCGCCATGAATCTTCGTTCCTGTTTTCGATGCGAAAAGAGGCGCGGATTTCCGTCCCACGCCTCGGGAAAGCGCGCCCCTTAGCGAGGGCGGACGATTCGGTCAACCGGTAACGCCCTGCTGACCCTTCTTACTTCTGGCATTTGGGGCACCAGAAGGTCGAGCGCCCGCCCTCGGCATAGCGCGCGACCGTGCCGCCGCAATTGCACGGTTCGCCCTCGCGGCCATAGACTTTGAACTGCTTGGAGAAATAGCCGAGCTCGCCATCGGGCTGAACATAGTCGCGCAGCGTCGATCCGCCCGCCTCGATCGCCGATTCGAGCACGCCATGCACCGCCGCGACCAGCCGCTGCAGCTGCGGCCGGGTCAGCGATCCGCCGCTGCGCCTGGGCGAGATGCGCGATTCGTGCAGCGCCTCGCACACATAGATATTGCCGAGGCCCGCGACGATGCGCTGGTCGAGCAGCAACAGCTTGATCGACGCGACCCGTCCGGCCAGCGCCTGGCGCAGATGATCGGCGGTGAACTGCGGCCCGAGCGGCTCCGGTCCGAGCGCGGCGAAGGGCGGCCAGACGGCGACGTCCGCCGTTGGCATCAGATCGACCGATCCGAATCGCCGCGCATCGTTGAGCGCCAGCCGCCGCCCCGCCTCGGTCTCGATCACCAGATGATCGTGCGTCAGCAGCTCTGCCGGATCGATTCGCCAGCGTCCCGACATGCCGAGGTGAAAGATCATCGTGTCGCCGCGATCGGTGTCGATCAGGCCATATTTGGCGCGGCGGCCGAGCGCGGTGACGGTCGCGCCGGTGAGACGCTGCCCCAGATCGACCGGCATCGCCCGGCGCAGATCGGGGCGGCGCAACTGGACGCGCGCGATCCGCTGGCCGTGCAGGGCCGGGGTAAGGCCGCGGACGGTGGTTTCGACTTCGGGAAGCTCGGGCATTTTGTCTCGCTAAGCGGGCTTTGCCGCGCCCACAAGGGCGGCTAAGGGCTTGGCCATGACCGACACCGTCTCCTTTGGCTATGAAGAGGTTGCCCCCGACGAAAAGACCCGTCGCGTCGGCGGCGTCTTTTCCAGCGTGGCCTCGCGCTATGATCTCATGAACGACGCGATGTCGGGCGGTCTGCACCGCGTGTGGAAGGACGTGTTCGTCCGCCGCGTGAAGCCGCGCGCGGGCGAGGCGATCCTCGACATGGCCGGCGGCACCGGCGACATCGCGTTCCGCATGGCCGAACATGGTGCGGCGGTGACGGTCGCCGACATCAATCCCGACATGCTGGCGGTCGGGATCGAGCGCGCGGCCAAGCGCGGGATCGACGGGCTGGTGTGGAGCGAGGCGAATGCCGAGACGCTGCAATGGCCCGACCGCTTCTTCGACGCCTACACGATCGCGTTCGGCATCCGGAACGTGACCGACATCCCCGCGGCACTGCGTGAGGCGCATCGCGTGCTGCGGCGCGGCGGGCGGTTCTTCGTGCTCGAGTTCTCGACCACCCTGTGGCCCGGATTCGCCGACGTGTACGATGCCTATTCGCACCGGCTGGTGCCCAAGCTGGGCGAGATGCTGGCGGGCGATGCCGACAGCTATCGCTATCTGGTCGAATCGATCCGTCGCTTCCCCGACATGCCGACGTTTGAGGCGATGATCAAAGACGCCGGCTTTGTGCAGACCCGGGTCGAACCGATGCTGGGCGGACTGGTCGCCATTCATAGCGGCTGGAAGATTTGACCGCTCCCGTCGTGCATCTGTGGCGCCTCCTGAAATGGGGCCGCACGCTGGCGCGCCACGGCGCGTTGCGCGGGATCGAGCGTGACCGCAACACGCCCGCCCCGGTGCGCCGCCTGGCACGCATTGCCCGCTTCGGCGCGCGCGTGCCGGAAGTGCCGCGCTATGCCGATGCGCTGCAGGCGATCGGCCCGGCGGCGATCAAGCTGGGGCAGACGCTTGCGACCCGCCCCGACCTGATCGGCGAAGCGGCCGCGCATGACCTGCTCCGCCTGCAGGACGCGCTGCCCCCCGTCCCGTTCGCGGTGATCCGCGCGGCGATGGAGACCAGCTTCGGGCGGCCGCTCAGCGACCTGTTCCAGTCGGTCGAGGAAACGCCGATCGGCGCCGCGTCGATCGCGCAGGTGCACCGCGCGATCACCACCGATGGCCGCCAGGTCGCGGTCAAGGTGCTGCGCCCGGGGATCGAGGCCGAGTTCGCCCGCGCCATCGACACCTATGAATGGGCGGCGGCGCAGGTCGAGGGGATGGGCGGCGAGGCATCGCGCCTGCGCCCGCGCCTGGTCATCGAGACCTTCAAGCGCTGGACCGCGCGCGAGCTGGACCTGCGGCGCGAGGCCGCGTCGGCGTCCGAATTGTCCGAATCGATGGAGGCGGAGCCGGACTTCACCGTCCCGGAGATCGATTGGCAGCGCACCACCGGCAAGGTGATGACGCTGGAATGGATCAACGGCATCAAGCTGTCGGACCGTGACGGCCTGATCGCCGCCGGGCATGACACCGAAAAGCTGGCGCACACACTGGTCCGCGCGTTTCTGCGTCAGGCGATCTCCGAAGGCTTTTTCCACGCCGACATGCATCAGGGCAATTTGTTCGCCCTGCCCGGCGACCGCATCGCGGCGATCGATTTCGGGATCATGGGCCGGATCGACCGGCGCGCGCGGGTGTGGCTGGCGGAGATTCTCTACGGGCTGATCACCGGCAATTACCGCCGCGTCGCCGAGATTCATTTCGAAGCGGGCTATGTCCCGGCACATCACAATGTCGCCGAGTTCGCGACGGCGCTGCGCGCGGTGGGCGAACCGATGCGCGGCCTGCCGGTCAAGGACATGAGCGTCGGCATGATGCTCGACAGCCTGTTCAACATCACCCGCGATTTCGACATGCAGACCCAGCCGCATCTGCTGCTGCTGCAAAAGACGATGGTGATGGTCGAGGGCGTGGCGACGCGCATCCACCCCGACATCAATTTGTGGGACAGCGCCGCACCGTTCGTGCGCGAATGGATCCGCACCGAGCTGGGTCCGGAGGCATTCCTTGCCGACCGGATTTCGGAGGATCTGAAGACGCTGGCGCGGCTGCCCCGGCTGATCCGCAACATCGAACGCCATTTCCCCGATCCGGGCGGCGCCCCCCCCGCCCCGCCGCTGCGCGAGATCGAAGTCGTGCGCGTCGGTGGCGGCTGGCGCTACGCCGTGGTCGCGCTGCTTGCGGCGAGTGCGGGCGCGGTGGCGACGCTGCTGCTTGCCTGACAAGCGCCACCCGGCAGGCTAGGGACAGCGCATGACCCGCGCGCCCATCTGGCTCTCTGCCCCCAGCCGCTTCGCCGGGCTGCCGGTGAACCGTGCGCGCTGGGTGCTGGCTGGGGTCTTTTTCCTGCTTCTGGGCGCCCTGACCGTGCTATTCGTGCCGCTCCCCGCGCCGAGCGCAACCGGCGCCGGCGCCGACCGGCAGAGCGACGTCGCGCTGTACGATTCGATCGTGGCAGCGGTGGCGCATGGCGAGGACTATTACCGATCCGCCGCGGCTGCGCTGCGCGCCGGCAGCTATCCGCTGCGGCCGTTTCTGACCTTTCGCATGCCGGCGCTGGCAGTGGTGCAGGGAGCCTTGCCGCCCCTCGCGATCGTCGCGCTGCTCTATGCACTCGCCGCTGCCACCGCCTGGTGCTGGTACCGCCGCATTGCGCAGGCGCTGCCGCGCTGGCCGGCACGGGTCGTCGCACTGGCGCTGCTGGCCGCCGGAATGCTTGCCTTTGTCCAGAGCGGGCTGGTGGCGTTCCATGAAATCTGGGCCGGGCTGCTCGTTGCGCTCAGCCTCGCGCTGCGCCGCCCCGGGCGCTGGGTCGAGGCAGCGGCAATCGGTGCGCTGGCCATGCTGATCCGCGAAACGGCGGCGCTGTATGTCGTCATCATGGCGGTGCTGGCCTTTGCCGAGGGGCATAAGCGCGAGGCGGCGGGATGGGCAGCCGCGCTGGGGCTGTTCGCCGTCGCGCTCGGCGCGCATGCCGTCGCGGTCCATGGCGTGACCGGGCCGCTCGACGCGATGTCGCCGGGCTGGGCGGGAATGAACGGGTTCGGGCTGTTCGTGCGCGCGATGACGCTGGCGACGGGGGTGCAGTTGCTGCCCCCGGCGATCGCCGCGATCCTGGTCGCGCTGGCGCTGTTCGGCTGGGCGAGCTGGCGCGACCCGCTGGCGCTCCGCGCGCTCGCCACCTTTTGCGGCTATGCGCTGGTGATCAGCCTGTTTGCGCGGCTCGACACCTTTTACTGGGGGCTTATCATCGCGCCGGCCTTTCTGGTGGGCCTGGCCTTCGTGCCCGACGCGCTGCGCGACCTGTGGGTGCGGGCGCGCGACAAGCGGCGGGTGGTGGTGACGCAGGTTGCGCGCTAGGGGTTAGCGGATGAAGCGCATTCTCCTCATCGTCGGCGGCGGCATCGCGGCGTACAAGGCGTGCGAGCTGGTCCGGCTGATCCGCAAGGCGGGGCATTCGGTCACCTGCGTCGTGACCGCTGGCGGGCAGCATTTCGTGACGCCGATGACGCTGGCGGCATTGTCCGAGAATCAGGTCTATACGACGCTGTGGGACCTCAAGGACGAGGCCGAGATGGGGCATATCCAGCTCAGCCGCGCCGCCGATCTGGTGGTTGTCGCCCCGGCCACCGCCGATCTGCTGGCGAAGATGGCAGCGGGCATTGCCGACGATCTCGCCACCACATTGCTGCTTGCGACCGACAAGCCGGTGCTGGCCGCGCCCGCGATGAATGTGCGGATGTGGCAGCACGCCGCGACGCAGCGCAATGTCGCGACGCTGCGCGGCGATGGCGTGAGCGTGCTGGAGCCCGATGAAGGGCCGATGGCGTGCGGCGAGTTCGGCCCCGGCCGCCTGCCCGAGCCCGAAGCCATCCTGCACGCGATCGAAACTGCGCTGGCGCCCGCATCGGGTCGCCTGAAAGGCAAGCATGTCCTCGTCACCGCCGGACCGACGCATGAGCCGATCGATCCGGTCCGCTACATCGCCAACCGATCGTCGGGCAAACAGGGCTTTGCGATTGCCGGCGCGCTGGCGGCGCTGGGCGCGCGGGTGACGCTGGTTGCCGGGCCGGTCACGCTGCCGACGCCAGCCGGCGTTGAGCGGGTCGATGTCGAGACTGCGCGCGAGATGGCGGCGGCGGTCGATGCCGCCCTGCCCGCCGATGCTGCCGTCATGGTCGCCGCCGTCGCCGACTGGCGCACGGGCGATATGGCAGGGCAGAAGATCAAGAAGGGTGACGCGGCGGCACCGGCGCTGGCGCTGGTCGAGAATCCCGACATTCTCGCGGGCCTCGCACAAAGCCGGCAGCGACCGGGCCTGCTGATCGGTTTCGCCGCCGAAACCGAACGGGTGGTCGAACATGCGGTCGCAAAGCGCGCGCGCAAGGGTGCAGACTGGATTGTCGCCAATGACGTGTCGGGCGATGTGATGGGAGGCGATGCCAATCTTGTTCATCTGGTTACGGAGGCTGGAGTCGAAAGCTGGGAACGGCTGGCCAAGGCCGATGTCGCCCGCCGCCTCGCCGAACGGATCGCCGATGCGCTCTAGGCTCGCGCTGATCCTGCTTCCGCTGCTCATCGCCGGTTGCGCGGTCGACCGCGCGCGGACTCCGAACGCGCCGACGCTGTTCACCCAGGGCTATGGCGCCGCGCCGCGCACCGCGCCGACACTTTACGTCGTCATTCACGGCAATGGCCGTCGCGCCAAGATCGACACGAGCGACTTTGCCAAGTCACTCGCGGCGGCAGAGCCGAACAGCGCGGTCGTGCGCCTGCTGCGCCCCGGCTATGCCGATGGCGTCGGTGGCCAGTCCCCCGGCACGCGCGGTGCCAGCCCGTCCGATGATTTCAGCGCGGAACGGATTGCGGCAGTCGGCGATACGATCGCGATCTTGCGCCAGCGCTACCGCCGCGCGCGCGTGGTCCTGATCGGGGAAGTCGGCGGCGCAGTCGTTGCAGCCAACCTTGCCGGGCTGCGGCCCGGGCTGATCGACGGCGTCGTGCTGGTATCCTGCCCGTGCGCGCTGCCGGAATGGCGTGCCTATCGCGGCAAGCGCGAACCCGACACGCCGCACTGGCGCGAAAAGCTGGTCAGCCTCGACCCGCTGCAGACCGCGGGCGGCATCCAGCCCGGCCTGCGCGCCGCGATCCTGGTCGGCGGCGCCGACGCCGATGTCCCGGCCCGTTTTTCGCGCAGCTATGCCGAGGCGCTGAGCCTGCGCGGCATCGCGACCGATTTCCGGATCATTCCGGGGCGGAGCGATCCGGTGCTGGACGATCCCCAGGTCATCGAGGCGGCACGCCGCCTCGCCGCCGCATTGCCGGTGCGCAAGTGATGGGCGCGCCGATCACCATCCGCCTGATGCGCCTGCCGCATGGCGAGGGCCTGCCCCTGCCCGCTTATGCAACCGCGGGCGCGGCGGGCATGGACGTTGTCGCAGCCGAGGGTCTGGTGCTCGCCCCCGGGGCCCGCCATGCGGTCGCCACCGGCTTCGCGATCGCGATCCCGCCGGGGTATGAGGTGCAGGTCCGCCCGCGCTCGGGCCTTGCGCTCAAGCACGGCATCACCTGCCTCAACACCCCCGGCACGATCGACGAGGATTATCGCGGCGAGGTTAAGGTGATCCTCGCCAATCTTGGCGACGCGCCCTTCACCATCGCGCGCGGAGAACGGATCGCGCAGCTCGTGCCGGCACCGGTGCAGCGCGCGCTGTTCGAGGAGGTCGCCGTGCTGGATGAGACCGACCGCGGCAGCGGCGGGTTCGGATCGACCGGGCGATGATTGCAGCCGCAGCCCTGGCGGTCCTGCTCACCGCATCGGCACAAATCGACGCGGCGGGCCCGCCAGACACGCACGCTCCGCCGGCCTCGATCAACTGGGAAAGCCTGCCTGCGGTCCCCTATCGCGATCCGCCGACGATGACCCCGGCGATGCATGACTGGGCACGCGGGCAGGTGCGCGCGCGCAAGTGCAAGGCGCGCCGGCTGGTCGACGGGCGGCCGGCCGTGCGGGTCGAGGTCGCAGTGCTGGTCGATGCCGAGACGGGGGTACGCACCACGATCCCGCGCGCCATCGGCTGCCCGACGATCGAGCAATATGCAGCCGGACTGGTTGCGGGCTTTTCGCGCAACAATTTGACCCAGCGCACCGCTGCCCCGACCGCGTGGTACCGCGCGACGGTGACCTTCGCCTGGCGGCAATGAATTTTTCCGACGCCGAACTCGAACGCTATGCCCGCCATATCGTGCTGCCGGAGATCGGCGGCGCGGGACAGGCGGCGCTGAAGGCTGCGCGGGTATTGGTGGTGGGCGCTGGGGGGATTGGGAGCCCGGCGTTGCAGTATCTGGCGGCGGCGGGGGTTGGTGAAATCGACATTATCGACGGGGACCAAGTCGATCTGTCGAACCTGCAACGCCAAACCCTGTTTCTAACGGATAGCGTCGGCACCCCTAAAGTCGATGCTGCGATGGCCGCAGCAAAACGGATAAATCCCCACTGCGAGGTATTCGCGTGGCCGTTTCGCATCGACGCAGACAACGCGCCCGATTTCATCAAGGGTCAATCTGTCATCCTTGACGGCACCGATAATTTCGCGACCCGCCTGCTCGTCGCCGACGCGGCACTGCGCCACCGCGTCCCGCTCGTGAGCGCGGCGGTCGGGCGGTTCGAGGGGCAGCTTGGCGTGTTTCGCGGGTGGGAGGCGCACAAGCCCTGCTATCGCTGCTTCGTCGGCAATGACCCGGAAACGGCGGGGATCAACTGTTCCGAACAGGGCGTGCTCGGCGCGCTGACCGGGATCATGGGCAGCCTCGCCGCGCTGGAAGTGATCCGCGCGATCCACCCGTTCGGCGAGGACAGCGCGGGCAAGCTGCTGCTCGCCGACACGCTGGCACTCCGCTTCCGCACGCTGACCCTGCCCAAGGACCCCGGCTGCCCTGCCTGTTCGGGCTAGCCCTTACTCCCCCGGGAACGCTGTGCGCTTGCCGTCGGCCTTGAACACCACCCCGCGCCGCATCACGAACTGAACCTTCTCCATCTGCCGCAAGTCGGCGACCGGGTCGCTCGGCACGGCGATGATGTCGGCGTCCATGCCGGGCGCGATCCGGCCGATCCGATCGCTGCGGCCCAGCAATGTGGCAGCATCGACGGTTGCCGAACGGATCGCGTCGGCGGGGGCAAGCCCGACCTGGTTCATATAGGTGAATTCAAGCGCGTTGGTGCCGTGCGGACCGACGCCGGAATCGGTGCCGAACGCGATTCGAACCCCGCCCGCAATCGCGCGGCGATGGCTTTCCTTGACCACCTTCGACACTTCTTCGGCCTTGGCCGCGCTGGCCGGGGGACGTTCGCCCGCGCGCGCCTGCCGGATCACGCTTTCGAACGCGTGGATCGTGGGGACGAGATAGACGCCCTTGTCCTTCAGCAGCTTGACCGTCTCGGCATCGATGAAGCTGCCATGCTCGATCGAATCCACCCCGGCGCGGATCGCCATGTCGATCCCCGACTTGCCATGCGCGTGGGCCGTGACCTTGCGACCAAAGGCATGGGCGGTGTCGACGATCGCCTTCATCTCTTCGAACGTCATCTGCGCTTCGAGCCCGCCGGCAATGTTCGAACCGACCCCGCCCGATGCGGCGAACTTGATCACTTCGGCGCCGGTAAAGATCTGGTCGCGCGTCGCGCGACGGCAGTCATCGGCGCCATTGCACAGATGGGTCGCTTCCTCGCGCTCGACATGCGCGGCTTCGCGGTTCAGGCCGTTGGCATCGCCATGCCCGGCATGGACCGAGATCATGCGCCCGGCATTGACGATCGTCGGTCCGGCCAGATCGCCGCGATTGACCGCGTCGCGCAGCGCCCGCACCCCGCGCGCCTCGCCGCCCAGATCGCGAACCGTGGTGAAGCCAGCCTCCAGCGTCACGCGCGCATGCCCGGCCGCTGCGACGAACCGGTCTTCCAGATCCTTGCCGTTCCCCTCCATCCGCGCCTGCAGCGGATAGCCCGACGAGTAGAGATGGACGTGCATGTCGATCAGCCCGGGAAGGACATAGCGGTCCTTGAGGTCGATCAGCTGCGCTCCGCCCTCAGGCGTGACGAACCCGTCGCGAATCTCGACCACCTTGCCATCGCGCACGACGATCGTGCTGGCCCCGCGCGGTGCTGTACCGGGCGTCGCGAGCAGGGTTCCGGCGTGAATAAACTGGACCTTGGGCGCGGCGCTCTGGGCGGCAAGTGGCGACGCGGCGAGCAACGCTGCGGTAACGGCGGCGATTCGGAACATCGATCTCTCCCTGTTTGCCGCAGCCTAGGCCGCAAACGGGGAAAGTGACTAGCCCCCAGGCTGGGTGATCGAGGGCGGATCGCTGGCCGGAAAGCTGTCATCGAGTTCGGCGTCGAGTTCAGCCTCTCGCTTGTTGCGCGCGATGCTCGCCTCCATCCGCGCCACTTGCTCGGGCGTCGCTTCGCCCTGATGCTGCGCTTTCCAGGCCGCATAGGGCATTCCATAGATCGCCATGCGCGCGGCATCGCGGTCGAGCTCGCCGTCGCTCGCTTCGCTGACCCAATCGGCCAGACAGTTGCGGCAAAACCCGGCAAGCCCCATCAGCTCGATATTCTCCGCATCGGTCCGGTGGCGCAAATGACGTACCAGCCGGCGGAACGCTGCGGCCGCCACGCGGTCGTCGATTTTGTCCAACGTTGTCACGGACGCGCCTCCACGGTTGAATAGTCTTCATTTGGCGCTAGGGACCGGCGCAGGCAAGACATGGAGGCTTCGGCGATGACAAAGGCAATGGCACCGCGATCGCGCAAGGTTCGCGTGCTGGCGACGCTGGGTCCGGCCAGCAACACGCCCGAGATGATCGCGGCACTGCATGCCGCCGGTGCCGATGCCTTTCGCATCAACATGAGCCATGGCGACCAGGCGTCGAAGGTGCCGGTGATTCAGGCGATCCGCGCGCTGGAACAGGCCACCGGCCGCCCGACCACCATCCTGGCCGACCTGCAGGGACCGAAGCTGCGCGTCGGCAAGTTCGCCGACGGCAAGGTGACGCTGGCAACCGGCGCCAGCTTCCGCCTCGACCGCGACCCGACACCGGGTGACGCTACCCGCGTCGAAATGCCGCATCGCGAGATTTTCGAGGCGGTTACCGAAGGCGCGCGCCTGTTGCTCGACGATGGCAAGATGGTGCTGCGCGTGACCGGTTATGGCGATGGCTATATCGACACGCGGGTCGAGGTTGGCGGCGTGCTGTCGAATTCGAAGGGGCTGAATGTCCCCGACATGATCCTGCCGCTGGCCGCGCTGACCGAGAAGGATCGCAGCGACCTGGCCTTTGCCGTCGAGCAGAAGGTCGACTGGATCGCGCTGTCGTTCGTCCAACGGCCCGAGGATCTGGCCGAGGCACGCCGCCTGATCGGGCGCGACGGCCCCGCGCTGCTCGCCAAGATCGAAAAGCCGAGCGCGGTCGCACGGCTCGACGAGATCGTTGAGGCCTGCGACGGGGTGATGGTTGCGCGCGGCGACCTTGGCGTCGAACTGCCGCCGCAGACCGTGCCGCCGATGCAGAAGCGCATCGTTGAAACATCGCGCCGCATGGGACGGCCGGTGATCGTCGCGACGCAGATGCTCGAATCGATGATCACCTCGCCCTCCCCGACCCGCGCCGAAGTCTCGGACGTGGCCACGGCCGTCTATGACGGTGCCGACGCGATCATGCTGTCGGCGGAAAGTGCGGCGGGCCAGTGGCCGATCGAATCGGTCACGATGATGGACGCCATCGCCGATTCGGTCGAGCGCGACCCCGCGCATGGCGACCGCGTCCACTTCACCGTGATGCGCCCCGACCCGACCACCGCCGACGCACTGGCCGAGGCGGCCAAGTCGATCGCGGCGAATGTCTCGGCGAGCGCGATCATCTGCTTCACCATGTCCGGGTCCACCGCGCGCCGGATCGCACGCGAACGTCCGTCGGTGCCGATCCTGGTGCTGACACCAAAGGCCGAAACGGCGCGGCGCATGGGCCTGCTGTGGGGCACGCATGCGGTCCACACCAAGGATGTCGATTCGTTCGAGGAAATGGTGGCCAAGGCGAAGCGCATGGCGCTGCGCCAGGGGATTGCCAAGGGCGGTGACCGCGTCGTGGTGTGCGCCGGTGTCCCGTTCGGCACGCCGGGTTCGACCAACGTGCTGCACGTTGTGACGCTGATCGGCGACGAGTTGAAGGGCCGCGACTAACCGCGCAGCAGCCCGGCGTCGACCAGTTCGCGCCGGGCGTCCGACTCTTGCGTGAACAGCACCGACCGGATCCCGAGCGCGCGGGCAGCCGCGACATTGGCGGCATTGTCGTCGATGAACACCGCCTCATGCGGCCCCAGCCCGAACCGGGCGAGCGCGAGGTGGTAGATGGCGGGATCGGGCTTCACCAGCTTTTCGTCGCCCGACACCACGACATCGCGGAAGCGGTCGAACAGGCCCGGCCATTCGGCGCGGAACGGCGGCCAGAATTCGTGGCTGAAATTGGTGATCGCGAACAGCGGCACACCCGCCGCATCAAGTTCTGCGACCAGCTCGTGCATCCCCGGCACCGGCCCGCCGACGCTTTCGTTGAAGCGTGGCCCCCAGGCGGCGATCAGCTCGGCATGTTCGGGAAAGCGCGCGCTCAGTTCCGCCGACGTGTCGGCAAAATCGCGGCCGGCATCATGCTGGAAATGCCACTCCAGCGTGACAACGTCGCGCACAAACGCGTCGAGCGCCCGATCGTCACCGATCAGGCGCTCGTACAAGAACCGCGGATGCCAGGTGAACAGGACGTTGCCGATATCGAAGATAACGGCGCGCACGTCCCTGTCCCCTTGCGTCGGGCTTAGCCCTGGCGGGCCTTGAAGCGACGCTGCGTCTTGTTGATGACGTACACGCGGCCGCGACGACGGATCACGCGGTTGTCGCGATGGCGATCCTTGAGCGACTTCAGGCTGTTCACGATCTTCATGACCGATTCTCTACTATCTTGAATTATGGCGGGTGCCGGAAAAGAGGCGCTCGCCTAGTCGGGACGGGCCGACAAGTCAAGGAAAGCTTGGCAACGGAACCTCCGCCCCCGTAACGATGTTGAGGCGTTGAGCCGTGGCGCCTGCACGGCAGGAGGATGTGTCCGATGAAGACCCGTGCAATGCTTGCCCTCGCCCTCTCCGCCGCTGCCGTGGCGGGTTGCTCGACCACGATGGGCGGAAGCGCGCCGATCGATGTGACCCGTTACCATCTGTCGCAGCCGATTCCGACCGGGACGGTCGCGGTCCAGCCGGTAGCTGCCGGCCCGGCGGGCCCCGAGGCGCAACTCTATGTCGACGCCGTCGCGGCGACGATGACGGCGATGGGGTTCACCGCCGCGCCCGAATCGGCAACGGCGGATTATCTCGCCTCGGTCGATTTTCGTCGCACCGATCGGGGGCAGGTCCGCACCCGCCCGCCGCTGACGATCGGCGTGGGCGGTGGCAGCTATGGCGGCGGGGTCGGCGTTGGTGTGGGAACAAGCGTCGGGATCGGCAGCAAGACCCGCACGGTCTATGCATCGGAACTGGCCGTCCAGCTGCGTCGTCGCGGCGACAATACCGTCATCTGGGAGGGCAAGGCGATGACCGAGACGCTCGGCGCCGCTGACGGCACACAACCGGCCGATACGGCCGCCAAGCTTGCCGACGCGCTGTTCAAGGGCTTTCCCGGTCAGTCGGGCATCACTATCACGGTGAAATGACCATTCAGATCAACGCCGCATTCGACAGCGGCAACATCCGCCTGATCGGCATCGACGGGGACACCGTCGATGTCGAGATCGTCGCCGACCACCAGTCGGACTTCTTCCAGTGGTTCCACTTTCGCGTCGCCGGCGCGAAGGGGCGAACGCTGACCTTCCGCATCGTGAATGCCGGCAAGGCGGCCTACGCGTTCGGCTGGCCGGGCTATCGCGCGCGGGTGAGCACCGATCGCGAAACCTGGCGTCTGACCGACGGCAGCTATGCTGGCGGCGTGTTCAGCTTCACCCACCGTTTCGACAGCGATGTGGCATGGTTCGCCTATTTTGCGCCCTACAGCATGGAGCGCCACGCCGACCTGATCGCGCGCATGGCGGCGCAGCCCGGCGTGACGCATCGCGAACTGGGCCAGACGCTGGACGGGCGCGCGATCGACCTGCTGACGCTCGGCACCGGGCCGAAACAGGTGTGGCTCTATGCCCGCCAGCACCCCGGCGAATCGATGGCCGAATGGTGGGCCGAGGGGGCGCTGGAGAAGCTGACCGATCCCGATGACTCGACTGCCCAGGCGCTGCGGGCCAAGGCGACGTTTCACATCGTGCCGAACATGAACCCGGACGGCAGCTTCCGCGGGCATCTGCGCACCAATGCGGCGGGGGTGAACCTGAACCGCGAATGGCATGCCCCGACCATGGCACAGAGCCCCGAGGTCTTCCTCGTCCGCGCGGCGATGGACGAAACCGGGGTCGATTTCGCGATGGATGTGCACGGGGACGAGGCGATTCCGGCGAACTTCCTTGCGGGGTTCGAGGGCATTCCGAGCTGGACCGACGCACTCGGCGAAAAATACTATGAATTCGGCCGCCGCCTTGCTGAGGCGACGCCGCTGTTCCAGCTCGAAAAGGGCTATGACAAGTCCGCGCCGGGCCAGGCAAACCTGTCGATGTCGACAAACCAGCTCGCCGAGCGCTTCGGCGCGGTGTCGATGACGCTGGAAATGCCGTTCAAGGACCATGACCCGAGCCCGGACGCCGAATTCGGCTGGTCGCCCGAGCGGTGCAAGGCGCTGGCGCATGCCTGCCTCGATACGCTGGCGGGGATGATCGACGCGATTTAGACCGGTTTATGGGGGGGAATGATGATTGCACTGACCATTACCGCAGCGGCGCTGGCGCAGGCCGCACTTCCCCCTAAGCTCGGCGAGCCGTGGGTCGGCGCTGACCGAAACCAGCGTGAAGCGTCGATCGGTTTGCAGATCGATCGTGGAGAGGAACCCGATCCCGAACTGGTACGCAGGCTGGAGGTCAATTGGAAAGACTTCCCCTATCAGCAGGGGCGGTTCCCGGTACCGGTGGCAGACGCGGACGATCACAATGTCGCGGTCGGTGTCACCCTCGACGTTGCCGCGACCGGCGTTCCGCAGTCCTGCAGCATCGCCGTGCCGAGCGGTAGCGCAGCGTTCGACGATCATGCCTGCCCGCACCTCATGCGCTATCTGCGCTTCTACCCCGCACTCAACCGGTCGGGCACGCGCCTTGGCGGGACGCTGGCGATCCGTGTGCGCTATACCGCTGGCCGCATCCGCATGCAGACCGCAGCGGGCGGCGTCATGCCGATGGTCGCGCGCCCGATGCCGAGGCCGCTGACGCCGATCAGCGCCGCGACCGTCGGGTTCGGCCCGGATGACGGCCTGCCCTCAAGCGTCGGCGGCACCAGTGGCTCGCTGAAGGTCGAGGCGGATGGCAGCGTCAGCGGCTGCATGCTCGCCGCACCGACGCAGGTCGACGCCTTTGACATCCAGATGTGCGAACGACTGCGCGCGGTGAAGTTCGAACCCGCGCGCGAGCGCGACGGGCGCGCCGTGGCCGCCCGCTTCAGCTTCGGTGTGGAGCGCCCGCGACGATGATCCGCACCGGCGACCTCGACGCGCCACAGGTGATCGCGCTGCTCGAACTGCACGCGCGGGAGATGTCGGATCATTCCCCGCCGGGGACGTGCCATTTCCTCGACCTCTCCGGTCTCAAGACGCCCGACATCACCTTCCTGAGTGCATGGGATGGCGACACGCTGCTCGGGGTCGGCGCGCTCAAGCAGCTCGATCCGCTGACGGGTGAAGTCAAGTCGATGCGCGCCACCGCCGCCGCGCGCGGCACGGGCGTGGGGTTCGCGATCCTCGACCATATTGTCGGCCTTGCGCGCAACCGAGGCTATTCCGCGCTCAAGCTGGAAACCGGCACCGGGCCGCTGTTCGAGGCGGCGCACGCGCTTTACCGCCGCTACGGGTTCGTCGCCTGCCCGCCCTTTGCCGGCTATGTCGAAAGCGATTTCAACCGCTTCTACGCGCTCGACCTGACCTAAGCTCAGTTCCAGTAATCGAGCATGTCGGCGGTGATCCAGCCATTGACGTAATTGAGGTAGAAGGCCGCAAACAGCGCGGTACCGACGATCGTCGTCCATTTGGCGATCGCACGCGCCTGAAAACGCTGCGGCGCGCTTTCGGCCTGGCCCTTGATCAGCACCTCCCCCGCCTCGACCCCGGTGCGCGCGAAGAAGGGCAGCACCAGGAACAGGGCGAGGAACCAGAACAGGAAATAGATTGCGAGCGCGCTGAACCAGTTCATGGCTGCTGTTTAAACCTCGATCAGCATCACGTCCATCACCGGCTTCTTCCCGGTATAGCGCACCGCGACCCGGCGTGCCGCGAGCCGGATCGCCTCGCGCAGCTTTTCGCGATCTGCGCCGCGCGCCTCGCTTACCGCCTTCGCCGCGGCGTCGCTGGCGTCGGCGATCAGCGCGTCGCGATCTTCCTCCGCCGGCACGCCCTGAATGCGCACCTCGGGCTGGCCGGCCAGCTTGCCGTTGGCCTTGATCGCCACCGCGACCGACATCTGGCCGTACAGGGCGAGCTTGCGCCGTTCGTTGATCGTCGTCCCATCGGCGGGCAGGATCACGTCGCCGTCCAGCACCAGCCGTCCCGCCGGCGCAGTGCCGACCTTTTTCGGTTTGCCCGGCGCAAGGCGGATGATCTCGCCATTATTCTGCACCACCGCATTGGGAATGCCATGCGCGCGACCGAACCGGGCATGTTCGGCGATATGGCGCATCTCGCCATGGACGGGGACGAGGATGTCGGGGCGGATCCAGTCGTACATCGCCGCCAGCTCCGGGCGGCCGGGATGGCCGGAGACGTGGACGAACGCCTGACGGTCGGTGATCATCTCGACCCCCTTGCCCGCCAGCGTGTTCATGATCCGCCCGATCGCCATTTCGTTGCCGGGGATCTGCTTGGACGAGAAGACAACGGTATCGCCGGATTCGAGCTTCAGCTGATGCGTCTCGTCGGCGATGCGGGCGAGCGCGGCGCGCGGTTCGCCCTGCCCGCCGGTGGCGATGATCATCACCTTGTCGCGCGGCAGCTTCATCGCGGTTTCGAAATCGACCGTCTCGGGGAAGTCGCGCAGATAGCCGGTCGCCTTGGCAACGCGCAGGATGCGGTCGAGCGAGCGCCCGGCGACGCACATCGCGCGCCCGGTATCCCTGGCCACTTCGCCGAGCGTCTGCAGCCGCGCGGCGTTGGAAGCGAAAGTGGTGACGAGCACCCGGCCCTTGATGCCCGCGACGACTTCGTCCAGCCCCTCACGCACGGCGGATTCGGAGCCCGAGGCTTCGGGATTGAAAACGTTGGTGGAATCGCACACCAGCGCCAGCACGCCTTCGTCGCCGATCGCGGTCAGTTCCTCGGCAGTCGATGCGCCGCCCATCACCGGGGTTTCGTCGATCTTCCAGTCGCCGGTGTGGAACACGCGACCATGGGGCGTGTCGATCAGCACCGCATTCCCCTCGGGGATCGAGTGCGCGAGCGGCAGGTAACGGATGCCGAACGGGCCGATCTGGAACGGCTCCTCTTCGCGCACGACGTTCAGCTCGACGCGGTCGGCAAGCCCCTCTTCGTCCAGCTTGCCGTGGATCAGGCCGGCAGTGAACGGCGTTGCATAGAGCGGTACGCCAAGGTCACCCGCGAGATAGGGCAGCGCACCGATATGATCCTCATGCCCATGGGTCAGCACGATGCCGAGCAGATCGTCTAGCCGCTCCTCGATGAACTGCAGGTCGGGCAGGATCAGGTCAATGCCGGGATAGTCGGGCGTGCCAAAGATCACGCCGCAATCGACCATGATCCATTTGCCCTGACAGCCATAGAGATTGACGTTCATGCCGATCTCGCCCGAGCCACCGAGCGCGAGGAAGAGGAGTTCGTTACCGGGGGTCAATAGGTGTCCTTCACATCAACATCGTCATCCCCGCGAATGCGGGGAGCCATCTCGTGAACGCGCCGCATGCCGAACAGGGAGGAGATGGGCCCCCGCTTTCGCGGGGGTGACGCAAAAAAGCAAATCACTTCGACCCTGCTCGCTCCCACAGCATCGCCAAACCCTGAATCGTCAGGTCGGGTTCGATCACGTCGAACACATCGGTCTGCTTTTCGAACAATACCGCCAGGCCACCGGTGGCGATCACCTTCACCGGGCGGCCGATCTCGGCCTTCATTCGCGCGACCAGCCCCTCGATCATCGCGATATAGCCCCAGTAGATGCCGATATGCATCTGATCGACCGTGTTGCGGCCGATGACGCTGGTATTGGCGGGCGCCTCGATCGCGATGCGCGGCAGCTTCGCGGCGGCGGTGACCAAAGCGTCGAGCGACAGGTTGATGCCCGGCGCGATGATCCCGCCCTTATAGGCTCCGGTATAGTCGGCGACGTCGAAGGTGGCGGCGGTGCCGAAATCGATGATGATCAGATCGCCCGGGTGATTTTCATGCGCGGCGATGATGTTGAGCGCGCGGTCGGCGCCGACGCTTTGCGGCTCCTCGACGTCCAGCGCGATCGGCCAGCCGTCGCGGCCCGCGACGAGCGGGGTGCAGCCGAAATATTTTTGCGACAGCACTTCCAGATTGTGGAGCGCGCGCGGCACGACGGTGCCGATGATGACGCCGGTGACGACGCTGCGCTCATAGCCTTCAAGGGTGAGCAGTTGGCTCAGCCAGACGGCATATTCGTCGGCGGTGCGGCGCGGATCGGTCGCGATGCGCCAGCGCGCCTTGACCGTGCGCCCTTCGACCAGCGCAAAGACGATGTTGGTGTTGCCGGCGTCGATCGCGAGCAGCATGGATTGGTCCTTCAGATCAGGAAGACGTCGCCCGCATGAATGACATGCCGCGACCCATCGGCCAAGCGCAGGATCAGCGCGCCATCGCCGGACAGGCCGTCGAACAGGCCGTCATGGCCGGTGCCGTCAGGCAGACGGGCGGTGAGCGCGGTACCGATTGGATGCGCGCGGTCGAGCCAGCGTTGGCGCACCGGCTCCAGCCCCTCGCCGCGCCAGCGTGACAGCCAGCGGGCGAAGCTTTCGGCAAGCACCTCGGCAAAGGTCGCAGCATCCACCGCCACGCCCTGCGCGGCCAGGCTGGTCGCGGGGCGATCGGGCAGTTCGGGATGGTGGGTCAGGTTGACGCCGATCCCGACGACGACCGCCTCCCCGGCGCGCTCGAGCAGCACACCCGACAGCTTCGCGCCGCCAATCAGCAGATCGTTGGGCCATTTGATCGTCGCGCCCGCGGGGAGGAACACGCGCACCGCTTCCTCCAGCGCCACGACGGTCACCAGCGCCAGCGCCGGCGCGGGCGGGTCGGTCGGGCGCAGGCGGACCAGCGTGCTGCCGTAGAAATTTCCGACCGGCGATTCCCACGCCCGGCCTTGTCGCCCCTTGCCCGCCGTCTGACGTTCGGCGCGTAGCCAGCTGCCCTCGCTAGCGCCCGCCACAGCGAGCGCCAGCATATCGGCGTTGGTCGAGCCCGTCTCCGCGACGGTCCGGATCATGTCGTCCGGAACAGCACCTGCGCCGCCGCCATCGACCATGCGCCGAGCACCGGGATCAGCAGATAGCCGAGCGGCGAAACGAACACTGCCGCTGCCGCGATCAGCCCGCCTTCAAGCGCGCTGTCGCCCTTAGCGTAGGCCGGGGCCGGTTCGTCGAAGTACATCGTCTTGACGATCTTGAGGTAATAGAAGGCACCGATCACCGACGCGGCGATACCGATTGCCGCGAGCGCGAACAGGTCCGCCTTCACCGCTGCCTCGAATACCGCGAACTTCGCCCAGAAGCCGAACAATGGCGGAATGCCCGCAAGGCTGAACATGAAGATCGCGAGGGCCGCCGCCAGCGCCGGGCGCGTGCGCGACAGGCCCGACAGGCTGGCGATTGTCTCGACCGGCTGGCCATCGGCGTCGCGCATCTGCAGCACGACGAGGAAGCTGCCCAGCGTCATCACCACATAGATGGTGAGATAGGTCAGCACGCCCGCCACGCCCTCGGCAGTCCCGGCGGCAAGGCCGATCAGCGCGAAGCCGACATTGTTGATCGACGAGTAAGCGAGCAGTCGCTTGATATTCTGCTGCCCGATCGCCGCGACCGCGCCGAGCACGATCGAGGCGAGCGCCGCGAAGATCACGATCTGGCGCCAGTCGCTGGTCACCGGACCCATCGCCTCGATCGCGACGCGGACCGACAGCGCCATCGCCGCAACCTTGGGCGCGCTGGCGAAGAAGGTCGTCACCGGGGTCGGCGCGCCTTCGTACACGTCCGGGGTCCACATGTGGAACGGCACCGCCGACATCTTGAATGCAAGGCCGGCGAACACGAACACCAGGCCGAACAGCAGGCCGGTGTTGCTGCCCGCCGCATAGGCGGCGGCGATGTCGCCGAACACCGTCGTGCCGCTGAACCCGTACACCAGGCTGATGCCGTAGAGCAGGATGCCCGAGGCGAGCGAACCGAGGATGAAATACTTCAGACCCGCTTCGGCCGAGCGCACGTCGCGGCGCATGAAGCTGGCGAGGACGTAGGACGCAAGGCTGTTGAGCTCGAGCCCGACATAGAGCGTCAGCAGGTCGTTCGCCGACACCATGATCCCCATGCCCGCGGTCGCGAACAGGATCAGGATCGGATATTCGGGACGCAGATCCTCACCCGAGGTGCGCGCGAAGAAGCGCGGGGCGATGATGATCGAGATCGCGGCGGCGAAGAAGATCAGCGCCTTGGCATAGGCCGAAAACAGATCCGCGCGGTACAGCCCGTCAAATGCGGTGCCACCCGACGATGCCGGGCCAGTCAGGGCGACGCCGCCGCCGATCAGCACGGCAACCGCGACCCAGCTCACTGCACGGGACACGGCCGGGCCGCCCCAGGCTGCGACCATCAGCAGCGCCAGACCGCCCAGCGACAGGACGATCTCGGGCAGGACCATCGAAAGTTGTGCGGCGTAATCCATCAGTGTGCCGCTCCATGCTCGGCAGTTTTGTGCTCAGGCGTATGCGCGGCCTTGGCCGCAGCCGGATTGCCCGGGGTCGGCAGGCTGTCGCCCGCCGGACGCGCGCGTTCGATCCGCGCCAGCAAGGTCGCAACGTCGGCTCGCATCGGGGCGAGGAAGCTTTCGGGATAGACGCCCATCCACAGCACTGCCGCCGCGATCGGCGCCAGCAGCGCCATTTCGCGCTTGTTCAGGTCCGGCATCGCCTTGACGTCGTCCTTGGTCAGGTCACCGAACACGACGCGGCGGTAGAGGTAGAGCATATACGCCGCGCCCAGAATGATGCCGGTGGTCGCGATCAGCGTCGCCAGCGTCGACACCTGATACGTGCCCATCAGTGCCAGCAATTCGCCGACGAAGTTGCTCGTCCCCGGCAGGCCGACCGACGCCATCGTGAACAGCATGAACAGGACCGCGTATTTCGGCATGTTGATCGCGAGGCCGCCGTAACGGTCGATCTCACGCGTATGCAGACGGTCGTAGATCACGCCGACGCACAGGAACAGCGCGCCCGACACCAGGCCGTGGCCCAGCATCACCATCATCGCGCCCTCGATCCCCTGCCGGTTGAAGGTGAAGAGACCTAGCGTCACGATCGCCATATGGGCGACCGACGAATAGGCGATCAGCTTCTTCATGTCGTTCTGCACCAGCGCGATCAGCGAGGTAACCACGACCGCGATGCACGACAGGCCGAACACCAGCCAGATCAGCTGCGCCGATGCTTCGGGGAACATCGGCAGGCTGAAGCGCAGGAAGCCGTATCCGCCAAGCTTCAGCAGCACGCCCGCCAGGATCACCGACCCTGCGGTTGGCGCCTGCACGTGTGCGTCGGGCAGCCAGGTGTGGACCGGCCACATCGGCATCTTGACCGCGAACGATGCGAAGAACGCCAGCCACAGCCAGGTCTGGACATCCGCCGGGAAGTCATACGCCATCAGCTCTGGGATCGACGTCGTGCCGGCGGTGATGCTCATGTACATCATCGCGATCAGCATCAGCAGCGAGCCGAGCAGCGTGTAGAGGAAGAATTTATACGACGCGTAGATGCGGTTCGCCCCGCCCCAGATCCCGATGATCAGGAACATCGGGATCAGGCCGGCTTCGAAGAACATGTAGAACAGGAAGATGTCCTGCGCCGCGAAGGTGCCGATCATCAGCACTTCGGTGATCAGGAACGCCGCCATATATTCCGGCACGCGCTTTTCGATCGCGGTCCAGCTGGCGCCGATGCAGATCGGCATCAGGAACACCGACAGCATGATCAGCAGCAGCGCGAACCCGTCGATGCCCAGCGCCCAGGCGAAGCGGCCGAAGATCGGCGTGTACTCGACGAACTGCCACTGCGGGCCGCCAATCTCGAAATTGGCCCACAACACGCCGCCCAGCACCAGGTCGATCAGCGTCGCGATCAGCGCGATCCAGCGCGCATTGTTCGCGGTGGTGAACAGGCATGCGATCGCCGCGACCAGCGGCACGATCAGCATGATGGAGAGAATGCCGCTCATCGCGTGATCACCCAGGTAACGGCTGCGGTCAGGCCGATCAGCATGACGAACGCATAGCTATAGACATATCCGGACTGGAGGCGCCCGCTCCACACGCCCGCAAAGCGGACCAGCGCGGCGGAGCCATTCGGGCCGAAGCGGTCGATCGTCCCCTCGTCACCCTGCTTCCAGAACAGGCGGCCGAACCAGAAGGACGGCTTCACGAACAGCACATTGTACAGCTCGTCGAAATACCACTTGTTCAGCAGGAACTTGTAGAGAAGCGAGAACGTCTCGGTGAAGCGCGCGGGAATGGTCGGCGACTTGATGTACGCGACCCACGCCCCGAACAGGCCGAGCAGCATGACGATGCTGGCCGACAGCTTCACCCACAGCGGCACTTCATGCATCGCGTGCGCCAGGTGGGTGTCGAACGCGACCGCGCCCTTCCAGAAGATCTCACCCGCCTCGGGCTGGATGAAGAACTTGTTGAAGACGAAGCCGGCGAAGACCGCGCCAAGGCTCAGCACCAGCAACGGGATCATCATCGGCACCGGGCTTTCGTGCGGATGGTATCCGCCAGTGCCGTCCGCCGTTTCATGCGCGCCCGGTGCATGGGCGTGGGGTTCGTGGCCCGCATCTTCCTGCGCCGGCGGGTTCTCCGCATGCGCGACCGCATGGCCGTGGGCCTCATCATGCGCATGGTCATGGCCGTGCGAGTCATGCAGCGCGTGCTGGATATGCTCCGACTGCGTCCAGCGCGGTGTGCCGAAGAAGGTCAGGAACATCAGGCGCCAGCTGTAGAAACTGGTGAGGAGCGCGGCGAACACGCCGACCCAGAACGCTGCCTGACCGCCACCCCCGGCTGCGTACGCTGCCTCAAGGATCGCGTCCTTGGAGTGGAAGCCCGCGAACCCGGCGTGAAGCCAGTAGATGCCGACGCCGGTGATCGCGAGCGTGCCCGCCATCATCGTCCAATAGGTGACCGGGATGTGCTTCCGCAGACCGCCATAGTAGCGCATGTCCTGCTCATGGTGCATCGCATGGATCACCGAACCGGCACCCAGGAACAGCAACGCCTTGAAGAAGGCGTGGGTGAACAGGTGGAACATCGCCGCGCCATACATGCCGACGCCCGCGGCGAAGAACATGTAGCCGAGCTGCGAACAGGTCGAATAGGCGATGACGCGCTTGATGTCGGTCTGCGTCGTGCCGACCGTCGCGGCGAACAGGCAGGTCGCGGCACCGATGAAGGTGACGAAGTCCAGCGCGATCGGCGCCTGTTCGAACAGCGGTGACAGGCGGCACACCATGAACACGCCCGCGGTGACCATCGTCGCCGCGTGGATCAGGGCCGACACCGGGGTCGGGCCTTCCATCGCGTCGGGCAACCAAGTGTGCAGACCGAGCTGCGCCGACTTGCCCATCGCACCGACGAACAGCAGCAGGCAGAGCACGGTCAACGTGTCGACGCGATAGCCGAGGAACCCGATCGTGCTACCGGCCATGCCGGGCGCGGCTTCCAGGATCTCGGGGATCGAAATAGTCCCGAACACCAGGAACACGCCGAAAATGCCGAGCATGAAGCCAAGATCGCCGACGCGGTTGACCACGAACGCCTTGATCGCCGCCGCATTGGCCGACGGCTTCTTGAACCAGAAGCCGATCAGCAGGTAGCTTGCGAGGCCCACGCCTTCCCAGCCGAAGAACATCTGCAGCAGGTTGTCGGCGGTCACCAGCATCAGCATGGCGAAGGTGAACAGCGAGAGGTACGCGAAGAAGCGCGGCTGATCCGGGTCCTCTTCCATGTACGACCAGCTGTAGAGGTGGACCAGCGCCGAAACGCTCGTCACCACCACCAGCATCACCGCGGTCAGGCTGTCGACGCGCAGCGCCCAGTCGACCATCAGGTCGCCCGAGTTCATCCAGGTCAGCACCTTGATGACCTGCGGCTCCGCCGTGCCATTGAGGAACGGGATGAACGTCATCCAGCTGAGGATCGCCGCGACGAACAGGCCGCCGGTGGTGACGATCTTCGGGAATGCGGTGCCGAACGCGCGGTTGCTAAAGCCCGCGACGATCGCTGCCAGAAGCGGCAGGAATACAATGAAATGGATCGAAGACATCAGCCCTTCATCCGATTGACGTCGTCGACCGAGATCGTGCCGCGGCCGCGGAAATAGATGACAAGGATGGCAAGGCCGATCGCGGCCTCACCCGCCGCAACGGTCAGCACGAACATCGCGAACACCTGCCCCACCAGGTCGCCAAGATACGACGAGAAGGCGACGAGGTTGAGGTTCACGCTCAGCAGGATCAGCTCGATCGCCATCAGGATGACGATGAGGTTCTTGCGGTTCATGAAGATGCCGAGCACGCCCATGGTGAACAGGATCGCGCTGACGACGAGGTAATGCGTGAGGCCGATCACAGCTCCACCCCCTGCCCGACGGGCTGATTAACGTTGCGGATGGCGTCCTTTTGACGCCGGTTGATCTGGCGCCAGACATTCTGCTTCATCACCCCGCCGCGCTGGCGGTGGGTCAGCACGATCGCGCCGACCATGGCGACGAGCAGGATGAAGCCGGCGGCCTCGAACAGATACAAATAGCGGCCGTAGAGCAGCATGCCGATCGCTTCGATATTCGACACCTGCGGGTCGATCGGCGCGATCCGCTTGGCAAGGTCGATCTTGCCCGCGGTCCACGCCATCGTCCCGATCACGATCTCCGCCGCCAGCGCCACCGCAATGGCCAGGCCGAACACGGCGTAGCGGACGAAGCCGGCGCGCAGCTCGGCAAAGTCGATGTCGAGCATCATCACGACGAACAGGAACAGCACCGCGACCGCGCCGACATAGACGATGACCAGTAGCATCGCGATGAACTCCGCCCCCGCCAGCACCATCAGGCCGGCGGCGTTGAAGAACGCCAGGATCAGCCACAGCACCGAATGAACGGGATTGCGGGCGGTGATCGTCATCGCGGCGGAGAGGATCACCACCCCGGCGAAGAGATAGAAGGCGATTGCTTGAATCACGGAATCATGTGCCCCTTTGGTGCCGCGCGCTTAACGGTACGGTGCATCGGCGGCAAGGTTCGCGGCGATTGCGCGTTCCCAGCGGTCGCCGTTCGCGAGCAGCTTGTCCTTGTGATAGATCAGCTCCTCACGGGTTTCGGTCGCGAATTCGAAATTCGGCCCCTCGACAATGGCGTCCACCGGGCATGCTTCTTGGCACAGGCCGCAATAGATGCACTTGGTCATGTCGATGTCGTAGCGCGTGGTGCGCCGGCTGCCGTCGTCGCGCGGTTCGGCCTCGATCGTGATCGCCAGCGCCGGACAGATCGCCTCGCACAGCTTGCACGCGATGCAGCGCTCTTCGCCGTTCGGATAACGACGCAGCGCATGCTCGCCGCGGAAGCGGGGCGACAGCGGGTTTTTCTCGTAGGGATAGTTGATCGTCGCCTTGGGCTTGAAGAAATACTTCAGCGTGAGGGCGTGCGCCTTCACGAATTCCCACAGGGTGAACGAACGGACGAGTTGGGCGATGCTCATTGTGAAGAACGGCCTTTCGTCTTCTCAGGTAATGTTTTCAAAGCCTGGAGTGCGGCAGCAGCGTTCCCAGCTTGGCTACCACAAGAACCAAACCATTCATTGCGGGCTTGAATCGCGGCATCGCTCTTGCTGCGCCTGAATATTGTCGCGCCGGCCCCGCCAGCCATGGCCTGGTTTGGTTTATCTACACTGATCAGCAGCCCGCTGGCATCATTTTTGCCAAGTAGCACGATCGTCCCCCCGTCCGAGGTCGGCGAAATAGCCCGCTCGAATGGAAGGCTTTCAGCAATTCCATGCGGATCGTGAAAAACGACCGACATCTTGCCGCCGTCCAATGACAACACAAACCCGAGTAACTGACCTTCTTGAGCCATGAGGTCGTCAATTTTGCCCGGTTTGAGTGGGCGAAAATAGCACGCAAAGGCCTTGCCAGCGACAGACGCGGGCACAACCCCCTGCTCCTGTGCGGAAACGGGCGACGCTCCAACGAACATCGACGTAAGGCCAAACAAGAGTGACGCGAGCTTGCCCACGCTCACAGCCCCACCCGCTGGATCATCAGCCAGCCCGACACCGCGAACACGAAGAACAGCGACAGCGGCAGGAAAATCTTCCAGCCCAGGCGCATCAGCTGGTCATAGCGGTAGCGCGGGACGGTCGCCTTGATCCACGAGAAGATGAAGAAGAAGACGAGGATCTTGATGAACAGCCAGAGGATGCCCGGCACCGCGTAAAGGATCGGGATGTCCAGCGGCGGGAGATAACCGCCCCAGAACAGCAGCGCGTTGAGCGTGCACATCAGGATGACGTTGGCATATTCGCCGAGCCAGTAGAGCGCGAAGGCCATCGACGAATATTCGGTCTGATAGCCCGCGACCAGCTCGCTCTCCGCCTCGGTCAGATCGAAGGGCGCGCGCGCGGTTTCGGCGAGGGCGGAGATCAGGAACACCACCGCCATCGGGAACAGCAGCGGGTTGAACCCAAAGCCGTTGAACATGCCCAGCACATGCCCCTGCTGCGCGTTGACGATGCCCGACAGGTTGAACGTCCCCGCCCACAGCACCACCGCGATCAGCACGAAGCCGATCGAGACTTCATAGCTGACCATCTGCGCCGCAGCGCGGATCGCCGAGTAGAAGGGGTATTTGGAGTTCGACGCCCAGCCGGCCAGGATCACGCCATAGACGCCCAGCGACGAGGCCGCGAGGATATAGAGCAGCCCGACATTGATGTTCGCCAGCACCACGCCCGCCTGGAACGGGATCACCGCCCACACGATCAGCGCGACGGTGAAGGTGATGATCGGCGCGAGCAGGAACAGCCCCTTGTTCGCGCTCGACGGGATGATGGTTTCCTGAAGGAAGACCTTCAAACCATCCGCGAACGACTGGAGCAGGCCGAGCGGACCGACGACGTTCGGACCGCGCCGCAGCGCCATCGCCGCCCAGATCTTGCGATCGGCATAGATGATCATCGCGACCGCCAGCATCAGCGGCAGCGCGATCAGCAGGATGCCCGCGATTGTGGCGACGAACCACGCCCACTCGAAGGACATGCCGAGGGATTGGAAGAAAGCGGTCACTCTGCGGCCTCCGCGAAATCCTGGCCGTGGATCAGTTCGGCCGAGCAGCGCTGCATCGTCGGCGATGCGCGGCAGATGGCGTTGGTCAGGTAGAAGTCGGCGATCGGGTAAGCGACCTCCCCTTCCCCCTTGGCGTCGAGCGCCGGCGGGTTCCACTCGAAGCTGGCAAGCCCTTCGCTGCCCAGCGCCGGCACCTCGGCGGCCATCGCGGCGCGCAGTTCGCCGAAGCTGTCGAACGGCAGCGTCTTGCCCATCACTTCGGACAGCGCGCGCAGGATCGTCCAGTCCTCACGCGCGTCGCCGGGGGCCGAAACCGCCTTCTCGCTGCGCTGGACCCGGCCTTCCAGGTTGACATAGGTGCCATGCTTTTCGGCATAGCTCGCGCCCGGCAGGATCACGTCCGCCGCATGCGCGCCCTTGTCGCCATGATGGCCGATATAGACGTTGAAGCTGTTGGCGAAGTTGGAAAAATCCACTTCGTCCGCGCCGATGAAGAAGGTCAGCTTCGGCTCCGCCGCGACGATATCGGCAATGCCGCCCTTCGACGCGAAACCGAGCATCAGGCCGCCCATGCGGCTCGCCGCCATGTGCAGGACGTTGAAGCCGTTCCAGCCTTCACGCACCAGGTCGAGCTTCTTGGCCAGCGCCAGTGCCGCGCCATGCCCGTTCTTGAGCGCCGCGCCGCCGACGATGACCATCGGGCGCTTGGCATCCTTGAACGCATCCGCCGCCGCCTGCGGCAGCTTGCCGAGCAGCGACAGATCGTTGCCGAGCCACGTGGTCTTGTAAGTCAGGTCGGTTTCCGGCCCGATCGCGAACACCTTCGCACCGCGCTTGATCGCCTTGCGCACACGGGTGTTCACCAGCGGCGCTTCCCAGCGCAGGTTCGTGCCGACCAGCAGGATCACGTCCGCCGTCTCGACGCCGGCAATGGTGGTGTTGAAATTCACCGCCGACAGCGACGACGTGTCATACGCCATGCCGGTCTGACGCCCTTCGAGCAGGTCCGAGCCGAACGACTGGACCAGCTTCTTGGCGGCAAAGATCGTCTCGCAATCGAGCAGATCGCCATGGATCGCGGCAACCTTGTCCCCCGCGCCCTTCGCGGCGACGGCGATGGCGGCGAACGCCTCGTCCCACGTCGCTTCGACCAGTCTGCCGTCCTTGCGGACATAGGGCTTGTCGAGCCGGCGGTAGCTGAGGCCATCGACATGGTGGCGGGTCTTGTCGTGCGCCCATTCCTCGTTCACGTCTTCGTTGATGCGCGGCAGGACGCGCAACACGCCGCGACCGCGGCTGTCGATGCGGATGTTGGTGCCGACCGCGTCCATCACGTCGATCGCCAGAGTCTTGCGCAGCTCCCACGGGCGCGCTTCGAACGCATAGGGCTTCGACGTCAGCGCACCGACCGGGCACAGATCGACGACATTGCCCGACAGTTCGGACGTCACCGCCTTCTCCAGGTAAGACGTGATCTGCATGTTCTCGCCGCGATAGATCGCGCCGATTTCCTCAACGCCCGCAACTTCTTCGGCAAAGCGGACGCAGCGGGTGCACTGGATGCAGCGGGTCATCACCGTCTTGACGATGGGACCCATGTACTTCTCGGTCACCGCGCGCTTGTTCTCGGTGTAGCGCGAATGGCCGCGACCATAAGCGACCGACTGGTCCTGCAGGTCGCACTCGCCGCCCTGATCGCAGATCGGGCAATCGAGCGGGTGATTGATCAGCAGAAACTCCATCACGCCTTCGCGCGCGGCCTTCACCATCGCGCTGTCGGTGCGGACGTCCTGGTTGTCGGCGGCGGGCAGCGCGCACGACGCCTGCGGCTTGGGCGGCCCGGGCTTCACCTCGACCAGGCACATGCGGCAATTGCCGGCGATGCTCAGCCGTTCATGATAGCAGAAACGCGGAATTTCCTTGCCCGCGGCTTCGCACGCCTGGAGCACGGTGGCGCCCTGCGGCACCTCCACTTCAATTCCGTCGACAGTCAGCTTCGGCATAACTTCAGATCCAGTTCAGGCGCCGGCGCCGGTGCGGTGCAGATACAGCCCCTCGGCCATCAGGCCGCGCAGCAATTCACGGTCGAAACCGAGCTTGGCACCCTTGGGCGTGCAGCCGGCAATCGCGGGCATCACCTTGCGCAGCGCTTCACGCTCGGCATTCGAGTTGAGCTCGGCGCGCAGCAGGGCGTCGGCACCGACCGGGTCGCGCATCGCGGCACAGCGGGTGACGTCATAGCTGGCGCGCTTTTCATCGCCGCTGCCCTGGAACGGCGCGGGCTCGCCCGTCGGTGCGGCGGGAGCGGCGGCGTAATCGGCGAGGTACAGCTGCTCGGCCAGCGCGCCGCGCAGCGACGCCGGCTTCATCTTGAGCTTGCCGCCATCACCGGCGGGGCCGCGCAGGCACGCGCTGCGATCCTTTGCCATGCGGTTCATCGCCGCCTCGGCTTCCTTGCTTTCCGGCGCGGTGGCGAGGAAGGCGCGCGCCTCCCCCTTGTCGCCGCGCACCACGCAGGCAGCGAATTGCTGCATGATGCGATAGCTGCGCGGATCGACCGACTGAACGGCGGGGGCAGCAGGCGCGGCAAGCGCCAGGGTCAGTGCCAGAATCATTCCGCAGCCTCCTGCATCGGGTTCAGTCCGCCGCCCTGCTTTTCAAGGATGCGCCGCTCCATTTCGGGGCGGAAATGCTTGATCAGGCCCTGGATCGGCCACGCCGCCGCGTCGCCGAGCGCGCAGATGGTGTGGCCTTCGACCTGCTTGGTCACGTTGAACAGCGTGTCGATCTCGCTGATGTCGGCGTCGCCGGTGCGCATCCGCTCCATCACGCGCCACATCCAGCCGGTGCCCTCACGGCACGGGGTGCACTGGCCGCAGCTTTCATGCTTGTAGAAATAGCTGATGCGGCTGATCGCGGCGACGATGTCGGTGGACTTGTCCATCACGATCACAGCCGCCGTGCCAAGGCCCGAGCCGAGCGCGCGCAGGCCGTCGAAATCCATCGGCGCGTCCATGATCTCCGCCGCCGGAACCAGTGGCACCGAGGAGCCGCCGGGGATCACCGCGAGGAGATTGTCCCACCCGCCGCGAATGCCGCCGCAATGCTTTTCGATCAGCTCGCGGAACGGGATCGACATGCTTTCCTCGACCACGCACGGCTTTTCGACGTGACCGCTGATCTGGAACAGCTTGGTGCCCTTGTTGTTCTCACGGCCGAAGCTCGCGAACCATTCGGGGCTGCGGCGCAGGATCGTCGGGGCAACGGCGATCGATTCGACATTGTTGACCGTGGTCGGGCAGCCATAAAGGCCCGCACCCGCCGGGAAGGGCGGCTTGAGCCGCGGCTGGCCCTTCTTGCCCTCCAGGCTCTCAATCATCGCGGTCTCTTCGCCGCAGATGTACGCGCCCGCGCCACGATGGCAGAAGACGTCGAAGTCATAGCCCGACCCGCAGGCATTCTTGCCCAGCAGGCCCTTGGCGTAGGCTTCCTCGATCGCCTTGAACAGCGTCTCGGCCTCACGGATATACTCGCCGCGAATGTAGATGTACGCCGCGCGCGCGCGCATCGCGAAGCCCGCGACCAGCGCGCCTTCGAGCAGCAGATGCGGGTCGTGGCGAATGATCTCGCGGTCCTTGCACGAACCCGGTTCGGATTCGTCGGCATTGATGACCAGGAAGCTCGGCCGTTCCGGCGTCGGGTTCTTGGGCATGAACGACCATTTCATGCCGGTCGGGAACCCCGCCCCACCGCGCCCGCGCAGGCCCGACGCCTTGATCTTTTCGATGATCGTGTCGGGGCCAAGGTCGAGTAGAGCCTTGGTATTGTCCCACGCGCCGCGCTTGATCGCAGCGTCAAGGGTCCACGGCTGATAGCCGTAGAGATTGGTGAAGATCCGGTCCTTGTCGCTAAGCATGTTAGCGCGGCCCTCCGATACGCTTGTTATCCTTGACCGCCAGATAGACGGCGACGCCGATGCCGATCAGCAGCAGCGGCACGAAGAGTTTCGCGGCAAGTTTGAGCACCCAGCCAAGGACGACGATGCCGCCGATGACGGCAAGGATCGTGACGATCGTGTTCTTGCTCACCATTCGCTCCTGTAATCGTGATTCTCGTTCACCATCGCGGTCAGCGTGGTCGGGCCGCCCAGCGGTTCGACGGTGTGACGGCCAGGCTCCTGCGTCCCGGCCTTGGGCGACTTGCCCTGCGCCAGCGCGTCGAGGATCGCGACGGTGCGATCGTAGTTCAGATCCTCGAAATTATCGTCGTTGATCTGGACCATCGGCGCAGAGGCGCAATTGCCCATGCACTCGACTTCGGTCAGCGTGAACAGGCCGTCGGGCGTGGTCTTGCCCTTGGCCATGCCGCGGTTCTTGCACGCGGCGAAGACCTCGTCCGACCCGCGCAGCCAGCACGGCGTCGTGCCGCACACCTGCACATGATATTTGCCGACCGGGTGCAGGTTGAACATCGTGTAGAAGGTCGCGACCTCCAGCACGCGGATCACCGCGAGGTCGAGCTCACGCGCGACGAATTCGATCACCGGGATCGGCAGCCACCCCTGCGTATCCGTCTCCGCCCCGACCTGACGCTGCGCCAGGTCGAGATAAGGGATGGTGCAGCTCATCTGCCGCCCCTCGGGATAGCGCGCACGGATGGTCGCGGCCTTGGCGGCATTCTCCGGCGTCCAGGCGAAATTGCCCCAGCGTGCGCGGAGTTCCGGCGTGTCTTCGATTGCGTGTGCGTCGGCCATTAGCGGATGAACTCCACGCGGCTCACTCTGTCGCCGCTGAAGGTGTAGATGGACATGACCTCGAACTGCTCGCCATCGGGCGCGCGCGAGACCGTTTCGTGGAGCAGCACCGTCTCCCCCAGCTCATAGCTGGCGAGGATGTCGGCGCGGTTGTGCGGGAACTGGGCGAACATCGCCTTGAGCCCCGCGCGGACGCCTTCCTTGCCCTCACGCAGCACCGCGCCGCGATAGCCCGCTTCACAGGCATCGTCGGTCATCAGCGCGACATAGGCGTCGGCATCCTGCGCGTTGTAATGCGCGATCATTGCGTGCGCGGTGGCGATGCGGGTGCTCACGGGGGCGTCGTGGAGGATGAGGGTGTCAGCCATGATTGGACGCCCTCAAGCTCGCCAAAAACTCGGCCCGCGCTCGGACACGTCGGGTCCTTCGGACGCGAAAGAACAGCGCTACGCCGATTAAAACCAAGATCGACGGCGCCGCGCCGAGGACCATGCGCATCTGATCTGAAGAGCTGGCACCTTGGAAGCCGATAGCGATCACACTACCCACAACCGTCACGAGCATAAAAACAGCTGCCCCAAAGCAAAACCGCTCCCACAGCGCGGTCGGAACACTTTGAGATGAGGGATACTTCGCCTCAATGCTCACCGGTCACACTCCCCGAACACGATATCCATCGCGCCCAGAATCGCGGTGATGTCCGCCAGCATGTGGCCGCGCGACATGAAGTCCATCGCCTGCAAATGGCTGAAGGCGGTCGGGCGGATCTTGCAGCGATAGGGTTTGTTCGACCCGTCGCTGACCATGTAGATGCCGAATTCGCCCTTGGGGCTTTCGGTCGCGACGTACACCTCGCCCGCCGGGACGTGGAAGCCCTCGGTATACAGCTTGAAGTGATGGATCAGCGCTTCCATCGACTGCTTCATCTCGGCGCGCTTGGGCGGCACCACCTTGCGGTCGAGCGACGCGATCGGGCCGGACGGCATCTCGTTCAGGCACTGTTTCATGATGCGCGCGGACTGATAGACTTCCTCGACGCGGACCATGAAGCGGTCATAGCAGTCGCCGCGCGTGCCGACCGGGATTTCGAAATCCATGCGGTCATACACGTCATAGGGCTGCGACTTGCGCAGATCCCACGGGATGCCGGCGGCGCGGATCATCGGGCCGGAAAAGCCCCATTTGACCGCGTCGTCGCGATTGACGATCGCGATGTCGACGTTGCGCTGCTTGAAGATGCGGTTTTCCGCGACCAGGCTGATCGCGTCGCCGAACAGCTGCGGCAGGCGCGTGTCGAGCCAGTCGCCGATATCGGTGAGCAGCTTGAGCGGCACGTCCTGATGCACGCCGCCCGGGCGCAGATAATTGTGGTGCATGCGCGCGCCGGACATGCGCTCGAAGAAGTTGAGGCAATCCTCGCGCAGTTCGAACATCCACAGGTTCGGCGTCATCGCGCCGACGTCCATGACGTGCGCGCCGAGGTTGAGCATGTGGTTGCAGATGCGGGTCAGCTCGGCGAAGAACACGCGCAGATATTGCGCGCGCACCGGCACTTCGAGGTCGAGCAGCTTTTCGACCGCGAGCACGAAGCTGTGCTCCATCGCCAGCGGCGAGCAATAGTCGAGGCGGTCCATGTACGGGAGCGCCTGCGTATAGGTCTTGTACTCGATCAGCTTTTCGGTGCCGCGATGGAGCAGGCCGACATGCGGGTCGATCCGCTCGATAATCTCGCCGTCCAGCTCGGTGACGAGGCGCAGCACGCCGTGCGCCGCCGGGTGCTGCGGGCCGAAGTTGATCGTGTAGTTGGCGATCGCGGTATCGCCCACGCTGGGGTCAGCGGCGTCGGTGCGACCGGCGATTTCGTCGAGATACTCGGACATTACGCTTCACCCTCCCCCTTGGGCTTGCGCGGGGCGCGCGGCTTGCGGGGCTTCTTGGCATCTTCCTGCGGCACGTCGGACTCGACCGGCGCCGGACCTGCATGGGGCGAGGCCTTGCCGATGCCGGTGTCCTCGGGACCGTCGCTGGTCTTGGGCTTGCGCACGCGCGCCTTGACCGGCTTCACCGAATCGTCGGCTTCCCTGACCTGATCGGCGGTCGCAGGAGTCGGCGCGCCCTTTGCCTCGGGGGCAGCGGCGGGCTTGTCTTCGACCTTCGCCGCAGGCGGCGGAGCCGGAGGTGCGGGCGGCGGCGGGGGTGCGACGTATTTCTCGTCGCCGGGCAGCACGTATTGCGCGCCTTCCCACGGGCTCATGAAATCGAAATTGCGGAAATCCTGCGCCAGCTGCACCGGCTCGTAGACCACGCGCTTTTCGGCTTCGGAGTAGCGCAGCTCGACGAACCCGGAGAGCGGGAAGTCCTTGCGCTGCGGATGCCCGCGAAAGCCATAGTCGGTCAGGATGCGGCGCAGGTCGCTATTCCCCTCGAACAGCACGCCGTACATGTCGTATACTTCGCGCTCGAGCCAGCCGGCGACCGGCCAGATCGACGTTACCGACGGCACCGGCTGCAGCTCGTCCGTCGTCACGCGGACGCGGATGCGGTGGTTGCGGGTGTAGCTGAGCAGCATGTAGCAGACATCGAACCGCTCGGCGCGCTCGGGGTAATCGACCCCGGCGATTTCCATCAGCGCCTGATAGTGCAGGCCAGCGCCATCGCGCAGCGCGATCATCGCCTCGACCAGCCGCGTGCGATCGACGGTCAGATTGACCTCACCGACCAGATCCGTCGCCTCGATCAGCATGTCGCCCAGCGCAGCCTGCGCCGCCGCGATCACGCCGTCATTGGCGGCATATTTGGGAGCAGGCGCCTTCACCGCGTCACCGTCCCGATCCGGCGGATCTTACGCTGAAGCTGCATCACGCCGTACAGCAGCGCCTCGGCAGTCGGCGGGCAGCCGGGGACATAGATGTCGACCGGCACGATCCGGTCACAGCCGCGCACGACGCTGTAGCTGTAATGGTAATAGCCGCCGCCATTGGCGCAGCTGCCCATCGAGATGACGTATTTCGGCTCCGACATCTGGTCGTAGACGCGGCGCAGCGCCGGGGCCATCTTGTTGCACAGCGTGCCAGCGACGATCATCACGTCCGACTGGCGCGGCGATGCGCGCGGGGCGGCGCCGAACCGCTCCATGTCATAGCGCGGCATGTTGACGTGGATCATCTCGACCGCGCAGCAGGCAAGGCCGAAGGTCATCCACCACAGCGAGCCGGTGCGTGCCCATTGGAACAGCTCCTCGGTCGAGGTGACGAGGAAACCCTTGTCATTCAGTTCGCCATTCAGGTCGTTGAAGAACGCCTGATCGGGCTGCACCACTGCGCCGCCCGTCATGGGCTGGCCCTGGGCATTGAGGATCGGAGAGGTCGTATTCATCTGGCTCATTCCCAATCCAGCGCGCCGACCTTCCACGCATAAGCGAGGCCCAGCGCGAGTTCGGCGATGAAGATCATCATGCTGATCCACGCGGCCCAGCCCAGGTCGAACACCGTGACCGCCCAGGGAAACAGGAACGCCGCTTCCAGATCGAAGATGATGAAGAGGATCGCGACGAGGTAGAAGCGCACGTCGAACTGGCTGCGCGAATCCTCGAACGCGGGGAAGCCGCATTCATATTCGGTGAGCTTCTCGGGCGTCGGCTGATGCGCGCCGGTGAAGCGGGCTGCGATCATGGGCAGGAAGACAAAGGCGCTCGACAGCACCAGGGCCACCCCCAGGAACAGCAGGATCGGCAGATATTCGATAAGGTCGACCAAGACGGCCCCTCGCGGTTGCGGAATCTTCGGGTCGCTTTAGGCCGATGGCAGGGGGGCATCAAGGGCGGAAAGCCTTGAGAATCACTCGCAACTACGCGGTCATCGGAAGGGCATCGCCACCAGCGTGCCGGCACCGCGCGGCGGCTGGTCCGGCTTGCTCGCCGCGGGCCAGCCGGCATCGGCAACGATCAGCAGGCGCCGACCGTCGCTGGCGAGTTGAGTCGGGTCGGCAAGCGGCGCGCCACGATGCACGACCGCGACCGCGATCTGCGCCCCGGTGATGCGGAAGCGGAGCAGCGATCCGGGGCTGCTGCCGTTATGGATCGCGTAATAATCCGCCCCCACGCGAACGAGCCCGTCGAGCCCGCGCAGCGGCTTGCCATCCGCCATCGGGAGCAATGTCCGTACCTGCGTCTTCAGGTCGATGGTCGCGACGCCACGGCCATAATCGGCGACGATCAAATGCTTACCATCGGGGCTGAGCGCGCTTCCCTGCGCCGACCGCGCAATGCCCGGGGCGATCAGCGGGTCGAGCGTGTTGCCATTCAGGCGATAGACCGCCCCGTTGAGACTGTCGGACACGAACACCGCACCGCCCGCTGCCGCGACATCGCCAGGGTGAAAGCCGGGCCCGGCCGAGAGCCTGGCCTTGAGCCGCCCGCTACGGTCGAGCGCGATCAGCGCACCGGAGTCGCATTTCGCCACGCCGGGGAGGTCGGGACAGTCGGTGGCGACCCACAGCCAGTTGCGGCGCGAATCCCATGCCAGTCCCAGCGGGTGCAGCGTACCAGCCGGCATCGCGATGCGGCTGTCGCCCTTCCCCGCCCGGTGGGCCAGGATGGTGCGATCGAGCACACTCGACAGCCAGATGGTCCGGCCATCGGTCGCCACCCCTTCGATCAGGCGATGCTGCGCAGGCGCGGAATAGACGGTTTCGGGAGCGTCCGCCGAGGCCGTCAGGGCCAGCAGCAGCGTTCCCGCGCGGATCACCGCAGCGACCCGGCGAGCAGCTTGTGCAGTTTCGAATGGATCGCGTCGGTCGCGGCCAGAATCTCGCCCTTGGCATGGGCATTGTCGGTGCCGCGGAAGTCGGTGACGAAGCCACCCGCTTCCTTGACCAGCAGGATACCGGCTGCGGTGTCCCACGGCTTCAGGCCGCTTTCCCAGAACCCGTCATAGCGGCCCGCCGCGACCCAGGCGAGGTCGAGCGCGGCCGAACCGAAGCGGCGGATGCCGGCGACTTCAGGCGCAACCGCACCGAAAATGCGGCTCCACTCGGCGAAATTGCCATGGCCCAGGAACGGGATGCCGGTCGCGATCAGCGCATCGGCGAGGTCGCGGCGCGACGAGACGCGCAGCCGCTGGTCCTGCAACCACGCGCCCCGGCCCTTCTCGGCCCAGAAGCTCTCGTCGGTCAGCGGCTGATAGACATAGCCGTGCGTGATCTCGGGCTTGCCCTGCGCCCCGTGCGGATCTTCGACCGCGATCGACATGCAGAAATGCGGGATGCCGTGGAGGAAGTTGGTCGTGCCGTCGAGCGGATCGATGATCCAGCGCGGCTTGTCCGGATCGCCCGCGATCTGCCCGCGCTCCTCGACCAGGAACCCCCAATCGGGCCGCGCCTTGCGCAGTTCCTCGATCAGCGTGTCCTCGGCGCGCTTGTCGGCCATCGACACGAAATCCGCCGGCCCTTTGCGGCTGACCTGCAGCTGCTGGACTTCGTTGAAGTCGCGGCGCAGCCGGGGGCCTGCCTTGCGCGCGGCGCGCTCGATGACGGTGATGAGGCCGGAATGGGAAACCATAAAGCACCTATAGCCCTCTCCCCTTCAGGGGAGCGGGTTGGGAGAGGGGAATGAAGGAAGACAGCCCTGGAATGCAGGCCCCTCTCCCCGGCCCTCTCCCCAGAGGGGGAGAGGGAATTCGTCAGTCCGCGCGGCGGACGTAGGTCTGCTCGTACACATCGACCACGATGCGCGTGCCGCTGGCGATGTGCGGCGGGACCATGATGCGCACGCCGTTGTCGAGGATCGCGGGCTTGTAGGACGACGACGCCGTCTGCCCCTTCACCACAGCGTCGGCCTCGACGATCGTTGCCTCGATCGTGTCGGGCAGCTGCACGCTGATCGCTTCGTCCTCATAGAGTTCCATGACGACGTCCATGCCGTCCTGCAGAAACGCCGCCGCGTCGCCGAGCAGATCGCGCGGCAGCGTCGTCTGGTCGTACGTCTCCTTGTCCATGAACACGAGCATGTCGCCTTCAGGGTAGAGGAACTGGAAATCCTTGGTGTCGAGACGGATGCGCTCGACCGTCTCGGCCGAGCGGAAACGGACGTTGTTCTTGCGGCCGTCGCGGAGATTCTTCATCTCCACCTGCATATAGGCGCCGCCCTTGCCCGGCTGGGTGTGCTGGATCTTGACCGCGCGCCAGATGCCGCCTTCATATTCGATGATGTTGCCGGGACGGATGTCCACGCCGCTGATCTTCATGGGGATCGCCTACAGTGCTGAGAAAGACAAAGCCGTCGGGGTGTTCCCCAAAGGCCAAACAACGTCGCGCCCCTTAGCGACCTGCGCACGATCCGGCAAGCGGTGGCATAACAGCCGCTCCTCGACGCAGTTGGCGCTAAGGCGTCCCGCCGAGCGCCTGCCACAGCACGACCCGCGCGCGCCCGGCGCGTCCCTCCGCCGCCGCTGCCCGCTCGCGACCGGCGAGTGCCTGCCGCTGCGCCTCGGTCAGCGCGGTCATGTCGGCAAGCCCGGCGCGCTGGCGTTGCGCGATCAGCCGGACGGCGCGGTCAAGCGCGATCAGTTCGCGCCGCGCCGACACTTCCTCGCGATCGGCGGCAGCGATCGCGCCATAGGCTGCCTCGGCCTCGCCCAGCGCCGTATAGACCGCGCCACGATAGGCCTGAAACGCCGCGCGCTTGCCCGCCACCGCCGCGTCGATATCCGCCGCGATCCGCCCGAAATCGAGCAACGGCGCGGCGAGCGAGGCGCCGAGCGACCCGACTAGCGACTCGCTGTCGAACAGATTGCCAAGGCCGAATGCGAGCAGCCCCAAGGAGGCATCGAGCCGCAGCGCCGGAAAGCGCCGCCGCGCCGCCGCCGCGAGGTCCGCATCCTGCGCCTCCAGGATCGCCGCCGCCGCAAGAATGTCAGGCCGGTTCTGCAACAGGGTCGCCGGCAATGCGGGCGGCGCGGGGTAGATGATCGCCGCGGGAGCTGGCAGCGGTTCGCCTGGCTCGACGAACACCGGTTGCGGCGGCATCCGCAGCGCGGCGCGCACGCGTTCCGCATCCTGTGCCGTGAGGGTGGTCAGCCGCCCGATCAGTCGCGCTTCTTCGCCTGCCAGCGCCGCCAGCCGGGTCCGCGCAGTCTCTGCCAGCGCGCGCGCCTGCACCGGATCGAGGCCGGAGACGAGGCCCGCGCGCGCACGGCTGCCAGCCAGCGCGCCCAGCCGCTCGGCCGCCGCGAGATCCTCGGTCAGCGCATCGCGGCGCGCCGACAGCGTGCGCCAGTCAATCACGGATGCGGCGATTTCGCCGACCAGCGCGATCCGCACTGCCTGCGCCGAAGCGGTGGCGGCGTCGAGCCGCGCCTGCGCCGCCCGCTGCTGCGCCCGCACGCGTCCGAACAAGTCGACGTCCCATTGCGCGGTCAGGTTGGCAGCATAGCTCGCGCGTTCCGCCGCGATCTCGACACCGGGAGGCAGGCTCGCGCCGAACTGGTCGGGGTTGCTGCGCGTGCCGGTCACCGCGCCATTGGCACCGATGGTCGGCAGCGCCTCCGCCCGCGCCCGCCCGAGCCGCGCGCGCGCCTCATCGACCCGCGCCAGCGCTTCGCCAAGGGTCGGCGCGCTCGCCAGTGCCGCGCGCGACAGCCGCAGAAACCCCGGATCGCCGTTCGGCAACAAGTCGGCGACGGCACCGCCCGTTTCAGGCGGGACCAGCGCAAAACGCGCGGGCAGCTCGGGCACCGGCGTCGCGATCTCCGGAGCCGGACCTGCCACGCACCCCGCAAGGACCGCACTGAGCGCCAGCGCGGCAAGGCGTTGACCCCGGCTCATTTGCCGTCCTTGCGCGCCGGGATGAAGGCGTCGACCTGTTGCCCGACGCGGAACGCGCCATTGGTTTCGGGCAGCGCATAGATCAGCTGCAACACCCGCACATCGACCCGCTCCTGCGCGCTGTTGGTCAGCGAGCGTTTGGGTACGATCAAGGGCTCGGCGCGGACGAAGCGCGCCTCGACCCGCCGCGTGGCAGCGCCGCGCGGCGACACGATGGCCGCGGCACCCAGCGCCACGCGCGGCGCCTGTTCCTCGTCGATGTCGATTCGAACATGCAGCGGGTCGGTCGCGCCCATCTGGATAAAGGCTTGGCTGGTCCCGCCCATGGTCGAGACATATTCGCCGGGCCGGATCGCGACGGTCAGGATTTCGCCCGCGATCGGCGCGCGCACGGTCAGGCGACCAAGCTCGGTCCGCGCCGTCCCTGCCCGCGCCTGTGCCGCGGCAAGGCGCGCGCGGGCCAGCGCGACGCGCTGCGCAGCGGCGGCGGCCTCACCCTCGACCCGCACGATTTCCGCGCGCGCGACCGCGGCGGGATCGTCCACCGCGCGATACAAAGCAAGCTGGCGTTCGGCGGTCGCCCGCGCGCTCTGCGCCTCGGCAATCGCGGCGCGGGCCTCGCCGATCGCGGCGAGCGCCTCGGCCAGTTGCGCGCGCACCGCGCGGTCGTCGATCGTGAACAGCGGCTGGCCCGGCACCACGCGCACGCCCGGGCTGACCGCGACGGTCATCACCAGCCCCGACAGCGGCGCACCGATGTCGATCGTCTCGCTCGACGGTTCGACCACCCCTGCCCCGGCCACGCGCTCGGCATTGGCGAGTGCGGGCGGCGCCTTGGCCGGTTCGCGCTGCGGCGCGCTCGGGCTGCGGTCGGGCAAGCCGCCCCAGATGAACAGGGCCGCCAGCACCAGGCCCGCCACCGCGATCAGCGGCAGGATCGTCCGGGCAAAGCTCAGCTGTTTCCAGTCGGGCATCAATGGTCCTCCGGCATATGGGCGCCGTCATGAGTAATGTAACCGTCCTCCAGCCGGAGGATGCGGTCGGCGAGATCGAAGATCCGGTTGTCGTGGGTGACGATGATGCACGCGCGGTCAGGCGCGACCGCCACCTCGCGCAGCAGGTCCATCACGCGCCGACCGGAACGGGCATCGAGCGCCGCGGTCGGCTCGTCGCACACCACCAGCCGGGGGCGGTGGACCAGCGCGCGGGCAATCGCCACGCGTTGCTGCTGTCCGCCCGACAGCTGGCTGGGCAGCTTGTCGGCCTGATCGGCGATGTTGAGCGCGGCGAGCATCTCGACCGCCCGCGCGCGTGCTTCGGCCCGGGGTACGCCCTGCGCGATCAGCGGCACGGCGGCGTTGCTCGCGGCGTCGATCGACGGGATCAGATTATATTGCTGGAAGATGAAGCCGATATTGCGCAGCCGGAACGCGACCAGTTCGGCGTCCGACAGGCGGTAGATGTCGGTGCCGAAGACCTCCACCTCGCCCAGCGTCGGATAGAGGATGCCGCACATGATCGAGATCAGCGTGGTCTTCCCCGACCCGCTCTCCCCGACCAGATAGGTCAGCTCGCCGGCACGAATCTCGACGTCGATGCCATGCAGCACGGTGATCGCCTGGCTCCCCGCCATGAAGTCGCGGGTCACGCCGCGCGTGCGGATCGCCGGCTGAGTTGACGTATCGCTCACCGGAACACCGCCGCCGGTTCGGTCTTGAGTACGCGACGCAACGCGATCCAGCCGGTGAGCGCAAGGATCAGTACGACTGCGGCAAGGCTGATCAGGGGGATCTGCCAGGGGATGTAGAAACCCTTGAAGGTCGGGACGGCAGAGAAGCTCCAGATGAACGCGATCGTGCCGAGCACGCCGAGGCCATAGCCGATCAGGCCGACCAGTGCCGCCTGTGCCGCGACCATGCGGCGGATCGTGCCATTGGCCACACCGATCGCCTTCAGCGCGCCGAACTGCTTGATATTGTCGCGGATGAACAGGCTGAAGGTCAGCCCAACGATCGCCACGCCGACAACGAAGCCGAGCGCGACGGTAATCCCGAAATTGAGCGGAATGCCGGTATTTTCGACGATGAAATCGATCCCGTCCTGCGCAAACTGATCACGGGTGCGCGCGCGCAGCCCCGTCTCTGCCTCGATCCGCGTCACCAGCTGCTGATGATCCACGCCCGGCGCGGCGCCGACCAGCACGAACGACAGCCGGTTGCGCGTGCCGGGCACATAGCGCAGCGCCTGACTGTATTTGGTGTAGAGCGTGACCTGGCTGGTGAAGCTCGGCACCGCATCGGCGATACCGCGGATCACCGCGCGCTGGTCGTTCAGCTCCAGTCGCTCGCCGATCGGGCTGCGGCCATCCTCGAACATGTTGGTGGTACCGACATCGTCGATGATCACCGTGTCGGGGCGCGACAGCACATCGATGCTGCCTTGCGCCATCCGCCGCGGCAGTCCGATCAGCGTCGCGTCGTCCACCCCGACGATCGCCACGCCCTCAAGGTCGCCGTCGCCGGTGCGTACCGACGCGGTCGCGCGCAGATGCGGCGCGGCCCATTCGACCCCCGGGACCGACCGCACCTTGTCGAGCGCGGTGCTGGGCATCGGATAGGCAACGTCGGTGGTGCGGCTGACCCGGTCCATCACCCAGATATCGGCCGCCGGTACGTTAAACACCGCGCTCGCGCCGCGTTCGAGCAGATTGACGAAGATCGTCAGCTGCTGGGTGATGAGCAGCGTGGAAAAGGCGATGCCAAACACCAGTCCATAGAATTTCTGGCCGTCGCCGGTGAGCATGCGGATGGCAATCCAGATCATGCGACACTGCCCCCTGCTTGCGCCATGGCATCGAATCAGGCTAGATTGAACGTTGTCGTTCAAATGAACGGGACCGTTCACTCTGTCAAGCGAAACCCTTACGCGTGCGCAACGCTCAATCGACCCGGTGAAACGCCAGGCGATTCTCGACGCCGCCAGCCGATCCTTTTTCGACCGCGGCTTTGCCGCGACCGCAATCGAACAGGTGGCGGCAGACGCGCATGTTTCCAAGGTCACGATCTACAATCAGTTCGGCGACAAGCGGGGACTGTTCGCAGCGGCAGTCGAGCGCGAGTGCGCGCGGATGGGCGAGCATTTCAGCATTGCGCCGATGCCCGGGCTCGGACTGCGCGAACGGCTTGAAGCGATCGGGACCGCGATGACGGCGTTCATGTCGCGGCCGGAGATGATCCAGTTCGATCGCCGGATCGCGGCGGAGACCGAGGGCGATCCGGCGATCGGCAACGCCTTTCTCGAAGCAGGTCCGCGCCAAATGCTGCGCGCCTTCACGCTGTTGCTGCAATCGCTGCACGATGCAGGCGAGATCGTCGTTGCGGACCCGGAATTGGCCGCCGAGCAGTTCGTCGCGATGTGCAAGGGGCTGGGCGATCTTGAGCGGCGCTTTGGCTGTCCCAACGATCCCGGGCGTAACGCGCAGCGGATCGCCGGGGCGGTCGACACCTTTTGTCGTGCCTTTGCCCCACGTGGCGACTTGGCCGGACACCATGATCAGCGCGCGGGCGCGGCCGACGACAGCAGCGGATAGGGGTCGATGGGGACCCCTTGATCCCAACGATCTTGCGGTCCCATGCGGCTCACACCGAAATGGAGATGGTAATTGCCCTTGTCGGCATTCCCGGTATCGCCGACATAGCCGAGCAAATCGCCCGCTCGCAGCGCCTGCCCCTCCGCAATCCCGGGCGCATAGCCGGCAAGGTGCGCGTAATAATAGCTGAAGCGGCCGTCGGAAGACCGCTGGTAGAGTACAATCCCGCCGCCGCCGCGCGAGTAGAACAGCTTTTCGACGCGACCGGGGCCCGCCGCAATCACGCGGCTGTTTGCGGGCGCCATAATGTCGAGCCCCTGATGCACCCGGCCGCCGCCGCGCGGGTCGCCCCAGTTGCTGCGCAAACGTGCCGGATCGACGCCCGCCACCGGGACGCGCAGCCGGCCATCACCCTCGGGGGGCGTCGATGCGGGGTCCCGTGCAGGCGGTTGCGGTTGCGCGATCGCGGTGACCGGCTCCACCACGCGGACCGTCGCTGCCAGGAGAATGACCAGCGCAAGCGCTGCCCCCGCCACGCTCCACAGCACGATCCGTCGCCAGTTCATTCCTGAAAAATCACCGGCGTGCCGGGCGAGACCATCAGCGCCAGCCGCGCCGCATCCCAGTTGGTCAGGCGAATGCAGCCGTGGCTCTCGCTCCGCCCGATCAGATGCGGTTCGGGAGTTCCATGAATGCCGTAATGCGGCTTGCTCAGATCGATCCACACCACCCCGACCGGGCTGTTCGGTCCGGGCGGGAGAAGTGCGTCGGGCTTTTTGTCGGACACATCCCAGAACAATTTGGGATTGTAGTGAAATTCGGGATTGGTTGCGACCCCGTTGATCGTCCAGCTCCCGATCGGCAGCGGGTCCCGCCGGCTTCCGACGGTTACGTTGAACTGTGCGGCGAGCATGCCGCGACCGTCAAATACGCGCAGGACCTTGTCCGATTTGTCGACGACGATCCGCGCGGCTTTCGGCTGAGCCGCGCCGACATTGAGGTCGGCGAGCGTCCGGCGCCACTCGGGCTTGATCCCGGCAGGATAGTCGGTCGAGCCGGGAATGGCATTGGGCACCTGGACCGGGACCCCGGGGGCGAGGCGGGTGTCGGGGCTGTTGAGCTCGATCAGCGTCTGGGGCGTGGTGTGGAACATCTCCGCCAGCTTCTCGATCGCCGAGCGATAGCCCATCGTCTTCAGCTTCGCCTGTGCCTGCGGATCGCGCGGCCATGGCCGGACATAGGGCCCTGCCAGCATCTCGGCGGTGAGCCGGACGATCCGGGTCGGTCGCAGGGCGCGATGGGCGTGCAGCGCCTGAAGCGTCCGCGCATCGGTGCGGCCGGTTACCGGGATCTGGCGGGTGATCTGAAACGCCTTGAGCGCCGAGCTCAATCCGGGTCCGTCGCGCCCATCGAGCGGCCCCGGCGGGAAACCGAGATGATCGAGGATGACCTGGACATGCAGGATGTCGCGGCTGAGCGCGGCGGGCGCCGGGGTTGCCTGCTGCACCGTGCTATTCTGTGCGTGCCCCGCCCCCGTGCCGACCAACGTCGCAAGCGCGGCGATGCCGATTACACCCAACACTCCGCGACGCACATCGATTCTCCCTCTTGTTCCAGCAGGATAACGAGGCAGCGCGGGTGCGGTTTCATCAATAGCGGTTGCGCAACCGGTCGACGGTCGCGGCGGAATGCGCGTCGGCATCCTCGCGCACCTCGCCCTCGATCGCGGCGCGGATCGATTCGATCTCGCGGTCGCTGCGATGCTCGATCCCGATGAACTCGTTGCGAGCGCCTTCCATCGACCGGATCAGCTCGTCAAGCTTGGCCTGCAGCGCGGCTGCGTCGCGGTTCTGCGAATTCTGGATCAGGAACACCATCAGGAAGGTGACGATGGTGGTCGAGGTGTTGACGATGAGCTGCCACGTGTCCGAAAAGCCGAATACCGGACCGGTCAGCCCCCAGCCGAGGATCAGCAGCACCGCGACGATGAAGGCGACCGGCTGTCCTGCCAGCGCGGCGATGCGACCGGCGACGATCGTGAACACCCGGTCGAGCATCGTCGCGTCCCCCTTCAATCAGCGGGCCGCATTTAGCGCGGCATCGAATGCCCGCACTGCGGCAGCTTCGTCTCCGTCCCAGACGGCGCTGGACACGGCAATAAAGTCGGCGCCGGCGGCGACGAGCGGCGCGCAGTTGCCGGGGGTGACGCCGCCGATGGCGACACAGGGTATTTCGAACACGGTCGTCCACCACGACAAAATGGCCGGATCGGGACGGTGGTGCGTCGCTTTGGTAGTCGTCGGATAGAAGGCGCCGAACGCCACATAATCGGCCCCGGCCTCGCCTGCCTCCATCGCCAGATGGCGGCTGTCGTGACAGGTCACGCCGATCTGCGCCGCCGGGCCGAGGGTAGTGCGGGCTTCGCGGGGGTCGCCATCGCCCTGACCGAGATGGACGCCATCGGCGCCGAGCCGCTTGGCGAGGCTGATGCTGTCATTGACGACGAACGCGACCTCGCGGTCGGCACAGATGCGCTGCAGCGGTTCGGCGAGGCGGGCGGCCTGGTGCTGATCGACGTCCTTGACCCGGAACTGAAAGGCCGCGACCGGGCCGGCGTCCAGCGCCCGGGCCAGCCGGTCGGCAAAACCGCCGGCAACGTCGAGCGGGGAAATCAGATAGAGCTGGCAGGGCGGCCGTTTGTCGTCGCGCTTGAACTGGGCAGCAAATTCGGGGCCGAGCGGGGGCAGGTCGTCGTCGTCGATCATGCGCCGCTGATAGGCCGCGAAACGGGGAACGGGAAGCACCCGTTTCGCAGCCCCCTGTCCATCTCAGGCAGCCAGTGCGACCTTGCGGGTCGAGGCCGTGTGAATGTCGAAGATCGCCCCGGCGAGCGCCGCATCGAATTCGGCATCGGTCATGCCATGGCGAAGGTCTTCGAGCAGCGCGCGGCTGAAGCTGGCGATCATGCCGCGGTTCTTGGCGAGTTCGGCGCAGGCTTCGGGACGCTTGTAGCCGCCGGACAGTGCCACCACGCGCAGCACCTTGGGGTGATCGACCAGCGGGTCGAACAGGCCGGGGGTCGCGGGGATCGACAGCTTGAGCATGACCTGCTGCCCCTCGGGCAGGGCGTCGAGTGCCTTCAGGATTTCGTCGCGCAGGAGCGCGTCGGCCTCAGCGCGCTCGGGCGACTTGATGTTCACCTCAGGCTCGATGATCGGCATCATGCCGTGGCCGAGCACCTGCGCGCCGATCTCGAACTGCTGCTTCACGACGGCGGCGATGCCTTCGGCATTGGCGAGGTTGACGACCGAGCGCTCCTTGGTGCCGAACACGCCGAGGCCCTTGGCCTTGGTCAACAGCGCGTCGAGATCGGGCATCGGCTTCATCAGCTGGACGCCGTTTTCCTCAGCCTCAAGGCCCTTGTCGATCTTGATGAAGGGCACGACGCCGCGCTCGATCAGCGCTGCCGGGGTCGGCTTGCCATCGACCTGTCCGTCCATGGTGCGTTCGAACAGGATCGCGCCGATCACCTTGTCACCCGAAAAGGCGGGCGACGTGATGATGCGGCTGCGCATCGCGTGGATCAGCCCGAACATTTCCTCTTCGGTCGACCAGGCATCGTCCGCCACGCCATAGCCGGCCAGCGCCTTGGGCGTCGAACCGCCCGACTGGTCGAGCGCGGCGATGAAGCCGTTACCTTCGGCGATCTTGGCGGTCATTTCGGCGGTGTTCATCGCTGGCATCCCTGTTCCGACACTTTGTTGCGCGGCCTATTGCAGCGCGGCAACGGGCTGAAAAGACTGACAACGATAGCCAACCGACCGAAAAAATGCCGTCAGCGCGTCAGTGCCGCCACGCCGGGCAGCTCCTTGCCCTCCATCCATTCGAGGAACGCGCCGCCGGCGGTCGAGACGAAGCTCATGTCGCCCGCGACGCCGGCCTGGTTGAGCGCGGCGACGGTGTCCCCGCCCCCGGCGACCGAGACGAGCGAGCCTTCCTTGGTCAGCGCGGCGACGGTGTGAGCGAGCGCCATGGTGGCGGTGTCGAACGGCTTGGTTTCGAACGCGCCGAGCGGGCCGTTCCACACCAATGTGCGGCAATTCTTGAGCACATCCGCCAGCGCCTCGCTCGCCGCCGGGCCGATGTCGAGGATCATCTCGTCGGCGGCGACCTCATGGACGTTGCAGGTGCGCAAGCTAGGCGGATTGGCGGCGAATTCCTTCGACACCACGACATCATAGGGCAGATGGATCGTGCAGTTCGCCTTGTCCGCTGCGTCGAAGATCTCCTCGGCCGTGCCGGTCAGCTCATGCTCGCACAGCGACTTGCCGACGTCGACGCCGCGCGCGGCGAGGAAGGTGTTGGCCATGCCGCCGCCGATGATGAGGTGATGGACCTTCCCCACCATGGCCTTGAGCACATCGAGCTTGGTCGACACCTTGGCCCCGCCGACGACTGCGGCGACGGGGTGGTCGGGGTTGCCCAGCGCCTTGTCGAGCGCGTCGAGTTCAGCCTCCATCTGGCGACCGGCGAATGCGGGCAAACGGTGCGCCAGCCCCTCGGTCGAGGCATGGGCGCGGTGCGCGGCGGAGAAGGCGTCGTTGACATAGAGGTCGCCGAGCGCAGCGAAACGGTCGATCGTCGCCGGATCGTTCTTTTCTTCACCACCGAAGAAGCGGGTGTTTTCGAGCAGCGCGATGTCGCCGGGCTGAAGCGTGGCGGTGGATTCGGCGTCGCCCTCCCAGTCGATGTACCGCACCTCGCGACCCAGCACCTGGCTGAACGGGCGGGCGAGCTGCGCGGTCGAATGCTCGGGGCTCGGCACCTTGGGGCGGCCGAAATGCGCGAGGATCAGGACGATCGCGCCCTTGTCGGCGAGTTCGGCAACGGTCTGTACGGCAGCGCGGAAGCGGTTGTCGTCGGTGACCGCACCATCGGCCATCGGCACATTCAGGTCTTCGCGCACCAGCACGCGCTTGCCGGTGATGTCGCCCATATCGTCGAGGGTCTTGAAGGCTCGGGTCATTCTTCGATCCTGATGCTGTCGCCGACGACGATCTCGCCGGGCTGGATTACCATGGTCAACACGCCGCCGCGCCAGTCGGGCGTCAACGCCGCCCGAAGGCCGGGAGCGAGCGCTTCCATCCGCTCGCACGGGTTGGTTTCGTCGCGCACTTCGAGCACGACATCGGCGCCGATGCGGAGCCGCGCGCCGACAATCTGGGGCAGGTCGAGCCCTTCGACCAGCAGGTTGGCGCGGCGCTGTTCCCAGGGGATCGAATGCCCCACCTCGGCCATCGCCGCATCCCAGTCGGCGGCTTCGATCAGGCTGACCTGCCGCTTGTACGGCTTGCCCTTCATCGCGCCGCGAAAATCGCCGGCGATGCCGGCTTCGAGCGTGACGGTGGCACGATCGATGACCTCCATCGGCCCCTTGGGGATGGCGTGGCGGGCGATGCCAGCAATGCGGCCAGTCATGCGGCTTCTCCGGTTTTTCGGGTAGCAAGATACCCGTTCCGGACAAATCGGACGTCTTTGCCCATATGTGAGAGGGTGTCCGGCGTGCAGTTTGTCGTGTCGGTTCGGCCAGGGAGGGGGTGACGGTGCGTCATGGTTCGACCCTAACCTAAAGGAGCGGCTGTAGGAAAGCCGGCCCACCTCCCTCCCTCGTCATTCCCGCGAAAGCGGGAACCCATCTCCTGCCCGCTCGCCAAGCGGCACGGTTCGGAGATGGGCCCCCGCTTTCGCGGGGGTGACGGTATAGAGTTCAGTCAGCGGCTTTGGTTCAGCCCAGCTTCGCCATGGTGCTGGCGGTGTCGACCATGCGGTTCGAGAAGCCCCATTCATTGTCGTACCAGCTGACGACGCGGACGAGCTTGCCGTCGAGCACTGCGGTTTCCAGGCTGTCGATGGTCGAGCTGGCCGGGGTGTGGACGATGTCGATCGAGACGAGCGGCTCGTCGGAATAATAGAGCACGCCCTTGAGCGGGCCCGATTCCGACGCGGCCTTGAGCAGCGCGTTGACCTCTTCCTTGGTCGTGTCGCGCTTCGGCGTGAAGGTCAGGTCGATCAGCGAGCCATCGGGCACGGGCACGCGGATGGCCGAACCATCGAGCTTGCCCTTGAGCTCGGGCAGCACTTCGCCGACCGCGCGGGCAGCGCCGGTGGTGGTCGGGATCATGCTCATCGCCGCAGCGCGGGCGCGGCGCAGATCGTCATGGATCTGGTCGAGGATCTTCTGGTCGTTGGTATAGGCGTGAACCGTGGTCATCAGGCCGCGTTCGATGCCGATCGCGTCGTTAAGCACCTTGGCGACCGGCGCGAGGCAGTTGGTGGTGCACGATGCGTTCGACACGATCGTGTGACCCGCCTCGAGCTTGTCGTGGTTGACGCCATAGACGACGGTCAAGTCGACATTCTTGCCCGGGGCCGAGATCAGCACCTTCTTCGCGCCGGCATCGATATGCTTCTGGGCCGATGCACGATCGGTGAAGAAACCGGTGCATTCGAGCACCAGATCGACGCCGTTGGCGGCGTGCGGCAGGTTCGCCGGATCGCGCTCCTTGGTCACCTTGATCCGCTTGCCGTCGATGACCAGGTCATCGCCGTCGGCCGCGACGGTGCCCGGATACCTGCCGTGCACGCTGTCACGGCTGAACAGCCAGGCGTTCGACTTGGCATCGGCCAGATCGTTGATCGTGACCAGTTCCAGACCGCTTTCCGGACGCTCCAGAATGGCGCGCGCCACGAGGCGCCCGATGCGTCCGAACCCGTTGATCGCAACCTTCGTCATTCGTCTCTCCTTTTCGCGGCAAGCCGCTGAATGATGGGCCTTTTTCGCGGCAAGCCGCGGGATGATCGCGCGTTACGCGCCGAGCCGTTCGATGATCTGGGGCACGATCGCGTCGGCGGTCAGCCCGAAATGCTTGTACAGGTCTTCGGCCGGACCCGACGCGCCGAAGCCGTCGATGCCGAAGCGCAGGCCGTCGCGACCGACATAGCGTTCCCAGCCAAAGGTGGTGCCGGCCTCGATCGAAACAAGCAGCGCATCGTCGGGCAGGATGTGCGCCCGATAATCGGGCGACATGGCGTCGAACGCATCGGTGCTGGGCATCGAGACGACATCGGCACCGATCCCCTGCGCTTCCAGCGCATCGCGCACGGCGACCGCGATCTCGACCTCCGAACCGGTCGCGACCAGCACCACCTTGCGCGGTGCCGTCGCCGCGCGCAGGCGATAGCCGCCGGATTCGACCTGTGCGACATGATCTTCGCCGAGCAGCTGCGGCAGGTTCTGACGCGTCAGCACCAGCAGCGACGGGCCGTCCCAGGTCCGGATCGCAATGTCCCAGGCGGCGGCGGTCTCGACCGCATCGCAAGGACGCCACACGTTCAGGTTCGGCATCGCGCGCAGGCTCTGCAGATGCTCGATCGGCTGATGGGTCGGACCGTCTTCGCCGAGGCCAATGCTGTCATGCGTCATCACATAGACGACGCGCGCGCGCTGCAGCGCCGAGAGGCGGATCGCGCCGCGCGCATAGTCGGAGAAAACGAGGAAGGTGCCGCCATAGGGGATGATCCCGCCATGCAGCGCCATGCCGTTCATCGCGGCGGCCATGCCAAATTCGCGGATGCCGTAATAGACATAGCGGCCGGCATAGTTTTCGGCGGTGAGCGGGCCGGTGGCCTTGGTCTTGGTGTTGTTCGAGCCGGTGAGGTCGGCCGAGCCGCCGATCAGTTCGGGCAGGTTCGCCGTCAGCGGCTCGAGCGCCATCTCGCTCGACTTGCGCGTCGCGACCTTGGCCGGGTTGGCGAGCAGGTCGGCGATGTAACCATCGAGGTCGAAGTCCGGCAGTTCGCCCGCCATCCGGCGCTCGAACTCGGCGCGGTCGGCATGGGCGGCGAGGCGCGCCTTCCACTCGGCATGGGGTGCGGCGCCGCGCTTGCCGGCCTCTGCCCATGCCGCGGCGATGTCGGCGGGAATTTCGAACGGGGCGTGGCCCCAGCCGAGCGCTGCGCGGGCGGCGGCGACTTCGTCCGCGCCGAGCGGCGAGCCGTGGACCTTGCTGGTGCCGCCCTTGTTCGGGGCGCCCTTGCCGATCACGGTCTTGCAGCGGACCAGCGAGGGGCGCGGATCGGCGATGGCGGCGTCGAACGCGGCGGCGATGCTGGCGGGATCGTGACCGTCACAGGCGACGACGTGCCAGCCGGTCGCGGCGTAGCGTGCGGGGATGTCCTCGCTCGACGACAGCGACACCTTGCCGTCGATGGTGATGTCATTGTCGTCCCACAGCACGATCAGGCGGCCGAGCTTGAGGTGCCCGGCAAGACCGATCGCCTCGTGGTTGATGCCCTCCATCAGGCAGCCGTCGCCAGCGATCACCCAGGTGCGGTGGTCGACGATCGAGTCATCGAACACGGCGTTGAGGTGACGCTCCGCGAGCGCCATGCCGACCGCCATGGCGAGGCCCTGACCCAGCGGGCCGGTGGTGCATTCGACGCCGGGCAGCTCGAAATTCTCCGGGTGGCCGGCGCAGGGGCTGCCGACCTTGCGGAAATTCTTGATGTCGTCGAGCGTCGGGCGCGCATAGCCGGTCAGGTGCAGCAGCGCATAGATCAGCATCGAGCCGTGACCGGCGGACAGCACGAACCGGTCGCGGTCGGCCCATTTGGGGTCGGTCGGATCGTATTTCAGATAGTCGCTGAACAGCACGGTCGCGACATCGGCCATGCCCATCGGCATGCCGGGATGGCCGGAATTGGCGGCCTCGACCGCGTCCATCGACAGGGCGCGGATGGCGTTGGCGCGGTCGGCGAATGAAATGGTCACGGCATATCCCCTTTCGGGCCTGCGCGCGTCGCGTTGAGTCTCGCCACGGCCCGGCGAATCGAAGTTGGCGTGCCAATGGGGCGCGCGGACGCGGGCGTCAACCGGCGGCGGTGCACATGGGGTTGCCGTGCACGTCATGCGACTCTATCCCCGCAGCGATGGCGGATGCGACACCCCCTGCGCTGGAGCGGATCGAACGGGCGCTGGCGCGTATCGAGACGGCAGCGGCGCGCCGCGCGTTCGATGCCGAACGGCTGGAGCGGCGCCACGCCGCGATGCGCGGTCGGGTCGAGGCGGCGATCGCTGCGCTCGACACGCTGATCGCGCAGGAAAGCGACGCCGAGGGCGCGGACTGATGGGCCAGGTCACGCTGACCATCGCCGGGCGCAGCCACAGCATCGCGTGCCGCGATGGCGAGGAACTGCATATCGAGCGGCTGGGCGCGTTGCTCGAACGGCACGCCGAGACGGCGACGCGCGCGTCGGGCGGGCTGAGCGGCGAGCGCACGATGCTGTTCCTCGCGCTGATCCTGGCCGACCAGCTGGACGAGGCGGAGCGCAACCCGCCCGGCGGCGTGTCGCCCGTGCTGCTCGAGAATCTGGCCGATCGGCTGGAGGCAGTGGCGGCGGCCCTTGAGGATTTCGCGACACCCCCCTAAATTGGCGGCGGCGGGTACTGCCCGGTACGAGCGTACGATCATCCCTGAGGCTATTCTTCATCCACGGGGACTGTCCCTGCGCAGATCCAGGTCTGACGTACATGGTCCCCACCTGACGTTTTGGGCGTCAGTGGATATCACCGCAAACGGCCCATGGTGGTCCCGCCAACGGATTTAGTCAGCGAGGCCGCGGCTTCGCAGGGTGCGAAGCGCGATTATGGCTGACGACAAACGGACCCTGCGCGCCCGGATGCGGGCGCTGCGCGACGAGTTCGCGATGACGATCGGCGGGGTGATCCAGCCGCCCGCCGCGCTGCTCGCGCGGTTTGCGCCGGGGGTTACGGTTTCATCCTATGTGCCGGTCGGGAGCGAGGCGGATCCGACCGCGATCGCCTGGGCCGCGCGCGAGGCCGGGTGCCGGATCGTGCTGCCGCACGTCACCAGCCGCGAGTCACCGGTGCGGTTCTTTGTGTGGGAGCCCGAACATGCGCTGGTCGACGGGCCGCTGGGGCTGCGCCAGCCCGACGACAGCGGGCCCGAATGCAATCCGCAGATCGTGCTGACGCCGTTATTGGCGTTCGATCCCGCGATGAACCGGCTGGGCCAGGGCGCCGGGCATTATGACCGCGTGTTCGCCCGCCTGCCCGACGCGTGGCGCATCGGCGTGGCGTGGTCGGTACAGCGCGTGGAGGCACTGGCAGTGGACAGCTGGGACATGCCGCTGCATGGCGTGGTCACCGAAGCGGCAGCCTATGGAGACCTGGCCGAATGACCCCGTCCTGGCGCAAGCCCGTTGGCGCGTTTGCGATCATCGCGCTCATCCTGATATGGTGCGTCGCGGTCGCGAGCCTGTCGCAGACCGTCGGCCAGTGGCCGGTCCTCATCCAGCTGGTCTTTTATCTCTTCACCGGGGTCGTCTGGATCCTGCCGCTGAAGCCGTTGCTGCGCTGGATGGAAACCGGCCGCTGGAGCCTGCCGCGCGACTAGAGCGCGGGGATGCCGTAATAGGCGTAGACCTCTTGCCCATAAGCGCGGTCGTAGCTCGGCTCTTCGCCCTCGCGGTCGTAGTTCGGCGCATTTTCGAGCTTTTCGCGGCTGAGCGACACGACATAGCCGTCCTTGTCGGTGTCATAGGTCAGCGCCTGCCACGGCACCGGATAGTGGCGGTGGCCGATGCCGAGAATGCCGCCGAACGCCATCACGGCATATTCGGCGCGGCCCGATACCTTGTCGACCATGAAGCGTTCGACATGGCCGAGCTTTTCGCCGCTGGGATCGTAGACGCTGGTGCCTTCGACCCGGTCGGAGGCAATCAGGCGGTTGGGACTGTCGACGGCGGTGTTCATCGCATCTCTCCTTCAATTTCAGGGATATGCCTTCAACGCATGAGCGCCGCGCTTGTGCCGAACCAAATCGGGTCGTAGCAGATGACACCATGCGTATCCTGACCCTTGCAGCTCTGCTGCTCGCCTCCGCCGCCCCCGCGCTCGCCCATCCCCAGACCGCCAAGGTCGCGCCGGTGCTGACCACGCCCGAGGCGAAGGACGTGTGGACCTATGCCCGCCCGGCCGAGGCGCGGGTGACGCATGTCGACCTGGACCTGCGCATCGATTTCGCGAGCCGGACGATCAGCGGCGTCGCGGTGCTCGATGTTGCGGCGGCCAAGGGCGCGCGCGAGATCGTGCTCGACACGCTCGACCTGACCATCGCCGCCGTGACCGACGAGAACCATGTGAAGCTGGCGCATCAACTGGGTGCGAAGGACCCGCAGCTGGGCAGCCCGCTGACCGTGCAGCTCAATGGCGCGAAAAAGATCCGCATCGCCTATACCGCCAGCCCCGGCGCCCGCGCGCTGCAGTGGCTGACCCCGGCACAGACGCAGAGCAAGACCCTGCCCTTTCTGTTCAGCCAGGGACAGGCGATCAACAATCGCAGCTGGATCCCGACCCAGGACAGCCCCGGCATCCGCCAGACCTGGTCGGCGACGATCACCGTGCCCGACGGGTTTATCCCGGTGATGAGCGCGCAGATGCTGGACGGCGCCAATGGCGAGCTGCTGCCGCACCAGCGCCGCAAGTTCCGCTTTCGCATGGACAATCCGGTACCGCCCTATCTGATCGCGATTGCGGTCGGCGACCTCAAGTTCAAGGAGGTCGGGCCGCGCACCGGCGTCTGGGCCGAGGCGGGCATGATCGATGCCGCGGTGTCCGAGTTTGCCGATATCGAAAAGATGATCGATGCGGCGCAGGCGCTGTACGGCCCGTATCGCTGGGGCCGTTACGACATGCTCGTCCTGCCGCCATCCTTTCCCTATGGCGGGATGGAGAACCCCAATCTCACCTTCTTCACCCCGACGATCATCACCGGCGACCGGTCGAACACCGATGTGCTGGCGCATGAACTGGCGCATAGCTGGTCGGGCAATCTTGTCACCAACGCGACCTGGGCGGACGGCTGGCTGAACGAGGGCTTCACCACCTATTTCGAGAACCGGATCATGGAGGCGCTGTACGGCAAGGAGCGCGCGGCGATCTATTCCGACCTCGACTATGCCGGGATGCTGCGCGACGTGAAGAATGCCGGCGGCGACAGCGCGCCGTCGACGCGACTGCACGGCGCGCCGGGCGAAGGCGCGGGGCAGCTGGATTACCTCAAGGGCAGCACCTTCCTGCGCACGATCGAATACGCGGTCGGGCGCGAGCGGTTCGACGCCTATCTGCGCGGCTATTTCGACCGCCACGCCTTCCAGCCGCAGACCAGCGCGGGGTTCCTGGCGGACATCCGCACGCACCTGATCAAGGGCGACACGGCGCTGGAGGCCAAGCTGCAGCTCGACCGCTGGGTCTATGAGCCCGGTGTGCCGTCGAACGCGGTGCAGGTGAAGTCGGAGACACTGGCGAAGGTCGATGCGCAGCTTGCCGCGTTCAATGCGGGCGGGCCGGCGGCGGCGATCGACACGACGGGCTGGCAGACCCAGCAGTGGCAGCGGCTGCTGGGCGGCCTGCCGCGTCAGCAAAGCGCGGCGCGACTGGCCGAGCTGGACGCGGCGCTGGGACTGACCAAGTCGCAGAACGCCTATGTCCAGTCGGCCTGGTTCGACCTGGCGATCGCCAACCGCTATGCACCGGTGGTCCCCGCGCTGGAGGCGTATCTGACGCGGGTTGGCCGCAACCTGCTGGTGACGCCGCTTTATCGCGGGCTGAAGGCACAGGGCGAGTGGGGCATGCCGATCGCGCAGCGGATCTTCGCCAAGGCCAAGCCGGGATATCATCCGGTGACGGTCGGGGCAGTCACGCGGATCCTAGAGGCGCGCTGACCGAATCTTCATACTCCACCCCGTAGAACTACGCATGTGACGGTTGGACGGGGTGAAGGCGAGATGACGGTTGACGGCGAGACGCTGGGCGCAACGGCGCTGCGCGAGATCATATCGTCGGCGAGCAGCACTGGCAGTTCGGATGCGATCATCGCCCGCGCATTGCAGGCGGTGCGCGCGCATCTGGGCCTGCAGGTCGCCTATGTGTCCGAGTTCGTCGGGAATGACTCGGTGTTCCGCGTGGTCGACGCGCCGGGGCTGGAGCATCTGGCCAAGGCGGGCGACGTCCATTCGCTCGACGATGTCTATTGCCGCCATATCCTGGCCGGGCGGCTCCCCGAGCTGATCCCCGATACCGCCGTCGAGCCGATTGCCGCGGCCATGCCGATCACGGCAGCGGTGCCGATCGGTGCGCATGTCAGCGTGCCGATCCGCCTGTCGGACGGACGCACCTATGGCATGTTCTGCTGCCTTGGCCCCTTTGCAAGCCCCACGCTGAACCCGCGCGATCTGGGCATGATGCGCGCTTTTGCCGACCTCGCCGCGTACGAGATCGAGCGCGATCTGGGCAATCGCGAGGAAGCGGCGGCATCGCGCAGCGCGATCGAGCAGGTCATCGCCGACGGGCTGATGGACATTCATTATCAGCCGATCTTCAGCCTCTCGCAGAACCGCCCGGCCGGCTATGAAGCGCTGGCGCGGATCACGGTCGAGCCATATCGCTCGCCGGACAAATGGTTCATCCAGGCGGCGCTGGTCGGCATGGGCGAGGCGTTCGAGCTGTTCGCAATCGACCGCGCGCTGCAGGGCCTGTCGCAGCTGCCCGACCATGCCTATCTGTCGGTCAATGCCAGCCCCGCGACCGCGATGTCGCCCGAGCTGCCCGCGATCCTGCGGCGCGCGCCGCTGGACCGGGTGGTGCTGGAAGTCACCGAGCATGACCGGGTTTCGGACGTCGCCACGCTGCTCGACCGGCTCGCCCCGCTGCGGGCGGAGGGGCTGAAGATCGCGGTCGACGATGCCGGATCGGGCTATAGCGGGCTGCAGCAGATCATCCAGATGCGCCCCGATCTGGTGAAGCTCGACCGCTTCCTGATCGAGGATATCCAGCATGATCCGGGCCGCCGCGCGCTGGCCGCCGGGCTGATGATGTTTGCGCGCGACACCGGCAGCCGGTTGATCGCCGAGGGCGTCGAGCGCGAGGATGAGCTGGCCGTGCTGCGGGCGCTGGGGATCGACCTGATCCAGGGGTATCTGCTGGGGCGGCCGCAGCCACTGGCGGCGATCCGGGGTGCGGCGATGGAGCTGCGGGCGGCGGGTTGAACAATCCTCCCCGGAACGGGGAGGTGGCAGCGCGCAGCGCTGACGGAGGGGGCCCGAGGCACCGGAATCCCTTGCCTCGAGCCCCCTCCACCATGCTTCGCATGGTCCCCCTCCCCGTTCCGGGGAGGATTTTTAGAGCACCCGCTTGCCTTTCGTCCGCCCCGTCAGATGAAAGCCGAAACAGCGGTCGCAGCGATAGGGGCGCAGGGTGATGGTCGCGGCCAGTGCAGCGGTAATCGCCTCCCCTTCATCCGCGAACCTGCGCTTGCGGCGACAGACGCTCAGCCGCGTAGTGCGTGCCATGCCAGCCACAGCCAGCCAACGATCAGCGCGGTGCCGCCGATCGGGGTGATCGCGCCGAGCCAGCGCGGGGCGCCGAACGCCATGGCGTAGAGGGTGAAGGCAAAGATCGCCGCCCCGGCGACGAACAGCCAGCCTGCACTGCGTGCGCCCATCTGCACCGCGACCAGCGCGGCGACGACATGGATCAGCTGATAGGTTGCGCCGGTACGCAGCCATTCCGCGGCCTTGCCCTCCGCACCATGCGCACCGAACGCACCCGCGCCAACCGCGATGGCGCCGGACAGCGCGGCGAGGGCCACGATCAGGTTCATCCGCATTCGCTCCCGGTCGCGGCTTTGGGTTCAAGCGGGTCGGGCGCGTCACGCCGGCCCGGTCGCCAGTCGAGGTCGGGGTCGCCGATGATCGCTTCGCGCGCGGCGGTCAGGCTGCCGGCTTCGTGCTGGATGCGCAGCCGTTCGCGGTCGCGGCGGCGGTAGAGATCCTCGGTGCGCTCGATCTCTTCGATATCGACGCCGACCGCGGCCATCGCCTTGCGCGCCATGACGATAGCGGATTCGAGCACTTCGCGCACGACGCCGGCGGCCGGGCCGCCCTTGAGCTTGAGCAGCGCGCGGCGGTCATAGGCGCGCACGAAGATCGATGCGTTGGGGAAGGATTCGTGGACCGCCTCGACCAGTTCCGGTTCGATCTTGTCGCCATCGAGGCAGAACAGGATCAGCTGCGCCTCCCCCGCCCCGGCCTGACGCAGCATGTCGATGCGGGTGCCGTCGCCATAATAGACCTTGGCGCCGAACTGGCCGGCGATGTCGATCATCTCGATATCGGTGTCGATCAGCGTGACGGCGATGCCCTGCGCATTCAGCATCTGGCCGACCGTCTGACCGAAGCGGCCATAGCCGATAATGAGCGCGTTCGAGCCATCGGACACCGGGCCTTCGCGCTCACCCTGCACCGCGACCGCATCGGCGCGGAAGCGTTTGGTGAACATCATCAGGAACGGGGTGGTGGCCATCGACAGGGTGACGACCGCGCTGAATATGCTCACCGCCTCGGGCGCGATCAGCAGGGCGTTCTGTGCCTGGGCGAACAGGACGAAGCCGAACTCGCCGCCCTGACTGAGCAACAGGCCGAGGCCGAGCGCCTGGCGCCATGGCATGCGGAAGGCCATGGCGAGGCCGGTGATGACCACCGTCTTGGTCGCGATCAGCGCGGCGGCCATGCCGAGGACGAACACCGGGCGCTCGGCGATGGCGGTCAAGTCGAGCATCATGCCGACCGAGAGGAAGAACAGGCCGAGCAGGATCGAACGGAACGGTTCGATATCCGCCTCGATCTCGTGCCGGTAGGGGCTGTCGGCGAGCATCACGCCGGCGATGAATGCGCCGAGGGCGGTGGAGAGGCCGATCGATTGCATCAGCGCGGCGGCGCCGACGACGGTGAACAGGCCGGCGAACACGAACAGCTCCCGCTCGCCCCAATTGCCGATCAGGCGGAACAGCGGGCGCAGCAGATAGCGGCCGGCCAGCACCAGCCCGGTGATCGCGGCGACGGTGTAGATCGCGAGCAGCCAGCCCGGAGGACCCTGCGCATCCGCCGGATTGCGGCTGAGGATCGCGATGATCGTGATCAGCGGGACGATCGAAATGTCCTGGAACAACAGGGTCGAAAAGGCGCGCTCGCCGAACGGGGTGCGCAGGCGGCCGGCGCTTTGCAGCATCGGCAGCACCTGTGCGGTCGAGGACAGAGCGAGCGGGAGGCCGAGCGCGAGTGCGGCGGCGAGCGAGAAATTCGCGCCGAAGCCGATCACGACGCTGAGCGCGATGCCGCACAGCGCAACCTGCAACAGGCCGAAACCGAAAATGTCGCGCTTCATCCGCCACAATCGCGACGGGCTGAGTTCGAGGCCGACGAGGAACAGCAGCAGGGCGATGCCGAATTCGGCGATGCCCATCTTGCTTTCCGCACCGCCGACGAGCCCGAGCAGTTGCGGCCCGACCAAAGCGCCGGCGACGAGATAGCCGAGCGTCGCGCCCAGCCCCATGCGGCGGAAGATCAGGACGAACAGCAGCGCAAAGCCGAGCAGCGGGGCGCTTTCGGCGACGAAGCTGTGGGCGGCACCGTGATCCATCAGGCGGCCCGTTCGGTGCCGGCGCGCGCGGCGGCTTCGGCAACCGCCTCGAACGCGAGGCGGATCGAGGGGTGGCGCGCGCTGTACGGGAGCGCGGGGGCGAACAGCGCGAGGCCAGGCCAGTCGGGCGGCGTATCGCCCTCCCCCGCCAGCCAGCGGGTCAGCGCGGCGCGGGTCGCGTCGAGTTCTGCCGCGGTGCGCCCCACGGCATGCGCACCCATCAGCGCGGCGGAGGCCTGCCCCAGCGCGCAGGCGCGGACCTGAATGCCGAGCGCAGCGACGCGACCCGCCCCGTCGAGATCGACGTCGACGGTCACGCGGCTGCCACACACGGGCGAGCGTTTCTCGACACTCGCCATCGGGTTGGGCAGGCGCTGGTGATGCGGGACGGTGGCGGCGAGCCGCAGGATTTCGGTGTTGTAGAGCGGAGCCGTCATGGCTCCGATGTAACCTGCTCCGACCCGTTCGCAAGCGCATCGGCATCGGTATCATTGCCGAATACCGGTTCGCCGCGGCGCCGGCGGTCGACAAATTCGGCGATGCTGGCGCTGGTCGCGTTGAGCAACGGATAGGTGCGGCCGGCGGTCATCCATTCGGGGCGCTGCGCCGGGCCGCCGCTGACCGTGTCGACCGCGAGCGCGACGACGAGGAAGGCGAGGCTGGCGAGAATCAGGCCCTTCACCGCTCCGAAGCCGAGGCCGAGCGCGCGATCGACCGGACCGAGAAAGCCCGAGCGGGTGCGCGATCCGATCGCATTGGCGACGATCCGCCCGCCGAAATAGGCGATGCCGCCGAGCAGCGCGAAGGCCAGCACCGCCGCCCCCTGCACCGTCCCGACCGGTTCGGCCAGCGCGGCGGCGACGGGGGTGTGGAGGAAGCGGATCGCCGCGACGACGAGCAGCCACGCCATCAGCGACAGCACTTCGGTGACGAAGCCGCGCATGGCCCCGGTGATCGCCGCCGCGCCAATCCCCAGCAGCACCAAGATGTCGATTGCCGTCAGTCCCATTGCCTGCTCCCTCGGTCCGCAGCGTCATAGCCGCAGCGTGCAGCTTGTCGAAGCCCCGATTTATGCGCATGGCCGCTGCACACCGCCATCGGGAGCCCCGCATGACTGCCCATCACCCGCTGCGCGGCGCATCCCTGTTCATTTTCGGGATTTTGCTGTTCGCGTGCCTTGACGTGACCGTCAAATATCTGGGGGCGCGGTACGATGTGCCGATGATCGTCGCGATCCGCTATGCATGCAATCTGGTGCTGATGACTGCGCTGCTCGCGCCGCGTCGCGGGCCAGAGATGCTGCGCACGCAGCGCACCGGATGGGTGATCGCCCGCGCGCTGGCGCTGTCGATCGGATCGCTGTCGATCGGCCTTGCGCTGCAGCGGATGCCGGTAGCGGAGACCAGCGCCATCCTGTTCTTTGCCCCGGTGGTGGTGATCCTGGCGGCCGGGCCACTGCTGGGCGAGAAGGTCGGCATGGCGGGAATCGGCGCGGCGGCACTGGGCTTTGTCGGGGTGCTGTTCATCGTCCGGCCCGGCGGCGGGCTCGATCCGGTCGGCGTGCTGCTGGCCGGGGTCGGGATGGTGACCACGAGCATCTACCAGCTGTTGTCACGCAGCCTGGCGCGGACCGAGAGCACCATCGCGATGCTGTTCTACACCACCCTGACCGGGACGGTAATCTTTGGCGCGATGACACCATGGTTCATCCCCGACCAGATGCCCGGCGGGTTCGACCTGCTTCTGTTGCTGAGCCTGGGCGTCTATGGCGGGTTGGGTCATTTCCTGTTCACTGCGGCGTATCGCGACACGCCGGCGTCGGTGCTGGCGTCGCTCAACTATCTGCAATTGCTGTTCGTCGCGCTGCTCGGCTGGCTGATCTTTGCGCATATTCCGGACGGCTGGAGCATGACCGGCATGGCAATCATCGCCGCGTCGGGCATCCTCGCGGCGTGGCGCGCGCGGCGCCCCCCGGTGAAGCGGAGCGTATGACGCGCGGATCGGCTTTGGATAAACGGTGTGGCACGCCCTATCTCAAGCGCATGACCCTGGTTCGCCGTTTCTTCCTGGTCGCCTTCTGGGTGGCCCTGATCACCGCATTCGTGCTGGCGGTGCTGCCCCAGCCGCCGGCCCTGCCGGGGGAGCCGAGCGACAAGGTCCAGCATATCATCGCCTTTGTCGTGCTGACCGGGCTGGCGCGGCTGGCCTATCCGCGGATGCGGCCATTGACGCTGTTGCTGGCCTTTGCACTGTTCGGCGCGCTGATCGAACTGGCGCAGCTTTATCCTGCGCTGGGCCGAACTGCATCGCTCGACGACTGGTTCGCCGATATTGCCGCCACCGCGGCGATGCTCGCGATCCTCGACCCGGCGCGGCGCGTGCTCGGGCGGCGGCGCAGGCGCTCAGCGCCCGAGCATATGGTCGACGAACCCGGCGAGGTTGCGAAACCCGGTTAGCGCGACGCTCCCCTCCTGCGCCTGTGCCGACGGGGCGAGCGCACGGGTGAAGCCGAGCTTCCCCGCTTCCTTGAGGCGCAGCGCGCCATGGGCGACCGGGCGCACCTCCCCCGACAGCGCAATCTCGCCGAACGCGACCATGTCGGTCGCGACCGGGCGTTCGGAGAGGGCCGAGATCAGCGCGGCGGCGACGGCGAGGTCGGCGGCGGGATCCTGCACGCGATAGCCGCCGGCAATGTTCAAATAGACTTCGCTGGTCGCGAAGCTGAGCCCGCAGCGGGCCTCCAGCACCGCGAGGATCATGGCGAGCCGCCCGCTGTCCCAGCCGACCACCGCGCGGCGCGGGGTGGCGCCGGAAGCGAGGCGGACGACCAGCGCCTGAATCTCGACCAGCACCGGGCGCGTCCCCTCCAGCGCGGGGAAGACAACGGTGCCGCTGACGCTTTCGTCGCGGCTGGTGAGGAACAGCGAGGACGGGTTGCCGACTTCGGTCAGCCCCTCGGTCTGCATCGCGAACACGCCGATCTCGTCGGTGCCGCCGAAGCGGTTCTTGACCGCGCGCAGGATGCGATACTGGTGGCTGCGCTCACCCTCGAACGCGAGCACGGTGTCGACCATATGTTCGAGCACGCGCGGCCCGGCGAGGCTGCCATCCTTGGTGACATGGCCGACCAGCACCAAAGCGGTGCCGCGTTCCTTGGCGAAGCGGATCAGCTCCTGCGACGAAGCGCGCACCTGACTGACCGTGCCGGGCGCGCCTTCGATCAGGTCGCTGTGCATCGTCTGGATCGAATCGATGATGAGCAGGTCCGGCGGGGTCGCGCCGCCGAGCGTGGTCAAAATGTCGCGCACGCTGGTCGCCGAAGCGAGCTGAACCGGGGCATTGCCAAGGCCGAGACGGCGGGCACGCAACCGCACCTGATCCGCCGCTTCCTCGCCCGAGACATAGGCGACGCTCTTGCCCGCCAGCGCCATCCTGGCCGCCGCCTGCAGCAACAGCGTTGATTTGCCGATGCCGGGATCGCCGCCGATCAGCGTCGCCGATGCCTCGACAAAACCGCCGCCGAGCGCACGGTCGAGCTCGGCGATGCCGGTCCCCATCCGCGCGGGCAGCGGGACATCGGCATCAAGCCCGGACAGCAGGATCATCCGCCCGCCGCCCTGAAGATTATGCTTGGCCTGAAACGGCGTGACGACCGCGCCGGCATCCTCGACCAGCGTGTTCCACTCGCCGCAATCGGCGCATTGCCCCGCCCATTGCGCGGTCACCGACCCGCATGCCTGACAGACGTAACGCTTCTTGGGTTTGGCCATGCGCCATGCCTAACCCGAGCGGAACGAAAAGGGAATATGCGTTTAGAAACGGGGGGCGATCAATCGGGTTTCGGCGCGCTTTCCGGCGTGTTGCCCGGCGGCGGGGGGCCGCCGCTGGCGGGAGCCGGGCCACGGCCGCCCTTGTTCCTGCTCGACCGGGCGGTGTTGTGATTGGCCTTGGCATCGCCCGTCTCGACCGCCGGTCCATCCGGTGCCGCGATGGTCGACTTGTTCGACCGCGCCGTATTGTGATTGGCCGCTTCATCCCCCGTCGCGGCACCGGGCGGAGGAGCCGTCTGGATCGGCGCGGACAGCAACAGCGCAGCGAAGGGAGCGAGAACGGACATCGAAGCCCTCCATCAAACGGCGTGGAACGGGGCACAGGCCGACCGTCTCGGGGCGACACGCGATCTGAACACCATTGGCGTGAATGCGCAATGAATAGCACCGGGTCGCCGCCGACGCCCGCGCCATCGCCGGACGGACGCGACGTGGCGAACCCGCCCCCCGGGCCGATTTGACATCGACTCCGACATAGGAATGCCGCAATCCCGGCGTTATGGGCGCGCGCATGAACCCGACCGATCTTCGCGTGGCGCTGTTCAGCGGCAATTACAACTATGTCCGCGACGGCGCGAACCAGGCGCTGAACAAGCTGGTGCGCCATCTGCTCGACGCGGGCGTACAGGTGCGCGTCTATTCGCCGACCGTGGCACAGCCGGCGTTCGCGCCCGAGGGGGATCTGGTCAGCGTGCCGGCGCTGCCGGTTCCGGGCGGGCGCGGCGAGTACAAGATCGCGCTGGGCCTGCCCAAGGCGCCGCGCGCGGATCTGGAGACGTTCCGGCCGAACCTGGTGCACGTGTCCGCACCGGAATTTCTGGGCCATGCCGCGGTTGCCTGGGCCAAGCGCAACGGCCTGCCGACGGTAGCATCGCTGCACACGCGGTTCGAAACCTATCCGCGTTATTATGGGCTCGGCTTTGTCGAGCCATGGCTGATCCGCCGCCTCACCCGCTTTTACAACAAGGTCGACCGGGTGGTCGTGCCGGGGAAGTCGATCGCCGACCTGATCCAGAGCTGGGGCGTGACGACCCCGGTCGGGATCTGGTCACGCGGGGTGGACCATGCCCGGTTCAACCCGCAGCGGCGCGATCTGGAGTGGCGGCGCGGTCTGGGGATCGCCGACGATGTCCCGGCCATCGGCTTTCTGGGGCGGCTGGTGCTCGAAAAAGGGCTCGACATCTTTGCCGAGGTCGCGCGCGAACTGACCCGGCGCGGGGTGCCGCACAAGGTGCTGGTCGTCGGTGAAGGGCCGGCGCGCGAATGGTTTGCGGAGCAGGTGCCCGAGGCGATCTTTACCGGCTTTCAGTCGGGCGACGCGCTGGGCCGCGCGGTGGCGTCGATGGACGTGTTCTTCAACCCGTCGGTGACCGAGACGTTCGGCAATGTGACGTCCGAAGCGATGGCGTGCGGCGTCCCGGTCGTCGCCGCGCGCGCGACCGGAGCCATGGACCTGGTGGTCGAGGGCGAAACGGGATTCCTGGTCCCGCCACGCGATGTCACCGCCTATGCCGACGCGATCGCGCGGCTCGCGCAGGATCCGGACATGCGCCACCGGTTCGGCGCGCTGGGGCACCGGCGGATGCAGGCGCATGTCTGGCCACAGGTCAATCAGGCGGTGCTGGACGCATATCTGGAGGTGATGGCGGGGCGCTGAGCCCATCAATCCTCCCCCTTGCGGGGGAGGATTGATCAGGCCCAATCGTACTTCAACCCGTCCTCGCGGAACGCGAAGCGGTCGAGATGGCGTTCGATCGCGCCCTTCAGACCTTCGGCCTGTTCGGGAGCGCTGGCGTCGATGCGGATCGCGATGCCGTCGGGTCTGGCGTCGAGCGTGACCAGCCCGTCGCCGGGCCAGTTCGCGCCGCGCGCGTCCTTCGGGAACACGATCGTGCCGTGGTCGGCGGTATAGTCGACCTTCAGATTATGCTCCCAATGCTTGCACAGCTGCTGCAGGTAGCGCGACGCCTTGTCGGTTGCGGCAAAGCCAGTTGCGGTTGCGGTCATCAGAGTCGCTCCACCTTGCGCGCGGCGGCGTCGATGATGTCGACGATCGCGTCGAGCGTCTCCTGATCGGCGTCGCCATCGCCCAGCCGCTGCATCACCGCCATCTTGAGGTTGCCCATGGCGCGGCGCACGGGGCTGCGCCCGCTCTGCTCGCGCTGGGTGCCGAGTTCGGCAAGGCGGCCCATCAGCAGCGTCACCTGTTCGGCATGTTCCTCCAGATGCGCCTGCCCCGCCGCGGTGATCGCGTAGAGCTTCTTGGCGCCCTCGGCCGCCTGTTCGGCGATATGATCCATCTCGGCGAGCAGGGTCAGGGTGGGATAGACCACGCCCGGGCTGGGCGCATAGGCGCCGCCGGTGCGCTCCTCGATCTCGCGGATCAGATCATAGCCGTGGCGCGGCTGATCGGCGATCAACGCGAGCAGGACGAGCCGCAGCTCGTCGCCGGTGAAAATGCGGCGCCGCCCGCGACCGCCGCCGCGCGGCGCTTCCCCCGCAATGTCCCATTCGACCGTGAACGGCCCCCATTGGCGGCGGCCGCGACCGGCGTGAAGCCCGTGCGGGCCAGGTCCGCGATGCTGTCTTCCAAACATGCTCTAATCCTTCTTGAGCGATTCTCGATGCGCCCAAGATATATCTTGTAAGGCTGTGTGCAAGTCCGGATCGACGGATTTTTTCAGCCGCGCGTGAGCATCGAGCGTATACCCGCCTGCACAACCGGCATCTTCGCGCCGATCCGCAGCACCGCATCGCGCGCGACGCGGGCGGCCGGACGCGGATCGGTGTAGAGCCGCACCAGCGCATTGGTGGCAGCGAACAGCGGCGCCGCCGCCGCGCGATGTCCCGCCTCATATTGCCACAGCGCCGGCGCTGCGCCGGGGTTGCGACGCCGCCGCACCGCGCGCAGCACCTGTTGCGCGAGCAGGGCCTGCCCCGACAGGCCGAGGTTGAAGCCATGCGCGGTCACCGGATGCATGCCGACGGCGGCATCGCCGATCAGCGCACAACACGGCCCGACGAAGCGATGTGCCCAGGCGGTGACCAGCGGATAGACGTGGCGCGTGCTGGCGAGCCGGAGTTCGCCGAGCCGCCGGTCGGTCCGCCGGGTCAGTTCCGCCGCCAGCACGGCATCGTCGCACTGCGCCAGCGCTGCGATCGCTTCTGTGGGCAGAGTGAGCGCGATCGAGGTCTGCTGATCGTTGAGCGGGAGCATCGCGACGGTCTGATCGAGGCCGAACCATTCGGTCGCGACCGCGTCGTGCGGAAGATCGTGCGCGACCCGGCATACCAGCATCGACCGGTCGAGCGGAGTCAACGCCGCCGCGATGCCGAGCATCGTGCGCACCGGCGAGAAGCGGCTGTCGGCAGCGACAAGCAAGCGCGCGGCAATTTGGGTTCCGTCATCGAGCCGGACCTGCGCGCCGCGTCGATCCGCCTGCGCCGCGACGACACGCCGGCCGGTGTTCAGCGTCAGCCCCGCCTGCCCCTGCACGGCCGCCCATAGCGCCGCGCGGATGCGATGGTTGGACACGAGCCAGCCAAGCTGCCCCGCCTCCCCCGGATCGAAGTCGAGCGCGAAGCTGGACACGCCATTTTGCACCCGCGCCGCGCGCAACGGCGCGACATCCGCCGCCGGCAGCATCGGCCAGATGCCAAGATCGCGCAGGATCGCGACCGAGCGCCAGGTCAGCGCGATTTCGCGGCCGTCATAGGCCGGGGCGGCAAGCGCCGAGGCAGACTGCGCCTCGACCAGCGCGACCGCGAGCCCGCTGCCGGCGAGCGAACGGGCAAAGGCAAGACCGGCCGGGCCAGCGCCGACGATGACAATGTCGCAATCGAATTCGGTTTTCATTCCCCGGCGGTGCGAGGAAGCGGCGCGCAGCGATTTGCGCTGCGTCAATCCGGATGCAAAATCGTGCTGCACCGCCTATTTAGGCAGGACATGGCCGACCTTTTTGCCGCTCACGACCCCGCCCCCATGGACGCCGCCGCTGCGGGCGGGCCGCTTGCCGACCGCTTGCGCCCGCACGACCTGAACGCCGTGGTCGGGCAGGATCACCTGACCGGGCCGGAGGGCGCGATCGGGCGCATGGTCGCGGCGCGGCGGCTGTCGTCGATCATCCTGTGGGGACCGCCGGGGACGGGCAAGACGACGACGGCACGGCTGCTGGCAGACGCGGTCGGCCTGCGCTTCGTTGCGATCAGCGCGGTGTTTTCGGGCGTCGCCGACCTCAAGAAGGTGTTCGCCGAGGCCAAGGCGCATGCCCGGTCGGGCACGCGCACATTGCTGTTCGTCGACGAGATTCATCGCTTCAACCGCGCGCAACAGGACGGGTTCCTGCCATTTGTCGAGGACGGCACGGTCACGCTGGTCGGGGCGACGACCGAAAACCCGTCCTTTGCGCTCAACGCCGCCCTGCTGAGCCGCGCCCAGGTGCTGATCCTGCGCCGGCTCGATCATCGCGCGCTCAGCCAGTTGCTCGACCGCGCCGAAACGCTGGAGGGGCGCCCCCTGCCCCTCACCGCCGAGGCGCGCGATGCGCTGGTAGCGAGCGCCGATGGCGACGGGCGTTTCCTGCTCAACCAGGCGGAAACGCTCTACTCGGTCAGCTTCGACGCGCCGCTCGACCCGGCGGGCCTGTCGGCATTCCTGCAGCGCCGCGTGGCGGTGTACGACAAGGATCGCGACGGCCATTACAACCTCATCTCAGCGCTGCACAAATCGCTGCGCGGAAGCGATCCGCAGGCGGCGCTCTATTATCTCGCGCGGATGCTGGTTGCCGGCGAAGAGCCGCTCTACGTCCTGCGGCGGCTGGTGCGGTTTGCCAGCGAGGATATCGGCCTCGCCGACCCGCAGGCGCTGGTCCAGTGTCTTGCCGCCAAGGACAGTTACGAGTTTCTGGGGTCGCCCGAGGGCGAACTGGCGATCGTACAGGCGTGCCTGTATTGCGCGACCGCGCCCAAGTCGAACGCAGCCTATGCCGCAATGAAGGCGGCGTGGCGGTCGGCGAAGGAAACCGGGTCGCTGATGCCGCCGCAGAACATTCTCAACGCGCCGACCAAGCTGATGAAGGACATCGGCTATGGCAAGGGCTATGCCTATGACCATGATGCGCCGGACGGGTTCAGCGGCACCAATTACTGGCCCGAGGAAATGACGCCGCAAATCTTCTACGCGCCGACCGATCGCGGGACGGAGAAGCGGATTGCCGAGCGGCTTGCCTGGTGGGATGCGCGGCGCGGCGGCGCGGATCGCTGATCTAGCAGGCAAAGAAGGGGGAGGGTTTCTCCCTCCCCCTCTTTGGAATGGCAGCGCTTCTGCGCGCCCTTCCCTTTCCACGGCCCCCCGGCTGGGAAAGGGGTTTGTCCGTCCACGGCCCCCCGGCTGGGACAGACAAGCTCGTGACGGCGTCCTCAGAACGGGAAGAGCGCGTCGTAGATCTGCTGGCCCCAGCGTGCCTGCTGCGCATCGGACAGCTGGCCACGGCCACCATAGCTGATCCGCGCTTCGGCGATCTGGCTGTGGCGGACCGAATTGTCGCGGCCGATATCCTGCGGACGGACCACGCCGCTGACCACCAGTTCGCGCAGTTCGTTGTTCACGCGCACTTCCTGACGGCCGCGAATGCCGAGATTGCCGTTGGGGAAGACGTTGGTGACGATCGCCGACATGGTCATGTTGATCGTTTCGGACCGGCTGATGTTACCGCCGCCGCCCGATTGCGACTTGGAATTGGTGCTGGCGAGATTGGTCGGGTCGAGCGACTTGGGCAGCAGCTTTTCAAGGCCGAGCAGCGAGGCGATGCTGGCGCTTTCCGACCCGTTGCGCACGCGCGAGGTGTTGTTGCCGACCTCGGCCTTGTCGGCGATGTTGATCTTGATCGTCAGAATGTCGCCGAGCCGCGTCGCGCGCTGGTCGCTGAGGAATGCGCCGGCGCCGGCGCGGAACAGCGAGGCCGATGGCGCGGGCGCGCTGGCGGGCGCGGCGCCGGGTGCCGCCGGCGCATTGGCGACGGCCGCGGCAACCGCACCGCCGCTATAGCCCGGCGTACCGAGCGAGCGTTCGCCGCCCGGCATCGCCATTTCCTCGGGCGCGGTCATCTTGGGCGCCTTGCCGATCCGGCCGAGGCGCTCGACGGAGCCGCAGCCGGAGACGAGCGTCGCTGCGGTAATGGCGAGAACGATCTTCTTCATCGGGTCTTCCCTCAATAAGCGATGCGCACCAGCCCGTTGCCGGCAACAAAGCCGTCAAGCGTACGCTGGGTCGAATTGGTGACGACGCGGACCGAATCGCCCGCACCGCCGCTGGTCAGGGCACGGCCCTGGGTGGTGATGGTGAGGCCGCCGGTCTTGTAGGCGATCAGCACCGGTTCACCGCGGCGGACCAGCCGCGGGGTAATCACGTCGCTGATCCGGACGATCGATCCGGGCGCCAGCGGGCGCAGCGCTTCGAGCCCCTGCGCGGCGCTGGCTTCCAGGGCACCGCGGCCCATGTTGGGCGAACGCTTTTCATAGACGAAATCGTCGGCGGAAAGCAGTTCGCCGCGCTGAACCGGACGCGCGAGGATCGCGACCTCGACCTGGGCCGGCGCGGTCCGCACGGCAGCAGGTGCAGCTCCGGTCTGGGCGGGGGCGGGCACCGGCACGAGCGCCAGTGCGATGAAGGCGAGACGGTAGACCATCAGCGCAGCTGGCTGGTCGTGGCCAGCATTTCATCAGCGGTCTTCACGACGCGGCTGTTCATTTCATAGGCGCGCTGCGCGGTGATCAGCGCGGTGATTTCGGCCACCGGATTGACGTTCGACGCCTCGACAAAGCCCTGCTGCAGCACGCCGAACCCGGCTTCGCCCGGATTGGCGAGCGTCGCCTGACCCGATGCCGCGGTTTCGAGGAACAGGTTGCCGCCCTGTGCTTCAAGCCCGGCTTCGTTGATGAAGGTCGCGAGCTGGAGCTGGCCGACATTCTGCGGCTCGGGCTGGCCGGCGAGGATCACCTGGACCTCACCCGTTTTCGACACGGTGACGTCGATCGCCTCGGCCGGAATGGTGATCCCGGGCTGAACCGGGAAGCCGTCGGCGTTGACCAGTTCGCCCTGGTCGGACAGCTGGAACGAACCGTCGCGGGTATAGGCGGTTTCACCCGACGGCAGCGTGACCGCGAAATAGCCGCGCCCCTGGATCGCCATGTCATAGCGGTTGTCGGTCTGGGTCATCGCGCCCTGGGTCGCGATGCGATAGACGCCGCCGGTCTTGACGCCCGCGCCGATCTGGATGCCGGTCGGCACGCGGCTGTCGGGGCCGGACGCGCCGCCGGGCCGGGTCACCTGCTGATAGAGCAGGTCCTGAAACTCGGCACGCTGGCGCTTGTACGCCGTCGTGTTCATGTTCGCGATGTTGTTCGAGATGACATCGACATTGGTCTGCTGCGCGAGCATGCCCGTGCCGGCAATGGAGAGGGTACGCATGGATCAGTCTCCGTGGAAATGGGGTCAGCCGAAGCGGCCAAGCTTGTCGATCGCGGACTTGCGCAAGTCGCCCAGCGCCTCCGACATCTTCATGCTGGTCTGATAGGCACGCAGGATTTCGACCATGTTGGTGGTTTCGACGATCGCCTGGACGTTCGATCCTTCGACCCCGCCGGTCTTGAGCTTCGTATCGGCAGCGGCGAGTTCGCGCCCGCCGGTGCCGGCAAAGGTGCCGTCGCCGCGCGGATCGACCATGCGTTCGTCGTCGAACACCGTCACCGCGACGCGACCGACCTGCGCGTCGCCCGCGCTGACCGTGCCGTCCTTGCCGATGCTGACCTGTCCGGCCTGTTCGAGCGGGATCGTGATCGGCCGGCCACCTTCGCCAAGCAGCGCAAGGCCGCCTGCGGTCTGCAGCGTCCCGTCCTCACCGACCTTGAGATACCCCGCGCGCGTATAGGCGGTGCCGCCTTCGGGCGTTTCGACCGCCAGATAGCCCGGCCCGTCGATCATCACGTCGATCGGGTTGCCGGTAGCCATGAACGCACCCGCGCTCTGGTCATGCACTGCGCCATAGTCGAGCACCATCGACGTCGTCCGCACGGGTGCGTCCGAACCGCCCGCCGTCTGCTCCACGAATTCGCGGAACACCGGCGCCTCGCGCTTGAACCCGGCCGTCGAGATATTGGCCATGTTGTTCGCGCTCACGTCGAGCCGACGCCGGAGCGCCTGATTGTGACTCAGCAGCACATAGGATGAGATATCCATCGCGACCGCCCTTCGAAAAAATTCGTCCAAGTTTTTTGCGGCTAGGCAAATGTTGCCGCCCCACTCCCCTATAATAGGAACATTCCGCCGGTCCGGTCGCGGATGGGCAAAGAGATTGGGACGCAAGACATGAGCGACGACATCATCGTCGAGGCCAAGGACGGCGAGGCGGCAGCCAAGCCCAAGGGCGGCAAGAAAAAGCTGATGATCATCATCGGCGCGGCCGTGCTGGTGCTGGGCGGCGGCGGCGGCGGTGCGGCCTTCTTCCTGATGGGATCGGACAAGCCGGCGGCAAAAACTGCCGAGGGCGAGGCCGAAGCGGAAGCCGAGGCAGAAGCCGAAGCCGAGGGTGAGGCCGAGGGCGACGAAAAGGGCGGCAAGGACGGCAAGGCCGGCGCCGCCTATCTCGACGTGCCCCCGCTGGTCGTGAACCTGCGCAGCGCAGACGGCGCCGCGCGCTTCCTGAAGGTCCATTTCGTGCTGGTGCCCGGATCGGCAAGCTCGGTCGAGAAGCTGCAGGGCAAGCTGCCACTGCTGATCGATGCCTATCAGCCGTTCCTGCGCGAGCTGCGCCCCGAAGATCTGAACGGTTCGGGCGCGGTCTATCGCGTCAAGGAAGAGCTGCTGGTCCGTGCGACCCAGACGCTGGGGCCGAACCAGGTCAAGGACGTGCTGATCCAGGATCTGGTGCAACAATGAGCGACGATTTCGACGATTTCGAACTGCCCGAGCCGCCCGTGCTCGACCCCGGCGCCGATGGCGCGCTGGATCAGGCGGGGATCGACGCGCTGTTCGGCCAGGTCGGCGGCTTCAGCCAGCCGAAGGAAGGCCTGCGCGCGGTCATCGAGTCCAACGTCATCAGCCGCGAGCGGCTGCCGATGCTGGAAGTCGTGTTCGACCGCATGGTCCGCATCTTTGCGACCTCGATGCGCAACCTGACCTCGGACGCGATCGACGTCAGCCTTGAGGAAGTGACCTCGATCCGCTTCGGCGACTATCTCAACCACATCATGCTGCCCGCGATGATCGGCGTGTTCCGGGTCGAGGAGTGGGAGAATTACGGGCTGGTCTCGGTCGATTCCGGGCTGATCTATGCCGTTGTCGACGCGCTGCTCGGCGGACGGCGCGGCGGTGGCGATCAGGTGATGATCGACGGGCGCGGCTTTACCACGATCGAGACCGATCTGGTCTCGCGCATGCTGGGCCATGTGCTGAGCGACCTGTCGACGTCGATGGCGCCGATCACGCCGACCACGATCGAGCTGGAACGCGTCGAGAGCAGCCCGCGCTTCGTCGCGATCGCCGGCATGACCAACGTCTGCGCGGTCGCAACCTTCCGCGTCGACATGGACGAGCGCGGCGGACGGTTCAGCATCCTGCTGCCCTATGCGACGATCGAACCGGTCCGCCACCTGCTGAGCCAGCGGTTCATGGGCGAAAAGCTGGGCCGCGACACGATCTGGGAATCGCACATGGCGTCCGAAGTCCGCAAGGTCGACGTGACGCTGGACGTCGTGCTGGGCGAACGCGAGATGCAGCTCGGCACGGTCCGCAACTTCAAGGTCGGCGACACCATCCCGCTGTTCGCCGATCCAGACCAGCCGCTCGACATGCAATGTGGCGGCGTCACCGTCGGCCGGGCCCAGATCGGGCAGCGGTCAAGCAAGATTGCGGTGCGGCTGGTGTCCGACATCGCCAAGGAGAAGCGCGCATGACCTATTCGCTGGCAGCGAATGTGCTGACGATGGTGTTTTGCACCGTGGTGTTCGTCCAGAGCATCCGCATGATGCGTGCGCTCAACGCGCTCAAGCGCAATGACCTGGCACAGGTCGTGTCGACGCTGGATCAGGCAACGGTGCAGGCCCGGCTGGTCCTGTCGGAACTCAAGGGGACGCTGACGCAATATGCGCGCGGCACGCACGACGCCGCGCGTGCCAAGGCGGTCGCGGACGAACTGAAGATGATGATCGAAATCGCCGATTCGACCGCCGAGCGCCTGGTCGAGGCGGCCGCCGCCGCACGCCGCGCCGAGCCGGTGGAGCGTTACTGATGCGGATCCCCTTCCTGTTGCTGACTGCCGCCGCTGCCGGAATTGGCGCGGTGGCCAATGGCGTCGATGCAGCCGTGACGGTCGGCGAATCCGCCGTGCCCAAGACCCGGCTGGGCAGCCAGATCGAAGGCGAACTCAACGATGCGCAGCGCAAGGAAGCCGAACGGCGGCGCGCGCTCGACCTGCGCGAACAGGCGCTGAAGGCGGCGCGGTTGCGGCTCCAGCGCCAGCAGGCCGAGGCCAAGGCCGCGGCCGATGCCGCCGCTGCAGCGCCCGCAGCCGGCGCGCCCGGTGCCGCCGCCGGTGCGCCGACGGCGGAGGAACAGCGCTACAGCGACCTTGCCCGCATCTTCCAGTCGATGAAGCCGGCCAAGGCCGCGCCCGTGTTCGAGAAGCTGAGTCCCGATGTGCAATATCAGGTCGCGCAGCGGATGCGCGAGCGCAACGCGGCGCTGATGATGCAGGCAATGTCTCCGGACGCGGCGGCGACGCTGGGCATGGCGTTGGCGCGCGGCGGGACCGGCGCCGCCAAGCCCGCCCCCGCCCCGGCCAGCAAGGGCGCGCGCCCGGCGGCACGATAGCAGGACAGGCTTATTGTAATTCTACAATACTGACAGACGCCCGCGATCACGCCCATCCTCCACGGAACGGGGGAAATGGACGGAGAGTTGCGTGGCTGAGTCCGGTGCGGACGACGGGTCTCGTTCGAGTGACGACGTGTACCGCCGCGCGGCCTTGTTCGCGTCCGGCCTGCTGGCGCTGCACGAATCGCCGCGGCTGCACGAACTGCTTGCAGAGCTGGCGGACGCGCTGACCGTACCGATCGCCGGAATCTGTGTTCTTGGCCATGGCCATTGCTGGCTGCCGGTCGCGCACGGCCTGGCCAGCGCGCCGATTGCCGAGCGTGACACCTTTGCGGTGCAGGTGGTCGAAACGCTGACCCCGATCGCCTTTGCCGACCTGACGACCGAACCGCAGCATGCCGATGGCCTGCTGACGCGCGCGCCGCTCAATTTTTGGGCCTATGCCGCCGCACCGTTACGCGGCGTTGGCGGCACCGCGATCGGCACGGTGATCGCCGCCGACACCAAGCCGCGGCCCGATTTTCCGGCGCGGGCGATCCCGGCACTCGAAGACGTCGCGGTGCGGATCATGGAAGAGGCCGGCGCGCCGCATCACATGCGCCGCATCGGCCGCATGGCGCTGGACGGGCTGGAGGACCTGATCCGTCAGGCAACGCGCGACGGCGACGATGCGCTGGTCAGCGCGATCGACAAGGTGATGCGCGACGTCTTGCCGCGGACCGGGCTGCGCGGCGTCTGACGCTCAGGGCGCGCCGCGCGCCGCCCGCGTCTTTACCTCAAGGATCAGGACATGCCCGGCCTGGGGGTCGGCAGCGTGCGCGGCATTGTCGAGCAGCGTGGCGAGCGCCTCTGCATCCACCGCGACGCGCGGCGAGGCGCGCAACTGGGCGAAATCGAGCAATGCCGAGAGCATCGCCGCGCGCAGCGCAGGCTGCGCCGCACCGAGCGCCGCGGCATCGCCGCCTTCGCCCGGGGTCACCGCCAGCTCGAGCTCCAGATCGCCGTCCATGCGGCCGGCATCAATGATCGGCACGCGGAATTTGCCGAGCGGAACGACGGCGCTGTCACCGCCCCCGCCCCCTCCGGCGGCTCCGGCAGGCGCGGCAACGGCGAGCAGTGCCGCAGCGGCAGTCAGGCGGGCAACGGGTCGGCGCATGAGCACTCCATGAAAGCAGCAGGCGGGGACCGGATCGCCCCCCATTTCTCTATAATAGACGCAAAACCCCGTGTTGGGACCGGAATGAGCCACGATCAAAAGCCTGCGCGGATCCGCATCGTCGGCAGCGGCCTTGGCAAAGGGCCGCTGGGCGGCAGCTTTGCCACCGGCCCGGCCCGCAAGGCGCCGCGCCCCAAGCCGCCGGCCGCGCCGGGGCTGGGCCGCGGGATGATCGCATTCCTGTTCCTCGGGGCGGCGCTGATCGGCGGCATTGCCCAGGCAATTCTGGTCCTGCGCGCATGACCCTGACCCATCGCCTGCTGCTCGCGGCGCTGCTCGCGAGTTCCGCCAGCGCGGCGGTCGCCGCCGGAGATCCCAAGCCCGCGCCAGCCGCGGCTCCGGCGGCGGACGCTGCGCCCAAGGCCAAAGCGGCGCCGGGCGGCGCGGTGGTCAAGCCAGCGCCCTTTGCCGCATTCCTTGCCGAGCAGCCGCGCGCAGCCCCCGGCGAGCGCCCCGCAATCGACGTGCCGCTCGCCTGGTCGATGATCGCGCGCAGTACCGCCGAGACGCGCCAGCCAGCGCGCTGGAAGCTTGCCACCGCGCTGCTCGCCGATCAGCGGGGGCCCGAAGCGCTGGGCGTGCTCGAAACAATGCAGCGCGACGATCCCGCGCTCGACATGGTGCCGGCATGGCGGCTGGCGATCGGGACCGCGAGCGTCCTGGCCGGCCGCAACGCCGCCGCGATCGCCTGGTTCAATGCCCCCGAACTGATCAACGATGCCGAGGCCTGCGCCTGGCGGATCCGAGCCGGCGCAGCGATTGACGGGCCGGCCGGCGGTATCCTGGTTCGCTGTGCGCTCCCCGCGATGCTCGCGCGGCGTGGCGCCGAGCGGTCGGCATTTCTGCTGGCGACCGCGCGCGGGCTGATGCAATCGGGCCATCCCGACCGCGCGCTGCGCTTCCTGGCAGTGCTGCCCGACCAGTCGGCGCCCGCCAATCTGCAGCGCGGCATCGCGCTGCTCGCCACCGGTCAGAAGGAAGCGGGTAAGCTGCGGCTGGAGCGCGTCCTGCTTTCGGGCAGCGCCGAAGAACGCGCCGCCGCCGACCTGGCGCTGATCCGCGATGCGGTGGCGCGGGGTGCAGTCAAGCCCGGCGACGCGATGAAGCAGCTCGACGCCCTCACCTTCCGGTGGCGCGGCGGCACGATCGAGCAGGATGCGCTGACGCTGAAGTGGCAGATTGCCGAGCGTGCCGGCGATCCGGTGCGCGCGCTGATCGCGTCGGCAACGCTGTTCCGTCATTTCGACCTTGGCGCGCAGACCGGCCCGACGCTCACGCGTATCCAGGCACAGCTCAAGGCGCTGGTCGACGACCCCAAGCGCAAGATTTCCGACGCCGCCGGACTGTTCTGGGAATATCGCGACCTGACCCCGACCGGCGCGCCGGGCGACCTGCTGGTGATGCAGCTGGCCGACCGGCTGTCCGCCGCCGGGCTGCATCAGCGCGCCGCAGAATTGCTGCAGCACCAGATGCTGAACCGCGCGATCGACATTGCCAAGGGCCCGCTGTCGGTGCGGATCGCCCGCCTGCTGCTGCTCGCCGACAAGCCCGATCAGGTGCTGGCAGTGATGCGACGCAGCGACGGACCCGACTATCCCGCCACGATCCAGCAGGATCGGCGCCGGATGGAGGTGATCGCAACCTATCGCATGGGCCGGCGCAAGGATGCGCTGGCGATGCTGGATCAGGTCGATTCGCCCGATGGACTGCGCGCCGAAATGCTGTGGCAGGCGCGCGACTGGGCCCGGTTCGCCGAGGCCAACCGCGCATTGCTGGCGCCGCGGCGCAGCGGCCCGATCCTGCGCCAGGCGGTCGCGCTGGTGATGCTGGGCGACGAGCCCGGTCTTGCGGCGCTGCGGGCACGCTACCTCGCTTCGCTACGCGGGACCAAGGCCGGCGAGGCGCTCGGCGCTCTGGCCAATGCCACCGGCGCGGTGAACCCTGCGGCACTCGACGCCGCCATGGCCGGGTTGAGCGAACCGCCAGCGGACAGCGACCTGCTGCTGCTCGGCCGCGGCTGAGCCGCAGCCCCCTCCCCATCCGATCGTTGCAATCCGGATGCGCCGCAACGGCGCGGGCCGATTGCTGACGCCTGCGTTCCGATCGCGCGGAACCCGGCCCTGAGCCAGCGGCGCATACAAAAACGGCGGCATCCGCAGGGATGCCGCCGTCAGGTGTCGATCCGGCCGGAAGCAGAGCCCGGCCGGTCTGGGGATCCGATCAGAATTCGTCCCAATCGTCGTTGCGACGGACCAGCGCAGGGATCGCTGCAGCCGGCAGCGGCTTGATCGGCGACTGGTACATGGCACCAGCGTTACCGCCGGCGGCGGCCTTGAGCGCCGGCTTGGGCTGGGGCTGGGGCTTGGGCTTGGCAGGCGCCGGTGCGGCGGCCTTGGGCTTGGCAGGCATCGGCACGGGGGCCGCCGGGATCGCACGCGCCGGACCTTCGCTACCGGTACGGAAGGTGGCGGCGCGATCGCCGAGCAGGCGAACCTCGGAATTGAGGCTGCGCGCAGCGGCCGACGTCTCTTCGACCATCGCCGCATTCTGCTGGGTCGATTCGTCCATCGTGCCGATCGCCGAAGCGATCTGCTGGATGGCTGCTGCCTGCGCCTGATTGTCCTGCGCCATGGCGCTGAGCAGTTCGTGAACCGCAGTCACGTCGGCCGAGATACCGACCAGCGCGCCATCGACGCGCTCAACCGCGCCAACCGCGATCTCGACGTCATTCTGGGTCGTGGTCAGCTGTTCGCGCGCACGCTTGGCCTCTTCCTCCGAGCGCATGGCGAGCTGGCCGACGAGATCGGCGACGACCGCAAAGCCACGGCCAGCCTCGCCGGCGCGGCCCGCTTCCACCGCGGCGTTCATCGCAAGGACGCGGGTCTGGAACGCGATCTTGTCGAGACCCTCGATCACGCTGTCGATGCCCTTGGCGCTGTCGGCGACGCGGCCCATCGCCGAGACCGCTTCCTCGGCGGTACCGCGGCCCGTGCCGACCGTCGCCATCGCCTGATCGGCGCGGCCGACGGTGCGGCTGGCGGATTCGGCGCCGGTGCGCAGGCGATCGTTGATCTGGGCAATCGCGGCCGAAGTTTCCTCGAGCGACGCTGCCGCGCTTTCGGTGCGCCGCGCCAGATCCTCGGACGCCGCCTGGATCTCGGTCGATCCCGAGCTGATCGAGCGGACGCTTTCGGTAACCGAGACGATCAGGTCGCGCAGCGAGGTGATGGCGTTGTTGAAATTGTCCTTGAGCGCGACATAGGGGCCGGTGAACTGGGCGTTGATCGGGCGGCTGAGGTCGCCCTGCGCGAGCGCCTCGAGATGCGCCGACACGGTGTCGATGACCTGTTGCTGTTCGGCATCGGCGGCGGCCTTTGCAACCTGCGCGCGCTCCTGTTCCTGTGCCGCGTCGCGGAAGACGAGCACTGCCTGGGCCATTGCGCCCACTTCGTCGCGACGGTCGGTCCCCTCGACCGCGACGTTGTTGTTGCCGCCGGCCAGCGTGCGCATCGCGCCCTCCACCCCGAGCAGCGGCGCGATGATGGTGCGGCGCGCGATGAAGATGCCAAGGCCGACCGCGACCGCGAGGCCGAGCAGACCGACGAGCAGCATCGTCGTGACCGTGGTGTTGGTCGACGCGGTGAGCGCGTGGGCGTCCGCCGTCGCCTTTTCCGCACGATCGCGCGTGAACTGGCGCAGATCCGCACGAATCTTGAGCGCGAGCGCATCAGCTTCGGCGAGCTTCAGGCGCGCCTCTTCGTTGCGATTGACGGAGCCAAAAGCCATTGCCTCACCCACCGTCCGGTGCAGCCCGTCAATCTGGGCAGTGATGCCGTCGATCGTCGCCTTGGTCTCGGGCTCGGCTGCGGCCATGTCGCGCAGACGCTTCTGCGTTTCGTCATAGACCTGCTTTTCGCGCGCAACCGCCGCTTTCCCCTCGGCGCTGCCGCCGGGATAGGCCATGACGTGATAGCCGGCCAGGGTCATGTCGATCGTCCCCTGATAGGCTCGGGCGAGCTCGACATTGTTGGGCAGGGTGACGTCGGTCAGCTGCGAATAGCTGCGATCGACCGAGCGGATCGAAGTAACGCCGTTGAGCACCAGGGCGAGCGTGACCGCGCCGAGCATGAGCATCAGCGCCGCGATCTTGTAGGCGATCTTCAAATTGGTGAAGGCGTTCATCAAATTCTCTCTTTCTGCCGGTTCCGCATCGCGCCGGAGTTTGTCGTCCGCGCCGCAGATCGCATTCTTCGCTTTATCGCAGGTAGTTGAGCAGGCTCAGATCGCTGAGCTGGCTGAAGACCGAATAGCTCGCCTCCAGCGTCGTCTTGTGCAGGGCGAGGTCCATCGCGACCTGTGCCAGGTCGGCATCCTCGTTGCGGCTGATCACGTCCTTGAGCACCAGCGCGCGTTCGTTGGCGCGATCGACCAGGGTCTCGGTCTGCGCCAGGCGTCGGCCGTTCTCGGAGTTCACACGGCGGATGTCGGTGACGGCGGCATCAAGCTCGATCTTGATATCGGTCAGCGCCGTTTTCTGAGCGTCGGTGAGCAGTTCACCGAACGGACCCGCCTCCTGCAGCTTGCGATAGACTTCGGTCATCGCCGTGCCGAGCTCGGTGGCGGTGATGCCATAGTTGAGGTCGAGACCGTCGCCGACACGCGCCCGGGCGATCGCCTTGCCATCGACAAAATGATCCGCCGGCACGGTGCCGACCAGATCCTCGATCTTGGACGGGGTATAGGGCGTGGTCGCGATGCCGCCGCCGAACAGCGGCAGCCCGCCTTCGGAGGTGTTGAGCATCGAGCGGAACTGATCGAACGCAGCCGAAATTGCCTCGCCGAGGCCGGCGGCCTCGCCGGTGCCGACGGCCAGCGACAGCCGGTTGCCCAGCTCCATCGATCCGTTTTCGATCGCGGTGATCGAGGTTTCGTACAGGCTGAGCGTGGTGCCGAGCCGGGTCGCGTTCTGCGCGTGCGATTCCTGCTTGGCGAGCAGCGTGTGCGCCGACAGCGTGCGCACCGCCTCGCTGCCGAGCGCGGCGAGATCGGGCGCTTTCTTGCCGGTCGACAACTGCGCCTGGGTTTCGGCCAGCTTGCCCTGCGTGCGCTGGATCGAAAAGGCCGTGGTCTGCTGGAGCGGAATGGTAGCGACGCGCATCGGTCAGATCCTCAACCCACGGTCCCGAGCAGGGCCTGGTACATTTCATCGGCCACGCGCACGACGCGGGCTGCGGCGGAATAGCTGTTCTGGAGCACGATCATCATCGACAGTTCCTCGTCGATGTTGACGCCCGAATAGGTGTCGCGACGCGTGATCGCGTCCTGGCTGCGCGCGCTGGCGTCTTCGTAGCGCGTCTGGGCGTTCGCGGCGGTGGTGCCGGTTTCGCCAAGGATCAGCGAAGCGTAGCGCTCGAGCGTGACATTGCCTTCCTTGCCAAGGTCGGTGACCTTGCCGAAGCTGTCGGCATAGAATTGGGCGGCGCGGGTGTCGGACGCGAGCACGCCGCGCTCCCCCACCACCGCATCGGTATCGAACACCGCGAGCGGCAGACGACCGGGGCTGTTGCGGAATTCGGGCGAGACCTGCCCGGCGGCGAGGCCGCTGGTGCTGCCGGTCAGTCCCGAGAGCGCGCTGAACGAAATCCCGGTGCCGTAGCGCCCGGTGGAGTCCGACGGGATCGAGATGCTGGTCCCGGTTACGCCGGCGGCCTGGTCGAACCGGAATCGCCCGCTCGAGTCGATCGAGAAGGTGCCGTAGCTGGCGACCTCGCTCGCATTGAGCTGGGTGACGAGGTCGCCCATCGTCCCGCCGCCGGTGGCGGTCAGCGTGGTCCGGGCGATGACACGGCCGGAGGAATCGCGCAGCATGATGTCCGACGTGCTGCCATCGGCAAAGCCGTGCGGATCGCCGCTGGCAAAGCCGGCAGGCACCATCAGCGCGCCTTCGGTGCGGATGACGTCGTTGAGTCCGAAATACTGGCTGAAGCCGGTCCCGCCGCGGTTCGACGGGGTCAGCGGATCGTCCGCCACGGCGACGCCGCGTCCGACCCCGACGGCGTCGATCGTCAGCCGCCCGTCGGTGAAGCTGGCAGTGCCGGCGCCGCCGAGGCCGGCGTTGATCGCCGCAACCGCATCGGCAACGGTCGCGCCGGGGCCGAGCGCGTAGAAATCGACCCGCGTGCGTGCCACGATCGTGCCGTCGGAACCCATGACCGCAAAGATGCTGGCGCCGGTGAAGCCGAGCCGGTCGGTCGTGGCGAGCGCGGTGGTCGCGCCGTTGAGCCGCGACGGCGGCGGCGCCGCGCTGGATGCATTGGACGCGCCGTTGATCGCGCGGGCGAGCCCGGTGAACAAGGTGCCGAGCTGGTCGCGAAATCCGGGGAGCGTGCGGTCGCGCAGTTCGAGCAGCCCGCCGAGCTTGCCACCCACTGCCGAGGATTCGACACGATCGCCGGTCGCTGCGCCGAGCGCGCCGGAGTCGGTCGCAAAGCGGATATCGATGCCGGGATATTCGGCAAGCGCGGCGCCCGACCCCGATTTCGAGGTCGGATAGGACAGCAGCCGCATCCGCGTGTCGAGCAGCGGCGCGCCGCCCGCGGTTTCGATCATCAGGCGACCATTGGGCTGTTCACGGACCGTGACCGCCATCAGCGTGCTGAGTTCCTGAACCGCATTGTTGCGCTGGTCGGCGGTGCCGGCCGCGCTGCGACCGAGCCCGTCGAGCCGCGAGACGGCATCGTTGAGCGAATGGATCTGCTTGAGCAGCGCGTTGATCCGCTCGACCGTCAGTCCGGTTTCGGCATCGACGTCACCGGTCAGCATCGAGATATCGGTGTCGAGCCGCTGCAGCGTGCCGACCGCATCGGTCGCGCGCGCGACGAAATCGGCGGCATTCTGCTCGGCACCGAGCGCCCCGGTCATGGCGATCGCCGCGCTGTTGATCGCGTTGAGCCGTGCCGGGATCCCCGACTCCGATCCGGGTGCGCCCAACAGGGTCTGCATCCGGTCGAGATAGCTTGCCGTCACCTCGGAATTGCCGAGATCGTTGGCGCGGCGATAGACCGCCGCTTCGAGGAACTTGTCCGCGATGCGGGTCGGCTCGCCGACGACAACGCCGGTGACCCGCCCGCCATGAACCGAGGCGGACTGGTTCGCGCGTTCGCGGGCATAGCCGGGGGTGCCGACATTGGCGATGTTGGTCGACACCGTCTTGAGCCCGGCCTGCGCCGCGCTCATGCCGGATACGGCCGCCCCCAGAATTTCCCCGATCGACACGTCCAGTCCCCCGCAGTTTCAGCGATCAGCGCTTGAGGTTGCTGACTTCGGACAGCATGTCGTCCACCGTCGTGATGATCTTCGACGCAGCGCTGTAGGCGCGCTGGAAGCGGATCATGTTGCTGAACTCCTGCGCCAGATCGACGGTCGACGCCTCGAGCGTGCTCGAACGGATCGTGCCGGCGCCAAGCGCCCCGGCGATGTCGATCGACGCATTGCCCGACTTGTCCGACAGCAGATAGGCGTTGCCCGAAATGCGGGTCAGGCCGTCCGGGTTCGGGAAGGTCGCGACCGGAAGCTGGAACACCGGGCGGGTTACGCCATTGTCGAACACGGCGCTGAGCAGGCCCGTTTCCGAAACCTGGATCGAGGCGATGTTGCCGAGCACACCGCCATCGGTGGTCGCGGCGATCATCGCCGATTCCGAGCCGAACTGGCTGAGGCCGCTGATCGTGCCGTCTTCACCGAGGCCCAGCCGGATCGGAACCGAGCCCGCGCCGTTGGTCCAGGTCACGTTGACCGGATCGAACAGGCCCGAGGTGTAGACGCTGTCGTCACGGATCAGGCTGCCGTCCGGGTTGAAGCGCAATTCGCCGCTCGCCAGCACGCCGTTCGCCGACGTGACGTCGCTCGCCGGCTCGGCATAAAGCTCGCCCTGCCAGGTGTTCGCGCCGGTGCGGATATAGGCCATGGTCACGCGGTGCGACGTGCCCTGCGCATCGAAAATGTCGAACGAGCGGCTGAACGCCGGCTCGACCGTGCCATTGGCGATGTCGCCCGACGCATAGGCGCCGGTGTGCATCGGTGCGGTCGACTGAAGATTGGCGCGCACGTCGATCTTGGTCGAGGGCGCGGCAGCACCGGTCAGGTCGCTGACGCGAACCGGCGTCAACGCCGCGACGTTGCCGGTGTTGGTGAATTCACCGAAGCTGTCGAGGCGCCAGCCCTGCAGATACATGCCGGCCGCGTTGCGCAGATAGCCGAATTCGTCGGGCCGGAACGAGCCGGCGCGGGTGAAGGCGACATCGTTGCCGGTCAGCGCTTCACGCACGACGAAGAAGCCGCCGCCCTCGATGCCGAGATCGGTGGTGCTGCTCGACGCCTGAAGCAGGCCCTGCTTCGAGATCAGCGCCTGGGGCGCGGCCATCACGCCGCCTGCGGTATAGGTCGACTTGGCCCGTCCGTCGCTGACCAGCGTGCGGAACTGGGTATCGTTCCCCTTGTAGCCGATCGTGTTGATGTTGCTGATATTGTCGGCGACGACCGCCATTGCGGTAGCTTCGGCGCCAAGGCCGGACACGCCGGCATACAGAGCGGAATAAAGGCTCAAGGACTGTCTCCAGTTCACGCCCCAACGGGCAGGACATGGCCATGATAGACAGTCGGGAGGGTGGCCGGTTCGCGCGGCACGCCAATATTTCCTGGTGGGCAAAAATTTCCGGGTGCGGGACCGCGCCCTTCCCCGCCCCTCTATGAAAGCAGCAACCCAAGTGACGAGGACGAACCCATGCTGCGAATTTCCCTGCGCGACGGCGAGGCGCTGATCATCAACGGCGCATTGCTGCGCGCCAAGGGCCGCACCGAGCTGGTGATCGAGAACAAGGTCGCGCTGCTGCGCGGGCGCGAGATCATGGCGCCGGAAGAGGCGACGACGACGGCCCGCCGACTGTATCTGGCCACGATGATGGCATATCTTGGCGACTCGCCCGAGGAGCACAAGAACCAGGTCATCGACCAGCTCACGCTGCTCATCCCGACGATGACGAGCGACGAGGGCCGCGCGGCGTGCGTCCGCTTTGCCCGGCTGGTGGCAGAGGGCAATTATTACCGGGGTCTCGGCGCCTGCCGCACCCTGATCGAGTTCGAGGACGCCGCAACCGCGCCCGCGGACGAGGCGGCCTGAGGCCATCGCCGTGCACAGCCTGTCCTCCACTGCGCGCACGATTTCCAGCCTGCCACTGGAGAAACGCTATGGCCGCGTCACCGCGGTCCGCGGCGCGCTGATCGAGGTGGAGGGACTGGCCGGCGCCGCGCAGATCGGCGCGCGGATCGACATCGACACGCCCGAGGGGATGGTCCCGTCGGAAGTGACCGGGATCGAGGCCGGCATTGCCCAGTGCATGCCGTTCCGCGAACCGCAGGGGCTGAGTTCGGGGACGATTGCCTGGCTGCATCCCGGCGCCCTGTCGCTGCGCCCGTCGCATGGCTGGCTGGGACGGATGGTCGACGGCCTTGGCCGCGCGGTCGATGGCAAGGGCGAACTGCCGCTTGGCCCGACCCGCCAGCCGATCAAGGCGCCCCCGCCCCCCGCCGCCGCGCGCGCACGCGTCGGCGACCGGATCGAGACCGGCGTCCGCGCGCTCGACCTGTTCGTACCGCTGTGCACCGGCCAGCGACTTGGCCTGTTCGCCGGATCGGGCGTCGGCAAGTCGGTGCTGCTGTCGATGCTGGCGCGCTGGACCGAATGCGATGTCGCGATCATCGGCCTGATCGGCGAGCGCGGACGCGAGGTGCAGGAATTTGTCGAGGACGATCTGGGGCCGGAAGGTCTCGCCCGCAGCATCGTCGTCGTCGCGACCTCCGACGAGCCCGCGCTGATGCGGCGCCAGGCGGCATGGACGACACTCGCGCTCGCCGAATATTTTCGCGATCAGGGACTGCGCGTCCTGTGCCTGATGGACTCGGTCACGCGCTTTGCCATGGCGCAGCGCGAGATCGGCCTCGCCAATGGCGAGCCACCGGCGACGCGCGGCTATACCCCCACCGTCTTTGCCGAGCTGCCCCGCCTGCTCGAGCGCGCTGGCCCCGGCCTGCCCGGACAAGGATCGATCACCGGCCTGTTCACCGTGCTCGTCGATGGCGACGACCATAATGAGCCGGTCGCCGACGCGGTACGCGGCATTCTGGACGGGCATGTCGTCATCACGCGCCGCATTGCCGAGCGCGGCCGCTATCCGGCGATCGACCTGCTCAAATCGGTGTCGCGCACCCTGCCCCGCTGCCTCAACGAGGATCAGAACGCGACCCGGCTCGCCGCGCGGCGCGTGCTCGGCACCTATGCCGACATGGAAGAGATCGTGCGGCTCGGCGCCTACAAGATGGGGTCCAACCCCGAGGTCGACCGCGCCGTCGCGATCGCGCCCCGGATCGAGGCGATGCTGACTCAGGGCAAGGGCGATCGCGGCAATGCCGACCAGTCCTTTGCCGAACTCAATGCACTGGTGGAGGAAGCGCATGCGCACGCCCTATGACGCCGCGCTGCGCGCGCTCGACCGTGACATGGACGCGCTCAAGGGGCTGATCGCCGACGCCACCGCGCGGCTTGAGGAAATGGCGACGCTGCACGACGCGCTGAGCACGCAGATCGTGCGCGAGCGGCAATTGTCGGCGATGGACTGGCAGCTGTACGGCGACGCCTATCTCGAACGCGCGCGCACCGAGCGCCGCCAGCTCGAGCAGCTGCGCCACGAGGCCGAGGTCGAACTGGCGATGCTGCGCCGCCAGGCCGCCCAGCAATATGCATCGATGAAGGCGATCGGCAACGCTGCCGATCAGTACAAGGCCGAAGCGGAACGCGCGCTGCAGGCCGCCGAGCAGGCGATGCTCGACGACCTGACCGCATCGCGCTTCGTGCGCCGCGCGCGCGAGGCCCGGAGGAACCACCGATGACCACCATCCACACCCGCCCGCTGGGGTCACCCGACACCGCCGCGACCGCTGCGGCGATCCATCGCAACGCGCTGGGCGCTGCCCAGAAGCGGCTATGGGCCGCCGCGATCGGTACCGCGTCGCCCGATGTCGAGGCCAAGACCCAGCCGCTGCCGGGCAACGAGCAGATCGACCTCGACAGCCTGTTGGAACTGGCAGGCAAGGCGACCCAGCCCCGCATCACTGCCGCCGATCTGCACAGTCCGGATTTTCGCGGGTTCGACGTCCAGGCAACGCCGGCGATCGCGATCGAAAGCACCAGCGGCGCGCTGCCGCTGGACGCGACGCGGCTGGGTGCCAATGCCCGCCATGCCCCGGCGCTCGAGCGGGCAGCGGAGCGCACCGGCATTCCCGCGACCGCACTGGCCGCGATCGTCAACGCCGAGGCGGCCAAGGATTCGTCCGGCCAGTGGAATGTCTATTCGCGCAACAGCCGATCGTCCGCCGCCGGGCTTGGCCAGTTTCTCAGCCGCACCTGGGAGGGGATGGCCGAAACGCGGGGAACCTGGCTGAACCAGACCGCACAGGCGAAAGGCTGGCTCGACCGTTCCGGGCAAGTCCGCGCCGGCGCCCGCGCCGAGCTGCTGCAACTGCGCTACAACGCCACGGCGTCGATCGAAACGACCGCCGACTACGCACGCAACAACCTCAAGCTGCTCGAGCGCTCGGGCGTGGCGACTGGCAGCGATCCGTCGGCAGTCGCCCGCACCGCCTATCTGGCGCACCATCTCGGCCCGGGCGACGCGATCAAATATCTCAAGTCCGGCCTGACCGACGAGCGCGCCGGGCTGCTGCTGCGCGCCCAGATCGGCTCGCCGCGCGCGCAGCAGGCGATTGCCCGGACGGGCGACGCCAGCGCCGCGCACCGCGCCTGGCTGGACAATTATGTCGGCAGCCGCGTGCGCCCCGAGCGTTATGCTTAAATCTAGGTAAGTTTGCGGAGCCCGACCAACCCTCCGGTATTTATCCTATATGGGTAGGACAAGTTTGAGTTCGAAGGGTTCGTCATGTCCATCAGCGCGGAATTGGTTGATCGCCTCGCCTTTGCCGGGTTTACCGACGCGCATCGCGACGCCCTGATCCGGTTCGGTCCGACGCTGAAGCGCGCGCTGCCCGGCATTCTCGACCAATTCTACGCCAACCTGCGCACCTGGCCCGAGCTCGCCGCGATGTTCACCGATGCCGAGGCGATGCCGCGCGCCGCACGGGCACAGGCAACCCACTGGGAGGCTCTGTTCTCCGGGCGGTTCAACGATGCCTATGTCGAATCCGTCAAGCGGATCGGGCTGATGCACAGCAAGATCGGGCTGAGCCCGCGCTGGTATATCGGCGGCTACAGCTTCATCCTGCAGCACCTGTTCGCGCTTGCCGCGCGGAGCCAGGGCCGCACCCTGACCGGCGCCGCGGCCCGTCGCACGAGCGACCTGTGCACCGCGATCAACATGGCGGCGATGATCGACATGGACCTCGCCATCTCGGGCTATATCCTTGAGAACAAGGTTACCTATGACGAGAAACTGACCGCGCTCGCGGCGGAGTTCGAGGCGCAGGTAGCCGGGCTGGTCGACCAGTTGAGCGTCGCATCGACCGAACTGGAAGCCAGCGCGGAAACGATGACCCAGAATACCGGTGAGGCGAACAACCGCGCGCTCGCCGTCGCCGCTGCGGCGGAACAGGCCAGCGCAGGTGTTCAGACCGTCGCCTCGGCCGCCGAGCAGCTTTCGGCGTCGATCCAGATGATCGCTCAGCAAGTGGCGGATTCGAGCCGCACGACCAGCCGTGCGGTGCACGATGCCGAGCAGACCGACCAGGTCGTCCGCGCGCTCGACGAGGCGGCCGAGCGGATCGGCACCGTCGTCGGCCTGATCGGCCAGATTGCGGGCAAGACCAACATGCTCGCGCTCAATGCATCGATCGAGGCCGCGCGCGCCGGCGAGGCGGGCAAGGCGTTCGAGGTGGTCGCCGCCGAGGTCAAGGCGCTCGCCAGCCAGACCGAACGCATGACCGAGGAAGTCGAAAGCCAGATCCGCGAGATTCAGGACGCGACTCGCCGCGCCGTATCGGGCCTGGGCAACATCACGCGCACGATCAGCGAGGTCGCCGAGATCAGCAACACGATCGCAAGTGCGATCAATCAGCAGAACAGCGCAACCGCAGACATCAGCCGGAACATCCAGCAGACCGCCCAGGCGGCACATGAAGTGTCGGCAAACATCGTCGGCGTGAGCCAGGCATCCGAGGCGACGGGGACCGCCGCAACGCAGATTTTCTCCTCCGCCAGCGCCCTGTCGGGGCAGGCCGGGACCCTGTCGGATCAGGTCCATCGCTTCGTCGAACAGGTCCGCGCGGCGTAAGACCGAAACTACCGTAGAAGTACATATTGTGGAATTACGTATAGGAGTGGTTTACTCCTATTTACCGCAAACGGCGATGATGTCCCTGTAGCCGACGCACTCATGGCGGACGGCGAAGACGATCGAGGGGACGATCATGTCGAACACCACCGCCGCGCTCGAAGCCGCAGTTGCCGTCGTTATCGAGAACCTGCCCAAGGACGGTCAGGCGCAGACCAATCGCCAGCGCGTGTATGGCGAGCGCGCCTTCGCCCAGGTGCTGAAGCTGCTCGCGCCGCGCATCCGCCACTTCATCCGTCAGTATGGCCTTGCCGCCCATTGGGACGATGCCGAGCAGTGCTGCGCGATCGGCGTGCACCGCGCGATCCAGGCCTATGACCCCGAGCGCGCCCAGTTCACCACCTTCGTCAACTGGCAGCTGCGCGGCGAACTGCAGAGCCTGCGTTTCCGCGTGATGACCGACCAGCGCCCGTCGGCGAAGAAGGTCGAGGCGACCACCGTCTCGCTCCACGCGATCAGCGTCGGGGCCGAAGGCGAAGCCAACACGCTCGACAGCATGATCGAGGACGAATTCGCGCTGGAGCGCACCGAAGCGGCGGCTGGCGAGCATCTCGCCGTCAAGACCCGCGAGGCACTGCTCGACGCCTATGTCGAGCATCTGCGCGGCGTCGCGATGGAGCAGATGAAGCGCCGCGCCCGCAATGCCCGGTCGGTGCAGGTTCAGGACCCCCGCCTGCCCCGCTATCGCGCCGGTGCCGCGATCATCGATCCGGCGGAGATCGCCGAGCTCGAGGAAAAGCTGGACGCGCAGCGCCGCATGGTTGCGCGCCGCCTGTCCGACGATGCCGCCGACCTGGATGTCGAGTGCGACCCGCAGGAGCGCGAGCGTCAGCGCCAGGTGGCCAAGCGCGCCGCCAAGACGATCGCCGACATCGCCGCGAACGATCCGCGTTTTGGCGGGATGTTCGAGCGCCCCCGCGCCCAGCCCCGCCGCCGCGCGAGCGACACGGTCGAACCGGTCGCCAGCAGCGTGCTTCCCGACCACAATGCCCCGCACAACCGGCTGAGCCGGGTGATCGCGGTCATCCCGGCCCCGACGCCGGACAGCCCGGAGATCGATCGGGACGAGCGCGACGCCGCACTCACCCCCGGCACTGTCCGTTCGCGCTGAGCCGTCGCCATGATCCGCGAGAGCACCATGACCGCGCACGCCGCCGCCGAACCGCTGATGCCGTTCATCGAACCGGGACTGGACGAGGTCGTCCGCGAATTCTGTCACAACGCCCGGCACTGGTTGGACCAGTCGGGCCATCTGATCGCGGTGTGGGGCACCGGGGCCAACGGTAATTTCGGATCCAGCTGGGATCGCTGGCTGAAGCGTCATGACATCGCCCCGGCGCGCAGCGCGCGTCCGGCCGAACGGCTGGCAGCTCAGCTGCTCGACCGCGTCCGCCACCGCTGGCCGCTGGGCACCGCGCCGCACAGCATCGGCCTGTTGAGCGATGGAACCGGCGTTGCGCTGGCGCCGGAGGACCCCTGGCCGCTCGCTCCGGGCTGGCTCGACCGCCGGATCGCCCGGCCCGGCAGCCTGGTCGCGCTGCGGCGTTTCGACCCGGCCGGTAACTGGGCGCTGATCTCCCATCCGCCGCGCACGTCGGCGGCGCGTCAGATTAGTTAAGTTTCCTCACCAAGTCGCTGCAATCCCGACATTTGGAACATCGGGACAGTAATGCTATCCTATACTCAATTTGGGATAGTTCAGCGGAGGTGGAGATGGACGCGCCGGTCAAGCTCAAACCCGCGCCCGGCGCGGGGGCGATGCCGATCGACCCCTATCGCGCGTTCATCTTTCCCAACCACATTCGCGAGCTGCGCCGCCGCGCGGGTCTGCAGAAACTGATCGTCCTGTCCCATCGACTGCCGGGCATCACTTATATCCGCCTGTCGAAGATCGAGCGCGGCGAGGTGATTGCCCGCGCGGCCGAGCTGGTGGAGATCGCCGCGGTGCTGGGCGTGGCGCCCGACGCGCTGCTGGTCGATGTCGACGCGCCGGGCTTTGCCATCGATAGCTGGGCGGCACCGTTCATCGATCCCGGAACGCTCGACATCGAACGCGAGCGCTTCGCCATTCTGGTCGCTGCGGCGGTTCGCCACATCCGCTCCACCGACCGCGCGCTGACGATCCAGGCAATTGGCGAGCGGCTGGGCATCGCCGCGGTCAATCTGTCGCGGATCGAGAATGCCCAGCGGCATTTCGAGGACTGGAATCCGGCGACGCAGGCCGCGATCGCGACGCTGATGGGAACCGGCAGCACCGCTGCGCTGCGCGCGCGCATCGATCAATTGCATCGCGCGGGCGAACTCGATCCTTGGATCCCGGCGGTTTCCGATCCGGGCGAACGGCTGCGGCGCACGCGCGAGCGGATCGCGGCCTTGCGCGCGGAGTTGGCGGGTGACCGCACCACCGCCGGCGCCCGCGCGCCGCTCGCCACAGCTGCGCCAGCCGAATTCGCCGCCACGACCAGCGGCACGCTCGCGGTGCGGGGGATCGCCGGCGCCGATGGCCTGATCCTCGACGATCCGACCGGCGAGCGGATCCAGCCGCCGCCGGGGTGCGGCGCCCGGGTCATTGCGCTGCGGCTGTGCCGCGCGACGCTGGGCGCCGGATTGCCCGGCCAGGCGATCCTGTTCGTGGACCCGGACCGCTATCCGGTCGCGGGCGGGCTGGCCGCACTGCGCGAGGCGGGCGGGTTTCGTATTCTGGCGGTCACGATCGATCGCGACGGGGTGCTGGTCGGCCATAGCCAGCAGCCGCCGCTTACCCTGCCGCTCAGCCCGCTGACCCAGGATGATGTTCACGCCGTGGTTGCGGCGCGTTTTCTGTAAACGGTTGTTCTGTCGCGCATGTGCGCTAAAGTCACCACTGCCCGGGGCGACCGGGACGGTGGTGGGCAGACTGTGGCAAGGGGCGTTTCAACACTCCCGCAGGGCACGATGCGCGGCAAGGCGGCCGCCATCTGCTTTGCGCTCGCCTGCCTGATCTGCCTCGCCGGGCTGGCCGGTGCCATCTTTGCGGTTCCGGCGCTGAGCAGCCCGCTTCCGGGCTCGGCGCCGGTCTGGCCCCCTTCGCTGATCGCCATGCTGATACTGGCAGCGATGCTGCTCGTGCTGACGCTGGGCCCTCCACTATCGTGGCTCCACCGCGCCGCCCCGATCATCGCCGCCGCAGTCGCAGGCGGCGCGCTGGTGATGCTGATCCTGTCGCTGGCCGGCCAGACACGCGGCAGCCCGGTCTCGTGCCTGCTGGTGACGGGACTGGCGGTATCGGCTCTGGGACTGATGCGCCGCGACGCGCCGGCAGCGCCGATTGCCGCACTGATCGCTGCACTGGTGATCAGCTTTGCACTGCTGATCCTTGCCGGGCAGCTGATCGGCGGCGGCGCGCCAGCCAGCGCGGACCTGCCGTGGCATATTCCGATTCCGACCAATCTGGCCGAACTGGCGATCGGCGCGGGCCTGCTATTGCTGGCGACCCAGCGGACGCTGGCGGAGTACCGCACCGAGGGCCATGGTCCGCGCCCGATCCTGTTGCGCGCGGTACCGGCACTGATGGTTGCGCCCGCGCTGGTGCTGGCGGGCGGCCTGATCCTGTTCCGCAACAGCGGCTTTCCTGCGTCCACCGAGATTTGGGGGATGTTCGCGAACACGCTGGTGGTCGGGTCGGTGCTGTTGTGGGCGGTGATCCGGCTGGCGCGTCAGGGATCGACGCTGGATGAGGTGCGAAGCGCGAGCGCGGACAGCGACCAGCGCCTGATTCTGGCCGCGAAGGCGCATCGCATCGGGATTTTCGACATGGACGTGCCCAGCGGACAGCTGACCTGGTTTGCCGGGACCGAGCCGTTCATGGGCGTCCCCGAAGGGATGCTGAGCACCTTTGAAGGCTGGCAGCGCGCGGTGGTACCCGACGACCGGAACATGTTGCGCAAGCGAATTGAGGCGGCAACCTGGGCCAAGGCCGACCAGATCAGCTTTTTCTACCGTCTGCGTCTTCCCGATGGCGCGATCCGGGCAATCGAGGGCTCGGCGCGCTGCTTCTATGATGCAAATGGCCAGCTTGTCCGGCTGGTCGGGGCAAGCATCGATGTGACCGACCGGGTCGAACAGACGTCCCAGCTCGCTGCGCGTGAGGCGCAAATGCGCTCAATCCTGGAGACCGTTCCGAGCGCGATGGTCACGATCGACGTACAGGGCAGGATTCTGAGCTTCAGCCCGGCCGCAGAACGGATGTTCGGGTATGAGGCCAATAGCGTGATCGGATCGAGCGTCGCGATCCTGATGAACGACGCCTATGCCGCCCGGCACGACGCGGCACTCGCGCGCTATCTGCGCACCGGCGAGCGGCGGATCATCGGCAAGCCGCAGATTTTGAGCGCGCTGCATGCCGACGGCACCGAGTTTCCCATCGAACTCAATGTCGGCGAAGCGGTGCATGAGGACCGCCGCATCTTCACCGCGTTCATCACCGACCTGTCGGACCAGTTGCGGACCGAGGAAAAGCTGGAACAGTTGAGCAGCGAGCTGACCCAGATCGGACGGATCAACGCGATGGGCGAACTCGCCGCCGCGCTGGCGCACGAGATCAACCAGCCGCTCGCCGCAATCACCAATCATGTCGCGACCGCCGAGATGATCCTGGAGGACGAGCGCGTTCCCGACCCGCTGCACGACCGCCTGATCCTGCAGCTCAAATCGACCCGCGAGCAGGCGTTGCGCGCCGGCGAGATCATCCGGCGCCTGCGCGAATTTGTCAGCCGGCGCGAAGTGGATCTGCGCGTCGAGCCGGTCGAAACGGCAATTCGCGAAGCAGTTGCTTTGGTACTTGTCGGATCACAACGGATCGACGTATCCTTCAGCTATGATCTTGCTCCAGAGGCGCCTTACATGTTCGCCGACAAGATCCAGATCCAACAGGTTCTGGTCAATCTGATGCGCAACGCGCTGGAGGCCGTGCGTGCAACCGCCGCCACCCAGCCCAGTATTCGGGTCGCGACCCGCCGTATCGATGACGACTGGATCGAGTTTTCCGTTGCCGACAATGGCCCGGGGCTGTGCCCGGAAAAGCTGGACAATCTGTTCAAACCCTTCGCATCGACCAAGGGTCAGGGAAATATGGGCATCGGCCTGCTGATCTGTCGCAGGATCGTCGAGGCACATGGCGGGGCGATGTCGGCGCACAACAACGACGCGGGGGGGGCAACCTTCCGCTTTACCGTTCCCGGCGCCGGACGGGAGACAGGGGAGGAGTAATGCAGAGCGTATATATCGTCGACGACGATCAGGCGGTCCGCCAGTCGCTGCACGGACTGCTGTCAGAACGGCCCAATCTGGTCATCCGGGTGTTCGCATCCGGCGACGCGTTACTCGACAATCTCGAGCCGAGCGATGGCGGCGTCCTGCTGCTGGATTTCCAGATGCCGGGCCGCAACGGGATCGAGGTGATGCGCGAGCTGCAGGAGCGCAACGCCAAGTTCCTGACGATCATGCTGACCGGCCAGGGCGACATCTCGCTCGCGGTTCAGGCGATGAAGGCGGGGGCAACCGACTTTCTCGAAAAGCCCTATGATCCCCATCACCTGCTCAACCTGCTCGACCATGCCTTCGAGCGATTCAACGAGACGAACGGGATTGCCCAGCGCCGCGAACAGGCGCGCGAACGCATCGCCCGACTCTCGCCGCGCGAGCATGAGGTGCTGATGGGCCTGATCGAAGGCCGGCCGAACAAGGTGATCGCACACCAGCTCGACCTGTCGCCGCGCACGGTGGAAATCTACCGCGCGAACATGATGGAGAAGCTGGACGTCAGCAGCCTGTCCGAAGCACTGCGTCTGGCCTATGCGGCGGAGGTCGCAGCGCCGGTCTGAAGCGATCGCCGATGGCCCAAATGCCATCGGCCCGCCGCCCTGCCCGCCCTGCACACCATGGTGCGGGGCGGGCCGGCGACGGGCCGATGAAGCAGGCGGTCCGTGCGCTCAGGCGGCCATGCGGCCTTCGCCGAGCCCTTCGAGCAGCGAGCGGTTGACTTCGATCAGCGGGTCGATGCTTTCGCGCCCCTTCATCACTTCGCTGGCGTGGCGGTTGACCCACAGCGCAATCGAGATGATCGACGCGCGCAGCGTGTCGGGCAGCCCGTTTCCGGGAGCGCCACAGGCGCTGGCGAACGTATCCCACATTTCGCGATTCCAGTGCAGCGCCTCCATCAGGCGCCCGCCGCTATAGCCCTGATCGCGCGCTTCGATCAGCGACGCAGTCACTGCGCGGATCAGCCGCTGCTCGGTAGCACGCGGGGTTTCGACGAGCGTGCGGGCACGTTGATAGGCGCTAAGCGACATGCGGGTTCCTCGTTCGCGTTTATCCCTATCTAGAGTGGTCCACGCGCCTCCGGTCGCGCCACGCGCGGCGTGGCAAACAAATATCTAAAACACGTCCGGCGCGTCCGCCGCCCCTGCCCCCGCCCTATAATCCACGGGACCACCACTTACGGCAGGGGACCGCCACCAACATGCTTAACGGCATCGGCTTCGTGATCATCATGATCTGCGTGTTCGGCAGCTACATCATGGCTGGCGGCAAGATGGACGTGATTCTGCACGCGCTGCCGCACGAAATGATGGCGATCGGCGGCGCGGCAATCGGCGCGTTCCTGGTGTCCAACCAGATGTCGGTGGTGAAGGCCGCCGGCAAGGGCGTGGTCAAATCGTTCAAGGGCAGCCGCTGGAAGGACAGCGACTATCGCGACCTACTGACGCTGATGTTCGGACTGTTGTCGGCGTTCAAGAAGGGCGGCGCGACCGCGATCGAGCCGCATCTCGATTCGCCCAAGGACAGCCCGATCTTCAGCCGCTTTCCGCGTCTGCTCGCCGATCACCACCTGATCGAATTCATCTGCGACTATCTGCGCATGATGACGGTGAATTTCGAGGATCCGCATCAGATCGCCGAGGCGATGGAAAACGACATCGAGGCGCATCATCATCACGAGATGCACCCGCAGCACGCGCTGCAGCAGATGGCCGACGGCCTGCCCGCGATTGGCATCGTCGCTGCGGTGCTGGGCGTGATCAAGACCATGGGGTCGATCGACCAGCCTGTCGAGGTGCTCGGCGCCATGATCGGCGGCGCGCTCGTCGGCACCTTTCTGGGCGTGCTCCTGTCCTACTGCTTCGTCGGCCCGCTGGCCGCCAAGCTTGGCCAGGTGATCGAGGCGGACGGCAAGCCGTTCGTCATCGCCAAGACCGCGATCGTCGCACATGCTCAGGGCATGCCGACCCAGGTCGCGGTCGAAATCGCCCGCCGCGCGACGCCTTCGGACAAGGCGCCGACCTTCCAGCAACTCGAATCCGCGCTCGAGGAGGCAAAGAGTGACTTCGCAGCCCAACCCGCCTGAACTGGCGCCGTCGCCCGGCGGCATCATCGGCCTTCCCGCCCACGGGGTTACCGTGACCGCGGAAGAGCTGAAGGTGCGCCTGGTGCTCGCCGCCGATGCCCAGAGCGACATTCTCGTCGATGCGAGCGCGGTCGAAAGTGTCGGCCAGGCCGTGCTGCAGCTGCTGCTGGCCGCCCGAACCGAAGCTGAAGCGAATGGCCATCGTTTCATCATCCAAAACCCCAGCCCCGCCTTCCTGGCCAGGACCGAGGCGCTTGGTCTGACCGACCGATTGGGCCTGAGCCACACAGAGGAACTGCAATCGTGAGCAAGCTGATTCTTACCGTCGACGACTCCGCCAGCATGCGCATGCTGCTCAAGGCGTCGCTCAGCGCCCAGGGTTTCAAGATCGAAAGCGCCAATGATGGTCGCCATGGTCTTGAGCGGATGCGAGAGGTCAAGCCCGACCTGCTCATCACCGACATCAACATGCCCGAAATGGACGGCTTCGAGCTGATCGAAGCAGTGCGCGGCCTGCCCGAATTCCGCGGCACGCCGATCCTGGTCCTGTCGACCGAATTCTCGGACGAGAAGAAGGCGCGCGCCCGCTCCGCCGGCGCCACCGGCTGGATCACAAAGCCGTTCGAGGCCGAGAAGCTGGGAGCGGCGATCCGCCGCGTCTGCCCATGAGCGACGATATGGACGATATCCAGGCGATCTTCTTCGAAGAATGCGCCGAGGGGCTGGCCGCCGCCGAACAGGGGCTGTCGGCAATGCAGGCCGGCGACGTGTCGGCCGGCACGATCGCGGCCGTGTTCCGCGCGGTGCACTCGATCAAGGGCGGCGCGGGTGCGTTCGGCCATGTCGCGCTGACCGCCTTTGCGCACAAGTTCGAGAATCTGCTCGACGAAGTGCGCGCCGGACGGATCGCCCCGACCCCGGCGACGGTGGGCGTCATGCTCTCCGCGCTCGACATCCTGTCGGACCATGTCGGTGCGTCGCAGGGTACCGTCCCGTTGCCCGATGACAGCAACTCGCTCGCCGCGATCCAGGCGATCCTCGACGCCGATCACTCGGCCCCCGCTCCTGCCCCCGAAGCGCCTGCGGCGCAGCCGGAAGCCGCAGTCGAAGCGGAGCCGGATCCGTTCGGGTTCGAACCGGTCGCCGTGGCACTCGATTTCGATTTCGACGCGCCGGCCGATGCCGATGCGGCAGAAACGCCGGCTGCTGCCCCCGCCGAAGCGGTGTGGCGCGTCGAGTTCGGCCCGTCGCGCGACGCGATGGCCGCCGGCGCCGAGCCGATCCTGGTGATCCGCGAGCTCGAAGATAATGGCGGCCGCGTCGTCGCAGTCGATGCCGACACGCTGCCCCCGCTGCGCGACCTCGACCCGGAACAGGCCTATCTGCGCTGGACGATCGAACTGCCCGGCTGGACCGAGGAGTCGCGCATTCGCGACGCATTCGACTTCGTCGCGCCGGATTCGCACATCGTGATCGAGCGGGTCGAGGCAGCGGCGGTCGAAACGCCGGCCGCAGATGCGCGCAGCGAACGGCTGGACGATGCGCTCGCGCTGATCGAACAGGTCGCGGCAGCGACCGCGCCGACGCCGGCCGCAGTCCCGGCCGCTCCGGCAGCCGCGGCCCCGCCCGCGACCGAGATGCGCGCCAGCGACAATGCATCGCAGACCATCCGCGTCGATCTGGTCAAGCTCGACATGCTGCTCAACCTGGTCGGCGAGCTGGTCATCCGCAACTCGATCCTGTCCGATCGGCTGAGCGCCAAGGACCAGGAGCGCGTCGAGCTGCCCGAACTCGCCCGCCTGACGCGCGAGATCCAGGACAATGTGATGAGCCTGCGCGCCCAGCCGATCAAGCAGGCGTTCAGCCGCGTGCCGCGCATGCTGCGCGACCTGATGGCCGAAACCGGCAAGCAGGTGCAGCTGCAGACGCATGGCGAGATGACCGAAGTCGACAAGGGCGTGATCGAGAAGATCGGCGACCCGCTGACCCACCTCATCCGCAATGCGGTCGACCACGGCCTCGAAAGCACCGAGGATCGCCTGCGCGCCGGCAAGTCGCCGCAGGGCACGATCGTGCTGTCGGCCGAGCAGAAGGGCGCCCGCATCATCGTCACCGTGTCGGACGACGGCAAGGGAATCGACCGTGCCCGCGTCCGCGCCAAGGCAGTGGAAAAGGGCATCATTCCGGCCGACGCCGTGCTGAGCGACGAGGAAATCGATCAGCTGATCTGCGCCCCCGGTTTCTCGACCGCCGCGACGATCTCGAACATCTCGGGCCGCGGCGTGGGCATGGACGTGGTCCGCTCCAATGTCGAAGCGCTGGGCGGACGGGTCGAAATCGCGTCGGTTCCGGGCAAGGGCACGACCTTTACCCTGGTCCTGCCGCTGACGCTGGCGATCCTCGACGGCATGGTCGTGCGCCTCGCCGGACAGCGCTTCGTGCTGCCGCTGGCGACGGTGATCGAGGCGATCCGCCCCGAACCGGGCCAGGTCAGCGCGACCACCCCGGGCAGCGAGGTCATCGAACTGCGCGGCGATTATCTGCCGGTGCGGCGCCTGACCCAGGTCTTCGGGCTGCATGCCAATGAAGACCGGCCGGTGCACGAGAGCCTGGTGATCATCGTCGAAAGCGAGAGCGCCGGCCGCGTCGGCCTGCTGGTCGACACGATCGACGATCGCCGCGAGGTCGTGATCAAGAGCCTCGAGCAGAATCTCCACCCGATCCGCGGGCTGGGCGGAGCAACGATCCTGGGCGACGGATCGATCGCCCTCATCCTCGACGTCGAGGCGCTGGTCGCCTCGAACGGCCCGCAGACCCGCAACCTCCTGAGAGGACTGGCAGCATGAACGAACATGAAACCCCCGCCGACGAGATCAAGATCGTTACCTTCACGCTCGGCAGCCGTCATTTCGGCATCGACATGCGCTCGCTGATCGAAATCCGCGAATGGGCCGAGCCGACCCCGCTCCCCAGCGTTCCGGGCTACATCCTGGGCGTGACCAACCTGCGCGGCAATGTCGTGCCCGTCGTCGGCCTTGCCGACCGGCTGGGCTGGACGCCGAGCACGATCCATGCCCGCTCGTGCGTGCTGGTCGTCAACATCGCGGGCAAGCAGGCCGGTTTCCTCGTCGATGAAGTCGATGACATCGTCGCGATCCAGGAAAGCGCGATCCAGCCGGCGCCGGATGTCGAGCTGCAGGAAGCCAATGTGATTTCGGGCCTGGTCCAGATCACCACCCGTTCGCGCGACGGCAGCGAGCCCAAGCCCCAGATGGTGCTGCTGCTCGATCTCGACGCGCTGTCGATCACCCGTCACCTGGACCTGGCCGCCTGATGAGCACCGTCCTTGCCCCCGCTGGCGCGAACCCGCTGCTGTCCGACGGCGCTCCGCCGCTCGGCGACAGCGATTTCGCAGCGATCGCGCGGATCATGCAGACCGAGGCGCGGATCCACCTCCCGCCGACCAAGAAGGTGCTGGTGCATTCGCGCCTTGCGCGCCGGCTGCGCGACCGCAAGCTGGCGTCGTTCAAGGACTATATCGCCTTTGCCGAGTCCGATCCGGAGGAGCTGCGGTTGCTGGTCACGGCGCTGACCACCAACCACACGCACTTCTTTCGCGAGAGCCATCACTTCGACCATCTGCGCGACGTGCTGATGCCGCAGTTGAAGAGCGATCCCAGCCGCGCCCCGGTGCGAATGTGGTCGGCCGGCTGCTCGAGCGGCGAGGAAGTCTACACGCTGGCGATGACCCTGCTCGGTCCCGACCGGTCGCAGGCAGAATGGATGCGCAACCGCGACGTCCGCCTGCTGGCGACCGACATTTCCGAGCCGGTGGTCAAGGCCGCAGCAGAAGGTTTTTACCCCGCTGGCGGAATCAACGGGATCCCCGATTCCTATCTCAAGGCGTGGATGGTGCCCGAAAATGGCGGGTACCGCATGGCGGAAGCGGCGCGCGCGCTGGTCACCGCGCGTGTCCTCAACCTGTTCGGCGACTGGCCGATGCGCCAGCGTTACGACGCGATCTTCTGTCGGAACGTCATGATCTATTTCGACGACACCGCGAAAGCGGAGCTGGAAGCGCGGCTGGTCGAGCTGCTGAAGCCCGGCGGCTTCCTGTATATCGGCCATAGCGAGCGGCTGATCGGCCCGGCGGTCGCGCGGATGCGCAGCTGTGGCAATACCATTTATCAGCGCACGGACGGTGCCGCATGAGCCCGGTTCGCGCCCTGATCGTCGATGACAGCCCGTCGATGCGGGCAGCATTGACGCGCATCCTGTCGGGTGATCCGGAGATCGAGGTCGTCGGCGCCGCGCCCGAACCGCACCGGGCACGCGAGATGATCAAGGAACTCAATCCCGACGTTCTGACCCTGGACGTCGAGATGCCCGGAATGGACGGCCTGTCGTTCCTGGAGCGGATCATGCGGCTGCGGCCGATGCCGGTCGTGATGTGCTCGTCGCTGACGGCGGCGGGCGCGGACGTCACGATCGAGGCGCTGCGCCTGGGCGCGGTCGACTGCATCGCCAAGCCCGCCGGCGGCCCGGTCGAGCTGGCGCTCGGCGCCGAGCAGCTGCGCGCAATCGTCAAGGGTGCGGCGCGTTCGCGTGCCCGCGCCGGGATGCGCAGCGATGCGGTCCGCCCCGCCAGCCCGGCGAGCAGCCAGGCGCCGTTTCGCGATGTCGTGATCGCGATCGGTGCCTCCACCGGCGGCGTCGAAGCGCTGTTCCGCGTGCTCGGCGAACTGCCGCCCGACTGCCCGCCCGTGCTGGTCGTCCAGCACATGCCGGCGGCCTTTACCGCCAGCTTCGCCGCGCGGCTCGACCGCGGGTGCGCGGTCAAGGTGGTCGAAGCGACCGACGGCATGCAGCTGCAGCGGGGCACGGTGTACATCGCCCCGGGTGGCGCAAACCACATGATCCTCGACGGCGGCAGCCGCGGGCGGATCAAGCTGGTCGCCAGCGATCCGGTCAATGGCCACCGTCCCTCGGTCGACATGCTGTTCAACTCGGTCGCCCGGCTGGGCAAGGGCGCGGTTGCCGCGATCCTGACCGGCATGGGCAGCGACGGCGCCGCCGGGATGCTGGCCATGCGCCAGACCGGTGCCCGAACCTTTGGCCAGTCCCGCGACGATTGCGTCGTCTGGGGCATGCCCCGTGCGGCGCTCCAGATCGGCGCCGTGGAAACCGAAACCAGCCTGTCCGCAATGGCAGGCGCAATCCTTGCCGCCTCTCGGGGCGGCCTGCACCAGGAGCGTTAAATGCCCGCCGCGTCAGCCATTCGAGTCATGGTCGTGGACGACCAGACGAGTATGCGCGCGATGATTCGCCGCGCCCTGCAGGACTTCGGGTTCAAGGACATTCGCGACAAGGCGACTGCCCCCGAAGCGCTGTCGGCGATGCGTGTCGATCGTGTGCACCTGATTATCTCGGACTATAACATGCCCGAGATGGACGGCCTCGAGTTTCTCGAGACAGTCCGCAACGATTCCGTGCTGGCCAAAACCGTGTTCATCATGCTGACCGGCTCGTCCGACCGCGAGGTCGTGGCCAAGGCAGCGGCGCTGGGCGTCAACAATTATCTCGTGAAGCCCTTTGCGCCGGCGGCGCTCAAGGAAAAGATCGAGCGCGTGTTCGGCGCCCTCTCATGAGCGTCGCAACCGCCAGCAAAATCTCGATCATCCAGGGCGAGTTCGCGGTCGTCTCCAAGCCGGAGATGGTCATCTCCACCCTGCTGGGATCGTGCATCGCCGTGTGCCTGCACGATGCCCGCGGGCGCATCGGGGGGATGAACCATTTCCTGCTGGGCGAGCCGAGCCCGGACCACAAGGTCAGCGCGACCGAGCTGCAGCGCTATGGCGTGCACGCGATGGAATTGCTGATCAACGGCATGATGAAGGCCGGGGCCGAGCGCGCCCAGCTGCGTGCGCACCTTTATGGGGGCGCGAACATCATCGCCGGCCTTGGCGGGATCGGGACCGCCAACGCCGCGTTCGCGCTGCGCTTCTTGCAGACCGAAGGCATCGCCATCGGCCTGAACGACACCGGCGGCACCCAGCCGCGCAAGGTGGAGTTCCGGCCTTATGACGGGAAAATCCGATGCACCTATGTTGCCGAGCCGCCGCCGGTCACGCTGCCGCCAAAGATGCCCGCCCATGGCGGCGAGATCGACCTGTTCTGAAGGGTTTAGTTATGGACGAGAACCGCAATTCCGTGAGCGTCACCGCCGCGACCGATCCGCTGATCAGCACGCTGCACAGCGCGGTCGCGGGCGAGCTGCGCCATGTTCGCGCGCTGATCGAGGAACTGGCCGAAGTGCTGGTCGGCGACGAGCATTTCGTCGACCGCTATCTCGACAAGCTCCAGGCGTTCGACCTGCTCGTCCAGTGCACCGAGGAAAGCGCGGCCGTACTCGACCGGCTGGCTGATGGCGCCTGCACCCGCAGCGCGATCGCCCCGGTCCGTCTCGGCCAGATCCACGAACGGCTGCACGCCGCGCTGCAGGCGGCGCACTGACCATGGCCAGCCAGGCACCCAACACGCGCCCGATCGTCATCCGCAAGGTCAAGAAAGTGGTCGGCGGCCATCACGGCGGTGCGTGGAAGGTTGCCTATGCCGATTTCGTGACCGCGATGATGGCGTTCTTCATGCTGCTCTGGCTGATCAGCAATCCGGACAAGGATACGCTGAAGGGGCTTGCCGAATATTTCTCGCCCGGCCCGCCGATGGTGGGCAGCGCCGGCAACGCCGCCGGCGGCGCACAGGCCGGATCGGGCGGCCATGGCCGCGCGAAGAATGCCGACCAAGCCAAGGCCGTCGGCGTTCCAGCGATGGAATCGCAGAGCGTCGGCACGGCGCGTGGCGGCACCGCCACGATTCCCGACGCGACCATGCGCGTGCTTGCCCAGGAACTGCGCGTGTCGCTCGACGCGATCGCGAGCGATGCCAGCCAGCAGCAAAAGGTGGAATCGGACGAGGACGGGCTGCGCATCACGCTGATGGACAGCGTCCGCCAGCCGATGTTCCGCCCCGGCACGGCGCAGCTCAACGATTTCGCGCGACGCCAGATCGGCGTGGTCGCGGACAAGCTGGTCCGGTCCGGCGCGCGGCTGACGATCGAGGGGCATACCGACGGCGCCGGCGGGGACACCGAGACGAACTGGCGCCTGTCGGGCGAGCGCGCGCTTGCCGCACGGTCGGTGCTGCTCGGCGGCGGGATCACGCCCGACCGGATAGCCGGCGTCACCGCGCGCGGTTCGAGCCAGCCGCTCTATCCCGGCGAACCCGACCGCGCCGAAAACCGCCGTATCACCATCATCGTCAAGGGCGAGGCGCCCGCCACCCCGGCAGACTCCAGCTTCAAGATGTGATCCGATGAAAAAGATCCTGTTCCCCCTCATCCTTCTCATCACCGGCGCCGCGATCGGCGCAGGCGGCGGCTATGCGACGACGCTGTTCCTCGCCCCGCCGGCGGGTGCCACCGGAAAGCCCGAGCCTGCCGAGGAGGAGCCGGGTACGTTCGTCACCGTGCCGCAGATGACGGCGCCGCTGGTGCTGAAAGACGGCAAGCTGTCGGGCTACGCCAAGTTCGAGATCCAGCTGGAAGTCAGCGAGAGCGATGCCGCCGCGGTCACTGCGCGGCTGCCGTTCCTGCAGCATGCGATCAACCTGCGCACCTTCAAGGTTCCGATGGCGGCTGGCGCCGACGGCATGCTGCCCGATCTCGACAATTTTCGTCGGGTGGTGATCGAGGCCGCACGCGAGGCGATCGGCCCCGACAAGGTCCGCAAGGTGACCATCACCAAGGCGGAACCCGCGTAATGTACAGCGACAACCCCGACAGCTGGGACCGCGACCGGCCACCCGAACAGGATCGCCGCTCCGGCGGGGACACGCGGCTTGTCACCACATTGCTGGTCGGCCGACTGGCGAGTGCGCGCGGCGACGTGGTGTGCCGCGTGCGGAACATTTCCGAACATGGCGCGCGGGTCGAATGCGCGCTGCCGCTCGAACGCGGGGACAAGGTCCAGCTCGAACTGCGCGGCGCCGATCTGCTCGACGCGCAAATCGCATGGGCCCAGGGCGGTGCGTGCGGCCTGCACTTCCTGTCGCCGGTGCCGGCCGAACTGATCCTGAAGCCGACGCCAAAGGAAGAAGGCTGGCACAACCGCCTGCCCCGGCTTGCCGCCGAATGTGCCGTGCTCGTCACCTATGACGGGCGCCGGCTCGCCGCGACGCTGCGCGACATCAACCAGCGCGGGATGCGGATCGAGGGGATTCAGCGCACGTTGCCGATGGGCACGCTGTCGGTGCACATTCCCAATCTGGGCACGGTCAACGCGACGATCCGTTGGCAGCGCGAGGACGTTGCCGGGCTGCAGTTCCTGACCGCGTTGCGGTTCGAGACGCTGTCGGCGTGGCTGATCGACCCGGCAAGCCGGTTCGGCCATCGCGGTTGACGAGCGGTCAGCCGGATCCGAAGCTGCGGATCAGGCTTCCCGCGACCAGTGCCCAGCCGTCGACCAGCACGAAAAAGATAATCTTGCACGGCAACGCGATCGTCGTTGGCGGCAGCATCATCATGCCCATCGCCATCAGCACGGCGGACACCGCCAGATCGATCACGAGAAACGGGAGCAACAGCAGAAACCCGATCTCGAACGCGCGCCGCAGTTCGGAGATCATGAACGCCGGCACCAGCGTTCCCAGCGGCACCTCGGCCCGGGTCTTGGCCGGTTCGGCGGCGAGCCCGTTGAACAGGGCGATGTCGTCGTCGCGCACCTGGCTCAGCATGAATTTGCGGAACGGCTCGGCCGTCTTCTGAAACGCGACGTCCTCGCTGATCTTGCCCTCGGTATAGGGCTTGATCCCGGCGGACCACGCCGCTTCGAAGGTCGGCGTCATCACGAACATTGACAGGAACAGCGCAAGGCTGATGATCACCGGGTTCGGCGGTACGCCCTGCGCGCCCAGCCCCGTGCGCAGCAGCGACAGCGCGACGACGATGCGGGTGAAGGACGTGACGGTCATCAGGATGCCGGGCGCAAGGCTCAGCACCGTCAGCATCGCGACCAGGCCGATCGCCTTGCCGCTCATCGACCCGCCGAGCAGGCCCAAGGGGGAGTCCGCGCTTCCACCCGCCCCGGCCCCGCCGGTTGCCGCCGCAGCGGCCATCGGCGCGAGCAGCAAGCCCGCGGCCAGCACGATGCGCAGCAGCTTAGGCATGACGCGCCAGCCTTGCGCTCGCAAAATCCTGAACGCGCTCAAGATTGCTGAGAAAGCGGGTCGATCCGGGCGCGTTGCTGCCGTCGCGGGCGGCGTCGAACATCACTGCTGGCGCCGGATCGTCCGGAAGGGTGAAGACCGGTTGCTCGGGCGCAGCGGCAACTGCCGGCGTGCGTGCCGGCGCCTCGATCAGGCGCAGCGCAGGGCTGTCGGTCCGTGCTTCGTGCAGCACGACATTGCCCTCGGGCGCCATCAGCACCAGATGCTCGACATTGTCGCGCCGGACCAGCAGTAGCGAACGCTTGGGATCGACGGTCAGCCGCTCGACCACCTCCAGCCGCTTGTCGGGCGCGCCCCCTGCCCCCAGTCGCCCTGGCAGGCGAATGTCGAAGCGGCGTACCGCCCAGAGCGCGCCGGCCAGCAGGCCGAGCACGATCGCGAGCGCACCGAACATGCGAAGCAGCGCAAGAATGGTCATGCCGCACCGGTCGCCGGAAGCACTTCGGAAATCTCGATCGACATATGCTCGCCGCTCACGATCACCCGGCCGCGCGCCACCAATGTCTCGTTGACATAGATCAGCGTCGGATCGGCGTCGGTGGAGTCGAGGGCGACGATCGCGCCGCGGCTCATCTTCAGGACCTGACGGATCGGCAACTGGGTGGACCCCAGCACGATCGACAGTTCGACCATCACGTCGTTGAGCACGGCATTTCCCAGAACGGTTGTCATACCGTGTTTATAGGGGGCAGTTTTTGCCCCCGGTCCGACCGACCCGGAAAATCTTGCCTATAAGATGAGTGTCGGGGGCAATTCCTGCCCGCCGCGCCGGAACACGGGATCATGGACCTCAAATCTGCCGTCTCGGTCTCCGCCTCGGGGCTGCGTGCGCAGTCGCTGCGGATGCGGGTGATCGCGGAAAACCTCGCCAACCAGAGCTCGGTCGCACAGACGCCCGGTGGCGATCCCTATCGCCGCCGCGTGGCAACTTTTGCCGCCGAGGTGGATCGCGCGACGGGCGCGACCAAGGTGTCGGTCAAGGGCGTCGCTGCCGACAAGTCGGCGTTCCAGCGCGTCTATCAGCCGGGCAATCCGGCGGCGGATGCCAAGGGCTATGTGCTGATGCCGAACGTCAACGGCCTGGTCGAAACCGCCGACATGAAGGCGGCCCAGCGTTCCTACGAAGCCAATCTCAGCGCCATCGAAGCCGCCAAGGGCATGACGATGCGCACCATCGACCTGCTGAAATAAGGGAAATCCATGTCCATCGGAGCACTTGACGCAGCCACTGCCTATGGCCGGGCCGCCGGCGTCGCCCCGCTTTCGCGCGGCGGCAACGGCCTTGCCCCGGCCCAGACCGGCGAAGCCCCCGTTGCCGGCGGCTTTGGCCAGCTGGTCCAGGGGATGGTCGGCGATGCATCGTCCAGCCTGAAGGCGGCCGAGACCGCATCGGCGCGCCAGATCGCCGGCAAGGGCGACCTGATCGACGTCGTGACCGCGATGGGCGCGGCCGAAGTCGCGCTCGACACCGTCGTCGCGGTGCGCGACCGGGTGGTCAACGCCTATTCCGAAATCATGCGAATGCAGATCTAGGCGCGGACGATGGATGCCAATTCCGCCATCGAGATCGGGCGCGCCGCGCTGATCCTGACGCTCACCGTCGCCGGACCGTTGCTGTTCGCCGCGCTGTTCACCGGCGTCGCGATCGGCCTGCTCCAGGCGCTCACCCAGATTCAGGAACAGACGCTGACATTCGTTCCCAAGATCATCATCATGGGCATCACGCTGTTGCTCAGCTTTCCGATGATCGGGGGCGCGCTCGGCGATTTCATGCGCGTGCTCGGCGACAAGATCGTTCAGGGCGGCTGACGCGCCGATGATCGAGGATCTGCCGCTTCAGGTCACTGCCTTCCTCATCCTGTTCGCACGGGTGGGGTCGGTGCTGATGCTGTTGCCGGTCTTTTCCGAAGACGCCGTCCCGGCACAGATCCGCCTGTTCGCCGGGCTCGGCATGACGCTCGGCCTGTGGAGCTTCCTCTCGCCGCGCATCCTTCCGATCGCCGATGTCACTGATGCCGTGCTTGCCGGTATCTTGGTGGTCGAATTGCTGATCGGCATCGGCCTCGGCCTGATCATGCGGATGATGTACCAGGCGATTTCGATCGCCGGATCGCTGATCAGCCTGCAGATCGGTCTGACCTCGGCCATGGTGTTCGACCCGGGCCAGTCGGGTCAGGCGCCGATCCTGTCCAAATTCGTCGGCGTCGCGGCGGCAGTCGTATGCTTTGCCATGGCGGTGCATCACCTGTGGCTCGGCGCGCTGATCAAATCCTATGGCCTGTTCCCGGTCGGGGTGCTGCCGAACACGCATGACTTCGCCCAGCTCGCGGTGCGCGTCGCCGGCAATGCGCTCGCGCTCGGCGTTTCGCTCGCCGCCCCGCTGCTCGTCTATGGCATCGTGTTCAACACCGTGCTCGGCCTGGTTGCGCGCGTCGCCCCGGCGCTGCAGGTCTTTTTCATTGCCCAGCCGCTCAACCTGCTGCTTGGCGTTACCATCACTGCCGCGACCTTTGGTGCGATGCTGATCGCCTTTGCCAACAGCATCGCGACCTGGATGAACATGGGCTGGAGCTGACGCCATGGCCGATGACACACAGGACAAGGACTCCAAGACATTCGCCCCGTCCGAAAAGCGCATCGCCGATGCGCGCAAGAAGGGCGATGTGCCGATGGCGCCGGAGATGCGCCAGGCGGCGATGTTCATGGGCCTGATCGTCGTCACCGGCGGGCTTGGCGCGCATGCCGCGTCATCGCTGGCCGGGTCGCTCGCGCGCATCTGGGGCCGTGCCGACGACTTCATGTTCAATCCCGACGGAGCGCAGAGCTTCGGCGGCTATATCTTGGGCGAGCTTGCCGGCGGGCTGTTGCCGCTGCTCGGCGCCCTGTTCGGCTTCGCGCTGCTCGGCGGCCTTGCCCAGGGGCGGCCGATGCTCCGCTTCAGCCGCATTGCGCCCAAATTCTCCAAGATCAACCCGGTGTCGGGCGTGAAGCGCATGTTCGGCGCGCAGGGATTGTTCGAATTCGCCAAGACCCTGGCCAAGCTGATCATCGTCGCGACGATCGGCACGCTGGTGCTGACGCCCTTCCTCCCCGGCTTTGAAACCATGGTCGGAATCGGGCCGGCGACAATCGCCGACCTGTCGCAGAAGATGATCATGAAGGTGCTGGTGATCGTGGTCGTGCTGGTCGCGATCATCGCCGCCATCGATTTCTTCTACCAGCGCTACAGCTGGACCAAGAAGAACATGATGTCGCTCAAGGACATGAAGGACGAGCACAAGGAGCAGGAAGGCGATCCGAAGATCAAGGGCAAGATGCGCCAGATCGGCATGCAGCGCTCGCGCAAGCGGATGATGGCTGCAGTGCCGTCAGCCACCGTCGTGATCACCAACCCGACCCACTATGCGGTCGCGCTGAAATATGATCATGGCGCGATGGCAGCGCCGATCGTCGTCGCCAAGGGCACCGACGCCATCGCCCTGAAGATCCGCGAAATCGCGACCGCCAACGGCGTGCCGCTGGTCGAAAACCGCCCGCTCGCCCGCGCCTTGCACGCCAGCGCCGAGATCGACCATCCGATCCCGCTCGAACATTATCAGGCGGTGGCCGAAGTCATCAGCTACGTCCTCAAGCTGGCGCGCGGGGGCGGACAGCCCGGCTGATACCGCGCGGCGGTCGGTCGCGCCGTTAACCGTATCGATTGAAACTTGCGGTCAGACCGTGCGGTCGTGCTTCGCCAGCTCGACGCGAACGCGCAGTTCGACGTCACGCGCAATTTCGGCCAACGCCGGATCGTCGGGCATTTCGAACACCGCCGCCCATTGCGCCAGCGCGTCGAGCAGCTGGTCCCCGGGCACGCCCTTGACCTGTGCGGCATGAAGTTTTTCGAGGATTTCCAGACCCCTGGCGGCCGGGCGCGCATCGCGGCGGCGCTTGTCGCGCGGCGTTTCGAGCGCGGTCCCGGCGGCGAGCAGGACATGAACCGTGGTCGCGGCCTGCAGCGTCGGCCCGGCCTGGGGCTGGGTCGGCGGCGGCGCTTCGGGCATGGCCGCCTTGGCGAGTGCCAGCGGCAGGGCGACGTCGGCCTTCGACAGTGCGTTCAGCACCATCTGCACCGGCATCGAGACGCCCTGGATCTGCACTTCCTTCTCACCTCCGCGAAGACCGGAACGGCCTTTCTCTTTCTATAAGAAGATTAACAGCATTCCGGAGACGATGGACAGGTTTATGCACATTTTGAGAATCCTGATGCTGGCGCTGGTGCTGGCGGTGCCCGGCACCGCTGCCGCCAACAGCGCGCACCGGATCAAGGACATCGTCGATATCGAGAATGTCCGGCCCAACCAGCTGGTCGGTTATGGCCTGGTCGTCGGGCTTGCCGGGACCGGCGATCGCACCCGCAACACGCCCTTTACCGAGGAATCGATGCAGGCGATGCTGGAGCGGATGGGCGTGAATGTCCGCGGTTCGCAGCTCAAGACCGCCAATGTCGCCGCCGTGTCGATCACCGCCACAATGCCGCCCTTTGCGCGTGCCGGATCGCGGATCGACGTCACCGTGTCGGCCATCGGCGATTCCACCAGCCTGCAGGGCGGGACGCTGATCGCGTCGTCGCTGCGGGCGCTGGACGGCGAAATCTATGCGGTCGCGCAGGGGCAGGTTTCGGTCTCGGGCTTCAAGGCGCAGGGCGCAGCAGCCAGCATCAGCCGCGGCGTATCGACCAGCGCACGGATCGCCGATGGCGCGATCATCGAACGCGAGGTCCCGTTTGCGTTGCGCAGCGCCCAGAGCCTCAAGCTGGCGCTCAAGAACCCCGATTTCACCACCGCCAACATGATCGCGGGCGTGATCAATTCGACCTTTGCCGGGACCGCCGAAGTGCTCGACCCCGCAACCGTCGAACTCAAGCCCGGGCCGGGCTTCCCCGGATCGGTCGTCGACCTGATCGCGCGCGTCGAAAACCTTCCCGTTACGGTCGATCAGCCGGCCAAGGTGATCGTCAACGAAGCATCGGGGACCGTCGTGATGGGGTCGAATGTCCGGATCAGCCCGGTCGCGATCGCGCAGGGCGGCCTGACCATCAGCGTCGCGGAAACGCCGCAGGTGTCGCAACCCGCGCCGCTGTCGCAGGGCCAGACCCAGGTGGTGCCGCGCACGCAGGTGACGGTCGATGACGGCAGCGGCCGCTCGCTCGGCACGCTGGGCGGCGAAACGTCGCTGGCATCGCTGGTCGCGGGCCTCAACGCGCTCGGAGTCAGCCCGCGCGACCTGATCACCATCCTTCAGGCGGTGAAGAGCGCGGGTGCGCTCCAGGCCGATATCGAGGTGCAGTGATGGGTCCGCTGACGACGCCCGCCGCCGCCACGACCGGCGCCGCCCCCGCCGTTCCGACGCCCAAGAGCAAGGAAACGGCGCAGGCATTCGAAGCGGTGTTCATCGGCCAGATGACCCAGCTGATGCTCGAGAGCGTCGAGGATGGCGAGTTTTCCGGCGGCCATGGCGAACAGATGTTCCGCGGCGTGCTCGCCGAAAATCTGGGCACTGCCATCGCGGCCAAGGGCGGGATCGGCCTCGCCCCCGCCGTGATGGATACGATCATCAAGCTCCAAGGGGGCAATCCCGATGCAGACTGACCTTGTCGACCTGTTCCGCTCGCTGATCTCGATCACCGAGGAGGAAACATTGTTGCTGCGCCACGGGCGCCGCAGCGAGATTCCGGCGCTGGTCCAAGCCAAGACGCGCCTCGTCGGCGCGGTCGACGGCGAAGTCGCGCGGCTCGACCGGGTGACGCCGCAATGGCGCGACGCACTGCCGGCAGAACTGCGCGAAGAACTCGCCGACCTCGCTGCCCGGCTGCGCGAGGTGAGTGCCGAGAACGGTGCAACGCTCAAGCGACAGATCGACCTTTCGGACGAGATGATGGGCGAGATTGCCGCCGATGCCCGCCGCCGGCGCGGTGGCGCCAGCGCCGCCTATGGCGCGTCGGGGATGATGGCGGGCGCCTATACCGCGATCCCGATTTCGGTGAACGCGAGCCTTTGACCCAGCTGACCCACCTTGTTCTGGCGATCGCCGCACCGCTTGCAGTGCCCGCCGCTGCGCTGGCGGTGCCGCCGCGCGACGGGGCGATGATGATCGTCCCGCTCACCCCCACCCGGCACGCCGAGATGATCGGCTGGATCGCCCGCGCCGATGCCGGGCTGCTCGGCACCGGTCCGGTTCCGGGATCGCTGATCGTATGGGGCAACCGCTCTGCAATCGTGCGCGAAAGCCTGCGCCACGGCGCCATCGTCGTCGCGGCACGTCCCAATAACTGTACGGCAAGGACCAACTGAAATGGATGAACTGACGCTGGAGGGCATCCGCAAGGCCGGCCTGACCCTCGTGCTGGGGGTTGCCGCGGCGCTGTCGCTGGCGGCGCTGGCGGCGATGGTCGTGATCGGGGCGGAAGATATTTTGACCGTCGCGATCGCGCTCGCGGCGCTGCTCGCCTTCCCCGCATGGCTCTGGCACCAAGGCGATTCCGGGGCGACTTCGCGCGCCGCGGCAAGCATGGCGATCGTCGCCATTCCCGCAGTGATGCTGTTCGCCTTTCGCGGCATGGCGTGGCAGGTCGATCTGCACATGATCTTCTTTGCCGCGCTCGCGATCACCGCGGTCTTGTGCGACTGGCGGGCGATTCTCGCGGCAACGGCAGTGGTCGCGGTCCATCACCTGGTGCTGGGCATGGCGATCCCCGACTGGGTGTTCGGCGGCGGCAGTTCCTTTGTCCGGATCCTGCTGCACGCGGTGATCCTGCTGGCCGAGGCCGGAGCGCTGATCTTCATTTCCGCCCGCGTGGTCGCCCTGCTCGACGCGATCGCCGCCAAGGACGCCGCCCAGCGTGCGACCGAAGCCGCCGTCGCCGCCGAGCGCGAGCAGCGGATGCGCGAACTCGAGCGCGCAACCACCGCGCTGGCGACCGGGCTGGAAGGGCTGAGCCGCGGCGAGTTGCAGCATCGCATCGCCGGCGAAATGCCGGCCGGCTACACGACGATCCAGACCCATTTCAACGACGCCATCGAATCGCTGGCGATGCTGGTGCGTGCGGTTTCCGGGGGCGCGGTCGAGCTGGAAGGCAATTCGGCGCAGATCGCGCAGGCCGCCGAGCAGCTCGCCGAACGCAGCGAACGGACCAGTGCGCGGATCGAGGAAGCATCGGCCGCCATCGCCCGGATCGACGCGCGGCTGAGCGGCGGCAACGACACGGTACGTGAAACCGTGGCGCGCGCCGACGAAGCGATCGAAAGCGTCCAGCGCGGCCGCGCCGTCACCGACGAAGCCGTGCAGACGATGGAGCGCGTATCCGACAGCGCCCGCGGCATCGATGCGGTGATCGAGGGGCTCGACAAGATCGCGTTCCAGACCCGCGTCCTTGCGATGAACGCAGCGGTCGAGGCCGGGCGCGCCGGCGAGGCGGGGCGCGGCTTTGCGGTCGTTGCCGACCTAGTCGGCCAGCTGGCGATGCGGTCCGAGGAAGAGGCCAAGCGCGCCCGCGAACAGCTCACCTCGACCCAGGATCAGGTGTCCAGCGCAGTCACCGCGATCGGCCAGATCGACGGGGCGCTGAACGGGATCGAGCGGGTTGTCGAAGGCGTCCATGGCCTGCTGACCGGTCTGGCCGAGGACTATGGATCGCATTCCGGGGCGCTGAGCGACGTCAGCGCCGCCTTTGGCAGCCTGAGCGATGCAACCCAGCAGAACACGGCGATGGTCGAGGAAAGCAACGCGGCGGCACGCGCGCTGTCGGACGAGGCCCGCGCCCTGGCGCGGCTGACCGAACGGTTCAGCTTCGATGACAGCGACATTCCGGTCCCGCTGCGCCACGCCGCCTGAGGGCGGCGCGGACGCGCGCAACAAAAAAGGGGCCGTCCCGGCTGGGACGGCCCCTTTTTCGTGCCGGAAACCCGAGAATTGCGCGGGTCAGCCGCCGCCCTTGCGCCCGAGCGCCGACTGAATCAGCCCCTGGCTCTTGCGATACAGGCTGGTCATCGCGGCAAAGTCCGCCTGAATCTGCCCCATCTTGAGCAGCTGGTCTTCCAGCGTGACATTGTTGCCGTCAGGCTTGGTCTCGCTCGTCCCGTTGTCGAGCATCAGGCTGCCCGCCGAGATCGGCGCACGGGCGCCAAGCGCGGCCATGCCACCGGTAAGCTGGACGCGCGGACGCGCGACCGACGCGCTGCTCGACCCGGTATCGATCAGGTCGCCGAAATCGGGCGCGCGCACGTCGCGTGCCTTGAACCCCGGCGTCTCGCTATTGGCGATATTCTCGGCAACGACACGCTGGCGTTCCGAGAGATGCTTCATGTTGCGGGCGATGCCGCCGATCAGATCAGTCATGTCAGAACCCTATCGATGTCGAGGGGCCGGTCGAGAGGCGGCTGAGCGCCGCCTGATAATTTGCCATCTGAGCCTGTTCGCGCGCGGTGCTGCCGCCCTTGCGCGCGCCCTCGACCAGCGCCTGCTTGCCATCGTCCCAATAGAGCGAACGATAGCCGGTCTGGGCGACCGACAGCGCGGATTTCAGCTTGGCGAGCGTGGCAGTGGCAGCCTTCTGATCCACGATCGACAGGCCCGGATTGAGGCCGAGGCCATAGCTGCCGCCCGGGCGGACGCGCGGCGCGTTCTTGTCGATCGGATCCATGCCGGACACGCGTGCCGCAGGCAGGCCAAGCTTCTCAAGCGCGTCGCGACCGGCAGGCCCGGCGACGAATTCGATGTCGATCCCCGCCTTGGGCGCAACGCGCAGCATGGCGCCATCGTCCTTCTTGGGCGTCGTCACCAGCGCCTTTGACCCGGTGATCTTGCGGATCTTGTCGGCCAGGCTGGCCAGCGTTTCTTCCTTGGCGATCGTGATCGTGCGGAGCGGGCCGCCAGCGACGCGCATCTGGAATGCGTCGCCTTCGCGCAGGCTGGACCCCGTGGTCAGGCGAAGCGAGCCGTCGGGCGTCGCGACACCTCGGCCCAGGCCGAGCGCGTCGACCTTGCTCGATCCGCCTTCGGATGCGGCTACGCGCACCGGCTCGGTGCGCAGGGTCGGCTGGCCAAATTGTGTGACCTTCTCGAGGCCGCCGCTGGCCGGATCGATCCGCGCGACAAAGCCATCGGTCGGGCCGCTACGCGTCCCTCCGAAATCGCCGGTGGTGCGGCCGCCGACATAGAGCTTGCCATTGCTGAAGGCGATGCTGTCGACCTGTTCGTTACCGGCCGTGCCGAGATAGGTGGTCGCCATGCCGCTGCCGTCCGCAGCAAGGCGCATGACAAATCCGTCGCGCCCACCGCTGATGCCGTTGACCTGGCTACCGGGCAGCGCCGCCAGCGTCGTGCCACCGATCGCGATCGATCCGTCCGGGGCAATCGCGATCGCGCGTGCATCGGCGGTGCCAAGGTCGATCGTGTCGAGCGCGGTGCCGGGATTGGCCGGATCGAGGAAGCGCAGCTTCGAGGTCGCGCCCTCCTTCGTCAGCGCGGCGAGACGACCGTCGGCGGTCATCGTCATCGCGGTGATGCTTTCGTCGCCGCTGGTACCGGGCAGCTTCACGCGCTGCGTCACCGCTCCGGTGCCGCTGAGCCGGGCGACGAATGAGTCGCCTCCGCCCTGCGCAGACCGCCCGCCGACGAGGATCGCGCCGTCATCGGCGATGGCGATGTTGGTCGCGCGATCGTCACCCGACGACCGGATGCGGCTGGCGAACATCTCGTCGCCATTATTGGCAAAGCGCGCGACGAGCATGTCGGCGTCGGCATCGGTGCCGCCGAAATTGCCCGACACGGTGCCGGCAACGACAATGTCGCCATTCTGCGCAACCGTGACCGCAGCACCCGACGCGCTGTCGGCGGCGCCCAGCGCGCGTTGCCACACGACATTGCCGACACTGTCCATCTTGGTGAGGTACAGGTCCTGGGTCCCGGCGGCACGCAGTTCGTCGAGATCGCCCGACGCGGTTCCGACGACATAGGCGAAGCCGTCGGCATCGGTCGCGACCGCATCGGTGGTCGTCGCCACCGCCTTGGCAGTCAGCCGGTCCTTCGCCTCGATCGTCGCCAGCGTCCTGTTGGTCATCGCCGCTTCGGGATCGTCGATCCGCAGCACGCGCGCGGCGGTTGGCGTCTCGAGCCCGGTCCGCCCGGTCGCGACAATCAGCGCGTCCGGCGCATCGACCTGGTCGATCGACACGCTTTCCAGACCCTGACGGTTGATCCCCATGGTCCAGCCGTCTTTTTCGGTCTTTTTCGGCTCGAACGAGACCTTCCATTTCGGGACCGGCGTGCCGTCGTCATTGAGCATGACATTGCCACCGGCATCACGCATCGGGATGTTCGCGATCGCCTGATTGACAAGGTTGGCGACGCTGTCGAGCGTGGGCGGTTCAGGCAGCGAGCCGAGGTCGATCACGACGGTATCGACCGAGCTGCCGCGTTCCAGCGTGACGCGAAACCGCTCGGTTCCCGACATTTGCGACAGGACCTCGTCGCGCTTGGCAACGACGCCCTTGCCCGACACGCTGACCGTCAGCCCGCCGGTGCCAGGCGCCACCACCGTGCTTTCGGCGCGGCGGACCGGCTGGCCGAAGGACAGCTCCAGCTTGTCGGACGGCGCGGTGCCCATATAGGTCTGCAGGTCGGCCAGCCCCTTGGCAAAGGTCGCGGCGAGTTGCCCGCGCTCGGTCGCCGACAGCCCCGGCTTCGCCGCGGTCTGGGCGAGGATGTTGAGCCGGTCGAGCGCTTTCCAGGTGGTGAAGGCGGTCTGCACGTCGGTCGGCAGCGCGCGCGCCCCCGTCAACGGCTTGTCGATGATGGTGGCGAGGCGCCGGATCGTCGCAACCTGGGTCGAGATCGATCCGGTGGCGCCGGCCTCGCGCCAGGGCGGCGTGGTTTCGGGCAGCGTGAACTGGGCCTTGGCCTCGCGCACGGCCTTGCTCTCGACGGTCAGGCCCGCGCCCGACGCCGAGTACCAGCTGGTGTCGCCACCCAGCAAGGTCAGTCCTGCCAATCCCGAGGAGATATTCATCATCCTGTCCTCACGCGACCGCTCGCCCCCTTTCGAGTCCATAATAGAAGGGGCGCGCGCGTTACCGACGCGGTGACCATGAATAAATGCAGGGGATGTAGACGATGTTGATGAATCCGGTCGTCGAACCGCCGGAATATAAGCGGCTCAACCAGCGCGAGCGTGCCGCCGCGCTGATGCTCGTGCTGGGGCAGGAGCATGGCGGGCCGATCTGGGAACAGCTGTCGATCGACGAGGTCAAGGAGCTGTCGTCGAGCATGTCGCAGCTCGGCCGGATCCCGGCCAACCTCGTCGAATATCTGCTGAACCAGTTCCAGGTCGAAATGACCTCGATGGGCTCGTGCCACGGGTCGTACGAGACGACCGAGCGGCTGCTCAACAGCGTCCTCGACCCCGAGCGGGTCAAGGAGATCATGGAGGATATCCGTGGTCCGTCGGGCCGGACGATGTGGGACAAGCTGTCCAACGTCAACGAAGGCGTGCTCGCCGGCTATCTGCGCAACGAATATCCGCAGACGATCGCGGTGATCCTGTCGAAGCTCAAGTCCGACCACGCCGCCCGCGTGCTCGGCGCCCTGCCGCGCGACATCGCCGTCGATGTCGTCCAGCGCATGCTGCGCATGGAAACGGTGCAGAAGGAAGTGCTGGCGCAGGTCGAGGCAACGCTGCGCACCGAATTCATGGCCAATTTCGCGCGCGCGCAGCGCCGCGATCCGCACGAGGCGATGGCCGAAATCTTCAACGCGATGGACCGCTCGACCGAGGAAAGCATGCTGTCCGCGCTCGACGCGCGCTCGCCCGATGCGGCCGACCGCATCCGCTCGCTGATGTTCACCTTCGAGGATCTGGGCGGGCTGCTGCCGGCATCGATCGCGGTGATCGTGCGCCAGGCCGACAAGCGCCAGATGGCGCTCGCGCTCAAGGGTGCGCCGGAATCGATCCGCGCGCTGTTCTTCTCGACCATGACCGAACGCTCGGCCAAGCTGCTGCGCGAGGACATGGCGTCGATGGGCCCGGTGCGCGCCCGCGACTGCGAAGAGGCCCAGTCCGCGCTGGTCCGCCTGGCCAAGAACCTCGCCGACATGGGGGAGATCGTGCTGGTCGACCCCAAGAGCGACGACACGATGATCATCTAGGGGACGGCCGATGGACCTTTCGTTCAGTACCAAGCCGTTCGGGTTCGACCGCGTCTTCGCGAATGGCGAGCCGACCCGTACCGTCCAGCATGACGACACCCTGTCGCTGGTCATCAAGATCGAAGCGCTCGAGGACGAACTCGCCCATCTGCGCCAGATGCAGAATGAGGAGCTGGCCCGCGCCCGCGCCGACGGCTTTCAGGCCGGGCTCGATGCGGCGCGCGGCGATCGCGAAAACGCCCTGCTCGCGGCGATGGATGCGCTGCATTCCGAAGTCGAGGGCATGGTCGAGGAACGCGCCGGGTTTCGCGCCGATACCGCGCGCGAAGCCGCCGAGCTGGTGCTGGCCGTTGCGCAGCATCTCGCCGGCCACCCGCTGCTCGCCTCGCCCGCGCAAGCGATCGACGACGCCATCGGCCGCGCGCTGTCCCAGGTCGCCCGCGGCACCGAGCTGGTGGTCCGCGTCCATCCCGACATGGCCGAGCAGATCGAGGAGCGGATTGCCGCGCGTCAGGCCAATGATCGCCGCCGGCTGAACCTCCACGTCACCCCCGATGCGGGGCTGGCGGCCGGCGACGCGCGGATCGAATGGGACGAGGGCGGCCTGACCCTCGACCGTGCAATGCGCGAGGCCGCGGTACTGCGTGAACTCAACAATCTTTTTCCGGCCGGCGACGGTCCCGCCGAATAAAACTCTATAAGGTCAGTGTCGGACGGCCCGGCTCCCCTGCCCGGCCCCTCCGCCTGTTTGACGCCCCCGGACTCCCCCGTCCGGGGGCGTTTTACGTTTGGGCCTATCCCCATCGTGGCGTCCGGCAACCCGCCCGGATCCGCTCGGCAATTTTTTCCCACCGGCAAAACCTGCCGCGCACCCGGCATCTATAATTGACCTGAGGGACACGCCGTCCCGCTAGGCTGATAGGGTGCCGCTTGGAGCAGGTTAAAGGGCTGATCGCACAGTTGGGAGCCAAGCGGCTCATCATCATGGGCGGTGTCGCGGCGCTGATCATGGCGGCGCTCGCCATGGTCGCGCTGCGCGGCGAGAATACGACGATGGGGTTCCTGTACACGGATCTGGACCCCGCCGGCGCTGCCGCGATCACCGAAAAACTGAAGGCGCAGAACGTCCCGTTCGAGCTGTCGGCAGACGGCACCGCGGTGATGGCACCGGTCGACAAGCTGGCCGAGCTGCGCATGGCGATGGCGGGCGAAAAGCTGGGCGGCAAGATCGGCTATGAGGTGCTCGACGAGGAACAGCCCTTTGGCGTTTCCGCCAGCCGCGCCAAGATGAACGAGACGCGCGCGATCGAGGGCGAACTGGTCCGCTCGATCCAGAGCCTCGACGCCGTCACTGGCGCGCGCGTTCACATCGTGATGCCCGAACGCGCGATGTTCGCGGCCGAAGCCCGCCCCGCCACCGCATCGGTCACGGTCAAGACGCGCGGGCGCCTGCCGACCGAGACGATCGAAGCGATCCGCTATCTCGTTTCCTCGGCCGTGCCCGAACTGTCGCCGGAATCGGTGTCGATCGTCGACCAGTCCGGCGCCCTGCTGGCCCGTGCGGGCGAACAGGGTGCGGCCGGCGGCGGCACGATCGACGAGCGCCAGGCCAAGATCGAAGCCAAGATGCGCGAAGAGATCATCGCGCTGCTCGAACCGATTGTCGGCCAGGGCAAGGTGCGCGCCGAAGTCGCCGCACAGATCGATCGTGACGCGACGCGCGAGGAATCCAACGTCTTCGACCCCGACAAGCAGGTGATTGCCCGCCAGGTGACGGTCGAAAGCGACGACCAGTCGCGCGAGAATAATCAGGAACAGGCCGCCACGGTCGGCAACCAGCTTCCCGAAGCACAGCAGCAGCCGGTCGGCGCCAATGGCGGCGACACGCGCGAACAGGCGCGCAAGGAAACGTCGGAAGACGTGACCTATGCCAACAGCTCGACCCGCAGCGTGGTGACGCGCGAACCGGGCAAGGTGACGCGACTGTCGGTTGCGGTGACGATCGACGGCGGCGCGCAGGGGTTGCCCGAGGCGCGCAAGCAGCAGCTGACCCGGCTGGTCGAGAACGCCGTGGGCATCGACACCGAACGCGGCGACAGCGTGGTGGTCGAGAGCCTGGCCTTCGCCGCCCCGGCCGAGCCGGCCGACGCCCAGTCGGCATGGTACAGCTTCTTCACCTCCGACCAGGTGGTCGGGCTGCTCAAGATCCTGATTGTCGGCATCATCGGCCTGATCGTGCTGAGCATGCTCCGCTCGCGCGCCAACAAGGAGGCCGAGGCGGAAGCCGGTCCGCCGCTGCTGCCGAGCGACCAGAATGCCGAGATGCTCGCGATCGCGCAGCAGGCCGCCGATGGCGACCCCGACGCGCTCAAGCAGCTCGAAGCGATGCAGGGCGGGCAGGCCAATGTGCCGCTGCTCGACCATGACATCACCCTCAACAATGTCGATGGCCAGGTGAAGGCGTCGCAGGTGCGCAAGATCGGCGACATGGTCGCCGCCAACGCCCCCGAAGCGACCGCCGTGATCCGCCAGTGGATGAACGCATGATGGAGACCCCGATGTCCGACCCCGGCGAACCGATCGAGACGCCCGAAAGCGGTGCCATGATCGAAACGGAAACGCCGCCCTCGTTCGAGGAATTCGACTCCGACGGCCCGATGGGCGACGTGGGCGGTCAGGCCTCGCTCAATGCCGTCGCCGAGGTCCCGGTGCGGGTTCAGGCCGTACTCGGCCGCGCGCGCGTGCCGGTCGGCGAGCTGATCCGCATGAAGTCGGGCATGGTGCTCGAACTCGACCGTCGCGTCGGTGAGCCGGTGGACGTCTTCGTGAACAACCGCCTGGTGGCGCGCGGCGAAGTCATGCTGGTCGATCACGCGCTGGGCGTGACGCTGACCGAAATCGTGCGGCAGGACAGCTGATCATGCAGCTTCGCCTGATGATCGTCGGCGCCGGCAGCGGCCCGTTCGGGGAAGCCGCGCGGATCGCGCGCAACCTGGGCGCCGAGGTGATGATTGCAGACACCCCTGCCGAGGCACTCGCCCATCTGCGCGAAACCGGCGCCGGGCTGGTGATGATCGACGTGGAAAGCGATGTTCCGGGCTTCATGCGCGCGCTGATCGCCGAACGCTTTGCCGTGCCGGTGCTCGCCTGCGGCATCGATGCGCCGGCCGAGCGCGCGGTCGCGGCGATCCGCGCCGGTGCCCGCGACTATATCCCCCTGCCCCCCGATCGCGAGCTGATCGCCGCCGCGATCGCGCAGATCGCCGAAGCGGACTTTGCCCCGATGGTGGGTGAGGATCCGGCATGGCTGCGCGCACTCGATTTCGCCCGCGCCATGGCCCCTGCCCATGCCCCGATCCTGATCAGCGGCGAACGCGGGACCGGCAAGGAGCGCGTCGCGCATGCCACCCATGCCGCGTCGGGGCGCAGCGGATTCGTCACGATCGAATGCGCCGGCGTCGCACCCGAAGTCCTCGAATCCGAATTGTTCGGCCATGTCGCCGGGGCGTTCGAAGGCGCGCTGGCCGACCGGCGTGGCGCCGTCGCCACCGCCAGCGGCGGCACCTTGTTCCTGCGCGATATCGACCGTCTTCCCGCCGCGCTGCAGCTGCGCCTGTTCAAGGCGATGACCGCACCCGGCGCGCCCAATGTCATCGCCAGCACCCGGCGCGACCTGTCGGAAATGGTCGAAGCAGGCCAGTTCCGCAGCGACCTGCTCGCCCGCTTTGCCCTGGCGACGATCGCCCTGCCGCCGCTACGCGCGCGCGGCGGCGACATCCGGCTGCTCGCCGCGACCTTTGCCGCTCGCTTTGCCGCGATGCAGGGCCTGCCCTCCCCGCTGATCGATCCGGCGACCGAGACGCTGCTGACCAGCTATGACTGGCCCGGCAACGTTGCCGAGCTGCAGGATGCGATGCACCGCGCGGTGCTGCTGTCGCCCGACGGCTATATCGGGCCGGAGGCGATCGTGCTGGCCGATGGATCGCGGATCGCCGCGCCAGTCCCGGGCGGCGACAAGCCGATCATCGCCTCGCTCGTCGGCCAGACGGTCGAGGAGGTCGAGCGCGCGCTGATCCTCGAGACGCTCGAGCGCTGCCAGGGCAACCGCACCTCGGCTTCGCAAATCCTCGGCATCTCGGTCCGCACGATGCGCAACAAGCTCAAGGCCTTTGTCGAGGCCGGTATCGCCGTCGCCCCGGCCACCTGACGAAAGCTGAACCATGGACGGCCTGAACGCCTTTCTGACCCGCATCGGCGCGACGCGCGACATCGCGCTCGCGGTCGGCGTCATCGCGATCATCGGCATGCTGATCCTGCCGATGCCGGGCTGGCTGCTCGACCTTGGCCTGGCCCTGTCGATCACGCTGTCGGCGATGATCCTGATGACCGCGCTGTTCATCGAAAAGCCGCTGCAGCTGTCGTCCTTCCCGACGATCCTGCTGATCGCGACGATGCTGCGGCTGGGCCTCAACCTCGCGTCGACCCGCCTGATCCTGGCGCACGGCCATGAGGGGCCGGATGCGGCCGGCGGCGTCATCGCGGCGTTCGGCGACTTTCTGATCGGCGGCCAGATGGTGATCGGCCTCACCATCTTCATCATCCTTATCGTCATCAACTTCGTCGTCATCACCAAGGGCGCAGGCCGCATCGCCGAAGTCGCCGCGCGCTTCAGCCTCGACGCGATGCCCGGCAAGCAGATGGCAATCGACGCCGATCTGTCGGCCGGCATGATTACCGAGGAACAGGCGCGCGCACGCCGCCAGGAAGTCGAAGCGGAAAGCGGCTTTTTTGGTTCGATGGACGGTGCGTCGAAGTTCGTGAAGGGCGACGCGATTGCGGGCCTGCTGATCACCGCGATCAACGTGATCGTCGGCCTGATCATCGGCGTTGCGATCCACGGCGTCGAGCTTGGCACCGCATTCCAGACCTATACGCTGCTGACCGTCGGCGACGGTCTGGTCAGCCAGATCCCGGCGCTGATCGTGTCGACCGCCGCCGGCCTGCTGGTGTCGAAGGGCAGCCAGGCGGGCAAGACCGGTGCCGCGCTGGGCGAACAGCTTGGCCGCTACCCGCAGGCGTTCGGCATGGTCGCGGTGCTGATGGGGCTGCTGGCCTTCATGCCCGGCCTGCCGTTCATCCCGTTCTTCGCCTTCGCCGCCAGTTCGGGCTATGCCGCCTGGTATCTGTCGCAAAAGGCGAAGCAGCGCGCCCGTGTCGAAGCGCGCGAGGCCGAAGTGGCCGAGGCGGAAGCGGCCGCGATCGTCGAAGAACCGATCGCCCGCACGCTCGCCATCGACGCGGTGCGGATCGAAATCGGCTATGGCCTGCTCCCGATCATCAACGACGCCGCGCGCGAACCGCGCCTCGACGATCAGGTCCGCGCGCTGCGCCGCCAGATGGCGACCGAATATGGCTTCGTCCTCCCCTCGGTCCGCATCATCGACAATATGGGCCTGCAGGCGAACCAGTATGTCATCTACATCAAGGAGACCGAGGCAGCGCGCGGTGACATCCGCCTTGATCGCCTGCTGGTGATCAACCCTGGTGACGGCCCGGCGGGGATTCCCGGCGAACCGACGCGCGAGCCGGTGTTCAACCTGCCGGCGCTGTGGATCGACCGCGAGCTGCGCGAGGAAGCGGGCTTCCGCGGGCTTACCGTCGTCGATGCCGGCACGATCATCACCACGCACCTGACCGAACTGGTCAAGGACAATATCGCCGACATGCTGAGCTACACCGAGGTGCAGAAACTGCTCAACGAGGTGCATACCGACTCGGCCAAGCTGGTCGGCGAGATCATCCCGTCGCGCATCTCGATCTCCGGCGTGCAGCGCATCCTTCAGAACCTGCTCGGCGAAGGCGTGTCGATCCGCGACATTCCGACGATCCTTGAAGGTATCGCTGAAGCCGCGCCAATCACCGCCAACCTCACCCAGATCACCGAACATGTCCGCGCCCGGCTCGCCCGCCAGATTTCGGCGCATCAGTCGCGCGACGGGGCGATCCCGATCGTCACCCTCTCGCCCGAATGGGATGCGGCCTTTGCCGAGAACATCATGGGCCAGGGCGACGAGCGCCATCTCGCAATGCCGCCGTCGATGCTTCAGGGATTCATTGCCGCAGTGCGCGACACCTATGACCGGATGGCGAACAGCGGCGAAATCCCCTGCCTGCTCACCAATCCGACGATCCGCCCGTTCGTGCGCAGCGTGATCGAACGGGTCCGCCCGGCAACGGTGGTGCTGTCGCAGAATGAAATCCACGCCCGCGCCCGGGTGCGCGCGCTCGGCACGATTGGCTAAGCGATGCGACCGAACGCCGCGCCGCACCTCTATGAACCATCTATGGCGCCGAACCTTCTGCCCTTTGCCGCATCCGTGACCAACGGTGCCGGCGCATCGAAGAGCGGCCCCGCCGCAGCCGGAGGCGCCGGAAGCGCCGGCTTTGCCGAGTTGCTCAAGCCCGCGCCGGATCCGGCGGGCCTGCTGCCGGTGCCCCCCGTTGCTGGCGCGACTGCGCCCGGAGCGCGGCTGCTGGGCCTCGTCGAAGGTGATTCTGCGGCGCCTATGGAAACCCCGCTCCCGGAGGAACTGGCGATCGATGGCGCGCCGCTCGCGCCGGTCGTCGCGCCGTTGCCCGAGGCGATTGCGATTCCCGCCGGCGCGCTCCAGACCGGTGAGCAGCTCCTTGCCCAGCCCGACCTGCTGGCCCCCGACAATGGGGCGCAGCCGCCCGCCGCGCCGGCGGCCGGCATCGCCACCACGGTCGAGCCGGTCCGCAAGGACGACACGCTTCCGGTCAAGCCGGAACCGCAGCCCGGCAGCGTCACGGTTACCGAACCGACGCGCAAGCCGGTCGGGGAGGTCGTGAAGCCCACGCCGGAGCCTGGCAGCGTCACCACCACCGAGCCGACCCGCAAGCCGGTCGCCGCGGTCGAGAAGCCCGCGCCCGAACCCGGTAGCGTTACCGTCACCGAACCCACCCGCAAGCCGGTCGGCGCAGTCGTGAAGCCGGCGCCCGAACCCGGTAGTGTCACCGTCACCGAACCCACCCGCAAACCTGTCGGCGCGGTCGCCAAGCCTGCGGTTGAACCGGGTCGCGTCACCGTGACCGAGCCGGTCCAAACGCCCGTGGTCGCAACGGACGAAGCGCCACTGCCGGACGCGCAACCGCTTTCAGCGCCAGCGGTCGCGGCTGCAGTTTCGGGCCAGGGTCTTGCGCCGCTGGACAAACAGCCGGCCAACCCCGACGCGCCTGCCGCTCCGCCCGCAGCAGAGACCACCCCGCCTGGCGGCGCTGTGCTGACCGCTGCTGCAGCCAGCGGCGTCGCGCCTGCCACCCCGGCTCCCGCGATGCCCGACACCGCGCCGAGCGATCCGGCGCGCGCGACGGACCCAATCGCACGCGTCTCCGTGCCGCGCGCTGCCCCGGCACCGCAAGCGGCTGATCTGCAGCGCATGGAACCTGTCGCCGACCTGCCGCTCGACACCCACCAGCTGGACAACACCCTCCTTGCCGACGCGGCGCCGACCGACGTCGCGACCAGCGAGCCTGCACTCGCCGGCGATGGCATGAACCGCGACAGCAATCGTCAGCAGCCCGCACCGGCGCCCGCGCCCGTGCAGGGGCAGGCCCAGACGGTCGCAGGCCCGGTGCAGCCGTTCGACATGCTCGCCGCACTCGAACAGGCTTCGCCCCCGCCGGCGACCGACGCCAGCGAACCGACCCATCGTGCCCGCGCCGCAGCCATCGGCGAGGATGTCGGGCTGGCGATCGTGCGCCACACGGAAAGTGGATCGGGCGATGTGCTGATCATTCGCCTCGACCCCGCCGAGCTCGGCAAGATCGAGGTGCGCCTGCGCATGGATGAGGCCAAGCAGCTGAGCGCGGAAGTGACCGCCGACCAACCCGCAACGCTCGACCTGTTGCGGCGCGATGCCGACAACCTCACCCGTGCGCTGAACGACGCCGGCTTCCGCGCCGACGACCAGAGCCTGCGCTTCGACAGCCGCGGCTTCGGGCAGGGCGAACAGCAGGCACAACAGGGCCGCCGTCTCGCGACCCGCGCCTATCTCGCCGATGCCGATGCCGCATCGGCCCAGTCCACCCTCTCCCCGGTCCAGGTCCGCAGCGCGGGCCGGGTCGATCTCGTCGCCTGAAGGAACCGATCATGGCCGTCGACGCCGCCACTGCCGCCAGCTCCGCCACCACGAGCAATTCGAGCAACGCCCTCGCCAAGCTCACGGCTGACTCGACGATGTTCCTGAAGCTGCTGACCGTGCAGATGCAGAATCAGGATCCGCTGAGCCCGATGGACACGTCGGAATATACCCAGCAGCTGGTCCAGTTCTCGCAGATCGAACAGTCGATCCAGCAGAATGCGTCGCTCAAGTCGATCCTGACCGCGCTCACGTCCGACAATCTGGTCGGTGCAGCCTCGGTCGTCGGCAAGGTGGCAAGCTTTGGCAGCGATCAGGCCGGGCTGAGCGCGACGGCGCCCGCGCAATGGACCTATGCCACCACGCGCCCGGCCGAAACGGTCGTGGCGACGATCAAGAACGCATCCGGCGCCACCGTTCACACGGTCAACCTCAGCAGGTCGGAGGGCGACCTGGTGTGGGACGGAACGCTCGACAACGGCACCCGCGCGCCGGATGGAGCCTACACGCTCGAAATCGCCGCAAAGGATACCACCGGTGCCAGCGTCCCCGTGTCGATCTCTGCACGCGGGCTGGTCAGGGAAGTCGCGCAGGACGCATCCGGCATGACGTTTCAGGTGAATGGCGTCTTCTACAACGCCGCCGCGCTGATCCGTCTGACGCAATAAGCGCGGACCGAAACCGGCGCGCTGCGCGCCGCTCTATAACAGACCCGGATCGTGGCCGCCGCCGGTCTTCCCCCTTGCTGACCGGGGCGGCCATGTTCCAACCGGGCCCGATCAGTTGCGATCGCGTGCCTCGAGCATCGTGATGATGCCGGAGAAATCCATGCCCGAATGGCCTTCGTCGGCGAACTTCGCGTAAAGCTCCGCCGCGCGCGCGCCCATCGGCGTGTCGGCGTGGACCGTTTCCGCCGCCTCCATCGCCAGCTTCAGATCCTTGAGCATCAGCGCAGCCGCAAAGCCGCCCTGATAGTCATTGTCGGCCGGCGATTTCGGGCCGACGCCGGGGAGCGGCGCATAGCTGGTCATCGACCAGCTCTGCCCCGACGAGACCGAGCTGATATCGTAAAAGGTCTGCGGATCGAGCCCGAGCTTGCGCGCGAGCAGGAACGCCTCGCAGGTCGCGACCATGGTCGCACCGAGCAGCATGTTGTTGCAGATCTTCGCCGCCTGCCCGGCGCCATTGGCGCCGGCATGGATCACCGCCTTGCCCATGTCGGACAGGAACAGCTCCGCGCGTTCGAACGCCGCATCGCTGCCGCCGACCATGAACGTGAGCGTGCCCGCGCTCGCCGCCGCGATCCCGCCGGAGACGGGCGCGTCCACCGCCATCAGCCCCTTGCTCGCCGCCGCATCGGCAACACGGCGCGCGGTATCGACGTCGATCGTCGAACAGTCGATCAGGATCGCGCCGGTATCCGCCGCGCCGAACACGCTGTCGGAATAGACCTGTTCGACATGCTTGCCCGCAGGCAGCATGGTGATGACCGCCTCGGCCCCCTGCGCCGCCTCCGCCGCGCTCGCGACGGGCAGGCACCCGGCGGCCTTGGCGCGGGCCAGCGCCTCTTCGCTCAGGTCAAAGGCGCGGACGTCATGTCCCGCCTTTGCCAGGTTCGCGGCCATCCCGCCGCCCATATTGCCAAGACCGATAAATCCTACGCGGGCCATTGCGGCGCTCCTCTCCAAAACAATCCCCTCTCCCCTTGATAGGGGAGAGGATAGCGTAGCTTGGCAGCTTGCTGCCTAGCGCAGCTTGGAGAGGGGTAGAGCGGAGCTTTGCTCCGCGCGGCTGCGATGCAGCCGCCACCCCTCTCCCAGCTCCGACTAAGGCCTCGCTTCGCGAGACCAAGTCTGCGCATCCCTCTCCCCTCCTGCGGAGGGGCGAGGAAATTATGCTTACTTCCCCGTCCAGTTTCCCGGACGCTTCTCGACAAAGGCGGCCATGCCTTCCTTCTGATCGGCGCTGCCGAACAGGCCGTGGAACAGGCGACGTTCGAACTGGACGCCCTGCGCCAAGCCGGTTTCGAAGGCGGCGTTGACCATTTCCTTGTTCGCCAGCACAGCCAGCGGCGCCATCGACGCGATCGTCGCGGCGGTCTTGAGCGCTTCGTCGAGCAGTTCGGCGGCGGGAACGATGCGGCTGACAAGGCCGGCGCGCTCCGCCTCTTCCGCACCCATCATGCGGCCGGTCAGGCACATTTCCATCGCCTTGGCCTTGCCCACCGCGCGGGTCAGGCGCTGCGATCCGCCCATGCCCGGCGCGACCGCGAGCTTGATTTCGGGCTGGCCGAACTTGGCGGTGTCGGCGGCGAGGATGAAGTCGCACATCATCGCCAGCTCGCACCCGCCGCCCAGCGCAAAGCCGGAGACGGCGGCGATGATCGGCTTGCGCGTGCGGGTAAACTGGTCCCAGCCGGCGAAGAAGTTATGGCCGTACATGTCGGCAAAGCCCTGCGCCTGCATCTCCTTGATGTCGGCCCCGGCTGCGAACGCCTTTTCGCTGCCGGTGAGAACCGCGCAGCCCTGCGACGGATCGGCGTCGAATGCGGCCATTGCGGCGAGGAGTTCGGACAGGACTTCGCTGTTGAGCGCGTTGAGCGCCTGCGGGCGGTTGAGCGTCACCAACGTGACGGCGCCGCGCTGTTCGACAAGGATGGTGTTGTAGTCGGTCATCGTTGGTCCTGTTCGTCACTGTTGTCGCGGCGTCCACGCCTCACCCTCGGGCAGCGGCGCGAAGATCTGGTCGATCAGGTGATCGCTCACCCCCTCGGGCGTGGCGGGGTTCCAGCGCGGGTGGTTGTCCTTGTCGATAATCAGCGCGCGGACGCCTTCGATGAAGTCGTGGCGCTGCACGACGCGGGTCGCGACCGCATATTCCTGCCGCATCTCATCCTCGAAGGTCGGCATAGTCGCACCGTCGAGCAGCAGCTTGAGGCTGACCTTCATCGATTGCGGCGATTTGCTCGCGATGGTCGCGCGCTGCTGCATCGCCCAGTCGCCCGGATCGGCTTCGAGCGCGGCGATGATCTCTTCGAGCCGGTCGCTCGCGAACAGGCGGTCGATGGCGTCGCGGTCACCAAGAATGCGGGCATCGGGCGCGGGCGTTGCGAGATCGGCCAGAATGCGTTCGATCAACTGAGGATCGGCAAGGATCCGCGCCTTTGCATCCGCGAGCTGCTCCGCAGGCAGATAGTGCGTGGCAAGGCCGAGCGCGACGCACTCCGCACCGCCGAGACGGTGGCCGGTAACCGCGAGATACTGACCGACGCGACCCGGCAGGCGCGAGAGATACCAGCCGCCGCCGACATCGGGGAACAGTCCGATGCCCGTTTCCGGCATCGCGAACTTGGTATGCTCGGTCGCGACGCGATAGCGCGCGGGCTGGCTGAGGCCGACGCCGCCGCCCATCGTGATCCCGTCCATGAACGCGACGATCGGCTTGGCGAAGGTGAACAGCGCGTGGTTCATCTGATATTCGACGCGGAAGAAGTCCCGCGCCGCCGCGCCATCGTCCGCGCCGCTGGTGGCGAGCATGCGGATGTCGCCGCCCGCGCAGAAGCCGCGCGAGTATTTGGGGTCGCCATCCGGCGAGGGGGCATGGTCGATCATCACCGCCTCGACCGCCGTGTCGCTGCGCCACGCGGTCAGCGCTTCGAGGATCGCGGCGCACATGCCGGTGTTGAGCGCATGGATCGCCTTGGGCCGGTTGAGGCGGATGCGACCGACCCTGCCCTCGACGGAGATCAGGACGTCGTCATTTGCGTGCAGGCTCATTGGCGCACCAGCTCCCGCCCGACAATCATGCGCATCACCTGATTGGTCCCCTCCAGGATCGAATGGACGCGCAGGTCGCGCCAGAAGCGTTCGATCGGGTAATCCATCAGATAGCCATAGCCGCCATGCAGCTGCAGCGCGCGATCGACCACGCTCGATCCAGTGTCGGTGGCAAAGCGCTTGGCCATCGCGGCGAACTTGGTCTTGTCGGGTGCGTTGGCAGTGACCTTGGCGGCGGCGAGGTAGAGCAACGCGCGCGCCGCCTCCAGCTCGGTCGCCATGTCGGCGAGCATGAACTGGGTGTTCTGGAACTCGGCCACCGCTGTTCCGAACTGCTTGCGGTCTTTTGTATAGACAATTGCTTCATCGAGGCAGCGCTGCGCCCCGCCGAGCGAGCAAGCGCCGATGTTGAGGCGTCCGCCGTCGAGGCCCATCATCGCGATGCGGAAGCCTTCGCCCTCGCCGCCGATCATGTTTTCGACTGGCACGCGGACATTGTCGAACATCACCTGCCGCGTCGGCTGCGCATGCCAGCCGAGCTTGCGCTCGTTCGCACCGAAGCTGACGCCCGGCATGTCCTTTTCGATGGCGAGGCACGAGATGCCCTTGGGGCCATCGGCGCCGGTGCGGACCATCGTGACGTACAGTTCATTCTCGCCCGCGCCGGAGATGAACTGCTTCGACCCGTTGACGATGAAATGATCCCCGTCGCGCTTGGCGGTGGTCTTGAGCGCGGCGGCGTCGGAGCCCGAGGACGGTTCGGTCAGGCAATAGCTGGCCAGCCAGTCGGCGGTGACGAGTTGCGGGAGATACTTGTCCTTCACCGTCTGCGACCCGAAGCGATCGATCATCCACGCGGCCATATTGTGGATCGAGATGAACGCGCTGGTCGCGGGGCAGCCATAGGCCATCGCCTCCATGATCAGCGCCGCTTCAAGCCGACCGAGGCCGATCCCGCCGCTTTCTTCGCTGACATAGATCGCGCCGAAGCCGAGCTCGGCGGCGGCCTTCACCGTCTCACGCGGGAAGATATGTTTCTCGTCCCATTCCGCCGCATGCGGGGTGATTGCGTCGGCAGTGAAGCGCTGCGCCATCTCCTGAATCGCGCGCTGGTCGTCGGTGAGGTCGAATTGCTGGTCCATCATTCTCTCTGTCTGATCCTGTCGGAGGAACGCCGCGCCGCGACGTGCGATCCGGGTGGCATCAATCGGGGGTCGTCACATGAAACTTCGTCTGCTGCTCGTCGCGCCACTGCTGCTCGCTTCGGCGTGCATGTCCGGCGAGGGACTCAATACCTTTGCCACCGGGGTCTGTGAGCAAAGCGCGTCCTGCACCGTGCGCGACCAGACGCCGCGCTACGGATCGCCGCAGCAGCGCGCGGTGGAGGATGTCATGCGCGGGCGACAGGAGCCGATGTAGCGTGCTCACTTCCCCTCCCCCAGCACGCGCTTCGCAAACAGCGGGTTGGAGATGCGCAGGTCGTTGCGGTCGTACCAGCGCGGCGCGGGCAGGCCCTTTTCCCACGCCAGCGCCTCGATCAGCGTCCCCTGCGCATGCGGCGTGTCCGGCGTAGCGTCGCGGAGCGGGTCGGCATAGGCTTCGTCGACGGTGATGATGGTCCAGCCCCTGGCCTTCAGCGCCTTGACCAGATCGCCGATGAACAGGGCCGCGATGTCGGTTTCGTGGAGCAGCATGACATGCGCGGGCGAGCGGCCGAGCGTCCTGACGGCGAGCGCGTCGTAGAACTCCGCCGCCTCGACATGGCTTTCGACATAGAGGTCGCGCAGCGCCTGCATGTCGATTTGCTTCCCCGCCTGTTTTGCGGCGATGGTCAGGCTTTCGATGTTCCAGTCGGAGGATTCAGCGGTGACATAGCCGTTGATCAGCCCGCGCGCCTTCAGCCCCGCGCGGATCGCGTCGCGCTTGACCTTGTCCGTGCCGCCCTCGTCCAGGAACGGGAAGCGGAACCAGGGGCGATAGCCGGGGCGCGCTTTCAACCAGACTTCGGCGCGGTCGAGATCGGCGAGATAGGCGTCGGCGTCGGTGCTGCCGAGCCGGGGGTGCGACCAGCTGTGGTTGGCGAGGACGTGTCCCGCCTTCACGTACCGGTCGAGATTGGCGATGCCGTCACCATGGCCGGGCTGGCCGATATTGCCCGGGTTCACGAAGAACACCGCCTGTTTGACGCCTGCCTTGCGCAGCGCGGCGGTCAGCTTCTTCGCGCGGTCGTCGGGATCGAGGAACGCCCCAGCCCCGCGCGGCGCATCGTCGAAGCTGAGCGCAATCCGCTTCTGCGCGGCGGCGGGCAGCGCGAGCAGCAGACAGGCGAGCAGGGCCGCGACGATCCTCACTGGACGCTTGCCCCTTGCATCACCCGCTCCTCGAACAGCCGGTCGGCGACCGGGCCGTCGGTGCGGTCGTACCAGCGCGACCCTTCCAGCCCCTTTTCCCAGGCGAGCATCTGGATGCGGGTGCCGTTGGCGAAATCGACCCGCGGCGTGCGGCGGGCGATCGGGTCGTCGAACGCCTCGTCCGCCGTCACGATGGTCCAGCCGGCCTTGCGCAGCCCAGCGACCATGTCGGGGAGGAACAGCGCGGCAAGGTCGGTTTCGTGGAGCAGCAGCACTTGCGCCGGGTGGCGGCCGGTGGCGCGGAGCGCGAGGGCATCGGCAAACTCGGCCGCGCCGACATGGGTTTCGACATAGAGGTCGCGCAGCCGCGCCATGTCGATCGTCCGCCCCGCGCGCTTCGCCGCGATCGTCAGCCGCTCCATGTTCCAGTCATAGCCATCGGCGGTGACATAGCCGTTGATCAGCCCCCGCGCGGTGAGGCCATCGCGCACCGCCTGCGCCTTTACGAGGTCGCTCCCGCCCTCGTCGAGGAACGGAAAGCGGAACCACGGGCGATAGGTCGGACGGCCGCGCAGTCGCGCCTGCGACTGGTCGATATCGGCAAGGTAGAATGCGGCGCTGACCCGCGACAGACCGAGATGGGTACAGGTGTGATCGGCGATGACATGGCCCGCCGTCTCGTAAGCGCGAACCAGCGCCCCGTCGCGGTCGCTCTGGATCCGGCACGGGTTGACGAAGAACGCCGCCTGCCGCACGCCCGCCGCCGCCAGCGCCGCGATCAGTCGAGGACCGCGCTCTTCCAGCGTCAGGAACGCCCCCGCCCCGCGCGGGGTGTCGTCGAAGGTGATGGCGATGCGCTTGTCCACGCGCTCAGGTTCCCCCGCCGACAGCGCGACCGGTGCTGCCCGCGCGATGAACAGCAGCGCAGCGACCGCCAACCCTATCCGCACCAGCCAGATCACGCCGCTTCCCCCGCAGACCGGGGCGAAGCGATAGCATGATCGCGCACGATAGACGACCTGCGCCACCCATGCGCCTTACCCCATGGTGGGAATGACAAAGGCGTTCCCGCCATCGACCGACCCGTCGGGCCAGCGCTGGGTGATCGTCTTTACCTTGGTGAAGAACTTGACCCCTTCCATGCCGTGCTGGTTGGTGTCGCCGAACGCGCTGCGCTTCCACCCGCCGAAGGTGTGATAGGCGACCGGCACCGGGATCGGCACGTTGATGCCGACCATGCCGACATTAACCCGCGCGGCAAACTCGCGCGCGGCATGGCCGTTGCGGGTGAAGATCGCGACGCCATTGCCGTACTGATGCTCGCTCGGCAGGCGCAGCGCCTCTTCGAAGCTGTCGGCACGCACCATCTGGAGGACCGGGCCGAAAATTTCTTCCTGATAGCTGCGCATTTGGGGCGTTACGCGGTCGAACAGGGTCGGGCCGACGAAGAAGCCGCTTTCATGCCCCTGCAGCGTGAAGCCGCGGCCATCGACCACCAGTTCCGCGCCCTCATCGACGCCCATCTGGATATAGGATTCGATCTTGGCCTTGTGCGCGGCGGTCACCACCGGGCCGTAATGCGCCTCGGCATCGGTCGACACGCCGACACGCAGGCCACGGATCGCGGGCAACAGCTTTTCGCGCAGCGCGATTGCGGTCTTCTCACCCACCGGCACGACGACCGGCAGCGCCATGCAGCGCTCGCCCGCCGAACCGAACGCGGCACCGGCAAGGTCATTGACGACCTGATCGAGGTCCGCGTCGGGCATGACGATGCCGTGGTTCTTCGCGCCGCCCATCGCCTGGACGCGCTTCCCGGCTTCGACACCGCGGCGATAGACATAATGGGCGATGTCGGACGATCCGACGAAGCTTACCGCCTTGATCTCGGGATGGTCGAGAATCGCGTCGACCATTTCCTTGTCGCCCTGAACGACCTGGAGGATGCCGTCGGGCAGGCCCGCTTCCTGCATCAGTTCGGCGAGGCGCACCGGCACGCTGGGGTCGCGCTCGCTGGGCTTGAGGATGAAGGCGTTGCCGCAGGCGATGGCGACGCCGAACATCCACATCGGGATCATCGCCGGGAAATTGAACGGGGTGATGCCCGCGACGACGCCCAGCGGCTGGCGCATCGAATAGACATCGATGCCGGGGCCGGCGCCCTGGGTATACTCGCCCTTGAGCACATGCGGGATGCCGCAGGCGAACTCGATCACCTCAAGGCCGCGCTGAATGTCGCCCTTCGAATCCGCGATCACCTTGCCATGTTCGGACGACAGCAGCTGCGCCAGTTCGTCCATGTTCTTCTCGACCAGCGCCTTGAACGCGAACATCACGCGCGCACGCCGCTGCGGGTTGGTGGCGGCCCATGCGCCTTGCGCGGCCAGCGCCTTGTGCATCGCCGTGTCGAGATCGGCGGGGCTGCCCAGCGTCACCTGCGCCTGCACCGCGCCGCTATTGGGGTCGAACACGTCCGACCGGCGCGTGCCGGTGCCCGCGCTTGCCGCGCCGCCGATGAAATGGGTGATCTCGCGAACTGCCGTCGCCATGATGCCTCTCCTTGTTGCCGCGCTCATGCACCTCCCACCCCATGGGCGGCAAGCCCACAAGTTACGATTGTTACCGGTTCATCGCAGGCACATATGGAAAATCGCAGAAATCCGGCCTTTGTAACGGAAGTGTCACGCCCGGATAACGCGGCATTTACCGTCCGCTCCCTATCACGATCGCCATGTTCGCGCTCGCAGATCCAGCCACTGCCGCTGCCACCCCCGCGCCTGCCAGCGCGCGCGAGTGGCTGACCACGGCCGAGCGCAACCCGCCCTATCTGCGCGAAACCGACACGTTGTTCACCGCGACCGAAATGTTCCAGACCAACATGGAACTGCGGCTGCTACCGGTGGTCGATGCCGGCCATCGCGCGATCGGCGCCTTGTTCGAGAAGGACGTGCGGCGGCTGCTGCTCAATCCGTTCGGCCATGCGCTGATGCGCAATCCGGCCTATGGCAGCGCGATTGCGGCGCATATCCGCCCCTGCCCCCAGGCCGAGGTCGATCAGGACATCGGCGCGGTGCTTGATGCCTATCGCGCCGCCAGCGGTCAGGAAGGCATGATCCTGACGCATCGCGGACGGCTGTTCGCCGTCGTCGCCAACCGCCGGATCGTAAGTCTGGCGGTCGAGCGTGAACTGGTCCATGCCCGCGCGCAGCTGCGCCGCTCCAGCCGGATCGAAGCGGCGTCGGCCCAGTTCGAGGCGCAGGTCGCGGCCCTTGCGGACACGCTGGGTATGCTGTCGCAGCGAATCGGCACGCATGCCGGCGCGACCGCATCGCGCGCCGCCGATACAGGAGATCGCGCGGCCGCCGTCGCGGCTGCCGCGTCGCAGACCAGCCTTGGCATGCACGGCATTGCCGAACGCGGGCGCATGCTGGCCGACGCCTTCGCCACGATCAACGCCGATACAGTCCGGGCAAAGAGCGCGGCGGAACATGCGGTGGGACTGGTCGGCGAAGGCGGCGCACGGATGCGTCAGCTGATGCGCTCGGCACAATCGATCGACTCGGTAATCGCGCTGATCGGCGAGATTGCGGGTCAGGTGAACCTGCTCGCGCTTAACGCAACGATCGAGGCCGCCCGCGCGGGTGAGGCCGGGCGCGGCTTCACCGTGGTCGCCAACGAGGTGAAGGCACTGGCAACGCAGGCCGGCCATGCCGCGGGACGCATCACCACCCATGTTGCCGAAATCTGCGACGGCATCGCCCAGGTGGCGGGCGGGCATGAAGAGGTCGAATGCGCAATCGCGGCGATGGCACGGCTGTGCGACACGGTCGAACACGCGGTCGCCACGCAAAGCGAAACGACTCGCCTGATCGCGGCAACGGTCGATGAAACCGTCAGCGCCGGCGCGCTGATTGCCGACGACGTGTCCGCCATCAGCGGCAGTGCCGGATCGGCAACGCAAAGCGCGCAAGAAATGAACGGGCTCGCCACGCGCATTCACGCCGAGGCCACTGCGCTGGACGGCGCGGTGCGCAACTTCCTCGCCGATCTGCGCGCGGCCTAAAGCGCCGCGATTGCCTCGCCGATCACGGCATAGACCCGCGCCAGATCATCGTCCGCAATGCTGTAGGGCGGCATGACATAGACCGTGTTGCCCAGCGGGCGCAGCAGCACGTCGCGCTCGCGGAAAAACGCCATCAATCGCGGGCCGAGCGCCGACATATAGCTGCCCGCGCGATCCTCCAGCTCCATCGCGACGATCGTGCCGAGCTGGCGCAGGTTGGACACCTTGTCCCGCAACGGCGCGCTGAGATCGGTCTGGCGCAGCACCAGCCGGTCGATCCTCTCCAGCACCGGCTCATCGCGCCAGATGGCGAGATTGGCCACCGCTGCCGCGCAGGCGATCGGGTTGGCGGTGTAGCTCGACGAATGGAAGAACATGCGCGAGCGGTCTTCGGACAGATGAGACGCGAAGATCTCTTCGGTCGCCATGGTCACCGCCAGCGGCAGCGACCCGCCGGTCAGCCCCTTTGACAGGCACAGCAGGTCGGGGACGATCTGCGCCCATTCGCACGCCAGCAGCGCGCCGGTGCGGCCCCAGCCGGTCATCACCTCGTCCGCGATGAACAGCACACCATGCGCCGCGCAGATGTCCCGCATCGCGCGCAGGACGCCGGGCAGATAGATGCGCATCCCGCCCGCGCCGAGGATCATCGGTTCGACAATCAGCGCGGCGGGAGGCGGCGATTGCGAACAATAGTGCTCCAGCGCCGCCATCGTCTGCGCCTCCTTCCCGCGTTCCGGGAAGGGGATGACGTCGACGTCGAACAATAGCGGCGCGTAACTCTTGTTGAACACGCCGCGCGCGCCGACCGACATGCCGCCGATCGTGTCGCCGTGATAGCTGCCCTCCATCACGATGATCCGGCTACGGTCCTCGCCGCGATTGGCGAAATGGCCGAGCGCCATTTTCAGCGCGACCTCGACGCTGGTCGATCCGCTGTCGGAGAAGAACACGCGGGTCAGCGCGGGCGGCATGATCGCGGTGAGGTCACGCGCCAGCGTTTCGGCGGGTTCGTGGGTCCAGCCGGCGAAGATCAGCTGATCGAGCTTTTCGCTCTGCGCGCGGATCGCCGCCATGATGGCCGGGTGGCAATGGCCGTGCGTCGTGACCCACCAGGACGAAATGGCGTCGATCACGCGACGGCCATCGGCGGTGTGCAGGATCGCGCCCTCGGCACGCGTGACCAGCGGCACCGGCTCATTGAGACCATGCTGGGTAAAGGGATGCCAGACGGGCGACGTCATGCGATCGGCCCGAGATCGAGTGTCGCGGCTGCGGCGCGCAGGTTGTCCGGGGTCAGCGGATCGAGGCGCGGCAGGCGACCGAGCGAGGCGACTTGCCCCATTGCGCAGATCGTCGCCTGGCTGTCGGGCACTTCGTCGCCGGAGAAGAGGATGCCCGCCACAGTCACGCCGCGCGCGCGCAGTACTTCGATGGTCATCAGGCTATGGTTGATCGTGCCGAGCGCGGTGCGCGCGACGATGACGACCGGCAGTCCCCAGCGGGCGAACAGATCGGCGTAGAGCAGGTCGCGGGTCACCGGCACCAGCGCGCCCCCCGCCCCCTCGATCACCAGCCGCCCGGCTGGTGGCGTCAGGCGCGCGGAGTCGATGGTGACGCCATCGATCTCTGCCGCGCGATGCGGGGAGCAGGGGGTTTCAAGGAAATAGGCTTCGGGCAGCGTTTCCACCCCCGCGAGGCGCGCGACCGCCTCCCGGTCGCTCTCCGCTTCCTCGCGTCCGGCCTGCATGGGCTTCCAATAGGTTGCGCCCAACCGCCACGCGAGCGCCGCCGACGCGACGGTCTTGCCCACCCCGGTATCGGTGCCGGTAACGACGATCATGCGAGTGCCTCTGCCAGTGAATCAATGTCTTGCGGGGTGACGTTGAGCGTCAGCGTGATCCGCAGCCGCGCGGTGCCGGGCGCGACCGTGGGCGGACGGATCCCGCGCACATCAAACCCGCGCGCCTGCACCGCCGCCGCGCGCGCCATCGTCGCCGTGTCGTCGCCGATGATGAGCGGCAGGATCTGCGTCCCCGTCGCGGTCACGCCATGCGGGACCAGCACGGTTTCAGCATGGGCGATCAGCGCGTGGAGCCGCGCGCGCCGCTCCGGCTCCTCCGCCACGATGCGCAGCGCGGTGCGGACCGCGCTGGCGAGCAACGGCGACGGCGCGGTGGAAAAAATGAACGGACGCGCGCGATTGATCAGAAACTCGATCAGCACGCGCGGGCCGGTCACCAGCGCACCCTGACAGCCCAGCGCCTTGCCGCAGGTGTGGAGCGCGATGACATTCTCCGCGCCCTCCAGCTGCTCCGCGAGGCCGCGCCCATGCGCGCCCCATACGCCGGTGGCATGCGCCTCGTCGATCAGCAGCATGGCGTCATGCCGCGCCGCCACCGCTGCGAGGTCGGCCACCGGCGCGCAATCGCCATCCATCGAGTAAAGCGTTTCGAACGCGATCCAGGGCGTGCCCGTCCCGCCCTGCGCGCGCCAGGCGCGGATCGCGTCGTCCACTGCCTGCGGATCGTTATGCCCGGCCGCCACTGCCGGAGCGCGGGCGAGGCGCAGGCCGTCATGCATGCTGGCATGAATCATGGCGTCATGGACGATCAGGTCGCCCGGCTGCGGCAGCGTCGCGAGCAGCGCGACATTGGCCGCAAAGCCGGTCGCGAAATACAGGCACGCCTCCGCACCGAACAACGCGGCGGCCTCAGCCTCCAGCGCCGCAATCTCGGGATCATTGCCGCGCAGCAGCCGCGAACCGCCCGATCCGACCGCGACGCCGCGCGCGACCGCGTCAGCCACGGCATCGCGCAACCGCTGGTCACTGGCGAGGCCGAGATAGTCGTTCGACGCAAAATCCCGCCCGGTGCGCGGGCTGAGCGACCGCAGCCGCCCTGCCCGTTCCAGCCGGTTCAGATCGTCGTGGTGAAAGCCTGGCGTCATGCCGCTCCCGCACGGGCGAGCAGCGCCTGCGCCTGTTTGAGGTGCGGCGCATCGATCATCTTGCCGTCAAGCTGCAATGCGCCCGCGCCCGGATTGGCGGCGAAGGCGGCGACGACGGCGCGGGCATGCGCGATGGCGGCTTCGGACGGGGTGAAGGCGGCATTGATCACCGGGACCTGCGCCGGGTGGATCGCCATCATGCCGGTAAAGCCGTCGCGCATCGCCCGCGCGCAATAGGCGGCGAGACCGTCGAGGTTGCGGAAATCGGGGTAGACCGTCTCAATCGGCGCGACCCCCGCAGCGTGCGCGCCGAACAGGGTGAGGCCGCGGATCATCTCATAGGGCGGGGTGTAACGCCCGTCCGCCTCACGCGAGGATTGCGCGCCGATCGCGGCGGGCAGATCCTCCGCCCCCCAGGTGATGCCGGCAAGGCGCGGCGAGCAGCCGGCATAGCTGCCCAAGCCAAAGATCGCGGCGGGCGTTTCGGTCGCGATCGGCAGGATGCGCGCGGCGACCCCGGCCAGCATCGCGTCGAGCGCGGCGACATCCTGCCCGCTTGCCGATTTGGGCAGCACGATCCCGTCCGCCCCGCGCGCGGCGGCAAGGTCGTCCTGCGTCACGCCGCTGTCGAGCGGGTTGATGCGAACCCAGAGCGCCGGGCCTCCATGCTGTTTGGCGAGGAACGCGGCAACTGCTTCGCGCGCGTCGCCCTTGCGCTCCGGCGTCACCGAATCCTCAAGGTCCAGGATCAGCGCATCGGCACCGCTGGCCAGCGCCTTTTCCATCCGGTCGGGCCGGTCACCGGGAACGAACAGCAGCGAACGCAGGCGCATCGGATTTCCTCTCTCGTGCCCCGCGCCATGCCTTTGCCGCGCGCTGACGGCAAGGGTGGCATCTATCCTCCCTTGCTAGAGATAGGGAGTTTTGGGTGCCGGTCTCAGAATGCGGCCAGGCTCCAACCAACCCAATTTGCGGATATTGACAGACCCTGCTGGAGCTGCGGAATAGAATGATGAATAAAGAAGCATTCGATGCGCTTTTCGAGGAGCGCGTGGCGCAACGATTGGCTCGGGTCGGCTTCGTGTCTAAGGGCAAGTCGCTCGCGTTTTGCGACGAAAGCCTAGTGCTTTCGCTTTTCCGGCTCGGCGGTCGGATGAGTAGTCCGGGTTCGATCGCGCATGTACTTTGTTTCCGGCATTCCATTTTGCGGGACAGGTCCGAGACAGTCCCAATAGGTTTTCCAGATGAAGTTTTCGATTATCCTTACAAGTTCAAGCCGCTTGAGGATGGGCGAGAGCGACCGATCTATCGGCCTCAGAATCTGAACTACCAATACGAGCGACTACACTGGGATAATGCGGACGATGAATCAGTAATCGAAAAATTGAATCGCATTTCCGAACATGTCGAAGTTCACTTTCTTCCTTGGGCAAAGGCGATCCCGCTGGCGCAGGCGAAGTCAGAAATTGAACGGCACGGTGAGAACGCTTGGTGCGAGCGCATGTGGATTGAAGATTACTCCGAGCATCTTGCTCGAAACGGCGGCTGAACCCCAATTCAACCCGGTCAGAGATCGCGCCAACGGTAATTTGTCGATAGCCCCCTACCGCACCGGCCGCTTCTCCAGCTTCCGCGCCAGCGTTCGGCGGTGCATCCCCAACCGCCGCGCAGCTTCGGAGATGTTGAAGTCGGTCTCCACCAAGGTCTGGTGGATATGCTCCCACTCGACCGTCTTGATCGATGAGGTGCGGCCGTCGACCGGGGCGTCGACATCGCCGTCGACGCGGGCGAACGCGGCCTCGATATCGTCGGTGTTCGATGGCTTGGCGAGATAGTGGTTCGCGCCCAACTTGATCGCCTCGACCGCCGTGGCGATGCTGGCGAAGCCGGTGAGGACGACGATCTTCATCTCCGCATCGCTCGCCCGCAGCGTCTGAACGCACGCCAGCCCCGATGCACCGCCGAGCTTCAGGTCGACCACCGCGAAATCCGGCGCATGGTCGGCCAGCAGCGCCGCCAGCTCGTCATGGTTCGCCGCCCATAGCACAGTGTAGTCGCGCCGCTCGAACGAGCGTTTGAGCGTCCGCGCAAACGCCTCGTCATCCTCGACGATGATCAGCAGCCGCGCACTCATCGCGGTGCCGCCAGCGCCAGCGCGGCGAGCGGGAGGACGATGCGCACCCGTGCGCCGCCGTCCAGCCGGTTCTCCGCGCTCGCCTCCCCGCCCAGCTTGCGCAGGACATTGACCAGCAGGAACAGGCCCAGCCCCCCGCCCGGCTTGCCCTTGGTCGTGCGATAGGGCTGGCCGAAGGTGGCGAGGATTTCTGGCGCGAAGCCGGTGCCGCGATCGGCGATCTCGATCACCAGCGCGTCCTCCTCGCGCAGTGCGGTGAGGGTCACGGTGCCGGGCGATACCTCGATCGCATTGTCGATGACGTTGCCGATGACCTGGCGCAGCGCCGGGTCGGACACGATGGTGACGTCCGCGCCGAAGCGGTCGTCGAAGTCGAGCGTGCCGGGGAGCAGGCTGGCGCGATACTCCGCGACGATTTCGGTCAGGAAGCGGCGCACGCTGGTCACTTCGGGCGCCACGCCGCGCGCCTCGCCCGCCGACATCAGGATGCCGCTGACGATCGCCTTGCAGCGGCGCACCGCCCCGTCCATCTCGGCCAGTTCCTGCTGCAGCTCGGCATCGTCCTTCAGCCGGGGCATTGCGCGCCAGTCGCCGATCGCGACCGACAGCAGCGACAGCGGCGTCCCCAGCTCATGCGCGGCGCCCGAGGCGAGCAGGCCCATGCGGACGATATGATCCTCCTCCGCCGCGCGCTGGCGCACGGCAGCGAGCGCGGCGTCGTGGCTGCGCAGATTGCGGCTGATCTGGCCGATGAACACCACCAGCAGCACCGCGATCAGCACGAAGCAGACAAGTCCGCCGAACAGATAGAGATTGACCGGATCGACCGGCAGATCGGCGGGCAGCACCAGCGGCGTCGGATCAAGCGCCAGGATGCCCAGCGCGATCAGCGTCGCCGCGACGATCGCCCAGGGATAATAGGGCCGCAACAGCACCGCGCCGAGCACGATGTGCAGCAGGAACAAGGCTGCGAACGGGTTGGTGATGCCGCCTGACAGGCTGAGCTGCACCGTCAGCGCGCCGACATCGAACAGCAAGGCGGCGGCGAGCGCGCCGTCGGTGAAGCGCGCGCCGCTGGCGATCAGCACATGGCTGGCGATGTTGAGCGCGGCGAGCGTCGCGGTCGACATCAGCAGCTGCGTCATCGGCAGGTCGATGCCGAGCGCGACCTGCACCACGGCGACCGTCACCAGCTGTCCGCCCACCGCCAGCCAGCGCAATTGCGTGAGCAGCAGCATGTTGCGCCGCCCCGCATCCGCCGGCTGAAAGGCGGGCTCAAGGATCTGCCGGTTCACGACTCCTTGTTGGGCGCAACCGCCGCTTTGCGCAACACCAGCCAGATGCCGACCAGCGACAGCAACGCCAGCGCGAACCAGGTCAGCGCATAACCCAGATGATTGTCGGAAAAGCGCAGCACGGTCAGCCCGCCGCGCGGCCATCCGCCGGGGTTGGGCGCGGCGTCGGCGTCGATGAAATAGGGCGCGGCGTTGTTGAGGCCACGCGCAGCGGCGATCGCGGCGACATCGCGCGAATACCAGTTATCCGCTGCGGGATCGTTGCTGCGCAGGAACCCGCCGCCCGGCTCGGTGACGCGCAGCAGGCCAGTGACGGTCACCTGCCCCGCCGCATTGCCCGCCGTGCGGCTTGCGGACTCGCGCAGGTCGGGGGGCACGAAGCCGCGATTGACCAGCAATGTGAAGCGCCCGGTATCGAGCGGGGTGACGACCCAATAGCCACTGCCCAGATCGCTGACCGCACGCACCAGCGTCTCGCGGTCGTGCAGGAACCTGCCGGCAACACGGACGCGGCGATAGGCGTCGGTCTCGGCACTGACCGGAACGCCCGGCGCCGGGGCAGCGACCGGCGCGGCGGTGCTGCGCGTTTCGACCGCGTCGATCAGCGCATGCTTCCACGCCCGTCGCTCGACCTGCCAGATGCCCAGCGCCACGAAGCCGGCGGCGAGCATCAGCAGCAGCGCCGCTGGAACGGCGCGCCGGAGCTTCACGGGACCTGCTGCTCCAGATGCTGCGGCATCATGTTGCTGTTGAGGTGGTGCATGACCCACAGCGAACCAGCGAGCATGATGAAGATCACGATCACGGTGAACACCAAAGAGGTGAGCGTCCAGCCGCCTTCGGACCTGGGGTTCATGTGCAGGAAGAAGATCATGTGAACGATGATCTGCACCACTGCAAAGCCCATGATGACGGCGGCCGTCACCCCGGCGCTGAGCGGCATCGTCATCACCAGCCAGAACGGGATCGCGGTCAGGATCACCGACAGGACAAAGCCGATCACATAATCGCGCAGCGTCGCGTGCGGCAGTTCGGCAACGGCGTGGTGCTCGTCATGATGCGCGCTCATCACAGCATCCCCATCAGATAGACAAAGGTGAAGACGCCGATCCAGATGACGTCAAGGAAGTGCCAGAACATGCCAAGGCATGCGACCCGGCGCTGATTGGCAGGGATCAGCCCCTTGCGCCCCAGCTGAACCATCAGCGTCACCAGCCAGATCAGGCCGAAGGTCACGTGCAGGCCGTGCGTGCCGACCAGGGTGAAGAAGGCCGACAGGAACGCGCTGCGCTGGGGCGTCGCGCCGAGGTGGATCAGATGGGCGAACTCATAGAGTTCGATCGCCAGGAACGCCGCGCCGAACAGGCCGGTGACGGCCAGCCAGCCCTGCGTCGCGCGGACCTTGCCCAGCTGCATCGACAGCATGGCAAAGCCATAGGTGATCGACGAGAACAGCAGCATCGCGGTGTTGAGCGCGATCAGCTTGAGGTCGAACAGGTCCTTTGGCCCCGGCCCCGCGGCGTAATTGCCACCCAGCACCGCGTAGCAGGCGAACAGGATCGCAAAGATGAGGCAGTCGCTCATCAGATAGATCCAGAAGCCCAGCATCGTGCTGTGCCCCTCGGGGTGCGGATGCTCCTCCAGCTCGTAGAAGACGGGGGGCGTGTTGGGGTCTGCAGTCACGGCGGTCATGCGGCGGCTCCGGCGGCCAGCTGGCGGGTGCGCGCGTCCTCCACCGCGGCGACGGTTGCCGCCGGGATGTGGTAGTCGCGGTTATAGTTGAAGGTGTGGATGATTGCGGCGCCGAGCAGCGCGACGAATGCCGCGATGACCAGCCACCAGATGTGCCACACCAGCGCGAAGCCCAACACCAGGCTGATGCCCGACAGGATCACGCCGGCACCGGTCGGGCGTGGCATATGGATGTCGCGGAAGCCCTCGACCGGACGCACGGCGTTGCGCTTCTTCATGTCATACCATGCGTCGAGGTCGTGGATGCGCGGGGTGAAGGCGAAGTTGTACTCCGGCGGGGGCGAGCTGGTCGCCCATTCCAGCGTGCGACCGTTCCACGGATCGCCATCGACCTTCAGTTCCTCGCGCTTCCAGATGCTGACCGCGAACTGGACGAGCATCGCGAAGATGCCGACCGCGATCGTCGCCGCGCCGATGCCGGCGATGATGAACCAGATCTGGTAGGACGGGTCGTCGAACACCCGCATCCGGCGCGTCACGCCCATCAGGCCGAGGACATAGAGCGGCGCAAAGGCGAGCCAGAAGCCCACGACCCAGCACCAGAAGGACACCAGGCCCCACTTCTTGTCGAGCTTGAACCCGAACGCCTTGGGCCACCAGTAATTGATCGCGGCGAACAGGCCGAACAGCACGCCGCCGATGATCACATTGTGGAAGTGCGCGATCAGGAACAGCGAATTGTGCAACACGAAGTCCGCCGGCGGCACCGCGAGCAGCACCCCGGTCATGCCGCCGATGGTGAAGGTCAGCATGAACGCGATGGTCCACATCATCGGCAGCTCGAACCGGATGCGCCCGCGATACATGGTGAACAGCCAGTTGAAGAGCTTCGCACCCGTCGGGATCGAAATCACCATGGTGGTGATGCCGAAGAAGCTGTTGACGCTCGCCCCCGACCCCATGGTGAAAAAGTGGTGCAGCCACACGACGTAGGACAGGATGGTGATGACCACCGTCGCATAGACCATCGAGGTATAGCCGAAGAGCCGCTTGCCCGAGAAGGTCGAGGTCACTTCGCTGAACACGCCGAACAGCGGCAGGATCAGGATGTAAACCTCTGGATGACCCCAGATCCAGATCAGGTTCACGTACATCATCGACGATCCGCCGAAGTCGTTCGTGAAGAAGTTGGTGCCGGCGTACCGATCCAGCCCGAGCAGCGCGAGCACCGCGGTCAGCACCGGGAAGCTGGCGACGATCAGGATGTTGGCGCACAGCGAGGTCCAGGTGAACACCGGCATCTTCATCAAGCCCATGCCCGGCGCGCGCAGCTTCAGAATGGTGACGATCAGGTTGATGCCGGACAAGGTCGTCCCGACGCCCGCTATCTGTAGCGACCAGATATAATAATCGACGCCGACATTGGGGCTGTAGGTAATCCCGGACAGCGGCGGATAGGCGAGCCACCCGGTCTGGGCGTACTCACCGACGAACAGCGACACCATCGTCAGCGCCGCGCCCGCCGCGGTCATCCAGAAACTGAAATTGTTGAGGAACGGGAAGCTGACGTCGCGCGCGCCGATCTGGAGCGGGACGACATAGTTCATGAGGCCCGTGATGAACGGCATCGCCACGAAGAAGATCATGATCACGCCATGCGCGGTGAAGATCTGATCATAGTGATGCGCGTTCAGATAGCCTTCGTTCCCGCCGAACGCCATCGCCTGCTGCAGGCGCATCATGATCGCATCGGCAAAGCCGCGCAGGAACATGATGAGGCCAAGGACCATGTACATGATCCCGATCTTCTTGTGGTCCACGCTGGTGAACCACTCCTTCCACAGATAGCCCCACAGGCGATATTTGGTGAGCAGCGCCAGCATCGCGATGCCGCCGATCGCGACCACCGCAAAGGTGACGATCAGGATCGGTTCGTGCAGCGGGATCGAATCGAACGACAGGCGACCGAAAATCGGGTCGACCGACGGAGCGGGATGCGCGGTAGGATCGGACACGGGCTTACTCAGCTTTCCGGAAGGGCGGGAATGTCGGTCATCGCGGTACGCGCGATCGGCGGGGTCGACTGGCGCACGCGTGACAGGCCGGCGCCGGTCAGCGGGCTGTTGTCGACCGGTTCGGGGTCGGGCGCGTTCACCGACACCATCGGCGTGGTGCACACGGCGGCGACATAACGCGTGTCGAGGTTCGACAGCGTGCCGCGCGCGGCGAATTTGTCATAGGCCAGGTCGCGGACATTATAGGCGCCGGCAAGGCCAAGGCCGCCCTTGGCATCGATCGCCATCATGTCGTGCATGCACATCTTGCCCGGCTCGACGCACAGGTTGACGACGCGGTCGAACAAATTGGGCTCGACCTGAGCGAACCGGCGGACCGGCTCCTTTTCGCTCGGGCGTTCGAGCTTGAGATAGGTCACGCGGTCGAGCGGCGTTGCCGTCCCCTTCACCTGCGCGACCCAGGCATCGAACGCGCCGCGTTCCATGCTCTTTGCGGCAAAGCGCATGTTCGAGAAACCCGCCCCCGAATAGTTGGCGGAGAAGCCGACAAATTCGCCGGTCTGGTCGAAAATGCCGTGCAGCTTGGTTTCCATGCCGGGCATCGCATAAATCTGCCCTGCGAGCGCCGGGATGTAGAAGCTGTTCATCACCGAGGACGACGCGATGCGGAAGCGGATCGGGCGATCCACGGGGGCCGCGAACTCGTTGACCGTGGCGATGCCCTGCTCCGGGTAGATGAACAGCCACTTCCAGTCGAGCGCGACGACCTGCACCTCCAGCGGCTTTTCGCGGTCGGTCTCGGGCGCACCCGGCCCGCGGGCCTCGGGCGCGGCGAGCGGGCGATAGGGGTCGAGCAGATGCGTGCCGACCCAGGTCAGCGCGCCCAGGCAGATGATGATCAGCAGCGGCGCGGCCCAGATCACCAGCTCCAGCTGGGTCGAATGGTCCCACTCGGGGTCATAAGTCGCGTCCTGGTTCGCCGCGCGATATTTGAACGCGAAGAACACCGTCAGCGCCATCACCGGAACGATGATCAGCAGCATCAGCGCAGTCGAGATCATCACCAGATTGCCCTGTTGCCGCGCGACTTCACCGGCGGGGTCGAGGACGATCAGCCCGCAGCCGGACAGCAGCGGCAGCGCAGCAAGCGCCAGCAGGGGGCGGAGGCGATGGCGGAATCGGACAGGGTTCTGGGCCATGATCCGCGCCTACGCCCGCACCTCCGGCGCGCACATAGGACATTTTGTCCAATCCCTTGATCCTTATCAATGCAGCAGTGCGTTTTCATCGCGCGGGCCGGCATGGTGCCCGCCATGGTGATTCGCGCCGCGCATGGGCGGCAAGCTGGGAAGACTCGAATGAGCGCCGATACCGTCCCCACCACGCAAGCCGAGCGCGATGCGCGCGCGGTCAATTCCGATGGTCCGCGGGACGGCCACAAGATCGCGCCCGGCGAGATTGCGATCGGCGTGATCATCGGCCGCACGTCCGAATTTTTCGACTTTTTCGTTTACGCCATCGCGTCGGTGCTGGTGTTCCCGGCACTGGTGTTTCCGCACCTCGATCCGCTGCAGGGGACCTTGTGGTCGTTCGCAATCTTCGCGCTCGCGTTCGTGGCGCGGCCGGTCGGCACGATGATCTTCACCGCGATCGACCGTGCCTATGGCCGCGGGGCAAAGCTGACCATTGCGCTGTTCCTGCTCGGTGGCTCGACCGCCGCGATCGCGTTCCTGCCCGGCTACGCCTCGATCGGTATCGGTTCGGCGTTGCTGCTCGCGCTGTTCCGCATGGGCCAGGGCGTGGCGCTGGGCGGATCGTGGGACGGGCTTGCCTCGCTGCTCGCGCTCAATGCGCCGGCCGGCAAGCGCGGCTGGTATGCGATGATTCCGCAGCTGGGCGCGCCGCTCGGCCTGATCGTCGCCAGCCTTCTCTTCATGTTCCTGATCGCCGCCCTGCCCGCGCAGGATTTCCTCGACTGGGGCTGGCGCTACCCGTTCTTCGTGGCGTTTGCGATCAACGTCGTGGCGCTGTTTGCGCGCCTGCGCATCGTGGTGACGCCCGAATATGCGACTCTGTTCGAACGGCGCGAGCTTCAGCCTGCGCCGATGACCGAAACGATCCGGTCGAACTGGCGCACGATCATCCTCGGCGCGTTCGCCCCGCTGGCCAGCTTCGCCATGTTCCATATGGTGACCGTGTTCCCGCTGTCCTGGGTGTTCCTGTACACCGAGGAATCGCCGGTCCGCTTCCTCGCGATCGAGGCGGTTGCCGCCGCGCTCGGCGTGGGCGCGATCATCGCGTCGGGCTATCTCGCCGACCGCGTAGGGCGCCGCACCGTGCTCGCCGCCACTGCTGCCGCCATCGCCGCATTCAGCGGCTTTGCGCCGCAGCTGCTGGAGATGGGCGAAGCTGGCGAGGCCGCGTTCATGCTGCTCGGATTCGTGCTGCTTGGCCTGACCTTCGGCCAGTCGTCGGGCGCGCTGTCGGCCAGCTTCCAGCAGCGCCACCGCTACACCGGGTCGGCGCTGACGGCGGATCTCGCCTGGCTGTTCGGCGCCGGTTTCGCGCCGCTCGCTGCGCTCTGGCTGTCGTCCGAGTTCGGCCTGCTAGCCGCCGGTGCCTATCTGCTGTCGGGCGCGATCGGCACGCTGGTGGCGCTGTGGCTCAACCGCGAACTCGCCCGCACGATCGACTGACGCGCGTCATCCGGCACGGCCGGGGCTGTCCTGCATGGCGATCCAGCGCGCGACCACGGCGAGCCGCAGCGGGCAGGTAAACACCAGCCCGACCCGCTCGCCGCGGACCCAGCGGACATGTGCGCCGAGAGTACCGATGCCGGCGATATCGATATCGACCCGGTGCCCGAGCGGGATCGGCAGGTCGGTTTCGACCTTCGCCCCGCCCTGTGACAGGTCGATCAGCGGGACCAGGTGCCACACCGCACCGATCCGCAGCCGCGCCCGCAGCCGCGTCGAGACGCGCGGACAGCGCGGCAGCTGATCAGGCAGCAGTGCGGTGTGGACGTGCAGATAGGCGTCAACGTCAATCGGGTCGTCGAACGCGATCCCCGCCTGTTGTTCCTGCACCCAGCGCACCGCGCCGTCGAGCGGATCGCACAGCTTGGGCTCGATCCGCACCCGCATGCCCGGCTCCAGCGGCGCATAAAGTTCGACCATCATTCCGCCTGGTCCGATATTGCGGATCAGGCACAGCTGCTGTGCCCCGTCCGCCGTGACCAGCCGGGCAACCTGAAACAGGGCGGTCGTTCGATGATCCGCGCGGCGATCCTCGCCACCCCGCAGTGCCGTCTCCGACACGCAGCCAGTATCCACGGGCAACGCTCCCAGCGAGCAGCGTCCTGCCGAAGAAAGAGTGCTCGCAGCTCCAGCTCCGGCCTCATGTCGCACCAAGGTCAGCCATAAAGCACCTCAGGTGACAGCAAAGTGTTACCCAAAATGGATAACGCGCCAGTGTCGCGCACCTGCTGGCGGTGCGATCCTGCTTGACAATGGTCCGCAAACCTTCGATTTCGGCGCACCTCGCGGGTGTAGCTCAATGGTAGAGCAGGAGCTTCCCAAGCTCACGACGAGGGTTCGATTCCCTTCACCCGCTCCAATCTTGCATCGCTGGCGCTATTGCTCCTACCAAGTATCGAACTTGGGGGAGAGACGACGATGCGCACGGTCCTGTTCGCGGCACTGTTGGCCACAACCGCTCCGGTCTTGGCGCATTTGCACCCCGACCCCGCCCCGCCGACCCAGTCGAAGCCGGTGGCGAAGGAAGACCTGCTCAAGCCGCCTGCCGGGGCCGCCGAATATGTCGTCGTGTCCGAAGCCGGCCAGCATGGCAGCCAGTGGCGCTGGCAGCTGCCCGACGGCCGCGTCGCCTATCGCTGGTCGCAGGAGCTGCGCGGCTGGATCACCGAGATGGATCAGGTCACGACCTTCGCCAGCGATGGCAGCATCGCGGCGCTGACCGTGCGTGGCGTGACCATGTCCGGCGATGCGGCGGAGGAGTATCGCGTATCCGGCGGCCGGGCCATCTGGAAGACTGCGACCGATGCGGGGGAAGCACCCGCCGGTGGCTGGTACATCCCGGCGGGCGGGGTCGGCATCGCCAACGCACCGCTGATCGATGCGCTCGCCGCTGCCGGGGATAGCGGACTCGCCTTCCTGCCGGGCGGGCGCGGGCGCATGACGCTGGCAGGCAAGCAGGTGATCCAGGGACCCGGCGGGCCGAAGACCGTCCAGCTCGCTTTCATCAGTGGCATCCTGCCCTCCCCCGTTCCGGTGTGGCTGGATGACGCGAAGCGCTATTTCGCCGATATCGGGTTCATCTCGGTTATCCCCAAAGGGTATGAGGGCGCGCTCAAGCAGCTGCGCGATGCGCAGGATGCCGCGACCGCGCAGTCGGTGACGACCATCGCCGAGCGCTTCCTCGCCCCTGCCGCGAAAGCGCCCGTGCTGTTCGACAATGTGCGCCTGTTCGACGCGGACAAAGGCGTGTTCCTGCCCGACCGCGCGGTGCTGGCACAGGACGGCAAGATCGCGGCGATCGGCGCGGCGGGTACGGTCAAGCCACCCGCCGGCGCACGCACCATCGACGGGCGCGGCAAGACGCTGGTGCCCGGCATCTGGGACAGCCACCTCCATATCGGCGACGACTGGAGCGTGCTGTCGAACATGGCGAACGGCATCACCAGCTTCCGCAGCCCGGGCACCAATTTCGACCGCGCGGTCGAGGCGACGAAGCGCCGCAACGACGGCACGCTGCTGATGGGCGAGCCGTTCATCTCGGTCATCATCGACAAGAAGGATCCGCTGGCAGCACAGGGCGCCGAAGTGGTCAGCAGCGTCGAGGAGACCATCGCCACCGTGCGCCGGATCAAGCAGGCGGGGCTGTGGGGCGTCAAATTCTACACCTCAATGAACCCGGCGTGGATCGCGCCCGCGGCGGCCGAGGCGCACCGGCTGGGGCTGCATGTCCATGGCCATGTCCCGGCGACAATGAAGCCGAGCGAGGCGGTCGCGGCGGGCTATGACGAACTGACCCATCTCAACTTCGTGGTGATGGAGTCGATGCCGAAAGAGGTGATCGACAAGGCCAATACGCGGCAGCGGATGGAGGGGCCGGCGCGCTACTTCAAGGATGTCGACCTGAACGCGCCGCTGATGACCCGCTTCGTCGCCGATCTCGCGCGGCGCAAGACCGTGGTGGATCCGACGATCGTCATCTTCGAGGGCATGCTGACCCAGGACGGCGGCACGCCGCACCCCGCTTATGCCCCCTATATGGGTATTATCTCGCCGGTGATCGAGCGATCGGTGTTTACGAGCGGCGGCTATCCGCTGATCGAAGGACTGACGCGCGACGATTACCGCAAAAGCTATGCGAAAATGGTCGAGCTGGTCGGGCGGTTGCACAAGGCCGGGGTGCCGGTGGTCGCGGGTACCGATGGCTGGGGCATCGAACTGGTGCGCGAGCTGGAAATCTACCAGCAGGCCGGGCTGAGCGCGGCCGAAGCATTGCAGAGCGCAACCATCGTCCCCGCGCGCGTGGTCGGCGCCGACCAGCGCACCGGATCGATCGCGGTCGGCAAGGAGGCGGATATGGTGCTGGTCGATGGCGACCCGTCGACCGAGCTGGGCGCACTGCGCCGCGTCGTCACCGTGGTCAGCGACGGCTATGTCATGGACGCCGCCGAACTGCGCAAGGCGGCGGGATATAGCGGGATGCCGAAGTAATAATGACGGCGGGGGCGCGTTGCTGCCCCCGCCCCGTCACGCCACATTCACTCTACCGTCACCGACTTGGCGAGGTTGCGCGGCTGATCGACGTCCGTCCCCTTCGCCACCGCCACATGATAGGCGAGCAGCTGCACCGGCACGGCATAGACGATCGGCGCAATCAGCGGGTGGACACGGGGCATCTCGATCGTCGCGAGGCAATTGTCGCCCGCAGCAGCAATCCCCTCAGCATCGGAAATCAGTACCACCTTTCCGCCGCGCGCCTGCACTTCCTGCATGTTGCTGACGGTCTTTTCGAACAGCGGGCCACTCGGCGCGATGACGATGACAGGGACGTTTTCGTCGATCAGCGCGATCGGGCCGTGCTTCATCTCCCCTGCGGCATAGCCTTCGGCGTGGATATAGCTGATTTCCTTGAGCTTCAGCGCGCCTTCCATCGCCAGCGGATAGTCGGTGCCGCGACCGAGATAGAGCACGTCGCGCGCACCGGCGACGCTGCCCGCCATCGCCTCGATCGCCTCGTCGCGGCTCAGCGCGTCGTTGAGCGCGGCGGGGGCTTCGGCGAGGTGGAGGACGATCTCCTTCTCCTCCTCGCGCGTCATCCGCCCCTTGGCCTTGGCGAGGTTCGCGGCGAGCGCGGCCAGGACCGCGAGCTGACAGGTGAACGCCTTGGTCGATGCGACGCCAATTTCTGGCCCGGCATGGGTGGGGAGCAGCAGATCGGCCTCGCGCGCCATCGTGCTGGTCGGCACGTTGACGACGGCGGCAATGGTCTGCCCTTCGGCCTTGGCGTGGCGCAGCGCGGCGAGCGTGTCGGCGGTCTCGCCCGACTGGCTGATGACGATCATCAGCCCGCCCGGCTCCATCACCGGCGCGCGGTAGCGGAACTCGCTCGCCACATCGATGTCGACCGCGACGCGCGCAAACTGCTCGAACCAGTATTTCGCGACCATCCCGGCATAATAGCTGGTTCCGCACGCGACGATGGTGACGCGGCGGATGCTCGACAGGTCGAATTCGGGGATCGGAAGCGTCACTTCCTCTTCGAGCCGCTGGAGATAGCCGCGCAGCGTCTGCGCCACGACGATCGGCTGCTCGTAGATTTCCTTCGCCATGAAGTGGCGGTGATTGCCCTTGTCGATCAGCTGGCCCGATGCGCCCGAATTGACGATCGGCCGCTCGACGGGGTTGTTCTCGACGTCATAGACCTGCGCGCCGTCGCGGGTCAGGACAACCCAGTCGCCTTCCTCAAGATACGAGATGCGCTGGGTCAGCGGCGCGAGCGCGAGTGCGTCGGAGCCGAGATAGGTCTCGTCCTCGCCATAACCGACGACCAGCGGCGAGCCGAGCCGCGCACCGATCAGCATGTCGGGATGGCTGCGGAACAGGATGGCGAGCGCGAACGCGCCATGCAGGCGCGGGAGCACCGCCTTGACCGCGGCGACCGGGTCCAGCCCGGCCTCGACCTGCTCGCTCACCAGATGCGCGACGATTTCGGTATCGGTCTCGCTCTCGAATACCCGACCACGCGCCAGCAATTCCTCGCGCAGCGGCTTGAAATTCTCGATGATCCCGTTGTGGACCAGCGCCACCTCGCCCGTTGCGTGCGGGTGCGCGTTACTGGTGGTCGGGCCGCCATGTGTCGCCCAGCGGGTATGCGCGATGCCGACCGTGCCGGGCAGCGGGTCCTCGGCCAGCACCTTGCCAAGGTTGACCAGCTTGCCCGATGCGCGGCGCCGCGCGATCCCGCCATCGACGATGGTGGCGATGCCGGCCGAGTCATAGCCGCGATATTCGAGCCGCTTCAGGCCATCGAGCAGCCGGTCGGCAACGGCGTCATTGCCCAGGATTCCAACGATTCCACACATGGGTCTGCTCTCAGCGCTAGAGGGTGTAGGGGACGCGAATCCCCGGCATGTTCGCCGGGAAATCCTTGGTGTTGCGGGTAACAAGGACGCGACCGCGAATCTGGGCGGTCGCAAGAATAATCGCGTCGGGCGATTTGAGGCGCGGACGTTCGCGCCGGAGCGCAGCCGCGCGGTGGGAAATTTCCTCGTCGATCTCGTCCAAGCCGAAGCGGTCGACAAAGGTCATCACGTCACGCACGGCGGCATCACTGCCCTTTGACAGCACCTCGATCCACGCCATCCTGCTGATCCACATGCGCGTTCCGCTTTGCGCGATCCGGCGCAATTCGTGGTGTGCGGGTTCGTGGTTCAGCAGGGCGTCGATGACGATGTTGGCGTCCAGGCTATAACCGCTCATGCATCGCCCTTGTCGCGTTCAGCCTCGGCCCTGCGCGTCAGTGCGAGATAGTGAGCACGTTCCTTGTCGTCATATTCGTCGAAGCATTCCGGCGACTCCGCACGCACCTCTTCGTAATCATCGTCCCATGGCCGTGTCCATTCGGCGCGCCGATGCCGCTCATATTCATGCGGATCAGCCGCGATGCCGTGCCGCGCCCAGGCACCAAAGCCGATATCGAGCCAGTCCTTCGGCGCCTCGGCCTTGTACGCTGCCACCGCTTCGCGCAGCACCGACGCGCGCGACTTGCCCAGCTCGGCAGCGCGCTGGTCGAGCCACTTGATGTCCTCATCGGGCAGATCGGCAAGGATGCGGGTCATTGATATACTGATATCATATCATGATATCATGTCAATGCGGGAAGTGGCTGTCGACGAAGCTGCGCATGAATTCGACCGGATCGGGCTCATGCCCCTGCGCAGCGATGAACTTGACGCGGCCCTTGGTCCAAACTTCGTTGATCGCTCCCGCCATGCCGTCCGGGAATTGCATGCGTTCGGCGACCATCGTTCGCCAGTCACCCGTCCCGCCGAATAGTTCGCGAAACTTGGGCTCCATCGCCGTCAGCGCCGCATCGCTGTCCGCATCGAGCGCGCCGATCGCGTCGAGGACATAAGCGTCGAGCAGCTTCAGGAATGGTTTGCCTTCGTAGATATCGCTCATTTCGCTGCCTTTCGTGCCGCCATCGCCGCACGAAACCGCTTCGCCCAGCCGGCGCGGGCGGTCTGTTCGGGGCGGACCAGCGCCAGCGCGTCGGCCTCCACATCCTTGGTCACCACCGATCCCGCGCCGACGATCGCGCCCTCACCGATGCTGACCGGTGCGACCAGCGCGCTGTTCGACCCCACAAACGCCCCCGCCCCGATCACCGTCGGATATTTGAAGAAGCCGTCATAATTGCAGGTGATCGTGCCCGCGCCAATGTTCGCGCCCTCACCCACCTGCGCATCGCCCAGATAGGTCAAATGGTTGGCCTTGGCGCCCTTGCCCAGCACCGCTTTCTTGGTCTCGACGAAATTGCCGACCTTGCTCTTCTCGCCCAGCACCGTGCCGGGGCGCAGCCGGGCATAGGGTCCGACTTCGGCGCCGCTTGCGATGGTCGCACCCTCGATATGGCAGAAGGCACGGATGGTGACGCCGTCCGCGACGCTCACGCCGGGACCGAACACCACATTCGGTTCGACCGTCACGTCGCGGCCGAGAACGGTATCATGCGCGAACCACACGGTGTCGGGCGCGATCAGCGTCGCACCATCGGCCATCGCCTGCGCCCGCCGTGCCGCCTGCCAGCGATCCTCGGCATAGGCCAGTTCGGCGCGGCTGTTGATTCCGATCACCTCGTCCGCATCGGTCTCGACCACCACCGCGCGATCGCCATCGGCCAGCGCAAGCATGACGATGTCGGGCAGGTAATATTCGCCCGCCGCATTGTCGTTACCGACCCGGTCGAGCAGCGGCCACAGATCGGCCGCGCGCACGGCGGTGACGCCCGAATTGCACAGGTCGAACGCGCGCTCCTCGGCTGTCGCGTCCTTGAACTCGACCATCTTGGCGATTGCGCCATCGGCATCGGCGATGATCCGGCCATAGGCCTTGGCATCGTCGGGGCGAAAGCCGAGCACCGCAACGCGCGGCGCATCCGCCGCATCGAGCCGCGCCGCCATCGCCGCGATCGTCTGTGCCGACAGGAACGGCGTGTCCCCGAACGCGACGATCACCGTGCCGTCGAACCCGGCCAGCGCGTCGCGCGCCATCAGCGCGGCGTGCGCGGTGCCGAGCTGCTCGGCCTGATGTGCGATCTTCACGCCGAGCGGCGCGACCGCCGCCTCGACCTGCTCGCGCCGCGCGCCGACCACGACGACCTTCTCTGCCGCACCCGCCGCCGCAAAGGCATCGGTCAGGTGCAGCAGCATCGGCTTGCCCGCGATTCTGTGCAGCACCTTGTGCGTGTCGGACTTCATCCGCGTCCCGCTTCCGGCGGCAAGGATGATCGCGGAAATCGGCTTGGTCATCGGCAGACAGCTCCCCTCAGGCGCGGCCCTGCCACGATCATGTTGCAATTTCCATAGCGGCACGGCCATTTGGCGCGATGACCGATTTTCCGTTCGATATCGTCGGGTTCGACCTCGACGGCACATTGCTCGACACCAGCGCCGACCTGCTCGCCGCGACCAACCATGCCCTGGCGCTGGTCGATCGCCCCACCCTCGCCCCCGATCGGATCAAGTCGATGATCGGCGGCGGCGCAAAGAACATGCTCAAACAGGGGCTCGCGGAATCGGGTGGCTATGACGATGCCGTGATGGCGACGGCCTATCCGGCGCTGCTCGAATTCTACGGCGACAATCTCTCCACCGGCACCGTGCCGTTTGTGGGGCTGAGGGAAGCGCTGGACGATCTGCAGGCGCGCGGTGTCAGGCTCGCCATCGTCACCAACAAGTTCGAGCGGTTCGCGACCCGGTTGGTGCGCGAAGTCGGCATCGATCACCGCTTCGCCTGCGTCATTGGCGGCGACACGATGGGGCGCGGCAACGCCAAGCCCTCTGCCGCCCCGATCCACGAAATGATCGCGCGCTGCGGCGGCGGCCGCGCGGCCTTTATCGGCGATTCGATCTACGACATCATGGCCGCGAAGAATGCCGGGATTCCGAGCATCGCGGTCAGCTTCGGCTTCCTGATGCAGCCGGTGGAGGAACTGGGCGCGGATGCGGTGATCGATAGCTATGCCGAACTGGTGCCCACGCTCATCCGACTGGGCGATAGCCTTTCCGCCACTTCGTCCACAAATGCCGCGCCAGCATGAGCGGCGGCATGCGCAGCCAATGGCCGCGCAGATAGAAGGCGAACTCGGTCAGCTTGCGCGTCCGCTGGCCCCAGCCATCGCAGGCAAGCAGGCGGCGGACGTAAACGCGATCCGCCAGCGTTAGCGCGGCACCTTCGCAGAACAGGTGCGCCGATAGCCGCCGCGCCCGCTCGACTTCGCGGGTCAGGCCATGCCGCACCGCGCAGGCCGCGAGCGCGCGGTCGAATTCCTCCCCGCCAAACTCTCCCACCAGGCAGTGTATGTCCCACAGGTTGCGCAAGCCGCCCTGCAAATCGCCGTCGGCGAACAGATGCGCGGCGGCATGGACCACCATCCCCTCCGGCGGCAGCACCGACAGGCCATTGCCCAGCGGCACCGCGCTCGCGATCAGCGCCGCCGCATCGGGCGTCACCCGCGCGGTCAGCGGCAGGATCGTGTGGTGGACGTCGATCATGCGGTCGCGTGTCCGGTGGATCAGCGGAGGCAACTCGTGCATCCAGTGGCGATAATAGGCGTCGTCATAGGGATCCGGCTTGACCCACTCCCACCCGGCGGCGAGCAGCAGCGCCTCCGCCTCCGCGATCCGCTCGCGCGGCACGAGGATGTCGAGATCGCCGATCTGTCGCCCCTGCCCCGCCGCCAGGCCGCTTGCGACAAAGGCGGTGCCCTTGAGCAGCACCACAGGCATGCCGCTGGGGGCGAGCACCCGCCGCGCCATCTCCGCCTCCCACAGCGCCGCCAGCCGCCCCTGCTCCGCCGCCGCGCGCGCGTCTGCCAACACCCGCGCCGCCGCCTCGGGGATCGCCAGCCCCTCGACGCGATGCGCCAGGCTGCCGATCAGCGTCTCGGCCCGCGCCGCGCACAGCAATGCCGTCCAACCCGCTGCATCCAGCGCCAGCACCGACGCCGGATCGCGCAGCGCGCGGGCAACCAGCGCCCCGCTCACGTCACCACCCCCTCGTCACCCCCGCGAACGCGGGGGCCCATCTCCCGGACTACCCACGCGCTCCACAGCTGTGGCGAAGCTTGGCAATTGCAGGAGATGGGCCCCGGCTTTCGCCGGGGTGACGGCTGAAGACTCACGCCAGTTCCCCCCACAGCCGCTCGACCAGCGCAATCGCGCCGTCGGTGTCGGGATAGTCGATCGCCCGCGCCGGCACGCCGCGCACAAGGCCGGTCAGCGCATCGAACCCGCCCTCGCCCAGCGCGACATAGTTGGTCGATGCCTGAGTCAGCCGCACGAAGCATTCGCTCGGTTCCACCGCCCGCGCCGCGACCTGGTGGCCAAACGCCGGGAACAGGATCAGCGCGGGCTTTGCCGGTGCATCCATCGCCGCAATCGCGCGGGCATCGGGGACGAGGTGGCGGATATCGCCCTTCGGCGTCCCCTTGAGCAACGGCCCCCAGTGCGCATCGGGCAGCGCCGCCTCCATCACCGCGATCGCGTCATTCTTCAGGCTGATCAGCCGTGGGAAGCCGTGCAACATTCCCGTCGCCGGATCGAGCAGCGCGAACTCGTCGCCCATCAGCCGCCACCCGCGCGCCATCAGCAACGCGGCAAGCGTCGACTTGCCTGCCCCGCTCTCCCCGGTCATCACCAGCGCACGCCCGTCCCGCTCCACTGCGGACGCGTGGAGCAACAGGTACCGCCGCTGCCCCAGCGCCATCTGCAGGTTCATCGCCATTTCCGCCGCCAGCACCCCCTGCGCCAGCGGCAGCGGCGCTGCCTCGGGAATCACGAAATCGCCGCCGAGATGCACCGCCGGCCGGATCCAGCGCCGCCACGGCCGCGCGGCGAACAGGCGCACGGTGAAGTCGGGAATGCCATCCTGCGGCTGGGGATAGTCGCGGTAGAGATCGTCCAGCGCCGCGATCGGCGCGCGCCAGTCGCTGCCGATGCGGAACCCCACCGGCCCGATCCGCAGCATCGTCGCGTGGCGCATCACAGCCGCTCCACCAGCCCGGACTCGACCAGCTCGTCGATCCGCGCGGCAAGCGCGTCGCGGTCGGGATCGACCAGATCGAAGCGCTCGGTCAGCGCCGCCAGCGCCTGATCCAGCGTCAACGGCTCGGCCAGCAGTGCGAGCAGCTCGGGCACCGGCGAGTCGACCAGATGGGTCATCCCCGACGCGCGGTGATAGATCAGCGTCAGCGCATCGAGCGGTTCGATCCGCAGCGTCGCGGCGGGCGCGGCGCGATATCGGGTCACGCCACTGTCGCTCAGCATAGCTGAGCGAAGGCGGTGCCGGCCCGCTCCCCCACCCGGCCACCCAGCGACAGCATCCTATGGGTGGCCGGGTGGGGGAGCGGGCCGGTACCGCCAGTCAGCACCACTGAAAAACCTTACCCGCGCGGCATCTGAAGCGATGCGAAACAGGTAAAGCCGCTCGTCCCGCGCTGCAGCCGGCGAATGTAATTGGTATAGGCGCGGCTCTGGTCATAGGTGGTGCCGGGCAGGTTCGCGCCGTTCAGCGCCTGCTTCACATCCTCACCCCGAAAGCTGCGTCCGGCCGGCGGGAAGGCGCCGGGCGTGCCGGCTGGAACCAGCGACCCGTCGGCGGCGATGTAACTGCCCGCGCGTCCCGCATCGGGCACCGGGATTTCACAGTTCAGCACTGATCCGGCGGTCTGCGCCAGCGCCGGCTTGATCGACACGATCGCCGACGCGCTGACCGCTCCGAGCATCAATGCGCGGCGGCTGGGTCCCGCTGGCAGCGGGTCCGTGGGGGGCGTCAGGTCGGCCATGGCGTTCCTTTTCTGCCCTATCTGCCTTTCACAAAGGTGAATCGCGCGCAAGGCCGTTCCGCGCCGAACCCGGCCCGGTCCGTACACGGCGCGCCCAGCCGCCCTGATCGCGTCATTGCCGTTTGTCGGTCAGGTCCCTAGCCTAGCGCAATGAGCAGCCTGTCCATCCCGCGCACCCTTGTCGCGCTCGCCGTGATCCTGGTCACCGCCATTGCCGCCTGGGCAACCGCCGGGATCGAGGCGGGCGGCATCGCGCTGATCGGCGCGGGCCTTGCGGCGCTGATCGCGTCGCCCCCGCCAGAGGAACTGGTCGCCCCGGCTGCACCGCCAGCCCCGCCCGAACGCACGGAGACGAGCGCGCGCGAAGCGATCGAAGCCATTTTCGAGCCGGTCCTGCTGATCGAGGCCAACCGTGTCGCTGCTGCCAACCGCGCGGCGCGGACGCTGCTCGGCGAGCATATTCTGGGCGAAGATGTGCGGGTCGCGATCCGCCATCCCGCCGCTGCCGAACGCCTGCTCAGCAGCGACGAGGGCACGCCGGGCGCGCCGGTCCATCTCGTCGGCCTCGGCACGCTGGACCAACGGTGGGAGATGCGGGTGCGCGCGATGGCCGATGGCGGGCGCATCGTGCATTTGAGCGACCGGACCGGGGCGCATGCCGCGGACCGGATCCGGATCGATTTCGTCGCCAATGCCAGCCACGAACTGCGCACCCCGCTTGCTTCGATCCTGGGCTTTATCGAAACGCTGGAGGATGCGGCCGACGATCCGGAAACGCGCGCCCGCTTTCTGGCGGTGATGGGCAAGGAAGCGCGCCGGATGCAGCGGCTGATCGACGACCTCATGTCACTGTCGCGGATCGAGGCGGAGAAATACCGCGCCCCCGATGACCGGGTCGACCTGGTTCAGCTGTTTGCGCAGGTGCGGGACGAGCTATCGGCACTGGCACCCGCGCGCGCCGCTGCTATCGTCGCCGACCTCGGCGACGTGCCTGCAGTACGCGGAGACCGGGTGCAGCTCTCGCAGCTGTTCCACAACGTCGTGGGCAATGCGATGAAATATGGCCGCCCGGGACAGCCGGTCACGGTCGGACTGCATGCCGCCGGTACCGCGATGGTGCGCCTGACCGTCCGCGACGTCAGCGAGGGCATCGCCCCCGAACACCTCCCGCGCCTGACCGAGCGGTTCTACCGCGTCGATTCGAGCCGCAGCCGTGCTGCGGGGGGAACCGGCCTTGGCCTCGCCATCGTCAAGCATATCGTGGAGCGGCATCGCGGCCGGCTGGACATTGCCAGCGTGGTCGGGACCGGCACGACCGTCACCGTCCTGCTGCCCGCCGCAACGGAGATTCCGGGGGCGCTGTCATCATAGCGTCACGCAATTGAAACAGAGCGCCTGCGCGGATCGGGACCGGCCCCCGCCGCGCGACTCGAAGATGGCCGAGGGGATTTTCAATGCGTAGCCTGTCTCTGATCGCGCTTTCGGCGCTCACCCTGTCTGCCTGCGGCGGTGGCGGAGGTCAGGCGTCACGCGACCAGATCAAGATCGTCGGATCTTCGACCGTCTATCCGTTCACCACCATGGTCGCCGAACAGTTCGTCAACTCGGGCAGCTTCAAGGCGCCGGTGATCGAATCGACCGGGACCGGTGGTGGCATGAAGCTGTTCTGTGCCGGCGTCGGGCCCCAGCATCCCGACATGACCAACGCGTCGCGCCGCATGACGGGATCGGAATTCGACCTGTGCCAGCGCAACGGCGTGACCGAGATCATGGAGGTCCAGGTCGGCATGGACGGCATCGCCTTTGCCGAATCGATCAACGGCCCGAAGATCCGGTTGACCCTGGCCGAGGCGTATCGCGCCCTCGCCGCCACGCCGATGGGGCAACCCAACACCACCCGCCTGTGGTCGGACATCAACCCGTCGCTGCCGGCGGTGCCGATTTCGGTCATGGGCCCGCCCGCCACCAGCGGCACCCGCGACTCGCTGCACGAACTGATCATGCATCCGGGCTGTGAAGAGGCCTATCCGCAGGTCAAGGAAATCGAAAAGACCGACAAGGACAAGGCCAAGGAATTGTGCACCCGCGTGCGTGAAGACGGGGTCTATGTCGATTCGGGCGAGAACGACAATCTGATCGTGCAGAAGCTGACCGCCAATCCCAATGCGATCGGCGTGTTCGGCTATTCCTATCTCGAGGAAAATGCCGCGCGGCTCAAGGGCGTGCCGGTCAACGGCGTCGAACCGAGCTATGCAGCGATCTCGTCGGGTCAGTATCCCGGCGCGCGTGCCATGTATCTGTACGTCAAGAAACAGCATCTCAAGGCGGTGCCGGGGATCAACGAATTCCTGACGCAATATACCAAGATGTGGGCACCGGACGGGCCGCTGACGAAGCGCGGGATGATCGCGTCGTCCGATGCGGATCGCACCAAGGCCGCCGACACCATTGCCCAGGCGCGCACGATGCAACGCAGCGACCTCGACTAGTTTGAACCGACCCAACCCTATCCAGACAGGCGGCCTCGACCGGTGAACGTCTTCGCTCTTCTCTTCCTCGTCCTCGGCCTCGGCCTGATCGGCTGGCTGACTGCGCGTGCCCGCGCGGCGCGCATGGCGCGCGGAGTTCCGGCAAAGCGGCTCCACAGCCTGCCGAGCCAGCATGGCTGGTACGTCGCGACCTGGGCGGTGATCCCCGCGCTGATCTTCGTCCTGATCTGGTCGAATGTCAGCCCGGCGCTGGTGACCGAATCCGTGCTCGCCACACCCGCGGCTGCCCAGCTGCCGGCCTTTGGCTTCGAGCGTGAAACGATCCTGAACGAGGCGCGCAGCCTCGCGCAGGGTTATAGCCAGGGCGCCTTCTACCCGCTCGCCGAGCAGCTGGCCCCCGCTTATGCCACGGCGTTGTCGCGCTACGACTGGATCGGCACTGCCATCACGCTGATCCTCGCCTTTGCCTTTGGCGCGCTCGCCTTCACCCGGGTCAAGCCGGATTTCCGCGCGCGCACCAAGTTCGAACGCACGGTGATGATGGTCCTGCTGGTGGCATCGCTGATCGCGATTCTGACGACATTGGGCATCTTCCTGTCGCTGATTTTCGAAAGCGTGCGCTTCTTTTCGATCGTGCCGGTCACCGACTTCCTGTTCGGCCTGAACTGGAGCCCGCAGGTCATCCGCGCCGACGATCCCGGCGCCAATCTGGGTGCGTTGCCGCTGTTCTGGGGCACCTTCTTCATCGGCGCGATCATCGCGATGCTGATCGCAATCCCCTTCGGGCTGATGAGCGCGATCTACCTTACCCAATATGCTCCGCGCAGCTTCCGCGCGTGGATGAAGCCGATCCTCGAGATTCTCGCTGGCGTACCGACCGTCGTCTATGGCTATTTCGCCGCGCTGACCGTCGGGCCGCTGATCCGCGACCTGGCCGTCATGCTCGGCTTTCAGTTCGCCTCGGCGGAAAGCGCGCTGTCGGCTGGCCTGGTCATGGGAATCATGATCATCCCCTTCGTGTCGTCGATGGCCGACGATTCGATTGCGGCAGTGCCGACCGCGATGCGCGACGGCAGCCTTGCCATGGGCGCCACGACCAGCGAAACGATCAAGAAGGTGCTGATCCCCGCCGCACTGCCGGGCGTGGTTGCAGGTATCCTGCTCGCGGTCAGCCGAGCGATCGGCGAGACGATGATCGTGGTGATGGCCGCATCGGGTGCCGCCAACATCACGCTCAACCCGTTCGACGGGGCAACGACCGTCACCAAGCAGATCGTCGACCTGCTGACCGGCGAAACGGCGTTCGACAGCCCGAAGACCCTGGCCGCCTTCGCGCTCGGTCTGACGCTGTTCATGATCACCTTCATCCTCAACATCGTCGCGCTGCGCGTCGTCAAAAAGTATCGCGAAGCTTATGAGTGAGCCTCTCATGCCCCAGCCGTCCACCGGTCAGGATGCGTCCGCGCCGGTTGCGCCGACCAGCTGGAAGACCGACGCGATGCAGAAGCGTATTCGCGCCCGCTATGCCAAGGAACGTCGCTTCCGGCTGTGGGGCCTCGCGGCTGTCATCGGCTCGGCCAGCTTCCTCGCCTTTCTCCTCGTCACGATGCTGTGGCAGGGCATCGGCGGGTTCCAGCGCGCCGAGATCGCGCTGCCGATCGACTTCAAGGCTGCGGCGCTCGAAGTGACTCCGGAACAGCTGCGCGGCAAGGGCGCCGATCTGGCGCTGGCCAGTGCCGGCCTCAACGACGTGGTGGCCGACGCCGCCGTCGCCGCCTTCGGGCCCGATGGCGCCGACTATATTTCGGAAAGCGCATGGGTCACGGTGCGCGACGCGCTCAAGGACCGTCCCGAACTGCTGCAGGGCCGCGCATCGATCGACGTCCCCGCCTCCTCGCCCATCGCGCTGGCGGCGAAGGGTGATGGCAATGATCCTGAGGTGATCAAGGTCGCGACGCGCCTGCGCGACGAAGGTACGCTGACCCAGGGCTTCAACATCGACTTCCTGCAGGGGTCCGATGCGACCGACCCGACCGGTGTCGGCATCTGGGGCGCGCTCAAGGGGTCGCTGCTGACCATGCTGGTCACGCTGCTGATCGCCTTTCCGATCGGCGTGTTTTCGGCGATCTATCTCGAGGAATATGCCCCGCGTAATCGCTGGACCGACCTGATCGAAGTGTCGATCAACAATCTCGCTGCGGTGCCGTCGATCATTTTCGGTCTGCTCGGCCTCGCCGTGTTCCTCAACTTCATGCAGCTGCCCCGCTCGGCACCGCTGGTTGGCGGCATGACGCTGGCGCTGATGATCATGCCGGTCATCGTGATTGCCGGGCGCAATGCGATCAAGGCGGTACCGCCCTCGATCCGCGACGCTGCGCTCGGCATCGGCGCCAGCCGCATTCAGGTGGTGTTCCACCATGTGCTGCCGCTGGCATTGCCCGGCATCCTCACCGGGACGATCATCGGCATGGCCCGCGCGCTCGGCGAGACCGCCCCGCTCCTGCTGATCGGCATGCGCGCGTTCATCGTCACTCCGCCCGGCGGCGTGTTCGATCCGGCAACGGTCCTTCCCGTCCAGATCTTCCTGTGGTCGGACCAGGTCAGCCGCGGCTTCGTCGAAAAGACGAGCGCAGCGATTATCGTCCTGCTCATCTTCCTGCTCGCGATGAACGCCATCGCGATCTACCTCCGCAACCGTTTCGAGACCCGCTGGTGATGACCCAAACCGATTACGCACAAACCGCCATCGACAGCGCTGCGCCCGCGCAAGGCGATGCCATCCCCAAGATGGCCGCCCGCGGCGTCAACGTCTTCTATGGCGAGAAGCAGGCGATCCGCGACGTGTCGATCGATGTCGACATGGAGAATGTGACCGCGTTCATCGGCCCGTCGGGCTGCGGCAAGTCGACCTTCCTGCGGACCCTCAACCGCATGAACGACACCGTCGCCAGCGCGCGCGTCGAAGGGCAGATCACGCTCGACGGCGAGGACATCTACGACAGGTCGATGGACGTGGTGCAGTTGCGCGCGCGCGTCGGCATGGTGTTCCAGAAGCCGAACCCGTTCCCCAAGTCGATCTACGAAAATGTCGCCTATGGCCCGCGGATTCATGGCCTTGCCCGGTCGCGGTCGGACATGGACCGGATTGTCGAGCGTTCGCTCAAGCGCGCCGGCCTGTGGGACGAGGTCAAGGATCGCCTGAACGACAGCGGCACTGCGCTGTCGGGCGGCCAGCAGCAGCGGCTGTGCATCGCCCGCGCGATCGCGGTCGATCCCGAAGTGATCCTGATGGACGAACCCTGCTCGGCACTCGACCCCATCGCGACCGCCAAGATAGAGGAACTGATCCACGAACTGCGCGGCCGCTACGCGATCGTGATCGTCACGCACAACATGCAGCAGGCAGCCCGCGTCAGCCAGCGCACCGCCTTCTTCCACCTCGGCACCCTTGTCGAATATGGCGAGACCGACCAGATCTTTACTGCACCCCGGCAGGAGCGCACCAAGGATTACATCACCGGAAGGTACGGCTAATGGTCAGCGGCCAGGAACATACGGTCAAGGCATTCGACACCGACATCAAGCAGCTGCGTGCGCTGATTTCGCAAATGGGCGGTCTCGCCGAAGAGGCGATCCAGGACGCCATGACCGCGCTGCAGCGCAACGATCTGGCGCTCGCCCGCGAAGTGCGGCGGAAGGACAAGGTTATCGACGCGATCGAGGCCGAGGTCGAGAAGCTCGCCGTTCGCGTCATCGCCCTGCGCGCGCCGATGGCCGACGACCTGCGTGAAGTGGTCGCCGCGCTCAAGATCGCCGCAGTGGTCGAGCGGATCGGCGATTATGCCAAGAACATCGCCAAGCGCGTCCCCAAGATTCATGTCGAGGGCGCCGAGCGGATCGAGGCGGTGTCGATCCTTCCCGCCATGGCGCAACTCGCGGCCGAGATGGTGCACGACGTGCTCGACGCCTTTTCCGCACGCGATGCCGAAGCGGCGATCCGGGTGGTCGAACGCGACAACCGGCTCGACGATTTCTACGACAGCATCTTCCGCACCCTGGTGACCTTCATGGTCGAAAATCCGCGGACGATCAGCGAAGTCGCCCACCTGCTGTTCGTGGCAAAGAATATCGAGCGGATCGGCGATCACGCGACCAACGTTGCCGAGATGGTGTATTTCGCGGCGACCGGCAATTACATGGCCGATCGCGACGCGGTCGAGGTACCGGAGGCCTGATCATGAGCCGCGCGCGCATGTTGCTGGTGGAGGATGACGCGGCGCTGGCCGAGCTCCTGACCTATCATTTCCGGCGCGAGGACTTCGATGTCCGCCACACGCCGGATGGCGAGGAAGCGTTGCTGCTCGCACAGGAATCGCCGCCCGACATCGTCCTGCTCGACTGGATGGTCGAAAGCCTGTCGGGGATCGAGGTGTGCCGCCGCCTGCGCCGGATGAGCGAGACGGCCAATGTGCCGATCATCATGCTGACCGCGCGCGGCGAGGAAGAGGATCGCGTTCGCGGGCTCGAAACCGGCGCGGACGATTATGTGACCAAGCCCTTTTCGCCGCGCGAGCTGGTCGCGCGGGTCGGCGCAGTGCTGCGCCGGGTGCGTCCGGCCCTGGCGGGCGAAGCACTGACCTATGCCGACATCGAGATGGATACGGTCGGGCACAAGGTGCGCCGCGGAGGTGAGGTCGTGCCGCTCGGCCCGACCGAGTTCCGCCTGCTCAAGCATTTCCTCGAGCATCCCGGCTGGGTCTTCTCGCGCGAGCGTCTGCTCGACGCGGTCTGGGGCCATGACAGCGATATCGAAAGCCGCACGGTCGACGTTCATATCCGGCGGCTGCGCAAGGCGATCAACATCGGCAACCGGCCCGACATCATCCGGACGGTACGCTCCGCCGGCTATTCGCTCGACGCGGGTAACTAACCTCGTTTCGACCGGCCCGCCCGGCGGGTCGGCTGAACGCGCCGGTCGCCGGGCAGCATGGAAAGTCTTCGCCCCTGAAGCGTTGGTGGATCGAGCAGTTGCTCCCGATCCCACCCCTGTCTTCAGGAGACGATTGATGAAATTGATCGCATTCGCGGCCGCGCTCGCCGTCGCCGGTACCGCCGCCGCCCAGGATATGCCCATGCCCGCCGCGCCGGCGGCCCCGGCCGCAACCCCGACGGGCGACGATCCCGTGGGGGGCTATCAGCCCGCAACCCCGCCGATGCCGACCCCGCCCCAGCCCGGCGCGACGATCGTGTTCCAGCAGGCGCCCGCGCCGGACGTCGCCTACCCTGCCCCGGCACCGATGGCGCAATATCCCATCTGCAAAAAGGGTCAGTACGACAATTGTCGCCAGCGCGGCGGCTGACCGCCAGCGGGCACGGGCTCCGGCCCGTGTCCGCGTCCCTACCCAACCCCCGCGATCCACGCTGCGCGACCGCCGCGGGGTGGGCGAGCCGAGCGATAGGGGCCGAGCGACCGATATGATTGCCGGCCGGTCTGGTCCTTGCCCGACTTGCCAACCGCGCACGCGCGCCGCATAGCTTGACGGAAACGTCAAGCTGGAGGGGTTATGAGCATCAGTTTTGCCGGACGCGTCGCGATCGTCACCGGGGCCGGTGGCGGCCTGGGTCGCGCCTATGCGCTCGAACTGGCGCGGCGCGGCGCACGCGTCGTGGTCAACGATCTGGGCGGATCGCGCGACGGTACCGGTGCCTCCGACGCAGCCGAGAAGGTGGTCGAAGAGATCAAGACTGCGGGCGGTGAGGCGATGTCCAACGGCGGCAGCGTTACCGACTATGCGCAGATGCAGGAAATGGTCGCGCGCGCTACCGAAGCGTGGGGCGGCGTCCACATTCTGATCAACAATGCCGGCGTGTTGCGCGACAAGAGCTTCGCGAACATGGAGCCGGAGGATTTCCGGTTCGTCGTCGACGTCCACCTCAACGGATCGGCGAATGCGACCAAGGCGGTCTGGGCGACGATGCGCGACCAGAATTACGGACGCATCCTGATGACCGCGTCTTCGACCGGCCTGTACGGCAATTTCGGGCAGGCCAATTACGGTGCCGCCAAGCTTGGCCTCGCGGGGCTGACCAAGACGCTGTATCTTGAGGGCGCCAAGTACAATATCCGCGTCAACACCCTCGCCCCGACCGCCGGGACGCGCATGACCGAGGACATCTTCCCGGAAGCCGCGTTCAAGGCGTTCACCCCGGAGAGCGTGGCACCCGCGGCGCTATTCCTGGTCAGCGAGGACGCCCCGACCAACGCCATTGTCGGCGCGGGCGCGGGCGTGTTCCAGGCGGCCTATGTCACGCTGACCCAGGGCGTCCGGCTGTCCGGCGATGAGATGAGCCCGGAAGGGGTTGCTGCGCATTGGGCACAGATCACGGACCGTACGGGTGAGATCGTGCCCAAGTCCGGCGGCGAACAGGCGATGACCATCATGGCAAAGCTGCAGGGCTGAACCCTCGCCACACGCACCACGCTGATCGCATGGCGTGCACGAGCGTATTGCAACAGCAATACACTTATGGCAGTCTCTCCGTACAGGAGGGACTGCCATGTACAGTGAAGTCGATCTGAACAGCGCGGTGGAGGCGGGTGCGATCAGCCCCGAAGCTGCCGCCGCCTTTCGCGAACATATCGCAACGGTGCGCGCCGCGCCGATCGCGGACGAGGAACATTTCCGGCTGCTGACCGGATTCAACGACATCTTTGTCGCGATTGCCGCGACGCTGATCCTTGTCGCGGTCGCGAAGATCGGGGGCGAGATCAGGCCATGGCTCGGCGGGATCGCGGTCGCCGGCCTTGGCTGGGCGCTGGCCGAGTATTTCACCCGCGTTCGCCGCATGGCGCTGCCCAGCATCCTGCTGCTGCTTGCCTTTGTCGGCGGCGTCGCCGCGACTCTGGTCGGAATTGTCGCCGACAATGTCACGCTGCTCGAAACCTATGTCGGCACCGACAATGAAACGCTTCAGCGGCAGGTTGCGGCGGGGATCGCCGCCACCGTCGGACTGGCGACCGCACTGGCAGCGTGGCTGCACTGGCGGCGCTTCATGGTTCCGATCACCGTGGCCGCGGGGGCAGTTGCGGTGGTCGGCGTGCTGATTGCGCTGATCCTGATCGCCATCCCCGACGCCAAGACATGGTCGCTGCCGATCGTACTGGGCGGCGGTATCCTGATGTTCCTGTTCGCGATGCGCTGGGACATGTCCGACCGCGAACGCCGGACGCGTCGCTCCGATGTCGCCTTCTGGCTGCACCTTGCTGCGGCGCCGATGATCGCGCACCCGATCTTCCAGATGTTGGGCGTGTTTGACGGCGCGATCCAGCCAGGAATCGCGGCGGTCGTCATGCTGCTCTATGTCGGCTTTGCGCTGGTTGCCCTCGCCGTGGATCGACGCGCGCTGCTGGTCTCCAGCCTCGCCTATGTTCTCTACGCGATGTACGCGCTGCTCCAGACGGCAGGCGCCGTTGAACTGGGCGCGGCGCTGACCGCACTGGTGATCGGATCGGCACTGCTGACGCTTTCCGTCTTCTGGCAGCCGATGCGGCGTGTGGCGATCGCGCCGCTCGGCGGCCTCGCCGACCGGCTTCCCCCGGTTCCGGGTCACGCGCCGGCATTTGGCTGACCCCGCGCGTCGGGCCGGCCGGAGCGCCGGACGTCGCGCCAATATTGTTGCATTTACGCCGCGGCTGTCTGGATTCGCCAGACAGCCGCTTTGCTACGCGCAAAATGAGTAGCAGTCGCGTTGCGCGCTCGAAACGAACCGCCTTTATCTCCCCGCCGAGGGGATATTGTTATTTTGTTGCGCGAGACAGTACCAGTCGGTGGTTTCGGGGCCGACCATGCCTGATCATGGCGCAGCTATTCGTGTCGAACGGCACGTTGAGCCATCCGGGCCCGCGTTCGATCTTGCGATCCTCGATTTCACCGTCGGCACCATCGCGTCGGCGCTGACCGCCTTCGGCAATCTCAACAGCGCGATCCTGTTTGCGGCGACGGCACGGGCATGCGGGCCGTTCGGCACCAACGGCGAACGGCGTCAACCGGTCAGCATCAACGCGCTGGCAGCGTCGCTGGGGCGCCCGTTCGAAACGGTTCGCCGTCACGCCAATGCGCTGGTCGAGGATGGTCTGATCGCGCGCAGCCCCGATGGCCTGTACGTCGCACTCGATTCCGTCGTGGAACCGCGCGTCGCCGCGCTGGTCGATTGCTGCCATGACCGCATGGTCGCGCTGGTCGATCAGGCGCAGCATCTGGGCGACACGCTGCCCGGTCCCCATCCGGGCATCGCCTATGACCCACGGGTCGGTATCGGCCTTGCCCTCGACCTGCTGCTTGCAGCGCTCGAATGCCATGGTCAGCGCGAGGAAACCCCGCTGCGCCTCGCCTTGCTGCTCACGCTTGAGCGCGCCGCCCTTCGCGCCGCGCTCGACGCATCCCCGTCCCAGGTCATCCGGACAAGCGATGTCGCCCGCATGCTCGATCTTCCCTACGCCACGGCGTCGCGCAACATCGATGCGCTGGTCGCTTGCGGGCTGGTCGGACGCGATGGCGGCCATCTCGCGCCGGTGGCGGATGATGCGGCAGTGGCAGCACGCATGGCGCTGGCCGGTCGTGCGCGCGTGCTGATCGCTCGCCTCGCACAGGCCGGATTCCCGGTAACGGCCCCGACAACCGCCTTGATCCGACCGCGGCCATCGCTCGCGATGGCAGGCTGACCGGGGCACGACGGAACCGCTCCGCCGCATCGACTGTTCCTTCCGGGAATACACATCCCGAGGAGTAGCCAATGCCCAGCCCCCAGGAACTCGCCGCCAAATTCTGGAGCGCACTCGATAGCGACCGCACCCTGTTTCTCGGTCTCGACGGGGTGCGCGACGGCCACGCCCAGCCGATGACCGCGCTGCGCGATACCGACCGCGATGGCGGCCCGATCTGGTTCTTCACGACCAAGGATAACGGCATCGTCGCCGCCCTGTCGGAAGGAAATCGCGCGATGGCGCATTTCGTGTCGAAGGGGCATGATCTGTGGGCGACGATCCATGGCAGCCTGGTCGCCGACAATGACCGCGCGGTCATCGATCGCCTCTGGAACCCGTTCATTGCGGCTTGGTATGAAGGGGGCAAGGATGACCCCAAGCTCCAGCTGCTTCGCCTCGATGCCGAGCATGGCCAGATCTGGCTCAACGAAAACAGCCTGTTCGCTGGCGTCAAGATGCTGCTCGGCGCAGATCCCAAGGCTGACTATCGCGACAAGGTCGCCGATGTCTCGCTCGCCTGACCCGGTGCTGCCCGGCGGCAATCGACCGCAAGGATAAGTTGATTGCGCAGGGCGGTTGCCACCGCTTAAGGCCGGTCCGGCGCCGGGTCATCGGGACCCGCCGCCGGACAGGATCACATGGCCGCTCACCCCTTTTCCATTCACAACTACCGCGCCTATTGGATCGCCCGCCTTGCTTCGACGCTGGCCGGGCTATCGATGGTCGTGGTTATCGGGTGGCAGGTCTACGACATTGCCCGCGAGACGATGGGGATCCGGGAGGCGGCGTTGCAGCTCGGCCTGGTCGGGCTGGTCCAATTCCTCCCGCTGCTCGCGCTGACGCTGGTTACCGGCTGGGTTGCTGACCGGCTCGACCGGCGCTGGATTGTGCGTGCCGCGATCGCGCTCGAACTTGGCTGCGCGGCTGCACTCGCTTGGTTGACCCAGACCGACACGATCACCCTGCCCGCGCTGTTTGCCATCGCCGCCCTGCTCGGGGTCGCGCGCGCGTTCATCAGCCCGGCGCAGCAGGCACTTGCGCCCAATCTGGTCCCCGCCGCCTCGCTGCCCACCGCAATCGCGCTGAGTGCGCTGGCATGGCAGGTCGGGTCGATCGGCGGCCCGGCAATGGGCGGCTATCTCTACGCGGCGGGGCCGGCGCTGCCCTATTGGGTGGCCACCGCTTTGTTCGGCGTTGCACTGCTGATGATGATGCTGGTCACCCCGGTGGCGCGCAGCACCATCGCGCGCGTCGGCAATCCGATGGTCCAAATGGTCGAAGGCCTGCGCTATGTCCGACGCAACCGCCTGGTCCTCGGCGCGATATCGCTCGACATGTTCGCCGTCCTCCTCGGCGGCGCCACCGCGATGCTCCCCATCTACGCCCGCGACGTCCTGATGATCGGCGCGGACGGACTCGGCCATCTGCGCGCCGCCCCGGCGGTCGGGGCCGTGGCAGTTGCCCTGATCCTCTCCTGGCGACCGCTCAAGACCAATGTCGGAGTGAAGATGCTATGGGCCGTCATCGGCTTTGGCGTCGCGACGACGATCTTTGGCTGGGCCGGTCCGGTGATGACGCGCTGGTTCGGGCCGACGATGGTCGGCAGCGAACTGGCGCCAGCGGTGCTGGTGTCGATCGCTGCGCTGATCGCTTTGGGCGCGTTCGATATGATTTCCGTCTATGTCCGTTCGTCGCTGATCCAGCTCCACACGCCCGATGCGATGCGCGGCCGGGTTGGGTCAGTGTCGACCCTGTTCATATCCAGCTCGAACGAGTTGGGCGAGGCGCGTTCAGGATTCCTCGCCTCGCTGATCGGTCCGATTGTCGCGACAGCCGGCGGCGGGATCGCCGCCATCTTGGTAACCGCGCTGTGGGCACGTATCTTTCCGGAACTGCGACAGGCGCGGACCTTTGATCCGCCCGCACAACTGGACAATTCCCCGCCAGAGGAGATCAAGGCATGAAAGCGAACTCGATCCTCGAAACGATTGGCAACACGCCGCATATCCGCATGAGCCGGCTGTTTCCCGACAGCGAGGTTTGGATCAAGTCGGAGCGGACCAACCCCGGTGGTTCGATCAAGGATCGCATCGCACTCGCCATGATCGAAGCGGCCGAGGCAGATGGCAGCCTGAAACCTGGCGGAACGATCGTCGAACCGACCAGTGGCAACACCGGCGTCGGCCTTGCCATGGTGGCCGCGGTGAAGGGCTACAAGCTCATTCTTGTCATGCCCGAAAGCATGAGCATCGAGCGGCGGCGCCTGATGCTCGCTTACGGTGCCAGTTTCGACCTCACGCCGCGCGAAAAGGGGATGAAGGGCGCGATCGAGCGCGCAATCGAGATCGTCGACGCCACCCCCGGCGCCTGGATGCCGCAGCAGTTCGAGAACTCCGCGAATATTGACGTGCATGTCCGCACCACCGCGCAGGAGATTCTGCGCGATTTCGCCGACAGCCCGCCGGACGTGATCATCACCGGCGTGGGTACTGGCGGACACATCACCGGCGTCGCCGAAACGCTCAAGCAGCAATGGCCGTCGCTGAAGGTTTTCGCGGTCGAGCCCGAGCTGTCGCCGGTCATTTCGGGGGGACAACCGGGCCCGCACCCGATCCAAGGCATTGGCGCAGGCTTCGTCCCCAAGAACCTGCATACCGATGCGATCGATGGCGCGATTCAGGTCGATGCCGCTGACGCGAAGGACTTTGCGCGCCGTGCGGCACGTGAAGAAGGGATGCTCGTCGGCATTTCCTCGGGCGCGACTCTGGCGGCGATTGCCAAGAAGCTGGGGGACCTGCCGACCGGCTCGCGCGTGCTCGGGTTCAATTATGATACAGGTGAGCGCTATCTTAGTGTTCCGGACTTCCTTCCGGAGGCCTGAAAGACTCGCAATCCGCCCCAAAATGGATAGGCTACCCTGAGTCGGGGAACGCGGATTCCGGGGGGAAGTCGTGCGAAATGCAATGATCTGTGCGAGCGTGATGCTCGCAATCTTTCTGGCCTGGCCGATGGTGTTCGGCAGTGACAAGGCGTCGGCGGTGCGTGCCGCCGGCGCCAAGGTTGCGGCGGTTGCCGCGCCGGCGGCAAGCGCTGCCGGGACCCGAACAATTCAGACCGGTGTGAGGCCGGCAACCGCGCCACAAGCAAAGCGGCTTGAGAGCTGCTTCAAGCGCTACGAACGCGAATATGCGCGGTGCGACGCCATCGACAGCAACTGCCGGGTCAAAGTCGCGGATCAATGGGACTTGTGCGAGGCGACCGGATTCTGGCCATGACCCGCTGGCCTTGAGGTCAACGGTAGGCCACAGGCTGGCACGCGTCGCGCCGCGGCACTTTGCGGTTCGCATCAGATCGGGTAATGGCGGGGCGCCGGCGTGACCGGCGCTTGCTGCCGCTTCAGGATCGCGCGCTACCCGTGAACTCATCTTCCGCTCCGGCAACCCTGCGCGGCCCTTCGACCGGCTTGTGGATCGTGCTGCTGATCATTGCATTCGCAGCAGTGGTGCTTCCGACCGTCGCTGTGGTGCTCGCCCCGCGCCCGGCCGCATCGCCCGTCCTGGCCGAGATCGCGCGCCCCAAGCGCGTGGTACCCGCCGCTGAACTGCCCGAGGTCGAACCGGTACGCCTTGCAGCACTATCGACGGACGATGCGCGGGCGTTCAATGCTGCGATTCCGTTTTCCACCGCGCCCAATCCGGCAGCGCGGCCGCTGGTCCTGGACGCCGGGGCCGAGGATTTCGGGCGCGCGGTGGACTGCCTCGCGGCCGCGACCTGGTACGAGGCGGGCGACGATCCGGTCGGTCAGCGCGCCGTCGCGCAGGTCGTGCTCAACCGGATGCGGCACCCCGCTTTTCCCAAATCGGTGTGCGGTGTGGTATTCCAGGGGCAGGAGCGGCGCACCGGCTGCCAATTCACCTTCACTTGTGACGGCGCAATGCGGCGGACCCCCTCCCCCGCCGCCTGGGGCCGGGCCCAGACGATCGCGCGGCAGGCGCTGACCGGTGCGGTGTTCGCCAAGGTGGGGCATTCGACGCATTATCACACCGACTGGGTCGTGCCGTACTGGAGCTCCAGCCTCGACAAGGTGGCGGAGGTGAACACCCATCTCTTCTTCCGCTGGACCGGCTGGTGGGGCACACCGCCCGCCTTCCGCCGCGGCTATGCCGGAGCGGAGCCCGTGGTGGCGAAGCTCGCGGCGCTGTCCCCCTTTCATGGCGGCGGTGAGGTCGCGTTGGCCGCTGCGGTCGATCCGGCAGCGATGCTCGATCCGGCAACCATCCCGGAGTCGGCGGTGCCCAAGCCAGTGGCTGCCGGGGGCGACAGCTTCCATGTCGCGCTGGACAAGGCACTGGGCGCGGATGCCTTTGCGGCGCTGGCGATCCGGACCTGCGGTGAGCGGGCCTATTGCAAGTTTCTCGGCTGGACCGATCGGACGAAGGTGCCGGCGGTCGGGGCGGCGCTGACCCCATCGCAGATCGAGGCGATGTCGTTCAGCTATCTGCGGGACAAGGAACAGGGGTTCGGCAAGGCGTTGTGGAATTGCGGGGAATTCAAGCGGCCCAGCCCGATCCAATGCATGCGGCGGACGCCGATCGCGGCGGCGGTGGCGCCTGCCCCGACGGCAACGCCGGTCGGGCCGGACGGGCTAAGCGGGGTGCGGCGCAAGCCGGGTCCGTCGCCCACTCCGGCAGCGAGCCCGGTCACGAGCTGATCGCGGCAGCGAGATCGCGGGCCAGCGTCGCGCCGTCGCTGGCGGCGACATCGACAACGGCGGGGCTGCTGCCCATTCCGGCGCCGGCGGTGTCGACATCGACGGTGACGAGATCCAGCAGCCGCTGAATCGGTCCCTGGGTCAGGGTTACCACCTGGACATTCTCCACCGGGACGATCCAGTCGCGCTGCGCAAGCACCCCGCGCATCACCTGCAGGCTTCCCGAGCGGAGGGCGTAGCGGTGGAATTTGCGTTGCAGCAGGGCGGTGAGCACTGGCGGCAAGGTCAGGATCAGGCCCAGCCATGCCAGCGGGGTCAACAGCAGGGCGGCGGCGATGATGCCGAGCGGTAGCGGCACCGCCAGCACCAGCGCCCGGAGGATGTGGGCCGGGGCGACAGGGCGGAGCGGCAAGCGTTCGAACGGGGGCAGACCGGCCCTGGCGACGATGGCGGCAACTTCGTGTTCGCGGGCCAGCGGGGCCAGGACCTGACGGCCGCTGGGATCGTTGCTGCCGCCAAGGGTCTGAACACTCAGGGCATTCCAGCCCAACAGACCCCGGAACGGACCCCGCTGGATCAGCGCCAGCTGGATGCGGCGCATCGCCACCACCACTTCGCTGCGGGTCAGCAACCCCCGGGTCCGGCGGAACCGGCCGATCCCGGCACGCAGCCTGAAATTCCATTCGCGCAGCACCGTCCGGCCGACCCCGGTCACAACCCCCAGCAGCACCACCAGTCCGAACAGGCCGAAGCCGGTGGAGTAGGTCAACCGGCTCTCCACCTCGCCCCGGGCGCTTTTCGCCAGATCGGCGACTTCGTCCCAGCCAAAGCCCAGCGCGTCGCCGAGAAACTGGATCGCGGTGGCCAGCGCTGCAATCCAGACCAGCGAGAAGCTGAACAGCCCCAGCAGCAGCACCCGCCCCGGCGACATGGCGAACACGTCGGTCAGAACGTCCTCGACCGGCGGGGCATCGTCGCCGGTGTCGAGGCCGACCAGCGCCCGCTTCACCGGTGCTCCGCGCAGCGCGCCGCGGAGCCGGGCGGCTTCGGACAGGGTCACGCTGTCCAGCACCGCTTCATCCTTGTCGCCGCCGCCGGTTTCGACCCGGACTTCGGCGAGGCCGAAGATGCGGGACAGCGGCCCCTGTTCGATGCCGACGTCCTGGATCCGCTCCAGCGGGATCGAGCGGCGGGTCCGGTTCAGGATGCCGCGTTCGATCACCAGTTCGCTGTCGCCGACGGCATAGGTGAAGCGCCGCCAGTTGAGCCAGGTCCAGACCAGACTGGCCGCACCGACCGCCACCGCCGCCAGCAGGATCCAGCCCAGCCCCCGGCCCGAAGTGATGCCGACCAGCGCCGGCAGGCCGACGACATTCTGCGGCGCCTTTCTGAGGAACCAGATCACCACGGTCAGCGGGTGAACGCGGCGCGGTTCGTGGTCCCCCAGCTCTTCGGGCAGCTCCGCGCTCACCACGGGTCGACCGTGAGCTGGTCGCGGATCGCGTCGCGGATCTCCTCGGCGGTTTCGCGGGCGATGCCGGGGAGATGCACTTCGCTGTTGGCGGTGCCGGCGGTGTGCAGCACCAGCGTGGCGACGCCGAACATGCGTTCGACCGGCCCGACCGTCACGTCGATATGCTGGACGCGCGCGGCGGGGACGATGGTGTGGCGGCGGGCGAGCCAGCCCGACGCGACGTGGAGTTCGCGCCCCGTCCATGCCCAGCCCCAGCGGCGCCAGCGCGCCGGGGTCGCGATCAGCACCGACCACAGGCCGAGCGGGCCGATGACCGCGGCGGGCAGCCACAGCGGGAACCAGTCGAACGCCCGGGAGAGGCCGAAGCCGGGGCCGATCGAAACGAGCGTGGCGATGGTCCAGAACAGCGCAGCGGACAGGCGCATCGCATTGAGCTGGCCGCGTTCGAGCGGGTGGAGCGGCGTGTCGGGGAGTAGCATGCCTCCGTTATGGCGGGGTGGGCGAAAGGCTCAAGGGGGTGGCGAACTATTCCTCCCGGAGCTTGTCACGGGGAGGGGGACCGCCGCGCAGCGGGGGTGGAGGGGCCGCCCTTGCAGAGGGCGGAATTTTGTCGAGCTGTTCACCGGCCGTCTGCGCGGCCGCCCCTCCACCACCGCCTTTGGCGGTGGTCCCCCTCCCCTGAGCAGGCTCAGGGGAGGAATTGGATGGAGCCTCATCGGCATTCCCTTCCTCCCCCTCCGTCATGCTGCGCATGCCACCTCCCCCTCGCGGGGGAGGATTGTCAGGCTCCCCCGCCGCGCGGCGGGTGTTGGCGAGCCAGGCTTCGCGGGCGGTGAGGCCGGCGGCGATCAGTTCGGCGCGCTCGCGGGCGTCGGCGGCGGTGACGGCGGCTTCCTCTTCGTCGGTCAGGTCGCGCTGATAGTCGTCGTCGAGGGGATCGCCCTCCTCGACGCCGTCGAAGCCGGGGGGTGGCGGGAAATCGGTGCGCCAGCCGCGCGCATCGTCGCACCACCAGACCGAACCGTGATAATCGTCCTCGCTATCCGGACGAACCGGACAAAAATCGCGTGTGTCCGGCGGGCTGTCCGCCTCCTCCTCTGGCGGGGCTTCGGAGGCGAGGGCGACGAGGCCGATGGCTTCGGCGCGGCGCCATTGTTCGTCGGTCCAGCGGGCGCGGTCGGCGGGGTCGAGGTCGGTGGCGGAGACGGCGGCGCTGTCGTCGACATGGGTGCGCAGCCAGCGATCGGCGCGGGCGAGCGTGCGGATCGGGGCGAGGTCGTCCTCGCTTGCCACCCCCGCCGCCCCGATGCGCGCGGCGAGGAACAGGCCGGCGCGGCCCGGAGCGGCGGAGTGTTCGACCAGATCGAGAAATTGTTCGAAGTCCGCCGCGGCGAGCCGGACGGCGGCAGCGTCGGTATCGGTGCAGGCGGCGTCGGCGCGCTTGTCGAGCCGGTTCAGCATCTTCCACGCCAGCTGATTGTCGTAGCGGTGGCGGGTGGTGATGCGGCCATCGTCGCCGGTGACGGATTCACGCACGCCATTGAAGGCGCGGTCCATCAGTTCGTCGGCGAGGCAATCGCGGCTGCGCAGCTGAGCCGCCTTCCACCCCAAGGCGAACGCCGCGCCGCGCGCGCTGTCACGCAGGGCATAGGCGGTCGAGCGCGCCATGCCGACAATGGCGCACGCCTGGGTGACGTTGTGCCCGCGCGCAAGGGCGGTGAGGAAGCGCTTCTGCTTTTCGGGGGTCCAGCCGTCATAGCGCTGGGCATCGGGCACGCCGGGTTCGAGGTCGTGGAAGGCGGCGTGGTTGAAGGTCGCGGGGTTGTAGGGCGCCGGTTCGGGCGCGGTGAAAGCGTTCATGTCTGCCGGTCCTTTGCTGATGTGATGCAGAGGATCGGTTAGGTATGCCGGAACGGGGGCTGTAGGAAAGTTCTATTTTTGTTCTAGTCGGCTAGCGCGAGATCGCAGCTAACCCGCCCCATCCGGCCACAACGATCAGCGCCCAAAAAAGGTGGCTAATTTATCTCATGACCTTGAGAAGGGGAAGTTAATCGACAACGCGTTCTGCGATGCCCAAACTAGATCGTTCCCGACGATCTGATTCGAGCGCATCTCGCAACACATTGCGGCCCGCCGTCAATTTTCTGTTTTTGTCAAGTGCCTCTTGATATTGCAAGAACACCTCGACGAGCCAGCGCTCCTCGCATTCTTCTCGCATATTTTCCTCCCAAGCACGTTGAGGCCAGTCGATAACATGCTTGACACAAGACTCAACGGGAGATTGCATCCGGCCATCGCATTTTTCGGGGCGTCAAAATGAGCATAGTCGATACATCACGTGAGGCATTCATGGCGCTTATCGCGCCAATCGGCGTTGACATGGGCTTGGTTACCTCCGTCCTCTCGGAGAAAGCGAAACAGATCAGCTACGATCCAAACATAATAAAACTCACTGATTTTCTAAAAACATTCGGCATGGTTCCAAAATCGTTCGAAAACGAAGTTGCTCGATACAAAGCATATATTCAAGCCGGTGACGAATTATGCGAACAATCTGGGCAAGGTGACGTGCTCGCACTTCTCGGAATATCCGCGCTTTTAGCTGGAGGAGAAGAAAAAAGAAAAACTCAAATATACTCAAGAAGGCTAAACATATTCAGACAAATTAAGCGAATCGACGAATATAATACACTTGAACGCGTCTATGGCAGAAATATTCTATTTGTAGGCTGCTACGCGTCCGTTGAAGACCGAGCAAATTACCTTGTTGATCGAATGCGAGTTAGCGACAGAACTTCAAATGATGCAAAACTTCGCAGTCAAGCTTTAGAAATAATGTCGATTGACGAAGATGAATCTGACAAAGATTTTGGACAAAAGGTAATCGACTGCTATCCGAAGTCGGATTTTATACTTGATTGCTCCAGTCGCCTGTCACTCGAGGAATCATGTGATCGACTTTTCAAAATATTTTTCGGACACCCCTTTGTATCCCCCACGCTAGATGAGCATGCGTCTTACATAGCGAACGCCGCATCGTATCGCTCGCTTGACCTTTCACGCCAGGTTGGTGCAGCAATCTTCAGTGAGGAGGGCGAAATAATCTCAATGGGCTGCAATGAGGTTCCCGCCGCTGGAGGAGGAACTTATTGGTGCCATCACGACAATGATACCCGCGATTACATATTGGGTTACGATTCCAATCAAAGGGTAAAAGAAGATCTTGCGCGTGAGGCGCTTGCGAAACTCCGAGACATGGGGTGGCTTGCGAATGGATATAAAAAGTATGATCTCGACAGGCTAATTGAACTAGTCTTCTCTAAAGCAGATAAGGATGGAAAAAATGAAGGGCCATGGCGGCGCTCAATGATGGCTGACATCATTGAGTATGGCAGAATGGTTCACGCTGAAATGAATGCAATAACTGACGCGGCGCGATTTCGACGGTCCACCTCTAATGCGACTCTATACTGCACAACAATGCCCTGCCACATGTGCACAAAACTCATTATTTCCTCAGGAATTAAACGAGTTGTTTATCTCCAGCCCTATGTAAAAAGCCTAACATCCGAACTATTTAAAGACACGGTTGCATTTGAGCGCCCTGGCATCGCCAATAAGGTTGAGTTTTCAAGCCTAAAAGGAGTGACACCGGCAGGATTCAAACGAGCATTTTCTAAAACTACAAAACGGAAAAATGATGATGGAACAGCCAAGCAGTGGAACAGGCTTAATGCAGCTCCAACATTCTTGACGACAATCCCATACTACGCGGAAAGCGAGGTGACTGCATTGCTTAGTCTCTCGGCAATTCCTCGCTTTGCCGCACCGTCACTCAAATCACCGAGTAAAAGAAAGAAGCCGCAGTCCTAACCGACGCGGCTCCAGTAACTTCCCCCTCCCCTCAAACCCCAAACGCCTCCACCGGCAGCGCCATGATCGTCTCTGCGCCGCTTTCGATCTTGCGGCGGAGCGCGCCGGCGTTGGGCATGATGCGATCGGCGTAGAAGCGGGCGGTGACCAGCTTGGCTTCGTAGAAGGCCTTGTCGTCGTCGCCTTCGGCCAGTGCCGCGACGGCGGCGTCGGCCATGCGGAGCCACATCAGGCCGATCGCGACGGTGCCCATCAGCTCCATATAGCTGTACGCGCCGGCGCCGACCTGGTTGGGGTCCTTCATGCCGTTGGCCATGAACCACATGGTCGCGGCCTGAAGCTGGCCATTGGCCTTTTCGAGCGCTTCGGCGAGGTGGGTCAGTTCGGGCTTGGCCTTGGCCGCGGCGACCTCTTCGGTGACGATGCGGAACAGGGTCTGGACCGCGCGGCCGCCATTTTGCGCCAACTTGCGGCCGACCAGGTCCATCGCCTGCACGCCGTTGGTGCCTTCATAGATCATCGCGATGCGGGCATCGCGGACATATTGCTCCATGCCCCATTCGGCGATGTAGCCATGGCCGCCATAGACCTGTTGGCTGTCGGTCGCGATGCGGTAGCCGGCGTCGGTGCCGACGCCCTTGATCACCGGGGTGAGCAGGCCGATCAGGTCGTCGGCGAGCTGACGCTCCTCCTCGCTCGCCGCCTTGTGCGACAGGTCGACCTGGAGGCCGCCCCACAGGCAGAGGGCGCGCAGCCCTTCGGTCATCGCCTTGGCCTCCATCAGCATGCGGCGGACATCGGGGTGGACGAAGAGGGTGTCGGCCTTTTCCTGTGGCTCCGCGGCGCCGGTGAGCGCGCGGCCCTGACGCCGGTCGTGGGCGTACTGGACGGCGTTCTGATAGGCGACTTCGCCGATGCCGAGGCCTTGAAGCCCGACGCCGAGGCGGGCGGCGTTCATCATGATGAACATGGCGGCGAGGCCCTTCATCTCCTCGCCCACCAGCCAGCCGGTCGCGCCGTCATAGTTCATGACGCAGGTCGAGTTGGCGTGGATGCCCATCTTGTGCTCGATCGAGCCGCAGCTGACGGCGTTGCGGTCGCCCAGGCTGCCGTCGTCGTTGACGATGAACTTGGGCACGACGAACAGGCTGATGCCCTTGCTGCTTTCCGGCGCGCCGGGGGTCTTGGCGAGGACGAGGTGGATGATGTTGCTGGTGAGGTCATGTTCGCCGGAGGAGATGAAGATCTTGGTCCCCGTGATCGACCAGCTGCCGTCGGCGTTCGGGGTGGCGCGGGTCTTGATGAGGCCGAGATCGGTGCCGCAATGCGGTTCGGTGAGGTTCATCGTGCCGCCCCATTCGCCGCTGACCATCTTGGGGACGTACTTCTCCTGCTGCTCCGGGCTGCCCTTGGCCAGCAGCGCCTCGATCGCGCCGTGGGTGAGGCCGGGGTACATGGCGAAGGCCATGTTGGCGGAGATCATATACTCCTGAAACGCGGTCGAGACGACGTGCGGCATGGCCTGTCCGCCGAACTGCTCCGGCGCGCTGAGCGTGCCCCAGCCGGACTCGACGAACTGCTGATAGGCTTCCTTGAAGCCGTCGGGGGTGGTTACCGAGCCGTCGGCGTGGCGGGTGCAGCCCTGCTGGTCGCCGCTATGGTTGATCGGGAACAGGACTTCGGCGACGAACTTGCCGCCCTCTTCGAGCACCGCGGTGACGGTGTCGGGCGTCGCGTTGGCGAAACCGGGGAGGTTCGCGTAGCGGTCGAGCTTGAGCACGCGGTCGAGGACGAAACGGGTGTCGCGGACGGGGGGATTGTAGCGGGGCATCTCTCTATCCTGTTCTTACTTGATCGGGGCGGCGCGGCCTTCGAGGACCGCGATGAAATCGTCGAGTTCGGCAATGGCGGCGTCGATGTCGGTCTTTTGCCGTTCCAGCAGCGCGATGCGCGCGCGGCACTTGTCGAGCGTCACCTGATGCTGGGTGCGGCGTTCGTCGCCGACATCGTAGAGGTCGATCATCTCGCGAATTTCGGCGAGGCTGAAGCCGACGCGCTTGCCGCGCAGGATCCAGGCGAGCCGGGCGCGGTCGCGGTGCGAGTAGATGCGCTGGAGCCCGCGGCGCTCGGGGCTGATCAGCCCTTCGTCCTCGTAGAAGCGCAGCGCGCGTGCGGTGACATCGAACTCGGCGCACAGGTCCGAGATCGAGAAGCTGTCCTTGTCCGGCCGCGCTTCGATCGGAGCGAAGCTGGCGACGGGTTTCATCAACGTGGCCATGCCGCGAATTTATGCCGGCTTGACGTTAACGTCAACTCGTTTGATCGCGCCGCAATGCGGGCGGGATCAGCTGCACAGCCGCACGCCCTCTGCGCTGCGCAGCGCCTGCGCCTCGGCGGCGGATTCGCTGAGCCGCTCGACCTCGAGCGCGGCGAAGGAGGCGCGCGGGCCGCACAGCCGGGCACAGCTGTCAGGGACGGTCGCGGGAAAGGTGATGCGGTCGCCGTCGAACCGCGCGGCGAAGCTGCAGGTCGCGCCGTTCCTGCCGGTGAACTCGATCGCGAGGGTCGAACCGGACCGCGCCGCGGTGCCGCGCCCGGTGCAGCTGACGCGGTCGCCATAATCGACGAACGCGCCGATGCGATAGGCGGTGCCGTCGCGCACGATGCACAGCCGGTCGGTGTCGCGGGCATAGAGGCCGGTGACATCGCTTACCCGCGGATCGCGGACGAGGCCGCGTTCGACCGCGGCGGATTCAAGGTCGGGCGGGGTCGGCGACGCAGCCGGCTGGGGGCTGCCGCCGGAGCAGGCGGCGAGGAGGAGAAACGGTAAAATCCTCCCCGGCACGGGGAGGGGGACCGCCGCGAAGCGGTGGTGGAGGGGGCCCGAGGCAAGGGAGTCCGATGCCTCGGGCCCCCTCCACCAGCTACGCTGGTCCCCCTCCCCGTTCCGGGGAGGATTTTTTGCCCCTCCCCTCATCCGCGCACCAGGCGGCCGCCCTCGATGCGGCGGAAGAAGCAGCTGCGCTCGCCGGTGTGGCAGGCGGGGCCGGCGGGGTCGACCTTGAGCCACAGCGCGTCCTGATCGCAATCGATCCGCGCTTCGACCACGCGCAGGACATGGCCGCTGCTCTCACCCTTTTTCCACAGGCGCTGGCGGCTGCGCGACCAGAACCACGCCTCGCCGCTCTCCAGCGTCCTTGCCAGCGCATCGGCGTTCATGTGCGCGAGCATCAGCAATTCGCCGGTCGCGGCATGGGTGGCGACGGCGGTGATGAGGCCGTTGGCGTCGTAGTTCGGGTTCAGGTCGAGGGTGGAATCGCGAGCTTCGGTCATGGCGCGGTGTTAGGGGGTCGGGGCGCGAAATGCACGATGGATTGGCGCCGCCACCGCGCACGGCCCCGCGCCGCCGCAGCGCTGAAAACCGCATGGTTGTGCCGACGCGCAGCTGCTAGCAGGGTGACGATGCTGGATGCGATGATCTTCAGGGGGGTGTGGCGCGACTATCAGGCGCGGATCCTGGAGGAGATGGACCGGCATCTGGATGACCGCCGGCTGCATATCGTTGCCGCCCCGGGCGCGGGCAAGACGGTGCTGGGCCTTGAGATCGTGCGCCGGATCGGCCGGCCGGCGCTGGTGTTTGCGCCGACCATCGCGATCCGAGACCAGTGGGAACAGCGGCTGTGCCCTTTGTTCATGGACGCCCCGCCCGCCCCGGACACGCTGTCGCGCGGTCTGGCCGCGCCGGGCGTGCTGACCCTGACCAGCTATCAGGCGCTGGACAGCCTGCGGCGCAGCGACGACCTCGACCGACTGATCGCCGCGCTGAACCGGAACGGGCCGCTGACGCTGGTGCTGGACGAGGCGCACCATCTGCGGCGCGAATGGTGGAAGTGCCTCAACGAACTGGCCGAGCGGCTGGACGATGTCCGGCTGGTCGCGCTGACCGCCACGCCGCCCTATGACGCAAGCTATGCCGAGTGGTCGCGGTACGAAACGCTGTGCGGGCCGATCGATCTTGAGATCGGCATTCCCGAACTGGTGCGCAATGGCGATCTGTGTCCGCATCAGGATCACCTGATCCTGTCGGAGCCGACCGAGGATGCGTGCCGCTTGCTCGACGCGCGGCGGACGGCGGTCGCGGCGCTGGCCGCCGATCTGCGCAGCGATGCCGCGCTGCTCGACCAGCTTGCCGCGCATCCGTGGCTGACCGACCCCGACGCGCAGATCGAAGCAATATTGGAAGCGCCGGAGCTGCTCTCGGCGATGCTCGTGCAGCTTGCCGCGGCGGGGCGCGCACTGCCCGAGGCGCCGCTCACCCTGCTCGGCGTATCGGCGCGCGCCGTCCCCACGCCATCCGCCTTCTGGCTCGAACAGCTGCTGGAGGGCGTGATCGGACGCGAGGGCGGCGCTCAGATCCTGCCCCCGCCGGCGCGCAAGGCGCTGCGCGACCGGCTGCAGCAGCACGGCCTGATCGAAGGGGGCCGGGTGCGGCTGACCCACAACCAGGCGGTGTTCAAACTGATGGCATCGAGCCTTGCCAAACTCGATTCGATCGTTGCGATCGCCCAGTCCGAAGCGCGGGCGCTGGGCACCGATCTGCGCATGGTGGTCCTGTCCGACCATATCCGCGCCGGTGAATTGCCGAGCCGCGCCGATGCCCCCTATCGCCCGGCGAAACTGGGGGTCGTCCCGATCTTCGAAACGCTGCGCCGCGCCGCCATCGCTGCAACGCGGATCGGCGTATTGACCGGGAGCCTGGTCATCATCCCCCGCAGCGCGCTGCCCCGCCTGAACGCCGTGGCCGCGGCGCTGCGCATCGATCCCGCCGATTTCCGGGCAGCGGACCTGTCCGGCTGCCCCGATCATGTTCAGGTGGCAGGTCGCAGTGGCGGCGCGGCAGCGCTGGTCCGCGTGGTCACGGCGCTGTTCACGCGCGGCGATCTCAACATCCTGGTCGGCACCCAATCGCTGCTGGGCGAAGGCTGGGACGCCCCGGCGCTCAACAGCCTGGTGCTGGCCAGCAACACCGCGTCGTTCATGCTGTCCAACCAGATGCGCGGGCGCGCGATCCGGATCGACCCGGACCGCCCCGACAAGGTGGCCAATATCTGGCACCTCGCGACGGTCGATCCGGCGGACAGCGAAGGCGCCAACACGGTGGCGGCCACGCTGAACTGGGGCTTTCTCAGCGATCCTGGCGCGGCGAGCGTGTCCGACCTTGCGCTGGTGGCGCGCCGGTTCAAGGCGTTCGAGGGGATTGCCAATGACGGATCGACGCTGATCGAGGACGGCGTCGGGCGGATCGGCCTGAACCCGGCATTGCCGGTCGCCGCCAGCAATGCGCGCAGCTTTGCGATCGCGGCGGACCGTGCGGCGATCGCGGAGCGTTGGCGCCGCTCGCTCGGCGCCGGACGGGAACGGGCACGCGTTCACGAAACGGCGGCAGCAACCCATGCACCGCGCGTGCTGAGCTGGTTCGACACGCTCCACGCGCTTGGCTGGACCGCGGCGAGCGGCGCCGGCATGGCCGCGGCGAGCGCGCTGCGTTCAATCCCGTCCTTTGCCACGGTCGGCATGGCCGCCATGGCCATCGCCGGGGCGGTCACGATCGCCACCCTGCCGCGCCTGGCCAAGGCTGCGCGGCTGGCGTGGCGCAACGGATCGCTGGAGGGATCATTGCGCGAAGTGACGCTGGCGACGCTGCGCGCGCTGGCCGATGCCGGCGTCATCAGGCAGGACGAACTGGACACGGCGCAGATCGAGCTGCGTACCAGTTTCGACGGACGCAAGGACATCATCCTGACCGGGGTCAGCCGCGCGTGCGAGCGGCACGTCATGCAGGCGGTGGCAGAGATCCTCAGCCCGGTACAAAATCCCCGTTACCTCCTGCTGCGGCGGTCGCGGTTCGGGCCGAAACGGCGGGTCGATTACCATGCGGTGCCGGCTGCGCTGGCCGCGCGCAAGGAGGATGCCGAACGCTTTGCCGCATGGTGGCGCGCGGGCGTGGGGTCGTCCGACCTGGCCTTTACCCGCACTGCGGAAGGACGCCGGCTGTTGCTGCGGGCACGCGCGGCGTCCTTTGCGGCTGGGCAGCAGCGGCAGGTCGATCGACGGTCAGTATGGCTGTGACGCGCGCGGCGGGGTTCGGGCGGGGCCGGGTGGTGCGCGGCTGAACCGACACGAAAACGACCGCAGCGGGGGATGCCCGATGCGGTCGTTTCACTGCGGGGCACTGGCTTCCCCACCCCCTTCCCTGGCGGGGAAGGGGCTTTTGCATGCGTCGCTTACGCCGTGAGGTCGAAGCGGTCGGCGTTCATCACCTTGGTCCAGGCCGCGACGAAGTCACGGACGAACTTCTCCTCATTGCCGTTCTCGGCATAGACTTCGGCGACCGCGCGCAGTTCGGAGTTGGAGCCGAAGATCAGGTCCGCACGGGTCGCGCGCCAGGTTTCGTGGCCGCCCTTGCGGTCGGTCGCGATGAACTCCTGATCGTCCGATCCGTCGGCCGCCTTCCAGACATTGGTCATGCCGAGCAGGTTGACGAAGAAGTCGTTGGTCAGCTGGCCCGAACGCTTGGTGAAGTGGCCATGGCCACGTTCGCCATGATTGGCGCCGAGCACGCGCAGGCCACCGACCAGCACGGTCATTTCGGGGACCGAAAGGCCGAGCAACGATGCGCGGTCGAGCATCATTTCCTCGGTCTTCACCGCCAGCTTCTTCTTGCCGAGATAGTTGCGGAACGCGTCCGCCTCCGGCTCGAGCCACTCGAAGCTCTCGACATCGGTCTGCTCCTGCGTCGCGTCGCCACGGCCGCCGACGAACGGGACCGGGACGGTGTGACCGGCATCCTTGATCGCCTTTTCAAGGCCCACCACGCCGCCGAGCACGATCGCGTCGGCCATCGACATGCTGCCGCGCAGTCCGTCGAGCGTGTCGAGCACCTTGGCCAGCATCTCCGGCTCGTTGACTTCCCAGTCCTTTTGCGGAGCCAGCCGCACGCGCGCACCGTTTGCGCCGCCGCGATGGTCGGACTTGCGATAGGTGCTGGCCGAGGCCCAGGCAGTCTTGATCAGCTGGCTGACGGTGAGGCCGCTATTGGCGATCTTTTCCTTCACCGCCGCGACGTCCGCGTCGCTCGGCATGGTGCCGGCGGGGATCGGATCCTGCCAGATCAGGTCTTCTTCCGGCACTTCCGGGCCGAGATAGCGGACCTTGGGGCCCATGTCGCGATGGGTCAGCTTGAACCAGGCGCGGGCGAAGGCGTCCTTGAACGCTTCGTGATCGGCGCGGAACCGCTCGCTGATCGCGCGGAATTCCGGATCGCGCTTGAGCGCCATGTCGGCGGTGGTCATCATGGTCGGAACCTTGATGTTCGGATCCCACGCCGCCGGGGCCATGTCCTCCTCTTTCTGGTTGATCGGCTGCCACTGGTGCGCGCCTGCGGGCGACTTCACCAGCTCGTATTCATAGTCGAACAGCAGGCGGAAATAATTCTCGGTCCATTCGCGCGGGGTGTTGGTCCACGCGCCCTCGATCCCGCTGGTGACCGTGTGTTCGCCGATGCCGCCGCTCTCATGGCTGGAGACCCAGCCGAAGCCGAGCGCGGTGATGTCGCCGCCGGCCGGAGCCGCGCCGAGCAGCGACGCGTCGCCATTGCCATGCGCCTTGCCGAAGGTGTGGCCGCCGGCGGTGAGCGCGACGGTTTCCTCGGCATTCATCGCCATGCGACGGAAGGTTTCCTTCATGTCGCGCGCCATGCCTTCATCGTCGTGCGGATTGCCGCCCGGCCCCTCGGGATTGACGTAGATCAGGCCCATCTGGATCGCGGCGAGCGGGCCTTCGATCTGGTGCATGCCATGTTCGGGGGCGATGCGGGTCTGGACGCCCTCATTCACCCACTTGTCTTCGCTGCCCCAATAGATGTCGCGCTCGGGCTCGTATACGTCGGCGCGGCCGCCGCCGAAGCCGAACACCGGGCCGCCCATGCTCTCGATCGCGACATTGCCGGCGAGGATGAACAGATCGGCCCAGCTGATCGACTGGCCGTATTTCTGCTTGATCGGCCACAGCAGGCGGCGGGCCTTGTCGAGATTGCCGTTGTCGGGCCAGCTGTCGAGCGGGGCGAAGCGCTGCTGCCCGCTATTGGCGCCGCCGCGACCGTCGGCGGTGCGATAGGTGCCGGCGGCGTGCCACGCCATGCGGATGAAGAACGGGCCGTAATGGCCGTAATCGGCGGGCCACCAGTCCTGGCTGTCGGTCATCAGCGCGGTCAGATCGGCCTTGAGCGCCTGATAATCGAGCTTCTTGAACGCCTCGGCATAGTCGAAGTCCGGCCCCATCGGGTTGGACGGGCCGTTGGGGTTGAGGATTTCGGTGGCGAGCATCTCCGGCCACCAATCCTTGTTGGTGCGGCCGAGCAGCGCGCGAACGCCGCCATTGCCGTGCACGGGGCAGCCGCCGCCGTCGATCGATCCGGTCTTTGCGTCCATGGGGAATCCCTCCTTGGGTGGGTTGTTGTGGCGCGAGGCTATCGGAGCGGGCGCCAAGGCTGAAACGGGATAAACCGGTCAGTGCGAGTGAGGAAATCGATCATGTCATCGTTCAGTCATCGATTGCGGCGAACAGAGTCGGGATTTCGGGTCGACAGGTCCCCCCACTCAACCTACGGGCAAACACAATGATCCCGCATTCGATGTGACAAACAGGCGACAAAGCCGGATCGAGCGCCTATAGGCCCGCGGATCGACCAACGACTCCCCCGAAGGGCCGATGCTGACCACGAACCCGTTCGATGACGACAAGCTGCGCGAAGAGTGCGGCGTATTCGGTGTTTCCGGTGCCGAGGGCGCAGCCGCGCTCGTTGCGCTGGGCCTGCACGCACTCCAGCATCGCGGGCAGGAGGCCGCCGGCATCACCAGCTTTGACGGCGCCAACTTCCACACGCACCGCGCGATGGGCCATGTCGCGGGCAATTTCGACCGCGACGAGGTGATCCGCGCGCTGGCCGGCAATGTCGCGTGCGGCCATGTCCGCTACTCGACCACCGGCGAGACCGCGCTGCGCAACGTCCAGCCGCTCTATGCCGAGCTGGCGAGCGGCGGGTTCGCGGTGGCGCACAACGGCAATATCTCGAACGCGATGCACCTGCGCCGCGAGCTGATCCGGCGCGGTTCGATCTTCCAGTCGACATCGGATACCGAGACGATCATCCATCTGGTCGCGACCAGCGGCTACAAGGACCTGCTCGACCGGTTCATCGACGCGCTGAAGCAGGTCGAGGGTGCGTACTCGCTGATCTGCATGACGCAGGAAGGCATGATCGCGTGCCGCGACCCGCTCGGCATCCGTCCGCTGGTGATGGGGCGCCTAGGCGACAGCTTCATCTTTGCGTCGGAGACGGTTGCGCTCGACGTGGTCGGTGCGACCTATGTCCGCGATGTCGAGCCGGGCGAACTGGTGATCGTCAAGGATGGCGCGATGCGATCGATCCGCCCGTTCACCGCAATCGCGCCGCGCCCGTGCATCTTCGAGTGGGTGTATTTCAGCCGTCCCGACTCCATCGCGCAGGACCGCTCGGTCTATACCGTGCGCAAGGGCATCGGCGCCGAGCTGGCGATCGAATCGCCGGTCGAGGCGGATCTGGTGATCCCGGTTCCGGACTCGGGCGTCCCCGCCGCAATCGGCTATGCCCAGCAGTCGGGCATTCCGTTCGAGCTGGGCATCATCCGATCGCATTATGTCGGCCGCACCTTCATCCAGCCGAGCGCGGAAGTGCGGCGGTTGGGCGTCAAGCTCAAGCACAATGCCAATCGCGCGCTGATCCAGGGCAAGCGCATCGTGCTGATCGACGATTCGATCGTGCGCGGCACCACCAGCCTGAAGATCGTCGAGATGATGCGCGAGGCCGGCGCGGCCGAAGTGCATATGCGCATCGCCAGCCCGCCGACGACGCACAGCTGTTTCTATGGCGTCGACACGCCCGAGCGCTCCAAGCTGCTCGCCGCGCAGCATGACGTGGCCGGCATGGCCAAGTTCATCAAGGCCGACAGCCTGGCGTTCGTGTCGATCGACGGGCTGTACCGCGCACTGGGCGAGGCGCAGCGCGGCGACGTGCTGCCGCGCTATTGCGACGCGTGCTTCACCGGCGATTATCCCACCCAATTGACCGACCATGACGAACAGGCGACCAGCCAGTTCGCCCTGCTCGACGAGAAGCGTTGATCCCATGACCGGACAGGCACTTGCGGGGCGCATCGCGCTCGTCACCGGCGCGAGCCGCGGAATCGGCGCGGCCACCGCGATCGCGCTGGCGGCACAGGGCGCGCATGTCGTGCTGACCGCGCGCACCGCCGGGGGCCTCGAAGAGGTCGAGGAAGCGATCTTTGCAGCCGGCGGATCGGCGACGATCGCGCCGATGGACCTGATCGAGACGGATTCGATCCCGCGCCTTGCCGCCGCCGTGGCGGAACGCTGGGGCAAGCTCGACATCCTGGTGCTCAACGCCGCCGCGCTCGGCACGCTGTCACAGGTTTCGGCGTTCGATCCCAAGGAAGTGGCCAAGGTGCTGGCGCTCAACGTCAGCGCGCAGGCGGCGCTGATCGGGGCGTTCGACGGCCTGCTGCGCAAGTCCGATGCCGGCCGCGTGATCGGCCTGACGTCGAGCGTCGGCCGCCAGCCGCGCGCCTATTGGGGCCTGTATGGCGCGACCAAGGCGGCGTTCGAGAACCTGCTGCTGAGCTATGCCGACGAGGTGCGCAACCTGACCAAAATTCGCGTCGCATTGCTCAACCCCGGCGCGACCCGCACCAAGATGCGCGCGCGCGCCTATCCGGGCGAAGCACCCGAGAGCGTCAAGCCGCCGGAAGAGGTGGCGGAGCGGATCGTCGCGATGCTGGCGCAGGATTTCGAGACGGGGACGTTCGAAGCCATCGGCTGACGCGCCGCGTCAGTCGATCCGGCGCGCCTGACGGAAACGGGCGTAGCGGTTGAGCAGATCGTTGATCAGCTGGTCCCGGTCATAGCCGGTGACATCATGCGGCACGGCACCGTCCGACCCGTGGGCAATCGCGCGGAAGTGGCGGCGATCCCGCCGCGCGCTGCCCGGCGCTTCGGCAAAGGCGAAACTGGGCGCGCGATAGGCGCGGATGCGCACCGTGTAGCGGAACGCGCCGCGGTCGCCATGCGGAACCGTCAAATCGAGCTGCCACTCCCCTTCCTCGAGCCGGGGGAGCAATCCGTTGTCCTGCATCTGTGCGGCGATCGCCTGAAGCGCTGGCTGGGCAACATCCTGCAAAAAGGCCGCGATCTCGACGTCATCGTGGAAGTGCATGATGCTGGCCAGACGCTGCTGCCAGCCCTGCCCCGGATCCGGGACCGTGGCCGCGCGCGCGTCGGAAGACAGGTCGATGGATCCGCCCGCGCCCTCGGTCTGCAGCGCGCGCAACAGACCGTAGCAGACGAACAGCATGACCGCAGTGAACGGCAGCGCGCTGGCAATCGCAGCCGTCTGAAGCGCCTGTAGCCCGCCGGTCATCAGCAGCACGGCGGCCACTACTCCGGCGGCAACGGCCCAGAAAATCCGTTGCCAGATCGGTGGATCCTCCACCGCGCCGGACGTCAGCATGTCGATCACCAACGCCCCGGAGTCCGCCGAGGTCACGAAGAACGTGACGACCAGCAGCGTGGCGACGCCCGACGCGATCAGCGGGAACGGCAGCTGTTCCAGCGTTTCGAACAAGGCGACCGGCATATTGCTGGCCGCGGTTCCGGCGATGTCGGCCACCCCGCGCATGTCGAGATCAATCGCGGTATTGCCGAAGACGGTCATCCACAGAAAGGTGAACAGGGTCGGCACCAGCAGCACCCCGCCGACAAATTCGCGGATGGTGCGCCCGCGCGAGATCCGCGCGATGAACATGCCCACAAAGGGAGACCAGGAAATCCACCAGCCCCAGTAGAACAGCGTCCAGTCGCCGAACCAGGCATTGGGTTCATACGCGTACATGCGGAACGTCCGCTGCACGACCGCGCCGAGATAGGCGCCGATATTCTGCACATAAGCCTGAAGCAGGAACACGGTGGAGCCGGCGAGCAGGACGAAAACCAGCAGGGTGATGGCGAGAATGATGTTGAGTTCGGACAGCCGCTTGATCCCCTTGTCCAGCCCGACGGCGGCGGACAGCGTGGCGAGCAGCGTGATCGCCGCGATCAGCAGCACCTGAACCAGTGGGCCGGTGGGCAGGCCGAACAGATAGTTGAAGCCGGCATTGACCTGAAGCACGCCGAAGCCGAGCGACGTGGCGACGCCGAACATCGTGCCGAGCACAGCAAAGATGTCGATCGCATGCCCGATCGGGCCGTAGATGCGCTTGCCGATCAGCGGGTAGAGCGCGGAGCGGATGGTGAGCGGCAACCCGCGCCGAAAGGCGAAATAGGCCAGCGCCAGTCCGACCACAATATAGATCGCCCAGGCGTGCAGCCCCCAGTGGAAGAAGGTAAGCACCAGCGCCTGTCGCGCGGATTCGACCGTGCGCCCTTCGCCGACCGGCGGCAGGGCATAATGCTGGATCGGTTCGGCGACGCCGAAGAACAGCAGGCCAATGCCCATGCCCGCGCTGAACAGCATCGCGAACCACGACAGATAGCCATATTCCGGCTCGCTATCGTCCGGCCCGAGCCGCACATCGCCATAGCGGCTGAACATCAGGAACAGCACGAACAGCAGGAAGCCCGCGACCGACAGGACGTAGAACCAGCCGAAATCGACGGTGATCGCCGTCTGAATCGCGGCAAACCACAGGCGCGCGCGATCGGGGAACAGCGCGCCGAGCAGCACGAACGCCAGAATAAGGCCGGCGGAGGTGAAGAAGACCGGCGGATTGACGCGGATCCAGCCAGCGCTGGCCGGCAGTGCCACATTGTCCTGTCGATCGCTCATCGCGTTGCCCGTCTCCCTGTCCGAAGCAGGAGAACGGGCCGGTAGCGTAATGGTTTCGCGTTACGGTGAAGGAGCGCCGTCGGCTCCGCCCCGGGTCGAGCCCGGGGTGACGATGGGGTCGCGTTACTCCGCCCCCGCCCCTTCGATCCCCAGCAACTCCACCGTGAACAGCAAGGTCGCGCCGCCCGGGATCGGGCCGCGGCCGTTGGGGCCGTAGGCGATGGCGGACGGAATCGCGAATTCGACCGTGTCGCCGACGCCCATCAGCTGAACCCCCTCGGTCCAGCCGGGGATCACGCGGTTGAGCGGGAAGGTGGCGGGCTGGCCGCGCTTGACCGAGCTGTCGAATTCGGCGCCGTCAGTGAAGGTGCCGACATAATGGACGGTCACGCGATCGGTCGGGCCGGGGCGCTGGCCGGCGCCGTTCCCGGCAACGAGCCGCCAGCGCAGGCCGCTTTTCGTCACGTTCCAGCCGGCGCCGCCGTGGCGCTGCGCCAGCGCGAGCGATTGCTGGTTGTGCCAGGCGACGTCCTGCGACCGGTCGGGCGCGTCCTGCGCGGCGGCGGGCAGCGCGATCAGCGCGGCGGCAAGGGCGATCGCGTGCTTCATGCCGCGAGGAACGCCTTGACCTGCGCCTGGAAGAAGGGGGCGTTGTCCCACATGATGAAGTGCGCCGAAGCGGGCACGCGCACCAGCTTCACGCCTTTGATCGGGGCGTAGGATGCCTGGTAGAAGCCGTCCATCTGCGCGTCGGTGACCGGCGCCCCGGTCGGGGTCACGTAGAGCACGGTGGTCGGCGCGGTGATCTTGCCCAGTTCCGGGATCAGGTTGGTGACGACCAGTTCGCCATAGGCGCGGGCGGAGACGTCGCGGTCGGACTTGACCGCATCGTCGAGCGCGGGCGCGCGCATGCTTTCGGTCGCGACCATCGACGTGATCGTGCCTTCGAGCTGCTTGAGATAGGCGTCCTGCGGGCTGTTGCGCATGCCGGCCATGATCTGGTCGGCGATCGGCTTGAGCGACTCGGGCGTTGCCTGCGGCCCGGCGAACATCGCGCCGAGGAAGGGCAGCATGTCGACCACCATCAGCTTGCCGACCCGGTCGGGGTGGCGCGCGGCGAGCATCATGCCCATCGTGCCACCCATCGAATGGCCGATCACCGCGACCTTGCCGAGCTTGTTTTCGGCGATGTAGCGCGCGATTTCATCGGCCACGGGCGCTGCGACATTGCCGTCGGTATTGCCGCCCTTGGGCAGGCCGCCGAACCCGTGCACCTGCACCTTGTGATAGCGATAGCCGGGCAGCGCGGCGGTCATTTCCGCCCAGACGCGCGGAGACGAGGACAGGCCCGGGATCAGGATGACGTCCGCGCCCTTCCCCTCCACGGTCACGGCGATGCGGTCGGACGTGAAGTCCTTTGCCGTCGCTGCGGTGGGCAGCAGGGCTGCGGTCAGCAGCATCGCCAGTGTCGCGAACAGGCCGCGGCGGTTCATCATCTCAATCCCTCCCAAGTTACGGGCGCCATGCGGGCGGCGCCGGATCCCCCAATTCGATCACCAGTTCTTCGTCCACCGCCGCGTCTTCGTCCAGTTCCTCGGCGCTGAAAATCTCGCGGTTCATCACGAAGCTGCCGTGATAGCCGGAGAAGCGCCAGTCGCCGGTGATTTCGGTGCCGTCCGCGCTGATGCGGCCCGAATAGGCGACGCTGTGGGCGAGCGGGCCGGCGGGGTCATATTGCTTGACGAACTCAAGCATGTCGACGCTGCGGGTGCCGGAGACGAAGGCGCGGCGGATATCGGCGTTGCCGGTATCGTCGGGTTCGGTGATCCGCCCCTCGACCGCGCCGCCAAATTCCTCAAGATGCGCGATGAAGCTGTTTTCGGGCACGTCCCATGCGGTCGCGAAATAGCGGCCATACCAGACGCCGGTGGTGTCGCGGGGGTCGTTCATGCGGGTTCCACCAATGCGAGAAGTTCGGGCAAAGTCAGCGGCTCGGCGCAGAGATAGCCCTGATAATATTGGCACCCCTCCTTGGCGAGCAGGTCGAGCTGTTCGGGCGTCTCGACCCCTTCCGCGATCACGGTGAGGCCGAGCGAGCGCGCCATGTCGATCACGCCGCGCACGACGATGCGGTCGCGCGCGCTGCCGGTGATATCCTGGGTCAGCTTGCGGTCGACCTTGAGGTAGTCCAGCGGGAGCGCTTTCAGATAGGCGAGGCTGGAATAGCCGGTGCCGAAATCGTCGATCGCGACGCGGCAGCCGGCGGCGCGCAGCTCGCTGAGCAGGCGCGAGGCTTCGCCAAGATCGTCGATCAGGCCGCCTTCGGTGATTTCGACGGTGAGGCGCGAACGCGGAAAGCCGCTGCTGTCGACCCAGTCGAGGAACAGGTCGGCGAACCCGGCGCGCGCCACATCGGCGGCGGTGACGTTGACCGACAGGCGCAACGGGCGGAGCGCGGCGGGCCAGCGCGCGGCCTGGGCCAGTGCCAGCCGCTGGACATGCTCGGACAGGGCCACCTCGAGCTCGGCGCAGGCTGCGGCGGCGAACAGGGTTTCGGCGCCGACCTCGCCATGCTGCGGGTGGCGCCAGCGCGCCAGCGCCTCGACCCCGACGATCGCGCCGGTGGCGACCGCGACCTGCGGCTGCAGGCGCAGTTCGATCTCACCCGCCTCCATTGCGCGCCGCAGGTCGAGCGCCAGCCGCTCGACCGGCGCAGCGCCGTCGGGCTGTGCGGTCCCGCTGAGCGCGTCGCCCGCACGGCGCAGCAGCGCGGCGGCATCGTCGCCGGTCCGCGCGATCGCCGTGGCGACGCGCGCGCCGACCGGAGCGATCGCGTCGCCGATGACGAACGGGCGCGCCATGGCATCGGCGATGGCGGCGGCAGCGGCGGCCAGCTGGGTCGCGTCGGCGCCCTCGGCCGCGACGAGGAACTCCGCCCCGCCCATGCGCGCGACGACCGCGCGGCGACCCAGCGCGGCGCGTGCCGCCTCCCCGATCCGGGTCGAGGCTGCGCGCAACACCGCGTCGCCGGCGTCGCGGCCATAGCTGGTGTTGACCATGTCGAACCGGCCGAGCGTGACCAGCACGACCGCGACCGTAACGCCGTCGTCGAGCCGGCGCGCGATCCAGCGGCGCATCCCGGCCTCGTCCCGCACCCCGGTCAGCACGTCGCGCACCACCGCGCCGGCATCGACCTCTCCCAGCCGCTCGATCAGTGCGTGGATGCGCCCGGTGCGGGCGTCGCGCTGCAGATGTTCGACCACCCGCCCGGCGCCGGGCAGGTCGTGCGCGAACGCGGTCGCCTGGATCCCGTCACGCAGCCGGGCGAGTGCCGCGCGCATCGCGCCGCGATCGCGCGCCTCGACCCGCGTCAGCAGCGCGCGCAGCGACGGCGCCGGGGCGAGATCGAGCATCGCGGCAAGCGCCGGGGTGAGCTGGAGCGAGCGCAGCGCCGGATCGTAGCGCCAGCCAAGCGGTTCGCCCGCCATCGGCGCCGCGCCGGCATCGCCGGCCACGCGCCGGGCGTGGCGCGCGGCAAAGCGCAGCGCCTGGACAAACTCGACCTCGCGCATCGGGCTGGCGAGGAACTGGGTTGCGCCGGCATCGTAGAATTCGCCGAGCCGGCCCGCATCGCCGCGCGAGACGAGCACGAGCAGCGCGCCGCCCGCGGCGCTGACCTGTCCCGCCAGCGCGCGCACCGCGGCGAGCCCGTCGGCGACGCTGCCCCGCGCATCGACCACCGCCACCGCCGCACCGCTGGCAAGGAAGCGGCGGTCCGCCCCCTCCCCGCGCCGCGCCGCGACCACCCGCCAGCCGGCCCGCGCGGCGAGCCCGGCGAGTTCGTCGCGCTGGCGGAAGGACAACAGGAACAACGGCCGATCGCGCCCGGTCATGGCGGCAGCGGGGGCAGAGGCGGCGTCGGTCATCACCCCTTCCTAACGCATGGCTTGTCGCGACGCTACGAACAGCTTAGCTCCCGTGATCATGTCGACCGAACGCCCCCTTGTGGACCGGCATGGCCGCGCGATTCGCTATCTGCGCGTCTCGGTCACCGATCGGTGCGACCTGCGCTGCCGCTATTGCATGGCGGAGGAAATGCGCTTCCTGCCGCGCAGCGCAATCCTGACGCTCGATGAAATCGCACTGATCGCCGAGCGCTTCGTCGCGCGCGGCGTGACCAAGATCCGGCTGACCGGGGGCGAGCCGCTGGTGCGGCGCGATGCGCTCGACCTGGTGCGGCGACTGGGCCGCAGCGTCGGCGCCGGACTCGACGAGCTGACGCTGACCACCAATGGCACGCAGCTGGCGGCGCATGCCACGACGCTGGCCGCAGCCGGGGTGCGGCGGATCAATGTCAGCCTCGACAGCCGCGACCCGGAACGGTTTCGCCACATCACCCGGCGCGGCGATGTCGCGCAGGTGCTGGATGGGATCGTCGCGGCGCGCGCGGCCGGGCTGGCGGTGAAAATCAACATGGTGGCGCTGAAGGGTCTGAACGACGCGGAGATCCCCGCGATGCTCGACTGGACCAGCGCGCAGGGCATGGACCTGACGCTGATCGAGACGATGCCGCTGGGGCGGATCGACGAGGATCGCGCGGATCGCTTCGTCCCGCTGACCCAGGTGTTCGACACGCTGGCGGCGCGGTTCTCGCTGGTCCGCGACGCGCATGACAGCGGCGGCCCGGCGCGCTACTGGCGGGTCGGCGGGACCGGTGCGCGGCTGGGCCTGATTTCCCCGCTCACGGGCAATTTCTGCGACAGCTGCAACCGTGTGCGGCTGACCACGGAGGGCAAGCTGTTCACCTGTCTGGGGCATGACGACCAGGTCGATCTGAAGGCCGCGATCCGCACCGGCGGGCTGGCCGCGGTCGATGCGGCGATCGATGCGGCAATCGCGAGCAAGCCGGCGCGGCACGATTTCGACGTGACGCCGGGCGCTGCCCCGGCGGTCGCGCGGCACATGAGCGTGACCGGCGGATGAGCGACGTGCGCCGCGCGCTTGCCGCCTCCCCCACCACCCCGGCCGAGACCGCTGCGGCGGAACTGCTGGCCGATGGCGACTGGGTGCCGGTCGAGCAGGCCGACATGGTCGTCGCGCTGGGCGGCGATGGCTTCATGCTGCAAACGCTGCATGCGATGCTGGAGCGGCGGCGGATCGTGCCGGTGTTCGGCATGAACCTTGGCACCGTCGGCTTTCTGATGAACGACTGGCGGCCCGAGGGGCTGGAGGAGCGGCTGGTCCGCGCGCGACCGTTCAAGGTCAGCCCGCTGGTGATGACCGCAACCACGGTCGACGGCGAACGCCATTTGCTGCCCGCGATCAACGAGGTGTCGCTGCTGCGCGAGACGCGCCAGACCGCCAAGCTGGAGGTGCGGGTCAACGACCGCGTGGTGCTGCCCGAACTGGTGTGCGACGGCATCCTGGTCGCAACGCCGGCGGGATCGACCGCCTATAATCTCTCGGCGCATGGACCGATCCTGCCATTGGGCTCGCGCCTGCTGGCGCTGACCCCGATCAGCCCGTTCCGGCCGCGCCGCTGGCGTGGGGCGATCCTGCCCGAACGGACGCGCATTTCGATCCGCGTGCTCGACCCCGGCAAGCGCCCGGTGAGCGCGGTGGCAGACCAGCGCGAGGTGCGCGATGTGGCGCAGGTCGACATTGCGATCGACCGCAATCGCGACCTGACGTTGCTGTTCGACCCCGAACATGCGCTGGATGACCGGATCACGATGGAGCAGTTCATCGCGTGATTCGGCGATCCTCCCCCGCCAGGGGGAGGTGGCGCCGAAGGCGACGGAAGGGGAGGACGGCTGTGTCCTCTCAGTTCGAGCGCGCCCCATTCCTCCCCCTCCGTCACGCTATGCGTGCCACCTCCCCCTGGCGGGGGAGGATTGTTGTTAAAATTCCCCCTTTCCCCGCTTGCAATGCGCGAAACCCCTTCGTATAGGCGCGCCCTCGCTGGTGTTCCCTGATAGCTCAGCGGTAGAGCTCTCGACTGTTAATCGAGCGGCCGTAGGTTCGAATCCTACTCAGGGAGCCAGCGAGTTTTTCTCCTGACATAGACACCGACCGCGCCGCGCAGCCCTTGCGCCGCGCCGAAATCTGTCGTTTCGTTCAGCCTAGGGACATTTGGTCCATGGTTTTCGTTGTCGTCACAGTGTCGGCACGATTCGCCGCAGAACGAACCACTTAGGAGGAAGATAATGTCCAGCAGACATGCGCGTCGCGGATCGCGGATCGCGGCAGTCGCCCTGGCGCTGGCGAGTGCCAGCGTGCTTGCGTCCTGCGCGACGCCCACCCCCTATCAGCCGGCGACGGGCAGCGGATCCTATCGCACCGGCTATTGGGACGAGCAGATCGAAACCGATCGCTTTCGCGTCACCTTTGCCGGCAACAGCATGACCTCGCGCGAAACGGTCGAGCGCTATCTCCTCTATCGCGCGGCCCAGCTGACCGTGGAGCGCGGCGGCGACCATTTCGTGCTGTCCGACCGCGATACCGAAAAGAAGTCGCGCACCTATGCCACGCCGAGCCCGTTCAGCGGCGGTGTGTGGGGCGGCTGGGGCCCGACCTGGCGCTATTACGGCCCGCGCTGGGGCTGGCGCAGCTGGAGTCCGTGGGGCGGCGATCCGTTCTGGGACCGCGACGTCGATATCCGCACGGTCGAACGCTATGAAGCCACCGCCGAGATCGTGATCGGCAAGGGACCCAAGCCGGACAATGTCCGCGCATTCAATGCGCGCGAAGTGCTGCAGAATCTCGGCACGTCGATCGCTCCGCCGCGCCCGCGGTGATCCTTGCGCTCCTGCGCAGGCAGGAGCCCAGGGTCGCTGGGCGCATCGCGTGAAACTCTGGGCTCCTGCTTTCGCAGGAGCACGGGAATTAGAAAGGGCCGCCCGAACGTCTCGGGCGGCCCTTTTCGATTGGTTCGGGAAGAGTCTGTGAGGCGCGCAGACGCGCGCCCCTCCCCAGCCCCCTCCCGTTCCGGGAGGGGTGATTCAGGTCACACTGCCGCGCCGTGGCAATGCTTGTACTTGCGGCCCGACCCGCACGGGCACGGCGAATTGCGGTTCACCCGACCTTCCCACGATGCCGGATCGTCCCCCAGCGCTTCGCCGGTCGGGCGCGGGATCTGCATCGCCGGCAGCTCGTTCGAGATCAGGCCGGCGCTGCCCGCATCCCAGTCGGCGCTGTTGTCGAGCCCGGTCAGCGGGTCGATATGCGTGGTCAGGAAATCGGGCAGTTCGGGCAGTTCCGGGGGCGCCTGGAACTGGAACTCGGCCCAGGCGAGCGTGCGCGTCACATCCTCGCGGATCGCGGTCAGCATGCGTTCGAACATCGCGAACGCTTCCTGCTTATATTCGTTGATCGGCGTCTTTTGCGCATAGGCGCGCAGGTGCACGACCTGACGCAGCGCATCGAGCATCGCGAGATGCTCCTTCCAGTGATGATCCAGATTCTGCAGCAGGATCGACTTTTCGATCGAGGTCCAGGTTTCGGGATCGAGCTGATCCGACTTGGCGGTGACACGCGCGCTGGCAAGGTCGAGCAGGCGGTTCTGGATATCCTCGGGCTCGATGCCGTCCTGCTCGGCGATCCACGCCTCGACCGGTGCCTCGACGCCCAGCATCTCCTGCGCCCGGGTCTTCAGCCCCTCCAGATCCCATTGCTCGGGATAGGTTTCGGGCGGGCAGGTGCTGGCGACCAGATCGTTGACCGTCTCTGCGCGCATGTCCTCGACCACGTCGCCGACGGTGTCGGCGTCCATGATGTCCGACCGCTGTTCGTAGATCACCTTGCGCTGATCGTTCATCACGTCGTCATATTCGACGACCTGCTTGCGGATGTCGTAGTTGCGCGCCTCGACCTTTTTCTGGGCGGTCTCGATCGCCTTGGTCAGCCAGCGGCTGCCGATCGCCTCGCCATCGGCGATGTTGTTGCGCATCATCTTCGCGAACAGCGTGTCCGGGCCGAAGATGCGCAGCAGATCGTCGTCGAGGCTGAGATAGAAGCGCGACAGGCCGGGGTCGCCCTGACGGCCCGAACGGCCGCGCAGCTGGTTGTCGATGCGGCGGCTTTCATGGCGTTCGGTGCCGAGCACGAACAGGCCGCCGGCTTCGAGCACCTTCTGCTTCTCGGCGGCGATCTCGGCCTTGATCTGGGCGATCGCGGCATCGCGCTCCGGCCCCTCGGGCATGTCGCCCAGTTCGGCCTCGACCCGGAATTCAAGGTTGCCGCCGAGCTGGATGTCGGTACCGCGGCCCGCCATGTTGGTGGCGATCGTCACCGCGCCGAGCCGACCGGCCTGCGCGACGATATGCGCCTCCTGCTCGTGGAAGCGCGCGTTGAGGACCGAATGGTCGACGCCTTCCTTGGTCAGATATTCGCTGAGCAGTTCGGACTTTTCGATCGACACCGTGCCGACCAGCACCGGCTGGCCCTTGACCGCATGTTCGCGGATGGTGCGGGCGATGGCGATGAACTTGTCCTGCATCGTCTTGTAGAACTCATCGTCCTGATCGATGCGCTTGACCGGAATGTTGGTCGGGATGCTGACCACATTCATCTTGTAGATGTCGAAGAATTCCGGCGCCTCGGTCGCGGCGGTGCCGGTCATGCCCGCAAGCTTGGGGTACATGCGGAAATAATTCTGGAAGGTGATGCTGGCGAGCGTCTGGTTCTCGGGCTCGATCTTGACGCCTTCCTTGGCCTCGACCGCCTGGTGCAGGCCGTCCGACCAGCGGCGGCCGTCCATCATGCGACCGGTGAACTCATCGATGATGACGACCTTGCCGTCCTTCACGATGTAATCGATGTCGCGCTTGTACATCGTGTTCGCGCGCAGCGCCTGGTTCAGGTGGTGCACCACCTGGGTATTTTCGAAGTCATAGAGGTTGCTGCCCTTGAGCAGCCCGGCGCCTTCGAGCAGCCGCTCGGCGGTTTCGATCCCCTCTTCGGTCAGGACGACGCTCTTCTGCTTCTCGTCCTTTTCATACAGATCGGGCACGAGCTGCTTCACGATCGCGTCGACGCCGATATAGAGCTCGCTCTTGTCGTCGGTCGGGCCGGAGATGATCAGCGGGGTGCGCGCCTCGTCGATCAGCACCGAGTCGACCTCGTCGACGATCGCCATGGCGAACGGGCGCTGGACCATCGATGCGCGGTCATATTTCATGTTGTCGCGCAGATAGTCGAAGCCGAATTCATTGTTGGTGCCGTAGGTGATGTCGGCGGCATAGGCGTCGCGCCGCTGATGATCGGCGAGGTTGGGCACGATCACGCCGACAGTGAGGCCGAGGAAGCGGTAGATCTGGCCCATCCATTCGGAGTCGCGCCGCGCCAGATAGTCGTTGACGGTGATGACATGGACGCCCTTGCCCGGCAGCGCGTTCAAATAGGTCGCGAGCGTCGCCACCAGCGTCTTGCCCTCACCGGTGCGCATTTCGGCGATCTCGCCACGGTGCAGCACGATGCCGCCGACCATCTGCACGTCGAAATGGCGCATGCCGAGCACGCGGCGCGAGGCTTCGCGCACGGTGGCAAAGGCTTCGGGCAGGATCGCGTCGAGCTTTTCGCCATTGGCGAGCCGTTCGCGGAACTTGACCGTCTGGGCGGCGAGCTCGTCGTCCGACAGCGCCTGCAGCGCGGGTTCGAACCCGGCGATCTTGGCGAGAATGGGGTTGAGCGAGCGAACATACCGGTCGTTGGACGAACCGAACAGGGATTTGGCGAGACCGCGGAACATGATGGTTTCCAGTCGTATGAAAGTGCGGGGTGCGCGCCCGCATCGCGAGCGCCAACGAAGCGAAGACGAAATGGATGCCGGCCGCACGCGCAGTGCGCAGCGGGCGGCGGCGCGCGGCTATTCGAGCCGGCGTTCGCTGGTCAGGCGGGCAGCGGTGCCAGCCGGAGCGGGATGGCGCGCATAGGTGGCCGCAACGGGCACCGTGCGGGTGGCAAGGGGGCGGTGCGCGACGCGCGCCGCGACATGCGCCGCGGCTTCGACTGCGGTTTCGGCGGTGCGCGAAATGGCGGTATCGCTCGACTGCTGGAACCCGCGCAGCTCGCGGTCACCGGCGATGACGCCGGTCAGGCTCGCGAGGAGCGCAGAAAGGAACAGCAGCAATTGCACGCGCAAACCCGTTAGACGGCCCCTTGTTGCCCGTCGCTGAACGACGGACCGAAAGGACATAGGGGTTGGGGTGAACGACTCCAACCCCAAAAGTGGCGCGCGATCAATCCTGCAGCATCCAGCGGAAGCGCAGCGTCTTGCGGCTCTCCACCGCCCGGCCCGCCGCGTCGCGCGCAGGCGTGTAGCGCGCGCGGCGCTCGACCAGATCGCAGGTTGCCGCGTCGAGCACGTCCGAGCGCGACGAGGTCGTCACGGTGCATTGCGTGGCGCGGCCCCAGACATCGACCGTGAACGCGACGCCGACCGAACCCTCGACATTGTCCCGACGCGCGCTGCGCGGATAGTCGTCGGGGGTGATCCAGGCCGCCGGGCTCTCCACGCTTCGCGCCGGCGTGTTGGCGAGGCGCGGATCGGGCGGCGGTGGCTGCAGCTCCGCCTGGACGAGCATGACCACCGCCCAGATCGCGACGATCGCCGCCAGCGCACCGATCAGTGTCAACAGCCGCGCGAGATCGTTGCCGGGACGCACCGGCGCGCCCGGGCCACGGTCGCGCAGCCGTTCGTCAAGCCGCATCGGCATTCCCGCGCCGGCGCACCACTTCGCAGCCCACGCGGGCGTCCGGATAGACGTCGAGCTTCATCGAACGCACGCGGACTTCGGCGACGCGCGGGTCCGCCGACAGCGCCAGCGCGGCGACGGCGTCGCACAGCGTTTCCTGCAACTCGATATGGCCCGCCGCCGCCAGCGCATGGATGCCGGTACGCAGATAATCGTAATCCACCACCGCATCGATCCGGTCGTCGGGCGCGGCAGGATAGACGCAGCGCATCGCGACATTGAGTTCGACGCGCTGGGGCGCCGCGCGCTCATGGTCGTGGATGCCAAGGCCAATCGCGACCACCAGCCCGTCGAGATGGATGGTATATTCAGCCATGCGGGCGCTCCTTGCCGGTGAACATCACGTCGCTGTCGCGCTTCACGAGGCGCTGTCCGCAATCGACGAAGATGTTCTGGCCGGTGATGCTGCGAGTGGTGAGCAGATAAGCGACGGTCGCGGCGAGTTCGCCCAAGTCGACCGGGCGTTCGAGCAGGTTGGCCGAGGCGACGCTGGCGAATTCCTCCGGCGTCTGGTCGAGGCTCGGCAGCGTCAGCCCCGGCGAGACGGCGTTGACGCGGATGCGCGGGGCGAGCTGCATCGCGAGCAGCGTCGTCGCCTCGGCCAGCGCCGCCTTGCTCAGCGTGTAGGTCAGGAAATCGGGGTTGGGGTTGGCGAGCTTCTGGTCGAGCAGGTTGACGATTGCCCCCTCCCCCAGCCCGACCTGCGCCGACAGCGCCGATGCGAGCAGCAGCGGCGCGCCGAGATTGACATGCATGTGCCGGTCGAGCCCGGCATAATCGGCGAGCGGGAGCGCATCCCAGGCAAAGCGCGAGGCATTGTTGACCAGCCCTTCGACCGGGCCGCCCAGCGCGGCGGCCGCGGCGGCGATCAGCCCGCGCGTCCCGGCCGCGTCGCCAAGGTCAGCGGTGACCAGCGCCACCCCGAGCTCGGCGCGCAGCGCGGCCGCTTCGTCATGCGAGTCATGATGGTGGACCGCGACCTGATGCCCCTGCGCAACCAGGTGCCGGACGATCGTCGCGCCGATGCGGCGCGCGCCGCCGGTGACAAGAACCCGCATCGGATCAATAGCCCATCAGCGCGAGCACTTCCTTGCGGCTGCGCTCGTCTTCGCGGAACGTCCCCATCATCCGGCTGGTCACCATGCCGACGCCGGGGGTGCGCACCCCGCGCGCGGTCATGCAGGCATGGCTCGCCTCGATCACCACCGCGACGCCGCGCGGCTTGAGATGCTCCCAGATACAGTCGGCGACCTGCGCGGTCAGCCGTTCCTGCACCTGCAGACGGCGGGCAAAACCGTGCAGCACGCGGGCGAGCTTGGAGATGCCGACGACATGGTCCTGCGGCAGATAGGCGATCGATGCCTTGCCGATGATCGGCGCCATGTGATGTTCGCAATGCGACTGGAACGGAATGTCCTTGAGCAGGACGATCTCGTCATAGCCGCCGACTTCCTCGAACACCCGGCTGAGGTGATGCGCGGGATCCTCGCCATAGCCCTGGCAATATTCCTTCCACGCGCGCGCGACGCGCTGCGGCGTGTCGATCAGCCCTTCGCGACTCGGGTCTTCCCCGGCCCAGCGCAGCACGGTGCGGATCGCGTCGGCAACATCATCGGGCACCGGAAGCTTGGCCGGCGCGGCGACAAGGTCGCCATCGTGCACTTCGTCATGATCATGGCAGCTCATCCGGCCCCGTCCCCCAAAACTTCCCGTTACGCTACGGCACGCGGACATGGCCGTGTTGCCCAGCGGCCACAGATGGTATCGGAACGGGAAATAGCAAGCATTTCCGCGGGATTGATGGCGCGATTTGACGTTGACGTAAGGATTCCGGCAACGTTAGCTTATCGGCAACCACAACAAGAATGCCGGTTCCGGCGGCGGCAGCCCCGGCACCCCAGAGAGGAGAGACCCATGCGAACGCTCCAGCTATTTTCCGCATCCGCGCTTGCGCTGATCGCCGCCACCCCCGCGATGGCGCAGGACGCCCCTGCCCCCGCCGCGCAGGACGATGCCGGATATGAGTCCGCGAACGAGGTCGTGATCACCGCGACCCGCCGCAACGAGACCGTGCAGGACGTGCCGATCGCGGTCACCGCCGTTCCCGCAACGCTGCTGGAAAATGCCGGCATCGAGGATATTCGCGGGCTCGAACAGCTCGCGCCGTCGCTGCAGAGCTCGACCGGCCAGTCGTCGGCGACCGGCACCACCCTCTATATCCGCGGCATCACGACCGCGGGCGACAACCCCGGTTTCGAACCGGCGGTCGGCGTGTTCATCGACGGCGTGTTCCGCGCGCGTGCCGGTGTCGCGGTGTCCGACCTGCCCCAGCTGGAGCGCGTGGAAATCCTGCGCGGCCCGCAGGGCACGCTGTTCGGGCGCAACACCTCGGCCGGTGCGCTGTCGATCTTCACGGCGCAGCCGGCGTTCGACCTGGGCGGCTATGTCGAGGGCAGCTACGGCAACTACAACGCGTTCGAGCTGAAGGGCGCGGTCACCGGCCCGGTGACCGAAGAGATCGCGCTGCGCTTCGACGGCGGCTATCGCAAGCGCGACGGCTATATCGAGGACGTCAACAGCGACCGCATGCTCAACAATGTCGATCGCTGGTACGCCCGCGGTCAGGCGCTGTACGACACCTCGGCCTTCTCGCTGCGCCTGATCGCCGATTATTACGAGACCGATGAGCAGTGCTGCGGCGCGGTGAGCGCGGTGCGCGGCTCGCTCGGCCCGCTGATCGACGGCATTGCCGGCGCGCAGGGCCTGGACGGCCTCTACACCGGCGATCCGTCGGAGCGCCGCATGGCGGTGTCGCCCAACCGCGACTTTTCCGAGCGCGTCCGCGACTGGGGCGTTTCGGCCGAAGCCAATTTCGAACTGGGCGAGATCAAGCTGACCTCGATCACCGCTTATCGCAACTGGCGCGCGCTGCGGAACCAGGACATCGATTTCTCGGGCATCGACCGCGCCTATCGTGAGGGCTATCGCAACCGCCTGAGCGACTTCACCCAGGAAATCCGGTTCCAGGGATCGGCGTTCGGCGGCGCGCTCGACTGGCTGGTCGGCGGCTTCTACCTCAACGAAACCAACGAGCTGCGCGACACGGTCCGCATCGGCACCGACGCGAACCGCTATGTCGACTCGATCTTCAACGCGCTGGCCGGCCCGTCCTTTGGCGGTTCGGTGCAATTCTATGGCTCGCTCGGCCCCAGCGTCCCGACGCCGGGCGCGGTGTTCCTGAACCCGGCAGTGCCGAACGCGCTGCCCGCGCTGCAGGCGGTCTATGGCGCGCAGCTGGCGCCGCTGGTCGGCTGCTTCCGCGCGCAGGCCGGCACCGCTCCGTCCAGCCTGTGCGTCATCCCCGGCTTCCCGTCGGCACCGGTTCCGGGCCTTGCCGCGCTCGCGGCCAGCCCGCTTCCCGGCGGCGCATCGGGCCAGGGTAACAATGACGACAATTTCCGCGTCAAGACCAATGCCTTCGCGCTGTTCACGCACAACCTGATCAACCTCAGCGACAAGCTGACGCTGACCCTGGGTGCGCGCTGGAACTATGAGAAGAAGGACCTGTCGGCGACGATCAACAGCAACACCGGCAGCTGCACCTTCTTCAACCAGGTGCGCACCGGCAACCCGGCTGCGGTCGCCTATGCCAATGTGCTGCGCCAGGTCGGCCTGTTCAACAACCTGTTCCTGCTGAGCTGCAACCCGGCGGTGAACAGCGAGTTCAACGGCAGCTACACCCACGATCAGGACGAGAGCAAGATCACCGGTACCGCCAAGCTGGCGTACAAGATCACGCCCGACGTGCTGCTCTATGGCGGCTATGACCGGGGCTACAAGTCCGGCGGCTACAACATGGACCAGGCGACGTTCGACAGCGTCCTGCTGGGCGGCAACGGCGCGCAGGGCAGCGACCTGGCGTTCGGGTCGGAGTCGGTCGACGCATTCGAAATCGGCCTGAAGACCCAGTGGGGCCGCGCCTTCACCTTCAACATCGCCGGCTTCTACCAGAAGTTCAGCAACCTGCAGTCGCTGGTGTTCAGCGGTACCAACTTCGTCGTGCAGAATGTCGACAGCACGACCAGCAAGGGCGTGGAAGTCGAGTCGATCATCCAGCCGGTGCGCGATTTCACCGTCCGCCTGGGCTATAGCTACATCGACGCGCAATATGATGCCGACAACAACTTCGTCGGCACCCCGCTGCAGGGTCAGGAAGGCCGTCAGGTCAGCAACCAGCCCAAGCACACCGTCACGATGGCGACGACCTGGACGCCGAGCATCACGTCGAACATCCGCGGCCTGGTCCATGTCGACATGCGCTACAACAGCGAAGTCAACATCCCGTCGAACAACCCGAACCCGGTCACCGGCCGGACGGTGCTGTACAATCCGGGCTATCCGCTGATTTCGGCGCGTCTGGGCGTGCAGACCGAGGACAGCAAGAAGAGCCTCGAATTCTTCGTCGAGAACCTGACCAACCAATATTACCACGTCACCGGCTTTGCGGTGCCCGAGCAGAACGGCAACTTCGCCGCCTATCCGGGTCTGCCGCGCTTCTATGGCGTGCGGGCAAAGATCGGTTTCTGATCCGGCCCGACGGCGGGGTCGCAACGGCCCCGACCGGCAACGGGAGGGCGCGTCCGGGACACCGGCGCGCCCTTCTGCGTTTCCGAGCAGGGCGAACGGGGCGTGACCAGGAAAGGAACCGGCATGGCCAAGACACTGCACAAGGGCGATCGCGTACGCTGGAACGCGCCCGGTGGGACCGCCAAAGGCGAAGTTCTCCACAAACAAACGTCAGATACGACCATCAAGGGTCATCAAATACGTGCATCGCGCGAAGAACCGCAGTACATCGTGCGCAGCGACAACGGTGGCAAGGCATCGCACAAGCCGTCGGCGCTGACCAAGATTTGAACCGGCATCGGGTTGCCGGTTCGCAAAGGAGAAGAAAGAATGGCGGAAAAGAAGGCATCCGGCGGGGCCCGTGGCGGCATCGCGAAGCCCGTCACCCCCTCCCCCGAGCTCGCCGCCGTCGTCGGTGCCGGCCCGCTGCCGCGCAGCGAGATCGTCAGCAAGATGTGGGAGCACATCAAGGCGAACAACCTCCAGAATCCCGCCAACAAGCGCGAGATCCTGGCGGACGACAAGCTGAAGCCGATCTTTGGCGGCGACAAGGCGACGATGTTCGAGCTGAACAAGCACATCGCCAAGCACGTCAAGTAAGTTACCTTCCGGAGCGATCCGGACGGACAGCGAGAGCCTCCGGAACCTCTGGTTTCGGAGGCTTTTTCTAGCCATGATGCCCGGTCAGGGCAGTCGCTGAAGGGGGCGGCGATGGACGGACGGACAGGTCGATTGCTGGAACGCCTGCCGCTGGCGCAGGGGCGACCATTGCTGGGCTGCAGCCTGGCAGTCGTGTTGTCGGCCATCGCGCTCGGTGTGCGCTGGCTGCTGGCCGATGCGTTCCCGCCGGGTTTTCCCTTCCTCACCTTTTTCCCCGCTGTCGTGCTGTCCGGCTTCCTGTTCGGGCGCGGCCCCGGGATCCTGTCGGCAGTGATTTGCGGGCTGCTGTCCTGGTATCTGTTCATCCCCCCGTTCGGCAGCTTCGCGCTGACCGGAGGCGCTGGCATCGCGCTCGGCTTCTATGTCGGGGTGGTCGCGGTCGACCTGCTCCTGATCGACTGGATGCAGCGCGGCACTGCGCAGCTGCGGCGCGAGCGCGAGCGCAGCGAGACGCTGGCCGAGCGCAGCCGGCTGCTGTTCGACGAACTGCAGCACCGCGTATCGAACAATCTGCAGATGATCGGCGCGGTCCTGTCGCTGCAGCAACGCAGCGTCGAGGACCCCGCCGCGCGCCAGGCGCTCAGCGAAGCGGCGACCAAGCTGCAGACGATCGGCCGGATCCAGCGCCAGCTCTATGACCCGAGCGGCGCGTTTCAGACGCTCGACCGCATGCTGCCCGAACTGGTCGGCGACCTTGTCGCCGCATCGGGCAAGCCGGGTGTGGTCGCCACGGTTACGGTCGACAACACGATCAAGCTCCCCGCCGACACGATCATGCCGATCGCGCTGGTGGTTGCCGAGACGATCGCCAACGCGGTCGAACATGGCTTTGCCGGACGCGACGGCGGGCGGATCACGGTGCAGCTGGAAACGGTGGCGGCGGACGGCGTGCTCACCATCGCCGACGATGGCGCGGGGCCGCCCGATGGCTTTGCCGTCGCCCAGGCATCGAGCCTTGGCCTGCGCATCGCGCGCACACTGGCCGACCAGATGCGGGGCAAGTTCACGCTGGAGCGGCAGGACGGCGGCGGCGCGTGCGCCACGCTGCGCTTCCCCCTCCCCGCACAATGACGGCCATTGCCGGGCTGTGGCATTTCGACGGGCGTCCCGATGCGCGGGACGATCTTGAGCGGATGCTCAAGTCCCAGGCGCTCTATGGCCCGCACCATAGCGCCGGGTGGAGCGAAGAGTCGATCGCGCTTGGCCGCCGCCTGTTCCGCATCCTGCCGGAGGACGCGCAGGATCGCGGACCGGTAGTCGGCGCCAGCGGACAGATATTGGTCGGCGATGTCCGTCTGGACAATCGCGACGAACTGCTGCGCGCGCTGGACATCGCGCAGCCAGGTCGCGCCTTGTACGATGCCGCCATCCTGCTTGCCGCCATCGAGCGCTGGGACGACGCGGCGCTCGATCGCCTTCAGGGAGACTTCGCCTTCGCGGCGTGGGACCCGCGCCGCCGCCGGCTGTTGCTGGCGCGCGATTTCCTGGGCCAGCGTCCGCTGCATTACCATTGCGGGGAGCGTTTCTTTGCGTTCGCGTCGATGCCGAAGGGGCTGCACGCCCTTCCCGATGTGCCCTATGGCGCGGATGCTTCGCGCGCTGCCGAGTTCCTGACCCTCATCCCCGAAACCGGGTCGCGCAGCTTCTTTGCCGGCATCGCGTGCGTCCCGGCCGGCCATGTTGCGGTGGTGACCGACCGCGGCGTGGCGGTGCGCCGCTGGTGGGAACCGGCGCGGCACACGCTCTCGCTCGGCAGCGATGCAGACTATGAGGAAGGCCTGCGCCACCATCTGGACGAAGCGGTTCGCGTGCGGCTGCGCGGTGCGGAAGGCCGGGTCGGCGCGCATCTCAGCGCAGGGTTCGACAGCGCGGCGGTGGCGGCGACCGCCGCGCGGCTGATGGCGCCGCAGGGCGGGCAGGTCGCGGCATTCACCGCAGTGCCACGCCCGGGATATGACGGCCCGGTCCCGCGCAATCGGATCGGCGATGAAGGCCCGCTGGCCGCCGCCACTGCCGCGATGCACCCCAATATCGAGCATGTGCGTATCTGCAGCTCCGGGCGCTCGCCCATCGGCACGCTCGACCGCGACTTCTACCTGTTCGAACGCCCGCTGCTCAATCTCAACAACATGACCTGGATCCATGCGATCAACGACACGGCGCGCGAACGCGGCCTGTCGGTCATGCTGCACGGCCAGCTGGGCAATATGAGCATCAGCTATGCCGGCAGCGAGTTGCTGGTCGAACTGATGCTGGCAGGGCGCTGGCTGCGCCTGCTCGGCAGCGCGCGCGATCTGTTGCGCACCCGCGTCATGCGCCCGACGGGCATCGCCGCGGCACTGATCGGGCCGTTCGTGCCGCCGGGCCTATGGCGCTGGGCGATGCGCAGCTTTGGCAAGAGCGGCCGCGACGTCCGCCACTACACCGCGATTGGCGGCGCAACGCTGGACGCGCTCGACCTGCCCGCGCGGGCGCGGGAGCGCGGTCTGGACCTGTCCTACCGCCCGTGGCGCAATGGGTTCGACCTGCGGCTATGGGTGCTGCGCCGCATGGATTCGGGCAATTACAACAAGGGGATTCTCGGCGGCTGGGGCATCGATCAGCGCGATCCGACCGCCGACCGGCGGCTGATCGAATATTGCCTGTCACTGCCCACCGAACAGTTTCTGCTGCGTGGCATGCCGCGCAGCCTGGTGCGCCGGGCGCTGGCCGACCGGCTTCCGCCGCACGTGCTGAACGAGCGGCGCAAGGGGCTGCAGGCGATCGACTGGCACGAGAATCTCACCGCCGCGCGGGCCGAGGTGGCAGCGGAGATCGAACGGCTTGCGACATGCCGCGAAGCTGCCGAGACGCTCGATGTCGAGCGGATGCGCGCGCTGGTGCGCGACTGGCCGAGCGGCGGCTGGCACACCGATGCGGTCAGTCAGGCCTATCGGCTGGCGCTGTTGCGCGGCGTGTCGGCGGGACATTTTCTGCGCCGCACCGCCGGCGGCAACCAGTGACACGCAGCGGGCGGGGCGTGAACCGATCGCCGCGCGCATCCGCACCTTGCCCGCGTCCGCCGGAGCGGGTACGGCTCGGAACCAACATGTCGGACTGCGAGGGATATGATGGTCGAACAGGTCAAGCCGGAAGCACAACGCCCCGCCCAGTCACGCCGGACCTGGCAGCGTCCCCGCGTGAAGACGACCAAGGCGCGCGATACCGCCGCCTTTTCGGCCTTCACTGAAGATGGCGGCTTGCAGGTTTCCTGACGCGACGGCTGATCGTTCGGGGCCGATCCTGCCGCGTGCTGCCCTGATCCGCGGCGATCGGCTCCGGTGATGCGGTCCGATGCGCCGCGCCCGCAGAACGTCACGGAATGAGAAGGGCGCATGGTGCTCGGTCCCGATAGCTGCATCGCGCGAAATGGCGACATCCTGCATTCCGCGATCGGCGATGAAACCGTGATGATGAGCGTGGCCGCCGGGGAGTTTTACGACCTCGACCCGGTGGCGGGGCGGATCTGGCAATTGCTCGAAGTTCCGGGCACCGTGGCGCAGTTGCGCGATCGTCTGTGCGCCGAGTTCGAGGTCGATCCCGCCACGTGCGAGGCCGACGTGCTGCTGTTTCTTGGCGAACTCCAGGCGCTGGACCTGGTCCGCGTGGTCGCGTCGTAGCTGACGCCGGTGAACACCCAGCTCGCTGCACTGCTTGAAAAAAGTGGTGGTGCCCCTGGCCGGACTCGAACCAGCATGCCTTGCGGCGGTCGATTTTGAGTCGACTGCGTCTACCATTTCGCCACAGGGGCAGCGAGCGCGCTGGCTAGACGATGGGTGGCGCGGCCGCAAGCACTTAAGCGCGGCGGTTTGACAGCCCGGCGCCCCCCGCCTATATCGCCCCCCTGCCCCGGACGGTCGGGACATGGTGCGCCGTCGCGCAGCGCACCGGACGAATGGACCGCACCGGGATCATAGACGCTTGAGAGGCTGAGTTTTTCCCGCTCGTTGACGGAGGGAGGCGCTCGGCCCTTTTGGCGTCTGCATGCGTGCCTGCCCCGGCGGATACCGGGCCGAAATTCAGGCTGAGAAGGCGAATACAGCACATGGCAACCAAAGCGATCGAAAGCGGCACCGCAAAGCGCCGCATCCGCAAGGTGTTCGGCGACATCCACGAAGTGGTGCAGATGCCGAACCTGATCGAGGTTCAGCGCGAATCCTACGAACAGTTTCTGCGGAGCGATCCGTCGATCGGCTATGTTTCGGGCCTGGAAAAGACGCTGCGCAGCGTGTTCCCGATCCGCGACTTTGCCGGCACCGCCGAACTCGACTTCGTCACCTACGAGCTCGAAGCGCCCAAGTTCGACGTCGAGGAATGCCGCCAGCGCGGCATCACCTATGCCGCCCCGATGCGCGTCACGCTGCGCCTGATCGTGTTCGAGGTCGATCCCGATACCGAAGCGCGGTCGGTGCTCGATATCAAGGAGCAGGACGTGTACATGGGCGACATGCCGCTCATGACCGAGAACGGCACCTTCTTCATCAACGGCACCGAGCGCGTGATCGTGTCGCAGATGCACCGGTCGCCGGGCGTGCTGTTCGACCATGACCGCGGCAAGACCCATGCCAGCGGCAAGTATCTCTTTGCCGCGCGCGTGATCCCGTATCGCGGCTCGTGGCTGGACTTCGAGTTCGACGCCAAGGACATCGTCAACGTCCGCATCGACCGCAAGCGCAAGCTGCCGGTCACGACCCTGCTCTATGCGCTGGGTCTGAACAGCGAGGATATCCTCAACCACTTCTACAACACCGTCACCTATGTGCGCGGTCCGAATGGCTGGCAGATCCCGTTCGCGCCCGAGAACTGGCGCGGCGTCAAGCCGATGTTCGACATCGTCGACGCCAAGACCGGCGAAGTCGTGTTCCCCGCGGGCCAGAAGATCAGCCCGCGCGCCGCGAACAAGGCGGGCAAGGACGGGCTCGAAACTCTGCTGATCCCGACCGAGGAAATCTTCGGCCGTTACAGCGCGTTCGACCTGATCAACGAGTCGACCGGCGAAATCTATATCGAGGCCGGTGACGAGGTTTCGGCCGAGAATCTCGAGAAGCTGGACAAGGCCGGCATCGACCGGATCGAGCTGCTCGACATCGACCATGTCTCGACCGGTCCGTGGATCCGCAACACGCTCAAGGCCGACAAGGCCGAAGAGCGCGAGCAGGCGCTGTCCGACATCTATCGCGTGATGCGCCCCGGCGAACCGCCGACGCTTGAAACCGCGGAGTCGCTGTTCGGCGGCCTGTTCTTCGATCCCGAGCGTTACGACCTGTCGGCCGTCGGCCGCGTGAAGCTCAACATGCGCCTCGACCTCGATGCCGAGGACACGGTGACGACGCTGCGCTCCGAGGACATCCTCGCGGTGATCAAGACGCTGGTCGGCCTGAAGGACGGCAAGGGCGAGATCGACGACATCGACAATCTCGGCAACCGCCGCGTGCGTTCGGTGGGCGAGCTGCTGGAAAACCAGTATCGCGTCGGGCTGCTGCGCATGGAGCGCGCGGTCAAGGAGCGCATGTCGAGCGTCGACGTGTCGACGGTCATGCCGAACGACCTGATCAACGCCAAGCCGGCGGTCGCCGCAGTCCGCGAATTCTTCGGCAGCTCGCAGCTGTCGCAGTTCATGGACCAGACCAACCCGCTGTCGGAAGTCACCCACAAGCGCCGCGTGTCGGCGCTTGGGCCGGGCGGTCTGACGCGTGAGCGCGCCGGTTTCGAAGTCCGCGACGTTCACCCGACGCATTATGGCCGTATCTGCCCGATCGAAACGCCGGAAGGCCCGAACATCGGTCTGATCAACAGCCTCGCGACGTTCAGCCGCGTCAACAAGTACGGCTTCATCGAAACGCCGTACCGCAAGGTCGTCGACGGCAAGGTGACCAAGGACGTCGTCTATCTGTCGGCGATGGAAGAGGCCAAGCACACCATCGCCCAGGCTTCGGCCGAGGTCGATGGCGATGGCCGCTTTACCGAAGAGCTGATCTCCGCGCGCCAGGCCGGCGAATTCCTGATGGCGCTGCCGGAAACGGTGACGCTGATGGACGTCAGCCCCAAGCAGCTGGTGTCGGTCGCCGCCTCGCTCATTCCGTTCCTGGAAAATGACGACGCCAACCGCGCGCTCATGGGATCGAACATGCAGCGCCAGGCGGTGCCGCTGGTGAAGGCCGAAGCGCCGTTCGTCGGCACCGGCATGGAAGAGACCGTCGCACGCGATTCGGGTGCGGCGATCGCGGCCAAGCGCGCCGGCATCGTCGACCAGGTCGACGCCTCGCGCATCGTCATCCGCGCCACCGGCGAAGTGTCGGCGGAGGAAAGCGGCGTCGACATCTACACGCTGATGAAGTTCGAGCGTTCGAACCAGTCGACCTGCATCAACCAGCGTCCGCTGGTGAAGGTGGGCGACATGGTGCAGGCCGGCGACATCATCGCCGACGGCCCGTCGACCGAGTTCGGCGAGCTGGCGCTGGGCCGCAACGTCCTCGTCGCGTTCATGCCGTGGAACGGCTACAACTACGAGGACTCGATCCTGATCAGCGAGCGGATCGTGAAGGACGACGTGTTCACGTCGATCCATATCGACGAGTTCGAAGTGATGGCCCGCGACACCAAGCTCGGGCCGGAGGACATCACCCGCGACATCCCGAACGTCGGTGAGGAAGCGCTGCGCAACCTCGACGAGGCGGGCATCGTGTACATCGGCGCCGAGGTCGAGCCGGGCGACATCCTGGTCGGCAAGATCACGCCGAAGGGCGAAAGCCCGATGACGCCGGAAGAAAAGCTGCTCCGCGCGATCTTCGGCGAAAAGGCCAGCGACGTGCGCGACACCTCGCTCCGCCTGCCGCCGGGCGTTGCCGGTACGGTGGTCGACGTTCGCGTCTTCAACCGCCACGGCATCGACAAGGACGAGCGCGCGATGGCGATCGAGCGCGAGGAGATCGAGCGCCTGAAGAAGGACAGCGACGACGAGCGCAACATCCTCAACCGCGCGACCTGGTCGCGTCTGCGCGAGATGCTGATCGGTCAGGTCGCCACTGCAGTGCCGAAGGGCCTGAAGAAGGGCGCGGTGATCGATCAGGACCTGCTCGACAGCGTCGACCGGCACGAATGGTGGCGGTTCGCGGTTCAGGACGACAAGGTCCAGGGCGATCTGGAAGCGGTGAAGGGCCAGTATGACGAGGCCGTGAAGCGCATCAAGGACAAGTTCGAGGACCGCCGCGAGAAGCTGGAGCGCGGCGACGAGCTGCCGCCGGGCGTGCTGAAGATGGTCAAGGTGTTCGTCGCGGTGAAGCGCAAGCTGCAGCCGGGCGACAAGATGGCCGGCCGTCACGGCAACAAGGGCATCATCAGCCGCATCCTGCCGCAGGAAGACATGCCGTTCCTCGAGGACGGCACCCCGGTCGACTTCGTGCTCAACCCGCTGGGCGTGCCGTCGCGCATGAACGTGGGGCAGATCTTCGAAACCCATCTGGGCTGGGCCGCACGCGGCCTGGGCAAGAAGATCGGCGAGGCGCTCGACGCATGGCGTGAGGCCAATCCGAACCCGCAGGCGGGCGAAGCCCCCGAAGCGGTCAAGGAGCTGCTGCTCGAAATCTACGGCGACAATTATGCCGAGCAGATCAAGAGCCGCGACGCCACGTCGCTGGTCGAACTGGCGCAGAATGTCCGCGCCGGCGTTCCGATGGGCACCCCGGTGTTCGACGGCGCGGTCGAGGCGGACGTGTCGGCGATGCTCAAGCTGGCCGGGCTCGACGAGAGCGGTCAGGTGACGCTGTATGACGGCCGCACCGGCGACGCGTTCGACCGCAAGGTGACCGTCGGCTACAAATATGTGCTCAAGCTGCACCACCTGGTCGACGACAAGATCCACGCGCGTTCGATCGGCCCGTACAGCCTGGTCACCCAGCAGCCACTGGGCGGCAAGGCGCAGTTCGGCGGCCAGCGCTTCGGTGAGATGGAGGTCTGGGCACTGCAGGCATATGGCGCTGCCTACACCCTGCAGGAAATGCTGACGGTGAAGTCCGACGACGTGGTCGGCCGCACCAAGGTCTATGAGGCGATCGTCAAGGGTGACGACACGTTCGAGGCCGGCATCCCCGAGAGCTTCAACGTGCTCGTCAAGGAAATGCGCTCGCTGGGCCTCAACGTCGAACTCAAGTCGATGGACGAGGGCGACGAGATGGCCGAGGCGGCGGAGTAACCGGATCGGGCGCCGTGCCATGCGCGGCGCCCCTCCCCGCTCCCGCCCCGACGAATTTGACCCTCTAGAGGGACTGAAAAATGAACGAACTGACCAACTTCGCGAACCCGGTGGCCAAGCCGGAAACCTTCGACCAGATCCAGATCGGCATTGCGTCGCCTGACCGCATCCGTTCCTGGTCGTTCGGCGAGATCAAGAAGCCCGAAACGATCAACTATCGCACGTTCAAGCCCGAGCGTGACGGCCTGTTCTGCGCGCGCATCTTCGGTCCGATCAAGGATTACGAGTGCCTGTGCGGCAAGTACAAGCGCATGAAGTACAAGGGCATTGTCTGCGAAAAGTGCGGCGTCGAGGTTACCGTCTCGAAGGTCCGCCGTGAGCGCATGGGCCATATCGAGCTGGCCGCGCCGGTCGCGCATATCTGGTTCCTCAAGTCGCTGCCCTCGCGCATCGGCCTGCTGCTCGACATGCAGCTCAAGCAGCTTGAGCGCGTGCTGTACTTCGAGTCCTACATCGTCACCGAGCCGGGCCTGACGCCGCTGGAGAAGTTCCAGCTGCTGACCGAGGACGAGCTGCTCGACGCGCAGGACGAATATGGCGAAGACGCCTTCTCCGCCGGCATCGGCGCGGAAGCGGTCAAGATCATGCTCATGGACCTCGACCTCGAGGGCGAGAAGCGCGCACTGCTCGAAGAGCTGGCGACGACCAAGTCGGAGCTTAAGCCCAAGAAGATCATCAAGCGCCTCAAGGTCGTCGAGAGCTTCCTGGATTCGGGCAACCGTCCGGAGTGGATGATCCTCGACGTCGTTCCGGTCATTCCGCCCGAACTGCGCCCGCTGGTCCCGCTGGACGGTGGCCGCTTCGCGACGTCGGACCTCAACGACCTGTATCGCCGCGTCATCAACCGCAACAACCGCCTCAAGCGCCTGATGGAGCTGCGCGCGCCGGACATCATCGTCCGCAACGAAAAGCGCATGCTGCAGGAAGCGGTCGACGCGCTGTTCGATAACGGCCGCCGCGGCCGCACGATCACGGGTGCCAACAAGCGTCCGCTGAAGTCGCTGTCCGACATGCTCAAGGGCAAGCAGGGCCGCTTCCGTCAGAACCTGCTCGGCAAGCGCGTCGACTATTCGGGCCGTTCGGTCATCGTGACCGGTCCGGAGCTCAAGCTGCACCAGTGCGGCCTGCCCAAGAAGATGGCGCTCGAGCTGTTCAAGCCGTTCATCTACGCGCGCCTCGACGCCAAGGGTCTGTCGATGACCCTGAAGCAGGCGAAGAAGTGGGTCGAGAAGGAGCGCAAGGAAGTCTGGGACATCCTGGACGAGGTGATCCGCGAGCACCCGGTGCTGCTGAACCGCGCGCCGACGCTCCACCGCCTCGGCATCCAGGCGTTCGAACCGGTGCTGATCGAGGGCAAGGCGATCCAGCTTCACCCGCTGGTCTGCTCGGCGTTCAACGCCGACTTCGACGGCGACCAGATGGCCGTGCACGTCCCGCTGTCGCTTGAAGCGCAGCTGGAAGCGCGCGTCCTGATGATGTCGACCAACAACATCCTGTCGCCCGCCAACGGCAAGCCGATCATCGTGCCGTCGCAGGACATGGTGCTGGGCCTCTACTATCTGTCGATGGAGAAGGAAGGCGAGCCGGGCGAAGGCATGGTGCTGGGCGACATGGCCGAAGTGCACCAGGCGCTGTTCAACGGCGCAGTCACGCTGCACAGCAAGATCACCAGCCGCGTCCCGCAGACGGACGAGGACGGCAAGACGTACATGAAGCGCTTCCAGACCACGCCGGGCCGCATGCTGCTCGGCGAGTGCCTGCCGAAGTCGCACAAGGTGCCGTTCGACGTCGTCAACCGCCTGCTGACCAAGAAGGACGTGGGCGACGTGATCGACGAGGTCTATCGCCACACCGGCCAGAAGGAGACCGTCCTGTTCGCCGACGCGATCATGGCGCTCGGCTTCCGCCACGCGTTCAAGGCCGGCATTTCGTTCGGCAAGGACGACATGATCATCCCGGCAAGCAAGGAAGCAACGGTCGACGAGACCCGCGCGCTCGTGAAGGACTTCGAGCAGCAGTATCAGGACGGCCTGATCACGCAGCAGGAGAAGTACAACAAGGTGATCGACGCCTGGAGCCGGTGCGGTGACCAGGTGGCGGCCGCGATGATGGACGAGATCAAGTCGGTCAAGAAGGGCGAGGACGGCCGCGAGCTGCCCGCCAACGCGATCTACATGATGGCGCATTCCGGTGCGCGTGGTTCGGCGGCGCAGATCAAGCAGCTGGCCGGCATGCGCGGCCTGATGGCCAAGCCGTCGGGCGAGATCATCGAAACGCCGATCATCTCGAACTTCAAGGAAGGCCTGACCGTCCTTGAGTATTTCAACTCGACCCACGGCGCCCGCAAGGGCCTGGCCGACACCGCGCTCAAGACGGCGAACTCGGGTTACCTGACCCGCCGTCTGGTCGACGTGTCGCAGGACTGCGTCGTCATGGAGCAGGATTGCGGCACTGCGCGCGCGCTGGAGATGAAGGCGATCGTGCAGGGCGGCAGCGTGATCGCGTCGCTGGGTGAGCGTATTCTGGGTCGCACGACCGCAGAAGACGTGGTCGATCCCAAGACCGGCGCGGTGGCGATCCCCACGGGCACGCTGCTCGACGAGCCGATGATCGCGCAGATCGAGGCGCTGGGCGTCCAGGGCATGAAGATCCGTTCGCCGCTGGTGTGCGAAGCCAAGATCGGCGTCTGCGCCAAATGCTATGGCCGTGACCTTGCCCGCGGTACGCCGGTGAACATCGGCGAAGCGGTCGGCGTCATCGCGGCGCAGTCGATCGGTGAGCCGGGCACGCAGCTGACCATGCGTACCTTCCACATCGGCGGCGCGGCTCAGCTCAACGAGCAGTCGAACCTCGAAGCGCCGGTGGACGGCAAGGTCGAGTTCCGCGACCTGCGCCTGATCACCGACCAGCGCGGTCGTCGCGTGGTGCTGGCCCGTTCGGGCGAGATCGCGATCCTCGACACCGATGGTCGCGAGCTGGCGGTCCACCGCATCCCGTACGGTGCGTATGTCATGTTCGACGATGGCCATATCGTCAGCAAGGGCGACCGCATGGCGGAATGGGATCCGTTCACCATGCCGGTGATCACGGAAACCGGCGGCGTCGTGAAGTATCAGGACCTGATCGACGGCAAGACGCTGACCGAACAGGTCGACGAAGCGACCGGCATCGCACAGCGCGTGGTGATCGAAAACCGCGGCGCCGCGGCGAAGAAGGAAGACCTGCGTCCGCGCCTGACCCTCACCGGCGACGGTGCGGCAGAGGCGGCCCGCTACATGCTGGCACCGGGCGCGGTGCTGAGCGTCGAGGATGGTGCGACGGTTCAGGGCGGTGACGTTCTGGCCCGTGTCAGCCGCGAGTCGGCCAAGACCCGCGACATCACCGGCGGTCTGCCGCGCGTCGCCGAGCTGTTCGAAGCGCGCAAGCCCAAGGAAAATGCGATCATCGCCAAGGTCTCGGGCCGCGTGGTGTTCGGCAAGGACTATAAGGCGAAGCGCAAGATCGGCATCCAGCCCGAGGATGGTGGCGAGATCGTCGAATATCTCGTCCCCAAGTCGAAGGTGATCGACGTTCAGGAAGGCGACTATGTCAAGCGTGGCGACAACCTGATCGGCGGCTCGCCCGATCCGCACGACATTCTCGAAGTGCTCGGCATCGAGCCGCTGGCAGAATATCTCGTCGCGGAAATCCAGGAAGTCTATCGACTCCAGGGCGTGAAGATCAACGACAAGCACATCGAGGTGATCGTTCGCCAGATGCTGCAGAAGGTCGAGATCACCGACGCGGGCGACACCACCCTGCTCCCCGGCGAGCAGGTGGATCGCGACGAGATGGACGAGACCAACGCGAAGCTCGAGCCCGGCCAGGCCCCCGCACAGGGCAAGCCGATCCTGCTCGGCATCACCAAGGCGTCGCTGCAGACCCGCAGCTTCATCTCGGCGGCGTCGTTCCAGGAGACCACCCGCGTCCTCACCGAGGCGGCGGTCCAGGGCAAGCAGGACACGCTGATCGGCCTGAAGGAAAACGTGATCGTCGGCCGTCTCATCCCCGCCGGTACCGGCGCGGGCATGAACCGCATGCGCATCGCGGCCACCAGCCGCGACGCCGCGCTCCGCGCCCAGCAGCGCAAGCTGCAGGAAGCGCTGATCGCGCCGAACTCGGCCGCTGAAGAGCGGGCCGCCGAGCTGGCGCAGGACCCGGTGGACGCGATGGTCACCAGCGATGCGCTGGAGAAGGTCGAAGTGTCGGGCGATGGCAGCGACGAAGCGGCGGGCGATTACCTGAACAAGGAGTAATAGCCGTGCCCCGGTCCGGGCCGTGCTGGCCCGGACACCGGACATGAAAAGGCCGCCGCCCGGAACCCCGGACGGCGGCCTTTTTCATGCCCTCGCCATGACGCTTCGGTCAGAAGAAGGTCGAGATCCCGAGATAGGCGAAGCGCATGTCGCCGGTATCCGGCGCGTTCGGCGCATCGGTCAGGAAATCGCCCTTGGCCAGCAGCGCCGCTCCGGCTTCAAGCCGCAGCCGCTTGGGGACCACCCAGGTGCGCACGCGCCCTTCGAACTGAAAGCCAGCATCGCGGCCCGATGCGCCGGTAGCATCGCGGACCGAGGTGGCGGCGAAGCTGTCGGTGGCCGAGGCGAGCCACAGTTTCTGGGCCTTGAGCATGAAGTCCCAGCCCTTGGCAGGCTTCGCATCGAACAAGATGCCCGGGCTGATCACATTGGCGCGGCTGACCGGGCCGTACAGACTGATCGGGCCGAAATCGCCGCGCCGCCCGCCGAACAGCGGGTCGAAGCGCGTCACGCTCGGCGCGCTGGTGTCACCGCTGGCATATTCGAACAGCGCGGCGACGCGCGGCGTCCAGCCGGTCGGGAAGGTATAGCCGAGTTCGACATGCGCACTGCCCGCGCGCACCTTGCGATCGGTTACATCGGCAGCGGACGTGGTCGCGCGCATGGTGCCGCGCTGCAGGATTCCCTCGACGTCGAAGTCGAACTTGCCCTTGGCCGCGCCGCGGTTGATGCGCAGGCCGCTGGTGAACAGCTCGCGGTCGCGCGTCGGGCGCCCGGTGCGATCGCGCTCGCCCAGCCAGAAGCCATAGATTTCGGCATTGGCCCCGGCCACCGCCTTGGCGCGGGTGAACGATCCGCCCCAGAAATGCAGGCCGGGATTGGCGCGGTCGAGCTCGACCTTGTTGTCCTGCATGCTCGCGCGGTCCGACGGCAGCTTGTCGAACGGGCGCACCGCGACGAGGTGCAGCCGGTCGCCGCGCTTGCTGGTCCAGTCGAAATCGACGCCAAGGAAGCTGTTGGGCGAGTTCGACCAGTCCGGACGGTCAAGAATGCGCCCGGAACCGGAATTCACCGTGAAGCGGCCGAGGCGAACAACGCCCTTCCCCGCCTGTCCGGCCACCCCGCCCAGTTCGACGCCAAGATAGGCCTGGAGCGGTTCGAGCGCGTTGCTCTCGCTGGTCCCGGCGGTCGAACGACTGTTCTGGAAATAGCTGCGCGCGTCGTCGAGTTCTGCCGTCAGGTGGATGCCGCCGAAATCATAGCTGGCCGTGATCAGCGTCCGGAACGACAGCATCGCGTCGCTTTCGGGCGCATTGGGGCGGACCTGACCATCGACCGCCTCGGCGCGGGCGCGGACGCTGCCCTCGATGCTGAAGCCGGTGGCATCTTCGTCGATGGCTGCCTGAGCCGGCCCTGCGACCATCAACATGCTGGCAAGTGCCGTGCCCCCCGCCGCCAGCGTCCACCGTTTCATCACCGCATTCCTCCATGACTTCCTCGCTGATTTATAGAGGAAGATCGGACGGGACCCGTGCGCCGCACCGCCACTCACGTAGTTTCACAAGGGTCCGTTGCATCTTCGCAACGACGCCGCGATCGCGCTGTCGTCTGCGCCGGAGGTAGCGATGCCGGGCAGCGTCGCCGCGCCGAACGTCCGCTTGCCCCGCGGGTCCCCGCGCGCGGCTCCGGGCGGTCCGCTCGCCACCGCCTAATTCCGCGGAGCCTGCCGCCGGTAGCTCAGCGCTTCGGCGACATGGATGCGGCCGACGGTTTCAGCCCCCGCGAGATCGGCGATGGTGCGCGCGACGCGCAGCATGCGGGTATAGCCACGCGCACTCATGCGCATTGCCTCGGCGGCCTGGGCGAGCAGCTTGCGACCGGGTTCGTCGGGGGTGGCAACGGCGTCGAGCACCGGGCCATCGGCCTCGGCATTGGTGCGCGGGCCGTCGCTGCCATAGCGCGCGCGCTGAACCGCGCGCGCCGCGGCAACGCGTGCGCCGACTTCGGCGGAGCCTTCGGCGGGCGGGGGCAGCACCAGATCGGCGGCGGTGACCGGCTGCACCTCGACATGCAGGTCGATGCGGTCGAGCAAAGGCCCCGACACCTTGGCCTGGTAATCGGCGGCACAGCGCGGCGCACGGGCGCAGGCGAGCGCGGGGTCGCCGAGATGCCCGCAGCGGCACGGGTTCATCGCCGCCACCAGCTGAACCCGCGCCGGAAAGGTGACATGGGCATTGGCGCGCGCGACGCTGACCGTCCCCGCCTCCAGCGGCTGGCGCAGCGAATCGAGCACGGCACGCTGGAATTCGGGGAGTTCGTCGAGGAACAGCACGCCCAGATGCGCAAGGCTGACCTCGCCCGGCTTGACCTTGAGCCCGCCGCCGGTGAGCGCGGCCATCGACGCCGAATGATGCGGGCTGCGGAACGGCCGCGTGCGGGTCAGCCGCCCGCCCTCTAGCGTGCCCGCGACGCTGGCGACCATCGACACCTCCAGCGCCTCCGCGGCGTCGAGTGGGGGCAGGATACCGGGCAGACAGCTCGCCATCAGCGACTTGCCCGCGCCGGGCGGCCCGACCATCAACAGATTATGCCCGCCCGCCGCCGCGATTTCGAGCGCGCGCTTGGCCGTCTCCTGCCCCTTTACCTGCTTGAGGTCGGGGCCGAAGTCCGGCGCATCGGCCTCGCCCGGCTCCGGCGCGCCCAGCAGTTGCTGACCCTTCAGATGGTTGAGCAGGCCGATCAGGTCGGGCGCGGCCAGCACCGCGCCGGTCCCGGCCCATGCCGCCTCAGCCCCCTGCGCGGCAGGACAGATCAGCCCCTTCCCCTCCCCCGCCGCATGCAACGCCGCGAGCAGCACGCCGGGCGACGGCGCGATCCGTCCGTCGAGCGCGAGTTCGCCGACCACGACATAATCGGCCAGCGCCTCGGCATCGGTCACGCCCATTGCCGCCAGCAGGGCGAGCGCGATCGGCAGGTCGAAATGCGACCCTTCCTTGGGCAGGTCGGCGGGCGACAGGTTGAGGACGATATGCTTGGGCGGCATGGCCAGCCCGATCGCCGCCATCGCCGCGCGCACCCGTTCGCGGCTTTCCGCCACCGCCTTGTCCGGCAGGCCGACGATCATGAATTTGGGAAGACCGGGGACGAGGTTACACTGCACCTCGACGCTGCGCGCCTCCAGCCCGAGATATGCGACCGTCGAGACACTCGCGACCATCACCGCCCCCTTTTTGTTCACGGGGTTGTAGCGGCTTTTCGCTGGAGGGAAACGGTTCATCGCGCCTGCGCCTTGCATCGGCAATACACCACCCCATCTCGAAACGATGCGCCGCGCTCCGCATCCCGTCGTTCGAATCGTCCTGCTGGTGACCGGATGGATCCTGTTTCTGGTCGTCGCACCGCTGGTGTCGCCGTTTCCGGGACCGGCCGGAACGGTCGTCGCCGCGTTCGGACTGATTCTCATCCTGCGCAATTCGCGCTGGGCGCGGCACCGATTCGTGCGGCTCAAGGCGCGCTGGCCGCGCGTTGGCGCCTTTATCGACCGGATTTTGGTGCGCGGAAGCGCCAAACGCCGGCGTTCCCGGGCAAAAAGGCTCGCCGCGAATTGACTTGGGCGTCGGCTTTGGCTAACGGCCCCGTTCACACGGTCGCCCCCGCGGCGGCCTTTTCAGTTTCTAGAATTCAGGGAATGAGCGATGAAGCGGACCTTTCAGCCGAGCAACCTGGTGCGGGCGCGCCGGCACGGCTTCCGGTCGCGCATGGCGACCCCGGGCGGCCGCAAGGTCATTCGTGCCCGGCGCGCCCGCGGCCGCAACAAGCTGAGCGCATAAGCCTGACGCCAGCATCGCTGGCGCCACACCAGCCCGTTTCCTCGACCGGGGAAGCGGGCTGTTCTTGTTCGCCCGTCCCGCCGCTGGCGCGGATGACCCAGCGCAAGGACTATCTTGCCGCCAACGCCGGCAAGCGCGCGCCGATGCCCGGCTTCGTGCTGATCGTGCGTCGGCGCGACGATGCCGACGCGACGATGCGAATCGGCATCACCGTGTCCAAGAAGGTCGGCAACGCGGTCATCCGCAACCGCATGAAGCGCCGCTTTCGCGCGCTGGTGCGCGACGTGCTGCCGGTCGCCGGCGTGCCCGGCGCCGACCATGTCCTGATCGGCCGCGCCAGCGGGATCGAGCGGGACTATGCCGCACTCAAGGCCGAACTGGCCAAGGCACTGGCAAAGGTACAGCGGTGATCGCCCGCATCCTCATCCTGATCGCGCGCGCCTGGCAGATCGGCCCGTCGCGCATCCTGCCGCCCAGCTGCCGCTTCGCGCCAAGCTGTTCGGCCTATGCAATCGAGGCGCTCTCCCGCTATGGGGCGCTCAAGGGCGGATGGCTGGCGCTGCGGCGCATCCTTCGCTGCCATCCATGGGGTGGGCACGGCTATGATCCCGTGCCCTGATGTCCTGACCGGGGAATGACGTGAAAGAAGACCAGAAGAATTTCCTGCTGTTCGCGGTGATCGCGGGGCTGCTCTTGTTCGCGTGGCCGGCGGTGACCGGCTGGCTGTTCCCCACGCCCCCCGCCCCCACGGTGACCAAGGCAGCGGACGGCGCGCCCAAGGTCGTGCCCAATCCCGGCGCCGATCCGACCGCCGACACGCCGCAGGCGATCCGCGACCGCAACACGGTGCTGCGCGAAACCCCGCGCATCGCGATCGAAACGCCGACGGTGCGCGGCTCGCTCAACCTCAAGGGCGCGCGCATCGATGATCTGGTGCTGGTCAAGCACAAGGAAACGATCGCCAAGGACAGCGCGCCGATCCGCCTGCTCTCGCCCAGCGGCACGCGCGACGCCTATTTCGCCGGCTTCGGCTGGTCGGGTCAGGGCCTCAACGCCCCCGGCCCCGACACGGTGTGGAAAGCCAGCGGGTCGAAGCTGACCCCGACCACGCCGGTCACGCTGACTGCCAGCAATGGCACGCAGCGTTTCGCGATCGAGCTGTCGGTCGATGACGGCTATATGTTCACCGTCCGCCAGCAGGTCGCGAACCTGGGGCAAAAGCCGGTGGCGGCGGCCGGCTATGGCTATCTCTACCGCTATGGCGCGGGCAAGGATGTCGACACCTGGACGATCCATGCCGGTCCGGTCGCATCCTATGGCGGCGCCGTGGATTATGGCGTGAACTACGACACGGTGACCGAAGAAGGCACGAAGCGCTTCGATTCGAAGGGCGGCTGGATCGGCTATACCGACATCTACTGGCTGACCGCGCTGGTTCCCGATCAGGGCATGCCGGTGGGCCTCAGCTTCCGTCCCGCCGCCAATGGCGCGACCCAGGCGCAGTTCGAACCGACCACCGCGCGCCAGATCGCGCCGGGTCAGGTGATGACTCAGACGACGCGCTTCTTCGCGGGGGCCAAGGACGTCAACCTGCTCGACAGCTATGAGGAAGAAGGCGGCATCCGCCAGTTCGGCAAGGCGATCGACTGGGGCTGGTTCGAAATCTTCGAAAAGCCGATCTTCCATTATCTCCACTGGCTGTTCCGCATGGTCGGCAATTTCGGTGTCGCGATCATCCTGCTGACCGTCACCGTCCGCCTGCTGCTGTTCCCGATCGCGCAGAAGCAGTTCGCGTCGATGGCCGCGATGCGCGCGCTCCAGCCCAAGATGAAGGCGCTGCAGGAACGCTACAAGGACGACAAACCGCGCCAGCAGCAGGAGATCATGAAGCTGTACAAGGACGAGAAGGTGAACCCGCTCGCGGGCTGCCTGCCGACTCTGCTGCAGATTCCGATCCTCTACGCACTGTACAAGGTGCTGATGCTGTCGATCGAGATGCGCCATCAGCCGCTGGTGGCGTGGATCAAGGATCTGTCGGCGCCCGACCCGGCGAACCTCGTCAACCTGATCCATTATCTGACCGGCATCCAGCTGCCGATGTTCCTGGCGCTGGGCGTGTTCCCGGTCCTGCTCGGCGTGTCGATGTGGGCGCAGTTCAAGCTGAACCCGGCCCCGACCGACGAAGTGCAGAAGCAGATGTTCGCGATCATGCCATGGGTGCTGATGTTCGTGATGGCGCCGTTCGCGGCGGGGCTCCAGCTCTACTGGATCACCTCGAACCTGCTCACCATCGCGCAGCAGAAGTTCCTGTACATGCGCCACCCGGCGCTCAAGGAGCCGGTGCCGGCATCGGCCGCGGTGATCGATGCCAAGCCCGGCAAGGGGAAGAAGTGACCGAATTCGACCCCGAGCTGATCGAGAGCGCGCGCAAGACCTTTGCAGGGCCCGTCGCGTTCCTCAAATCCGCGCCTGCGCTCAACTTCCTGCCCGACGCGGTCGTGCCGGAAGTGGCGTTTGCCGGCCGGTCGAATGTCGGCAAATCCTCGCTGCTCAACGCGCTCACCAACCGCAACGGCCTGGCGCGCACGTCGAATACGCCGGGGCGGACGCAGGAGCTCAATTTCTTCGACGTCGGCGATCCGGTGAAGTTCCGGCTGGTCGACATGCCCGGCTACGGCTTTGCCAAGGCGCCCAAGGACATTGTCCGCAAGTGGCGGTTCCTGGTGAACGACTATCTGCGCGGCCGCGACGTGCTCAAGCGCGTGCTGGTGCTGATCGACAGCCGCCACGGCATCAAGGATGTCGATCGCGAGATCCTCGACATGCTCGACGCGGCGGCGGTCAGCTATCGCATCGTCCTGACCAAGGGCGACAAGATCAAGCCGGCGGAACTTGCCGAAGTGACGCAGCGCACGATCGACGAAGCGCGCAAGCGCCCGGCCGCGCACCCCGACATCCTCGCCACGTCGAGCGAAAAGAATGACGGCATCGCCGAGCTGCGCGCCGCGGTGATCGAGGCGGTCAGCATCTGACCGCCTCGCCCGGCTCAGGCCGGGTTATGCTTGGCCAGGAACGCTTCCATCGCTTTGAGGAACTCCAGCCGGTCCTCCTGGCGCGAGAAATGGTGGTCGGCCAGCGGCTGGACGATATAGGTCACGTCCTTCCCCGCGCTTTTCAGCTTCTGCGCAATCGCACGTGACTGGATGATCGGTACCACCCGGTCTTCCTCGCCGTGCATCAGCAGCACCGGGATCTTCACCGCCTCCGGGTAATTGACCGGGGACACCGATTTGAGATCGCTCGCCTGCCGCCGCAGCCAGTCGCTGCGCGCGCCGGCGTAGAGGAAGTTGCGCTGGTGCCGCAGCATGCGGTTGAGGTCGGAAACACCGGCATAGGAAATGGCGCAGCGATATTTGTCGCTGTCGCGCTGCGCCGCCCGCAGCGCCGCATAGCCGCCATAGGAAGCGCCGACCATGCACACCCGCGCCGGATCGGCCAGGCCCAGATCGGCCAGCGCCCGGACCGAATCGTCCAGATCGTCCTGCATCGACAGGCCCCACTGCCCCTCGCCCAGCTCCATGAACCGCGTCCCATAGCCGGTGGAGCCGCGATAATTGGGCTGGACCACCAGATAGCCGCGATCGGCCAGGAATTGCGGCCACCAGTCCCAGGTTTCGCTGTCGCGCGCCCGCGGGCCGCCATGCGGCATGACGATCAGCGGCAGCTTGCCGGTGCGCCCGCGCGGCGTGGTCAGCACCGCCGCAATCTCGACCCCGTCGCGCGCCTTGTAGCGGATGGTGCGGACCGGGTGCATCCGCTTCAGCTTGATGCTCGGGTTGGTATAGGCGAGCGGCATCACCGTCGTGCTGGCGCGCTCGAACAGGAAATAGCCGCCCGGCGCGTCGGCCCCGCCGACCGCGATGATCGCGCGGCTGCGATCGCTGCTGGTCGACACGATCTGGACCTGCGCGCCCTTGACCAGTCCCGACACGGTCGCCTGCATCGCCTGCATGTCGGGGTCGACCCAGCGCACGGCGGCGGCATTTTCCTCGACCGCCACGCCCAGCAGTTTCGACCCGCCCGCATCGGGGATCAGCCCGGCAATGTCATAGCCCTTGCTGGCGAACAGCTGCTTGCCGCGTTCCAGCGTGCGCAGGTCCAGCTCGTACAGCGCCGAAAATCCGTCCGCGTCGTCGTCGATCACCAGCGCGCGGCTCTTGTCCTCCAGAAACAGCGCCGGGACGGTCAGCCGGTCGTCGCCCTTGCGCGTGCGGTCGATCGTGCGGAACAACTGCTCGTTGGTGTCGCGATAATGAATCCGGCGCGACCGGCCGTCCTCGCTGAAGCCGATGCCCATCCGCACCACGCCCGCGCTGTCGGCGTACCAGTCCATCACCCCGGTCAGGCCGGCCAGGATGGTGCGCCGCTTGCCGGTGTCGAGGTTGATTTCCTCGACCTTGGGCCAGAAGCCGGCGGTGTCGGTGAAGATCGAGGTCTGGAAGGCGAGCATCACCCGCGCGCTGCCGTCGCGCGCGGTCCAGATCACGTCATCGCCGGTCTGGCCGGCGTCGCGCGGGGCGAGCTGGATCACCTTGCCGGTCGGCACATGATAGCCGATCGCGCGCGTCGCATACCATTCGTCGCCGTCGACCGGCACGGTCTGGCCGATCCCGATCACGACCCAGTCCTTGTTGACCCAGCGCCACCAGTTGACGTCGGCCTTGCCCGCGCCCAGCAATTGCGGCGCCCCGGCCGCACCGATGGTCGAGATCGAGAAATATTGCGTCCCGCGAATCGCGATCTTTGCCGCGATCCGCGTGCCATCGGGCGAGAGGGCAGGCCCCTCCATCTGCGGCATGTCGGCAAAGGCTTCGACCGCAAGCGGCGCGGGAGTTGCGGCAGCGGCTGGACGGGCGGGCGCGGGGGCCGCTCCCTGCTGTGGCGGCGCGGCGCCGATTGTCGCAAGACCAGCGGCTATCATGATGAACTTGCGCGGCATTTTACCCCCCATTGCGCGAACGCCCCAGCGGTCAACCTGTCGCGTTGCCGACGCCGGCGCAAGCGAAATACGGCTCAGCGCTGCGGACCGCGCCGCCCCGCCCAGCGCTGCAACCGGGGCCGCACGCGCAGAAAGGCGCGATAGCCGCGTTCGAGCAGCGCCAGCACCAGCGGATTGCGCGCGGCAAGCCCCAGCGGGCGCAGCAGCGGGATGGCGCGCCACATCGCGGCAAAGGCAGCCGCCCCGGACAGCAATTGCCCGTCCTCACGCGCATGAAACCGCGCGAGCAGTTCGGCCCGATTGACCGGGCACGCGCCGTCGCCCAGCCCCGCGATCGGGACGAAATCGATCCGTCCGCGCCGGTCGAGCCGACGCATCAGCGCGATCTCGCGCACGCACAGCGGGCATTGGTCGTCGTACCAGATGGTCAGGTTGCGCATCATGCGGGTTTAGCAGCGCCGTCGCACCGGTAACAGCGGACCGGTTGCTCCACCCCCCGCGCGCCGCTATCCCCACGCGATGCTCAAGCTTTTCATCGGCAACAAGGCCTATTCCTCCTGGTCGCTGCGCGGCTGGCTCGCGTGCAAGCTCTCCGGCCTGCCGTTCGAGGAAGTGGTGGTCCCGCTCTACGATCAGGACTGGGACAAGCGGCGCGAGGGCGACGAGTTCGCGCCGTCGTCGGGCAAGGTGCCGATCCTGTGGGATGGCGACGCGGTGGTGTGGGACAGCCTTGCCATCGTCGAATATCTCAATGAAAAATCGGGCGGCGACAAATTCTGGCCGACCGATCCCGCGGCGCGCGCGATGGCGCGCTCGATGGCGGCCGAAATGCATTCGGGCTATGCCGCGCTGCGCCGCAAGCACAGCATGAACATCCGCCAGGTCTATCCGCCCCGGACGCCCGACGACGATGTGATGCACGACATCCAGCGGATCATGGAGCTGTGGGCGCAGGCCCGCGCGCGTTATGGCGGCGACGGGGAATTCCTGTTCGGCCAGTTCGGCGCGGTCGACGTGATGTTCGCGCCGGTCGTGACGCGCTTCGTCACCTATTCCCTTCCCGTCGCGCGCTTCGCCCCCGCCTATATGAACGCGGTGCTGCAGCATCCCTTCATGCAGGACTGGATCGCCGGCGCGCAGGAAGAGGATTGGGTGATCGAACAGTTCGAGCAGGCGCCCGCCTGACCGGTCAGCGCGCGGTGCCCGGCGCCGCGCCCGCCTGCCACGCGATCCCGACGCATTGCGCGAACAGCGGCGCCCGCCGGCGCAGCTGGGCCTGGGCTGCCGTATCGAATTCGGCATGCGCCTCAAGCCGTTCGATCGCGCCCGCCATCGCCGACCGGCACAGGCTGCGCGCCCTGGGCACGTCGCGGTCGTTGCGCGCCAGAAAGCCGGCGGCCACCGCCAGCCCTTCGACCCGGTGGCGGTCCCCCTGCGGCAGCGTGACGAGCCCGGCCACGGCCTGTTGCATCAACCGGATCAGGTCCTCCTCGATATAATCGCGCGCCAGCGGCCGCCGGAAACCCTCGGTCAGATATTGCTCCTGCCCCTGCGCATCCTTGGCGCGGAGCATCGCGACCATCGGCGCGTCCTTGCCGATCAGCCGGCCCGCTTCCTCATGCGCCTCGCGATAGGCCGTCAGCAGCTGGCGCCACACCCCGCCTTCCCATTGCAGCGCGCCGCGATCGATGTCGCGCTGCAGCCGCTCGGCCGCCAGCGCCCAGGTGTCTGCGGCAGCAATCGTCGCCTCGAGCGCATCGATGCCGGTCAGCGCGCGATGCACGCCCGACGGCTTGCCGTCGCGAAACCCGGTGGCGATGTTGAGCGCGCCCTGCGCCCGCGCCGCCCGGATGGCGGGCGCACGCAGCAACCGCTCATCCTCGGCCGTCACCAGCGGGGCGAGCAGGTCGCGCGCGCTGGTCAGGAACGGCACCGCCGCGTCGTACAGCTCCTGGCGGATCAGATTGCGGCCCAGCGCGACCAGCACATCGGCGCGCACCTCCGGCGCGGGCTGTGCCTGCGCGTCGGCGAGCAAGGCGCGCAGCCGCGCCTCCGCTTCCCGCCAGCGGCCGGCCTGCTCGGTCGCGATCGCGCAGCTGACCTGCAGATGCAGCCGTGTCGCCGGATCCGCGCCGGGGCCGGCGGGATCGACGCTACAGCGCTGCAGCGCCGACGCGCGGCCCAGCAGCGCCGCGGCGCGCAACGCCTGCGCCTGCATCCGCCATCCCAGCGCCGAATCGGCACCCTCGATCCGCCGCGCCAGCGTCGCCGCGCCCTCGGCATGGATCAGGATGCTCGCGGGATAGCCAAGCTGTTCATAGCGCTCGGCCTGCGCGACCAGATCCGCGAGCGCGGCGGCGCCTGCCGCCGGGTCGGCAAGCGTGTCGGCGACATAGGCCGCGTGAAACGGCAATGATGTCGGATAATCGGCGCTCGACAGGATCCCCGCCGCGGCGCGTAGCCGGGCCAGCGCGGTCGGCGCATCGATCGGATCATAGACCGACGCCAGCACCCCCTGCACCGCCCAGTCGGACAGCGCGCGCAACCCGCGCCGCCGCGCTTCGTCAAAGGCAAAGACGAGCACGCCGTTGCATTCGAATGCCTTGGCGTCGCCCCGCGCACGCGCGCCGGTCACGCACGCGGCATGTTCGCGCCGCACAATCTGTTCCATCCGCGCATCGCTGGCGGTCCGCGCAGCGGCCTCGACGCCCGGCGTCATCGCCCGAAACTCGACCTGTGCCGCTGCCGGGCTGGCGATCAGCATGCCGCACAGCAGCGCCAGCCAGCGCCGCCTTCTCCGTGGCGGCGCGGCGTGCGGGATTGTGTCGCGGTCACGCTTGGGCAAAGGAGCCTCCATAGAAGGAGCCTGTATGCCCGACGTCGTCGACCTCACCAAGGCGCTGATTGCCGCGCCCAGCATCACCCCGGCGCGCGGGACGGTGTTCGACGTGCTCGAAGCGGCGCTGATCCCGCTCGGTTTCGATGTCGAGCGGTTCGTCACGGGGGAGGCCCCCGACGGCCCGGTCGAAAATATGCTCGCGGTGCGCACCGCCGGGCCGGGGCCACATTTCGCCTTTGCCGGGCATCTCGACGTGGTGCCGCCGGGCGAAGGCTGGGCATCGGGTGCATTCGCGCCGGAAATCCGCGGCGACCTGCTGTACGGGCGCGGCGCGGTCGACATGAAGGGCGCGATCGCGGCGTTCGTCGCGGCGCTCGCCCCCCTGCCCGCGACCGGCACGGTCAGCCTGATCATCACCGGCGATGAAGAAGGCCCGGCGACCTATGGCACGCTCGCGATCATGGACCGCATGGCCGCGCGCGGCCTGACCCCCGATCTGTGCCTGGTGGGTGAACCGACCAGCACGCAGCGGCTGGGCGACACGATCAAGATCGGGCGGCGCGGGTCCACGGTGATCGATATCGAGGTGCCAGGGCGGCAGGGCCATGTCGCCTATCCGCATCTCGCCGACAATCCGGTCCCGCGCCTCGTCCGCGCGCTGGCGGAGATCGACGCCATCGTGCTCGACACCGGGACCGACTGGTTCCAGCCGTCGAACATCGAAGTGATCGACCTGGAAGTGGGCAATCCCGCGACCAACGTTATTCCCGGTCGCGCGCGGGCGCGCATCTCGATCCGCTTCAACGACCGCCATCGCGGCCCTGACCTGATCGCGCGGGTGCAGGATATCGTCCACGCCCATGCCCCTGCCGGCATCGTGCGCGGCCGCGTCTATGGCGAGGCGTTCCTGACCCAGCCGGGCGCACTGTCCACGCTGGTTGCCGACGCGATCCGCGCCGAAACCGGGGTCGAAGCCGAGCTGTCGACCAGCGGCGGCACGTCCGACGCGCGCTTCCTGTCGCGCATCTGCCCGGTGGTCGAATTCGGCCTGCTCAACGCGACCATGCACAAGCTGGATGAAGCGGTGGCGCTGGACGACCTCCACGCGCTCACGCGCATCTATGCCGGGGTGCTCGCGCGCGCCTTTGCCTGACGTTCAGGCGCGCCGCGCCGCCTGCGGCACTGCCCGCGCCCAGTCGAGGAACGCCGACTCGGGCATCGGGCGCGCGATCGCATAGCCCTGCAGAATGTCGCAACCGATGACGCGCAGCACGTCGAGCTGCGCCTCGGTCTCGATCCCCTCTGCCACCACTTCGCAACCGATGCCGTGGATCAGGCCGATCACCGCATGCGCGATGGCCCGTGCCTCGCTGCTTGTCGCGATATTCTCGACCAGGCTGCGGTCGAGCTTGACCCGGTCCAGCGGCAGGTCGCGCAGCCGCGCCAGGTTGGAATAGCCGGTGCCGAAATCGTCGACCGCCACCGTCGCCCCGTCGCTGCGCAGCGCGGCAATGGCGTCGATCACCTCGCGCGAGCAATGCATCGCCAGCGTCTCGGTAATCTCCAGTTCGAGCAGCCGCGCCGGCGCACCGGCGGCCTGCATCGCCTCGCGCAGCCGCCGGAAAAAGGCGGCATGGTCGAGCTGGCGCGGACTGATGTTCACCGCCAGCCGCTGTTCGACCCCGATCTCGCCCCAGCGGGCAATGGTCTGCGCGACATGCTCGATCACCCATTCGCCGATCTCGACGATCAGGCCGGTTTCCTCGGCCCGCGCGATGAACGATCCGGGCAGGCACAGCCCGCGCGTGGGATGTTCCCAGCGCAACAGCGCCTCGGCCGCGACGATGCGGCCGTCGCGCGCGCTCACCTGCGGCTGATAGACCAGCGCGAACTGGTTGCGTTCCACCGCGAGGCGCAGGTCGCTTTCGAGCAGCGCGCGCTCGGCGATATCTGCCGCCAGCTGGTCGGTGAAATGCTCGGCGCGGCCGCGGCCCTTGGCCTTGGCATGGTACATCGCCGTATCGGCCGCGCGCATCAGGTCGGTCAGCGAACTGCCGTGATTGGGGCGCAGCGCGATGCCGACCGAGGCGCCGATCGACACTTCCTGATCGGCCAGGTCGAACGGCTCGGACAGCGCGAACAGGATGCCGCGCCCGACCCGGTCGGCGTCGCGAACATGCCCCAGTTCGGGGAAAAAGATGGTGAATTCGTCGCCCGACAGGCGCCCGATCAGCGGCTGGCGGGCATCGCCCTCGATCGCGAACCGGTCGGCCACCGCGCGCAGCCGGTTCGATACCATCGCCAGCAGCTGGTCGCCCACGGCATGGCCCAGCGTGTCGTTGACCGCCTTGAACCGGTCGAGGTCGATGAAAAACAGCGCCGCCATCGCATCGTGCGGCAGCTCGCCCAGCATCCGCTCGCAGCTGCGCCGGAAATGGATGCGGTTGGGCAGGCCGGTGACGGGGTCGAACAGCGCCAGCCGCTGCACGCTGTCGAGATTGCTGTGCATCTGGCTGAACAGCCCGTCCATCGCCCGCGCCAGCGGCGGCACGCACTGCTCGACCTCGGCCGGAATCTCGCTCTGCAGATCGCCATTGGCGGCGCGGCTCAGCCGCTCGATCGCCGCGTCGATCGCCTCGGCGGTCGAGGCGATGGTGCGCTCGGCATAGGCCCAGCACATCACGGCACAGATGATCGCCGCGATCAGCGCGCGCCCGGTGCTCGCGGCATCCAGCGCGTCGCGCGCGGTTGCGGCGAGCGCGAGGATGAACACCAGCGCACCGGCACAAAACGCAAATGCGATTGCGCGGCTTTTCAGCGAAAATCCGTCCATCGCAGTCGCGCGATCCCCCACGCACGCCGGACCCATTCCGGCGGTTCGTTACCGGGTATCGCGCGAAAGAGTTAAAATTTTCGCGCTGGCGACCGCGGGCGGCGCAGGATGATATAGAGCGCGCCATGACCGCCATGGCGCGGGTGTGCGCCACGCACCGCCGCGATCGCATCGGCATGGCGCGACGCGGCCAGCCAGTCGCCCACCGCCGCGCGGATCGCCCCGCGCGCATGCGGTCGTTCGGACTCGGGACGCGGCGGCTTGCCGGTGATCAGCAGCAGCACGCGATCGCCGCGCGCAATCGCACGGTCCAGCCCCTGGTCGAGCATCGCATGCGCGCTGGCGAGCGTATGGCCGTGCAGGTCGATCGCGCTTTCCGGCGCGACCAGCCCACGCGCCAGCCGCCGCTCCCAGCTGCCATCCAGCGTATCGCGCGGCGGCTTGGGCGGTGGCGGCGCGGGCTGGCGCAGCGGCGGCACCCGCCCCTTCACCTTCCTCGCCGCGACCGGCTCGGCGACGGGGGCCGGCGCCACGAACGGCACCATCGGCGCCGGCGGCACGGGCACCGCCCGCGGCATCGGCGTCACGCTGGAAATCACCCGCTGCCACAAGGCCCGCTCTTCGGGCGACAAGGCGCGCGGCGGGCGGGTCACCTCAGTTCCCGGTCAGGCGGGCAAGCGTCCCCTTGGGCAGCAACAGCCAGGCGGTGCCGCGCGCGGCCATGCCACCGGCAATTGCCCGCGCATCGTCGCCCGCACCCCAAAAGGTGTCGAAACGGTTGGCGCCCTTGATCGCGCCGCCGGTATCCTGCGCCACCCACAGGCCATTGGCGTCCTGCCGGTCCATCGACAGGAACACCGGCGCGCCCAGCGGCACGAATTTCGGATCGGCCGCCACCGTGCCCAGCGCAGTCACCGGCACGCCCAGCGCGCCCAGCGGCCCGGGGCCGGTCAGTTCGCGGAAGAACACATAGCTCTTGTTCTCGCGCATGATCGCCGTGCCCTGTTCGGGGTTCGCGCGCAGATACGCCATGATCCCCTGCATCGACGCCTGGCCGGGCTTGAGCAGCCCGCGATCCAGCATCAGCTTGCCGATCCCGGTATAGTCGCGCCCATTCTGGCTGGCATAACCGATCCGCATCACCCCGCCATCGGGCAGGCGCAGGCGCCCCGACCCCTGGATCTGCAGGAAGAACAGCTCGACCGGATCCGCCGCCCAGGCGATCTCGAGCCCGCGTCCGGCCAGCGCGCCCTGCTCGATCGCGGTGCGGTCATGATACTGGACCAGCCGCGTCCCCTCGACCCGCCCACGGATCGACTTGCCCGCCAGCGCCTCCGAAAAACTGCCAAGGTCGACATCGACCAGGTCGGCCGGGCGGGCATAGACCGGCACTTCATAGCCGGGACGGCGCGTGCGCGATCCGGCAATTTCCGGCTCGTAATAGCCGGTGGCAAAGGCCTTGCCGTCGGCGACCTGCACGGTTTCGAAATAGCGCGCGAAAAAGCTGCTGGCGTCGCGATCCTGCGTCGTTGCGGCGGCGGTGCAGGCCGGGCGCCAGTCCTCGCCGCGCGTCAGGCCGGTGGCGTCCGTGCGGCGCAGCAGCGTGGCACAGCTCAGCTTGAACGCCCCCAGCGCGCGCGCTGCCGCCGCCATCGTCACCGGCAGGTCCTGAACGGCCGGCCCGGCGACCAGCCCGGCGGCTGCGGCGGTGGTCACCCCGGCCGCGACGGCTGGTGCGGGTGCCGGTGCCAGCGGCGTTGCCGCAACCGGCTGGCGCACCCCACCGGGCAGCGGCGCCGGGCGAACCGGCGTCGCGCCGCCGGTTGCCGGCCGTCCCGCCGGAACCACTCCGGACGAACAGGCGCCCAACAGTGCGGCGCATGCCGCTACCCCCCAAGCGCGCATCATTCCTCCATCATCGTCCCAACCGGTCGCTCAGACCTCGTCGGTGTCGCTCAGCTTCCAGTTCGGATCGCCGCTACCCAGGGTGCGGCTGAACGTCCAGGCGTCATGCGTCTGCACCGCATCGCTCAGCGATCCGGCGATGACGTTGCCGTCCTTGTCGCGCGTCACCGCGGCGATATCGGCGTCGAAGCGCACCGTGATGCGCGCCAGCTTGCCATCAAGCGCGATGTCCGAAATCACCGCGCGCTCGATCCCGATCAGGCGGTTGTCGAGCGTCTCGCCCGCCGCCTCGCGCGCGTCGATCGCGGCGATGAAGCTGTCGCGCACTTCGGCATCGACCAGCCAGTCGAGCGTTTCGCGGTCGCCCTTCCAGAACGCTTCCAGGATCATGCGGTACGCCGATTTCGCGCCCTCGACGAACTGCCCGACATCGAACGCCGGGTCGGCGGCGACCAGCGCGCGCAGACCGGTTTCGGCACCGCTTTCCAGCGGGCGCGGACCGGTGTCGCGCACCTCGGCCGGCATGTCGATCGTGCGCGGCATCTGCGGCGCGCCGGCGCGTTCTTCCGCCGGGCGCGGCAAGGGTTGCTCATGCCCGGTCCGCTTGCCCAGCACCGAATAGAGCCGGAGGGCCAGAAACGCCGCAATCGCGGCAAACAGGATCACTAGATACACGTCGGCACCTTCTTTCTCATGCGCAACATAGGCGCGAAACCGCCGGGTTTCAAATCCGCCATTGCGCCGGATGCTGGCCCGTTGAAACGGTCAACCGCCCCTGCTAGGCGCGGCGGTCATTCGAACGCGGGTCGCCGCGACAAGTATCCCGAACAGGCAAAGGAAGTTTGACGACCATGGACACGCCCGACAACGCAGCGCCGATGGGCGAACCTCAGGCGAACGGCGCCGACACCGCGCCGTCGGTCGGCGTGATCTCGCAATATGTGAAGGATTTCTCGTTCGAGAATCCGAACTCGCCCGCAATCTACCAGGTCCAGGGCCAGCCGGCGTTCGACGTTCAGTTCAACATCGGCGCTTCCGAAGTCGCGCAGGACATTCATGAAGTGATCCTGAAGATCGACGTGCGCGCGACGATGGAGAACCAGGTCGCGTTCATCGTCGACCTGTCCTATGCCGGGCTGTTCGCGATCCGCAACGTGCCGGCCGAACATCTCCAGCCCTTCCTGCTCGGCGAAGCGCCGCGCCTGCTCTTCCCGTTCGCGCGCCGCGTGCTCGCCGATTCGGTCCGCGACGGTGGTTTCCCGCCGCTGATGCTCGAGCCGATCGACTTCAACGGCCTGTACGAACAGCAGCGCGCGCAGCAGGATTCGCCGGCGATGCTGGGCGGCGAGGCCGGCCAGGCGTAAAGGCCGACGCCCCCTTCTATCCTCCCCCGCCAGGGGGAGGTGGCAGCGCGCAGCGCTGACGGAGGGGGCGGAAGCACGACGGTCGAGCGGACATTCCCGTCCTCCCCCTCCGTCGCCTTCGGCGCCACCTCCCCCTGGCGGGGGAGGATTGAGATAAGGGCGGGCACGCATGAACCTCGTCAAGGCACTCGGGTCGATCGGCGGGTTGACGCTCGTCAGCCGGGTGCTCGGGCTGGTCCGCGATTCGCTGTTCGCGCGCTATGTCGGCGCCAGCTTCGCGTCCGACGCCTTCCTGATCGCCTTCCGCCTGCCCAACCTGTTCCGCGCGCTGTTTGCCGAGGGCGCGTTCAGCGCTGCCTTCGTGCCGATGTTCAGCAAGAAGGTCGGCGAATCCGGCGGCGACACGAAATCGGCCCTGTCCTTCGCCGAACAGGCGCTGTCGGTCCTCCTGCCGATCCTGATCCTGATCACCGCCGTCATGGAAATCGCCGCCTATCCGGTGGTGTGGGCGCTGTCGGGCGGGTTCAACGAAGCCAGTCCTGCCGAATTCGCCTATGCGGTCGAACTGTCGCGGATCACCTTTCCCTATCTGCTGCTGATCAGCCTCGTCTCGCTGCTCGGCGGCATCCTCAATTCGCTCAACAAATTTTGGGTGAATGCCGCAGCGCCGATCCTGCTCAACGCGACGCTGATCGTCGCCCTGCTGTTCTTCCACGCGGACTCGACGCTGCTGACCGCGCGCAATCAGGCGATTGCGGTGACCGTTTCGGGCGTGCTCCAGCTGCTGTGGCTGATCCTCGCCTGCCGCGCCGCCGGGGTAAAGCTCAGGCTGCGCCTCCCGCGCCTCACCCCGGACGTGAAGCAGTTGCTCAAGCTGATCGGTCCGGCTGCGGCCGGAGCGGGTGCCTATCAGATCAATCTCGTCATCTCGACCGCGCTCGCCGCCAGCCTGCTGGTCGAGGGGTCGGTGTCCTACATCTATTATGCCGACCGGCTGAACCAGCTGCCGCTCGGCCTGATCGGCATCGGGCTTGGCACCGTGCTGCTCCCCACCATCGCGCGCCAGCTGGGCGCGGGCAATGACGGCGCGGCGATGCACACGCAGAATCGCGGTGCGGAACTGGCGCTGTTCCTCACCCTCCCCGCCACGATCGCGCTGGTCGTCTGCGGCGCGCCGATCGTCGCGGCGCTGTTCCAGCATGGCGCCTTCACGCCGCAGGATACCCGCGCGACGGCACAGGCGCTCGCCGCCTTCTCGGTCGGCCTGCCCGCTTACATCCTGGTCAAGGTGCTGACCCCGGGCTTTTACGCGCGGTCCGACACCAAGACCCCGGTGCGCTATGCGACGATTTCGATCGGGATCAATCTCGTCCTCAACCTCGCGCTGATCGTCCCGCTCAAGCATATGGGTCCGCCGCTCGCCACCGCGATCGCGGCCTGGGTCAATGTCGCCCTGCTCTACCGCACGCTGGTCAAGCGCGGCCATTTCACCGCCGACCCCCAGCTGCGCCGTCGCGTCTGGCGGCTGGTCGGCGCGGCGACGGCGATGGGCGCGGTGATGTTCTTCCTCAACGATCTGTTCACGCCCTATACCAGCGGCGCCTGGACGATCCGCACGGCGGCGATGATGGTGCTGGTCGGCGCCGGCTGCATCGTCTACGCCGCCGCCTGTTTCGCGACCGGCGCGTTCCGCCCGAGCGACATCACGGCGCTGGTGCGCCGCAAATCAACCTGAAGACCTGGACAACCAACTCATGCGCGTCGTTTCCGGCATCAAGCCCACCGGCAATCTCCACCTCGGCAACTATCTCGGTGCGATCAAGCAATGGGTCGGCATGCAGGCCGATGTCGAGGCGGCGGGCGGCGAGTCGATGTACTTCATCGCCGACCTCCACGCGCTGACCGAATGGAGCGAGCCCGCCGCGATCACCGACAGCACGTTCGAGGTGAGCGCGGCGATGATCGCCAGCGGCATCGACCCCAGCCGCTCGATCCTGTTCAACCAGGCGCGCGTCCCCGCGCACAGCGAGCTTGCCTGGCTGCTCAACAATGTCGCGCGCGTCGGCTGGCTCAACCGCATGACCCAGTTCAAGGACAAGGCGGGCAAGAACCGCGAGGGCGCGAGCGTCGGTCTCTATGACTATCCGGTGCTGATGGCCGCCGACGTCCTGCTCTACCGCGCGACGCATGTGCCGGTGGGCGAGGATCAGAAACAGCATCTTGAGCTGGCGCGCGACATCGCCGCCAAGTTCAACCTCGATTACAAGACCGACCTGCTGCTCGAACCCGAACCGCTGATCAGCAAGGCCGCGCCGCGCATCATGTCGCTGCGCGATGCGACTCAGAAAATGTCCAAGTCGAACCCGTCCGAAGCAGCGCGGATCAACCTGGTCGACGATGATGACGCGATCGCGCAGAAATTCCGCAAGGCGAAGACCGACCCGGAACCGATGGGCGAGAGCTGGGAGTCGCTCAAGGACCGGCCCGAGGCCCGGAACCTCGTCACCATCTTCGCCGCGCTCGCCGACCGCACGCCCGAGGATGTGGTGGCGGAGTATGCCGGCCAGGGTTTCGGCAGCTTCAAGCCCGCGCTGGCCGACCTCGCCGTCGCCAAGCTCGGCCCGATCCGCGACGAGATGGTCCGCCTGATCGCGGACCGCGGCGCGGTCGATGCCGAACTGCGCAAGGGCGCTGAGCGCGCCGCCGCCCTCGCCGCGCCGCTGCTGCGCGACGTGCAGCAGGCGATGGGGCTGCGCATCGGCTGACAGGCTTTGTCGCTGGTTTGCGCGCGATAGCCTGATAGGCTGCGGGGGATGCGATGGCTCATCCCCTTGCTGCTCCTGCCCATCCCGGCGCTCGCCGCGGACCGCGCGCCGGTTCCGAAAGCGGCTACGAAGGTACAGGCCGCGCTCGACGCATGCCTCGCCCGACCCGATCCCGTGGACCGCTGTGTCGATCTGCAGCTCGCCCGCGCCCGCGCGCTGCTGGCCAGCGATCCGGAGCGCGCACTGAAGCTCGCCCAGGCCGCAAATGCCGCGCTGGATGAGGCCAGCGAAATCGTCGACAACCGGATCGGCCGGGTGAAATATCGCCGCGTCGGCCCCCCGGTCACGCCCGAAGAGGCAGCGGGAGCGCGCCGCGATGAAGAAGTGCTGCGCCGCATCTGGATCGAAATGGCGCAGGCCAGCGAGTTGATCGGCGACGCGTCGCTCGCCGCGGGGAAGCCCTATCGCGAGATGACCGGCGCCTATGGGCGCACTGCCGCAATCCTCGAACAGCGCGGGCGGGGTGAGGCCGATCTGCGACAGCGGCTCCGCGCCACGGGCAAGCGCGCGGCGGTCTTCACCGACTCCCCTTCCCCCGATGAGGGCGAGGCTCCCGCACGCGAAGCGTTTGACGCGGCGCGCACGGCGTTCGGCCCGACCGACCCGCTGACGCTCTCGCTCGCGCTGATCCGCGCGGATTCACTGGCGCAGCTCGGTCGCTTCGGCGAGGCCGAGCCGCTCTACCGCGACACGCGCGCGCGGCTGACCGACCCCACCGCGCGGTTCGACGCGGACATGCGCTATCTGCGCCTGCTCGTCCGGCTCGACCGGCGGCAGGAGGCCGAGGCGCTGGGCCGCAATCTTCTGACCCGTCTCGCCGCCGCCCGCGCCGATCCGCTCCAGGCCGCGCGGATCTATCTCGACCTGTCGGCGGTCGTTCTCCCCGAAGCCGGGCTGGCGCTCGCCCGCACCGCGCTCGCGCTGCGCACCGACACGCTTGGGGAGAAGCATGTCGACACCGCGCGCGCCCAGCTCGCCATCGCCACGCTGCTGGAGACACTGGGCCGCTACGCCGAGGCCGAGCCGCTGCGCCGTGCCGGCACCTGGGCGTTGCAGGGCAAGCTGTTCATGCAACATCCCGAAACCGCCACCGCATGGCTGCGCTATGGTGAGAATCTGCTGCTGCAGGACAAGCTCAAGGAAGCCGTATCCGCGCTGCGCTCGGCCGAGTTTGCGGTGCGCGACTCGGTCGGCGAAACGCATCCGCTCTACGGCCGCGTGCTGCTGTTCACCGGCATGGCGCAACTGCGCCAGGGCGATCGGCAATCGATCGCCACGATCGAACGCAGCCTGGGCATTATCCGCGCGGGCCTGGCGCTGACCCATGTCGACCGGTTACAGGCCGAATATAGCTGGGGGATGCTCAAGCTGCTGAGCGGCGACCCGGCAACCGCCCGCACACAATTCCGCGCAGTGGGCCAGGCCGGCCTCGATCGCGCCGCCGCCTTTGCCGATTACGGTCCCGCCGCTCAGCGCGAGCTGAAGCAATTCGCCGGGGTCTATGCGCTTCAGGTCCGCGCGGCGTGGCAGCTGGCGGTAAAAACGCCCTAGAAACGCGTCTCGGCGTAGATCCGGCTGACATCGCCCTGCCAGTCGCCGTGATATCGCTCGAGCAGCAGCTCGGCCGGAACCTTGCCGCTGCGCACGATCTCGCGCAGCGGGTCGAGGAAGCCGTTCTCGCTGTCCCCCGCCGAATTGAGCCGCGCCCGCGCCGTCAGCCCGGCCCCGGCAATGTCGATCACCTGTCCGGCAATGTCGCGCAGCGTGCCGCCACCCGGCAGCGGCGCGTCGAGGCCAAGCTTGGGCACGCTGTCGCGCAGCGTCTGCCGCCCGGCCATGTCCCAACCCTTGACCAGATCCCACGCCGCATCCAGCGCCCCCTGATCGTACAGCAGCCCGACCCAGAGCGCCGGCAGCGCGCAGATCCGCCCCCACGGCCCGCCATCGGCGCCGCGCATCTCGAGGAAGGTCTTCAACCGCACTTCGGGGAAGGCGGTCGACAGATGGTCCGCCCAATCGTCGAGCGTCGGCTTTTCGCCCGGCAGCACCGACAGCTCGCTCTTGAGGAAGTCGCGGAAGCTCAGCCCCGCCGCGTCGATGTACCGGCCCTCACGATAGACAAAGTACATCGGCACATCGAGCGCATAGTCGGCATAATGCTCATAGCCGAACCCGTCCTCGAACACGAACGGCAGCATGCCGGTGCGGTGCGGATCGGTGTCGGACCAGATGTGCGAGCGATACGAGAGCATCCCGTTCGGCCGCCCTTCCGTAAACGGCGAATTGGCGAACAGCGCGGTCGCCAGCGGCTGCAGCGCCAGCCCGACGCGGAATTTCTGCGCCATGTCCGCCTCGCTCGAATAATCGAGGTTCACCTGGATCGTGCAGGTGCGCAGCATCATGTCGAGGCCGAGCGACCCGACGCGCGGCATATGGTTGAGCATGATGCCATAGCGGCCCTTGGGCATGACCGGCAGCTCGGCGCGCGTCTTGTCCGGCCACATGCCAAGGCCAAGGAAGCCGATCCCCAGCTTCTCGCCCACCGCCTTCACCTGCTGCAGATGCCGCCCGGTCTCGGCGCAGGTCTGGTGCAGATTCTCCAGCGGCGCGCCGGAGAGTTCGAGCTGTCCGGCAGGCTCCAGGCTCACCGTCCCGTCCGGACCGGACAGCGCGATCACCTTGCCGCCCTCTTCGACCGGGCTCCAGCCGTACTGGGTCAGCTCGGCGAGCAGGTCGCGGATGCCACCCGGCTCGTCATAGGACGGCGCGTGATTGTCGCCGATCGCATAGACGAACTTCTCATGCTCGGTGCCGATGCGCCAGCGCTCCGCCGGCTTCTCGCCCCCGGCGAAATAGTCGAGGAGCATCTGACGGCTCTCGATGACAGGCGCGTTGCTGTTTGAAACCGTCTTTGTGCTCATCGCGCGCATTTAGGCGCGCGAAACGATCTGCGAAAGGGGGGATGAAACACCCAAATCGGGATGGGATTTTCAAAATCCTCCCCGGCACGGGGAGGGGGACCATGCGCAGCATGGTGGAGGGGGCCCGAGGCACCGGAAGCCTTTGCCTCGTGCCCCCTCCACCACGCCCTGCGGGCGCGGTCCCCCTCCCCGTTCCGGGGAGGATTTTGTGACTACCAATCCCCCACCGCGCCCATCCACAAACTCACCGCCGCCGCTGCCGCCGTCTCCGCGCGCAAAATCCGCGGCCCGAGCGATATCCCCACTGCCCCCGGCACCGCGCGGATCGCCTCGCGCTCCTCGGCGTCGAAGCCGCCCTCCGGCCCGACCAGAATCGCCGCCGGGCCCGGATGCGCCTGCATCGCCTCCAGCGCGGGCACGCCGCCGGTCTCGTCGGCGAAGAACAGCGTCCGCCCCTCAGGCCAGTCGCGCAGCATCGCCGCCAGCTTCACCGGCTCGACCAGGTCAGGCAGCGCGGTGCGCCCGCATTGCTCCGCCGCCTCGACCATATGCGCGCGCAGCCGGTCGAGGTTGAGCTTGTCCACCACCGCGCGCCGCGTCAGCACCGGGGCGACCCGCGCAACGCCCAGTTCGCACGCCTTTTCGACCACCCAGTCGATCCGCCCTTTCTTGATCGGCGCGGCGCATAGCCACAGATCCGGCACCGCCTCGCGTTCGCGCAGCTTTTCGCGCACCTCCAGCACCACGTCGCGCTTGCGCACCTCGCTCGCCACGCCCAGCCATTCGCCGGTCGCATCGTCGAACAATTTGACCGGATCGCCGACTTTCAACCGCATCACGCTGGCAAGGTAATGGCCCTGCTGCCCGTCGATGCGGCGCTGCTCGCCCTGCGTCAGCGCGGGTTCGACGAACAGGCGCGGGGTCGATTGCGGCGGCCAGGCGGGGGTAGCGATCATGGCCGAGCCATATCGCGCCCCAAATGCTTCGTCACCCGGCGTCTTTTCGCTGTCCTACAAGCGGCCGCTTGTGGCAGCAAAGGGCATGACCGAAACGGCCCCCGCCCCCAGCCTGACACCGCGCCGGACACCGCGCGTACAACCCGCATTTTTTGTCCGCTTTGTCCGCTTTGCTGTCAGCTTCGCCCATGACTGATCCGGCGCAGACCGTCCCCGATACAGAACATCGCGGCCTGATGGCGCTGCTGCCAGCCGCCGCGCGGCCCTATGCGCTGCTCGCCCGGTTTGACCGGCCAATCGGCTGGTGGCTGCTGTTCTGGCCCGGCGCCTGGGCCATCGCGCTGTCCGGCGGCGCGGTCGAGCGCTGGGATCTGATCCTGTGGTTCCTGCTCGGCAGCATCGCGATGCGCGGCGCAGGCTGCGTCTATAACGACATTGTCGACCGCGACCTCGACCGTCAGGTTGCCCGCACCCGCAGCCGCCCGCTGGCCAGCGGCGCCGTCAGCCTGAAGGCCGCATGGCTATGGCTCGGCGTCCTGTGCCTGATCGGGCTGGTCGTGCTGGTCCAGCTCAACCCCTTCGCCGCCGGGATCGTCGTCGCCAGCCTCGCTTTGGTCGCCGCCTATCCGTTCATGAAGCGGATCACCTGGTGGCCACAGGCCTGGCTGGGCCTCGTCTTCTCCTGGGCGGCGCTTGTCGGCTGGGCGGCAGTCGCGCGCGAACTACCCTTGCCCGGCCTGCTGCTCTATGCCGGATGCATCTTCTGGGTGATCGGCTACGATACGATCTACGCGCTGCAGGACGTCGAGGACGATGCGCTGGTCGGCGTCCGCTCCTCCGCCCGCCGCCTCGGCAGCAGCGTCAAGGCCGGGGTCGCGCTCTTCTACATCCTCGCCCTCGGCCTGTGGAGCGCGGCCTTGTGGCAGGTCCGCCCCGACCCGCTGGTCCTCGTCGCACTCGCCCCGATGGCGCTGCATCTGGTGTGGCAGGTCGCGACTTTGGCCCCGGCCGACGGCGCCAACGCGCTCCACCGCTTCCGCTCCAACCGCAATGCCGGGCTGTTGATGTTCGCCGCCTGCTTCGTCGTGGGGACGACAGCCTTTTGACCTTCGCCCCTGCACTTCCTAGATCGCGTCGATGCTGACCCCCGATCAAGCCCGTGACCGCGTCCACGACGCCATTGCCCGCGCTACCCGCGCCGGAGCCGACGCCGCCGATGCGATGCTGTCCGCCGGCGAATCGCTGTCGGTCTCGGTCCGCCTCGACGCGCTCGAAGATGTCGACCGCGCCGAGCATCTCGAACTTGGCCTGCGCGTGTTCTGCGGCCAGCGTTCGGCGAGCATTTCGACCACCGACCTGACTCCCGCCGCACTCGACATCCTCGCCGAACGCGCCGTCGCGATGGCGCGCGAAGCCCCCGAGGACGAATGGGCCGGCCTCGCCCCGGCCGAGCGGCTGATGCGCGGCGCAGTGCCGCAGCTCGATCTGGACGATGGTGCGCTGGGCGACCCCGCCGCGCTCAAGGAGACCGCCCTCATCGCCGAACGCGCCGCCCGCGCCGTCCCCGGCGTGACCAACAGCGAGGGCGCGGGCGCCAGCGCCAGCCGCAGCATCTGGGCGCTCGCCACCAGTCACGGCTTTGCCGGTGCCTATGCGACATCGAGCCACAGCATCTCCGCCAGCGTGCTCGCGGGCGACGCCGGAGCCATGGAGCGCGATTACGACTATCACAGCGCCCGCCACGCCGCCCGGCTCGACTCCGCCGAAGACATCGGCCGCCGCGCGGGTGAGCGGGCCGTTGCCCGCGTCGGCGCCGGTCGCGTCCGCGGCGGCGCGATGCCGATCGTCCTCGACCCGCGCGTCGGATCCAGCCTGCTCGGTCATTTGAGCGGCGCGATTTCGGGCAGCGCGATCACCCGAAAGACCAGCTTCCTGCTCGAAGCGATGGGCACGCGCATCTTCGCGCCCGGCATCGACATCATCGACGACCCCCACCGCCCGCACGGCCTGCGCTCGCGTCCGTTCGATGGCGAAGGGCTGCCGGTGTCGCCGATGAAGCTGGTCGCCGACGGGATGCTCGAAACCTGGCTGCTCGACAGCGCCGCCGCGCGTCAGCTCGGCCTCGAACCCACCGGCCATGCCGTACGCGGCGTCGGCGGGGCGCCCAGCGTCGGCCCGAGCAACCTCTACCTCGCCAATGGCAAGACCCCGGTCGCGTCGCTGATCGCCGATATCGACTACGGCGTCTATGTCACCGAACTGATCGGTCAGGGGATCAACCTCGTCACCGGCGACTATAGCCGCGGCGCGGCGGGCTATCTGATCGAAGGTGGCGTCATCACCACGCCGGTCAGCGAATTCACCGTCGCCGGAACGCTGCAAGCGATGTTCCGCGAACTGGTCCCGGCCAATGACCTGAACTTCCGCTATGGCATCAACGTGCCGACGTTGCGGATCGACGGGATGACGGTGGCCAGTGGCTGACGATCTCGCCGCCGCCGTCAGCGCCATCGCCGCCGAGGCGGGTCGGCTGGCGCTCGGCCGCTATGGCACGGACGTCGAGAAATGGGAGAAATCGCCCAATAATTTCGTGTGCGAAGTCGATCTGGCGGTCGACGAGCTGCTGCGGAACCGCCTCTCCGCCCTCCTCCCCGATGCCGGCTGGCTGTCGGAGGAAACCGCCGACGACCTCGCCCGCCTGTCGTGCCGCCGCGTCTGGGTGGTCGATCCGATCGACGGCACCCGTGATTTCCTGCGCAAACGCCCCGGCTGGGCCGTATCCGTCGCGCTGGTTGAGGATGGTCAGCCGGTGATCGGCGTGCTCGACGCCCCGGTGCGCGGCGAACATTGGCTGGCTGTGAAGGGCCAAGGCGCGACCCGCGACGGCACGGCAATCGCGGTATCGGACCGCACCGACCTGACCGGCGCGCGCGTTCCCGCCGACGATCTCGCCAGGGTCGACCGCCATCTGGTCACGGTGCACAAGCCCAATTCGATCGCACTGCGCATGGCGATGGTCGCTGCGGGCGACGCCGATCTGCTCGCCACCTTCCGCTGGGGCGCCGATTGGGACATTGCCGCCGCCGTGCTGATCGCGCGCGAAGCGGGCGCGAAAGTGACCGACGCGCTCGGCAAGAAAATCCGCTTCAACACCCCGCGCGGCGAAAGCTTCGGCCTGCTCGCCGCCACTCCCGGCATCCACGCCGCCGCTGCCGATCACCTGCGGCCACGGGCGGTGGAGGCGTTGGGCAAGCCTATCCGCTGACCTCGTCATCGCCGCGATAGCGGATCTGCAGATACCGCCCGCGCGTCGCCAGCGCATCGAGATCGCCCTGCGCCAGCTGCGCCGACATCTGCGCGATTTCCTGATCGATCAGCGCCAGCCCGTCGACCAACTGCTTGTCCGGCGACTGGCCGAAGCGGTCGACCCGGCGCAGATTTTCGGGAACCCGCTGATAGCCCTTGATCAGTTCAGGGAGCTGCTCGCCCACCAGCTTGCGCACTTCCGCCGCCGCCGGTTCGCCCTCGTTCAGCGCCTTGAGCTGCCCGGCGAGCACGTCCAGCTTGACCCCGATCCCGTCGATCAGCGGCATCGCCGCTCCGGGCAGGCTCGGGCGCTGACGGTCCAGCCACTCTTCGGTCTGCAACGGCAGCGACGCGAGCGCCACCTCGCCGAACCGCTCGGGCGTCGCTTCGCGGCTGGTCGGCATCAGGCCAAAGAACAGGGTCACCGCGATCAGTGCCGCCATCACCAGCAGCGCACCGCCCATGCCGAGCGGGATGAACCAGCCAAGCACCATCGCGCCGACCAGGATCGCGCCGACCGCAGCAGCGATGCGCCCGACGCGCCCGAGAATCTCCGCCTCGCGCCGCTTCTTCGCGCGCGAATTCAGCGTCGTGTAGCGCTCGCGCGAACGGTTGAGGACTTCGCTCGCGCGGTCGATCTGGCGGTCGATCTCGGTGGGCATGACAGCTACTTACAGGGCCTCCAGCTTGAACGTGTCGTTGGCGCCGCCGATCTGATTCTGCGCCGCGCCCTCGGCCCGGGCGATATAGCCCTTGGACTTTTCCACCTCGGTCGACAGCACGTTGACCGTGGTCTTCATGTTATCGAGCGCCTTGACCTTGAACGTGTCGATCGCGTCCATCGTGTCATAGATATTCTGGAACGCGCGCTGCAGCGTTTCGATCGGGATCGTCGCCGACGCCGCCTGTTCGTGGATGCGGCCGGTATTGTCCTTGAGCAGCTTGCCGGTCGAATCGATGATGTTCGCGGTCGTGGTGTTGAGCGCGGTGATCTGGTCGAGCACCAGCCGCTGCGCGGTCAGCGCCTGTGCCACGGTCACCGCAGTGCGCAGCGCGCCGACGGTGGTGGTGCTGGCGCGATCGACGCCCTTTACCAGCTCGACATTGTTCTTCTTGACCAGATCGAGCGCCAGATAGCCCTGCACCGTCACCGCCATCTGGGTCAGCAGGTCCTGGGTGCGCTGGCGGGTGTAGAACAGCGCGGTCTCACGGATCGCCTTGGCCTTGGCCGGGTCGCTGTGATCCAGCTCATTGGCCTTGTCCTCCAGCCGCTGATCCATCTCCTTGGAGATATAGATCATCTGCTCGAGCCGCCCCATCGCCGCCCACAGATTCTGCCGCTCCACGTCGATCGCGGCATTGTCCATCAACAGCTCGTCCTTGCCGGACTGCAGGCTCTTCAGAATTGCCGCGATATGCCCCTGGCTCGACTTGTAGCTGTCGAAATAATTGCGCAGCGAATTGCCGAACGGGATGATCCCGAACAGCTTCTTGCGCTGGGTCAGGCTGCCGCGTTTGCCGGGGTCGAGATCCTCGACCACGCGGCGCAGCTCGGCCAGATCCTTGCCGACGCCGACATCCTTGTCCATCGCGCGCACCGGGCGATCGAGGAAGCGGTTGGACTGGCCCGCCGCATCGCGGATTTCCTTCGACCCCATCGCCGTGATCGCATCGACGCGCTTGCCGAACTCGGGCGAGTTCACATCCTGGGCCACCAGATCGTCGATGAAGCTCTCGACCCGGGTCACCAGTTCGGACTTCTTGCCCTCGTCAACGGGCACCAGCCCGGCCATCTTCTCGATCGGGCGTTCCTTCAGCGGCTCGGGCGCGGTCAGCACCAGATCGTCGGTCTTCTCGGCAGTCGCAGTCTCGGTCGCCATCCCATCCCTCCAGCGGTTATCCCCTAGATGAACGGGAACCGCCTCGCCTTCAAGTGTATCGGCGATATAATACACATCGAGCGGGGCGCAACCGACCGTGATTGTCAGTCGTTCCGCTGTCGCGACCTGTTAACATGCGCGCGTTAGGGAGGAGTCATGGAACGCAGGCTCAGGATGATGATTGCCGGTTCGATCGCGGTCTGGGTCCCGGTGGCTTCAGCCGCCGACGCCGCTCCCGCGCGGATCGATATCGGCAACCTTTATCGCCTGAAGGTCCAGCCTGCGATGGACGCGCCCCCCGCGATGGAGGATCATGCGCGTTAAGCTGATCGCGGCCGCCTGCGCCGCCCTCGCCATTCCCGCTGCGGCAGCGCAGACGGATGACTGTCAATCCACCTATGGCCAGCGCGCCTGCGCGGCACCCGCCCTCGCCCCGCTCCGCGCCGAGCTGGCGCAGAAATATGCGGCGCTCCTGGCTCTCGGCAACCGCACGGCAACATGGCAGGCGCGTCACACGCAGGCGCTGCAGGCGATTCGCGCCGCGCGCGATTATGATGGCGCGCCGCTGGACGACACCGCGCTGGCACAGCAGTTTCGCGACGTGATCGCCGATTATGACCGCGCGCTCGCCCAGGCGGAACAGGTGCGCATGATGATCAAGACCCCCTCGGCGCGCAGCGCAACCTGCATGGCGACCTGGCTCGACCAGGGCTGCCGCGTGTCGGCGTCGGGCATCTTGCGCGACGCGGCGGGGCGGACGGTGCATTGGCAGATGCTGGCCGGCGCATCGGCTGCAGACGGGGTCGGCGCCGGCATCCTGCTGTGGGCCGAAACCGGTCATGGCACCGCGCGGCTGATCGGCTGGTCGTTCGACGGGGTTTTTTACGAACCGCCCCGGATCACCCAGGCGGGGCTGATCTGGGTTCCAGGCCGCATTGCCGGGACGGGGGACGGCAATGCCGACCTGTTGTTCGCATGGGATGACGCCGCCGCGCGCTGGAACGACATCGATCTGGACAGCTGGCGCGAAACGCTTCCCGCAAAATTGCCCAGAGGCTTCGGCATCTGGAAGGGCGTCGATTATGATTTCGAAGGCATGGGGGCGACCAGCAAGCTGTGGCGCGACCAGGACGCCAATTGCTGCCCCAGCGGCGGCGAGGCGCAGCTTGAGTTCACGATCGCGGGGCGGCGCCTGGTGCTCAGGCAAGTCGATGTCGCCATCGTCGAGAAATGGGCCCCGCGCCGCCGGGACTGAAGCCCTTCCCGCGCCGCACAATTTCCGCTAAGGGCGCCCGCGACCCGCGCTTCCGCGGCATCCAGGAACCGACATGAACCTCCGCAACGTGGCGATCATCGCCCACGTCGACCATGGCAAGACCACGCTCGTCGACCAGCTTTTCCGTCAATCCGGCACCTTCCGCGACAATCAGCGCGTCGAAGAGCGCGCCATGGATTCCAACGACCTGGAAAAGGAACGCGGAATCACCATCCTGGCCAAGCCGACCTCGGTCGAGTGGAACGGCACGCGGATCAACATCGTCGACACCCCCGGCCACGCCGATTTCGGCGGTGAGGTGGAGCGCATCCTGTCGATGGTCGACGGCGTGATCCTGCTGGTCGACAGCTCCGAAGGCGCGATGCCGCAGACCAAGTTCGTGACCGGCAAGGCGCTGAAGCTCGGCCTGCGTCCGATCGTCGTGGTCAACAAGATCGACCGCCCGGACGAGCGCATTCAGGAAGTGCTGGACGAAGTGTTCGACCTGTTCGTGTCGCTCGACGCGACCGACGAACAGCTCGACTTCCCGGTCCTCTACGCGTCGGGCCGCAATGGCTATGCCAATGAGGATCCGACAAAGCGCGAAGGCACGCTGGAGCCGCTGTTCCAGAAGATCGTCGATCACGTCCCGCCGCCCGCGCTGGACGTCGATGCGCCCTTCACCTTCCTTGTCACCCTGCTCGACCGCGACAATTTCCTCGGCCGCGTCCTCACCGGCCGCGTCACCAGCGGCAAGGTGCGCGCGAACCAGGCGATCCACGCGCTCGACATGGACGGCAACGTGATCGAAACCGGCCGCGCGTCGAAGATCATGGCGTTCCGCGGGCTTGAGCGCGTTCCGGTCGACGAAGCGCAGGCGGGCGACATCATCTCCCTCGCCGGCCTCGCCGTCGCGACCGTGTCGAACACCATCGCCGACACCAGCGTGACCGAAGCGATCCAGGCGCAGCCGATCGATCCGCCGACGTTGTCGATGCGCTTTGCCGTGAACGATTCGCCGATGGCGGGCCGCGAAGGCACCAAGGTGACCAGCCGCATGATCCGCGACCGCCTGATGCGCGAAGCGGAAAGCAACGTCGCGATCAAGGTGACCGAAGCTGCCGACAAGGACAGTTTCGAAGTCGCCGGCCGCGGCGAGCTTCAGCTCGGCGTGCTCATCGAAACGATGCGCCGCGAAGGTTTCGAACTCGGCATCAGCCGTCCGCGCGTGCTGCTTCAGGAAGAAGACGGCCAGAAGATGGAGCCGTACGAAACCGTCATCATCGACGTCGATGAAGAACATTCGGGCGCGGTGGTCGAGAAGATGAACCTGCGCAAGGCCGAGATGACCGACATGCGTCCCTCGGGCGGCGGCAAGACCCGCATCACCTTCAGCGCGCCCAGCCGCGGCATGATCGGCTACCATGGCGAGTTCCTGTCGGACACGCGCGGCACCGGCATCATGAACCGCCTGTTCGAGAAGTACGGCCCGCACAAGGGCGTGATCGAAGGCCGCAAGAATGGCGTGCTGATCTCCAACGGGTCGGGCGAGGCGAATGCCTATTCGCTCAACACGCTGGAAGAGCGCGGCATCCTGTTCGTCGGCCATGGCGAAGCGCTGTACGAAGGCATGATCATCGGCGAGAACGCCAAGCCGGAAGACCTTGAGGTCAATCCGATGAAGGCGAAGCAGCTGTCCAACGTCCGCTCGTCCGGCAAGGACGACGCGATCCGCTTGACCCCGCCGAAGAAGATGACGCTGGAACAGGCGATCGCGTATATCGACGACGACGAGATGGTCGAGGTGACGCCAAAGACGATCCGCCTGCGCAAGCGCCATCTGGATCCGCATGAGCGCAAGCGTGCAAGCCGCGCAAAGGCGGCCTGAGGCGCTCCGCGCGACCGTTTGCAAAGAGCGCCGGGGGCAACTCCGGCGCTTTTTCATGCGGGCGCTGCGCCCTGCGCTTGCCTTGATCGGCAATCCTCGCTAAGGGCGCGCGCTTCCATCGATCATCGTTGGAATTGCGGGAGCGCCGGATTGCAAGTCCGGGGCGCATGAACCGCTAAACTTGAACCGGGTGCGGCCTGTGCCGTGCCCAGCGACAGAGTGAGAGCAATGGCAAAGAAAATCACGGGCTATATCAAGCTCCAGGTGGCCGCTGGCTCCGCCAACCCCTCGCCGCCGATCGGTCCGGCGCTGGGTCAGCGCGGTGTCAACATCATGGAATTCTGCAAGGCGTTCAACGCGGCGACCGGCGATGTGGAAAAGGGCACGCCCCTTCCCACCGTCATCACCGTCTATGCCGATCGCAGCTTCAGCTTCGAAACGAAGCAGCCGCCGGCAACCTACCTCATCAAGAAGGCCGCCAACCTCAAGTCGGGCTCGAAGGAGCCGGGCAAGATCTCGGCCGGCAAGATCACGCGCGCCCAGCTCGCCGAGATCGCGACCGCCAAGATGAAGGATCTGAACGCCAACGATCTCGATGCCGCAACGCGCATCATCGAAGGCTCCGCCCGCGCGATGGGCCTCGAAGTGGTGGAGGGCTGAACCCATGGCTAAGCAGACCAAGAAGCAGAAGGCCCTGGCCGGCACCGTCGACCGCGAAAAGCTGTACGGCGTCGATGAAGCCATCGCGCTGGCGCAGAAGAACGCGACCGCCAAGTTCGACGAGACGATCGAAGTCGCGCTGAACCTGGGCGTCGATCCGCGTCATGCCGACCAGATGGTCCGTGGCGTCGTCACCCTGCCCGCCGGCACCGGCAAGACCGTTCGCGTCGGCGTGTTTGCCAAGGGCGCGAAGGCGGACGAAGCCCGTGAAGCGGGTGCGGACGTCGTCGGCGCCGAAGACCTGCTCGAGATCGTTCAGGGCGGCAAGATCGAGTTCGATCGCTGCATCGCGACCCCGGACATGATGGGTCTGGTCGGCCGCCTCGGCAAGGTGCTGGGTCCCAAGGGCCTGATGCCGAACCCGAAGCTCGGCACCGTCACCATGAACGTCGCCGAAGCGGTCAAGGCTGCCAAGGGCGGCCAGGTCGAATATCGCGTCGAAAAGGCCGGCATCATCCATTCGGGCATCGGCAAGGCGTCGTTCTCGGCCGCTGACCTGCGCGCGAACTTCGATGCGCTGGTCGACGCGGTGATCAAGGCCAAGCCGTCGGGCGCCAAGGGCAAGTATCTGCGCAAGGTCGCGGTCTCGTCCTCGATGGGCCCGGGCGTGAAGGTCGACGTCGCCCAGGTGTCGGCGATCTGATCTTCGCACCCCGTGCGAAAACACGAAGAACCCCGGGGGCGACCCCGGGGTTTTTTCGTTCCCGTACCGCCCCCTCGCCAAACCGACAAAAATGCGCTAGGGGCGACACAAATCCCCGCGATAAATTCGATTCCGACGCGCTGCCCGCGGGGCGCGCGGCATATTTGTGAGCTTGATGCCCTTTTCACACCTTCCCACCCGCCTCGCCGAGGCGCTGACCCAGCGCGGATATGCCGCGCTCACCCCCGTCCAGGCCGAAGTGACGCAGGATGATGCGCGCGGCCGCGACCTGCTCGTCTCGGCCCAGACCGGGTCGGGCAAGACCGTCGCCTTCGGCCTCGCCATCGCCGATCAGCTGCTGGATGGCGATGCCCTGCCCGCCCCCGGCCTGCCGCTCGCGCTGGTCATCGCCCCGACGCGCGAACTGGCGCTTCAGGTCGCCAAGGAACTGAGCTGGCTCTATGCCGCCGCCGGTGCGCGCATCGCCACCTGTGTCGGCGGGATGGACGCCGCGCGCGAGCGGCGCACCCTGTCCTACGGCACCCATATCGTCGTCGGCACCCCGGGCCGCCTGCGCGACCATCTCGAACGCGGCGCGCTCGATCTTGGCGCCATCCGCGCGGTCGTGCTCGATGAGGCGGACGAGATGCTCGACATGGGCTTCCGCGAGGAGCTCGAAGCGCTGCTCGACGCCACCCCGGCAGAGCGCCGCACGCTGCTGTTCTCCGCAACCATGCCCAAGCCGATCGTGGCGCTCGCCCGCCGCTATCAGCGCGACGCGCACCGCATCTCGACCGTGGGCGAGGATCGCGGCCATGGCGACATCAGCTATCAGGCGATCGCCGTCGCCCCCGCCGATATCGAACATGCCGTGATCAACCTGCTGCGCTTCCATGAGGCGGAGACCGCGATCCTGTTCTGCGCGACGCGCGACAATGTCCGCCACCTCCACGCCAATCTGGTCGAGCGCGGGTTCGCCGCCGTCGCGCTGTCGGGTGAGCACAGCCAGTCGGAGCGCAACCACGCGCTCCAGGCGCTGCGCGACCGCCGCGCCCGCGTCTGCGTCGCCACCGACGTCGCCGCGCGCGGCATCGACCTGCCGACGCTCAGCCTGGTCGTGCATGTCGAGCTGCCGCGCGATGCGGAGACGCTGCAGCATCGCTCGGGGCGTACCGGGCGCGCCGGCAAGAAGGGCACCGCCGTGCTCATCGTCCCCTATCCGCGCCGCCGCCGCGTCGAAATGACGCTGAAACAGGCCAAGATCAACGCCGAGTGGCTGCCCGTCCCCAGCGTCGAGGACATCAAGGCCAAGGACCGCGACCGCCTGATCGAAAAGATCACCGCCCCGGTCGAGGCCGACGAGGACGATCGCGCGCTCGCCGCCGAGCTGATGGAAAAGATGACGGCGCAGGACATTGCCGCCGCGCTGGTCCGCGCCCACCGCGCGTCGATGCCCGCGCCCGAGGAACTGATCGACCGCGCCCCGGCCGACGGCCCCGCGCGCGGCGCCGTGCATCGCCCGGGCTTCGACGACACGATCTGGTTCCGCATGAATATCGGCCGTCGCCAGAATGCCGATCCGCGCTGGATCCTGCCGCTGATCTGCCGTCGCGGCCATGTGACCAAGAGCGAGATCGGCGCGATCCGCATCGGCGCGGGCGAAACCCGCTTTCAGGTGCCGCGCGCCATCGCCGACCGCTTCGCGCGCGAAGTGGCCAAATCGGCGAGCGCCGACGAGGATGTGCTGATCGAGCAGGCCGACGGTCCGCCCCCGCCCGGGACGCGCGGCGACCATGAACCGCGCCACGGCAAGCCGCGCAACCACAGCCGTCCGCTGCACCGCGCCCGCCCGGCCGGCGGCCCGGGTGCCGGCCAGCCGACGCGCGCGCCCAAGCCCCATCGCGGCAAACCGCCGAAGAAGTGAGCCTATCAAGCCCTTCCCCTTCAGGGGAAGGGCTAAGGAGAAAGCCATGACCGCCCCCCACATCCTCGTCGATGCCGATGCGTGTCCGGTGAAGGACGAGATCTACAAGGTCGCATGGCGGCGCGACGTGCCGGTGACGATCGTCGCCAACAGCTTCATCCGCATCCCCGATCACCCGCTGATCACCCGCAGCATCGTGTCGGACGGGTTCGACGCCGCCGACGACTGGATCGCCGAGCGCGCCGGGCCGAAAACGGTCGTGATCACCGCCGACATCCTGCTTGCCGACCGCTGCCTCAAGGCCGGGGCTACGGTCCTTGCTCCGACTGGCAAGCCCTTCACCACCAGTTCGATCGGCGCGGCGATCGCGACCCGCGCGATCATGGCCGATCTGCGCGCCGGCGGCGATCAGATTGGCGGCCCTGCCCCGTTCGCCAAACAGGATCGCTCGCGCTTCCTGTCCGCGCTCGACGAAACGCTGGTGCGCCTCGCGCGGGGTTGACCCGTGCGGCGCGAGCTACCAGATGCGGCGCCCAAACCGGCCGATCCGGTTCGGCGCGCCGCCTCTTACGGGTTTCCGGCCTGCGCGCCTGTCCAGTCCGAGCCCGCACGCATGGAGCTTCCCGCATGGCGTGGATCATCCTCGGCATTGCCGTGTTCACCGAAATCATCTGGGCCCTGAGCCTCAAATGGGCCGCGACCACCGCGACCTGGCAGTCGGCGATCGTCCCGATCGTGCTCAGCTTTCTCAACATGGGGCTGCTTGCGCTGGCGATGCGCGACATTCCGGCGGGTACCGCTTACGCGATCTGGACCGGGCTCGGCGCGGTCGGTGTCATCATCGGCGGCGTGATCCTGTTCGGGGACAAGGTGTCGCTGGTTCAGGGTTTCTTCATGCTGCTGATCGTCATCGGCGTTGCCGGGACGAAGCTCAACGCGAGCGTCTGACCGGTGCGCGGGCGGGTGACATCCGCCGCGCGCGCCCCTATGATTTGACCAGCGGTGAAAAGGAAACGCGTTTCGATGTTGGCACGACCCGGGCTGTGCGCAGTGGCAGCCTCCCTGGCATTCTCGACGGCACTCCCCGCGCTGGCACAGACCGCTGCGCCGGCCCCGGCGCCCAGCGCGACCCCGACCGCCGCGCCGCTGCAGGTTCAGCCGACCCCGGCAGCGCTGCCGCTGCCGACGGTCACGCCGGCACAGGCGCAGCAGCTGCGCCACATCATCGTGCAGGGCCGCATCGCGCATGGCCTGCGCTATTCGACCCAGGCCGCCGAAGTGCTGCCGGGCGATGATGCGGGGCTGGTCCGCGCCGCGCTCGATTATGCCCGCGCGATCCATATCGGCCGCCTCGACACTGCCGATTTCCAGGAGGACTGGGCGCTGCGTCCGGCGGCATGGGATCCGTTGCCCGGCCTCACCCGCGCGCTCGCCGACGACCGGCTGGCGCAATGGTTCGCCGACCTCGCCCCGCCGTACGAAGGCTATGAAACGCTCCGCACCGGCCTCGCCCGCTATCGCCTGATCGAGGCGGCGGGCGGCTGGAGCGCGATAGCGGCAGGGCCCGACCTCACCGTCGGTTCCACCGGCCCGCGGGTCGCCGCGCTGCGCGCCCGGCTCGCGGTCGAGGATGACGGCGTCGCCCGGCTCGGCGACAGCTTCGATGCCGAACTCAAGGAAGCGGTGATCCGCGCCCAGCGGCGCTACGGCCTCAACCCCACCGGCACCGTGTCGAGCGGCACGCTCGGCGCGCTCAACGTGCCGGTTGAAGCGCGCATCCGCCAGATCATGGCGAACATGGAGCGCTGGCGCTGGATGCCCAAGGAAATGCCGACCGACCGGGTTCAGGTGAACATCGCCTCGGCCAGCGTCGCGGTGTTCGAGGGCGACCGCCCGGTGATGTCGATGCGCGGCGTGACCGGCAAGCCCGGCGGCGGCGAAACGCCGATGCTGGTGTCCAACATCCATTCGATCGTCGTCAATCCGCCGTGGAACGTTCCCGCCGGCATCGCCGCGCGCGAACTGTTCCCCAAGGGCGAAGCGTATCTCGCCCGCAACGGGTTCAAGATCATCGGTACCGGCGCCAACCGTCGCCTGCAGCAACAGCCGTCGCATTCGGCGCTGGGCAAGTTCAAGTTCGACTTCAACAACCCGTTCGCCGTCTATCTGCACGACACGCCGACCAAGGGCACCTTCTCGCGCTTCGACCGCCTTGCCAGCCATGGCTGCATCCGGCTCGAGCGGCCGGGTGAGCTGGCCAATCTGCTGCTGGCCGGCGATCCGGTGTGGACGCCTGAAAAGATTGCGGAAACCGTTGCCGCCGGGCAGACGACGCGCGTGCCGCTGCAGAAGCAGGTCGCGGTCTATCTGCTCTACTGGACCGCCTATGGCAGCGCCAGCGGGACGATGAACTTCCGCGGCGATCCCTATAATTGGGACAAGGTGCTCGCATCGAAGATTGAAGCGCGATCGGCCGCCCAGGCCCGCTCCGCGCGCTGAAGACAGGGGAGACACAGATGACCTACCGCCGCACGATGAAGCTCGCCACCGCCCTTGCCGCCGCCGCGCTCGCGGCCTGTTCGGGCGGTTCGGGGGAACCGCTGCCCGCCAATGACAGCGTCAATGCGATGGAGCTGCCCGAAGAACTGCCGGTCGAGAACATGGTCGAGCCGGAACCGACTCCGACCCCCAGCGCCACGCCGGCGCCGGTCGCCGAAGCGGCGCTGCCCGATGCCGAGCAGATTCAGGACGACGCCGAATCGGTCGGCATGACCGCCCGCGTCCAGCGCGGCGACAGCACCGGCAACCAGGCAACCCCGGCGGAGTGAACTGCTAATCCTCCCCCGCCAGGGGGAGGTGGCGCCGAAGGCGACGGAGGGGGAGGAAGCACTGCGCTTGAGCCTTGAGGGCATCGCCGTCCTCCCCCTCCGTCAGCTGCGCTGACACCTCCCCCTGGCGGGGGAGGATCTTACCCCACCCTTGACTCCTGTCCCCCACCCGCTATGAGCGCGCCGTCGCGTCATCGGGCAACCGGTACGCGTTCCGTCCGAGACAGTGGGTGTGCGGCAACTGGCCGCACTTAATTTCCCGCCAAGACGGGGACAGAGATTTTTCACCGGTCGCATCCGCCCGCGCGGAGCATCCGGGTCAGCCCGCCGGACCCTTCCGGCCCTGACGATCATGCCCCCACGGACAATGGGAATCGGGCAGCCGCCCGGTTTCTGGCGTAACCGCTCCGGCCCTGGCCGGGGCATAGTGAGGAGACAGGCATGGATCGTTCTCAGAAGACCCAGGCCGTTGCCGAGCTGAACAGCACCTTCAACGAGGTCGCAGTGGTGGTCGTCACCCGCAACCTCGGGATGACCGTCAAGCAGTCGACGGACCTCCGCAACAAGGCGCGTGCAGCTGGCGCGAGCTACAAGGTCGCAAAGAACCGCCTTGCCAAGATCGCGATCGAGGGCACCGATTATGCGGTGCTCGCGGACCTGCTGACGGGTCCGACGGCGCTTTCCTATTCGACCGATCCGGTCGCCGCCGCCAAGGTGGTGTCGGATTTCGCCAAGACGAACGACAAGCTCGAGATCGTCGGCGGCGCAATGGGAAGCATGCTGCTCGACGCGGACGGCGTGAAGGCGCTCGCATCGCTGCCTTCGCTCGACGAACTGCGCGGCAAGATTGTCGGCCTGCTTCAGGCACCGGCAGCCAAGCTCGCGTCGATCACCCAGGCACCCGCGGCGCAGCTCGCCCGCGTGTTCAATGCCTATGCGGAGAAGGACGCGGCATAAGCCGTCGTTCATTTGCGATTTTTCGAACCAATCTGAATTTTTGAAGGGAATATCAAATGGCTGACCTGAACGCTCTTGTTGACCAGCTGTCGGAACTGACCGTCCTCGAAGCCGCTGAGCTGTCGAAGCTCCTCGAAGAGAAGTGGGGCGTCAGCGCCGCTGCTCCGGTCGCGGTTGCAGCCGTTGGCGGCGCCGGCGCCGCTGCTCCGGCTGCTGAAGAGCAGACCGAGTTCGACGTGATCCTCACCGGCGACGGTGGCAAGAAGATCAACGTCATCAAGGAAGTCCGCGCGATCACCAACCTCGGCCTGACCGAAGCGAAGGCTCTCGTCGAGGGCGCGCCGAAGGCCGTCAAGGAAGGCGTGTCGAAGGACGAAGCCGAGAAGCTCAAGAAGCAGCTCGAAGAAGCCGGCGCGACCGTCGAGATCAAGTAATCTCGCGGCTGCACCTGCAGCTTATGAAGGGGGCGGTCCGGCAACGGGCCGCCCCTTTTCGTTGGGGGGTGGCCTCCACGCCGCGGCGACAAATCCTCCCCGGAACGGGGAGGTGGCAGCGCGAAGCGCTGACGGAGGGGGCCCTCCTCGAAGCGACTCCGTTGCCTCGGGCCCCCTCCACCGCCGCTTCGCGGCGGTCCCCCTCCCCGTTCCGGGGAGGATTTCTCCACATCCTTTGCGGCGCGCCCGCCACCTGTTAGCTATCCGCGCCTATGGAGCAGGAAACGCCCGTCAGCGTCGGTCTCGGCGGCGATAGCGACGAGATCGCGGCAATCGACGAGGTCGAGGCAACCTTCGGCGTCACGCTCGACTATGCCGACGCGCCGACCTGGCAGACCGCGGGCGACGTGTTCCGCTCGCTCCGGAACGCCCTCCCCGCCGATATCGCGAACGCTGCGGACACATGGGACCGCTTCGCCACCGCCCTGACCCACGAAACCGGCGTCGATCCGGCGACGATCACGCCGGACAGCCCGCTGCTCGATGCAGCACTTCCGTGGCGCGGCCTTGGCAACCTCAGCCGGATGATGGCGATGCTGGTGATCGCAAGCGCGGCGATCCTCGTCCTGCTCGTGCTGGTACTGCGTTAGCCCCCGGCCACATCCTTCGGCACATAGCGCTTCGCCGCCAGCCGCCCGAACCCCTCGGCCGCACGCTCGACCCATAGCGGCCCCAGCCGGTCGCTGCCCGGTGCGGGCACGGTGCCGACCATGAACGCGTCGCGCAGCGTGCGGATCGACAGGCCGGCATACCATTTGAGCGCGACCGGCAGGATCGGCACGAACATCGGCTTGCCCTGCACATGCACGACGCGCATCTGGTCGCCCGACTGGGTTACCTGCCCCTTGAGCATATGGATGCCGCCCGGCGCGATGCTGAACGGCTCCGACCCCGGCGCCATCCGCGCCGCGCCATGAAAGGCGGCAATCTGGGCGTCCTGATCGGCGCTGGCGGCGAACAGTGCGAGGACAGCGCGGACATTGTCCGCCGGCTCGGCACCGCGATTCTGGATGTACAGCTCGAAATCGATGCTGACCATGCCGTCGCGCAGCGTTGCGCGCAGCGGGCGCAGTTCGGTCACCAGCGCGCCCGGCGGCGGGGGTACCGGGGCGACCGGCGCGCTCCGGGCCGGCTGCTCGCTCCGCGCGACAGGCTGCGGGGCGGGTGACGGCGGCGGCGGAGCCAGGCCGGTGCGCGCCGGAGGCCCCGGCGTGGGCGGCGGGGCGACCAGCGGCGTTTCGGCGGTGTCCGCTGCCGTCGCGTCTGGCGCGTCCCGCCGGCGTCGGCGCCCGGCAATCGCAAGTCCCGCGACCAGCCCCACCACCAGCGCCGCCGCCGCGCCCAGCGCCGGCCATAGCCATAGCGCCAGCGCATCGCCCGGCAGCGCGATCGGCGGCGCACTCGCCGCAGCGGGGGTCGCCGCTGTGCCCTGGGGGACCGGGGTCGGCGTCGCCACCGGGGTGAAATCGGATGGCCCGAACCGCGTCGGGCTGGCCTGTGGCGTCGGCTGCGCGGCCGGTGCGGGTGCAGGCGCGGACGGCGCCCGGGTCGCGGCAGGGCGCGGCGTCGGCGTCGTCCGGCTGGCGGGCGCTGCCGGCGTCGCGCTCGGCTGCGGCGCGGGCGCAGGGGTCGGCGCGGGGCGCGGCGTCGGGTTGGGATTGATGTCGAAATTGCCGACAGGGGGCGTGATCACCACCGGCCGCTGGCTGTTCTGGCCGGCAGCGGGTGTCGCAAGGAACAGGATCGTGGTCAGCGCGGTGGTCGCGCGAAGGGTCAACGCAGTCACAGCCCGCGCCTAGCATGACGAAGGCGGGCGCGCGCATCAAAAAATGCGCGCGCCCGCGAGAATCCGGCGCTTTGCCGCGCCGGCGGGTTCAGGGCACCGTGACCGTTATGGCCGTCATGCCCTTCAGTTCGGGCAGCGCCTGAAGCTGCGGCGTCACCACCTTGAGGTCGCCGACGACAACCAGCGTCATCTTGTCGAGCGGCAGGCGCCGGGCGGCTTCGCTGATCTGGGCATTGGTCACCGCGAGCGTCGCGGGGACGTAATTCTCCAGCCAGTCGCGCGGCAGGCCCAGCGAGTCGCGCGTCGCCAGCGTGTTGACCAGCGCGCCGGGGGTCGAATTCTGGATCGCGAACAGCCCGGCCATATATTGGCGCATCCCGGCAGCTTCCTCGTCACCCGGCGGGGTCGTTTGCAGCGTGCGGATTTCCTTGAACACTTCGGTCAGCGATGCGCCGGTTGCGCTGGTCGTGACATCGGCGTTGAACGTCCATACCGCATTGGTCGGCAACAGCGCGACGCTCGATCCGGGCGAATAGGTATAGCCCTTGTTCTCGCGGATGTTGCGCGTGATGCGCGAACTGAACGCGCCGCCGAGCAGCGCATTCATCACCCGCGTCGGGATGTCGCCAGCGCTGCCCGCATCGGGAGCCGGAAACGCCAGGCTGATCGTCGATTGCGGCGCGCCCGGCCGGTCGACCAGCAACAGCTGCGGGCCCGGCTTGGGGTTGACCGGGATCAGCGTCCGGTCGGGCCCGGCAGCCCAGCCGCCGAACGCCTTCTCCACCGCAGCCTTCACCGCCGCCGCGTCGAACCGCCCGGCGATATAGAGGTGCGAGCGCTTCGCCCCAAAATTGGCGGCATGCCATGCCTTCAGCTTGGCGGCGTCATAGGCGTTGAACTGCGCCGGGGTGGGCAGCACGCGGCCATAGGGGTGGTCCGGCCCGTAATAGGCGCGCGTCAGCGCGGCATTGGCCAGCGTTCCCGGCTGGGTCAGTGCGATGGCCAGCCGCCGGTTCCAATTGGCCTTGACCCGCGCCAGCTCGCTATCGGGAAAGCTCGGCCGCTGCGCGACATCGGCGACCAGCGCGACCGCATCGCCGATGCGATCGGACAGGACGTTGATCGACACGCTGGCGCTGGTCGCGCCCGCGCCGGTCCCGATCCCGCCGCCCATATCGGCGGCCTTTTGCGCGATCTGCGCCGCGGTCATGCCGGCGGCGCCCTCGCGCATCATGTCCAGCGTCAGGCTGGCGAGCCAGGTATCCGGCCCCTCGTTGATCGACCCGGCATAGGTCTGCAGCGACACCACCGCCTTGGGCACGACGCCATAGGGGATCAGCGTCACCTTCATCCCGTTGGCAAGCGTGTAGGTCTCGCTCGCCGGCACCGTGAATGCCTTGGGCGCGGGGATCGGTGGCGGGGTGGTCGGAAGCTCCTGCGCGGCGGCGCCGACCGGCGCGGCAAGCAGGGTGGCGGCCATCAGGCCTGCGATCATGCGGCGCATCTCACTTGCCTCCTTGCTGAGCGGCGGGCGCGGGCTGTGCCGCGCCGGGATCGATGACGTAGATCGACCGGTTGGTGGGGCGCAGATATTCCTGCGCCGTCTTCTGGATCAGCTCGGGCGTGACCTTGGCGAACCCATCCTCGAGCGTGTTGACCTTGCCCGGGTCATTGTCGAACAGCGCGTGCACCGCGAGCAGGTCGATCAGGCCGATCCGCCCGGTCCCGTCGATCGTCGAATAGAGCGACGAGCGCATCTTGGTCTTGGCGCGCGCCAGTTCGGCGGCCGACACCTTGGTCGTGCGCAGATCCTCGATCACCGCATCGACCGCGCCCTTGATCTCGTCGCGGCTGCGATTGGCGTCATGCGTGAAGTTGAAGCTCCACAGCATCGGCCCCTGATAGTTGAACATGTTGCCCAGCGGGAAGTTGATGCCCCCGCCCACCTCGCCGGCAATCCCGGTCTCGGCGACCAGCTTGCGGTACAGGCGGCTGTCCTGGCCCTTGACCAGCATCTGGTCGATCAGGCCCATCGCATACCATTCAGGCGTGCCGCGCGCGGGGACGTGATAGCCCGCGGCCCAGCCCGGCTTGGGTGCCAGCGCATCGGTGCGCGCGCGGAACTTCTCGGCGGTCTGGCGCGGTTCGCTGATGTCGGGCAGCTTGACCGGCGCCGCCTTGGGCATCCAGCCATAATATTTCTCGACCATTGCGCGGGTCGCGGCATAGTCGATGTCGCCCGCCACCACGAGCACGGCGTTGGACGGCTTGTAGAAACTGTCGAAGAACTGCTTGGCGTCGGCCACCGTCGCCGCCTCGATCTCCTTCAGCTCGCCGTAGAAATTGTGGCTGTTGTACCAGTTGGTATTGGCCAGCATCGGCAGGTCGATCCACGGCCAGGTGCTGTAGGGCTGGTTGAGGACGTTGACCTTGACCTCGTTGCCGACGACGCCCTGCTGGTTTTTCAGCACTTCGTCATTGATCACCGGGCTCGCCATGCGATCGGCTTCCAGCCACAGCATCCGCTCCAGCGCGCTCGACGGCACGACCTGGAAATAGTTGGTGAAGTCATAGCGGGTCGAGCCGTTGAGGATGCCGCCGGCATTGGTCACGGTGCCGATATGCACGCCCTTGGGCGCGTTCTTCGATCCCTGGAACAGCAGATGTTCGAACAGGTGCGCAAAGCCGGTGCGCTCGCGCGGCTCGATGCGAAAACCGATGCCGTAATAGACGCCGACGGTGACCGTCGGGCTGAGATTGTCCTTGGCCAGCACCACGCGCAGGCCGTTGTCGAGCGTGAAATACTGCATCTCGACGGCCAGCTTGGCCGGCGCCTGCTGCGCCCGTGCCGGCGCCGCCGCGAGCGCGAGCGGCGCAGCGGTCCCCGCCAGCGCAAGCGCCGTTACCCATTTTCTCATGATCATGGCGATCCCCTCGTTTGACCGTAGGTGTATGATGCTACCAGCACAGCACCGAAAGTCGAGCGGGGATTTCACCTGCACCTTCGTACAGGTGCGCCGTCACAATGCGGGCAGCGCAATCCCGAGTGGGGCGAGCGCGCCCGCCGCCCGGCTCTTGACCTTGAAGAACCCAGCGGTCGCCAGCGGCCACAGCGCAGCGTCATAGGGGTTGCGCAATTGCGCCAGCGGATAGCCGTCGGGCAGGCTGTCGCGCAGCGGACCGACCGTCAGCCATGGCGCGACCAGCGGCAGGTCGCCCGGCTCCGGCCACGCCGCGACCAGTGCGACCGGGCACCCAAAGGCCGCCCCCGCCCGCGCTGCGGCATCGGCCACCGCCCCTTCGGCAAAGCTGCGCGCGGCGGCGCTGGCATCGGCCAGTCCGTGTGCGGTCACCCCGATCACCTGCGCCGGCGGGGGCAGGTCCAGCGCGTCGTACCCGGTATCGTCGGCATGGATTAGCAGCGCATAGCGGCCGGCTGGCATCGCATCGCCCGGGGTCGGCGGGGTCAGCGGCGCATCGCCGTCATAGGGCAATGGCTCGGCTTCCTCGTCCAGTCCCTGCGGATCGAAGCGCCCGTCGGTGTACCGCCGGATATTCTCCGCCCGCGCCAGATAATGTTTTCCGCGCGTGTGCAGCCCGGCGACCCAGCGCCACGACAGCGTGTTCGACGCCGCATCGCCATCGACCAGCGCGCGCAGGAACAGGTCCGCGCCCAGCTCCCATGGCAGCCTCAGGGTAAAGATCCAGATGCTCGCAAACCACATCCGCGCGTGATTGTGCAGCCAACCCTCAGCCCGCAGCTGCGCGATCCACGCATCGAAACAATCGATGCCGGTGCGCCCTTCGATCGCCGCCGCCAGCCGCTGTGCCAGCGCCGCATCCTGCGCCACCGCCGATCGCGCCGCGTCCAACCCGGCGACAGTGCGCTCCCAGATCTCCGGCCGCTGCTCCAGCCAGCCCTTGAAATAGGCGCGCCACAGCACCTCGCTGACGAACTTGGCCGCATCTGGTCCATGCGCCGCGCGCGCCATCTCCAGCAATTCGCGCTCGGCGATCAGCCGACGCCGCACCCAGGGGGACAGCGCCGACACCGTATCCGGCTGCGCCCCGCTGTCGTAATTGCGCCGCGCGGCATAGGCACGGCCCATGTTGGGCGCGAACGCTGCGGCCCGGGCCAATCCAGCGGCGCGGGTGGGCTCCCACTGCGCCATTGCGCAATCAGATCCCGCCCTGCGTGACGTCGCGCCCGGTCGCTTCCAGCTGCGCGGTCAGGTCGGCAAGACATGCTTCCACCACCGCCGCTTCGGTCGCGCGCGCGACGAAATTCGCGCCCACGCGCCCCTCGCGAAAGAACGGGTAGCTGCCGATCGCCACGCCCTCATGCGCCTTTTCGGTCGCGCGGAGGATTTCGGCGACCTCGCTCTCGGCGACCCAGCATCCGATCGTCCCGCTCACCACCGGCTTGCCGCCCTCCAGCGTGCCGGTCAGCGCGTCGAGCATGCCGGCGGTGATGTGCGGCACCCCGGCCATGATGAAGATATTGCCGAACCGGATGCCCGGCGCGCCCGACATGCGGTTGGGGATCAGGTCCGCCCCCTCCGGCACCCGCGCCATCCGCAACCGCGCCTCGGTCAGCCCGCCGCGCGTTTCGTAATAGCGCTCAAGCACGGCGCGCGCCTCGGGGTGCACCACGACCGGCACACCCAGCGCCGCCGCGATCGCGTCGACCGTGATGTCGTCATGCGTCGGCCCGATCCCGCCCGTCGTGAAGCAATAATCATAACCGGTGCGGATCGCGTCCACCGCTTCGACGATTCGCTCCTGCACATCGGGAACCACGCGCACTTCGGACAGGCGGATGCCCTGCACGTTCAGCCAGATCGCGATCTGCGCGACATTCTTGTCCTGGGTCCGACCCGACAGGATCTCGTCCCCGATGATGACCAGCCCGGCGGTCCAGATGCGCTCGCTCATAAACCCGCCATAGCGCGCGCTTCCCTCCTCGCAAAGTTGCCCTTTAGGCCCTATATGGCGCGCATGACCGAATATGTTGCCGTAACTGACGACACCAATTTCGCCCGCGACGGGGCGATCAAGCTCTATGGCCCGGATGGCTTTGCCGGGATGCGCGCCGCTGGCCGCCTCGCTGCCGAGATTCTCGACGCGCTCGTCCCGCATGTCGTCCCCGGCGTGACCACCGCGGAGCTGGACGATATCGTCCGCCGCATGACGCTGGACGGCGGCGCCGTCCCCGCGACGCTCGGCTATCGCGGCTATACGCACAGCTGTTGCATCAGTATCAACCATGTCGTCTGCCACGGCATTCCGGGGCCGAAAGTCCTGAAGGATGGCGATATCGTCAATATCGACGTGACCCCCCTGCTCGACGGCTGGCACGGCGACACCAGCCGCATGTACCTCGTCGGCGACGTGCCGCTGAAGGCGAAGCGGCTGGTCGACGTCACCTATGAATGCCTGATGATCGGCATCGAAATGGCCAAGCCCGGCAACACGATGGGCGATATCGGCCACGCGATTCAGCGCCACGCCGAAAAGCATCGCTACGGCGTCGTCCGCGACTTCTGCGGCCACGGCCTTGGCCGCGTATTCCATGATGCGCCCGAAGTCGTCCATGTCGGCCGCCCCGGCACCGGGCCTGAGCTCAAGCCCGGCATGTTCTTCACGATCGAACCGATGATCAACATCGGCCGCCCCGATGTGAAGCTGCTCGACGATGGCTGGACGGCGGTCACCCGCGACCGCTCACTCTCCGCGCAGTTCGAACATTCGATCGGCATTACCGAGACCGGCTGCGAGATCTTCACCCAGTCGCCCACCGGCCGCCACAACCCGCCGTATTTGTGAGAGTTGGCGCCTGACATGGCCGAGGGAAAATTCGAACGTCACCGCCAGCCGTGGCGGCAGGACGAGATCCAGAAGCTGCACACGCTCGCGAAAAAGGGCATGGCGCTCAAAGCCATCGCCAAGGCGCTGACCCGCAGCGAGGAATCGGTCAAGGACCGCGCCAAGGAAGACGGCCTGTCGATCGCGAAACTGCGGTGAACGATCCAATCCTCCCCGGAACGGGGAGGGGGACCGCGACGCGAAGCGGCGTGGTGGAGGGGGCCCGAGGCACCGGACTCCCTTGCCTCGGGCCCCCTCCACCATCCTTCGGATGGTCCCCCTCCCCGTTCCGGGGAGGATCATGACCTACGACGCGATCATCCTCGGCGCTGGCGCCGCCGGCCTGATGTGCGCGCTCACCGCCGGCCAGCGCGGCCGCCGCGTGCTGCTGATCGACCATGCCGATCAGGTCGGGAAAAAGATCCTGATCTCCGGTGGCGGGCGGTGCAATTTCACCAATCTCGGCATCGCCCCCGACCGCTACCTCTCCGCCAACCCGCATTTCGCCAAGTCCGCGCTGCGCCGCTACACCCAGCATGACTTTATCGAGCTGGTCGACCGGCACGGCATCGCCTGGCACGAAAAGACGCTCGGCCAGCTCTTCTGCGACGGCAGCGCGAGGCAGATCGTCGCGATGCTTTTGGACGAATGCGAGAAAGGCGGAGTCGAAATCGCGCTAGGCCATGCTATCCGCGACGTCACCCACGCCGACGGCCGCTACACCGTCACCTGGGGCGATCGCACCGCCACCGCTCCCGCGCTCGTGATCGCCACCGGCGGCCCCTCGATCCCCAAAATGGGCGCGACCGGCTTCGCCTATGACCTCGCCCGCAAGTTCGGGCTCAAGGTGGTCGAGCCCCGCCCTGCGCTCGTCCCCCTCACGCTCGGCGGCGACGAAATACTGTTCCGCGAACTTTCCGGCGTCGCCGCCCCGGTTGCCGCCAGCGCCGGCAAAACGACCTTCCGCGAAGCCGCGCTCTTCACCCATCGCGGCCTGTCCGGCCCCGCGATCCTCCAGATCAGCTCATATTGGCGCCACGGCCAGCCGGTCGCGATCGACTTCCTGCCCGACCGCGCCCCCGGCTGGCTGACGCAAGCCAAGCGCGCCGCGCCGCGCACCACGCTGCGCAAGCTGCTCGGCGACGCCCTGCCCAACCGCCTCGCCGACACGCTCGCCGATCAGCTCGCACTCGACGGTGAACTCCAGCACGCTTCCGACAAGCGCCTCGCGCAAGCCGAGCGCCAGCTTGCCGCCTGGACCTTCCACCCCAATGGCACCGAGGGATACGCCAAGGCCGAAGTGACGATCGGCGGCATCAGCACCGCCGACCTGTCATCGCAAACGATGGAGGCGCGCACCGCCCCCGGCCTCTACGCCATCGGCGAAGCGGTCGACGTCACCGGCTGGCTCGGCGGCTATAATTTCCAATGGGCCTGGTCGAGCGGCTGGGCCGCGGGACAGACGATTTGAGTCCCAAATAATCCTCCCCCTTGCCGGGGAGGATTTAACGGCCGAAGCCCCCGCCCGATTTCAACCGTTGCCGCCTCTGCCACCCGCTGCCACAACGCCGCGCGGGAGGATCGCATGCGTATCACCGTCCTGGCCCTCGGCCTGCTCGTCGCCTTGCCCGCGCAGGCGCAGGATGCCCCTGCCCCGCCCCCGGTCCAGTTCCCCGCACTCCCGCCCGAGGTTCAGGCGCGCGCCGACACCCTGTTGATTCAGGCCACCCGGCACCTCATCTCCGGCCGCCGCACCCATGCCGCGCCGCTGATCCGCGAAGCGCTCGCGCTCGCCGCCCCCGCCGAGGATGTCGCACAGATGCAGGGCATGACCCAGTTCGACGTCTATTCGCGCTGGCTCGAAGGACGCAGCGCCGCGATGAAGGTCCGCGATTTCGCGACCTTTGCCCGCTGGGCATGGCGGACCAGCGCGTTCAACCTGCTGCGCGCGGCGGAACGCAGCGGCGAGACCGGCCCGGTTACGCCAGACGATGTCGATGACCTGTTCTACATGAGCTACGGCCTGGTCCTCGCCGGGGAAGAGGATCGCGCGACCGCTTTCCTCGCCCCCTTCCTCGCGGCGCCCGATCCGGCGTTCGAGATCGCCTTTGCCAAGGACATGGCGCAACGCGCGCTCAGCGTCCAGAATTGGGGTGGGCAGGACAAGCCCCGCGCCGCCCGCCTCGTCGCCTTCGCCATCGCCGCGTTCGACCGCCCCGCCGCCCGCGCGCCCGACGCGGTGCGCGATCTGTACCGCGTGCAGGGGCAGATCCTGCGCACCGCCGGGGACTTTGCCGGAGCCCGCGCCGCGTTCGCCAAGGCGCGCAAGCCCGGCACCCCGCCCGCCGACGCCGAACTCGCCTTGATGTTTGCGCTGGGCGAAGTCGATGCCGGCATCCGCGCGGTGCAGCAGGCGGTCGGCGACAGCCCCGGCAGCGCGCTCTCCCGCCGCGCCGCCGACCGGCTGATCGAGGTCGCGGGCCAGAGCGGCAGCGGCAATGCCGCCACCATCGCCATTTATGAACGCGTCTGGCCGCTCTATCGCCGCACGCTGAAGATCGACGATCTGCCGTTGCAGAATGTCGGATCGGTGCTCGCCAACCTCTATGTCGAAACCGGCGACCCGGCCAAAGCCGAACCGATCCTGATCGACCTGCTCGCGCTGGCCGAGAAGCGCTGGGGCCCCGAATCCAACGGCGCCTTGATGTTCGTTCTCGAACTCGCCGCGTCGGTCGAAGCGCAGAACCGGCTGGCGGAGGCAGAGCTGCTCTACCGTCGCATCTGGGCGCTGGCGCTGCGCTACGACAATTACGAACCGGACGATGCGCGGGAGGCGTTCGAGGGGATCACCCGCTCCCTGCTCGGCCGCGGGCTGGTCGGCGATGCGCTCGCCTTCACCGCCGACGGCATCGCCCGGGTCCGCGCGGCAAAGGACATCAACGCATGGCGGCGCATGTTCTATCTGCTGGCCCGCGCCGATGCGCTCGAGGCGTCGGGCGCGCTCGCTGACGCAGAGGCACATGCGCGCGAAGCGCTGGCGCTTGGCGACAGCGATGAGAAGATGAACATCGCCGCGATGTTCGACGACCCCAATGTCTTCGCCCGCGCCCGCCTCGCGCACCTGCTCGAACGTCAGGGTCGCGCCGCGCAGGCCGAGCCGATCCGCCGCCTGCTGCTCGCCCGGATCGAGGGCAATGACATGATCCCGTGGGAGGGCGAATATCGCACCGCCGCGCTCCTCGCGCTGGCCGCCAACCTGACGCTTCAGGGCAAGCCGGAGGGGTCGCGCCGCTTTGCCGAGCGGCTCGACGCCAGCACCCGGATCTATGGCCTCGACAGTCCGCAGATGCTCGCCGTTGCCGAACCCTTCGCCCGCGCCCTGCTCCAGTCGGGCCGCGCCGCCGCCGCGCTCGCCCCGGCGCGGCTGGCACTCGCTGCCCGCACCTCGACCCGCTTCACCGGCGACGCGATCCGCGCCAATCTCAGCGACCTCGCCCTCGCCCGCAAACGCACCGAAGCGGCCCGGCTGATGGTCGAGGCGGCGTGGAAGGCGTCGCGGCGCTGACCGCCCGCTACTTCACCCCCGCCACCCAGTCGTCGATCTTCTTCTCCAGCACCGGCATCGGCAGCGCGCCGGTGTCGAGCACCGCGGCATGGAAGCCGCGCGGATCGAACTTGGCGCCGAGCGTCGCCTTTGCCTTGGCCTTGGCCTTCAGGATCGTCAGCTGGCCGATCTTGTACGACAGCGCCTGGCCCGGCATCGCGATATAGCGTTCGACCTCGGCAATCGCGTCGGTCTTCGACATTGGCGAGTTGGTGACCATGTAATCGATCGCCCGGTCGCGGCTCCACCCCTTGGCGTGCAGCCCGCTATCGACCACCAGCCGCATCGCGCGCAGCATCTCGTCGTTCAGGCCACCCATGCGCTGATACGGCTCGACCGCGACGCCCAGTTCGTCGTGCAGCGTCTCGGCATAGAGCGCCCAGCCCTCGACATAGGCGGTGTTCCCGCCAAAGCGCATGAAGGCGGGCAGCGCCGCATTCTCCTGGGCCAGGCTGATCTGGAAATGATGCCCCGGCGCGCCTTCGTGCAGGTAGAGCGTTTCCATGCCCCAGGTGTAGCGCGTCGGCAGGTCATAGGCGTTGAAGTAGAATATGCCGGGCCGCGACCCGTCCGGCGTGCCCTGCGAATAGCTGCCCGCCGCATCGGTCTTTTCGCGATAGGCCGGCACCGGCCGGATCTCGAGCGGCGCCTTGGGAATCAGCGAGAATTGCTCGCCGATCCGCGCATCCACCCGCTTGCCGATCGCTTCATATCCGGCGCGCAACGCATCGGCGCTTTCCGGCTGGAAGCGCTTGTCGGTGCGCAGATGCGTGAAGAATTCCTGCAGCGTCCCCTTGAACCCGACCTTGGCCTTCTGCGCCTCCATCTCGGTCAGGATGCGCTTGACCTCCGCCAGCCCCAGATCGTGAACATAATCGGCGGTCAGCGGCAGCGTCGTGTTGCTCTCGATCGCATAGGCATAGAGCGCGGCCCCGCCGGGCAGCGCCGACGTGCCCACGCTGTCGCGCGCGGCGGGCAGATATTCGCTGGCCAGGAAATCGCGGATCTTCTGGTGCGCGGGCAGGATCACGTCGCGCACTTGGCGCGCATAGGCCGCCTTCAGCCGCGCCTGATCCGCCGCCGGAATCCCGTCCGGGAATTTGGTGACGGGCGCGTAGAAGACCGACCCCTCCACCCCCTGCGCGATCAGATTGTCGAACTGGCCGATCATGTTGGTGACGACCAGCTTGGGCTGGACGATCTTGCGCTGCATCCCCTGTCGGAACAGGCCGATCACCCGGTCATAGGTCTCCGCGTACTGCGCGTTGCGCTTCAGGTTGTTGTCATAGTCCGCCACCGTCTTGAACGGCGCCGCGCCCTGCCCCGACGCGAAATCGGGGTAGAAGGACTGGAAGCCGGTGAAATGGTCGATCGGCAGATATTTGGACACTTCCAGGATCGCCGGCGCAAACCCTTTGAGCGCGCGCTGCTGGTCGGCGGCGAACACGTCATACGCAATCTGGTTGACCGCGGTCAGCCTGGACCGGTCGATCGTGCGCAGCGCTGCGAGGTCGGCCTCGACCGCCGCCTTCTCCGCCGCGACATAGGCGTCGGTATAATAGCTGCCGAGCTGGTCGGCATAGCGCAGGTCGCCGCGGAACAGCGCCATCAGCGGATTGCGCTTGAGCGACGCCTCGTCGCTGGCGTGGAACAGCGCCTTGAGCCGCGCATCCTCGGCCCCTTCGCCGGGCAGCGCGGCCGGCGCCGGCTGCTGCTGTGCCGCAACTGGCGTGGCGGCAACCCCGGCGAGCAGGGCGGTGAACAAAAGCGTGGCTGCGCGCATCGAGGATCCTTGCGAACGATGGAAGTAGCGAAGTGTGATAGGGGGACATTACACCCACGCTGCGCCCGCGCAAGGCTGCACCGCAATCGCGCAATCGCGGCGCGCGGCTGCCCATTTGTTAGGCAGTTGTTAACGCGCGCGCCGCCCCGTCCCACGGAAGAGCGCGGCGCGCGAAACTGGCACGCTCCGTGCATTGTCGCGCGACAGGGGCGTTCCGCTTGATCGCAACCCATTCCGCCGCCACGCTGGCGCCGGAACCGGGCCGGTCGGGACTCGCGCCGGCGTCACAAAGGGGTGAAACCGTGAAAAAGATCGAAGCCATCATCAAGCCGTTCAAGCTGGATGAGGTGAAGGAGGCGCTGCACGAAGTGGGCGTGTCGGGCATCACCGTGACCGAGGCCAAGGGCTTTGGTCGGCAGAAGGGGCATACCGAACTCTATCGCGGCGCCGAATATGTCGTCGACTTCCTGCCCAAGGTGAAGCTGGAAGTGGTGGTCGAGGACGCGCTGGCCGAACGCGTGGTCGAGGCGATCGCCAACGCCGCGCAGACCGGTCGCATCGGCGACGGCAAGATCTTCGTCACCGCGATCGAAACCGCCCTGCGCATCCGCACCGGCGAGCGCGACGAAAACGCAATCTGACACGCCGCAGCGCGTCGAATTGACGCACTGCAAAAATTTCACGAAGCTGCAATGCAGCGCAAGATGATTCTCCGCACCAGGCCCAGCGCCAGGGCGGACCAGAACAGCGAAGAAAGGGCTTGGTTCCAATGGCTAACACCGCCGCCGACATTCTGAAGATGGTCAAGGATCAGGAGATCGAATGGATCGACCTGCGCTTCACCGACCCCAAGGGCAAGTGGCAGCACCTGACCATGGTCGCCAGCGTGCTGGGCGAGGATGAGCTGACCGACGGCCTGATGTTCGACGGCTCGTCGATCGCCGGGTGGAAGGCGATCAACGAATCCGACATGATCCTCAAGCCCGACCTCGACGCCGTCTGGGTCGATCCGTTCAGCGCTACCCCGATGCTCATCCTGGTGTGCGACATCGTCGAACCCTCGACCGGCGAGCTCTACGCCCGCGACCCGCGCTCGACCGCGAAGCGTTCGGAGGCCTATCTCAAGTCGCTCGGCATCGGCGACACCGTCTATGTCGGCCCGGAAGCCGAATTCTTCATGTTCGACGATGTCCGGTTCGAGAACACCTATTCCTCCAGCTATTATCAGCTCGACGATATCGAGCTGCCCGGCAACAGCTCGAAGGAATATGAAAGCGGCAATATGGGCCACCGCCCGCGCGCCAAGGGCGGCTATTTCCCGGTCGCGCCGGTCGACAGCGCGGTCGACATCCGCGCCGAGATGGTCTCGACCATGCTCGAAATGGGCCTGCCCTGCGACAAGCATCACCATGAAGTCGCCGCGGCGCAGCACGAACTGGGCCTGACCTTCGGCACGCTGGTCGAAACCGCCGACCGCATGCAGATCTACAAGTACGTCGTGCATCAGGTCGCCCATGCCTATGGCAAGACCGCGACCTTCATGCCCAAGCCGATCAAGGAAGATAACGGCTCGGGCATGCACACCCATATGTCGATCTGGGACAGCGGCAAGCCGCTGTTCGCGGGCAATGGCTATGCCGGCCTGTCGGACATGTGCCTCTATTTCATCGGCGGCGTGATCAAGCATGCCAAGGCGCTCAACGCCTTCACCAACCCGTCGACCAACAGCTACAAGCGTCTGGTCCCGGGCTATGAGGCGCCGGTGCTGCTGGCCTATTCGTCGCGCAACCGCTCGGCCTCGTGCCGCATCCCCTATGGTGCGGGCAGCAAGGCGAAGCGCGTCGAATTCCGTTTCCCGGATGCGCTGGCGAACCCCTATCTCGCGTACGCCGCGCTGCTGATGGCGGGCCTCGACGGCATCCAGAACAAGATCCATCCGGGCGACCCGATGGACAAGAACCTCTATGATCTGCCGCCCGAAGAGCTGAGCCAGGTTCCCACCGTGTGCGGTTCGCTGCGCGAAGCGCTCGACAGCCTCGAGGCGGACATGGACTTCCTGCTCAAGGGCGACGTGTTCTCCCGCGATCAGATCGAAGCCTATATCGAGCTGAAGCGCGAAGACGTCGCGCGCTGGGAAATGACCCCGTCGCCGGTCGAATTCGACATGTACTATTCGTCGTAAGACGGACCCTTCGTCGCCGCTTCGGGGGAGGCGGCGCCGGACAGCGAGACGCCCGGGTCGAAAGGCCCGGGCGTTTTTCGCCGTCAGGGCTGACGTGGCGCATCGGCAACGTCATGCAACTGTCATCGTTACGCAACCGAAGCGACACTGAAACTGCGGTGAACTGACACGCGCCGACCCTAAGCGCCCCCAGACTCAATCGGGGGATTCTCAATGAAGACGTTGTTCACCGCGCTCACCGGCGTGAGCCTGGCCTCGGTCGCGCTCGCCAGCGCTGCACCGGCCGCTGCCCAGCAGGCCGAGCCGGCCGCCGACGACAAGATCGAAACGGCCGAAGAAATCGTGGTGAAGGGCACGATCGCCTATCGCAACCGCAGCGAGGGTGCCGAGCCCGAACTGGTCTATGACCAGGACTTCTTCCAGCGCTTCGAACCGCTGACCGCCGGCGACGCGCTCAAGCGCGTGCCCAGCGTCACCTTCCTGTCGGACGTGATCGAAAGCGACGGCGCCCGCCTGCGCGGCCTCGACCCCGGCTATACCCAGATCCTGATCAACGGCGAAAAGGTGCCCGGCACCAACGCCGACCGCAGCTTCTTCCTCGATCGCATCCCGGCCGAACTGGTCAAGCAGGTCGAAATCGTCCGCTCCTCCTCCGCCCGCCGCACCGGCGATGCGGTCGCGGGCACGCTCAACATCGTGCTGCGTGACGGCTATCAGCTCGACGGCGGCTATATCCGCGGCGGCGGGCTGCTGTTCGACGATGGCAAGGTAAAGCCCAGCGTCGGCGCGGTGTTCGGTACCCAGGTCGGCCCGGGCCGCCTGCTCGTCGGCGCCAACCTTCAGGGCCGCTACAACCCCAAGCAGAAGTTCAGCATCCGCTTCGCCAATGCCGAGGACGCGAACGGCGACCCGACCAACGTGCCCGAGTTCGACAATCGCGAAGACCAGTCGGACGTTCGCGACGGCACCGATTATGCGCTGAACGCCAGCTATTCGATCGATACCGAAACCACCGATGTCGAGATTTCGGGCTTCTGGGTGCACACCGACCGGCTCGAGACCGAACGCTCGTTCGAATATGACGATCTCACCGCGATCAACGGTTCGGTTCGCGCGGGTGGCAACCTGCTCACCGACAATTCGAACATCAACGACATCCTTCAGTACAACTACAGCCTCGCCGGCAAGGTCAGCCACGTCTGGGCGGCTGGCGAGACCAAGCTGAAGGCCGGCTTTGCCAAGTTCATCGACAACCAGTTCGAGACCGAAAACGAAATCGATTTCGACCGTTCGGCCCCGCGCTTCACCGGCGACCGGTTCGACACCCGCATCGTCGATCAGGAATTCTCGCTCGGCTTCGAACACAAGGTGCCGGTCAGCGACGGGATCGACGTCGCCGTGGGCGGCTTCTACCAGGACAAGGACCGCGACACGAACATCATCGAAGCGGCGCGCCAGCGCTTCAACCTGCCGACCGCGCTCCATGCCAGCTACGATCAGTTCGCCGCGACGCCCGACAGCAATATCGGCGCGTACACCGGCTGGGCTCCGATCCCCGGCGGCTTCAGCACGATCGAGGAACAGCGCAAGGATCTGTACGCGCTGATCGAGGGCAAGTCGGGCGCAGTGAAGTGGGAAGTCGGCGTCCGCTGGGAAAACACCGACGTCGCGATCCGCGACCTGACCCCGGGCGGTCTCAGCATCGACACCGACTACAGCCACCTGCTGCCCAGCGCCTCGGCCAAGATCGAGGTCGGCAACGGCCGCATCACCGTGTCGGGCGCGCGCACCGTCCGCCGCCCGCGCTTCGACGATGCCTCGCCGATCCTGCTCGAGGAAGAACTGGGCGACAACGACTTCCTCGGCAACCCGCTGCTTAAGCCGGAATCGGCCTGGGGCGCGGACCTTGGCTATGAACATCGCCTCGGCCGTACCGGTGTCATCGGCGTCAACGTCTTCTACCGCAGCATCACCGACCTGATCGAAATCGCGAATACCGGCGTCCCCGGTGCCGCGGACGATCCCACGGGCGACCGCACCTGGGTCTATCAGCCGCGCAACACCGGCGATGGCCAGGTTTACGGTATCGAGTTCGACGTCTCGACCAGCCTCGGCTTCCTCGGCCTGCCCGACACCGGCATCTTCGGCAATCTGTCGCTGCTCGAAAGCGACATCACCGACGAACTGGGCGAGCGCCGCTTCAACGGCCAGTCGAACATCGTGTACAATTTCGGCTTCATCCAGGACATTCCCAGCTTCGGCGCGGCGTTCGGCGCGACCTATCGCAAGCAGGGTGCGGCGATCGACCGTCTGGTCGCCGAAGAAGTCCGCACCACCTATGGCGCTGACCTCGAAATCTTCGTCGAGAAGCGGATCGGCAAGGCGTTCACGATCCGCGCGGTCGGCTCGAACCTGCTCGACGGGGCAAAGGCAGAGGTGTTCGACAAGTACAACCTCACCGCCGAGCAGCGGACCGGCACGTTCGACGAATATGAACTCGAAAGCGAAACCGCTGGCCCGGTGTTCCAGGTCATGGCACGTCTCGCCTTCTGATGATCAAGCAACTGACCCTGTGCCTGCTGCCCCTCGTGGCAGCAGGCTGTGCGACCACCGGGGCCAAGGTCCCGGTGGTTCCCACCACTCCTGCCGCCAGCGTTCAGGCGCGCGGCGAGACCGACGCCGTCGGCACCGCCAATGCGGATGCGGCGGACGATCCCGCGATCTGGCGCAACCCGGCGAACCCCGCCGCCAGCCTGATCGTCGGCACCGACAAGAAGGCCGGGCTGCACGTCTATGACCTGAGCGGCAAGGACCGCTTCTTCATCGATGCGGGCCAGGTCAACAATGTCGACCTCAAGGACATGGGCGCCGCTGGCATCATCGTCGCGGCGAGCGACCGCAACGACCGCAAGAATGCCAAGCTCGCGCTGTTCCGGCTCGACACTGCGGCGGTGAAGCTGGTCCCGCTCGGCACCGTCCCGGTCGGTCCGGGCGAAGCCTATGGCGTCTGCCTGATGAAGGTCGGCGGTACGCTGCACGCGTTCAACGTGATCAAGGACGGCACGATCCGCCAGGTTGCGCTCGACCTGTCGGGCGCCACGCCCACCGGCACGATCGTCCGCACGATGAAGCTCGCCACCCAGTCGGAGGGCTGCGCCGCCGACGACCGCACCGGTCGCCTCTATGTCGGCGAGGAAAATGTCGGGCTGTGGCGCTTCGACGCGCGCGCCGACGGCCCGGTCGCCGGCACGCTGATCGCCCCGGCGGACGGTCAGAAACTGGTGATCGATGTCGAGGGCGTGACGCTCGCGCCCGAAGGCACCGGCAATGGCGGTTACGTGATCGTCTCCAGCCAGGGCGACCACGCCTATACCGTCTATCGCCTCTCCGACGATTCCTATGTCGGTCGCTTCCGGATCGCCGCGGGCAGCAACATCGGCGCTACGGAAGAAACCGACGGGATCGATTTCGCCCCGGGCGATTTCGGTCCCACCTATCCCGGCGGGCTGTTCGTGGCACAGGATGGCTACAACCTGCCCAAGGCCCAGAACTTCAAATATGTCGCCTGGGCAGACATCAAGGCGGCGCTCGGGATCGAGTAGCGTCGCGTTGCAGGACATGGCGCGGCACGATGCGACACGCCGGCGGTGACCGGCGGCGCATTGTGCCGCGACATGTTCGCTTTGCGCAATTTTGCGCTCCAACAGGATTTCGATACCGCATATTCGAACGCGCCAAAGCGACGCGGCGCCATTCCCTTTCGCGGCGCGCGCGTTAGGGTGGCGGCATGTTCCGCGCTCTCGCCCCGCTCGCCCTGCTGGTTGCCGCTCCGGTCGCCGCGCAGACCCCCGCCGAAAGCAAGATGGCCGCGACCATCACCGCCGAAACCGACCGCCACGTCGCGCTGCTGGAACGGCTGGTCAACCAGAACAGCGGCTCGCTCAATATCGCTGGCGTGACCAAGGTGGGCCAGATGGTCCGCGCCGAGCTCGAGCCATTGGGCTTTGCGGTCGAGTGGATCGACATGAAGGAAACCGGCCGCGCCGGGCATCTCGTCGCCACGCACACCGGCAATGGCAAGGGCAAGCGCATCCTGCTGATCGCGCATCTCGACACCGTGTTCGAGCCCGAATCGCCGTTCCAGACCTTTGTCCGCGACGGCAATCGCGCGACCGGGCCGGGCATCGGCGACGACAAGGGCGGGATCGTCGTCATCATCGCCGCGATGCGCGCGATGCAGGCCGCCGGGACGCTGAAAAACGCCGATATCAAGATCGTGCTGACCGGCGATGAAGAGCGCACCGGCGCCCCGATGGAGATTGCGCGCCGCGACCTGATCGCTGCGGGGAAATGGGCCGATGTCGCGCTCGAATATGAAAATCTCGCGCGGGAGGACGGCGCCGATCTCGGCACCGTTGCCCGGCGCAGCTCGATCAACTGGACGCTGCGCACCACGGGCAAGACCGGGCACAGCAGCGGCGTGTTCGGCGCCGGCCTTGGCTATGGCGCGGCCTATGAACTCGCCCGCATCCTCGATGCGTTTCGCCGGACGCTGCCCGAGCCGAACCTGACCTTCAACGTCGGGGTGATGGCCGCCGGCACCCCCGCCACCCTCGCCGACAACAACTATCAGGTCAGCGCGGGCGGCAAGACCAACATCGTCGCTGCCGAGGCGGTCGCGCGCGGCGACCTGCGCGCGCTGACGCCTGAGCAGGAGGCCAGGACCCGCGCCGCGATGCAGGCGATTGTCGCCCAGAACCTGCCAGGAACCACCGCCAGCCTCGATTTTCAGGAAGGCTATCCCCCGATGGCGCCGACCGCCGGCAACCGCGCGCTGCTGGCCAAACTCAACGCGGTCAACCGCGACCTGAAGCTCCCCGAAATGGCCGAGATGGACCCGGCCCGCCGCGGCGCAGCCGACAGCGCGTTCGTCGCGGCGGACGTCGACACGCTCGCCGGGCTGGGCGTGGCCGGTGGCGGCGCGCATGCCGTGGGCGAATGGATCGACCTCGGTTCGATCCCGCTTCAGGCAATGCGCAGCGCGGCATTCATCACGCGGTTGAGCCGGGAAAAGCGCGACTGACGGAACGCTTTCGCATCCCCGCGCGTCGTGCAGGGATGCTGAACGCCCTAGCCCTCAACTGCACGCTCAAGGCCGACGAGTCCGAGCGCTCCTCCACCGATGCGATGATCGCGGTCCTTGCCGACGCCTTCGCCAAACAGGATGTCACGATCACCGAAACCGTCCGGGTCGCCGCGTTGAACATCAAGCCCGGGGTGACGTCGGACGAGGGCGATGGCGACGACTGGCCCGCATTGCGCGAAAAGATCCTCGCCGCCGACATCCTGATCTTCGGCGGCCCTATCTGGATGGGCCAGATTTCGAGCATCGCCAAGCGCGTGCTCGAACGGATGGACGCCTTCATCTCCGAAACCGACGACCAGGGCCGGATGCCGAGCTACGCCAAGGTCGCGATCGCCGCGATTGTCGGCAATGAGGACGGCGCGCATTTCAGTTCGGCCCAGCTGTTTCAGGCGCTGAACGATGTCGGCTACACCATCCCCGCGGTCGCCGCCTGTTACTGGGTTGGCGAAGCAATGGGCTCGACCGACTTTCAGGACCTCGACACGACGCCCAAGAAGGTCAGGGAAACCGCCGCGATGGTCGCCGGCAATGCCGCGCACCTCGCCGGACTGCTCAAGGCCGCACCCTATCCCGGCAATGGCTGACCGGATTAAGTTTCAGGTTGCAACCCCTGCCCCGGCTCGCCACATAAACGACCATACCCGATACTCAAAAAGCCGGAGGGCAGGATGCGCAGCTATCTGAAACACTATATCGGCGGCCAATGGGTCGAAAGCGACGGCGGAACCACCCACCAAGTCATTGATCCCGCTACGGAATCTGCGACTACCGAAATCACTTTGGGCTCCCAGGCCGATGTCGACAAGGCGGTGGCCGCCGCCAAGGCAGCGTTCGAAACCTTCAGCCGCACCAGCGTCGAGGATCGCCTCGCGCTGATCGAACGTGTCATTGCCGAGTACAAGGCGCGCATGGACGACATGGCGCAGGCGATCAGCGCCGAAATGGGCGCCCCGCTCAGCCTTGCCAAGACCGCGCAGGTCGGCTCCGGCATCGGCCATCTGATGTCCGCCGCCCGCGCGCTCAAGGACTTCCAGTTCGAGGAAGCGGTGGGCAACAGCCTGGTCGTCCACGAACCGATCGGCGTCGTCGCGATGATCACGCCGTGGAACTGGCCGCTCAACCAGATCGTGTCGAAGGTCGCCCCCGCGCTCGCCGCCGGCTGCACGATGATCCTCAAGCCCAGCGAGGAAGCGCCGAGCTGCGCCGCGATCTTTGCCGAGGTGATGGACGCGGCGGGCGTGCCCGCCGGCGTGTTCAATCTCGTCAATGGCGACGGACCCGGCGTCGGTACCGCGCTCAGCAAGCACAAGGACGTCGACATGGTGAGCTTCACCGGGTCGACCCGAGCCGGCATCGCGGTCGCCAAGAACGCCGCCGAGACGGTCAAGCGCGTGCATCAGGAACTGGGCGGCAAGTCGCCCTCGCTGATGCTCGAGGGCGCGGATGTCGCGGCAGCGGTCAAGGGCACGCTGTTCAGCGTTCTGCTGAACTCCGGCCAGAGCTGCATCGCCCCTGCCCGCCTGCTCGTCCCCGCCGCGCTGGAGAAGGACGCCGCCGCCGCCGCCGTCGAGGTGATGAAGGCGACCACCTGCGGCAACCCTGCAGAAGAGGGCCGTCATATCGGCCCGGTCGTCAACAAGACCCAGTGGGAGAAGATCCAGGGCCTGATCCGCAAGGGGCTGGAGGAAGGTGCGACGCTTGAAACCGGCGGCCCGGGCCGTCCCGACGGGATCGAAACCGGCTATTTTGTCAAGCCGACGCTGTTCTCCGGCGTGCGCAACGACATGACGATCGCGCGTGAGGAGATCTTCGGCCCCGTCGTCACGATCATCCCCTATGAAACCGAGGAAGACGCCGTCCGCATCGCCAACGACACCGATTACGGCCTGTCGGCGGTGGTGTTCGGCAGCCCCGAAGCGGTCAAGCGCGTCGCCCCCCGGCTGCGCGCCGGCATGGTCTATATCAATGGTGGCCAGCCCAACCCCGACCTGCCGTTCGGCGGCTACAAGCAGAGCGGCAATGGCCGCGAGCACGGCAAATACGGTCTCGCCGAATTCATGGAAGTGAAGGCGATGGTCGGCGCGCTGGCGTGATGCAGATTCCTCCCCTGAGCCTGCTCAGGGGAGGACTTCTCCTCATCGGTAACCGTCCCGAACCCACCGTATTTGCACGGGCGGCATGCCCTTGCGATCCAGCTCTAGCGAGCGCTTCGCTGCGCCGCGAATGGCATCGGCGGAATCGGGGATGCAGCCATCGTCTTTGATCGACAATCCCGGCCACGGCGCAGTCGTTACCCGGTCCCCCTCCGCGAGCGGGCCGCAACTCACATTCCATCCATCGAACTGAGTCACGCGACCGCTGGCGTCAGCGGCGCGAACCCGGATGCCGTAATAGCAATAGAGCGGGTCCGTCCCTTCTCCAGCGGCGCACGATTGCTGGAGGATCAGGGGATCCCCCGGCGCGACGACATAGCGCTCCGTTACCCAGCGTCTGGGTCCGCGTTGTTCGCCATCAGCCGTGCCGAAGTTCAGCGTCTCGCCATCTCGGACGACGGTCCACTCGGCGCACTCCGGCCATCGCTCGACCGGCTTGTGCTCGTCAAACCGGCAGTCAGCCTCGACCGATCGCCACAACCCGTTGCGCAGTGTCGGCGCGGACGGGTCTTGCATGAAGAATGGCGTGTCGGTGACGACGAGATTGCACCCGCCAAGCGCGAACGCAAAACTGGAGAGCAATGCGGCAGCGGACAATCGCATACCGCATTGCTATGATATTTTACCTCAGTCGAACAGCTCTTCCAGAAAGCTCTTCTTGCGCTTGTGCTTGTAGTACCGCGGATCGTGGCCCTGATGGCCATAGCCGCCGCCATAGCCCTGTTGCTGCGGGTAGCCGCCCGGCTGCGGCCACGGACTGCCTTGCGGCGGCATCGGGGGCTGGGGCGGCATCGCGGGTTGCGGTGCCTGTTGCGCGACCGGCGCCTCGGCCACCGCGCTGCGCTCGATGATCTTGTCGAGCTCGCCGCGATCCAGCCAGATGCCCCGGCATTGCGGGCAATAGTCGATCTCGATCCCCTGCCGATCGCTCATATGAAGGCCGACCTTGCACACGGGGCACAGCATTCCGGCGACGGCTTCAGCGCTACGCATAGTCTCTCCTGACATGGTTCGCACCGAAGCTAGGAAGCCGGACGCACCGCCACAACGGGTCCGCACGTCATAATCGGCGCCAACGCGCCGCGCGGCGTCTGTCCTAGTGCACCGTGCCGACGGCGCGCTTGATGCTCATCAGCACGATCAGCCGCTCGATCTGCCGCCAGCGACAGAAATTGATGTGATTGCCAAGGTCGCGATAGCGATCCGCGCGCGCCGCCGCGTGCAACCCCGCATCCTCGCCAAAGGTGCGGATCAGGTCGGTTGCGTCATGCACATGCGCGCGGTCGGCAAGATAGGGGATGGGCGACATCGGGTTTCCTTGAACGGTCACGCGCGCCATGCACGCACTGCCCGTGCCAGCCGCGCGGGAATCCCGCTCGCGCGCGGGGTTCGAGGGTGAATCTCCATCAACCATCCCGCCAGCGCCGTGCCACGCGTACCGTCACGGGACGGTGGCGTCCCCGCGCGGGACGTGGCATGGCGGACGCATGAACCGTCCGTCAAAGCCCGCGCCGATCGCCGGCGGCGCCCTGCTCGCCCTGTCGCTGATCCTCGGCGCGATCATCGGTGTCCGCTATGGCCAGGCGTCGCTCGGCTTTGTCATCGGGCTGGGCGTCGGCACCGCGCTGGTGCTGCTGATCGCGCTGGTCGACTGGCTGCGCGCGCGCCGCTAGCCGGTCGCGCTTGCAGGCCGGGCCGGGCTGTGCAAGTCTTTCCCGATGCTCGCTCTTTTCCTCGCGGCCGCGCTCCAGGCCCCCGTTGCCGATCCGCTCCCGCCGCTGGGCAAATGGACCGTCGACTGGGGTCAGACCCATTGCGCAGCGATGCAGCGCTATGGCGATGCCAAGGCGCCGACCACCTTCCTGTTCAAGCCATCGATCGACGGCAAGACGATCCACATGGTCCTGTCGCGCACGGGCCCCTACCGCAACGCGGTCCATTTCAACGTCAAGCTGGGCGATCTGGCGACCACCGCCCTGGTATTCACGCCGAAGCGGTCAAAGACGCAAATCTACTGGATCAATCTGACGCGGGAGGATTTCGACCGCCTCACGCGTGGCACCGCATTGCGCATTGACGGCGGCAGCCTCGACCTCACCCTCGCAACCACCGGATTTGCCGCGGCGGCGCGCGCGATGGACACGTGCAACACCGATCTGCGCAGCCACTGGAATGCGGATGAGACGGGCGCCGCGCGGATCGCGACCCGCGCCATCGCCCAGCGTTCGCCCGCGCGCTATGTCAGCGCTGACGACTTTCCCGCCCAGGCCAATTTCGAGGGGCGCGATGGATCGACCGGGGTATCGCTGCTGATCGACGAGACCGGCGCGATCCGGGACTGTATCGTCGAAAGCACCAGCGGCGTCGCCACGCTCGACGCACAGACCTGCATCGTCATCCGCGAACGCGCAAAGTTCACGCCGGCCAAGGATGCCGCAGGCAATCCGATCCGCAGCCGGATCACCTATCGCTTCCGCTGGAAATCGGGCTGATCGCGCCTCACAGCAGCGCGCGGTGCATCCACACTACCCGCCCGACCACGTCGATCGCCGCCAGCGGTACGACCTCACGCCCGTAATCCGGGTTGTCGCTCGCCAGCTCGACCTCTCCACCCATCAGCCGCAGCCGCTTCACCGCCAGCAGTCCGTCGCGGCGAAACACATGGATTGCGGGGCGTGACCCGGGCAGTCGCCGCGCACCGTCCACCAGAATCTCGTCGCCATCGCACAGCGTCGGCTCCATCGACGCCCCCTCCACCCGGATCGTCGACGCCATGTCGGCGCGCACGCCCAATCGCCGCAGCAATGCCGGGTCGAGCAAGAGCGGACGGGCCCGTTCGCTGTCCACCACGCGCCCGCGGCCGGCCGCCGCCCCGGCATCGACCCGCGCCACCGCCACCAGCGCTTCGTTCACCGGACCGCCCAGCGCCGCGTCGCTGACGCCCAGATAGCGCGCCAGCCGCCGCCGGTCTGCTTCCGCCAGCACCCGCGGGCTGCCGCGCGTGACATATTGCTGAAGATAGGCGGGATTGCGCCCGATCAGCCGCGACAGCGCCGCCAGCGATTCGCCGCGATCCGCTGCCGCCCGTTCCAATGCCTCACGCTGCTGCTCGGGTTCCATGCGGCAATCATAGTCGCAGGATTTTTCCTAGACAAGTTGGAAATGAGAACATTTAATGAACGCATGAGTCGGGGGCGGTCTCGGCGGATGAGGGAAAGGCGATGGCTATCTTGGGAAAGATCGAACGATATTTGCGGCGCTATGACATGCCGCGGACCAAATTCGGGCGGCTGGCGGTCAACGATCCGCGGCTGGTCGATGATTTGCGCAACGGGCGCATGCCGGGACCGGAAATCTGCGCGCGGATCGAGGCACAGCTGGCGCGTCAGCCCGTTGCACCGGGCCGGGAGCTGGCACGATGAGCCGCGGTCCCGATGCCGGGGTGCTGCTCGAACGCGCCCTGAGCGGTCAGGCGCGGGCGGCTGGGGTCGACATGGCGATCGTGTCGGCGGGATGGACGCGCTGGGCGAGCGCGACCTTTGCCGGCGCCCGCCACGCCCTCTCGCTCGCCGCCGTCGCGTCGCCCGCGCTGGACCGCTGGATTGCCGGACTGCCCGAGGCGGAGTTCGACCTGCGCGGTCATCTCGTCGCCGATCTCACGCTCGACGCATGGACCCGGATCGATGATCGGGTCGAGTTGCAGATCGGGGTATTGACCGTCGAGGCGCGCTGAGCGCCGGACCGCGTCAGGCGCGCATTGCCATCCGGCGCAGCTCGGACAGCGCGTCTTCCAGCTTGCGCCGAGGGTCGGGCTCCGGCTCGGGCGGCGGCGGCGCGAATTTGCCAAGGCCGCGTTCCAGCCGTTCGAGCAGCGCCTGGACGCTCGCCTCGGTCTGCGGGGTGGCGATCGGTTGCGGCGCTGCCGGCGACGGCTCCGCCTGAACCTGTGGCACCGGGCGCACCGGCGGCGTCAGCTCGAACGTCTCGAACCGTTCGCCGGCGTCATAGATCGGCATGCGCGGGGTTCGCCGGCGCAACGGGCGCACGGGCGGCGGGGGTGCCATCGGCACCGCCGGGATCGCCGCCGGATCGAACGCAGCCAAAGGCTGGTCCAGATCGGCCGGCAGGTCCTGAACTTCGGGAAGCGCCGCGTGAAGCGGGCGCCCTTCGCTCGGCGGCCCCATCGCGATCGCCGGCTCGTCGGGCAGCGGATCGGCCAGATCGAGCGGGGCCAGCGCATCGGCGAGCGTCACCGTGCCGGCTGGCTCCAGATCGCGCGCGCGCAGCGGTTCGCGCGGCCGCGCGTCGGGATGCGCATCGGCGCGCCGCACGGTCGGGCGGCGCTCGCCCTCCGGTTCGTCGGTGTCGCGCGACTCGCGCCACGCCATCACGGCCGACAGCCCCATCCATGCGATCAGGGTGACCAGACCGCCGGAAAACAGGCCCAGGCACAGCCGCGCAGTCAGTCCCAGCGGCGGTTCGGCAGCGGGAACGAACGCAGCGATCCCGCTTCGGAGCACGAGATCCTCGAGAAGCGCGGTCGGCAGCGCCAGGCTCGCCACAACCGCGCACGCGCCGGCCACGCCCGCAAGCGCGAGCGCGATATTCGGGGTCAGGCGTTGAACGAGGGCGTACGCAACCATGTGGCTTCCCGTGATCGGGCGTCGATCAGTCTTTGGTAAACAGGTTCGTAGCGGGAAATGTTTGACGACCAGTTACGCTCGGCCTCGACCCAGCGCCGCGCACGCGCGCGCTGTGCGTCCCAGCCGGAGCGGTCGGCGAACACGGCTGCCACGGCGTGCGCCAGCGCAACCGGATCGTCGGGCGGAAACAGCGTGCCGGTATCGCCATCCCGAATCAGCTCGCGATGCCCGCCGACATCGGACGCCGCAACCAACCGGTGCTGCGCCATCGCCTCGATCGGCTTGAGCGGTGTGACCAGATCGGTCAGCCGCATGTGCTTGCGCGGATAGACCAGCAGGTCGATCAGCGAGTAGTAACGCTCGACCTGCTCATGCGGCACGCGCCCGACAAAGCGGATCGCGTGCGCCGCGCTCGACGCTGCCGCCTGCGCGCGCAATGCCTGCTCCATCGGCCCGCCGCCAACCATTACCAGCCGCGCCGCGGGCCGCTGCGCCAGCAAGGCCGGCATCGCCGCGATCAGATCGTCCAGGCCCTCATAGTCATAGAAGCTGCCGATGAACCCGATCGTGTCGGCGCCCTTCAGCCCCAGTTGCGCCGCCAGTAGCGCGTCGCGCGGCGCCGGATCGCCAAACAGGTGCAGGTCGACGCCATTGGGCGACACCATGATCTTGCCCGCGTCGATCCCGCGCGCGATCAGGTCGCGCTTCAGCCCTTCGCAGATCACCGCCACGCCGTCGACGCGCCGCGCCGCCCAGGTTTCCAGCCCGCGGATCGCGCGATACTTCGCCGATCTCTCGGTCCCGGTCCCGTTTCCGACCGCTGCATCCTCCCAGAATGCGCGAATCTCGTAGAGCAGCGGCAAGCCATAGCGTTTCGCCGCGCGCATCGCCGCGAGCGGGTCGATCACCGGCGAATGCGCGTGGAGGATGTCGGGCCGAAACCGCTCGACCACCTCCCCGATCCGCCGCGCGAACGTCGCGATCTCGGCCAGTTCGCCGATAACCGGCGGCAAGCGACGCATCTGTTTCGTGCGGTGAAAGTCGATCCCGTCGAGCGTTTCGAACGGCGAATCGCCGGTATGATAACGCGGCCCGGTCACCCCCGCGACGGTCCAGCCCCGCTCCATCTGCGCCTTCAAAATCGCGCGCGTGCGAAAGGTGTAGCCGCTGTGCAGCGGCAGCGAATGGTCGAGGACATGCAGGATCCGCATGCCGTCCCTCTGCCACGCGATCATTTAACGGCCCGTCAACCGGAGTTGGTTAAGCCTGTGTCCGGCACCGGCCCGCTCCCCCACCCGGCCACCCAACGACAGTGTATTCTATGGGTGGCCGGGTGGGGGAGCGGGCCGGTGCCGCAACTCAACAGGAACGCCCCCGCACCCACGATGATCGACACGCTGGTCCTTGCGCTTACTCACGGGCTGTTGCTCGTCGTCGCCTGGCGTCTGGTGAACAGCCCGGCGGTCGATGACGACAGCGCGGACGGCAAGCCGCCGCAACCCCGGCGCGGCTGGAAACGCCCCGGTGCGTGATCTCGCCTTCATCGCCTTTCTGGGAGCGATCTTCGCGCTCGGCCTGCGCCGGCCGTTCCTGTTCGTGCTCGCCTATGTCTATATCGACATCGTCTCGCCCCAGCGGATGAGCTATTTCCTGCTCAACGCCTTTCCGATTTCGGCGATGGCGGTGGCGTTCGCGGTGCTGTCCTGGCTCGCGATGGACGACAAGCGCGACGTGCGCGTCGCGCCGCGTCAGGGGCTGATGCTCGCATTGCTCGGCTGGTGCTATTACACCACGGTGAACGCCGATTTCCCGATCGATGCCGCGTTCAAATGGGACTGGGTGTGGAAATCGCTCGCCTTTGCGATCTTCCTGCCGCTCACGCTGCGCACCAGGCTGCGGATCGAGGCGCTGCTCCTGTTCATGCTGCTGTCGGTGGCGACGATCATCATCGCCGGCGGGGTCAAGACCGCACTGGGCGGGGGCGGCTATGGCCAGCTCAAGCTGATCGTCGACAATAACAGCGGCCTGTTCGAAGGCAGCATCATCTCCGCCGTGTCGATCTGCCTGATCCCGCTGATCCTGTGGTTCACCCGCTATGGCACGATCTTCCCGCCCGACTGGCGGGTCAAGGCGTTCGGCTACGCGCTGATCTTCGCCTGCCTGCTGATGCCGGTGGGGACGCAGGCGCGCACCGGCCTTCTGTGCATCGGTCTGCTCGCCGTCCTGATGCTGCGCGACGTCAAGCGGCGCATCCTCTACGTCGCGGGCGCCGGTTTCCTTGCCGTCGCGTCGATCCCGTTCCTCCCCGCCAGCTTCACCGAGCGGATGGGGACGATCTCGACCTATCGCGCCGATGCCAGCGCCTCGACCCGGATCGAGGTGTGGAAATGGACTTGGGACTATGTGAAAACGCACCCGCTTGGCGGCGGGTTCGAGGCCTATCGCCAGAACGAGATCAAGTATGACAAGGTCGAGATCGTCGGCGAAGGCGCCAGCCGCACGGTGGTGCGCACCCCGGAAATCGACAAGGCACGCGCCTATCACTCGGCCTTTTTCGAAATGCTCGGCGAACAGGGCTGGCCCGGCTTCATCCTGTGGCTGATGATCCATCTCGGCGGCATCCTGCGCATGGAGGTGCTGCGCCGCCGCTATCGCGCCGCGCCGCCGGACAAGGCATGGATCGCCCCGCTCGCCACCGCGCTTCAGCATGGGCACATCATCTATCTGTTCGGGTCGCTGTTCGTCGGCATCGCGCTCAACCCGTTCGTCTACATGCTGGTCGGCGCGCAGATCGGCCTCGACACCTATCTCGCGCGCAAGCGGGCCGAAGAAGGCATTCGCCCCATGGGCAAAAGGCGCACGTCGCCCGCGCCTGCGGCGGCATGATCGGGTAAGGGGCTAAGCACAGCCATGGCCAGCCTGTTCCTTGTCCGCACCGACGATGCGCGCTTCGCCGAAGCCGCGCTGGGTGAGGCGCGTGCGGTACTGTCGGAACAGGGCTTCCCCGCACCCGCCCAACTGGCCCTGCCCGGCTGGACCCTGCTCCACGCCGGCCACATCATCGCCGGGCCGCCGTCCTTGCTCCAGCGCGGCGACGATCTCGTCGCGGTTGCCGGAACGCTGGTGGCCGACGGCAAGATGGGCGAAGCCGCGCTCGCCGCCCTGCTCGCGATGGACCCGCTCGCACTCGACTGGGACCGGCTCGGCGGCCAGTTCGTCGCGCTCGTCCGCCGCAATCGCCGCACCTTCCTGTTCGGCGACTATTTCTCGGCCTTCCAGCTGTTCCACGATACCGATGACCGCGTCTTCGCCACCACCTTCCTCGCCGCCGCGCGCGCACTTCCGCGCCTCAGCTTCGATGCGCAGGGGGTGTATGAGCTGGCGTTCAACGTCATGCCGGTCGGTGACGACACGGTGTTCGAACAGCTCAGGACGCTGTCGCCCAACAGCGTTGTCGAGCTGACCGCAACCGGCGCCGTCCGGCACGCCGTGGCCAAGCCGCTGCCCGATGCGCCGAGCGACCTGCCCGTGTCCGAGATGATCGTGCGCCATCGTGAGCGGCTGCGCGCCATCGTCGAGGCGCATGTCGATGCGCTGGGTGGCAATGTCCGCGCGCCGCTGTCGGGGGGGCTCGACTCCCGGCTCGTGCTTGCCGCCCTGCGCGACCGCGGCTGCGCGCCGCAGCTCTACGTCTATGGCGTCCCGGGCGACGAGGATGTCGTGATCGCCCAGGCGATCGGCGCAGCGCTGGGCTTTCCGGTCGAATGGCATGACAAGCAGCAGGCGCAGATCGCGCCCGATGCCTTTGCCGCGCTGGTCGATCGCAACTTCCACCAGTTCGACGGACTGCCGACATTCGGCAACATCTTCGACAATGGCGCGCACGGCACCGCGCAGCGCGCGCGTCATGCCGATGGCGCGCTGGCCGTTTCGGGCGGGTGCGGAGAGATTTACCGCAACTTCTTCTATTTGCCCGACCGCCGCTACACCGCGCACGACATTGCCGGCACCTTCTTCGCGCGGTTCGTGGCCAGCGATGCCACGGCACGCTTCGACGCCGGCGCCTTTCTCGACCGGATCGCGGGCAAGATCGCCGCCGCGCTCGCCCCGCCCGCTGCGACCGGACGGCTGACGCGCAACCGCGTCGAGCAAATCTATCCGCGGATCCGCTGTCGCGCGCTGTTCGGCCGCGAAATCAGCCTCGAAGCGCGCTTCAGCCCGTATCTCATGCCGTTCCTCGACCATCGCGTCGTTGCCGAGGCCATGACCCTGCCGCTCGCGCTCAAACATGCCGGGCGGTTCGAGGCGGCGTTGCTCAACGCGATCGACCCCGCGCTCGCCGCCCAACCATCGGCCTATGGCCATGACTTTGCCGGTCCGCCCAGCCTTGCGCATCGCCGCAGCGAATGGCTGACCCGCATCCGCCCGGTCTGGCTGCGCCGCCACAGCTATGCGCTGCGCCGGCGCCTTGGCCCGATGGGCGATGAACATGGCGGCATGCTGACCCCCGATTATATGGGCCGGGTGATCGACCTCGACTTCCCGGCGATGCGCACCTTTTTCGACATGCCGGCAATCACCGACAGCGCGGTGTGGCGGCGTATCGCCAATCTCGAATATCTCGCGGCGAAACTCGGATCGCGGGTGGTGGTGTGAACCAATTCCTCCCCCAGCTCGCTGGGGGAGGTGGCGCCGCGAAGCGGTGACGGAGGGGCCGCCGTCGTCAGACGGCGGAATTTTGTCGAGCTGTTCCCGGCTGTCTGCGCAGCCGCCCCTCCACCGCCCGCTGCGCGGGCGGTCCCCCTCCCCTGAGACAAGCTCAGGGGAGGAATAAGGTAGCACTCACCCCGCCGCCGGCACCGCCATCAGCGCGTCGTCCAGCGCGTTGGCCCGCTGTGCCGCGTCGCGCGCCTGCACCCGCGCGACGAACGCCATAAAGGACTCGCGCTTGGGGATCGTCCCGAACTGCGTGCCCCAGCTCAGATGCGCACCGACATACAGGTCCGCCGCAGTGAAATGGTCCGCCGCCAGCCAGCCATCGCCCGCCGCGCGCACCGCCGCGTCCAGCGTGTCGATCGTCCGGTCGAAATTGCCAAAGCCCAGCATCCCCTGCTTCTGCGGATCGTCGCCCGCGTCCCAGCCCATCGACCGGCTCGTCACCGCCTGTTCCAGCGGCCCGGCGGCAAAGAACAGCCAGCGATAATAGGCCCCGCGCGCAGCGACCGGCGGCGCCAGCCCGGCATCGGGAAACGCATCGGCCAGATAGGCGCAGATCGCCGCGCACTCGGTCACCACCACCCCGTCATGGACGATCGCCGGCACCTTCCCCATCGCGTTCACCGCAAGGAATTCGGGCGCGCGCGGGCCATAGTCGATGACGACCGTGTCATAGCGCGCGCCCGCTTCCTCGAGCATCCAGCGCGCGATCCGCCCGCGCGACATCGGGTTGGTATAAAGCGTCAGCGTCATCGTCGTCCCTCCGAGTCGATCCGGAACGAAATAGGAACGAGCTTGAGTCGCGGGTCAAGCTAAATCGATCCTCCCCCGCTAGGGGGAGGTGGCACGCGCAGCGTGACGGAGGGGGAGGAAGCGCGGCGGCAAGAGCCGACACGACACAGCCGTCCTCCCCCTCCGTCGCCATATGGCGACACCTCCCCCTTGCGGGGGAGGATCACTTAACGTGCTACCAACTCAAAGCCCCGCAAACGTCGCCAGCAACCGGGCCCAGGCCTTTTCGGCCTGCACCTGATCATAGACCTGGCTGTCGGGCGGGCACCAGCCATGGTTGGCCGGATAGACTTCGATCTCCGCCTTCAGCTTCGCGTCGGCAAAGGCCTGCCGCACCAGTTCCTTTTCGCCCGGATTGCGCTTGTCGTCATTCTCGGCGACCGCGAACAGGAACTGCGCCTGCATCTGCGGGACCAGCAGATGCGGGCTGTCGGGCCGGTCGGTGCCGATCCCGCCCCCGTGGAACGACGCACCCGCGCGCACCCGCTTCGGCAGCGCCGCCGCCGTGCGCATCGTGAACGGCCCGCCCATGCAATAGCCGGTGGTGCCGACCCCGCGCTTCGCATCGACCTCCTTCTGCTGGTCGAGCCAGCCGACATAGGCGGCGGCGTCGCGCACCACCGCGTCGGGGGTCAGCAGCGCGCGCCACGGGCCGATCTTCGCCCGCACCGCCGGGTCGGCATAGCTTTCGCCCGGCTGCAGGAACTGGCCCTTTACCGACCGGTAGAAGGGGTTGACCGTCAGCACCGCAAAGCCCGACTGCGCCAGCCGCTCGCCCATCTGGCGGAAGGCGGGGCGCATCCCCATCACATCCGGCCACACCAGCACCGCCGGGTGCCGCCCGCTGCTCGGCGCGACGAAATAGCCGTCGGCGGTGCCGTCCGGCGTGGTGAAGGTGACGTCGCGCCCCTTCACCGCCTTGGCATTGGCCGGGGCCGGCAGCAGCGCGGCCAGCCCCGCCGCCCCCGCCATCACACCGAAATCGCGCCGGCTGATACCCTTGAGCAGCTTTTCATTGTCGGCGTTGGTCAGGTCGTCGCACATGCATCGCTCTCCAGATTCGCAGTCCCCGGCGAGCCGACGCTAGCGTAGTGCCGGTTTCAGTTACACTGAAACGTGCGGCACCGGACCTAAGCCTGGCTGCGATACCACCACACGCCGTCGCGCACATCGCGCACCGCGCGCCCCTCGACCTCCAGCCGCCGCAGATGCGCCATCGTTTCGCCGGTGGCGAGGCCCAGCATGTCGCCGGTGATGGTCCGGCGGAACATGCGCGGGAAACAGTCGGTCGCGCGGCGCGGCTCGCTCAGAAAGCCCTCGAGAATGTCGAGCCGCTTGCGATGTTCGTCACGCAACGCCGCCAGCCGCGCATGCAGGCCGGTGAACGGCGCGCCATGCGCGGGCAGCACCAGCAGGTCGTCGGGCAGTTGCAACAGCCGCTCGATCGATGCCAGCCACTCGCCCAGCGGGTCGGCTTCGGGCTCGCTCGCGGTCAGCGAGACATTCGAACTGATCCGCGGCAGCACCTGGTCGCCCGCGATCAGCACGCCGTCGCGCGCATTCCACAGGCACGCATGTTCCGGGCAATGCCCCGATCCGACCACCACGCGCCACGTCGCATCGCCGATCGCGACTGCCTCGCCATCCACGATCCGGCGATAGCCGATCGGCAGCGGCGCGACCATGCGGCGGAACTGTCCGAATCCCTTGGCCTGTGCCGCTGCGATCTGGTCCGCATCCCACCCGGCCGCGTGCCAGAAGTCGATCTGCTCGTCGGGCACGGCATCGCGCACATCGGCGGTCAGCAGCCGCCCGGTCAGCCACTCGCCGCGCGTCATCCAGATCGGCGCTTCGAACTTGCGGCACAGCCAGCCGGCAAGGCCGATATGGTCGGGATGGAAATGGGTGCAGATCACCCGCGCCGGCGGCGCCGACGCCAGCGGCGCGACCGCGAACAGCGCGCGCCATGCCGCGACCGACGCTTCGACGTTCAGGCCCGTATCGACGATGGTGGTGGCGTCGCCATCGGCAACCAGCCAGCAATTGATATGGTCGAGCGGCCCGGCCATCGGGATGCGCACCCAATGCACTCCGGGCGCCACCGCAATCGCCGTGCCCACATCCGGCACCCGCTCGCCCAGCGGATAGGTCAGCCCGCGGTGGCTGGTCGCGACGAAACTCTCGTCCTGGGCCAGCGAAACATCGGGCGAATGTACAGGATCAGCCATACCGGAAACAGTGACGGCGCGGGACCCGCTTGTCGAGTCCGCGCGCCGTCACGATACCGGAAAACCGAAAAACGGGTCGATCAGCTCTTGAACAGCGTGTCGCGGTCCAGTTCCGGGGTCGTTTCCGTGCCCCGCGACGCGGCATCGCGTTCGGCGCGCAGCTGTTCCAGCAGCGCTTCGCGATCGCCCTCAAGCCGCGTATCGACCGGCGCTTCGATCCCAGCCGCCTTGGCGGCCTTCGACACCGCCGCGTCCAGCTCGCGCTGGCTGGTCAGGCCCAGCGTCACCGGATCCTTCGGCACGATGTTGGCGATGTTCCAGTGCGAACGGTCGCGGATCGCCGCGATCGTGGTGCGGGTGGTGCCGATCAGCTTGCCGATCGCGCCGTCCGAAATCTCGGGATGGTTGCGGATGATCCAGGCGATGCCGTCCGGCTTGTCCTGACGCTTGCTCACCGGGGTGTAGCGCGGCCCCTTGGTGCGGCGCACCTGCTCGGGGCCCTTGCTCATCTTGAGGCGATAATCGGGGTCGGCCTGACCCTTTTCGATCTCGTCCATCGTCAGTTCGTGCGCGCGCACCGGATCGCGCCCGGTCAGCTTGGTCGCGGCGGTGTCGTCGGCAATCGCCTGCACCTCCAGAATGTGCAGGCCGCAAAAGTCTGCAATCTGCTCGAAACTGAGCGCGGTATTGTCGACCAGCCAGGAAGCGGTCGCATGCGGCATGAGCGGCTGGGCCACGTCAACGTCTCCAGAAACAATAAGGGCCGCCCTCCACGGGCGGCCGACCACAGATGCGATCTAGGGCGAAGGGCGCCGCGAGGCAAGCCTTTTGCCCGCTCCGCGCACAGTTGCCGCTCCGCGCTGCGGAACCTACAAGCGGGTTCGGGCGTCGTGCAGCGATCGACCCGAAAGTTCAGAGAGGATCATCGATGAAAAAGGCCCTTCTTCCCCTCGCCGCGCTGGCCGCGCTCGGCCTTGCCGCTTGCAGCGACAACGCCCAGAACGAAACCGCCGAAGCGGCCGAGGCGATCGGTGCGGATGCCAATGCGACGATGAGCGAAGCGGCGCAGGACGTCGAAGCCGCGACCGACAGCGCGCTGGGCGCCGCCGAAAACGCGGTCGACCGCGCCGGTGCCGCGATCGAGGAAGGCGCGGAGCGGACCGGCAATGCCGCCGACGCTGCCGAGGACGAACTCGACAAGAACAACTGATCGTCAGCCGGGGCCGTCGCGCTGGCGGCCCCGCGTTTTTCCGGGGGGAATATGCGCATCGCCATCCTGCTGCCCATCGCGCTGCTCGCCGCGTGCGATCCGGCGAGCGACACGACCGGCGTGACCGCGGACGAAGCGGCCGAACTCAACGCCGCTGCCGACCTGCTCGACGCCAATGCGACCGATCCTGATCCCGGCGCAGCCGCCCCGGCGGGTTGACGCGGCTGCCATCCGGTGAAAGCCTCGCCCGCGTAACGCGTGTGCGGAGGCCGCTATGGATCATGTCGCCCAGTATCGCGAACGCGGCTATGCCGTCGTTCGTGGCGTCTTCACCCCCGATGAGGTCGCCCGGATCGCCGCCGCGATCGACGCGGTTCATGCCGAAGGCGTCGCGCATGGCCGCAGCTTCCGCCACGGCAATCTGTTCTACAATGTCCGGCCCGGCGACACCGGCACGCCAATCGTGCCGATGGTGCAATGGCCATCCTATCACAATGCCGTGCTCGACGCCGTCCGGCTCGATCCGCGCTGGGTGGCGCTGCTCGCCCCGCTGATCGGTGGCGATCTCAAGCAGATCATCAACCAGCTGCACTGGAAGGCGCCGGGCGCGCTGGGCGATTTCGCCTGGCACCAGGATTCGCGCTTCCGCAAGCCCGACGCCGCCTATCGCAATCTCGGCGACGCCTATGTCCAGACCGGCCTTGCCATCGATCCCCACACACCGGCCAGCGGCGCGATGCGGATGATCCCCGACAGCCATCGCAACGGTCCGCTCGCGCTCGACACCGCGACCGAGGTGCTGGGCACTGAAATGACCGACGACGCCCTGCGCGCGGCCGGCATCGACCCGGCCAGCGTCATCGATCTGGAGCTGGAGCCCGGCGATGTCGCGCTGTGGAGCCCCTATCTCGTCCATGGCTCGGGCCGCAACACGGCGGACCACCAGCGCCGTTTCTACATCAACGGCTATGTCCGCGCGACGGATTGCGACCGCGGCGAATGGGCCTTTCGCGACGGCCGGCCCGTCCCGCTCGGCCCCGAGCCGGCGCTGGTGCATTACGAGGCGCTGCGCGAGCGCCCCGAGCCGCATTATGTCTGAGCGTCGCTGATGCGCCTGCGCCAGCTCGAGATCGTCCACGCCGTCTATCAGCATGGCTCGATCAGCGCCGCCGCGCGCGCGCTCGGCGTCTCCCAGCCGTCGGTGTCCAAGACGCTGCACCATGCCGAGGACAATCTCGGCTTCCGCCTGTTTCAGCTGTCGCGCGGCCGGCTGGTCCCGACCGACGAGGCGCATGCCCTGATGCGCGAGGCGGGCGACCTGTTCGAACGGCTCGGCACGCTGCAGCAGACCGCGCGCAACCTCTCGCACTCGGGTGGCGGGCATATCCGGCTCGGCATCGTCCCCAGCCTCGCACTCGACATGGTGCCACAGGCAATGGCGCTGTTCCGCCGCGACTGGCCGCGCGTGACGTTCGAGGTACATACCCATCATCACGACGATCTGGTCCGCTCGCTGATCGAACGTCAGGTCGATATCGCCATCGCCTATACCCCTCCGCCGCACCCCCGGCTGACGCGCGAGGCCATGGCCGAAGGCGAATTGGTGGTCCAGTTTCCCGAGGGCATGTTCCCCGATCCGGGCGCGCGGTTGCCGCTCGAACTGCTCGCCGACCGCGACGTCATCGGCGTGGCGGCGACCGGCCCGATCGGCGCGGTGCTGACCGACGCAGCGCGGCAACGCGGCATTGCCTTTCGCGAAACCGTGTCGGTGCAGACCTTCTTCATCGCCGCGCGGCTGGCCCAGCTCGAACGCGGGGTGACGGTGATCGACGAATTCACCGCGCGGGCGTGGCGCGCGCGGGGCTTCACCTGCCTGCCCACCGATCCGCCGCTGCGCTTCACCATTTCCTGGGTGACGCTGGAGGAGCGCCAACCCTCGCGCGCGGCCCAGGCGTTTTTGCGCATGTTCGAACAGGTGCTTGAGGACAATCGGGCAAAACCATAACCTGTATTTATACCCTGCGCATCAATTCCCCTCTATTGTGACACGGCGCGACCATTCATGTCGTGAACTGTCACGAAATTGAAATCGCATGCGCACGGCATGCCGCTTGGGGGGAGATACAGGCTGATCGCGACCGATCCGGAGCGCCACGGATGACCGCCCGGCACGAGATCATCGTGGTCGGCGCGGGTGTCGTCGGCATGGCAACGGCGCTGACCCTGGCCGAGCGCGGGCATCGCGTGACGGTGATCGACGGTGCAGCCGCTCCCGGCCTCGGCACGTCCTTCGCCAATGGCGCGCAGCTGAGCTATGCCTATACCGACGCGCTCGCCAGCCCGGGCACGCTGGCGCAGATCCCGCGCGTGCTGCTCGGCCTCGACCGGGCCTTGCGCTTCCATCTGCGGCTCGACCCAGATCTGCTCGCCTGGGGCCTGGCCTTTCTGCGCAACGGATCGGCGGCACGGTTCCGCGCGAACACGCTCGCCGGGCTGGCGCTCGCCGCGCAGTCGCGCACCGCGCTCGGTGGGCTCGCCACGCGCCACGGCCTGCAGTTCGGCCATGCGATGCCGGGCAAGATCCACCTCTACCGCAGCGCCAAGTCCTTTGCCGGTGCCCGGTCGATGGTCGCGCTCAAACAGGCGCATGGCGTGACCCAGACGCTGCTCGGTCCCGACGAGGCAGTTGCGCTCGAACCGATGCTCGCGCCGGTGCGCGCTGCGATCGTCGGGGCGCTCCATACTGCGGACGAAGAGGTCGGCGACCCGCACCGCTTCTGCCTCAGCGCGCATGACGCACTGCTGCGTGCCGGGGGCAGCTCGCTGCTGGGCACGGGTATCGACCGGATTATCGCCACCGGCCAGCGGCCCTCGCTGGTCACCAGCGACGGCACGCGCGTGAGCGCCGACCGCATCGTGCTGGCCGCCGGCACCGGCTCGGTCGCGCTCGCCCGGCAACTGGGTGTGCGCCTGCCGGTCCAGCCGATGAAGGGCTATTCGATCACGCTGCCGCCCGGTGCTGCCGCGCCCAGCGCCAGCATCACCGACGTCGCCAACCGCGTCGTCTTTGCCCGGATCGGCAACCGCATGCGCATTGCCGGTCTGGCCGAACTCGGCCGGCGCGACACCCGGGTCGATCCCGCGCGGCTACGCGTGCTGATCGACAGTGCGCGCGCGGCATTGCCTCAGGCGGCCGATTATGACCAAATCGAAACGAGCTGGGCCGGGCTGCGACCGATGACCCCCAACTCGCTGCCGATCATCCGGACCATCGCGCCGGGCGTGATCGCGGCGACCGGGCATGGAGCGCTAGGCTGGACCTATGCCGCCGGCAGCGCAGAGCGCGTCGCGGACATCATCGAAGAGAGGGGCTGAAGGCGCGCCAGACGCCAGGGCACAGAATAACTGGGAACAGGGAAGGTACGACCATGAACACGACGATCCGGATCGCGCGCCTGCTGGGGGGCATCTCGCTCCTCGCCACCGCCACCGCCGCCATGGCACAAGATGCGCCGACCACCCCCGACGAAGCACCTGAAGAGGTCGTCGTCATCGGCTCGCAGATCAAGGGCGCCGATGTCGCGGGCGCACTGCCCGTCACCGTGCTGAGCGAGGACGACATCGCCGCCGCCGCACCGACCAGCGGCGACGACCTGTTCCGCGCGATCCCGCAATCGGGCGACGTCGCGTTCAACGAAAGCCGTGACGCCGGCGGCATCAACGATGCGCGCGGCGACACCGCCTCGATCAACCTGCGCGCGCTCGGCACCGGCAACACGCTGGTGCTGCTCAACGGCCGCCGCATGGTCCTCCACCCCGGCACGCAGAGCGAAAACCTCGTGCCGGTGCAGAGCGTCAACACCAACGCCATCCCCGTGCTCGGCGTCCGCCGGGTCGAAGTGCTGCTCGACGGCGCCGCCGCCATCTATGGTTCGGACGCGGTCGCGGGCGTCATCAACACCGTGCTCAAGGATAATTTCCGCGGCCTGCGCACCACCGCCGAACTCGGCTTCACCGAGGATTCGGGTCAGGTCGAGGCCGAGTTCGCGTTCGAATTCGGCCACCGCTTCAACGGCGGCAAGTCGAACATCTCGGTGTTCGGCTCGTACAACCATCGCGACGCGCTCTGGGCGCGCGATCGCCGCAACTCGCGCTCGTCCGACCTGCGCCCGCTGGTCGCGGGAACGCCCTTCGCCGGCGACAGCGATTTCGACAACACCTCCGTCGACAGCATCTGGGGCGAGTTCCGGCGCTTGAGCACCAGCTATGCGCCGGTCACCACCGCAACGTCCGTCAATGGCACGGCGCTGACCACCAGTGGCATTTTTCACGTCCAGCCCGCAACCAATGCGAGCTGCGCCGCGCCCGGCACCTATGCCGGCACCTGCTGGGACAACAGCTCGCTGTCCACCCTCTCGACCGACAACAACCTGAAATATGACGTCAACGACGTCCGCACGATCCAGGGGCGCAACGACCGCATCAACCTGTTCGGCTATTTCAATCATGAATTCGACAGCGGCCTCGAATTCTTTGCCGAGGCAGGCTGGTATCGCGCCGATTACCAGTCACAGCGCGAACAGGACACCGCACTCGCCAGCCAGCGGCTCATCATCCCGGCAAATGGCTTTTACAACCCGCTCGGACCGGTTGGCAGCGCCTATCGCATTCCCGGGCTGACCGGTGTCGTATCCGGCGGCGTGCCGCTTGAGTTGATCGATTATCGCCCGGTCGATGCCGGCCCGCTGGTCGTCAACGTCCGCAACGACACCACCCGCTTCCTCGCCGGGTTCCGCGGCGAACTGCTCGGCTTCGATTTCGACAGCGCCGCGCTCTATTCGCGCGCCCGCACCGCCGACAGCATGCGCACGGTCAGCCTGACCAAGTTCCAGGAGGCGCTGAGCCGCCTCGATGCCAGCGCGTACAACCCGTTCAACGGCGGCGACCCGCTGAATCCGGGCCGCTATGACAGCACGCCGAATCCGCAGAGCGTGATCGACAGCTTCATGGTCGATATCGGCCGGGTCAGCACGACCGAGCTGGCAATGGGCGATTTCAAGATCAGCAAGAACGACCTGTTCACCTTGCCCGGCGGTCGCGTCGGCATGGCCGCCGGGGTCGAGTTCCGCCACGAAACCTTTGCCGACGACCGCGACGACCGGCTCGACGGGACGATCGTGTTCACCGCGCTCGACGGCAGCTCGAACGGCAGCGACACGATGGGCGCCAGCCCGACCCCGGACAGCGGCGGGTCGCGCGACACGATTTCGGGCTTCCTCGAATTCGCCGTGCCGCTGGTCGCGCCCGACATGAACGTGCCCCTGGTCCACTCGCTCGATCTCCAGCTCGCGGGCCGCGTCGAAGCCTATCAGGGGTTCAGCACCGTCGCGAAGCCCAAGGTCGCAGCTTCCTGGTACCCGGTCGCCAACCTTCAGCTGCGCGGCAGCTGGTCGCAGGGCTTCCGCGCGCCGAACCTGCCGCAGCTGTTCGAAAGCGGTATCCAGCGCTCGAACACCCGTACCGACTGGATCCGCTGCGAGGCGGACCGGCGCGCGGGCGTGATCGCCAATTTCGACGATTGCTCGCGCAGCCAGGGCGTGGTCAGCAACCGCTCCGGCAGCCAGGATCTGAAGCCCGAAGAATCCGACAACCTCTCGCTCGGCGGCACGTTCCAGCTCAACATGGGCAAGGCCGGTCGCCTGACCTTCACCGCCGATTACTGGGAAATCCGCCAGAAGAACGTGATCGGCCTGTTCGGCGACGGCAATGCGCTGATCCTCGACTATCTGCTGCGCCTGCAGGGTTCGTCGAATCCGAATGTTCAGCGCGTCGCGCCGACTCAGGAGGATATCGACGCGGTCGCCGGGACCGGCATCGCGCCGGTCGGTCGCATCGTTCAGGTGATCGACAATTATACCAACCTCTCGCCGCGCTCGGTGCGCGGCTATGACCTTGGCGTCTATTATCAGGTCAAGGACACCGGCATCGGCGATTTCAGCGTCCGCGTGAACGCCGCCCGCCTGCTCGAATTCTATCAGGTACCCGGACCGGCGGCGCAGGCACTGGTCGACGCGCAGGCGGCGGGAACGATCGATCCGTCGATCATCATCGCCGGCGCGCAGGATCTGATCGAGCAGAATGGTCGTCCGAAATGGCGTGCCTCGGCCAGCGTCACCTGGCGCTATGACGGCTTCGGCATCGGCTATTATGGCGGCTATGTCGGGGAGGTGACCGACACCTCGGCCTCGCTCGCGGACGGAACCCGCTTCCGCGTCGACGACTACATGACGCACAGCCTCTACGCACAATATGAGGTCGATGGCGGGCCGATGAACGATCTGCGGCTGCGCGTCGGCGCGCGCAACATCTTCAACCAGCTCGCCCCGATCGCCGACAACAGCAACGGCTATATCGGCGATCTCTACAGCAACCGCGGTCGCCAGATCTATTTCTCGATCAGCAAGCGGTTCTGATGCGTCGCGCCGTCCGCGTTCTCGCGGCCCCGCTCCTGCTCCTGCCCCTCGGGGCCGGGCAGGACCCGGCGTCCGCACCCCGCACGATCGACCTGGTCATCACCAATGGCCAGGTCATCGACGGCACCGGCGCGCGCGCGCGGGTGGCGGAGATCGGCGTGGACGGCGACCGCATTCTCTATGTCGGGCAGCGTCCGCGCGGCATCACCGCGCGGCGCACCCTCGATGCGGCCGGGCTCACCGTCACCCCCGGTTTCATCGACCCCCACACGCATAGCGGCCCCGACGCCCGCGCGCCCGATGCAGCACGGCGCCAGCTCGCCAACCATCTGTTGCAGGGCGTCACCAGCATCGTCATCGGCAATGACGGCGGCGGCGAGGCGGACATCGCCGGCCTGTTCGCGCGCCTGTCCGCCAACCCGACCGGCCCCAATGTCGCCAGCTTCACCGGCTTCGGCACGATCCGGCTGCAAGTCGTCGGCAACCGCGACCGCGCGCCCACCCTCGCCGAACTCGAAACGATGAAGGCCAACGTGACCCGCGCCATGTGCGACGGCGCGCTCGGCCTCTCCGCCGGCCTCTATTACGCCCCGCAAAGCTTCGCGAAGACCGGCGAAGTCGCCGCACTCGCCGCTGTCGCGAGTCGCTTCAACGGCATCTACGAAACCCATCTGCGCGACGAGGGCAGCGCCAGCATCGGCCTGATCCCCGCAATCGACGAAGCCGTGGCCATCGCCCGCGACGGCAAGCTCCCGCTGCACATCGCGCATATCAAGGCGCTCGGCGCGGATGTTCAGGGCATGGCGCCCAAGATCGTCGCGCATATCGCGAACGCACAGAGATCCGGCGTCACCATCACCGCCGACCAATATCCGTGGCAGGCCTCCAGCACCTCGCTCGCCGCCGCGCTCGTCCCGCGCCGCGCACAGGATGGCGGCGCGCCCGCGATGGTCGCCAATCTCAAGGCGCTCGACCCGCAGCTGCGCAAGGACATGGCCGAGCAACTCCGCGTCCGCGGCGGCGCCAACGCCATCCTGATGGTCAGCGGCCCGCACCAGGGTCAGCGGCTCGACGCCCTCGCCACCGCGTGGAAGCTCGACCTGCTCGACGCCGCCGCGCGCATCCTGATCGCCGACCCCGGCACCAGCATCGCCAGCTTCAACATGACCCAGCCCGATATCGACGCCTTCGCGCGCCAGAACTGGGTCGTCACATCGTCCGACGCCACCAACGGCCATCCGCGCCGCATGGGCAGCTTCGCGCGCGGCTGGCGCATGTTCGTGCGCGAGGCGCGGCTCATGACCCCCGAACGCTTCGTCCAGCGCTCGTCCGCCCAGACCGCGCAGATCCTCGGCCTGCCCGATCGCGGCATCCTCGCGCCGGGCAAGTTCGCCGACATCGCGATCCTCGATCACGCCCGCTATGCCGAACGCGCAACCTATGACCGGCCCGACCTCCCCAGCACCGGCGTCCGCTACGTGCTGGTCAATGGCCGCCTCGCGGTGGACAAGGGCAGGCTAACCGGCACGCTTGCCGGTCGCCCGCTCGCCAAACCGCGCCAACCCGAATGGACCTGCCCCGCATGACCGACACGATTCTGTCCGAACCCGCCGAGCGACCCGGCCCGATCAAGCGCGCCTTCGCCTGGTGGTTCGGCATCGCATTGTGGAAACGCATCCTCGCCGCGCTCGTGCTCGGCGCCGCCGTTGGCCTCGCCTGGGGTGAGGGCGCGACCGCGATCGGCTGGATCGGCACCGCCTTTGTCCGTCTCATCCGCATGCTCGTCGTGCCGCTGGTGTTCCTGACCATCGCGTCCGGCGTCGCCGCGCTCGCCGATCCGAAGCGCCTCGGCAGCATCGGCGTCAAGACGCTCGCGATGTATGTCTTCACCACCGCGCTCGCGGTCACCACCGGCCTGATCGTCGCCACGCTGATCGCCCCCGGCCTCGGCGCGAGCTTTGCCGGCGCCATCCCCAAGGCGATGGGCACCCCGCCCGACACCGCGCAGATGTTCATGGAGATCATTCCCGACAATCCGATCGGCGCGATGGCCGATGGCAGGACATTGTCGGTGATCTTTTTCGCCATCCTCGTCGGCGCGGGCGTGATCGCGGCGGGCAAGGGCGCCGAACCGGTGCGTCAGCTGCTCAACGCCGGCTCCGAAGTCATGCTCCGCATTGTCGGTTTCGTGATGGAAACAGCCCCGTTCGGCGTCTTCGCCCTCATCGCGGTCGTGATGGGCACCACCGGCCCGTCCAGCTTCCTCGCGGTGCTCAAACTTGCCTTGTGCGTTGTGGTCGGCTCGGCCATCGTCACCCTGCTGATCCACGGCCTGATCGTCGTGCGGCTGATGGCGTGGCTGTCGCCGCTGCCCTTTTTCCGCGGCATCGCCGATGCGATCATGGTCGGCTTCTCGACCTCCTCAAGCTCCGCCACCCTCCCCGTCGCGATCCGCGTCGCCGAGCGTAACCTCGGCGTCTCGCCCCCCGTGGCCTCGACCGTGCTCCCGCTCGGCGCGACCATCGGGATGGACGGCGCGGCGATGTATGTCGCGATGCTGACGCTGTTTTCGGCACAGGCGTTCGGCGTCGACCTTCAGCTCGCCGATTATCTGGTGATCGCCGCCACCACCACGATCGTCGCAATGGGCGTCGCGCCGGTCCCGTCAGGGTCGCTGTTCGTGCTTGCGGCCGTGCTACACGCCATCGGCATCACGCCCGAACAGACCGCGATCGTCGTCGGCTTCATCCTGCCGTTCGACCGCATCCTCGACATGATCCGCACCGTGCCCAACGTCACCTCCGACCTCTCGATCGCCACCGCTGTCGCCCGCTGGGAGGGCGAGATGGACGTCGCGCGCTACAAGGCGAGCGACAATGAGTGAGGGCAACAAAATCCTCCCCGGAACGGGGAGGGGGACCAGCGAAGCTGGTGGAGGGGGCCCGAGGCAAGGGTTTCCGCTGCCTCGGGCCCCCTCCGTCAGCGCTCCGCGCTGCCACCTCCCCGTTCCGGGGAGCATTTGAGAAAGTGAAACGGACCCCGCCCATGTTCCTGCGCAAACTCACCCTCGCCCTTTCCGGCTTCGCGCTCGCGCTGCCCGTCCCGGTCGCGGCGCAAAGCCGCCACCTGCTCGAATATCCCTCGATCCACTCCCCCGTCGTCGGCACGCGCGGGATGGTGGTCAGCCAGAACGAGATGGCGAGCAGCGTCGGCGCGCAGATCCTGCGCGACGGCGGCAATGCGGTGGACGCCGCCGTCGCGGTCGCCTTCGCCCTCGCCGTCACCCTGCCGCGCGCGGGCAATGTCGGCGGCGACGGCTTCATCACCGTCTATGACGCCAAGTCGAAACAGGTCCGCGTCATCGATTTCCGCGGCATCGCCCCGCGCGCCGCCACCGCCGCCATGTTCGTGGATAACAAGGGCAAGGAGCGCGGCATCGCCTCCTATGGCTATCTCGCCCCTTCCGTCCCCGGCAGCGTCGCCGGGCTCGAACACGCGCACAGGAAATGGGGCAAGCTCCCCTGGGCCAAGGTGGTCGAACCGGCGCTCCGCCTCGCCCGCGACGGCGTCAGGCTCACCGCCGACGAAGCCTTCGTCTTCGGCTGGGGGCGCGAGCGGCTGAGCAACAGCGTCTCGGGCAAGGCGACCTTCTACAAGCCCGACGGCAGCCTCTATGCCAAGGACGATGTGCTCAAACAGCCCGACCTCGCCTGGACGCTCGGCGAAATCCAGAAGGGCGGCGCCAAGGCCTTTTACACCGGCGAAATCGCCCGCCGCATCGTCGCGGACATGAAGGCCAATGGCGGCATCATCACCATGGAGGACCTCGCCGCCTACCAGCCGGTCGAGCGCGATCCGCTGGTCGGAACCTATCGCGGCTACACCGTCTATACCCCGCCCCCCGCCAGTGCGGGCGGCGCGACGCTGCTCAACATGCTCAACATCCTTGAGCAGTTCGACCTCAAGGCCGCGGGGCAAGGCAGCGCCGCTTCGCTTCACCTGCTCGCCGAGACGATGAAGCTCGCTTATGCCGATCGCTATCGCGTGCTCGGCGACCCCGCCTTCGTCACCGCTCCGGTCAAGGGCTTCACGTCCAAGGCCTATGCCATCGAACGTGCCAGGCTGATCTCGCCCGACAAGGTGATCCCCGGTGCCGACGCCCCGGTCGGCGATCCGCTCAAGTTCGAAAGCCCCTCGACCACCCACCTCTCGGTCGCGGATGCCGATGGCAACGCCGTCTCGCTCACCACCACGCTCGGCTCGGACTTCGGCTCGGGCGTGATGATCTCGCGCACCGGCATCCTGCTCAACAATCAGATGAACAATTTCAGCCATGAACAGGCATGGGAGGCGCAGCGCACCGGCACCCCGCCGCCGCTGAACGCGCTCGCCCCGGGCAAGCGCATGCTGTCGACGATGATGCCGACGATCATCTTCAAGGGCGACAAGCCGTGGCTGGTCACCGGCACGCCGGGCGGCAGCACGATCCCGACCACGGTGGTCCAGATCGTCGTCAACGCGATCGACTATGGCCTCAACGTCGATGAGGCGACCCACCGTCCGCGCATCTATCAGGGCAACAATGCGTCGCTGCGCGTTGAACCCGGGTTCAACCCCGACACGGTTGCGGCGCTCAAGGCAAAGGGGCATCGCATCACCTCGGACGAAACCATGGGAAGCGCCCACTCGATCATGATTACCGACAATCTCTTCCTCGGCGCCGCCGACCCCCGTCGCCCCGGCGCAAAGGCCATCGAACCATGAAGCTGACCCGCTCGCACTTCCTCCTCGCGCTCGCCGCGACCGGCCTCGCCGCCTGCGCCCCGCGCGGCGCGGTCGAGACCGCCGCGTCGGCACCCGTTTCGGCACCCGTCGCAGCGCCCGACCGGCAAGCCTTCGTCGCCGCCGCCCACCCGCTCGCGGTCGAGGCTGGCCTCAACGTGCTGCGCAAGGGCGGCAGCGCGGTCGACGCCGCGGTCGCGGTGCAGGCGATGCTCAGCCTGGTCGAACCGCAGAGCAGCGGGCTTGGCGGCGGCGCGTTCATGGTCCGCTATGACGCCACGACCCGCGCCGTCACCGTCTATGACGGCCGCGAAACTGCCCCGGCCGGTGCCACGCCCGACATGCTGATGGGCCCGGACGGCAAGCCGCTCGGCTTCCGCACCGCCGTCCTGTCGGGCCGCGCGACCGGCGTCCCCGGTGTCGTCCGCATGATGGCGCTGGCGCAGGGGCAGCATGGCAAGCTCAAATGGCGCGATCTGTTCAGCGATGCGGAGCAGACCGCCGCGAACGGCTTCACTGTCACCGCCCGGCTCGGTCGCTTCATCAACTCCAGCGGCCCCCAGGCCAACACCCCGGATTCGCTCGCCTATTTCCGGAACGCCGATGGCAGCAAGACCAGGGCCGGCGACACGCTGCGCAACCCCGCCTATGCTGCCTTCCTCCGCCGCCTCGCCGCCCAAGGGCCGGACGCGATGTACAAGGGCGAAACCGCCCGTCGCATCGTCGCCAAGGTGCGCGAAGGCGACCTCGCCGGCAGCATGACCGAGGCCGACCTCGCCGCCTACAAGCCGGTCGTGCGCGAAGGCCTCTGCAACCCGTATCGCAGCTACATCCTCTGCGCCCCGCCCCCGCCCTCCTCGGGCGTCGGTCTGTTGCAGCTGATGGCGATGATCGAGCGCACCGACATCGCATCGCGCGGCCCCAACGACGCGATCGCCTGGGTCAAATATGCCGAAGCCAGCCGCCTGATGTATGCCGACCGCGACGCCTATGTCGGCGATGTCGCAACCGTACCAGTCAGGGGCATGCTCGACCCCGCCTATGTCGCCAGCCGCGCCGCGCTGATCGGCGACCGCGCCGGTCCCGCGCCCAGCGCCGGCACGCCTCCCGGCGCTGTCACTGCGCGCATCGACGCCACCAACGAAGTCGCCGGCACCTCGCACTTCGTGATCATCGACGGCGACGGCAACGCGGTGTCGATGACCACCACGGTCGAAAGCTTTTTCGGCACCGGACGCATGGTCGATGGCTTTTTCCTCAACAACCAGATGACCGATTTCTCGTTCGTGCCAAAGGGGCCGAACGCGATCGCGCCCGGCAAGCGTCCGCGCTCGTCAATGGTGCCCACGGTGATCCTCAACCCCGACCGCAGCCTTGCCGGCGCGATCGGATCGCCCGGCGGCAACGCGATCCTCGGCTATGTGTCCAAGGCCTTGGTCGGCATGATCGACTGGAAACTCCCCGTCGCCGACGCCATCGCCCTGCCCAACCTCGTCGCACGCGGCGGCAGCTTCAATGGCGAGGCGGACAAGTTCGCCCCCGAGCTCCGCGCCGCGATGGCCGAACGCGGCGTCACCGTGCGCGGCGGCACCGGCGAGGATTCGGGCCTCCACGGCGTCATGATCCGGAACGGCGCATTCGACGGCGGCGCCGACCCCCGCCGCGACGGCGTCGCGAAAACCATCACCTTGCCAGCGAGGAAATAGGATGCGTTTTGCTCTAGCTCCCATCGCCCTGATCGTCGCCGCCCCCGTCGCCGCCCAGCAGGTGCAGGTCGAGGACGTCAGCTTCCTCAGCCGCGACGGCAAGACGCAGGTCAAGGGCTACCTGTTCAAGCCAGCCAACGCCCCGGCCAAAGCACCCGCCGTAGTGATGCTGCACGGTCGTGGCGGCGCCTATTCCAGCCTTGCCCGCGGTCGCTACGACGCCACCACCCTCGCCTCACGCCACAAGGCATGGGGCCAGTTGCTCGCGCAACATGGTTATGTCGCGCTGATGGTCGATGATTTCGGCGCGGTCGGTCACCCCACCGGCTTCGCTGCCGGCACCTATGCCGATCGCCCGCCCGAGGTGGACGAGGTCAATTTCCGCCCGCTCCACGCCTATGGCGCGCTCCGTTACCTCCAGTCGCGCCCCGACGTCGTGCCCAACCGCGTCGCCCTGCTCGGCTGGTCGAACGGCGCCAGCGCCACGCTCGCCGCGATGGCCGACGACAAGCCCGGCGACATGCGCAAGATCGGCTTCGCCGCCGGCGTCGCGCTCTACCCCGGCTGCGGCCTCAAGAAGCGCTTCGACCGGGACGGTTACAAACCCTACCACCCCGTCCGCGTGTTCATGGGCACGGCGGACGAAGAGGTGTCCCCCAAGCTCTGCGAAAGTTTCGTCGCGCGCAGCAAGGGCAATGGCCACAACATCGCGCTGCGCATGTTCGAAGGCGCCACCCACAGCTACGACACCCCCACCAGATCCCGCCAGTCGGTCGAAGCCAACGTCACCGCCAAGGCCGCGACCGAAGCCGACGTGCTGGCGTTCTTGGCGGAGCAGCTGAAGAAGTAAATCCTCCCCGGAACGGGGAGGGGGACCAGCGAAGCTGGTGGAGGGGGCCCGAGGCATGGGATTCCGTTGCCTCGGGCCCCCTCCGTCAGCGCTGCGCGCTGCCACCTCCCCGTTCCGGGGAGGATTTTCGTCTCACCACCCTTGCCCCCACCCCCCGCGATACGCCAAAGCCCCCGGCGATGACCGCCCGTATCGACATGGGACTCGACAGCGGCGGCAACCCGGTTGCCGTCGATCTGGAGGAGTTGCTCGCCACCCGTCTGCTCGTTCAGGGCAATTCGGGCTCGGGCAAGTCGCATCTGCTGCGCCGTCTGCTCGAAGGCAGCGCCGGTTACGTTCAGCAGGTCGTGATCGATCCCGAGGGCGATTTCGTCAGCCTCTCCGAAGCCTTCGGCCATATCGCGGTCGACGCCGCCGAATACAGCCTCACCGAACTCGCCCGCCTCGCGCTGCGCGTCCGCGAACACCGCGCCAGCGTCGTCCTCAACCTCGAGGGGCTCGAGATCGACGGCCAGATGCGCGCCGCCGCCGCCTTCCTCTCCGCGCTGTTCGACGCCCCGCGCGAGTTTTGGTACCCGGTCCTCACCGTCGTCGACGAGGCCCAGCTCTTCGCCCCCGCCGCCGCCGGCGAAGTGAGCGAGGAAGCGCGCCGCACCTCGCTCGCCGCGATGACCAACCTCATGTGCCGCGGCCGCAAGCGCGGCCTCGCTGGCGTCATCGCTACCCAGCGCCTCGCCAAGCTCGCCAAGAATGTCGCCGCCGAAGCCTCCAACTTCCTGATGGGCCGCACCTTTCTCGACATCGACATGGCCCGCGCCGCCGACCTGCTTGGCATGGACCGGCGCCAGGCCGACACGATCCGCGACCTTGCCCGCGGCGAGTTCCTCGCGCTCGGCCCCGCGATCACCCGCCGCCCGATCAGCATCCGCATCGGCGCGGTCCAGACCGGATCCAAGGCGGTCAGCCCCAAGCTCACCCCGCTCCCGACCGCCCCCACCGAAGACATGCGCGACATGCTCTTCGCCCCGCCGGCCGAGGATGAGGTACCCCCGCCGCCGCCGCCCGCCCCGGTGCCGATGGCCGACCTGATGCGCGCCGTCGCGACTCCCGCGCCCGCCCCGGTCCCCGACATGCCGGTGCTGGAAGAAGGCGAGCAGGAAGCGATTCGCCGCGCGATCCTCGCCGAAATCGGGTCAGAGGACAGCCGCGCGCCGCTCGCCACGATTTTCCAGGATTATGGCGTGCGCTGCAAAATGCGCGGCGTCGATGCGGGGCTCGACCTGCCCGCCTTCCGCTCGGCGCTCGCGCTCGCCCGTGCCGGCATCACCGATGCCGCCGGTTGGGACGACGCCCTCACCCTCGCCGCTTCGCTGCCCGAGGAAATGCTCGCCCCCTTCCTCGGCATCGCCAAGGCCGCGCGCGCGGGCGAACCCTGCCCGTCGGACGCGCGCATCGCCGCGCTCTACGGCACCAGCTCGATGGGCCGCGCCAAGCGCATGATGGCGCATATCGAGGAAAAGGGCCTGATCGTCGCGCGTACCGACCTGTCGGGCAAGCGCAGCGTCAGCCTGCCCCATCTCGGCTGGACCACCGCCCCTGCCTGGCCCGATCCGGCCAAGCCGCCGCCCGTCGGCCGCACCGCGGTGCGCGCCGCCGAGCGCGCGAAGCTGATCTAGCAGCCGGTCTCAGCTCGCGAGCATCAGTCCCGCGGCGACCAGCAAGCCGCACGCGCCGAACGCCTCAATATAGCAAAGCAGGCGCGGTTCGCGCTGCACCGGTTCCTCCGGCACTTCGCGGAACAGATCGGTCGCGGTGGCAATCAACGGAATGCGCATGGTTACCCTACCCCCTAGAGTAGGAGGCATGCTGCATCGAACCGGGGGCGCTGTCGAGTCCTCAAACCGTCACATGACACCGGGCATACCCGAAACGGGAATCAGGCCAGTTCCCCCGCCGCGCCGGCGCGCGCCGCGACCAGAAATTCGACATTCCCCTCCGGCCCGGTGATCGGGCTGGTCGTCACCCCGGCGACGCTCCAGCCCAGCCCTTCGAGCCAGCCGACCACCTCGGCGCACACCCGCTCATGCACCGCCGCGTCGCGCACCACGCCGCCCTTGCCGACCTCGCCGCGCCCGGCCTCGAACTGCGGCTTGATCAGCGCGACCACCCACGCCCCTTCGCGCACGAACGCGAACGGCCGCTCCAGCACCTTGGACAGCGCGATAAAGCTCGCATCGCAAACCACAATGTCGATCGGCTCGGGAATATGCGCCGGCGTCAGCACCCGCGCGCTGGTCTGCTCATGCACCACCACCCGCGCGTCCTGGCGCAGCTTCCACGCCAGCTGGTTGGTCCCGCTGTCCACCGCATAGACCCGCACCGCACCCCGGCTCAGCAGCACATCGGTAAAGCCGCCGGTCGACGACCCCACGTCGATCGCCACCATGCCCGCCGGATCGATCCCGAAATGATCGAGGCCATGCGCCAGCTTGACCCCGCCGCGCGACACCCATGGATGGTCGCGGCCCTTCACCGTCAGCGGCGCATCGGCCGCGATCGTCTGCCCCGGCTTGTCCACGCGCTTGTCGCCGCTGAACACCAGCCCCGCCAGGATCAGCGCCTGCGCGCGCGTGCGGCTCTCGGCAAGCCCGCGTTCGACGAGCAGCTGATCGGGTCGTGTCTTGGCCATGGCTTGCCCTAACGCCTCCCGCCGCCCGCGTCACGCCTCCCAAGCCTCCTCGTCGCCCCGGGCTTGACCCGGGGCAGGGCTATTCTTCTGACCCGGCGAAGCAGCCCGGTCCGGGTCAAGCCCGGGACGACGGAAACGAAAGCCCCCTTTCCTACAGCGAACCATATAGGTTACCGCGAGTCGGAAGGAGGAACAAATCATGACCATTGATCGGCTCATCGACGACGTGATCGCCCGTGAGGGCGGCTATAGCGACCACCCCGCCGACCGTGGCGGCCCGACCCGCTGGGGCGTGACGCAGCGCGTCGCCCGCGCGCACGGCTATTCGGGAGACATGCGCGTGTTTCCGCGCAGCGAAGCCGCCGCCATCTATCGCCGTCTCTACTGGCTCCGCCCGCGCTTCGATCAGGTGGCGGAACGCGCGCCCGCGCTCGCCGCCGAACTGTTCGACACCGGCGTCAACATGGGTCCCGCTATCGCCGCGCGCTTCCTGCAACGCGCGCTCAACGGCCTCAACCGCAACGCGCGCGACTATCCCGACATGGCCGTCGACGGAAAGATCGGCCCCGTCACCCTCGCCGCGCTCGCCGCGTTCCTCGACACGCGCGGCCCGGCGGGTGAGCGCATGCTGCTCAAGGCGGTCGAGGCGCTGCAGGGCGAACGCTATCTCGCGCTCGCCGAACGCCGCCCCGTCAACGAAGCCTTTCTCTACGGCTGGCTCGCGAACCGCATCGGTTCGTAGGCCGCGCATTTTTGTCAGTTTTGTCCGGAGACAGTCCATGAGCATCATTGCCAGCCTGATCGGCCCCATTGCCGGCCTGATCGACAAGATCATCCCCGACCCCAAGGCGCGCGACGCCGCCAAGCTCGAACTGCTGAAGCTGCAGGGCACACAGGAGATGGAGGCGGTCCGCACCCAGCTCTCGGCCATCGTCGCCGAAGCGCAATCCCCCGACCCCTGGACCAGCCGCGCGCGCCCCAGCTTCCTCTACGTCATGTATGCGCTGCTGCTGTGGGCGATCCCGATGGGCCTGATCGGCGCGGTCCAGCCCGACATGGCCAGGGGCATTGCCGCCGCGATGAACGCCTATCTCTCCGGCATCCCGGAATCGCTCTACGCGCTCTTCGGCACCGGCTATCTCGGCTACACCGCCGCGCGCCAATGGGGGAAGATCAAGGGGGTGGAGAAATAGCCGCTGACGGGACCGCGCGACCCCGCGCAATCTGTCAGTTTCGTCAGGGGTCTTGGCAAGGCCGAGACCCCTTCCCCATATCCCGGCACATGAGCGACAAGATACAGTGGCACGGCACAACGATCCTTTCCGTGCGCAAGGGCGGCCGCGTGGTCATCGCCGGCGACGGCCAGGTCTCGCAGGGTTCGACCGTGATGAAACCCAATGCCCGCAAGGTCCGCCCGCTGGGTGACGGCAGCGTCATCGCCGGGTTCGCCGGTGCCACCGCCGACGCTTTCACCCTGTTCGAACGGCTCGAAAGCAAGCTCGAACGGCATCAGGGCCAGCTGCTCCGCGCCGCGGTCGAGCTGGCCAAGGACTGGCGCACCGACAAATATCTCCGCAACCTCGAAGCGATGCTGATCGTCGCCGACAAGTCGACGACGCTGATCGTCACCGGCAATGGCGATGTGCTGGAGCCGGAAGCCGGCCCCCATGGAACCGTCGCCGCGATCGGATCGGGCGGAAACTTTGCCCTCGCCGCCGCCCGTGCGCTGGCCGAGTACGAACCCGATGCCGAAACGATGTGCCGCAAGGCCATGGCCATCGCTGCCGAGCTGTGCGTCTATACCAATGATCGGCTGACCGTCGAAAGCCTCGACGCCACGGCCTGACGACCACGGGGGAGAGGAAGACCATGCTCTATTCGCGTCTCGGCAATACCGGCCTCATCGTTTCGCGCCTGTCATTCGGCACGATGACCTTCACCCTGGGTGGCGGCATCCCCGCCATCGCCAAGACCGGCCGCGCCGACGCCGCCGCGCTGATCGGCCGCGCGCTCGATGCGGGGATCAATTTCTTCGACACTGCCGACATTTATTCGGAAAGCGAATCCGAACAGGTGCTCGGCCAGATCATCGCCCCGCGCCGCGACGAAGTGGTGATCGCGACCAAGGCGGGCTGGCGTGCCGGCGCGCCGCTCAACCGCTCGGGCCTGTCGGCATCGCACCTCAACTGGTCGATCGACCACAGCCTGAAACGGCTCGGCACCGATCATGTCGATGTCTACATCGTCCATCGCGACGACCGGAACACCCCGCTCGAAGAAACGCTGCAAGCGCTCGATTCCATCGTCCGCGCGGGCAAGGCGCGCTATCTCGGCTTTTCCAACTGGCCGGCGTGGAAGGTCGCGGCAGCGATGGAGCTGCAGCGCGCCAATGGCTGGGCGCCCTTCACCCATGGCCAGCTGATGTACTCGCTGGTCGGCCGCGACATCGAAAGCGAGTTCTTCCCGCTCGCGGCGCATTACGGCCTCGGCATCACCGCATGGAGCCCGCTCGCCGGCGGCTTCCTGTCGGGCAAATATACCCGCGACAATCCCGGCGATGTCGATGACCGCCTGACCGGGTACGAAGGCATCCCGATCGACAAGGACAAGGGCTTCGCCGTGATCGACCGGCTGCGCGACATCGCCGCAGCCCATGGCGCGACCGTGGCGCAAGTCGCCCTGTCGTGGCTGCTGCACCGCGAACCGGTGTCGAGCATCCTGCTCGGCGCGAGCAAGATGCACCAGCTTGAGGATAATCTCGGCGCGGTGAACATCGCGCTGACCCCGGACGAGGTCAAGGAACTCGACCGCATGACCCGCCAGCCGCGCGCCTATCCGCGCATCATGATCGACTGGATCGACCAGCCGATCGCCCAGGCGCTCGCCGCCCGGCCCGGCGCCCCCTATCGCCCCGAACCAAGCTGAAAGACCCGCATTTCCCCATGAACGAGCAACTGACTCCCAAGGCGATCGTCGCGGCGCTCGACGCGCACATCATCGGCCAGCGCGACGCCAAGCGCGCGGTCGCCGTCGCGCTGCGCAACCGCTGGCGCCGCCAGCAACTGAAGGCCGATCTGCGTGACGAGGTGACGCCCAAGAACATCCTGATGATCGGCCCGACCGGCTGCGGCAAGACCGAGATCAGCCGCCGCCTCGCCAAGCTCGCCGACGCCCCGTTCGTGAAGGTCGAAGCGACCAAGTTCACCGAGGTCGGCTATGTCGGCCGCGACGTCGAACAGATCGCCCGCGACCTGGTCGAGGAAGCAATCCGCCTCGAAAAGGAACGCCGCCGCGCCGCGGTGAAGGACAAGGCGGAGGCTGCGGCGATGACTCGCCTGCTCGACGCGCTGACCGGCAAGGACAGCTCGCAAGCCACCCGCGAAGCCTTCCGCGAACGCCTCAATCAGGGCCATCTCGACAATACCGAGATCGAGATCGAGGTCGAAGCCTCGGGCGGCATGCCGTTCGACATTCCCGGCGCGGGGCCGCAGATGATCAACCTCGGCGAGATGATGAAGGGCCTGGGCGGCCCGCAGCTCAAGCGCCGCAAGATGAACGTCCACGCCGCCTGGGCCAAGCTGGTCGAGGAGGAAGCCGACAAGCGCCTCGACCAGGACGACGTCGCCCGCGTCGCGCTCGCCGATGCAGAGGCCAATGGCATCGTCTTCCTCGACGAGATCGACAAGATCGCGGTCAGCGACGTGCGCGGCGGCAGCGTCAGCCGCGAGGGCGTGCAGCGCGACCTGTTGCCGCTGATCGAGGGGACCACGGTCGCCACGAAGTACGGCCCGATGAAGACCGACCATATCCTGTTCATCGCGTCCGGCGCCTTCCACGTCGCCAAGCCGAGCGACCTGCTCCCCGAGTTGCAGGGCCGCCTGCCGATCCGCGTCGAGCTCAAGGGCCTGACCGAGGATGATTTCGTCGCGATCCTGTCGGACACAAAGGCATCGTTGCCCGAACAATATCGCGCGCTGATCGGCACCGAGGGGGTCGATGTCCGCTTTACCGAAGACGGCATCCGCGCCGTCGCCCGCATCGCGGCGGAAGTGAATGGCGAAGTCGAGAATATCGGCGCCCGCCGCCTGCAGACGGTGATGGAAAAGCTGCTCGAGGAAGTCAGCTTCGATGCCGAGGACCGCTCGGGCACCGAACTGGTGGTCGACGCCGCCTATGTCGAATCGCAACTGGCCAGCATCGCGAGGAACACCGACCTCAGCCGCTACGTGCTCTGATCGTCCCCACCTTTCGTCGGCCCGGGCTTGACCCGGGCCAAGGCTTCTTCTGAACTCGCGCGCAGTAGAAGCCCGGCCCCGGGTCAAGCCCGGGGCGACGATAGGAAAATCGGATGAAATTCTGGGCGATCACCGCAGCGCTGCTCGCAACCCTCCCCGCCGCCGCCCAAAACCGTCCCCCCTGCCGCGAAGTCGGCGACGTCCCCCACATCCGGATCGCCCCCGAAGCCGCTACCCAGCTCGCCCAGATCGGCCTCGACCGCGCCGCGATCTTCGCCCGGATGCGCGAAACATCGATCCCCGAGACGATGGGCTGCTGGGCGATGCCGGTCGGCAATTTCGACAGTCAGCTCGTCTCGGTCGGCATGGCGCAGCGCAACTATGGCACCGGCAGCCTCCAGCCCCAGCTGATCGCCTGGCGCGACAGCTTCCCCAGCCGCCGCCCCTTCAAGCGCACGCTAAAGGAACTCGCCCCGACTTACGGCAAATTGTTCTTCTCGAAGGATTGCCTCGAAATCCCCGTCCGCCAGAACTGCCGCACCGGCATCCTCGCGGCGCATGGCCCGGACGGAAAGCTCAACCCGACCGCCCTCGCCGAACTCACCGCGCTCTTCGACCATGACGCGATGCTTCAGGTCCAGACCGACACCTATGTCGCCCTGCTCCTCGAAGTCCGCGCCGAGCTCTTCCGCCTCTGGCCCACCGGGCCAATCACCGCGCGCAAGGTCAAATGGGCGATCGACACCCGCGTCCAGCAAAAGACGCTGCCCAACGACGAAGACGTCGCCCGCCTCCGCCGCAAGCTCGCCGACCTCACCCCCGAACAGCGCCCGCAACGGCTGAAGGCGATGCTCGCCTGGTACCAAGGCCTCAGCGAAGCGGTCGATCAGGACGGCGTCAGCCGCGACTATGCCTGGAACGTCGCGCAATGGACCTGCCTGATCGACGCCAGGCAGATTGATGACGAGCAGTTCGAACTGCTCCACCTCACCTATCTGCGCAGCCGCACCGCCACCGGCAATGCCGGCCGCTGGCAAGCCCTCACCTTTTCCCGCCGCGCCAAGATCGTCCTCGGGGTGGGCAGCGTCAGCTGGGTGCGGGATGGCGGATGTGTCACGCAATAGCCCCTCCCCTTCAGGGGAGGGGTTGGGGTGGGGCAGTGCGGGTCTCACCGAGACCAACACAGCCCCAACAACTCAGAACCGCGTCCGCAGCCCGAACATCACCGTCCGCCCCTCACCGGGGTGAAAGATCGCGCTCGCCGCTGTCGCAGTGATCGCCGCCGACTGATCCGACACATAGCGCTTGTCGGTCAGGTTCCGGGCATCGGCGAAGAACGTCACCCCGCCCAGCTCGAACCCCGCGCCGATGCCCAGCAGCGCATAGCCCGGCACCTTCAGCGTGTTGCGATAATCCGCCCAGGTCGATTGCGGCCGCCAGTCGAAATTCGGCTCGACGAACAATCCGCTCCCGCCCTCATAGCGCAGCGAAGCGCGATAGCTGTGCACCGGCGCGATCGGCAGCCGGTTGTCGCCATAGACCGGATCGCCATCGAACCGGAAATCCGACAGTGCATAGGTCTGGCGCAGCCGCAGCTTCCCCTCAGACCCGTCGAGGATCCACCAGTCCAGGCTCGCCTCGATCCCCTGATGCACCGTCTTGTCGGCGTTGAAGATCGTCGAGGGAATGGTCGGCGAAGTCGCGAAGCTCAGCAGCTCGCCCTTCACCCATGCCCGGTACGCGGTCACGTCCCACGCCACCGCGCCGCTACGCCCGCGCGTCCCGATTTCCGCGGTCCACGCCCGCTGCGGGTCGAGCGGCGAGAACACCGAACCCAGCAAATTGGTCTGCGCGAGCGCCCCGAAATGCGGCGGCTCGACCGACCGGGTGACGTTCGCGTAAACCTGCGCGTCGCCAGTCTCGTAAAGCAGCCCGACGCGCGGCGCGAACCACTCGTAATCCTGCTCTGCGGTGCGCCCGTTCAGCCGGTTGAGATAATCGCGCCCGGCATGGCCCCAGCTCGCCCTGCCGACCAGCGCCAGCCCCTCGGTCACGAACAAACGCCCCTCGGCAAACAGGTCGAGCGCATTGGCGACCTGCCGCGCATCGCCGATCCGCGGCCCCTGCGCGCTCGCCGCATTGACGAACAGATCCTGCTCGGTCCCGCCCTCGCGATAGAATGCGCCAAAGAACAGATCGGCCTTCATGCCGCCCAGTTCGCCCTTCCAGTCGAACCGCCCGAACGCGCCCTGTGTATCGGTGTCCTGGATGATGAAGATGCCGACCGGGTGGTACAGGTCGGTCTGCGTCGCATAGACCCCGCCCTCGAACACCAGGCTGTCGGTCAGCCGCAACCGCGTCTGCAGTGTGCCGCGAAACACGCCCTGATTGCGCCGCTGGTTCTGCACCACCGCCGTCGCCCCCGGCGCACGCGGATTGGTCAGCGCCTGACCCAGCGTCACCGTTCCCGGCACGCCCTGATAGATGTCGGCGGCATAGAGGATCGCGCGCACCTCATTGTCGTCACCGAACGACCAGCCGAGGTTCAGCGTGCCGCGCACCTGATCCTGATAGCCCTGCACGCGATAGCCGTCGGTGTGGAAGGCATTGACCCCGGCATAGAAATCGAACGCGCCCGACTTGCCCGCAACCTGCGCGACGCCGCGGATCGTTTCGTCGGTGCCGCCTTCGACCCGCACAAGCACCGGCGACTGCGCGGTCTTGCCATTGGGCGTCACGAAGTTGATCGCCCCGCCCAGCTGCGCGCCGCCGAAGCGCAGCGCATTGCCGCCCTTGTACACCTCGACGAAGCGCGCGCCGAGCGGATCGATCTTCTGAAAGTCCGAAAAGCCATCGGCATCGGCAAACGGCACGCCATCCTGCGCCAGCAGCACGCCGCGCTGGTGAAAGCTCTGGTCCAGCCCCGATCCCCGGATCGACAGCCGCCCTTCCTCGCCATAGCGCTTCTGCGCCAGCACGCCCGGCACGTCGCGCAGGATGTCCGGGGTGCCGATGGCGAACCGGTCCTCATAGGCTTCGGCAGCGACCACCGACACCGACCCCGGCGTCCGCGCCAGCCGTTCGCGCGCTTCCGCGACGACGGGCGGGTCTTCGGGATTGGCCTTGGCGGTGACGATGATCACCGGCACCTGATCGCTGTCATTGGCAAGCGCCGGGGTCGCAAGGCAAGTGGCCGCAAGCAGCGCGGCCGCAAATTGAGTCTTCATGATATGGATATTCCTGATCGGCGCGCAGGATCACCGTCCCGCGCGCTGGTTCGTGTGAGGTTACGAAAGGATCAGGAAGTAATCGGCGGCCCGCGCATCGGCGGCCACAACTGCCGCGCCCGATCGACGCGCACCACCGCAACGCCGGCAAAGCCCAGCGCCAGAATGAACGCCAGCGCTCCCGCCAGCAGCACCGGGTCCACCCCCGGCATCAGGTCCATGCCCAGCCCGGCAAAGGCGCAGGGCTGTCCGGCAGCCCGCGTCGCGCCATCCTCCTTCACCGGCATGCCCGGCACGTCGATCTCGACTTGCTGCTGGCCCATGCCGGTACAGACTATCACGACGATCGTGCCCGCGCGCTCGACCGGCATGAACCCCGCCGGCACGGCAAGCTTCATCGCCAGCGCGAGCGCAATCAGCGCCGCCGCGAACCCGCGATGCGAAAGGATCAGCCCCCGGAACACGAGGGCGCGGTTAGCGACTGGAAACGCGCCTGTCATCCGCTAAAGGGTCGAGACCCGCCAGCGGGCAAAAGTGGACAGGGACAGGCAATGGTTACGATCAAGACCGACGACCTTATCGACAGCGTCGCCGACGCGCTTCAGTTCATCAGCTACTATCACCCGATGGACTATATCCGCGCTTTGGGCGTGGCGTATGAGGCCGAACAGTCCCCCGCCGCCAAGGACGCGATCGCCCAGATCCTGACCAACAGCCGCATGTGCGCAGAGGGGCATCGCCCGATCTGTCAGGACACCGGCATCGTCAATGTCTTCGTCAAATGGGGCATGAACTGCCAGCTCGACGATACGTCGCGTTCGCTTCAGGAGGTCGTCGATGAAGGCGTCCGCCGCGCCTATCTCCACCCCGAAAACAAGCTGCGCGCCTCGGTCCTCGCCGACCCTGCCTTCACCCGCCGCAACACCCGCGACAACACCCCCTGCGTCCTGCATGTCGAGCTCGTCCCCGGCGACAAGGTCCATATCGACGTCGCGGCCAAGGGCGGCGGGTCGGAAAACAAGTCCAAGTTCAAGATGATGAACCCGTCGGACTCGATCGTCGACTGGGTCCTCGAAATGCTGCCCCAGATGGGCGCCGGCTGGTGCCCGCCCGGCATGCTCGGCATCGGCATCGGCGGCACCGCCGAACACTGCGTCCTCCTCGCCAAAAAGGCGCTGATGGAACAGATCGACATGGCCAGCCTCAAGCAGCGCGGGCCCCAGAACGATCTCGAAGCGCTGCGCATCGAGATTTTCGACAAGGTCAATGCGCTCGGCATCGGCGCGCAGGGCCTTGGCGGCCTCTCGACCATCCTCGACGTCAAGATCCTCGACGCGCCCTGCCACGCCGCGGGCAAGCCGGTGGCGATGATCCCCAATTGCGCCGCCACCCGCCACGCGCATTTCACGCTCGACGGCAGCGGCCCGGCCTATCTCGAAGCGCCCAAGCTCGACGAGTGGCCGGACGTCAACTGGACCCCAGACAAAGCCGCGATCCGCGTCGATCTCGACGCGCTGACGCCCGAAGTCGTGCAGAGCTGGAAGCAGGGCGACCGCCTGCTGCTCAACGGCAAGATGCTCACCGGCCGCGACGCCGCGCACAAGCGCATCGCCGACATGCTCGCCCGCGGTGAGGAACTGCCGGTCGCGTTCAAGGGCCGCGTCATCTATTATGTCGGCCCGGTCGATCCGGTCGGTGAAGAAGTCGTCGGCCCCGCCGGCCCGACCACCGCGACGCGCATGGACAAATTCACCCGCATGATGCTCGATCAGGGGCTGCTCGCGATGGTCGGCAAGGCCGAACGCGGCCCCGCCGCCACCGACGCGATCCGTGACGCGAAGAGCGCCTACCTCATGGCCGTCGGCGGGGCCGCCTATCTCGTCGCCCGCGCGATCAAGGGGTCGAAGGTCGTCGGCTTCGAAGACCTCGGCATGGAAGCGATCTACGAATTCGAGGTGCAGGACTTCCCCGTGACCGTGGCGGTCGATGCCGAGGGCAACAACGTCCACCAGCTCGCGCCTTTGGTATGGCGTGACAAGATCGCGAAGGAAGGGCTGCTTGAAAAGGCCTGATCCCGAAACGGCGGCGTTGCTGCTGCCGTTCGCCTTCAGCATCCTGTTCGTCGCGATTCCGTTCGCGATGACGATGGCTGGGGTCAGGCTTAACGTGATCGGCTGGCTCAGCATCGCGTTCGGTGCGGTCGGCATTGTCGCGGTCGGCGCGCAACTGCTGGGCTATCGCCCGAACCAGCGCAGCGGTCGATCGCGGTCGGGCAAGGCCCGCGCACGGGAACAGCGCGTCCAGCACAAGGGCGCGCTGCCCGAACTCTCGGCCAACAAGCAGGCCCAGGTCCGCCGTGTGGTCAGGGTGATGGCACAGGCCGGCGTCTTCGCTCCGACCGCGCCCGATCCCGCATTGCTGTTCGCTGGCGCCGCGGAAATGGGCTGGTCGATTCAGCCCGACGTGATCCTGCTGACATTGTCCGAAGCCAGCTATTACCACCCCGGCGCCGACCCCGCGCCGCACTTTGCCAATCTCGCCTTTCACGACATTCAGGTCGAAACCCCGGCCGAGTTCATCGAAACGATGATCCGCGACCTCGAACGCCTGTCCGCCGGCGCGCTCGTAATCGCCGATCTTCAGGTCGCTCAGGAGATTGTCGACGCCGACGCGCGCACCGTCCGCACCAGCGCGACGATGACAATCAACGGCACGCCGCTGACCTTTGTCGAAGATCACCATTTCAAATATTTCCCGATCGGCCTGCACCCGGCCATCGCCGCGCACATGCCGCCGGACCGCCGCTTCGCATGGCTCTGGGTCGATCAGGGTGCGTTCGTGACCGCGCTCGCCCCCGGTGCGGTCGAGGCGATGAACGCCGCGCTCAAGCTGACGCCGAACAGCCGCTGCCAGTGGGACTGGATCGTCGACCCGCCATCCACCGCTTGAGATTGTGCCGCCACGCGATAGTCTCGACCCGCACCGCGCAGGGAGATCGCATGAAGCTGACCGACATCGCACTGGCCGCCGCGACCATCGCCCTGATCGGCATCCACCCGGCGTCGGCGCAATATTTCGACGGGCTCAAGGGCAAGAAGCTGCGCACCGCGATTGCCGCCGCCCAAGCGCATCCGCTCGGCAGCCAGCAGAACCCGGTCCGCGCCCGCGGGCCTGAGGGGGAGCGCGCCTATCTCGCCCGCCTGCGCTGCGCCGACGGCAATGCCCCCGCGTTCGCGCGGGTCGGCAGCACCGGGATCGGCCCCTATCACAACATCCTCGACCTCTATACGGTCCAGTGCGCGGGCGCCGCGCCGCTGTCGGTCTATCTCGACATGTACCACAAGCATGCCGAGCCCGCCGCGCTCCCCGGCTTCACCATCGTCGCGCCCTGACCGGCACGGCGCAGGTCAGCGATAGACGATCCGCACCTTCCCCGCCGCCTCCACGGCCACCCGCCGCGCGCGCTCCACATCCTCCGCCAGCGCCAGCGCCACGCCCATCCGGCGATAGGGCCGCGTCGTCGGCTTGCCAAAGATGCGCACATCGACCTCGCCGCCCGGCACCGCCAGCGCGTCCGCAAGTCCCGCATACCCCGGCCCGTCGCTGTCCCGGTCCGCCAGGATCACCGCCGACGCCGCCCCGCCGCCGCGCAGCACCACCTCCGGCACCGGCAGCCCCAGCACCGCGCGCGCATGCAGGTCGAACTCGCTCAAATTCTGCGAGATCGACGTCACCATCCCCGTGTCATGCGGTCGCGGCGACAGCTCACTGAAGATCACCTCCTCGCCCTTCACGAAGAACTCGACCCCGAACAGCCCATAGCCGCCCAGATCGTCGACGATCCTGCGCGCCATGTCCTGCGCCGCCGCGATCGCCCCCGCACTCATCGCCGCCGGCTGCCAGCTTTCCTGATAGTCCCCGCGCTCCTGCCGGTGCCCGATCGGCGGACAGAACACGACGCCGTCGCGCGTCCGCACCGTCAGCAGCGTGATCTCATAGTCGAAGTCGACAAACTCCTCGACGATCACCCGCCGCCGGTCGCCGCGCATGTTCGCGACCGCATAGTCCCACGCCGCCTCCAGGCCCGCCGCCGCGCGCACCGTCGTCTGCCCCTTGCCCGACGAGGACATGACCGGCTTGATCACGCATGGCAGCCCGGTGTGCTCCGCCCCTGCCAGCACCTCCGCCAGACTCTCGGCATAGCGGTAGCGCGACGTGCGCAGCCCCAGCTCCACCGCCGCCACCTCGCGGATCGCATCGCGGTTCATCGTCATCATCGTCGCGCGCGCCGACGGCACCACCGTCACCCCCGCCGCCTCGACCTGCGCCAGCACCTCGGTCCGGATCGCCTCGATCTCTGGCACCACCAGGTCGGGCGCATGCCGGTCGATCGCCGCGCGCAGCGCATCGCCGTCGAGCATCGAGAACACCTCGCACCCGTCCGCCACCTGCATCGCCGGTGCGCCGGCATAGCTGTCGCACGCAATCACCTGCGCCCCCAGCCTTTTGGCCGAAATGACAAATTCACGCCCCAGCTCGCCGGAGCCAAGCAACAGGATTTTCGCGGTAAAGGTCATCGCATCCACTCGTCGATCCAACGTCCCCGCCGCCTCGCACATCCCCCGACCCGCCGCAAACCCATTCCTCCCCCAGCTTGCTGGGGGAGGTGGCAGCGCGCAGCGCTGACGGAGGGGGCGTAGCTGCGAACAGCGATATGCTGGGGGCATATCGCAGCAGCGGGGCCGGCTTGCGTAGCAAGCCGTGGGCGCAGAGGGCGGAATTTTGCCGAGTTGCCGACGGCTGTCTGCACAGCCGCCCCTCCACCACCGCTTCGCGGCGGTCTCCCTCACGGCACCGGCCCCGGCCGCTCCCCCGCCAGCACCGCGCGCTCAAACTCCTGCCTCGCATCCGCCCGCACCAGCGCCTCGCGCCGCTTGCGCTGCGCAATCCGGTCCAGCGCCTTCAGCAACGCCGTGTCGGTCTCGTCCGGCGCGGCATAGTCCGCCCCCCCCCGCGCCTTGGCCGCCCCCGAGCGCACCATGCCCGTCGCCTTGAGCACCAGCAGAAACGCCGTCTCGGTATCCTGCGTCAAGCGCATATAAGGTCGCTCGATCATCCCCCTCCCCACCCGCCACCTGAAACGCAGGCGCGCCGCGGATGTCTTGATCGCGGCACTGCATCGGGCCATGCTCTGCGCGATGTTGGGGGAAGTACGGGGCAATGGGCACGATCGGTTCGCGTCTGGATGCGGTTAGCGCCCCGAGGGGGTTCGACTATGTCCGGATCGGTCTTTCGATCTGCGTGCTGACGTCGCACAGCTTCGACCTTGCCGATCCGATCGCGGCAAAAATCTGGACGCAGACCAGCCCGTTCGCCGCGTTCAAGCTCGCAATACTGCCGATGTTCTTCGCGGTCTCGGGTTTTCTCGTGACCGGAAGCCTAGTGCGCGCGAGGACGATTTCCGGCTTTGCCACGCTCCGCGTCGTCAGGCTGATGCCCGCGCTGTCGATGGAGGTATTCTTGTCGGCACTCTTGCTGGGGCCGCTCGTCACAACCGTGGCGCTGAGCGATTACTTCACAGATCCGCTGTTCCGCGCCTACTTCCTCAACCTCGCCGGTGTCCCGCAATATCTGTTGCCCGGCGTGTTCCTCGATCATCCGCGCCCAGAAGTGAACGGCCAGCTATGGACGCTGCCGTATGAACTCTGGTGCTACGGTGCCCTCGCGCTGCTCGGCCTCGCCGGCCTGCTCCAACGGCCAGCGATGGGCCTCGCTATCCTGATCGGGTTCACGATGACGGTCTGGCTGCTGGGCCTCGTGACGCCGGTACCGCGCGGACCATGGCTCTATTCCTGGTCCCTGGTCAGCGCGTTCGCAGCGGGCGTCGTCCTGTTTCTGTATCGGCACCGGCTACCGTGGAACGCGCGATGGGGTGCGGCATCGTTCGCGCTGACCGCGCTGCTGTATCTCAGCGCACACACCCGCGCGCTAGCAATGATCCCGATCGCCTATTGGACGGTGTGGCTCGGCCTGTTCAACCCGCGCGCGACCTGGATCGCCGGGCGTCATGATTATTCCTATGGCGTCTATCTGCTCGCCTATCCAATCCAGCAGCTTCTGTGGATGTGGCCAGCATTTCGTCCGTGGTACATGAATGTGTCGTTCGGCCTCGTACTGACGCTGCTCGCTGCTGCGTTCTCGGCGCATTTCGTCGAACAGCCGGCGATGCGACGCAGGAAAGTCGCAGTCGAACGGGTCGAATCGATCGTGGCGACGGCGCGCGCGCGACTTGGCGCGCTGATCTTGAACCTGACGGCGCGCGTGCCCCGGGCGTGACTATATCTGTTAATCCGACGCACCGGAAACCGGCGTTGGCGACCCTTTATGCCGCGTTCGCGATCTGCGTAGCGATAACCTGTTTCACCAACGACGTCGTACTGGACCTGATCCGCCACTATGTCGGGCTTGGTCCGCACTGGCCTGCTGAGACGGCACGTCGCCTGCCTTACGCAGCTGCCGACCGATATGACGGGTATCTGCTCGGCTCGCTAAAGGGGGCCGGTTTTTTCGCCGCGCTGCTGGCCTTCGCATTCCTGCTGCGCTCGGCCGCCGTCGCGATCATGCCCGCAATGCGGTCGCGCAGGCTGTGGATCGATTTGCTGATTGGCCTCGCAATCGCCAGCATCTTCCTGTTTGAGGTCGTGCCCACCGGGATGGGCCGCATCTATGGGTATAATTCGGTCGAGCCCTTCCTCCAGCAACAGGGATTTTTCCATCGCCGCATCCTGATGCCGGCGCTCGCCCACATGCTTCATCTGGACGGGGTGCTGTACGGCCTGTTCCACTGGATCGTCGCGCTGCTCACCCTCGCGCTCGCCAGCATTTATCTGGAAACGCGCGGGCTGCGATTGTCCCGGCTCGAACTCGCATCGCTCTATACCACCGGGATGTTTGCCACGGCGATCGCGCTGCCCGGCCATGGCGAAATCCTGGTATTTGCGCTGACACTCGTGGCCTTGCTCGACAGCGATCGCGAAAGGCCCGACAGCATGGTTCAACCGGCATGTTTCGCCCTGGCGCTGCTCGCGCACGAAACCGCTGCGGTCCTGGCGTTCGGCACGCTGGCGCTCACCGGCCGCGACCGTCGCGCATGGCTTCATTTCGCATCGCTGTTGGCGGTGTATGTCGCGATATGGCTCGCCAGCTATGGCTTCGATTTCGGACGCGCGGCGCGCACGCAACTCACTGGCGAAACCAGTAATCTGGATCGGTTTCTCCAGAATGTTCCCCTCGCCCTATTTAGCCTGGGCGCCGCGTACAAATTGACGCTCGTGGCGGCGATCGCAGCGGTCGCCGGGTTCGTCCGCGCCGAGCAGCTTCGACCCGCGCTGCTCATCTGCGTCGCGCTGGGCGGCGGCTTTGCGCTGACGGCCGTCGCGACCGATTACACACGCATGGCCGCATTCGGCGGTTTCGCGATCCTCATCGCGCTGCCACCCGTCCTGACGCACCTGTCGGCCCGGTCGCGCGCCTGGCTTGCCTGTGCCAACCTGCTGATCCCGACCGTCTATGTGGCGGCGATGCACGGGGCGGTGGCGTATCACGGGCTCTATGGCCTTGTCCTGACCAATTGGTTCGGCATAGCGGGCTGACGGATCGGTTGGATGCCCAAATGTGAAGCGCGTTCCAGCCAAACTCATCGCTCCAACAAAATCCTCCCCCCTCCGCATTTCCCCTCCCCTTCCCCCCACGCCCCCTCCCTGCTATCGGCCACGCGAATCTTCGCATTCGCACACCGGCGCGCTCGCGCGGCATCTTGCCGCCTCCCCGTGACGCCCGGCGTCAACTGGACAGGGAAAGGGACCCGCACATGACAGCCATCGGTCAGGACAGCCTCGGGACGCGCGACACGCTCACCGTGGGTGGCAAGAGCTATACCTATTTCAGCTTTGCCAAGGCGGCCGAGAAGCTGGGCGATGTCAGCCGTCTGCCGTTCAGCATGAAGGTGCTGCTGGAGAATATGCTCCGCTTCGAAGACGGCGTGACCGTCAGCACCGAAGACGCCCAGGCGATTGTCGACTGGCAGAACAACCCGCGCGCGCCGGAGCGTGAGATCCAGTATCGCCCCGCGCGCGTGCTGATGCAGGATTTCACCGGCGTTCCTTGCGTGGTCGATCTGGCGGCAATGCGCGACGCGATGAACGCGCTCGGCGCGGACGCGTCGAAGATCAATCCGCAGGTGCCCGTCCACCTCGTCATCGACCATTCGGTCATGGTCGACGAATTCGGCACGCCCCAGGCGTTCGAGGATAATGTCGAGCTGGAATATCAGCGCAACATGGAGCGCTACGACTTCCTGAAGTGGGGCAGCAAGAGCCTCGACAATTTCAAGGTCGTCCCTCCCGGCACCGGCATCTGCCATCAGGTGAACCTTGAAAATATCGCGCAGGCGGTGTGGTCGTCGACCACCCCGGAGGGCGAGCTGGTCGCCTATCCCGACACCTGTGTCGGCACCGACAGCCACACCACGATGATCAACGGCCTGGGCGTGCTCGGCTGGGGCGTCGGCGGGATCGAGGCGGAGGCCGCGATGCTCGGCCAGCCGGTGTCGATGCTGATCCCCGAAGTCGTCGGCTTCAAGTTCACCGGTGAGCTGGCCGAGGGCATCACCGCGACCGACCTGGTGCTGACCTGCACCCAGATGCTGCGCGCCAAGGGCGTGGTCGGCCGCTTCGTCGAATATTTCGGCCCGGGCCTCGCCTCGCTGTCGCTGGCCGACCGCGCGACGCTCGCCAATATGGCGCCCGAATATGGCGCGACCTGCGGCTTCTTCGGCATCGACGACAAGACGTTGGATTACATGCGCCTCACCGGCCGCAGCGAAGAAAATGTCGCGCTGGTCGAAGCGTACGCCAAGGCACAGGGCTTCTGGCTCGATCCGAATGCAGAGCCGGTGTTCACCGACGTGCTCGAACTCGACCTCGGCAGCGTCCAGCCGTCGCTCGCGGGCCCGAAGCGTCCGCAGGACAAAGTGCTGCTGGGCAGCGTCGATGACGTGTTCAATTCCGACCTGACCAAGGTGTACAAGAAGGACGAACCGGTCCGCGTGCCGGTCGCGGGCAAGGATCACGATATCGGCGACGGCGACGTCGTCATCGCCGCGATCACCAGCTGCACCAACACCTCGAACCCCAGCGTGCTGATCGCCGCCGGCCTCGTCGCCAAGAAGGCGGTCGAAAAGGGCCTGAAGCCCAAGCCGTGGGTCAAGACCTCGCTCGCCCCGGGGTCGCAGGTCGTGACCGACTATCTGGAGAAGGCGGGGCTGCAGTCCTACCTCAACCAGGTCGGCTTCAACCTCGTCGGCTATGGCTGCACCACCTGCATCGGCAACTCGGGTCCCTTGGCCGAGCCGATCTCGGCTGCGATCAACGGCAACGACATCGTCGCCGCCTCGGTCCTGTCGGGCAACCGCAACTTCGAAGGCCGCGTGTCGCCCGACGTGCGCGCCAACTTCCTCGCCAGCCCGCCGCTCGTGGTCGCCTATGCGCTCAAGGGCACGGTGGTTCAGGACTTCATCACGACGCCGATCGGCGAAGGCACCGACGGCCCCGTCTATTTGAAGGACATCTGGCCCACGACTGCGGAAGTCCAGTCGGTGATGGACGGCGCGCTAACCCGCGACATGTTCGTTTCGCGATATTCGACCGTTTTTTCCGGCGACGCGCGCTGGCAGGCCATCGACGTCACCGGATCGGACACCTACAGCTGGCGCGCCGGATCGACCTATGTCGCAAATCCCCCGTATTTCGAGGGACTTACGATGGACCCGAAGCCGGTGACCGACATCATCGAAGCCAAGCCCCTGGCGATCTTCGGCGATTCGATCACCACCGACCACATCTCGCCCGCCGGCTCGATCAAGGCGGACAGCCCGGCCGGAAAATGGCTGCAGGATCATCAGGTTAGCAAGGCCGACTTCAACAGCTACGGCGCCCGCCGCGGCCATCACGAAGTCATGATGCGCGGCACCTTCGCCAATATCCGCATTAAAAATCAGATGCTTGACGGCGTCGAAGGCGGCATGACCCATTACAATGGCGAAGTCATGCCGATCTATGACGCCGCGATGCGCCACAAGGCCGACGGCACCCCCTTGGTCGTCATCGGCGGCAAGGAATATGGCACGGGTTCGTCGCGCGACTGGGCGGCGAAGGGCACCAACCTCCTTGGAGTCCGGGCGGTTATCGTCGAGAGCTTCGAGCGTATTCACCGTTCGAACCTGGTCGGCATGGGCGTCCTTCCGCTCCAGTTCGCCGAGGGCGTGACCCGCGAGACGCTGGGCCTGAAGGGTGACGAGACCTTCACCATCACCGGCGTGTCGGCCCTGCGCCCGCGTCAGGATGTCGAGGTCAAGCTGACCCGCGCCGACGGCAGCAGCGAGACCTTCCTGACCCGTTGCCGCATCGACACCGTCAACGAGCTGGAATATTTCCTCAACGGCGGCATCCTCCAGTACGTGCTGCGGAAACTCGCTGCATGATCTGCATGGCGCTCCCGCTGTTCGCGGCCGGGCTTTGCCTCGACCGCGAGCCGGGAGCGCCATGGATCAAATTCCAGGCAAGAGGTCAGGGGCCGGTCTTCGTCGACCCGACCAGCATCAGGGACGCGGGCGGCGAGAAGGTCATCCGCCTGCTCGACACCGCCGAAACACCGGCGACCAGCGACGTCTATATCGATCTGTCGGTGTCGTGCGTGAAACGCCAGGCGATGATCATCCGCCTCACCGACGTGAAGTCGGGCAAAGCGACCGAAGTGAATCCGGAAAACCGCGAGCCCGCAGACCCCGATCATCCGTTCATGCGCAAGCTGATCGATTTCGTCTGCGACGGAAAGCCGCTCAAATGATCCGCTCCCCCCTTACGCTCGGCCTGATCGCCCTGACCCTCCCCGCCGCCGCACAGACGTGGAAGCCTGTACCGGGCGCGGCGAACGTCGCCTTCGCGATCGACACCGCGAGCATCAAGCGCGAGGGCAAGTGGCGTGTGTTTCGCACCCGCACGACCTCGCTCGGGGTCGAAGGGACCATCATCGGCACCGCAGCGATGGATTGTGCCGCCGGCGTCACCGAACTGCGCGGACAACGGCTGGTCGCGCGCGGCAAGACCGTTCGCGAGCGGACCTTTCCGGTGGGCAAGCGCCCGCGTCAGAAAATCGCCAACCCGGCCAGGGACCCGGCGTTCAGGATCGTCTGTCGCGGGTAAAACTTAGCGCCGCGCGAGCGGCGCAATGCGATCGGCCAGGTCATTGTCGCGCACCGTGACCGCGTCGCGCGACCAGTTACCGACAAAGGTCGTCGCATATTTGAAGCCGGGTGACAGCCACGCCTTGTTGCCCTCGATCACCAGCCCTGCGGAGCTGTGCTTGGCGCCCTCCGGAGCCACCGCGATCATCGTGCCGTAATTGTCCTTGGCGGGGCCCTGTTCGAACGCATTGCCCGCAATCCGGCCCGATGCGCCGTTGGACAGGTCGATCGCGTAGTTGGTGTTGCGGCCAAGGCTGTCGTCGAAGCTGGAGTTGATGATCTCGACCCGCGGCGCGCGAACCTTTACATAATGGCCACCGGTGCCGCGTTCGAAGCGCGATTCGAACACGCGCAGGCTGCCGTAATTGCCGACATAGATTGCGTGCGCGCCGGCGCCTGTGGGGTCCTTGCCAAGGCCGGCAAAGGTCGAGCGTTCGACCGTGATCGATCCACGCGGATCGCTGGCGGTCAGGATGCCGCACTGGCCGTCGATGAACATGGCGTTGGTGACGAAGAGGTTGCCGGTTTCGAGCCGGATACCGGCGCCGTTGCCGTCCTCGACCAGCGTGCGCATGAACACGATGCCGTCGACCTTGGCGGCGCGGCCACGCAGCACCAACGTCGCCTTGCCCTCACAGATCGCGCGGTCGAACACCGCCTTGCCAGGCACCTGTGCAACATAGGTGATGTCGCCCGCCTCCTGCACCGAGCACTCGCCATAGCGGCCCGGCGCGATGCGGATCGTGCCGCGGCGTTCGCCGATGGCGGACACCGCTTCCTGCAGGCTGGCGAAGGACTGGCCGGTTTCCACGATCGTGAACGGCGCGTCCTGCCCCTGCGGCATCGCGGGGGCGGTGGTGGCGATCAGGGCGGCGGCGAGCGTGAACAGGCGCATGCGGAGGCTCCGGCGGTTTGCCGGAGGATATGCGCCGCAAGCGTTAAAAAGCCCCTCCCCTTGAAGGGGAGAGGCTAGGATTGGGTCAGGCGTCCGCCGTCGCTTTGGTCAGCGCCGTCTTGATCGCGTCGATGAAGGCGGGGATGTCGTCAGGGTTGCGGCTGGTGATCAGATTGTCGTCAACCACAACCTCCTCATCCACCAGCCTCGCGCCGGCATTTTCCAGATCGGTGCGCAGGCTCGGCCAGCTGGTCGCGCGCTTGCCGTCCACGATGTCGGCCTCGATCAGCAGCCACGGGGCGTGACAGATCGCGGCGACGGTCTTGCCGTCGTCGAAGAACTCCTGGATCAGGCCGATGGTCGTATCGTCCATGCGCAGCGTGTCGGGATTGTGAACGCCGCCGGGCAGGACCAGCGCATCGAACGCTTCGCTGTCGACATCGCCGACCAGCATGTCGGGGGTGATGCTCTCGCCCTTCTCGCCGCCGCTTTCGCCGGTGATCGGATCCAGCTTGAGCGACGCCAGCGTCACCTGCACGCCCGCGTCGAGCAGCGCCTGACGCGGCTTCATCAGCTCTGACTGTTCGAAACCGTCGGTCGCGATCATCAGCACGCGTGCGTTCGAGAGCTCGGCCATGTTCATTCTCCTCATTGGGGTTGGCCCCTCAACCGGTCAGCTACCGGGCGGTTCCGGAACGATGCGACGGGATGCGCATTGAGCGGACATGACGAGGGCAGGATGAGCGGCGCGCTGCGCTATTGCGACGACCGGCAACCCGGCATCACGCGAAAGGCGGTGCGCGGCGGCTGGGGCTATTGGGATGCGCACGGCAACCGCATCACCGACCGCGCCGAGATCGACCGGCTGAACGCCATCGCCCTGCCCCCCGCTTATACCGACGCCTGGTATTGCCCGCATGCCGACGGGCATCTTCAGGCGACCGGGATCGATGCGCGCGGGCGCAAGCAATATCGCTATCACCCCGATTTCCGCGCAGCGCAGGAGGCGGCGAAATACGACCGCTGCGCCGGGTTCGGCAACCGCCTGCCGCGGCTGCGGGCACGGATCGAGGCGGATCTGCGCAAGCGCGCGCTGAGCCGCGAGCGCGCCGTTGCAGCGGTCGTGCGCCTGCTCGACCTTGGCCATGTCCGCATCGGGAATGAGGGCTATGCCAAGGCCAACAAGAGTTTCGGCGCGACGACGCTGCGCCGCCGCCACGCCAGGCTGGAAGGCCGCAGCCTGAAGCTGCAATATCGCGCCAAGTCCGGCCGCATGCGTGTGCTACGTATCACCGACGGGAGCCTGATCGGCTTCGTCAAGAAATGCCAGGATTTGCCCGGCCAGCATCTGTTCGGCTGGCTCGACGATGCAGGGGAAGCGCACCCGGTGACGTCGAGTGACGTCAACGCCTATATTCGCGACGCCATGGGCGATGATTTCACGGCCAAGCATTTCCGCACCTGGGGTGCGAGCGTGATCGCATTCGAAACGCTGGCGACGGCCGAGGGGCATGTCGGGCTGAAAACATTGCTGGCGCCGGTTACTGCGGCGCTGGGCAATACGCCGAGCATCGCGCGCAAATCCTATGTCCATCCCGACCTGATCGAACTCGCCAAGGACCGGGATGCGCAGGCCGCATTTCGCGAAACCCTCGCCCTCCCGCGCACCACGCGCTACCTGTCCCGCGCCGAACGTGGCCTTATCGCGTTTCTCGAACGCGGCGGGCTCACGGCCCAAGCCGCCTGAAGGATTTCCATGACCGTTTCCAACACTGCCGCCGCAGCCGAACAGGCCGCGTCCAACAGCAGCGAGGCGCTTGAGGTGCAGACCCGCGCCTTTTTCACGGATGCCAGCCTGTGGGTACAGTCCCACTGGCTGCAAATCCTGATCGCGACCGGCATCGCGGTCGGCGTCGTTTTGCTGCTCTACTGGCTGCGCAGCTGGGGCACCAAATTGTGCCAGCGCTCGGACGGAGCGATGGGATGGGGCACGATCATCGGGCGCGCGGTTTCACGCACCGGCAGCTTTTTCATCGTGATGCTCGCGGTCCGGCTGGTCTCCAACTATGCCGCGCCGCCAGCGATGCTGGAGCAGACCATCGCCTTCCTGTTCACGGTTGCGGTGGTGTTTCAGGGCGCGATCTGGGCGCGCGAGATCATCCTCGGCGCGATTGAAAAAAAGACCGAGTCCGAAAACTACCATGGCGAGGCGTTGCTCTCCGCCCTGGGGCTGATCCGCTTGCTCGTCACCGTCGCGCTGTTCGCGATCGCCCTGGTGGTGGTGCTCGACAATCTCGGCGTCAACGTCACCGGTCTGGTCGCGGGTCTTGGCGTCGGCGGTATCGCCATCGGTCTGGCCGCGCAGGGGATCTTCGCCGACCTGTTCGCCGCGCTCGCGATCATCTTCGACAAGCCGTTCCGGCGCGGGGACAAGGTCATGTATGACCAGACCGTCGGCGTGGTCGAGGAAATCGGCCTCAAATCCACCCGCGTGCGCTCGTTCGACGGCGAAGTGCGGGTCATCGCGAACAAGCAGCTGCTCGATAAGGAAATCCAGAACATCTCCAACCGCGAGCATGTCCGCATCAAGCTGCCGGTCGGGGTCGCCTATGAGACACCGCCGGAGCAGCTCGAGGCGCTTCCGGCAATGCTCACCACGATTGTCGAGGACGCGGGCGGCATCATCGCCCGCGCCAGCTTCGAGAGCTTCGGAGCAAGCTCGGTCGATTTCGCGCTGTGGTTCGACATCCCGGGCGACGACTGGCCGACCGCGCACAAGGTGCGCGACAAGGTCATCATCGGCGTCCTGCGCCGCTTTGCCGCCGAGGGCATTTCGATCCCCTACCCGACACAGACCACCTTCACCGCCGATCCCGCCGGCAAGCTCATCCTCCCCTATCCGGAGGTCCAGCCCGTGCGCCGTGTCGACAAGGAGCCAGGAGAGCGCTGATTCGCGCCGCATCGGCATTTTAGAATATCGGGTTTGGAAACTTTGGCCCGACTTCCCTTACGGAAGTCGGGCCATTCGCGTTATCAGTAGGTGCCCCTTGCCGCGCGCGCGACTTGCTTCTATGCGAAGGCGACACCAGTCAGGGAACCGTCATGGCCGACACCGACCAGCAGGAGAGCGTCACGATCCACGAGCTTGCCGCGCAGGCGGGCGCTGAGCGCGTGTCTGACTGGGTGACCGTCTCGCAGGAAATGATCGACAAGTTCGCCGATGCGACGGGCGATCATCAATTCATCCATGTCGATCCGGCCAAGGCGGCGATGACTCCGTTCGGCGGCACCATCGCGCACGGCTTTCTCACCCTCTCGCTGATGCCGCTGCTCAGCCAGAAGACGCCTCAGCCCCGGATCGAAGGGCTGAAGATGGGCGTCAACTATGGCGGCAACAAAGTCCGGTTCCTGACGCCGGTACGGTCGGGCAGCCGGGTGCGCGGGCGCTTCAAGACACTCGAGATGGTCGAGAAGCGTCCGGGTCAGTGGCAACAAACCGTCGAATTCACCATCGAGATCGAAGGCCAGGACAAGCCTGCCCTGATCGCCGAATGGATCAGCCAGCTTTTTGTATAGACAATAAACCGAAGGGACCGTCCGCATGCGTTCTGCCGTCATCGTTTCCACTGCCCGTACCCCGATCGGCCGCGCCTATCGCGGTGCATTCAACGCCCTCCCGTCCCAGACGCTGGCCGCCAAGTCGATCGAGGCCGCGGTCGCGCGTGCCGGCATCGACGGTGGCGAAGTGCAGGACGTGGTATTCGGCGCCGCGCTCCAGCAGGGGCATCAGGGTGGCAATATCGCGCGCCAGGCAGCGTTGCGTGCCGGCCTGCCCACCGGTGTGTCGGGCATGTCGGTCGATCGTCAGTGCGCCAGCGGCCTGATGGCGATCGCCACCGCCGCCAAGCAGATCATCGTCGACAACATGGACATCACCATCGGTGGCGGTGTTGAGAGCATCAGCCTGGTCCAGACGCCGCAGATGCGCGTCGCGATGGACCCCGAACTCGTGGCGATGCACAATGACGTGTACATGCCGATGCTGCAGACCGCCGAGGTCGTCGCTGCGCGCTACAATATCAGCCGCGACGTTCAGGACGAATATGGTTTCCAGTCGCAACAGCGCACCGCCGCCGCCCAGGCCGCCGGCAAGTTCGACGACGAGATCATCCCCGTCACCGCTACGATGAACATCGTCAACAAGGAGACGAAGGAAGTCACCCAGAAGGAAGTGACGCTGACCAAGGACGAGGGCAACCGTCCCGAAACCACGCTGGAGGGGCTGCAGTCGCTCCAGCCGGTCGTCCCGAACGGCACCGTCACCGCCGGCAACGCCTCGCAGCTGTCGGACGGCTCCTCGGCCAGCGTGCTGATGGAGGAAAAGGTCGCCGAAAAGCGCGGCCTCACCCCGCTCGGTCGCTATGTCGGCATGGCGGTCGCAGGCACCAAGCCCGACGAGATGGGCATCGGCCCGGTCTATGCAATCCCCGCGCTGCTCGACCGTTTCAACCTGAAGATGGACGATATCGGCCTGTGGGAGCTGAATGAGGCGTTCGCGGTCCAGGTGCTCTACTGCCGCGACAAGCTCGGCATCCCCAACGAACTGCTCAACGTCAATGGCGGCTCGATCTCGATCGGCCACCCCTATGGCATGACCGGCGCACGCTGCACCGGCCACGCGCTGATCGAGGGCAAGCGTCGCGGCGCGAAGTACGTCGTGGTCACGATGTGCGTCGGCGGCGGCATGGGCGCAGCGGGGCTGTTCGAGGTGCTCTGACGCCTCCCCTGACACAAATCGAAAAGCCGGCGGAGCGATCCGCCGGCTTTTTTTGTGCAGGTCATGCGCTGCCCCGATTTCAGCCCCGCTTGACGCCGCGCGAGTGGTGGCACATCGCAGGCGCATGGCGAACCGACAGTCCTTCACGCACCGCATCCGGGTCGAGGCGCACGCCGTATGGCTCGCCGTCCGCGATCCGCGCACGCCGCTGTTCGCCAAGCTGGTCGGGCTGTTGGTCGGCGCCTATGCGCTCTCGCCGATCGACCTGATCCCCGACTTCATCCCGGTGCTCGGGCTGGTCGACGATGCGGTGCTGATCCCGCTCGGCGTGTGGCTGTTCGAGAAGCTGGTACCGGCGGGGCTGATGACCGAACACCGCGCCGCCGCCGAGGCCGCATCGCAGCGCCCGGTCAGCCGCTGGGGTGTCGCCATCGTGATCGCGCTCTGGGCGCTGATCGCGCTGGTGGTGTATGAATTCCTGATGCTGGGGTATGACTGAGCGCAACGTCCGCTCAGCTGTGCGTCGCGATCCACTCTTCCAGCACCGGGGCGATGCGGTTGCGCCACTTGCTCCCGTTGAAGATGCCGTAATGGCCGACATCCGGGGCCATGTAATATTTCTTCATCTTCGCGGGCAGCTTGGTCGCAATGGTCAGCGCCGCCTTGGTCTGGCCAAGGCCTGAGATGTCATCCTTCTCACCCTCGATCGCCAGCAGCGCGGTGTCGGTGATCGCGGCCGGATCGACCCGGCGCCCACGATGCATCATCTCGCCCCTGGGCAGGGCGTGCGACTGGAACACCACGTCGATCGTCTGCAGGTAGAATTCCGACGTCATGTCGCACACCGAGCGATATTCGTCGTAGAAGCGCATCGTCGCTTCGGCGCTCTCGCCATCCCCCACGACCAGGTGCTTGAACATTTCCCAGTGAGAAATCATGTGGTTGCCAAGGTTCATCGTCATGAACCCGGCGAGCTGAAGAAAACCGGGATAGACGGTGCGCCCGGCACCGGGATAGGTCGCCGGCACGGTCGCGATCACATTCTGCCGGAACCAGCTGTGCGGCCGTTCGGTCGCCAGCGTGTTGACCGCGGTCGGCGCCTCACGCGTGTCGATCGGCCCGCCCATCATCGTCAGCGTGCGCGGCGTGTTGGGATGCTTGTCGGCGTTCATCAGCGCCACGGCGGCATAGACCGGCACCGACGGCTGGCACACCGCGAGCACGTGCGGGCGCGCGTCCCCCTCGGCCCCGATCGTGGCAAGGAATTCGATGACATAATCGACATAGTCGTCGAGGTCGAAGCGCCCGTCGCTGAGCGGCACCTGCCGCGCGTCGCGCCAGTCGGTAATGTACACGTCCGCGACCGGAAGCATCCGCTGCACCGTACCACGCAGCAGCGTCGCGAAATGGCCGCTCATCGGCGCGACGATCAGCAGCTTGGGACCGCCCTCCACGCCTTCGCGCACGAAGCGCTTGAGCTGGCCGAACGGCTTGCGCAGCACGATCTCCTCGTGGACTGCGACCTGCTTGCCGTCGATCTCGGTGAAATCGAGCCCGAATTCGGGCTTTCCGCGCGGCGCAGCGGCGTGCGCGAACACTTCGAGCGCGGAGGCCATGATCGGGCCGCCCCCGAAATAGGCAAAGGGATTGGCCGGATTGTTGAGCAGACCCGCGCCGAAATTGGCGAGCGCGCTGGCGCCGGCGAGCATCGAGCGCTGAAGTTCATAAGCGTTGTAAAGCATTGATACGCTGTTCCCCGCCCCTGCGGGGCCTGACGAATGGTTGGATTAGTTATAGCGGCGACATGCTGCAGTGCAAACACGCCATACCTGTTTTTCGATCCCGGTTGCGGACGATCGGCGACGCGCCGCCCGCTGCTCCCGCGGCGAAGGCGGTTCCATTGCACCGCGCTTCGGGCTAGGCGGCGGCATGGCCGAGACCGTCACGCCCCCATCGACCCCCGCCGCAACGCCGGCACAGCCGCCGCGCAAGCTGTCGAGCCTGACCATCGTCTGGGGCTATACCCGGCGTTATCCGCTCCAGCTGACGCTCGCGATTGTCGCGCTGGTCCTGGCGGCCGGCGCGACGCTGTGGATCCCGCGCACGTTCAAGGAAGTCGTCGACAAGGGCTTCGGCGCCGGCGCGGATCCGACGCAGATCGGCGGTTATTTCCAGGGGCTGCTCCTTGTGGTCGTGGTCCTCGCCTTTGCCACGGCGATGCGCTTCTACTTCGTCTCGTGGCTGGGGGAGCGGACCGTCGCGGACATGCGCGCGGCGGTGCATCGCAACCTGCTGCGCCTCCCGCCGCGCTGGTTCGAGGAAAACCGGCCGTCGGAAATTGCCAGCCGCCTCACCGCCGACACGGCGGTCGTCGAACAGATTGTCGGGACGACCGTGTCGGTGGCGCTGCGCAACCTGCTGATCGCGATCGGCGGCACGCTGTATCTGTTCGTGCTGGCGCCAAAGATTGCGGCCTATCTGCTGGTCGGGATTCCGGTGATCGTGCTGCCGATCATGTGGCTGGGCGGGCGCGTGCGACGCTTTTCCCGCACCAGTCAGGACCGCGTCGCCGATATCGGCTCGATCGCTTCGGAAACGCTCGGCGCAATGCGGATCGTCCAGGCCTTTGGCCAGGAAGCGCGTGAGGGCGAACGCTTCCAAGCTGCAGTGGATCGCGGCTTCGCCACCGCGCGCAAGCGGTTTGCGACCCGCGCGCTGATGACCGCGCTCGTCATCTTTGCGCTGTTCACCGCGATCACCCTGATCATGTGGGACGCCGTGCACGGGGTGGCCGAGGGGCGGATTTCCGGCGGGTCGATCACCGCCTTCGTGATCACTGCCGGGCTTGTCACCGGTGCCTTCGGTGCGCTGACCGAAGTCTATGGCGATCTGCTGCGCGCGTCCGGCGCCGCCGCCCGGCTTGCCGAACTGCTCGCGGAAGAGCCCGACATCGCCGCGCCCGCGAACCCGGTCGCGCTGCCCGAACCCGCGCGCGGCGCCGTGGCGTTCGAGGGGGTGACCTTCCGCTATCCGACCCGGCCCGAAACGTCGGCGCTGCAGGACTTCACCCTGTCGGTCGCGCCGGGCGAGACGGTGGCAGTGGTCGGTCCTTCGGGCGCGGGCAAGTCGACGCTGTTTCAGCTGGTCCAGCGTTTCTACGACCCGGAAGCAGGCCGCGTGCGCGTCGACGGCGTCGACCTGCGCGACGCCGACCCGGCCCAAATTCGCGCGCGCATGGCGATGGTGCCGCAGGAAACGGTGATCTTCGCCGCCTCCGCCCGTGACAATCTGCGCTATGGCCGCTGGGACGCGAGCGAAGAGCAGATCTGGCAGGCAGCCGAAGCCGCCAATGCTGCCGAGTTCCTGCGCGAGCTTCCCCAAGGTCTCGACACCTTCCTTGGCGAGGACGGCGCGCGCCTGTCCGGCGGCCAGCGCCAGCGCATCGCCATCGCCCGCGCGCTGCTGCGCGATGCGCCGATCCTGTTGCTCGACGAAGCCACCAGTGCGCTGGACGCGGAGAGCGAGCGTCTGGTGCAGGACGCACTCGAACGGCTGATGGCGAACCGGACCACGCTGGTCATCGCGCACCGTCTCGCCACGGTCCGTGCGGCGCAGCGCATCATCGTGATGGACGAAGGCCGCATTGTCGAAAGCGGCACCCATGCCGAGCTAGTGGCCAGGGGCGGCCTCTACGCGCGGCTCGCCAGCCTCCAGTTCAGCGAAAGCGCTTAATAGCGCGACAGATACCAGGCGGCGAACGCAAGGACCGCGCCCAGCGCGAGCGCAATGCGCAGCTTTGGATTGCGCGCGGGTTGATGGTCGCGACCCATGCGGTCGAGATCGAACCAGTAATGCGCGGGATGCGCTTCCCGGATCACGCCGCTCGCGCGCAGCCGGTCGAAAGCGGCGCGCTCGACCGGGCCGGGCGCATATTCGATCGCGGTTGCAGGTGAGATGGCGCGATGCTCGGCAAAATGCCGCTGCACGCGAAAGTGGGACAAGTCATTGGTCGATGCGACAGGCATAAGCGCCATTGTCGGTCGCCTTCGCGCCGGTTTCAACCTCCCCGCCCCTTGCCCCTGGCGGCAACGCTGCCTAGGCTGGGTTGGAATATCCGGTATGGTGGGAGAGGGGCATGACCCGCGAATTCGATCTGATCGTCTATGGCGCAACCGGCTTCACCGGGCGACTTGTCGCCGAGTATCTGGCGCAGCGTTACGGCGACGGGTCGCTGCGCTGGGCAATGGCCGGGCGGTCGCTGACCAAGCTCGAACAGGTGCGCGACGCGATCGGCGCGCCGGCGGACACGCCGCTGCTGACCGCCAACGCCGACGATCCCGCCGCGCTGCGCGCGCTGACCGCGCGGGCCACGGTCGTGCTGACCACGGTCGGCCCGTATCAGCTTTACGGCAATGATCTGGTCGCGGCATGCGTCGAGACCGGCACCGGCTATGTCGATCTGTGCGGCGAGCCGAACTGGATGCACGACGTCATCGCGCGGCATCAGGACTCGGCCAAGGCGAGCGGCGCGCGCATCGTGCTGTCGTGCGGGTTCGATTCGATTCCCTTCGACCTCGGCGTATGGACCGCCGAGCAAGCGGCCATCGCCAAATGGGGCCGCCCCGCTCCGCGCGTGAAGGGGCGCGTGCGCAAGATGCAGGGCACCTTCTCCGGCGGTACGTTCGCCAGCGGCAAGGCGACAGCAGCGGCGGCGGCAAAGAACCCGGCGGTGTTCAAGGTGCTGCTCGATCCGTTCGCGCTCACCCCCGGCTTTTCCGGGCCGGACCAGCCCAAGGGGGTGATGCCCGAATATGACGAAGCCGTGGGCGGCTGGGTCGCGCCGTTCTTGATGGCGGTGATCAATACCAAGAATGTCCACCGCACCAATTTCCTCGCGGGTCACCCCTATGGCACCGATTTCCGCTACGACGAGATGATGGTGGCGCCCGGGCTGGGCGACATCGGCAAGGCGGCGGCGGAAGCGATCGCCAAGATGAACCCGATGAACGCCGACAAGGGCCCCGCCCCCGGCGAAGGCCCATCGAAGGAAGAGCGCGAAGCGGGCTTCTACGAAATCGACTTCATCGCGGAGATGCCGACCGGCGAATCGCTGACCTGCACCGTCACGGGCGACCGCGACCCCGGCTATGGATCGACGTCGAAGATGATCGCCGAGGCAGCTTTGTGCCTGATCCGCGACGTTGCCGGCGACGGCGGCGTGTGGACCCCGGGCGCGCTGATGGCCGAACCGCTCAAGGCGCGGCTGGAGGCCAATGCCGGGCTGACCTTCACCGTCAAGCACTGAGCATCGTCCCTCCCTGCACAGGGAGGGACAGCGATGGTCAGCCGCGATAAAAGGCCAGCATGACCGCCAGTGCTAGCCCGACTGCGACTGCAATCGCGACGGGCGCCTGGCGCCGTCGCTGATGCGCCAGCACCGCCCGGTGCGCCCGCAGGTCCAGCCAGTAATAATCCTGCGCCTCGCGCCGGATCACGCGCTGCGCCACCAGCCGGTCGAACACCGGCTTCAGCTCGGGCGGCGGTCGGTAGATGATCGTGTGCAGCGGCGTCACCGCACCCGCTGCACTGAATTGCGCGAGGATGCGGTGGCGGTGACGCGCGAAGCGGGTGATCGGCAGCGATTCGACCATCGGGTTCAGCGTTTGCGCCCCTGATGCTTGATGTTCGCCGGGCGCCCACGCCGCTTGAGCGGCCGCGGCGGACCGCTCTTGCGCCGCTCGCCATCGGGGCGCGGGCCCGAGCCGCTGCCCTTCCCATCGGGCAGTTCGAAGCGCAGCGCGCCCGACACCGGGTTCGCCTCGACCAGCTTCAGTTGCAGCCGCTGGCCCAGCGCGAACTCGGCACCGGTATCCTCGCCTACCAGCCGCTGCCCGGCCTCGTCATAGCGGAAATATTCGCGCCCCAGATCGCGCGCGGGGACCAGCCCGTCGCCGCCGATGCCGTCGACCGTCGCAAAGAAGCCGAAGCTCTGCACCCCGGTGATTCGTGCATCCAGCACCTCGCCGACATGGGCGGCCAGATAGGCGGCGACATAGCGGTCGATCGTGTCGCGCTCCGCCTCCATCGCGCGGCGCTCGAGCTTGCTGATCAGCTCGCCGGTCCGCTCCATGTCCTTGTCCGCCGGCAATTCGCCACCCGGCCCCAGCTTGAACGCCTCGGTCAGCGCGCGGTGGACGACAAGGTCGGCATAGCGGCGGATCGGCGAGGTGAAATGCGCATAGCTGCCCAGCGCCAGGCCGAAATGCCCGGCATTCTGCGGCCCGTAATAGGCCTGGGTCTGCGTGCGCAGCACCTGGGTCATCACCTCGGCGTGGTAATCCGCCTCCTTGGTCCGCGCGATGACATGGTTGAACGTCTTGGGCCGGATCACCTGCCCCAGCGCGAATTCGACATCGAGCGTCTTGAGATATTCCTTGAGCGCGACCAGCTTCTCGCGGCTGGGCGGCTCATGGATGCGGTACATGACCGGCGCCTTCTTCTTCTCCAGCGCCTTGGCCGCCGCGACGTTCGCCGCGATCATGTAATCCTCGATCAGCTTGTGCGCGTCCAACCGCTCGCGCGGCGCGACCGACAGGATGCGCCCCTTTTCGTCGAGCACGATCCGCCGCTCGGGCAAATCGAGGTCGAGCGGCTCACGCTTCGCCCGCGCCTTGTTGAGCGCGACCCAGCAGTCCCACAGCGGACGCAACGCCGTCTCGGTCAGCGGATGGTCCTCTGCGCCATCAATCGCCGCCTGCGCATCCTCATACGCGATGTTCGCCGCCAGCTTCACTACCGCCCGACTGAACCGCCAATCCTTGATCTCGCCATCCGCGCCGATCCGCATGTGGCACGCCAGTGCGGCCCGCTCGACACCCTCTTTCAGCGAACACACATCGGCCGACAGCACCTCCGGCAGCATCGGCACGACGCGGTCGGGGAAATAGACACTGTTGCCGCGCTTGCGCGCCTCGCGGTCGAGCAGCGATCCGGGGCGGACGTAGAAGCTGACATCGGCAATCGCGACGATGGCTTTCCACCCGCCCCTGTTGGCGGGATCGTCGTCTGGCGTCGCCCACACCGCATCGTCATGGTCGCGTGCATCAGCCGGGTCGATCGCGACGATCGGCAGGTCGCGCAGATCCTCACGCTCCTCGCCCAGCGGCTGCTTCGCCACCCGCTCCGCCTCTGCGAGCAGCTCTTCGGAGAAGATGTGCGGGATCTCATGCTTGTGGATCGCGATCAGCGAAAAGCTGCGCGGCGCGAACGGGTCGCCGAGGATTTCGGTGACTTTGGCAAACAGGCGCGGTCCCTTGCCCGTCACCTCGGCCATCACCAGGTCGCCTGGCTCCGCGCCATTGCGGTCGGAAATGACGGGGCTGGTGCGCTCCTTCTTGTCCAGCCCCTGCAGATACAGTCGCCCGCCCTCTTCATGGACGACGCCCAGCACCGCGGCATCGCCCTTGGCGAGCTTCTTCATCGGGTGCGCGATCAGGCCCTTCCCGGCCTCCTCGGTGCGCGCGAGGATGCGGTCGCCGACGCCCAGCGCGCCGCCCGGCCCGCGCTTTTCGCGCACGCGCAACCGCGGCACCGGAATGCCTTCGGCCTCCCAGCGTTCGGGCACCGCCCATACGGTATCGCCATCGGCCTCGACGATGCGCAGCACCGTCACCTTCGGCACCCCGCCCATCTTGTGGAAGGCGCGACCGGGGGCGACGTCGATCAGCCCTTCGTCGCTCATGTCCTTAAGCAGCGCCTTGAGCGCGATCTTCTCCTGCGCCGACAGGCCAAAGGCGCGCGCGATCTCGCGCTTGCCTGCGGGTTGCTCCGACGACGTGATGAAATCGATGATCTGTTGGCGGGTCGGCAGGCCGGGGACGGGCTTCGACTTCGCGCTTTTCTGTTTTGCCATTGGCAACGAACATAGCCCCTCGCCGTCGCAAAACCAAATGCGCTGCCGGAAAATCGCCTGCACCGCGTCCCGCATGCGCGCAGCGTTCCTATGATTGGACCAGTCCCCTTTCTGCCGAGCGAGCCATGCCGATGCGCCTCAACCGCCGCCACCTCTTCGCCGCCGTCGCCGCCGGTGGCGCCGCGCTCGCCACGCGCCCGCTGGTCGCTGGCGAAAGCGGCCATGCGGGGTCAGGGATCACACCCGACGCCGCGCTCGCAACGCTCAAAAAGGGCAACCAGGCCTTCACCATGGGTCGCGCCTTCAACTACGGCCTGAACGACGCGCAGCGCCGCGCCTTTCTTGCCGGGCAGCGTCCCTTCGCGACGATCGTCTGCTGCTCGGACAGCCGCGCCGCGCCCGAACAGATTTTCGAGACCGGGGTTGGCCAGTTGTTCGTGATCCGCAATGCCGGAAGCACGGTCGCCAATCCCCAGGCGATGGGCAGCATCGAATATTCGGTCCTGCACCTCGGCGTGCCGCTGGTCGTGGTGCTCGGCCATTCGGCCTGCGGCGCGGTCAAGGCAGCGATCGAGGTGGTCGAGAAGGATGCCAAGCTCCCCGGTCAGCTGGGCCAGATGGTCGAACCGATCGTCCCGGCCGTCCACACCGCGCACAAGATTCCCGGCGATGTGGTCGAAAACACGGTCCGCGAGAATGTGCATCAGGTGGTGCACGACCTGCGCGCGCCGAGCCAGCGCCTGCTCGCCGCCCCGCGCCGCGCGGGCAAGCTCAAGATCGTCGGGGCGGAATATCATTTCGCATCGGGCATCGTCGAATTTTTCGACGTCGAATAGCCGTCAGAAGCGCGGCGGGGCACCGCCTTCCCGGTAGCGGGCAAGCAGGCTCCCGACCCGCGCGGCGGCCTGCACCTGCCCTGCCGCCCGCAGTGCTGCCTGATGCTCCGCGCCCAGCGCCATAAGCACCGCGTCGCCGCGCCAGGTCTGCACCACCAGCCGCTCGAGCAACGCGCGCTGCATGCCGATACCCTCGTCCAGCTTTGCGCCGCCCTGGGCGCCGAGTGCGCGGGCAAGTCCGCGGATCGCGCGCACCTGCTGTGCCGTGGCGATCAGCGGGGTTCCGGCCCGCGCCAGCAGCGCCCGATAGGCGGTTTCAGCGGTGACCGCATCGCCAGCCGCCAGCGCCGCGTCGGCAGCGCGCCATTCCGGCTCGGACACAAATGGCTCCTGCGCCGCGACAAAGCCTGCCCGAACGAGTGCCAGCGCACGGCGGCGCTGCATTTTGAACCGGGCGATATCTTGCACCTGCACATCGCCCGCGCCGCGCTCGAAGCGAAATGCAGTGGCGGTGCGATAGCTCGCCCGCGCCAGTTCGACCGCCTCGCTCCCCCGCCCAAGCGCAAGCAGCATGTCCGCAGTCTTGTCGAGATAGCTCGCCTCACCGCGCGCGGTCATCATCTCCGCGCCGCCCCCGTCCACGGCCATGGTCCGCCGCTGCCGGTCCACCGCAATCGCCCAGCGCGCACGTACCAGCGCGTCGGTTGGCCCTGACTGGCGCTCGCGGATGGCGGCCATCGCATCGGCGCCAAAGCGCAGCACCCCGCGCGCCTCATTGCCCATCGCGCCCTCGTCCTGCAGCGCGGCCATCGCTTTGGCGATTTCGTCGATCCCCTCGTCTGCCCGTCCCAGTTTCTCCAGCACCTCCGCCAGTTCGACGGCGCAGGCCACGCGATCGAGGCTCATGCATTCGTAATCGGGATTGTCCGCCATCCGCGCGCGGATCGCCCGCTCCTGCACAAGCAGGTCCTCGGACGCCTGCACGGCGGTGAGGGCAAGCAGGATCGACAGGCCTAGTCCCATGCCGCCATCGTCCCCGCCCCCGCCGCGCGGGTCAATGGTCGAAACCGGTCGCCCCGCCGCGCGCGAGCGATTAAGCTGGCCGCGTGACTTGTGACCTGCTCATCATCGGCGGCGGTATCAACGGCTGCGCGATCGCGCGCGAGGCGGCGTTGCTGGGCCTCAGGGTCGTGCTGGTCGAACGCGACAGCCTCGCCGCGCATACCTCCTCGGCGTCGAGCAAGCTGATCCATGGCGGACTGCGCTACCTCGAGACCTACGAGTTCCGACTGGTGCGCGAAGCCTTGGTCGAGCGGGAGCGGATGCTGGCCACCGCGCCGCAATTGATCCGCGCGATGGCGTTCGTGCTGCCGCACGCGCACGCGGTCCGCCCGCGCTGGATGGTGCGGGCTGGGCTGTATCTTTACGATCTGCTCGGCCTCGGATCCTCGCTACCGCGCTCGCATGCGCTGCGCCGCGACGATCCGCGCCTTGCACCGCTGACGGCGGGAAGCAGCGGGTTTATCTATTGGGACGCGCAGGTCGATGACGCGGCGTTGGTCCGCGCCAATGCGCAGGATGCGGCGGCGAACGGGGCGGAGATCTGCACCGGCGTCGCGGTGACGGGCGCGCAGCGCGATGCGGAGCGCTGGACACTCGCCCTGTCCGACGGGCGTCGGGTACAGGCGCGCGCCATCGTCAACGCCGCCGGGCCATGGGTGCGCGCGCTGCTCGACACGCTCGGCGTCGCGACAACCAGCGGCCTGCGGCTGATCAAGGGCAGCCATATCACCGTCCCCGCTTTGTGGCAGGGCGACCACGCCTATATCCTGCAACAGCCCGACCGCCGCGTTGTCTTCGCCGCACCGTGGCGGGGGGAGACGATGATCGGCACCACCGATGTGCCTGTCCAGCACCCCGGCGACGCGGGCATCGACGCCGACGAGATCGCCTATCTCTGCGCCGCCGCGAACCGCTATTTCCGGCAGCAGATCACCCCCGCCGACATGACTGGCGGCTGGTCCGGAATCCGCGCGCTCTACGACAATGGCGCGGACGAGGCGCGGACCGTGACGCGCGACTATCATCTCGATCTCGACACGCGCGCCGCGCCGATCCTGTCGGTATTCGGCGGCAAGATCACCACCGCCCGCGCGCTTGCCGAACATGCGCTGTCCCGACTGGCACCCGAACTCGGCTTCACCGCGCGCCCGGTGACCCGCGACCGTCAACTTCCCTGACCACGGACCTTTTCACGACTTCAAGCGCTTAACCGAGGCAACCTGAACTTAAGGAGGCCAGTATGAGCGTCGAAGGAAAGCTGAAGGAAGCCGCAGGCTTCGTGAACGAAGAGCTGAACGAGCATCGCGACTCGCCCGAGGGCAAGCAGGCCGCGCAGGAAGGGCGCGATCTGCGCAATGAGGGCCGGATCGAAGACGGCAAGATGCCGAAGACGACCGAACCCGGCACCGGCGCCGAATGAGCTTCAACTGCCCCCGCTTCGGCGGGGGCAGTCATATCTGGCTCAGCGTTTTTCAGCTTCGCTGGAGCGGGCCGGTGCCGCCTAGCTGAAAGCGACGTTAGTAGGCCCGCGCGACCACGATGCGCTCGACCGCCGGCTTACCGGTGAAGATGCACGTACCGTCCGCCGGGTCGGCATCGTTCGGGACGTTACGGAAGGTCAGCTTGAGCGCCTTGATCCGCTCGACCACCGCGTCCAGCTCCGCGCCTTCGGGCTTGCTCCACTGCACCTCGACCCAGCCCGGATATTTCCCCGAACCCTCGAAATGTGCCTTGAGCGCGTCGAAGCTGTCGATGTCGCGCCGATAATTCGCGTCAAGCCGGGCCTGCGCGGACTCCCGCATGCCGAACTGGATCCGCTCGAGCAGAAAACCTGCCTCGTCGATGAACGCGTCCTTCGCCTGCACCTCGCTGTTGAGCTTGCCGTCCTCACGATACAGCCGGTCGCGGCGGATCACCGACACGTTGCCGCCCGCCATGTCGCGCCCGCCGACCTCGATGACCACCGGAGCGCCCTTCTTGACCCAGCCCCAGCGCTTGGTCGCGGCCTTCACCGCCTTGAGGTCGAGCAGTGCGCGCACCGGCTCGCCCAGCGCGCTCTGCTTGGCCAGCTCGGCCTGCAGCCCCTTGCAATAATCGATCAGCGCGGCGTCCTCGTCCGTATCACGCAGCATCGGCACGATCACGATCTGCCACGGCGCGATGCGCGGCGGCACGCGCAGGCCGTCATCGTCGCCATGCACCATGATGACGCCGCCGATCATGCGGGTCGACACGCCCCAGCTGGTCGTCTGCGCCAGTTCCTGTTGCCCTTCGGCATTCTGGAACTTGATGCCCTGCGCGCTGGAGAAAGTGGTGCCCAGGAAGTGCGAGGTGCCGGCCTGCAGCGCCTTGCCGTCCTGCATCATCGCCTCGATGCTGTAGGTCGCGACCGCGCCCGGGAAGCGCTCATTCTCCGGCTTCTCGCCCGCGACGACCGGCATCGCCAGACACGTCTCGGCGAACTCGCGATAGACCTCCAGCATCTTCATCGTCTCTTCGCGCGCCTCGTCGACCGTGGCGTGCGCGGTATGCCCCTCCTGCCACAGGAATTCGGCGGTGCGCAGGAACATGCGCGTGCGCATTTCCCAGCGCACGACATTGGCCCATTGATTGATCAGTACCGGCAGGTCGCGCCACGACTGGACCCAGCGCGCCATCGCCGCACCGATCACGGTTTCGGACGTCGGGCGGACGACCAGCGGCTCTTCCAGCTTCGCCTCGGGATCGGGCACCAGCCGCCCATCCTTCTGCACCAGCCGGTGATGCGTGACGACCGCCATTTCCTTGGCAAAGCCGTCGACATGCTCGGCCTCTTTCTCGAAATAGCTCAGCGGGATGAACAGCGGGAAATAGCAATTCTCATGCCCCGTCGCCTTGATGCGATCGTCGAGCAGGCGCTGGATCCGCTCCCAGATGCCATAGCCCCAGGGCCGGATGACCATGCACCCGCGCACGCCGCTCTCCTCGGCCATATCGGCTTCGGTGATGACGGCCTGATACCAGGCGGCGAAATCCGCTTCGCGGGTGACGTTGAGTGCGTGCTTGATCATGGGAAGCGCGATTAGCGCGCGATTTGGGGCGCGTCACGCCCCTTCGCGCCTTGCCGCACCACGGCATCGCCTCTAGGCAAGCCACGTGCATCGTGATCGCGTCCTTACCGGCCTTGGCCTGCGCCTGCTCGCCATCCTGATGCTCTCGACCATGGGCGCGATGATCAAGCTGGCGGAACAGGGCGGCGCGAACCTGGCCGAGATCATGCTGTTTCGCCAGCTGTTCGCGATCCCCTTCATCCTCGCCTGGATCGCGGCCGGCCCGGGCATGCGCTCGCTCCGCACGCGGCGGTTCGGGCTGCATGTGAACCGCACCGTGATCGGGCTGACCGGCATGGTGTTCAATTTCGGCGCGGTGCTGCTGCTCCCGCTCGCCGAAGCGACGACCTTTTCCTTCACCGCGCCGATCTTTGCCACGATCCTGGGCGCATTGGTGTTGCATGAAAAGACTGGCTGGCGGCGCTGGGCGGCGGTGATCGCGGGCTTCGTCGGCGTGGTGCTGGTCGCCCAGCCCGGGGACGGGCATATCCCGCTCGCCGGCGCTCTGGTCGGGCTGACCGCGGCCTTCTTCGTCGCGCTGATCGCGATCCAGCTGCGCCAGATGGCCAAGACCGAACGGCCGGCGACCACTGTCTTCTGGTTCTCGACGCTATCGGTCCCGCCGCTCGCCATCGCCTACCCGTTCTTCGCGCAGATGCACGATTGGCAGACCTTTGCGATCCTGATCGGCATCGGCCTGATCGGCGGCGCGGGCCAGCTCGCGCTCACCGCCGCCCTGCGCTTCGCGCCGGTCTCGGCGGTGGTGCCGATGGACTATTCCAGCCTGATCTGGGCGACGCTCTATGGCTATGTGCTATTCGGCGTGCTGCCCAGCCAATGGACCTGGATCGGCGCCCCGATCATCGTCGCCAGCGGCCTCTACATCGCCTGGCGCGAACAGCGGCTGGGACTGGCGCGGCGCGCGGGACCGGTTGAGGCGGTTGCGGATGTGGGCGACGATTAGGGGCGGTCGTAGGGCGGAGTGTCGCGGCTGCCGTTTTGGGGATTTCGGGGTCTTTTCGGGAATGACCGCAAATGGGTGGGAGGCGGACTGACTGCTTTTGGTGCGAAAAGCGTCAAATCGGCTATCAATCCATCTCGGCAACTCCCTCACGCCGTAGCATGTCAATCACCGCCGCGTCCGCTTCGCGATACTTGCTACTGCTGCGGGGAACGACCACAACTGAGTCGAACAGCGACCCATGCTCGAACCAGCCAATAGCAATGTCGATTGCAGTCCCCCTGTAGTCCAGCGCTTTCCAGTCCATCGTTTTGAGAGCGTCGCGGCGGATAAGCGCCTGCGTCTTTCGGTCGCGAACGATCTTATCGCCGGGGAGCGCTTCGAAGGTCGTCCCATTCGGAAACTTGGCCCGAGATATGTCGAGTGCCCAATCAGCAGAGGAATAAAAGGCTTTCACCTCCGCATCTCTCCACCTGCGGTCTTCCTCCGAAACGAGCGTTGCTAACTCTGATCGGTTGATCTTCAGGCCGCTGATGTTGCCGGCTAGGGTGACGTGTCGGAAGACGCTTGCGTTCAAGAACAGCGGGGCCGACCCGGTCTTTTTGAGGTTCTGCACCGAGATGTCGTCGAAGACGCAGCCCGTCGCTTCGCAGTTCCAATGGCTGACGTTCTCAAGACGAATATCAGAATACACGTTCCAGCCACGTGAAACGCTTCGCACGTTGCATTGATTAAAGCCGCAGTCGCTCGCGCTAACGTGCGATAGGCTGAGCGGATCGCCGCCGTGCCAAAACGTACGCCCCTCAAACCGCTGCATAATCCCCCCCCCTACGCCGCCGACACTTCTAAGCGCAAATGTCCGCTTTCGGGTAGTGGGTAGGGGGCCGCGAAAAATCCCTAACGGGGTCGTTAGCCGAAAGGCAGCTAACGGACCGAACCCACGCTAACCCGCCATTGCGACCCACAACGTCACACTACGCGCCGCCACCGCCGCGATACACTAGCATCAGATTATTCGCCGGCATCACAACCCGCCCGGCGCGCGCGAAACCACAGTCCGCCGCGAGCCGGTCCATATCGGCCACGTCGCGCAGCCCCCAGGCCGGATCACGCGCCTTGAGCGACTCATCGAACGCCAGATTGGACTCCGCCGTCTCCACCCCCGCCTCGCGATAGGGGCCATAGAGGATCAGCGGGCCGCCCGGCGGCAACAGCGCCGCGCACGCACGGAACAGTCCGACCGTCGCCTCCCACGGGCTGATATGCACCATGTTGATGCACAGCACTGCATCGGCGGCGGCGATCGGCCACTCCCCAGCCGCCGCGTCGATCGCCAGCGGCGGTGCGACATTGGCAAGCCCTGCGCACCACGACGCAATCGACGCCCGCGCCGCCGCATCGGGATCGCTGGGAACGAAGGTCAGCGCGGGGAACCGCTCGGCGAAATACGCCGCATGCTCCCCGCTCCCGCTCGCGACCTCCAGCACCGTGCCGCGCTCCGGCAGCAGCGCCGCCAGCTCCGCCGTGATCGCCTCGCGGTTGCGCAGCGTGGCGGGCGCATGCTTGCGCACCGCACCGCGGTCCTCGGCAACGATCCAGGGGGTCGGGTCGCTCATTTGGGCGCGCAGGCCGATCGGTCGCCTGCCTTGCACCGCGCCACCTGCGCCTCCCACTCGGCGCGGGCGCGCGCAGCTTCGGCCTGCTGCCGCGCCACCTCGGCACGCCACGCGGCCATCTTCCGCTCATGCTCGGCCTTCTGCCGCGCAACGTACAGGTCGTAATCGGCCTGACGCCCCAAATTGGTCTTGTCGACCCGCTCCGCCTCGTCCTGATCGCGCTGGCGCTGCGCGTCGTAGAGGCGCTGCGCCTCGATCCGGTCCGCATCCTGTTCGGCCTGCGGAATTCTGGGGTCCTGCCCTGCGGTCGCGGGGACCGCCATCATCAGGGTCGCGATCAAAGCCATTGCGCTGCGCATAGACGCCTCCCGAAAAAACGAAGGGGCGGCGGCACGAAGCCGCCGCCCGCCCGGGAGCCGGATTAGATCGAAATCCAACCCGGAGAAACAGACGAAATGCGTTACTCGGCGGCCTGCGCCTGCGCCGGCTCCTTCCACACCAGCACCGGCTTGCGCGCGGCCAGCGTCTCGTCGAGGCGGCGGCGCGGTGCGAAGTGCGGTGCGGACTTGAGCGCCGCGTCGCCCGCCTTGGCGCGCTGCGCGACCGAACGGAATGCGCCGATGAACTGGTCCAGCGCCGCCTTGCTCTCGGTCTCGGTCGGCTCGACCAGCATCGCGCCATGGACGACCAGCGGGAAGTACACCGTCATCGGGTGGAAGCCCTCGTCGATCAGCCCCTTGGCGATGTCGAGCGTCGAGAAGCCTTCGGCCAGGCCCCGGTCGCTGAAGATCGCTTCATGCATGCATGGTCCGCTGCTGGCGAAGGGCGCATCGAGCACGTCCTCCAGGCTGCGCAGGACGTAGTTGGCGTTGAGGACGCTGTCCTCCGCCACCTGCTTGAGGCCATCCGCGCCGTGCGACAGGATATAGGTCAGCGCGCGGGTGAACATGCCCATCTGGCCGTGGAACGAGACCATGCGGCCGAAGCTGGACCCATGATGCTCGCCCGCGGTTTCCTCTTCGACCAGCACGAAGCGGCCATCCTGCTGCTCGACGAACGGCAGCGGGGCAAACGGCGCCAGCGCTTCGGACAGCACCACCGGCCCCGAACCCGGACCGCCGCCGCCATGCGGGGTGGAAAAGGTCTTGTGCAGGTTGATATGCATTGCATCGACGCCCAGGTCGCCGGGGCGCACCTTGCCGACGATCGCGTTGAAGTTCGCGCCGTCGCAATAGACGTAGCCGCCCGCCGCATGCACCGCGTCGCTGATCGTCTTCAGGTCCCGCTCGAACAGGCCGCAGGTATTGGGGTTGGTGATCATCACCCCCGCCACGTCCGGTCCCAGTCGCGCGGTCAGCGCCGCGACATCGACGCGCCCGTCCGGGGTCGCCGGGATATCCTCGACCGTGAAGCCAGCGAACGCCGCCGTCGCCGGGTTGGTGCCATGCGCGCTTTCGGGGACCAGCACGACGCGGCGGTCCTCGCCGCGCGCTTCCAGCGCCGCCTTGATCGCGAGGATGCCGCACAGCTCGCCATGCGCGCCCGCCTTGGGCGACATCGCGACCGCGCTCATGCCGGTCAGCGTCACCAGCCAGTGCGCCAGCTGATCGATCACCTCCAGCGCGCCCTGCACCGTGTCGATCGGCTGAAGCGGGTGAATGTCGGCAAAGCCGGGAAGCCGCGCCATCCGCTCATTGAGGCGCGGATTATGCTTCATCGTGCAGCTGCCTAGCGGGAAGAAGCCGAGGTCGATGCCGTAATTCTGGCGCGACAGGCGGGTGTAATGGCGCACCGCTTCCGGCTCGCTCAGGCCCGGCAGGCCGATGTCACGATGCCGCTCCAGCCCGCCGAGCCGCGACGCCGCCTTGGGCGCTTCGGCGAAATCGACGCCGGTCGTGTCCAGCGACCCGATCTCGAAGATCAGCGCCTCTTCCAGCATCAGCGCGCGGTTGCCGGTGAAGGTGGCTGCAGCCTCACCCTCGACCGCGTTCATCTGCGGCCGCCAGCCGCTCTGGTTGATCGTGCTCATGCCAGCACCTCCTGGAGCGCGGCGGCAAGGGTTTCGACATCCTCCGCCGTGGTGGTTTCGGTGACCGCGACGACGAGGCCGTTCTCCAACGCCCCCTCGCCCGGATAGAGACGGCCCAGCGACACACCGGCAAGGATGCCCTTGTCGGCGAGTGCGCGCACGACCGGGCGTGCTTCCTTGGGCAGCTTCAGCGTAAACTCGTTGAAGAAGGTCGGCGTCACCAGCTCCACGCCGGGCACCTGCGCCAGCCGGTCCGCCGCCGCGCTTGCGCCGGCATGGTTGAGCGCCGCGAGCTGCCGCAGCCCCTTTTCGCCCAGCAACGTCATGTGCACCGACCAGGCCAGTGCGCACAGCACCGAGCTGGTGCAGATGTTCGACGTCGCCTTTTCGCGCCGGATATGCTGCTCGCGGGTCGACAACGTCAGCACGAAGCCGCGCTTGCCCTCGGCATCCACCGTCTCGCCGGTCAGGCGGCCGGGCATCTGGCGGACATATTTTTCCTTGCAGCCGAACAGGCCGACATAGGGGCCGCCGAACTGCAGCCCGACGCCGATCGACTGGCCCTCGCCAACGACGATGTCCGCGCCCATCTCGCCCGGCGACTTGATCGCCCCCAGCGCCACCGGCTCGGTCACCACCGCGACCAGCAGCGCCTTCTTCGCCTGGCACGCCGCCGCCAGCTCCGACAGGTCGGAAATGCGGCCGAGAATGTCGGGATACTGGACCACGACGCACGAGGTGTCGTCGTCGATCAGGTCGATCAGCGACGCGGTATCCGGCTCGGCGGTCAGTTCGGGCACCGCGGTCACCAGCGTGTCGCCGGTGTACTTGGCCATGGTGTTGGCGACCGACACATAATGCGGGTGCAGCCCGCCCGACAGGATCGCCTTGGCGCGCTTGGTGATGCGCCGCGCCATGCCGATCGCCTCCCAGCACGCGGTCGACCCGTCATACATCGACGCATTGGCGACATCGGTGCCGAGCAGGCGCGCGACCTGCGTCTGGAACTCGAACATCACCTGCAACGTGCCCTGCGCGATTTCGGGCTGGTACGGCGTATAGGCGGTCAGGAACTCGCCGCGCTGGATGATGTGGTCGACGCTGGCCGGCACATGATGCTTGTACGCGCCACAGCCCAAGAAGAAGGGCGCGCTTCCCGCCGACAGGTTTTTCGCCGCCAGTTTCGACATGTGCCGTTCGACCGCCAGCTCGCTGGCATGCATCGGCAGGCCTGGCACCGGGCCGGCCAGCCGCGCGCTTTCGGGGACATCGGCGAACAGATCATCGATCGTTGCGGCATTGACCGCGGCGAGCATCGCCTGCCGGTCGGACTGGGTAAGGGGAAGGTAGCGCATTCTATTCTCCAAAGCCCCTCCCCTTCAGGGGAGGGGTTGGGGTGGGGCCTGTCCTCTTGGCGACCGGTCTCGGTGAGACTTGGACGCCCCACCCCCAACCCCTCCCCTGAAGGGGAGGGGCTAGTAAGGTCACAGCTTGCTCACGAAATCCGCATAGGCGCTCTCGTTCATCAGCCCGTCGAGCTCGCTCGTGTCGCTCAACGTCATCTTGAAGAACCAGCCATCGCCCTCGGGGTCTTCGTTCACCAGCGCGGGGTTTTCCTCCAGCGCCGGGTTCCCCTCGACCACCGTGCCGCTGACCGGGGCATAGACATCGCTCGCCGCCTTGACGCTCTCGACCACCGCCGCGTCATCGCCCTTGCTCACGGCGCGCCCTTCCTCGGGCACCTCGACGAACACGATGTCGCCCAGCTGGCTCTGCGCATATTCGGTGATGCCGACGGTCGCGATCTCGCCGTCCAGTTCGATCCATTCATGATCTTCGGTGAAGTAACGGCTCATTTCATGCCTCCCTGTCGGACATAGCGGTGGGGGACGAAGGGCATCTGCACCACTTCGCCATGATGGATCTTGCCGCGCTGGCTCAGCGTCACGCGCGTGCCGATTGCGGCCATCGCGGTCGGGACATAGGCCATCGCGATCGGCTTCTGCACGGTCGGGGCAAAGCCGCCGCTGGTGACGCGACCGACTTCGTTGCCGGCATCGTCGAGCACCAGCGCGCCTTCGCGCACCGGCTGACGCCCCTCGACGATCAGGCCGACGCGGCGCTGGATCGGGCCATGCTCGCGCTCGTGCAGGATACGCTCGGCGCCGGGGAAGTTCGCTTCCTCACGCCGACGTTTGCTCGCGACCGCGAAGTTCAGCGCCGCCATGATCGGCGTCGTCTCGGGGTCAAGGTCGTGGCCATAGAGCGGCAGGTCCGCCTCGAGCCGCAGCGAATCGCGCGCGCCCAGGCCGATCGGCTTCACCTCGGGCTCGCCGCACAGTAGGTCGGCGACCTTGGCCGCCTGATCCGCCGGAATCGAGATTTCGAACCCGTCCTCGCCGGTATAGCCCGACCGACTGATATAGGCGGGCACCCCGCCGATCTCGAACTTGCCGCCCTTCATGAACACCAGCGCGTCGAGCGGGTATTCGCCCGTCACATGGCGCTTGAGCGCATCGAACGCCTTGGGACCCTGCAGCGCCAGCAGCGCATGCTCGTCCATATGGTTGATCTCGATATCGTCGGGCAGATGCTCGCGCAGATGGGCGATGTCGTCCCATTTGCATGCGCCGTTGACGACCATGTAGATCCCGCCCGGCCAGCGGCTGAACATCAGGTCGTCGAGAATGCCGCCATTCTCGGCCAGCAACAGCGAGTATTTCTGCTGCCCCACCGCGACGCCCGCGACATCGGCGGGGATCAGCTTTTCCAGCTCGGCGTCGAGTCCGTCGCCCGACAGCAGCAGCTGGCCCATGTGCGACACGTCGAACAGCCCGGCCGATTCGCGCACCCACAGATGCTCGGCCATGATGCCCTCATACTGGACCGGCATCTCATAGCCCGCAAACGGCACCATCCGCCCGCCGCGCGCGCGGTGCCACGCATCGAGCGGGAGCAGCATCAGTTCTTCGACGAATTCGGGCTCGCCCGTGGTCGTATCAGGGGTGTCGGTCACGGAACGCGCTCCAGAATTGACGACGGAATGCCGCACAGCGCGGCCATTCATCCGTCGCCCCCTCTGTCACGGGAACCTGAGAGCTTTGATCCCGGCGCGTGTCCGGGACTTACCCCTTCGGTGGCTCACCCCTGACGGGGCAAGCGCTTTCCAGAGTGTCGTGGCCCGCGCGGTCCCTGGTGCCTGAGAGATTCCGGGGCGGTTGCTCCTTCGGCGTTCCGGGTCCGGGGACCCGCAAACTCTCCCGCGCGTGCCTTCACCGGTTGCCCGGTGCCGACGCAGCCGGAATGCTGCGGCGCACCGATTGAGTCAATCGGGAAGTTGGCGTTTGTTGGTTTGCGGCACCGGCCCGCTCCCCCACCCGGCCACCCATTTCAGAATATCCTGCCGATGGGTGGCCGGGTGGGGGAGCGGGCCGGTGCCGCGCGCCGCGCAAGCGGCGCCCGATAACCTAGCGCGTCGCGTTATACTTCAGCTGCGCGTCGGTAAGCTGGAAGCCGACCAGCGCCTCGAACGTCGCGCGCAGCACCGCCTGGCGCACCTCGGGTCGCGCCAGCGGGTCGAGCGCGGCGGTTTCGTCGCCCGCCTTGCGCTTGGCCAGAATCTCGCGGCGAATCTCGTCGGGCAGCGTCGCTGCGGCGCGCGCGACATAGGCGTTGGCCGTGCCGCTCGCCTGCGCCCGCGTCTGCCCCGGTTCGAAGCGCAGCGTCACCTGTGCGATGCGCTTCGACACGACCGCCGTGCCGCCCTGAACCACCGTCACGAAATAGGGCAAGGTCACTTCGCGCGCGCCCTCGGTCGAACGGCGGCTGGCGTGGACCTCGAACGCGATGTCGCTGCGGATCATGTCGCCGCTATCGTCACAGTTGGACGTGACGTTGGTCAGCGTCGCGGTGACGTCGATCGCGCTTGCGGCGGTGCTGTCGGCGGGGTTGAACAGCGTGATGTCGCCGGTCCCGGCGGGCACGCCGACGCGCGGGCAGGCCGAGCGGACCGCCGTGATGCCGCCCTCGGCAATGTCGCCCTCACGGGCGCAGGCGGCGAGCGCCAGCGGAATCGATGCGGCAAGCGCGAGTTTGCGAACGTTCAACTGGGGCACCTTTCCCGAACAAGACATGCCAGCCTCCCCCATTGCTGGCGGACCCGGCCCGGCGGCGCGCACCATAGGCAGCGCTTTGCCTTCCCGCAACGGCCATCCCGCCGCTTTCGCCGCCGCTCAGGATCGCGTAAGGCAGCGGCGATGACCGACACTCAGAAACCCGTTCTCGACCTTCTCATCGCCGCGCCGCGCGGTTTTTGCGCCGGGGTCGACCGCGCCATCCAGATCGTCGAACGCGCGATCGAGCTGCACGGCGCGCCGGTCTATGTCCGGCACGAGATCGTCCACAACAAATATGTGGTCGATACGCTCAAGGCAAAGGGCGCGATCTTCGTCGACGAACTCGATCAGGTGCCGGACGGCGTGCATGTCGTCTTCTCCGCGCATGGCGTCCCCAAATCGGTGCCTGCCGCCGCGCAAAATCGCGGCCTGTCCTATTTCGACGCGACCTGCCCGTTGGTGTCCAAGGTGCATCGTCAGGCCGAACGCCTGGTCGCCGCCGGCCGCCACATCCTGTTCATCGGCCATGAAGGCCATCCCGAGGTGATCGGCACCTTCGGCCAGGTTCCCGACGGCGCGATGACGCTGATCGAGACCGAGGAAGACGCAGAGCAGGTCGCGCCCGCCGAACCGGGCAACCTCGCTTTCCTGACCCAGACCACGCTGTCGGTCGACGATACTGCCGCGATCCTCGCGATCCTGCAGCGGCGCTTCCCCGATATCGTCGCGCCCAAGGCCGACGACATCTGCTACGCCACGTCGAACCGTCAGGCGGCGGTGCGCGCCATCGCCGGATCGTGCGATCTGGTGCTGGTGATCGGCGCGCCCAATTCGTCCAACTCGCTGCGCCTTGCCGAAGTGGCGGAGCGCGAAGGCACGTCCGCGCGCCTGATCCAGCGCGCCGACGACCTCGACTTCGCCTGGCTGGAGGGTCTGGGCACGCTCGGCATCACTGCCGGCGCGTCCGCCCCCGAAGTGCTGGTCCGCGAAGTCATCGACCGCATCGCCACGCGCTACGCCGTGACCGAACGGATCGTTGAGACGGCGCAGGAAACGATCACCTTCAAACTGCCCAAGGGGCTCGAGGCGGCGTGACCAAGAGCGTCGGGGCTGTCCGGCACCCCAGCGAAAGCTGGGGTCTCTCGCCGCGGTCCGCGCGCGTGTCGCAGGAGATCCCAGCTTTCGCCGGGATGACGGTTCTTCGCTGATGGCAGTCTACACACAGGTCCCGGCCGAATCGCTCGCCGCCTTCCTCGCCCGCTATGACGTGGGCGAACTGGTCTCTGCCAAGGGCATCGCCGAGGGGGTGGAGAACAGCAATTATCTGGTCGACACCACCAAGGCCCGCTTCATCCTGACGCTCTACGAAAAACGCGTCGATGCGGGCGACTTGCCCTATTTCATGGACCTGCTCGCGCATCTCGATGCCAAGGGTTTGAAGGTGCCGCCCGCGATTCCCGACCGCGACGGCGTGGCGATCCAGACGCTCGAAGGCCGCCCGGCCTGCCTGATCAAGTTCCTGTCGGGGGTGTCGGTGTCTCACCCGACCCCGGCTCAGGCATATGCGGCTGGCAGCGCGCTCGGACAGATGCACCGCGCAGTGGAGGATTTCCCCTTGAACCGGGTGAATTCGATGGGCGCGCAGACTTGGGCCGCCCTGTTCGAGCGATGCGGACGCGACCTCGACCAGATTGAGCCGGGTCTCTACGACCGCGTAAGCGAGGCACTGGAAAGTGTGCTGTCGCGTTGGCCCGAAAATTTGCCCACAAGCGCCATTCATGCGGATTTATTTCCCGACAATGTGCTGATGCTGGGGGATGAGGTCACGGGTCTGATCGACTTCTATTTCGCGAGCACCGATATTCGCGCCTATGATCTGGCGGTCATGCATGGCGCTTGGGCATTCGACGCATCCGGCATGGAGTTCATGCCAGCAGTCGGCAAGGCGCTTATCGATGGCTATGACCGCACGTTTGGATTGAGCGATGCCGAACGCGCCGCCCTGCCAGTTCTGGCGGAGGGCGCTGCGCTCCGTTTTCTCCTAAGCCGCGCTTGGGACTGGCTGAATACACCCGCAGGGGCGATGGTCACGCGCAAGGACCCGCTCGCCTACCTAAAGCGCTATGACTATTATCGAACCTTTGACCCGGCTGTGACCCTCATCGTCGGCGAACCAAGCGCAGCGGATCCCTTCTCAAAATGACCGAACTCCCCCTCGTCGAAATCGCCACCGATGGCGCGTGCAAGGGCAATCCCGGGCGCGGCGGCTGGGGCGTGCTGCTGCGCGCGGGGACGGTCGAGAAGGAATTGTCGGGCGGGGAGGCGCACACCACCAACAACCGCATGGAGCTGATGGCGGCGATCCAGGGGCTCAAGGCGCTCAACAAGCCGTGCCGCGTCAAACTGTCGACCGACAGCCGCTATGTCATGGACGGCCTGACCAAATGGATCAAAGGGTGGCAGCGCAATGGCTGGAAGACCGCCGACAAAAAGCCGGTCAAGAACAGCGACCTGTGGATCGAACTGCTCGACGCCGCCAAGCCGCACCGCATCGAATGGCAATGGGTCAAGGGCCACGCCGGTCATCCGGACAACGAACGCGCAGATCAGCTGGCGAGTGAGGCGGCGCTGCGGGCGTGAGCCGTCAGTTCCGAACTGCCGCAGTCACTATTCGCGCGGGCTGAACCGTCACCACGCCGCGCACCGCCTTGCCCGCAGGATCGCGCGCAGGCTCCCCGATCTTGCGCCCGGTCAGATAGGTGCAGACGACCTGTTCCATGTTGCTGTCGGGTATGCCGTATGTGGCGGCGCACTTCTCGACAACGCCCTCAGTGGACAAGATCAGATTGTGTTCGGGTTGGATTGAGCGCCCCGAGGTCTTGATCTGACGAAACAGCTCCTGAGGAATGAGGCGATCCCGATCCTTGATGACAGGCGCGGAACCGCCCGGTTCAAACTGCGCCGGATCCGCGCCCCATGCGATCAGTTGATCGGCTTCACATGTACGGAAGGCAGCAAAGGCCTTGGCGCCACCCGCCATGCTGATGGTCGCGACCTTGCCCGAGGACGCCCGCACTTCCAGTGCCTCCCCCGCGGCAACCGCGTCGATCGCTTCCCGAGCGATACCCGACACGTGGTACAGTCGATTGAAACCCGACTCAGACTGGTTGGACTGGCTCCCGAACCGCCTTGCCGCAACCTTTCCATCGACACGCAACTCGACATGCTCCGGCATCATCCCGGAGACGGCACGCACGCCCGTGCCCGCCAGCGCAAGCCAGTAGCGCTCGGTCCCGACCTTAGTCTTCAGCCGCAGCAACGACGGCTCAGACCCGCCCGTCGTGCGTAGCAAGGTACATTCGCCGGGAGCGATCTGGACCGCCCATTTCGGTCGCTGATCGGCGGACGCGCTCGTCTGCGCCATCGCGGACGGCGGCATCAGCAAGACGGCAATGGCGGCGGTGGCACGTGCGCCGAACGCGGATTTCATTCCTCGACCGGTGCCCCCGGTCCGTTCTTCAGGATCGATTCGATCGCATTCTTCGCCGACGCCTTGCTCGAATAGCCCTCGGTCCAGAAGATCACTTCGCTGTTATACTTGAACTTGGCGACATATTCGCCGGCCTTGTTCTGCTCGATCACGAACTTGTGGGCCATGTCCAACTCCATTGTTGCGCGGTCCCAACGATAGCGGATCGGACCCGCCGGTAAAGCGGTTCAGCCACGGAATCGCCGGATCGAGTAACGTTCGGGGTCGAGATGCGCGACCATCGGGTCGGGCGCGCTGCCCAGCAGCATCGCTGCCGCCAGCTTCGCTGCGGCGGGCGCAGTCTGGATGCCGAACCCGCCCTGCCCCGCGCACCAGAACAGCCCCGGCACGGCGGGGTCGAAGCCATAGACCGGCTTGCGGTCGGGCGCGAAGGTGCGCAGCCCCGCCCAGCGCCGCTCCAGCGCCTCGACGCGCCAGTCGACCGCGCTGGCGAGCTTGTCGATCGCGATCGCGACGTCGATCTCCTCCGGCGCGGCGTCGCACGGGTCGGTCGGGATTTCGTCATGCGGCGACAGCCAGATGCGCCCGCCCGATTCCGGCTTGAAGTAAAACCGCTCATGCGCGTCGCGCACCAGCGGCAGGCTCATCGGCGCGGGCGGATCGACGCGCAGCTGCACCATCGTGCGGCGCAGCGGGGCAAGTCCCGTCGGCGGCGCGCCAGCCAGCAGCCCGACCGGCTCGGCCCAGGCCCCGGCGGCGTTCACGATCACATCGGCGGCGAACGCCCCGGCGCGCGTCTCGATCCGCCACTGGCCGTCACGCGACAGTCCGGTGACAGCGGCGTCGCACACCAGCTCAGCCCCGTCGCGCCGCGCCGCCGCCAGATAGGCGCCGTGGAGCGCGGCAACGTCGATGTCGCAACAGCTGACATCGTACAGCGCCTCGGTCCATTCGGGCCGGATGCCCGGGCAGTATTGCGCCGGGTCGACATCGTCGAGCACCACCCCCGCCTCGGCAAAGGCCGCGACAAAACCGTCGAGGACGTGGCGATCCTCCCGCCGCGCGATGAACAGTTCGCCGCGCGGGGACAGGAAGCTCTGCCCGCCCATCCGCTCGGGCGGGTGGTGCAGGAAATCGCCCGATGCCGTCACCAGCGGCTGGATATTCGGACCGCCATAGGTTTCGGACCAGAATGCCGCCGACCGGCCGGTGGCGTGATAACCGGGCTGGCTTTCTCCTTCCAGAATCAGGAGCTTGGCATGCGGCGCCAGCTCCGCCGCCAGGCTTGCCCCGGCAATGCCGGCACCGATGATCGCGATGTCATACCGGGTCATGCGCCGCGCACCCGTGCTTCCAGAAACAGGTCGATCTCGCCGAGCGCACGGTTGCGGACCTTGTCCACCTCGCGCAGGATTTCGTGCGCGCTTTCCTTGCCAAAGCGGACGATCCGCGCGTCGGGCAATTTTGCCAGCAGCGCCAGCGCGGCGCGCGCATCGACCAGCCCGTCATGCTCCGCCACCAGCGCCAGCACGGGCACGTCCATCGTCCGCAGCGCCGAATGCGCGCGCAATTCGCGCGTCGAGCGGAACGCCTCGATCACCCATTTCCAGCTTGGCGGCCCGGTGACATTGCCCGGGTTGGTCTGCTGCCACCATAGTTCGTCCTGATATCGGTCCGGATCATGGGTGAGCAACGATTCGCGCGTGTCGGTCGTGTAGGGCCGCTCATTGGACTTCCATGCCGGTCGCGCGGAATTGCCCACTCCGCCCAGCAGCCGCGCCAGCCTTTCGCCCAGCGCTGCTCCGAACGGGCCCTTCAACCCAAGCATCGGTGCAACCAGAACCGCCGCATCGGGCCGCGCCACCCCCTCGACCAGCCCGCGCAGCACCAGATGCCCGCCCATCGAATGCCCCATGATCACATGCGGGCCGGGCGTGCGCGCCATCCAGTCGCGGGCAAACGCCTCAAAATCTTCGATATACTGGGCAAAATCGGCGATGTGCCCGCAATTGCCCGCATCGGTCAGCCGGCCTGAACCACCCTGCCCGCGCCAGTCGAACGACGTCACCGTCCAGCCCCGGCTGTGCCAATGGGCGAAGGTCTCGAGATATTTCTCGATCACATCGCCACGCCCGCCCTGGAACAGGATCGACCCGCGCGGCGCCCCCGTCACCGGCCACGAAAAGCAGCGCAGCGCCCAGCTGTCGCGTGTGGTCCAGTGGGTGATGCTGGCGCCGGCAGGAATCGCGCGACGATCGAACGGGAAAGAAGCCATGGCCGCTGGTTACGGTTTGGAAAGCCCTCCCGTCTAGGACTTCGGTTGTGATGGGGGAATTTGCGCCTGCTCTGCTGCTGGGCCTGCTGGTCCTGATCCTGGTCTCGGCCGGGATCGAGGATGCGCGCATCCGCGAAATCGCCAACTGGAAAAACGCCGCGATCGCGCTGCTCGCTTTGCCGTGGTGGGTGGCGATGGGGCTGTCGCCGTGGCCGGACATGGCAATTCAGCTCGGAATCGCCGCCATGGTGTTCGTGGCCTTCGCCGCCGCGTTCCACTTCGGGATGATGGGCGGCGGGGACGTGAAGATGATTGCCGCGCTGGCGCTGTGGTTCCCATTTGGCCAGTTCGTCACGCTGCTGATCATCATGTCGCTCGCCGGCGGGGCGATCACGCTGGTGATGCTGGTCGAGAAATGGGTGCGCCGCCGCAGCGAACAGCCTGAAATTCCATATGGGATCGCGATTGCCATCGCGGCCCTGCTCACCATTCGCGAACCGATTCTTAACCCCTTCGCGTGATGCTTAACGCCGGTTCAACCCGGTCCGACAAGGAAAAGGCCTGAGACGTCATGGATGGACGCAAGATCATATTGCTGGTCGGCGCGCTGATCGTCGCCGCGATCACCGCGTTCATGGCGCGCAGCCTGATGACCGGGGCTTCGGCGCCGATCGCCGGCGCGGCGCCGGTCGCCGGACAGCCGGCCCCGATCGACGGGGTCGAAGTTCTCGTCGCGACCAAGGCGCTTCCGGTCGGAACGATCCTTGGCCCCGATTCGATGAAATTTGTCGCCTGGCCCAAGGATCTGGTCGAGGGCGCTTACTTCAAGAAGGACGCTACCGACCTTGGCAAGCTGCAGGGCACCGTCGTCCGCTTTGCCATCCCCGCTGGCCAGCCCCTGACTCAGGGCGCGCTGGTCAAGCCCGGCGACCGTGGCTTCCTGGCTGCGGCGCTTGCGCCCGGCATGCGCGCCGTGACCGTACCGGTATCGGCGCAGGCGGCGGTTGCGGGCTTCATCTTCCCGGGCGACCGGGTCGACCTCATTCTCACCCAGACGGTCGCCGGCGGCGGCGACGGTCCGCCGCTCAAGGCGTCGGAAACGGTGCTGCGGAACCTGCGCGTGCTCGCCACCGACCAGCGGACCGACAAGCAGCAGGACGAAGAGGGCAAGACGGTCGTCGCCGCCTATTCGACCGTGACGGTCGAAGCGACGCCGCGCATCGCGGAAAAGATCGCCGTTGCGCAAACGCTCGGCACGCTGTCGCTGTCGCTGCGCTCGATCGCCGACAACGCCAGCGAACTGGAAGAGGCGATCGCCGCCGGCACGGTGTCGGTACCTGAGGGTAATGATCCCAAGGCCGAAAAGGCGATGATGGCGCGCGTCGAGTCACGCCCGGCCGAGGGTGGATCGACCTTCTCGACCGGCGCGGATGTGTCGCGGTTCCAGCGCAGCACCGTGCCGGGCAAGGCGCGCGATCAGGCAGCGATGCCGGGGATGCCGGCGGCACCGGCCGGGGCCGGCGCCTATCCCGGCGCCGCCGGCGCGACGGACGGGCCGGTCGTCAAGATTTCACGGGGCAATTCGGTGACGGTTGTTCCGGTCGGAGGGAAGAATTGAAATGGGTGTGAGGGGGAACAAGCTGGGCGCATCGCTCGCGGCACTATCCGTGCTCGCGATGCCTGGCGCGACACTGCCCGCGACGGCGCTGGCGCAGACGGTGCACGCCGCCCCGCGCGACATGGTGCAGATCGCCACCGGTCGCGGACGGCTCATCACGCTCAACGCGCCGATGTCCGACATCTTCGTCGCCGACCCCAATGTCGCCGACGTCCAGGTCCGCTCGCCCACCCAGCTCTGGGTGTTCGGCAAGAAGGCCGGCGAAACGACGGTCTATGCAACGACCAAGGCGGGCAAGGTCATTTATTCGACCACCGTTCGCGTCGGGAACAATTTCGACAGTCTGCAGGGCATGCTCGACACGGCGATGCCCGAATCCGACATCACCGCGACGATGATGAACGGCTTCGTGCTGCTCACCGGAACGGTCGCCGCACCGCAGGACACGGCTGAAGCCGCCGAACTGGTCCAGGCCTTTGTCGGCGAGGAAACCAAGGTGCTCTCGCGCCTCAAGACCGCGACGCCGCTGCAGGTCAATCTTCAGGTCCGCATCGCCGAGGTCAGCCGCAGCTTCGCCAAGAACATCGGCAGCAACTTCACCACGCTCGACGGGTCTGGCGGGTTCAAGTTCGGCATCGGCAGCGGCCGGCAGCCGGCGACCAGCTTCACCAACGATCCCAACCTTCCGCTCGGCGTCGGCGGGACCGTCACCGGCTACACGGTCGATCCGATCACGGGCGCCATCGTCCAGCAACCCGGCACCGCGATCACCCCGGGTAGCCAGCGCACGACGATCGGCATGCTTGGCAAGGTGTTCGGCCTCGACGTGCTCGGCGCGCTCGATCTCGGCGAAACCAATGGACAGGTCTCGACCCTCGCCAATCCGAACCTGACCGCGCTGTCGGGCGAAACCGGATCCTTCCTCGCCGGCGGCGAAATTCCGATCCCGGTCAGCCAGGGGCTGGGTGCCGTGTCGGTCGAATACAAGCAATATGGCGTCAGCCTCGCTTACACCCCGACGGTGCTGGCCGATGGCCGCATCTCGCTGCGCGTCCGTCCGGAAGTGTCGCAGCTGTCGGCTGCCGGCTCGGTGACCATCGGCGGGGTCCAGATCCCGGCGCTCACCACCCGCCGCGCGGAAACGACGGTCGAGCTGGGGTCGGGCCAGAGCCTGATGATCGCCGGTTTGTTGCAGAATTCGCACGACAATTCGATCGATCAGACCCCGGGGCTGGGCAACATGCCGATCCTGGGCGCGCTGTTCCGGTCGAACGGGTTCAAGCGCAGCGAGACCGAATTGGTGATCGTGATCACCCCCTATCTGGTCAAGCCGGTCGACGGCAACCAGATCGCGCTGCCGACCGATGGCTATCAGGCGCCGAACGACGCCGAACGCATCCTGCTCGGACGTCTGGGCGGCTCGAATCCGGATGGCAAGCGGCCAACCCCGCGCATGGCGCCGCCGGTCGGCGCGGTTCCCGCGCTCGGTGCGGCAACGCCCGCCCAGCCGGACCCGCAGCCCCAGCCGGTCGAACCGGTCGCAACCCCGGCGCAGCCTGCCGCGACGGGCGGCAAACCCGAAAAAGGCAAGCGCAAGCGCGATGCGGCCCCCGCACCGGGCTTCGGTTTCAACTGATCGCGGCGAGGAACGATGATGGCGAAGCGTAACACGATCCTTCTGCTCAGCGCCGCGGCGGGCCTGTTATCGGCCTGTGGCGCCGGCAGCACCCCGGGCCTTGAATCGGCCAATCAGCCGGTGGTGGCCCGTAGCGATTACATCTTCGATGCCGCGACCGACGGCAGCTATCTGGCGTCCGGTGAACAGGCGCGTGTCGCCGGCTGGCTTGCCTCGCTGCGGCTCGGCTATGGCGACCGCGTCTATGTCGACGATCCCGGTGCCACCGGGGCGTCGCGCCAGATCGCGGCCGAGGCCGGGCGCTATGGCGTGCTGCTGTCCGGCCCGGCGCCGGTGACCGCGGGCGCGGTGCAGCCCGGCATGGTCCGCATCATCGTCAGCCGGATGCAGGCGAGCGTCCCCGGATGCCCGGACCGGCGCGACACCGGTGCCGGCAATTTCGGCGGCAAGACCAGTTCCGGCTATGGCTGTGCGATCAATGGCAATCTTGCCGCGATGGTCGCCCGCCCCGAAGATCTGGTGCGCGGCGAACCCGGATCGCCGACCGCCGACCCTGCGCAGATCACCAAGTCGATCAAGGCACTGCGCGAAGCCGCGCCGACCGGCACCGGCGGCACCACGGTCAAGGCCGAAGGCACCGGCGGAGGCGGCCAGTGAACGCCCCCTTCAACCCCCAGCGCGCCGCGCACCGCGAGCCTTTTGTCGCCTTTGTGTGCGACGAGACGACTGCCGAGGCGATCCGCCCGATCGCGATCGAACAGGGCTGGAATCCGGACAAGGTCAACAAGGGCGGGCTGCGCAACGCGGTGCAGACCCTGTCGGTCTCGGCCAGCCCGAACATCCTGTTCGTCGACCTGTCCGAAAGCGGCGATCCGCTCAACGATATCAACGCGCTAGCCGAAGTGTGCGAGCCAGGCACGGTCGTGATCGCGTCGGGCCAGGTCAATGACGTGCGCCTGTACCGCGATCTCGTCGCGTCGGGCATTCAGGACTATCTGCTCAAGCCGCTGAACCCCGATATCATGCGCGAAGCGTTCGTCCATGCCCAGGCGATGCTCAACGCCCCCAAGCAGGTCGATACCGCATCCGATCGCCCGCATTGCGCGGTGGCCGTGATCGGCACCCGTGGCGGCGTCGGCGCGTCGACCATTGCGACCTCGCTCGCCTGGCTGCTCAGCGACAAGGCGGATCGAACGACCGCTCTGCTCGACCTTGACGTGCATTTCGGCACCGGCGCGCTCGCGCTGGACCTTGAGCCGGGCCGCGGCCTGACCGACGCGATCGAAAACCCCAGCCGCATCGACGGGTTGTTCATCGAACGCGCCATGGTCAAGGCGTCGGACAAGCTGGCGGTGCTGTCGGCCGAGGCGCCGATCAACTCCCCGGTCATGACCGACGGCGCTGCCTTCTTCCAGCTTCAGGAGGAAATCCGCTCCGCCTTCGAATGCACCGTGGTCGATCTGCCGCGCTCGATGCTGGTCAACTACCCGCACCTCATTTCCGACGTGCAGGTCGCGGTGCTGGTCACCGAACTCACGCTCGCCGCTGCGCGCGATGCGATCCGCATCATCAGCTGGTTCAAGTCGAATGCGCCGCACACCCAGCTAGTGATCGTCGCCAACCGCGTCCCCGCTTCGGGCCAGGTCGAAATCAGCCGCAAGGATTTTGAAGGGTCGATCGAACGCAAGATCGATTACCAGATCCCGCTGGACGTGAAGACGGCGGTACAGGCGGCAAAGCTCGGCAAGCCGCTCGCCGAAGCGGGCAAGAATGTGAAGGCGCTCAATCCGCTCGCCGAAATTGCGCGGCGCGTGGTCGCGATCACCGATGCCGGCGAGGAGTTCAGCCGCGACAAGGGCAAGGCCAGCAGCAAGGGCAGCTCGCTGCTCGGCAAGCTGACCAATTCGATCAAGCTGGCCAAGAAGGCAAAGGCGTAACCGGCGCCGGCGCATGCCGGCTGCGCGACATGGAGGCGTGGAAGGGTGGAACTGCTCCCGATGGTGATGCTGGCGGGTGGCACCTTCATGGTGCTTGCGCTGCTGATCCTCGCCTTTTCCGGCCCCTCGGCAAAGGCCGCAGGCTCGCGCCGGCTGACCTCGCTGCGCGACCGCCACGCCGGTGTCGTCGGCGCGGGCGCGGTCGAAGCGCAGCTGCGGCGCATTTCCACCGCACGGTCGAGCCGCATGGACAATGTGGCGACGCGGCTGCTGCCCAACCCCGCCGAACTCGGCAAGCGGCTGGCCATGACCGGCAAGAGCTGGACCGTCGGCCAATATGGCACTGCGTCGGTCGGGATCGTCGCGGTCGTCGCTGCGGCATTGATGGTTCAGGGGCTTCCGGCGCTGCTCGCGCTGCTCGTCGGCGTAGTCATCGGCGCGGGCCTGCCGCATCTGGTCGTCGGTTTCCTGATCTCGCGCCGGGTCGGCAAATTCACCGCCAAATTCCCCGACGCGATCGAACTGCTGGTGCGCGGCCTGCGCTCGGGCCTGCCCATCACCGAAACCATGGGCGTGGTCGGCGCCGAGGTCGAAGGGCCGGTGGGCGAGGAATTCCGTTCGATCAGCGACAAAATGAAGATCGGCCGCACGCTCGATCAGGCGCTGCAGGAAACGGCCGACCGGCTCGGCACGCCCGAATTCCAGTTTTTCTGCATCACCATCGCGATCCAGCGTGAAACCGGCGGCAACCTTGCCGAAACGCTCGCCAACCTTGCCGAAGTGCTGCGCAAGCGCAGCCAGATGAAGCTCAAGATCAAGGCGATGTCGTCCGAGTCCAAGGCGTCGGCCTACATCATCGGCGCCCTGCCCTTCATCGTGTTCGGCATGATCTGGTCGATCAACGACACCTATATGCAGGGCTTCTTCGCTGACCAGCGGCTGATGATCGCCGGCGGTGGCGGCATCATCTGGATGGGCATCGGGGCCTTCATCATGGCCAAGATGATCAATTTCGAGATTTGATGCGATGATGACCACTCCAACCGGCCCCACGCTGCTCGGCGTCGACGTCTTCTACGTCGCGACGATCCTGGCCGGCATCGCCGCGTTCAGCGTGCTGCTTGCCATCTATGCCGCCGTGTCGGTGCGCGACCCGATGACCAAGCGCGTCAAGGCGCTCAACGAACGGCGCGAACAGCTCAAGGCGGGCATCACCGCCTCGACCAGCAAGCGGCGCGCCAAGCTGGTCCAGAAGAATGCGACCACCGATCGCATCCGCGACCTGCTGTCGTCGCTCAAGGTGCTGCAGGACGAGCAGGTCAAGACCGCGCAGGTCAAGCTGATGCAGGCCGGCATCCGATCGAAGGACTATGCCGTCGCGGTCATTTTCGGCCGCATGGTGCTGCCGATCGTTCTGGGCGGGACCATCGCCTTCCTGGTGTACGGCACCGACATGTTCGCCGACTGGACCCCGCTCAAGGCCTATGGCCTGGTCGCGGGCACCGCCATCCTGAGCTACAAGGCTCCCGACCTCTATCTCAAGAACAAGATCCAGAAGCGTTCCGACGCGATTCGCAAGGGCATTCCGGACGCGCTCGACCTGCTGGTGATCTGTGCCGAAGCGGGACTCACCGTCGACGCTGCATTCGGCCGTGTCGCCAAGGAACTGGGCAAGGCCTATCCGGAGCTGGGCGAGGAATTCTCGCTGACCGCGATCGAGCTCGGTTTCCTGACCGATCGCCGCCAGGCCTTTGAAAATCTGGCGACCCGCATCGATCTCGACTCGGTGCGCGGGGTCGTCACGACCATGATTCAGACCGAAAAATACGGCACGCCGCTGGCATCGGCGCTGCGCGTCCTCTCGGCCGAGTTTCGCAACGAGCGGATGATGCGCGCCGAGGAAAAGGCCGCACGCCTTCCCGCGATCATGACCGTGCCGCTGATCCTGTTCATCCTGCCGGTGCTGTTCGTCGTCATTCTCGGCCCCGCCGCCTGCTCGATCAACGACGCGCTGATGACCGGCTGACCCGCGCCCGGCCCGCGATTCGGCGGGTGGCGCTCGGCTTCCGCTTTGGTTAACCTGTTTCGAACGCGAAACGGGGAGACGCGACCATGTTGTTTACCACGCCCACCGAATGGGCGGCTCTCGGCCTCACGCTCGTTGCCGGTTGGCTGTTCGGTCTTGCCAGCAGCTCCGGCGGAAAGAAGTGGAAGCAGCAGCTCGAAGCCGCCGAGCTCGACTATGCCAGCGCGCGCGACCGCGACGAAGAAGAGCTGCGCACCGCCCGTGCACGGGTCCGCGATCTGGAGCGCGAGGTCCGCGCGCTGCAGACCGCTGCGCCGGCTGCTGCGGCTGCCGCACCGGTCGCTGCCGTTGCCGCCGCCGCGCCGGTCGCTGCCGAACCCGCTGTCGAAACCCCTGCCCCTGCCCCCGTGCAGGAGGAGGTTCAGTCGGCCGAGGCCGAGACGAACTTTCAAGCGCCAGCGGCCACGCCCGACACGCCGGCAGATGCGGGCGGAGCGGATGCAGCTGCGCCGGGAGCGGCTGATCCGGTCGATGCGGGAGGAAGCGTAGCAGAACCGGCCACCGCCGAGAGCGAGTGGCTGCCGCCGCATGTGCGGGCACCGGAGCCGGCGAACCAGCACTGACCGGCGATTCAACGCCGGTCGAGCAACACCTGCTGATAATGTTCGACCACGTCGGCGAGGGGCCGCCCCTCGCCGTCGAGCACGATCGCCCGATGCCGCACCACCACGCCACCGGGCGGGACCCGGCCGGGCCGGACGCGCCAGGTGGAATAGGTCCGGCGATAGGGCGACAGCGGCAGGACCACCCGGCCAAAAGGCGTATCGCCCTGGTCCAGCTGTGCGTTCATCGCCGGGGTCAGGCGCGATGCGACATACCAGTTGATCGCTTCCGACAGCAGATGATCGCCGCACATCAGCCGCACGCGGCGATAGCCCAATAGTTCGTGTTTCGCGACCTTGAGCCGGGTCCGCGCTGGCGATGCGCTGGCCACCACGCGCCCGCGCGTGACCTCGGCGCGGACGCGCGGCGGATCGGCCAGCCCCAGCGCAGCACAGCGCGATTCCAGTACCTGCGTCGCCGTTCGGGCGGCCCGCAGCTCGGCGTCGAGGCGCTCGACAGGCGTCATCTGGGCCGCAGCCACCGCCTCGACCAGCACTGCCACCGGCACCATGGCACTCATCCGGCGCCCAGTGCGCCAGCGAGAGCGAAGCCCGGAATTCGCGGATCGAGGCGGGTGGTCATCGCGACGCGATAGCCGCGCCCTCAGCCATAGGCCAGCCGAATCGGCGCATGCGCCGCGCTGCCGCTCGCCCGCGTTCCCGCGCCGCTGCCATTTGCCTGTTCGGCAAGCGTCGTGATCTCGCGCATCAGGTTGCGCGCTGCCGCCGACGTCTCCTCGACCATCGCTGCATTCTGCTGCGCGGTCTGGTCCATCGCGGCAATCGCGCTGGTGATCTCGCCGATCGCCGTCGACTGTTCGGCATTTTCGCTGGCGATGGTGTCGAGCAGCTGGTGCACATCGGCAACATTTTCGGAAATGCCGGTCAGCGCGCCATCGACCTGCCGCACCGCCTCCACCGCGCTCGTCACCTCGGCCTGAGTCACGGTCAGCTGGTCGCGCGCGCGCTTCGCCTCTTCCTCCGCACGCATTGCCAGCGCCGAGACCAGGTCAGCCACGACAGCGAACCCGCGCCCCGCTTCGCCCGCCCGCCCGGCTTCGACCGCAGCGTTCATCGCCAGAACGCGCGTCTGGAACGCGATCTTGTCCAGACCCTCGATCACGTCGTCGATACCCTTGGCGGACTCGCTGACCCGCCCCATCGCGTTGACCGCCACTTCGGCGACGTTGCGGCCGGCATTGACCGCGTTCATCGCCCCATCGGCACGCGCAACGGTCTGGCCCGCCGCTTCCGCCGTGGCGCGCAGCCGCTGGTCCATCTGCAACACCGAGGCGTTGGTTTCCTCAAGGCTTGCTGCCGTCGCCTCGGTGCGGCGGGCAAGGTCGTCCGACGCGGCGACGATCTCGCTCGCACCGGTCAGCACCGCGCTGCTGGTCTGCGAAATCGTCTCGAGCAGGGTGTTCAGCGCGGCCTCGCGCTTGCGCGTTTCTTCCGCCGCGCGGTCACGCTCGGCCTGCGCTTCCTCGAAATAGACGGTCACCGCCAGCTCCATGTCGAGCATCACGGCCTTCAGCAGCACCGCGATCTGGTCTGCGCGCGTACCCTTGCCGCGCTTCAGCCAGCCCTGCGGCTGCGACCCCAGATAATCGTGGATCAGCTGGTCGACGACGATCGCGTACGACCCGACATACCATTGCGGTTCAAGCCCGATCTTCGCATGGACCTTGCCCACGCGCCGCACGCTTTCGAGATAGTCTTGGTCGAACCGGCCGCTCCACAGCCGTTTCCAATGCTGGTCCTGCAGGTTGCGCGCCGCGCTCATATGCTGGGCGTCGCGGAAATAATGGCGCAGCGCCGGGGTCTCGGCGATCTTGTCGTACAGCCGTTTATGCGCCGCCGCGACCAGCGGTTCCAGTTCGCGACCCAGTTCCTGCAGGGTGGCCCGTTGCGCCTCATCAAAGCCGATAAAGGCGAGCCGGGGACCCAACATGTCATTCAGCATCTGGCGGACCTCTCTATTGGTTCAGAGGCTCCTCTCTCGATGCGTCTGCGTCGCGACAGGACAGCACCGACGGAAGCGTCGATGCTATCCTAGCGCGACCGTTACGGCCCCGGTCGCGGGCAGGCAAAACAATCAGACCAAAACGTTCTGATTAACGTGAACGTAATGCCGCCTGCGCTGCCGCCAGCCGAGCGATCGGCACACGATAAGGCGAGGCAGAGACGTAATCGAGGCCGGTCTGCTCACAGAAAGCGATCGAGGCGGGGTCGCCGCCATGCTCGCCGCAAATGCCGAGCTTGATGTCCGGGCGGGTCGCACGGCCACGCTCGGCGGCGATGCTGATCAGCTCGCCCACACCCTCGACATCCAGGCTGACGAACGGATCGCGGGCGTAGATGCCCTTTTCCACATAGGTGGTCAGGAACCGCCCGGCATCGTCGCGGCTGACGCCCAGGGTCGTTTGCGTGAGGTCATTGGTGCCGAAGCTGAAAAATGCCCCCGCCTCCGCAATCTCGCCCGCGCGCAGCGCGGCCCGCGGCAGTTCGATCATCGTGCCGACCAGATACTCGATCGTCCGTCCCTGCTCCGCGAACACCGCCTGCGCGGCGCGATCGACCACCGATTTCATCAGCTCCAGCTCGCGCTTGGTACCGACGAGCGGGATCATCACCTCCGGAACCGGCGCCGCGCCCGACTTCTCCGCGACAGCACACGCCGCTTCGAAGATCGCGCGCGCCTGCATCTCGTAGATTTCGGGATAGGTCACGCCGAGGCGGCAGCCGCGATGGCCGAGCATCGGGTTGAACTCGTGCAGCTCCGCCGCGCGGCGGCGCAGCGTTTCGACGTCGAGCCCGGCAGCCTTGGCCACTTCCTCGAACTCCGATTCCTCATGCGGCAGGAATTCGTGCAGCGGCGGATCGAGCAGGCGGATCGTGCAGGGCAGCCCCGCCATGACCTCGAAAATCTCGATGAAATCGGCGCGCTGCTCCGGCAGCAGCTTGTCGAGCGCGGCGCGGCGCCCGGCCTCGTCGCTCGCCAGGATCATCTGGCGCACCGCGGTGATCCGCGCCGCGTCGAAGAACATATGCTCGGTGCGGCACAGGCCGATGCCCTCCGCGCCAAACTCGCGCGCGGTGCGGCAGTCGAGCGGGGTTTCGGCGTTGGTGCGGACCTTCAGGCGGCGGACTTCATCGGCCCACACCATCAACGTGCCGAAATCCCCGGCCAGTTCGGGCTGGATCGTCGGGACGGCGCCGAGCATCACCTCGCCGGTGGTGCCGTCGATCGTCAGTACCTCGCCCTCGCGCACTTCGCGCGTGCCGATCCGCATCACGCCTTCCGACGCCTTGATCGACAGCGTGCCTGCACCGGAAACGCAGGGGCGGCCCATGCCGCGCGCGACCACTGCGGCGTGGCTGGTCATGCCGCCGCGTGCGGTGAGGATGCCCTTGGCCGCATGCATGCCGTGAATGTCTTCCGGGCTGGTCTCGACGCGGACCAGGATCACAGCGTCGCCCGCCGCAGCGCGCTTCTCGGCCGTGTCGCTGTCGAACACCGCGATGCCCGACGCCGCACCGGGCGAAGCCGGCAGCCCCTTGGTCAGCACGTCGCGCGGCGCGCTCGGGTCGAGCGTCGGGTGGAGCAGCTGGTCGAGCGCCGCGGGATCGACCCGCAGGATCGCCTCTTCGCGCGTGATCAGCCCTTCATTGGCCATATCAACCGCGATCTTCAGCGCGGCCTTGGCGGTGCGCTTGCCCGAGCGGGTCTGGAGCATCCACAATTTACCGCGCTCGACCGTGAACTCGATGTCCTGCATGTCGCGGTAATGGCGTTCGAGCTGGTCGAACACGCGCGCCAGCTCGGCATAGGCCTCGGGCATCGCCTCTTCCATCGACAGCGGCTTGGCCCCCGCCTTTTCGCGCGCGGTCTTGGTCAGATATTGCGGCGTGCGGATGCCGGCGACGACGTCCTCACCCTGCGCGTTGATCAGGAACTCGCCATAATAGGCATTTTCGCCAGTCGCGGGGTCGCGGGTGAAGGCCACCCCCGTCGCCGAGGTATCGCCCATATTGCCAAACACCATCGCCTGGACATTGACCGCCGTGCCCCAGTCGCCAGGAATGTCGTTGAGGCGGCGATAGACCTTCGCGCGCTCCGACTGCCACGACCCGAACACCGCACCGATCGCGCCCCACAGCTGGTCGTGCACGTCCTGCGGGAACGGCTTGCCCCACAATTCCTGCACCAGCGCCTTGTACTCCTCGACCAGCTTGCGCCAGTCGGCGGCGGTCATCTCGGTATCGAGGCTGTAGCCGCGATCTTCCTTGGCGATCTCCAGCGCTTCCTCGAACCGACCGTGATCGAGTTCGAGCACGACGTCGGAATACATCTGGATGAAGCGGCGATAGCTGTCCCACGCAAAGCGCGCGTCGCCGCTGGTCTCCGCCAGCCCGACCACGGTGGCGTCGTTGAGGCCGAGGTTGAGGACCGTGTCCATCATCCCCGGCATCGACACGCGCGCGCCCGAGCGGACCGAGACGAGCAGCGGGTCCGCCGCATCGCCGAATTTCTTGCCGGTCACGCCTTCGATATGCGCGACGCCGGTTGCGACCTCGGCCTTCAGGCTGTCGGGGAAGCTCTCGCCATTCTCGTAATAGAGCGCACAGACCGGGGTCGAAATGGTGAAACCGGGCGGTACCGGCAGGCCGATCGACGCCATCCCGTCGAGGTTCGCGCCCTTGCCGCCGAGCAGATTCTTGTCGCCCTGGCCGCCGTCGGAAACATCCCCGCCGAAGCGGTACACATAGCGAGTCATTCGAACCCCTTCCGTGACTTGGGCCGCGCCTACCGCAGGTGCGAACAAGGGGAAAGGGCTTGTCCCCCGTTGTCAGGGGGAAGAAATGCTACAGTGGTGTGAAATTATGGGGATGGAGTGGGGCTGTGGACGGTGGTCCTTATCGTCACCCCCGCGAAAGCGGGGGCCCATCTCCCACACGGTCGGCGCAACGAACCGGCGCGGCCGGTGGACGGTCCGGGAGATGGGCCCCCGCTTTCGCGGGGGTGACGCATGAGGGTGGGACAGCGCCCCCCTGAAAGCGTGCTACCCCTCGATCTTCCCGAAATCCGCCACCCGATGCACCGCATCCCGCATCCGCGCCAGCAGCGCGAGCCGCGCCGCGCGCTTGGCGGGGGCGCTGTCGTTGACCGTCACATCCGCGAAGAACGAATCGATCGGCGCGCGCAGCGTCGCGAGCGCGGCCATCGCGCCCTCGAAGTCCTCAGCCTCGACCGCAGCCGCCGCCTTGGGCTCGGCCGCGTCGAGCGCAGCGATCAGCGCCGCCTCGGCGGGTTCGGGAGCAGCATTGACCCCTGCCCCCTCGGGCACGCCGCCTTCCTTCTTCAGGATATTCGCCGCGCGCTTGTAGCCTGCGAGCAGGTTCGCGCCATCCTCGGTCGCCATGAACGCCTGCAGCGCATGGACGCGCGCGAGCAGGCGGACAAGATCATCCTCCCCGCCCAGCGCGAACACCGCGTCGATCAGGTCGTGACGGACGCCCGCTTCGCGCTGCTGGACCTTTAGGCGGTCGGCGAAGAAATCGAGGATACTATCAACGACGGTCGGCATTTTTTCGAGACGTTCAGGATATGGATTTCGTGCGTCGCTACCCCAAGCGTATTGCGTCCAAATCTCATCCTTCGACTTGGTCCAAAACCACTGCCGGGCGGTGCGCTCAAGCTCCGTGTCGGCAGACTGGCCGAGCGCCAAATGTCCGGCCAGAAGGGGCCAGAGCCCGGCACGGCACTCATTCGCGAACAACAGTCGAAGCACTGCGAGCGCCGAACGCCTGAGCGCATATGGATCTTTTGAACCAGACGGCTTTTCGTCAACAGCAAAGAACTGGACGATAGAATCCAGCTTATCCGCCAACGACACCGCCACCGTAACCGGCGGAGTGGGCACGTCATCCCCCTGCCCGACCGGCTTGTAATGGTCGCGGATCGCGGCGGCGACGGCGGGGTCTTCGCCCTGCGCGGCGGCGTAATAGCCGCCCATCAGGCCCTGTAGCTCGGGGAATTCGCCGACCATGCCGGTAACGAGGTCCGCCTTGCACAACCGCGCGGCGCGTTCGGCGAGGTCCGGGTCCGCCTTGACGATCCCTTCCTCGGCCAACCACCGCGCAAGCTTGGCGACGCGGTCGACCTTGTCGGCGACGGTGCCGAGCTTTTCGTGGAAAACGATCTTCTCGAGCTTCGGATGCAGGTCATCCAGCCGCGTCTTCAGATCGGTCTCATAGAAAAACCGCGCATCGCTCAGCCGCGCGGCGAGCACCTTCTGGTTGCCCGCGACGATGCGCTCGCCACCGTCCGCCGCGTCGATGTTCGCGGTGCAGATAAAGGCGTTCGCCAGCTTGCCATCGGCATTTGTGCAGACAAAATATTTCTGATTCACGCGCGCGGTCAGCTGGATCACCTCGGGCGGGACATCGAGGAACGCGGCGTCGAAGCGGCCCAGCAGCGGCACCGGCCATTCGGTGAGGCCGGCATTCTCGATCAGCAGCCCTTCGTCCTCGACCAAAGTCAGCCCGGCCTTGTTCGCCGCCAGCTTGGCGCCGACCGCGATGGTCGCGCGGCGTTCATTCTGGTCGACGATCACATACGCATCGCGCAGCTGATCGACATAGGTCGCGGCGCTGGTGACGGTGATCGCGTCGGGGTGATGGAAGCGGTGGCCGACCGTGACGGCACCGGACGTCACGCCCGCAACTTCGCAATCGACGACCGTATCGCCGAGCAGCGCGACGATGCCCTGCAGAGGGCGGACCCAGCGCAGGCTTTCGGTGCTGAGCGACGCCTCGCCCCAGCGCATCGATTTGGGCCAGGGAAAGGCGCGGACGATCGCCGGGATGGCTTCGGCCAGCACATCGGCGGTGGCACGGCCCGGCTTGTCGATCACCGCGAATAGCGTCGCACGGCCCTTGACGTCGCGCATCTCCAGCGCGTCGCGGGTCAGCCCGGCCTTGCGCAGAAACCCTTCGACCGCCGCATCGGGCGCATCGGCGGGCGGGCCTTTCAGCTCCTCGCTCACCGCCGCGGTCTGCGCGGGCAGGTCGCGGGCGATCAGCGTCAGGCGGCGCGGGGTGGCGTAGGTGACGAGGCTCGCTGCCTTCAGGCCCGCCTTGTCGAGTTCGGCGGTGAACAGGCGCGCAAGATCCTCGCGCGCCTTGTCCTGCATGCGTGCCGGGATTTCTTCGGAGCGAAGCTCAAGGAGGAAGTCGGTCACAGGCTCCACTCCGGATATTTGGCGCTCCAGTCGGGCGTCATATGTTCGATATACGCCTCGCAGCTGCCCTTCGCGAGATCGCGGACGCGGCCGATATAGGCCTGGCGCTCGGCGACCGAGATGACGCCGCGCGCCTGGAGCAGGTTGAACAAATGGCTCGCCTCGATCGCCTGTTCATAGGCGGCGATGGGAACGTTGTTCGTCAGGCAATTCTCGCACTCGGCCATCGCCTTGCGGAAGCCTTCGAACAACGTCTCGGTGTCGGCGACTTCGAAATTATACTTCGACATCTGGCGCTCGTTCTCGAGGAACACGTCGCCATAGGTGACGCCCGCATCGTTGAACGCCAGATCGTACACGCTGTCCTTGTTCTGGATATACATGGCGAGGCGCTCGAGGCCGTAGGTCAGCTCGCCCGCGACCGGCTTGCAGTCAAAGCCGCCCATCTGCTGGAAATAGGTGAACTGCGTCACCTCCATCCCGTCGCACCACACTTCCCAGCCAAGGCCCCAGGCGCCGAGGGTCGGCGATTCCCAGTCATCCTCGACGAAGCGGATATCGTGCTTGAGCGGATCGATGCCGATCGCGGTCAGGCTGCCGAGATACAGTTCCTGCAAATCGGGCGGGCTGGGCTTCAGGATCACCTGATACTGGTAATAATGCTGCAGCCGGTTGGGGTTCTCGCCATAGCGGCCATCGGTCGGGCGGCGGCACGGCTGAACGAACGCGGCGTTCCACGGCTCCGGGCCGAGCGCGCGCAGCGTCGTCGCGGTGTGGAAGGTGCCGGCACCCATGCGCATGTCATAGGGCTGAAGGATCAGGCAGCCGCGCTGGCTCCAATAATCATGGAGGCGCAGGATCATGCCCTGGAAGCTGAGCGGCGTGGTCATGGTGCCGGGCTTTGGCGAAAGGGCGATACGCGGTCAACTGCGGTTGACGCGAGGGGCGCGGGCGGCTTTGGAGGGGCGATCATGTTCAAACGTCTGATCGCCCCCCTCGCCGCCCTGATGCTGTCGGGCTGTTCGCTGTTCGGGGAGGACGCCGACCCGGCCCTGTGGGTGGTCAAGGATGGCGACACCACCATCTATCTGTTCGGCACCGTCCATGTGCTGAAACCCCGGATGCACTGGTTCGACGAAGGCGTGCACGAGGCGTTCGACGCGAGCGACGAAGTGGTGCTGGAGATCGCGAAGCCCGACCCGCAGGCGATCGCCGCGCTGACCGCGCAGCTCGGCACACGCGGCGGCCCGCCCTTCGCGCCGGAGGTCGATGCGGCGGCGCGCGATCTGGGCATGCCGGCGGGTGCGATCGACAAGCAGGAGCCGTGGCTGGCGGCGCTGACACTCACCCGGCTCGCCGTGGCGCGCGCGGGCTATGACAGCGCCGCAGGGGTCGAGGCCAGGTTGTCGGAGGCGGCGGAGGATGCGGGCAAGCCGGTGCGCGCGCTCGAATCCGCGCGGGGGCAATTGATGCTGCTCGACGGCCTGTCGGGCGCCACGCAGAGCGCGATGCTCGACGCGAGCGTCAAGGCGCTTCCGACAACCGGTGCGCGGATCGACCGCTTTGTCGCCGCCTGGGCGCGCGGCGACGCCGAAACCGTCGGTGCCGAACTCAATCGCGAGGCGCAGGCCGCGCCCGAACTCGCCGATGCGCTGATCGCGCGGCGCAATGTTCGCTTCGCCGACTGGATCGCGGCGCGGATGGGCCAGCCGGGAACCGTGTTCGTCGCAGTCGGCGCGGGCCATCTTGCCGGCAAGGGCAGCGTGCAGGCGCTGCTGGGCGATAAGGGGCTGAAGGTCGAGCGCGTGGTATATTGACCGCAACTTGCCTTTCCCCCGCCCCTCGCCTATAGGCGCGCGCTTCCGGTCAGGGTCATCCCTGGAGGCCTGATCGGGAATGGAAACACTTTAGCGCATTGGAACGACATATGAGCGACACGCTTACGCTGTCGGCCGAGACGCGCGACCGGGTTGGCAAGGGAGCCTCCCGGGCGCTGCGTCGTGAAGGCCGCGTCCCCGCCGTAATCTATGGCGACAACAAGGAACCGACGAGCATCCATCTGGAAGAGCGCGCGCTGATGAAGGCGCTGCACACCGGCCAGTTCATGGATTCGGTCATCCTGATCGAGGGTCTGGGCGGCGAAGCCGTGCGCACGATCGCCAAGGACGTCGCACTCGACGTCGTGACCGAGCGCCCGGTTCATATCGACTTCCTGCGCTTCAACGGCGAACTGCCCGAAGCGGAGTGAGCCAGTAGCGGCGGCGCTGCGGCCCGGAACGGGTTCGCGCGCCGCACGATACGCGGTACCGACGCCCCTGCACCCCGGTGCGGGGGCGTTTGTCGTTGCGGAGGGATTGAATGACGCAATTGTGGGTAGGCCTCGGCAATCCCGGCCCCGAATATGCGATGAACCGGCACAATGTCGGCTTCATGGCCGCCGATGCCATTGCCGAAGTGCATGGCTTTTCGGCGCCCGCGAAGAAATTCCAGGGCTGGCTGCAGGAAGGGCGGATCGGCGGCGACAAGATCCTGCTGCTCAAGCCCGCAACGTACATGAACGAAAGCGGCCGCGCGATCCGCGCCGCGCTCGACTTCTACAAGCTCGAGCCGGAAGCGGTCACCGTGTTCCATGACGAACTCGACCTCGCGCCGTTCCAGGTCAAGGTGAAGCGCGGCGGCGGGGCTGCCGGACAGAATGGCATCCGCAGCGCGATCGCGCATATCGGCGCGGAGTTTCGCCGCGTGCGCATCGGCATCGGCCATCCGGGGCACAAGGACCGCGTCACCGGCTATGTGCTCGGCAATTATGCCAAGGCGGAGATCGAGGATCTGTCCGACCTGCTCGGCGCGATCGCGGCCGAAGCCGAATGGCTGGCCAAGGGCGATGATGCGCGCTTCATGAACGACATCGCGCTACGCCTGCAGCGCCCCTGAGCGGACACAAAAAAGGCCGGGTTTCCCCGGCCTTTTTCGGTGTTCAGGACGTCGTCGGCCTTACGAAGCGGTGTTCTTCTTGCCGACGACCACGCCGACCGCGCGGCTATCGCCCGCCGCCACGGCGCCGCTGATCGCGAAGCTGATGCCGATCTCACCCGCCTGCGGGCCATAGGCCAGCCCCTGGAAAGTGCCGCCAACCGTGCTGCCCGGGCCGAAGCTGCCGGTGAACTGGTTGCTGCCAACGGGGATCGCGCCGGTGCCGGTGAAGGTGCCATAGGCGACGTTGCCGCCGCTGGTCACCCGCTCAAGGTTCAGCGTCAGCGTGACCAGACCGGTCGCATAGTTGATCGACAGCGTCGCGGTACCGCCCAGCTTGTCGACCGCGCTCGCGCCGGCAGTCGGCGCAATCACCGAACGCCCGGCGATACGCACGGTATAGGTCGCGGTGCCGGTGGTCGGCATGTCGGACAAGACCGTCGGATAGCCGAACACGCCATAGGTGATGCGCTTGGCGCCTGCCGTGCTGTCACCGCGCCACCAGCCGGCATAGCTCGCCCGGGTCAGCGCCAGCGCGCTGTCCGACGTCACCTGTCCGTTCACCGTGTTGTTGAGCAGGTCGAGCTGGGTGAACGCGCCCGGTGTCGTCGGGGCGGTCGATTCGCGCAGCACATATTCGGACACCGCCGGCGCCGGCGGCGTCTGCAGGTCGGCGCCGGTGAAGCGCGCTTCCTCGGTATTCTCGCGCACGACCAGTTCAGCGGTGCTGGTCGAGGTCAGCGACCCCTGCAGCGCCAGGCGGACGCGGTTCGAGAAGGCGTCGGTGCCGGCAACGCCCAGCGTCACCGGACCGGCAACATCGCCGCTATAGCTGGTCGCCGCGCTCACGGTGAAAAACTCCGCCGCGGTATTCGCGCTGATCGGCAGGGTGGCATAGCTGATCGGCGACGGGCTGGCCGATGCGGAGGCCGACGGGCTCGGCGTCGGGGTCGGCGTCGGCGAGGGATCGTCGCTGCCGCTGCAGCCAGCAACGGTCAGTGCCACGGCGGTGCTGGCGATCAGGATGGAACGGCGAATCATACTGCGACTCCTGTTACGTGGTCGTCTGGAAGGCGGGTCGCGCCTGTACGGTCAATGAACAAGCCGCGTTGCCGCGACCATCTCGGCCCTGCGGTAGCGTGACTGGCGGGGAAACGAAAGAGCGGCGGTCGCGGTTTCCCGCGCCCTGCCGCAATCACGGGTCATGCGCCCAGGTCGCGGAGCAGGCCGCGCAGCTGCTGGACCCGGCCGAAGCGGTCGGCGGGGCTCTGCTTGGCCATCGGGCCGATCGCGCCGAATTCCGCGCCGCTCTGGATACAGGTGGTCACTGTCGCATGTGCCTGTGCGCGGTCCCCTTGCGTGAAATCGCGCGCGATATGATCCTGCACCGCCCAGTCGAGATACGCGTCCAGTCCAGCGCGCGACAGTTCGGGCTTGGGCGGATCGGCCGGGATCACCTGATCGCCCAACCGCTGTTCGACCATCCCGCGATAATAATCGAGGAAGATCTGGCTACCGCCCGCCATTGCGCGCGGCACCGGGCTGTCGAGCAGCCGCTCCTGCCACTTGATCGCGGCATAGCAGCGCACATTGAGCGCCAGCGCTTCCTGCAGGTCGCGCGCCTTGCGCGCTGCTTCGGCCTTGGCCTTGGCCTGGGCGGCGGCTTGTTCCTGCGCGCCATTGTCGCCGCAGCCGGCCACTGCCAGCAGCGCAAGCGGTGCAAGGAACCTGATTGCTTTCATCGACTTGCACCCTCTCGCTGGCGAATTCATGGCGCGATGATGACGCCGGGAGGCGCGGTGTCAACCGCATCGCGACTTGCGCCCGGCGCCGCGCCATGCTGTGCGCGCAGGATGACGATCCGCAGCCTGTTCGCCACCCGCTTCTCCGAAACGACGCTCGACGATCCGGCATTGCTGGCAGAACTGGGCGATGCGTGTCGCGATCTGGCGGCCGAAGATCGCGCCGGCCAGCGCTGGTCACGCGACCATGGCTATCGCGGCTATACCAGCTATGCGTCGCTCGACGATCTGCCCGTGCGCGACCCACGCTTTGCCGACCTTGTCCGTCATCTCAACCGCCATGTTGCGCGCTTCGCCGATGCCTGCGCGTTCGATCTGGCGCGCAAGCCGCGGCTCGACAGCCTGTGGGTCAATGTTCTCAAGCCCGGCGGCACCCATTCGGGCCATATCCACCCTCACAGCATCATTTCGGGCACGCTCTATGTCGACGTCCCGCCCGGCGCGGGGATGCTGAAGCTTGAGGATCCGCGCCTGCCGATGATGATGGCCGCCCCGCCCCGCCGCGCCGATGCGGCCGAGGAGCTTCAGGCCTTTGTCTATGCGGCGCCTGCGCCCGGCACGATCTTTCTGTGGGAAAGCTGGCTCCGTCACGAAGTGATGCCCAACGGCGCCAGGGGCGAACGGATCAGCATCAGCTTCAACTATCGCTGACCCTCTGGCCTTTTGCCTGTCTCCGGCGTATCTGCGCGCCTTTCCCGGATCACAGGACCAAGAGACCCATGGGCTTTCGCTGCGGCATTGTCGGCCTTCCCAATGTCGGCAAATCGACGCTGTTCAACGCGCTGACGCAGACTGCGGCGGCACAGGCGGCCAATTATCCTTTCTGCACGATCGAGCCGAATGTCGGCAATGTCGCGGTGCCGGACGACCGGCTGGACGCACTTGCCAAGATCGCCGGATCGCAGAAGATCATCGAAACCCAGCTCGGTTTCGTCGACATCGCCGGCCTGGTGCGCGGCGCGAGCAAGGGCGAGGGTCTGGGCAACCAGTTCCTCGGCAACATCCGTGAGGTGGACGCGATCGTCCATGTCCTGCGCTGTTTCGAGAATGACGACATCCAGCATGTGGACAACAAGGTCGATCCGATCGCCGACGCGGAGACGGTCGAGACCGAACTGATGCTGTCCGACCTCGAGAGCCTCGAAAAGCGCGTGCCGAACCTTCAGAAAAAGGCGGCGCAGGGCGACAAGGAGGCCAAGATCGCCGCAGCGGTGCTGGGCCGCGCGCTCGACCTGCTGCGCGAGGGCAAGCCCGCGCGGCTGGTCGAACCCAATGACGTTGAGGAAGAGCGCGTGCTCAAGCAGGCGCAGCTGATCACCGCCAAGCCGGTGCTGTACGTCTGCAACGTCAATGAAGAACACGCCGCCGACGGCAACGCCTATTCGGCGCGGGTGTTCGAAAAGGCGAAGGCCGAGGGCGCACAGGCCGTCGTCGTCTCCGCCGCGATCGAGGCCGAGATCGCGACCATGCCCGCCGAAGAGCGCGGTGAGTTCCTGGCCGAGCTGGGGCTGACCGAAACCGGCCTCGCCCGCGTGATCCGCGCTGGTTATTCGCTGCTCCACCTGCTGACCTTCTTCACCGTCGGGCCGAAGGAAGCGCGTGCCTGGACCACCCATGTCGGGGCCAAGGCACCGCAGGCAGCGGGCGAAATCCATACCGATTTCGAACGCGGCTTCATCCGCGCCGAAACGATCGCGTTTGATGATTACGTCAAGTTCGGTGGCGAAACCGGCGCGCGCGACAACGGCAAGCTCCGGTCGGAAGGCAAGGAATATGTCGTCCAGGACGGCGACGTGATGCTGTTCCGCTTCAACGTCTGATCGGGCACCTCAGCCGAGATACCGTTTCCGGCGCTCGGCGCTGGCCAGCATCACGACCAGGGTCGCGATGACGAGCAGCCCCGCGACGATCGTCGCGGTGGCGATCTCGGAATGCGCCTGCCCTGCTTTCTGATGGATCGCGAACAGCGCCCACAGGAACGGGATCGGATACCATGGGTTGCCGCCGGTGCCGACCAGTGCCGCCGCGACGATCGCGCCCCCGACCAGCAGGATCGCCGCCGCGATCAGCGGCGCCGGTCCGGGCAGCACGACGCCGTGGAAGTTGAGCGCGGCGGCGATGTTGACGATGGTCGCAGCGGTCAGCCAGCCCGCCAATGCGCTGAGCGGAAGGACTACCGCGAGCCGCTCGGCGAGGGTGAAGGTGGGCGTGCTGGCGAAGACACGCAGGATCGCGAGCAGGTTGACCAACGTGAACACGATGATCAGCACCGAGGGAAAACCGAGGCTGAACAACTGGGTATAGGTGACCCACAGCGCGTTGCCGAGCACGGCCAGCGCGAAATGCCAGCCGATCCGGCGCACCAGTTCGCTGTCGCGATGGCGCGGCAGCAACTGATACACGACATAGACGAGCGTACCGAAATACAGCGGTCCCCAGATCGCGAACGCCCAGCCCGCCGGCGTGATCAGCGTCTGCGTGTCCGCCGATTGTTCGCCGACCGGATTGCCGATGCCGATTGCGGGCAGCAGCGGGGCGAGGATCTGCGCGAGTGCGAAGACGAGCGCGGCGATGGCGCGCATGCGGCTGTCCGGGGCGGATGCGGTCTGGGTCATGGTCCGAGAACCTAAGCGCCCAGAATTGGTTCCGCTAGTGAAACGCCCAGCGAAACGTCTTGGCAATCGCCAGCGTCGATCCGCGCACCAGCGGCAGCGCGACCACCGGACGGTGCAAGCCATGCAGCGCGCGCGCCCAGTCGGGGAGCAGATCGACCGCTGCGGCAAAGATCGCCGCCTGCGCCGGAGCCATCGCCAGATTGGGCGCGGGGTGATCGAGCAGGAAGCGCGCGACCTCACGCGTGCGGTCATCGACCACCAGTTGCGGGCGCATCGCGGTGATCAGCCCCTCCGCCGCGAACCGGCTGCGCGGGATCGGGTCGGCGCCCAGTGCCTGCGCGACGCGCGCTGTCTCGGCATAATAGATGTCCTCCTCCGCGCGGCTGACCGGCACGCCATAACGCTGCCACGCGGCGAGGAAGCTCCACATCTCGGTCACATGCACCCAGGCGAGCAGTTCGGGATCGTCAGCGCGATAGGGCGTGCCATCGGGTAGCACCCCCGCAACCCGCTCATGCACCGCGCGCACCTTGGCGATCGACGCCTCGGCAATGCTGCGTTCGGCATAGGTCGTCTCAGCGATGAAGCGCGCGGTGCGGCGCAGGCGGCCGAGCATGTCCTTGCGGAACGCACTATGGTCCCACACGCCCGCCAGCACCGCCGGGTGCAGCATCTGCAGCAGCAGCGACGCCACCCCGCCGACCATCATCGTCGTCACGTCGCCATGGACGCGCCAGGTGACGCTGTCGCGCGGGAACAGCGCATCGTCGCTGCGCACCACCGGTGCCTCGCCCCTGTTCTGGTCGTTGAACGTCGCGCGGACGACGCCGATCAGGCGGTTGCGCAGTCCGGCGGCGAGATCGGGGGGCGGCATGGTGTGAAGCTAGGTTGTCGCGGGGCGCGCGGCAATGCTAGTGCGACGGGGTGATCTTCCGGCTGCTCATCCTGCTGGCACTTGTGCTCGGCACCGTCCCCGCCCCGGCGGCGGCGGCACCGGCGTGCCATGACATGGTCGAAACGGCGATGCCGATGGAGCATGAGGCGCCCGCTCCGCAGCCGGACAAGGCGCCGGCGATGGGCAAGACGCTGTGCGTCGGCTGCATCGCGCCGTCGACGATGCGCGCCACGGCGGTGGCCACGCCATTGCCGCTGATCGCGCGCCACGATGCCAGCGGCCCGGCCCGCGTGATGACCGGCGCGCTGCTGACGCCCGAGCCGCCCCCTCCGAGCGGGTGATCGCGTACGGGGCCTGACCCCGTTTCCTGATCATTCACGGAGTTTATCACGATGACCTATCGAACGACGTTCGCCGCCGTGCTGGCGGCGACGGCGCTGCCCGTTGCGGCGGCAGCGCAGGACCACGACCACCACATGCCCGCCCCTGCCAAGGCGGAGCATCGGCGCCATGGCGAGCACGCAGCGCCTGCCGCGCCCAAGCCCAACGCCCAGATCGCGTCCGGCACCGCCCTGCTCCCCGCAGCCGAGGGCGGTCAGCATGGCGGGTTGCACGCCACGACCGGCGACTGGATGCTGATGGCGCATGGCTATGCCTGGGGCGCGGTAACCAGCCAAGGCGGCCCGCGCGGCGACGACATGGCATTTGTCCAGAGCATGGGCATGGTCACCGCCAGCCGCCCGCTGAGTGAGTCAGCGCGAATCGAGCTGCGCGGCATGTTCAGCCTCGATCCCCTGATGGGCAAGCGCGGCTATCCCAACCTGTTCGCGGCCGGGGAGACCGCCAATGGCCGCGCGCTGGTCGATCGCCAGCATCCGCACGATTTGTTCATGGAGCTGGCCGCACGGGTCGAGGTCGATGTCGCCCCCGGCGCCACCGCCTTTCTCTATGGCGGCCCGGTCGGCGAACCCGCGCTCGGCCCACCCGCCTTCATGCACCGCCGCTCGGCGCGCTATCAGACGATGTCGCCGATCGCGCATCACTGGTTCGATTCGACCCACATCACCTATGGTGTGGTGACGGCGGGCGTGCGCACGCGCGCATTTCAGCTGGAAGGTTCGGCGTTCAAGGGGCGCGAGCCGGACGAGGAACGCTGGGGCTTCGACCCGATCAAGCTCGATTCGTGGAGCCTGCGCGCGACCTTCACCCCCTCCCCCAACTGGGCGGTGCAGGTCAGCCACGGGCGGCTCGAAAGCCCGGAGGCGCTGCACGGCGGCAATGACGAGGCACGCACCACCGCCAGCGTCCATTATGCGCGCGGCGGCCTGTCCGCGACGCTCGCCTGGTCGGCCAAGAACCGCATCCCCGGCGACGTGCTGAGCGCCTGGGTGGCAGAGGCAAACTGGGACATCGATCCGCGCCACAGCCTGTTCGGTCGCGCCGAACTGGTCCGCAACGACGAGCTGTTCCCCGAGCACAGCCATCCGCTGCACGACCAGCCGTTCCGCGTCGCGCGGTTCGAGGGCGGCTATGCCTATCGCATCCCGCTGAGCGAGAAGGTAACGCTGGCGCTCGGCGGGTCGGTGGCGGCCTATGCCAAGCCCGCCGCGCTCGATCCCTATTACGGGAACAGCCCGGTCAGCGGCACGGCGTTCGCAAAGCTGTCGCTCGGCGACTGACTCGCTTCTGTCATCGAAGCGGGTTAGGCCGCCGCCATGCGTATCCTTTCCTGCGTGGCGGCGGCCAGCTCCGCCCTGTTCCTCAGCGCCTGTGCCCAGACCGCGACAGTCGCCCCGGCCCCTGCCCCAGCTCAGTCCGTTGCCGAAATCCGGCAGCCGGTGACGATCCTGATCGGCATCGACGGGTTCCGTCCCGACTATCTCGACCGCGGGGTGACGCCGGTCCTGTCGGCGCTGGCGCAGGGCGGGGTCCGCGCCACCATGCGCGCCTCCTTCCCGACCAAGACCTTTCCCAATTTCTACACGCTGGTGACCGGCAAGCGCCCGGACCGCCACGGCATCGTCGGCAACCGCTTCGAGGATCCGGCGCGCCCGGGCGAGCGGTTCACGATGCAGTCGGAACAGCCCTATTGGTGGGACCAGGGCGAGCCGGTGTGGCACGCCGCCGAGAAGGCGGGCGTGCAGAGCGCGGTGATGTTCTGGCCCGGCTCGGGGATCGAGCTTGGCGGCACCTACCCGCACGACTGGCAGGCATTCGGCATGGCGGTGAACGGGCGACAGCGCGTCGACGCGATCGTCGACTGGCTGCGCCGTCCCGCAGCAACCCGGCCGAAGCTGCTTGGCCTCTATTTCGACACCGTCGACACCGCCGGGCACCGTTATGGGCCGGATGCCCCCGAAACCAACGCCGCGGTGGCCGAGGTCGACGCGCTGGTCGGGCGCCTCACGCGCGAACTGGCCGGGCTGGGACAGCCTGCCAACCTCGTGTTCGTCGCCGATCACGGCATGGCAGCAACCGACCAGAGCCGGCGAATCCAGCTCGATACCATCGCCGCACCCACCGATTTCCGCACGATCGAGGAAGGTCCCTATGCCGCGATCGAGCCGCAGCCGGGCCGTGAGGCCGCGCTGGCCGCAGCGCTGCTGAAGCCGCATCCGCAGATGGAATGCTGGCGCCGCGCCGACATCCCGGCGCGGCTCCATTATGGCCGCAACCCGCGCGTCGCGTCGTTCCTGTGCCTTGCGCAGATCGGCTGGACGATCACCACGCGGCCCGCCGCCGAACCGCTGCGACCCGGCGGCGCGCATGGCTGGGACCCCGCCGCACCGGAAATGGCCGCGCTGTTCATCGCGCATGGCCCGGCGTTCCGCGCCGGTACGACCCTGCCGGCATTCGACAATATCCATGTCGCGCCGCTGCTGCGGCAGCTCGCCGGGGTGCCGCAGGCGGCCGATGCCGATGGCGACCCGACGGTGCTGGCCCCCGCTCTCAACCGCTGACCCTCTTGCCAAGGCCCGGTTTCGGTCCGAAACCGGGTCCATGATCTATTTTGAAGACATGCAGGTCGGGGATCGCGCCAGCTTCGGATCCTATCCCGTCACGCGCGACGAAGTCCTCGAATTCGCGCAGAAATACGATCCCCAGCCGTTTCACCTCTCTGACGAGGCCGCGGCGCAGACCCATTTTGTACGGCTCGCCGCGAGCGGCTGGCACACTGCGGCGATGACCATGGCGATGCTGGTCGAACAGATGAAGCTGCGCCCCACCGCCAGCCTCGGCGCGGCCGGGATCGACGAATTGCGCTGGATCCGTCCGGTGTTCCCGGGCGACACGCTGCGCTGCGAGACCGAATTGCTCGAAAAGCGCGAATCCGAAAAGCGGCCGGAGATCGGGCGCACCCGCTCGCGCATGCTCGTGTTCAACCAGCAGGACGAACCGGTGCTCAGCTTCATCGCCAACGCGCTGGTTGCGCGCCGTCCGCACACCCCCGACTGATCGCTGCGCCGGGGCCTAGTGCCCCGGAAAGGTCACCAGCGCGGTGACGTGCAGCCCCTCGGCCCGCAGCGCATCGGCCCCGCCCAGATCGGGCAGGTCGATGACGAACGCCGCCTGCGTCACCACCGCCCCGACCTTGCGCAACAGCCGTGCGGCGGCGCGCGCCGTACCGCCGGTGGCGATCAGGTCGTCGATCAGCAGCACGCGCGCACCGGGCGCGACTGCATCGGCATGGATCGCAATGCGGTCAGTGCCATATTCCAGCGCATAGTCCTCCGCCACCGTCGCGCCCGGCAGCTTGCCGTCCTTGCGTACCAGCAGCGTGCCGGCACCCAGCGCCAGCGCAACCGGCGCCGCGAACAGGAACCCGCGCGCCTCGATCCCGGCAACCAGGTCGACCGGCCCGTCCACCGCCTCGACGATCCGCTCGACCGCGCGGGCAAAGCCGGCGGGATCGAGCAGCAGGGTGGTGATGTCGCGGAACAGGATCCCGGGCTTGGGGAAATCGGGGATCGTGCGGATCAGCGCGGCAAGATCGGCATTGGTCGGGGTCATGGCGTCGCTCCCAAGCAAACGGCCCGGGAATCGCTTCCCGGGCCGTCAGGTTTCGGTCTGGTGAAGGTCAGTCCTTCACGTTCCGCCAGATCTGCTTCTTGGCGCCATATGCGAAGAAGCAGAACAGCAGGAGGAAGATCAGCGTGCCGAAGCCGGTCGACTTGCGCACTTCCATCTTCGGCTCGGCGGTCCAGGTCAGGAACGCGGCGACGTCGGCAGCATAGTTCTGCAGCGTCGGCGCGGTGCCGTCGGAATAGGTCACCTGACCGTCCTTCAGCGGCTGTGCCATCGCCAGGTTGAGCGTGTGGAAATAGGGGTTGTAGTGCAGCCCCTCGGGCGTCTTGGCCTCCGGATACTTCTTGAGCAGCTCCGCCGGCTGCGCCTGGTAGCCGGTCAGCAGCGAGTAGATATAGTTGCTGCCGTCCGCGCGGGCCTTCGCCATCAGCGACAGGTCGGGCGGGATCGCGTTGTTGTTCGCGGCCGCCGCGGCGATGTCATTGGCGTAGGGCGACGGGAAGCGATCCGACGGGATGCCGTCGCGGGTCGCCGGCTCACCCGTTTCCGGATTGAGCGAGGGGACCTGGAAGCCCTTGGCGATGGTCTTGATCTGACCTTCGCTATAGCCCAGCGCCGCGAGGTCGCGGAACGAGACGAGCCGCAGCGAGTGGCACGCGGCGCACACTTCCTTGTACACCTGCATGCCGCGCTGAAGCTGGCGCTTGTCATAGGTGCCGAATGCGCCCTCGAACGAGAAGCCGCCTGCGGGGCCCTTCGCATGCTCGTGGAATTCCTCTTCCACCGTCTTGGGCGTGGTCAGCCCGTTGGAGACGGTGTCGAAGATCCCGAGGATCAGGGCGAAGACAAAGCCGAGCCCGACCAAAAATCCGCCGATGCGAACCATTTTCTTATGCCCCTCTTATTCGGCAGCTGCGGTCTGGAGCGGCGACGTGCCACCCTTGCCGGCGAGCACGGCCTCGGTGATCGAGTTCGGCAGCGGGCGCGGACGCTCCATCGCCGAGACGATCGGCAGGATCACCAGGAAATGCAGGAAGTAATAGGCGGTGGCGATCTGACCGATCAGGATCACGCCCGGGGTCGGGGCAGCGCCGCCGACATAGCCAAGCACCAGCACGTCCACCAGCAGCACAATCAGGAACCACTTGTAGGTCGGGCGGTAATTGGCCGAGCGGACCGGCGAATTGTCCAGCCACGGCAGGAAGAACAGCAGCAGGATCGAGCCGAACATCGCCAGCACGCCCCACAGCTTCGCCGGGAACAGGAAGTCGATCGTGAACGATTTGAGGATCGCGTAGAAGGGCAGGAAATACCATTCAGGCACGATGTGCGCCGGGGTCGAGAGCGGGTTGGCCGGAATATAATTGTCCGGGTGACCCAGCAGGTTCGGCGCATAGAAGATCAGCGAACAATAGATCAGCAGCGCCACGCCCACGCCAACGCCATCCTTGGCGGTGTAATAGGGGTGGAACGGGACCGTATCCTGCTCGCTCTTCACCTCGACGCCGGTCGGGTTGTTCGAACCCGGGATGTGCAGCGCCCAGATGTGCAGGATCACCACGCCGAGGATCACGAACGGCAGCAGATAGTGGAGCGAGAAGAAGCGGTTCAGCGCGGCATTGTCCGGCGCGAAGCCGCCCAGCAGCCACACGCGGATGGTTTCGCCGACGCCCGGGATTGCCGAGAAGAAGCCGGTGATCACCTGCGCGCCCCAGAAGCTCATCTGGCCCCAGGGAAGGACATAGCCCATGAACGCGGTGGCCATCATCAGCAGGAAGATGACGACGCCGAGCAGCCACACCATCTCGCGCGGTGCCTTGTACGATCCGTACCACAGGCCGCGGGCGATGTGGATGTACACCACCATCAGGAACATCGATGCGCCGTTGGCATGGGCATAGCGGATCAGCCAGCCCGAGTTCACGTCGCGCATGATATGCTCGACGCTGTCGAACGCGATGCCGGCATTGGCGGCATAATGCATCGCCAGCACGATGCCGGTGACGATCTGCAGCGCCAGGAACATCCCGGCAAGAATGCCGAAGTTCCAGAAATAGTTGAGGTTGCGCGGGACCGGGTAACCGGCGCCGACGGCGTTGTAGACGAAGCGCGGGAGGGGCAGACGCTCGTCCACCCACTTCATCACCGGATTCTTCGGCTCATACTGCTTTGCCCAGGGAAAGCTCATGTCTTGGTGCCCCCTCAGCCGACCCGGATCACGGTGTCGGAAATGAATGCGTATTCGGGAACGACGAGGTTCGTCGGCGCCGGACCGGTGCGGATGCGACCGGCAGTGTCATAGGCCGAGCCGTGGCACGGGCAGAAATAGCCGCCGAACGGCCCCTTATTCTCACCCTCGCCTGCGCCCAGCGGGACGCAACCGAGATGGGTGCACACGCCCAGCGTGACGAGCCAGTTGGCCTTGCCCTCCTTGGTGCGGTCGGCCAGCGTCTGGGGATCGCGCAGGTCGCTGACCGGAGTCGCGTTCGCCTCTTCGATCTCTTTCGGCGTCAGGTTGCGCACGAACAAAGGCTGCTTGCGGAAGGTCGCCTTGACCGACTGGCCCGGCTGAATCGCCGAAATGTCGAGCTCGGTGGTCGACTGGGCGAGCACGTCTGCCGACGGGCTCATCTGGTTGACCAGCGGGAGCGCGATCACGCCCGCGCCGACGCCCGCAAACGCGACCGCGCCGATCGCGAGATAGTCGCGACGACGGGGATCGGCCGGCGCGTCACCCGCGTCGCCCGGAGGAACTGCTTCATCAAGCGTTGCCATGCATCAGCCCTTGCACTTCAATTTCCGGCGCTTGCGCGCCCCTGTCCCGGATAGCGCAGCGCCGTTACGCCACGCCAAGCCCCCCGGATTGCCCCCGGTGGCTGGCGGGCCTGATAGACGGCGCGGGCTGCCTTTGCCAACCGCCTTTTTGACCTGTCGATGACACGCCCGGTTTCGGCACCGGCCCGCTCCTCCATGGGCTCCCCGCTAAGTCCTGCTTTGCGGGGCTGCCCCCACCCGCCCCCCCCTATCATCCTGCCGCCGGTTGGCCGGGTGGCAGAGCGGGTCGGGGTCGCACAGCAAGAGCGCCTTGTGGGCGGTGCGTTCCCTGCACTATCGGAGCATGATGCGTGTTGCCCTGTTTCAGCCCTGTATCGCCGGAAATGTCGGCGCGGTCCTGCGCATCGGCGCCTGCTTCGACACCCAGATCGATCTGATCGAGCCGATGGGCTTCGCGTGGGACGACAAGCGCGTCGCGCGCGCCGGCATGGACTATATCGACCATGTCCGCATCGCCCGGCACCGCGACTGGGATGCGTTTCTGGCCACCGTGAGCAGCCGGATCGTGCTGTTCACCACCAAGGGCGCCGGGCGCTTCGACGCGGCGGCGTATCAGCCCGACGATATCTTGCTGTTCGGATCGGAGGATGCGGGCGTGCCCGACCCTGTCCATGACCGCGCCGATCTGCGCGTGCGCATCCCGATGAAGGCTGAAATGCGCTCCTTGAACCTGTCCGTTTCCGCGGGCATCGCACTGTCCGAAGCACTCCGGCAAACCAAAGGCTATCCGCAATGAACGAACTCGACCCGCAGCAACAGCGCGCCCGCGCCTGGTTCGAGGAACTGCGCGACGCGATCTGTGCCGAGTTCGAGGCGATCGAGCGCGAAGCGGGGTCGGACGCCGCGTTCGACTATCTTGCATGGGACCGCGCCGACCCCTCGGGCGAACCGGGTGGCGGCGGTGTGCGCGGGGTGATGAAGGGGAAGGTATTCGAGAAGGTCGGGGTCAACGTCTCGACCGTCGGCGGCACGTTCGAGGGCGATTTCGCCAAGTCGATCCATGGCGCGGGCGAGGACCCGCGCTTCTTCGCCACCGGCATCAGCCTGGTCGCGCACATGGCCAATCCGCATGTCCCCGCCGTGCACATGAACACCCGCTTCCTCGTGACGACGAAGCGCTGGTTCGGCGGCGGCGCGGATCTGAACCCGCCGATCCCCTATGATGAAGACACGTTGGACTTTCATGCACGGTTGCAGGCGGCATGTGATGTCCGCGACCCGGCGCATTATCCCCGGTTCAAGGCGTGGGCCGACGACTATTTCTACATTCCCCACCGCAATGTCCATCGAGGCGTCGGCGGCATCTTCTACGATCACCTCGAAAGTGACGACATTTCGAAATGGGAGGCGAATTTCGCCTTCACTCAGGATGTCGGCCGCGCGTTCCTCGACATCTTCCCCGCGATCGTCCGCCGCCGCATGGCGACGCCCTTCACCGACGCCGACAAGGCCAGGCAGCTCGAATGGCGCGGTCGCTATGCCGAGTTCAACCTGGTCTATGACCGCGGCACGTTGTTCGGGCTCAAGACCGGCGGCAATATCGACGCGATCCTGATGAGCCTGCCCCCGCTCGCGACATGGAGCTGAGATGGGCCTGATCCCGGTCAAGCCCGGCGAGGTGGCGACGGTCGTCACCAGCCTCGAGATGCTGGAACGCCCCAAACCGCGTCCGATGCCCGATTCGCCACTGCGGCTGGTGCGGTGGAATGCGCCCGCACCCGACACGTATCGCGCGCTATTTGCACGAGTCGGCGCGCCCTGGCTGTGGTTCTCGCGCCTGATCATGGACACCGAGCGGCTGACCGCGATCATCCATGACCCGCAGGTCGAGATCTATGCCGCGGTCGATCCGCGCGGGATCGAGATCGGGATACTCGAGCTGGATTTTCGGCAGGCCGCAACGTGCGAATTGTCGTTTTTCGGGCTCGTGCCCGAACTCGCCGGTCAGGGCCATGGCCGCTGGCTGATGGCGCATGCGTTGATGCGGGGATGGCGACCCGATGTGACGCGACTGTGGGTTCACACCTGCACGCTCGACCACCCACGGGCGCTCGGCTTCTACCGCGCTTCGGGATTCACCCCCTACAGCCGGGCGGTCGAGACCTTTGCCGATCCGCGCGTCACGGGCCATTTGCCCCGCGACGCCGCCCCTCACATCCCGTTGATCGATCCGCCCAGCCGGCGATAGGCCGCGATTCGCACCAGCGTGAAGAAGACGAACGCCGCCGCTCCCGCCGCAGCGACCGGCACCAGCAGAACGGCGTGGACCAGCGGATGCCCGCCCAGCGCGGCGACGATCCCCTGCACCAGGATCAGCAGCACCAGCACCGCTGCGGCAAGTACGACCCCGGTCCCGAAGGCGAGCACTGCCACGCGCCAGCCATTGCCTGCGGAGAGGCGAAAGCCGCGTTCGATCGCCCCGAACAGGCCGCGGGTCGGTTCGGCGACATAGGCCGGTCCCATCAGCCATGTGCGCCCGAAAATATAGACACCGGGCACGATGAACAGCGCAAAACCCAGCTGCAGGATCGCGCCATTGGCCATCACCAGCAGCACCCATGGCAACAGCCGCAGCCCGCTCGCGCGCAGCATCTCCCCGACGCTGCGACCGCGCTGCAGATACAGGTTGAGCAGCATCAGCGTGCCGAATTCAAGCGTGAGCGAAATCGCGACCACGGCGATCAGATTGGCGCTGTAAAAGGCCGACACCGCCGCGCGAATCTGTTCGGGCTGGGCGGCGGGATCGATGGCGATGGTCGTCGCCAGCAGGCCGATCGCGAGCATCGGCAACAGCACGAACACGCCCGCAATCCGCACCATCAGGTCGCGGTCGGTGCGCCACAGGATCACGGCATCGGCAAGCGCCGTCCGAAGCGACAGGGTCATGCGGCGGCAGCCGCCTCCCTGCGGGCGAGCAGCGCGACGTAGAGCTTGGCGAGGAAGGCGGTGCCGAGCACGGTGAAGGCGGTCGACACGGCTCCGCCGACGATCGTGGTGAGCACCGAGGCAAGCGACAATCCATCCTCACCCCGCCCGGCAACAACGAACATGACTGCCCCGAACGCGGTCGTCGCGGCCAGATTGGCGATGACCGATACCACGCCATAGAGGATCAGCACGCCGATGATCTTGAACGCGACCCCGCGTGTGAGCTGCCATGCGCGCGGGATCGCGCGGAGTGCCAGCCGGTCGCCGACAATCGCCGGGAGCACGACGGCAAGCCGCGCGCCGATCCACAACAGCAGCGCAGCGAGCACAAGGCCGTAGAAGAAAATTCCGATCGCGGCCGATGGCGGAATTTTCGGCATGGTGTCCCCTGCCATCGCGGCAAGGTCAACGCCGGCCATAGCAAGGATCGCACCGATCGGGGCAACCGCGACGATGCCCGCAACCAGGATCACGATCATCACCAGCAGCGCCGCCGGAAAGCGGCGCGTCGCCACGCTCGCTGCGCCGCGACCCAGATCCGGGTCGATCGCCAGCGCAGTGATCGCCAGCTGGCCCCAGAACCCGACCAGCGACAACACCAGCACGCCGATGCCCAGCCACGCGCCGACCGCCGGGCTCGCACCCGGCTGAAGCGCGGACAGATTGGCCGACAGGGTTGCCGGGACAAAGATCGCAAGCAGCGCGACCGGCATGATCGCGCCAAGATTGTCGCTCAAAAACTCGGCGGTCCGGTCCCAGACATTACCCATGCTGATCATGCGGTGCATCCCCTTTGGCGCGACCGTTACCCGATCCGGTCGCGCCGCGCCACATGCTTGCACAGCGGCCCGCGGCATCGCATCTGGCAGCGATGGAACTAGTCAATGGCATCGAGTGGCGCGTCTCGCCCGGACGCATCCCCTATCCGGACGCGCTGGCGGACATGGAGGCGCGCGTTGCCGCGATCCAGGCCGGCACCGCGCGCGAACAGGTCTGGCTGCTCGAACATCCGCCTGTCTATACCGCCGGGACCAGTGCAGATCCGGTCGAACTGGTCGATCCGCGCTTTCCCGTGTTCAACACCGGGCGCGGCGGACGCTATACCTATCACGGGCCGGGTCAGCGGATCGGTTATCTGATGCTCGACCTGGCGCAGCGCAACAAGGATGTGCGCTGTTATGTCCACGCGGTCGAAGGCTGGGTGATCGCGGCGCTGGCCGAGCTTGGCATTCGCGCGTTCCGTGCCGACGGGCGCATCGGCATCTGGACCCGCGACGGCGGGCATGAGGCAAAGATCGGCGCGATCGGCGTGCGTGTGCGGCGCTGGGTGACGATGCACGGCTTTGCGGTGAACCTTGACCCGGATCTCAACGATTTTGGCGGAATCGTGCCGTGCGGCTTGCCCGAATTCCCCGTCACCAGCGCCGCGCAGCTCGGAAAAACGATTTCGCCTGAAACTTTCGACGCTGCACTGGCGTTTGCATTTCCGGCCTTTCTCGACGCCGTTGGCGGGGCCTGTAATCGTGCGCCCGAAGGCGGGGCTTGAGGGCGCACCGCGAAGCGTTTAATATCCACTACGGCGCGGGGAATAAGCGGTCCGCCGCCCCGCCATTTTCTAGGGAGCCTCATTTATGCGTGCAGTTTTCACCAAGGTCGTTGCCGGTTCGATGATCGCCAGCGCTGCCCTGCTCGTCTCGGCGTGCGGCGGCACCACTGAGACGGCCGCCGACAACACCACGGTCATGGACGTGAACGCGACCGACGCCGGCGTGATCGACGGCACCGTCAGCGACAACATGACGATGGTCGACGGCGCCACCGGCAACGACGCCGGCATGGCCGCGGACACCGTCGCCAACGACACGATGGGCAACGGCATGTAAGCTGCCCGCGCGGCGGCAATTGCCAGCGATTGGGGCCGTCCGGCGCAGCCGGGCGGCCCCTTTTGCATCAATCCACCGCATGCGCGTCCCGCCTGTCCCATGGCGGGGCGCGGTCCCTTGCACCTGCGCAACGATCCCGTCCCAAAAACCTCTTGGGCGAGGCCGAAAAAGCCCTTAACCCACCGCCAACCGGGTACGAGAGGGATGGTGATGTTGGTTTCGCGTCTGTGTGCAATGGCGGCCCTGGGTGCTGCGACGCTGGCGGCAGCGCCGGCCTCCGCGCAATTCTACTTCCGTGGCCCGGAAATTTCCGGGCCGCGCATCGTCGGCAGTGAGCCCGGCATGCTGGCTCAGCCGCTTCCCGGCGCGACCCCGGGCGAACTGCGTGCGGCAATGGTGTGGAACCTGCGCGCCGCGCTCAACGTCGCCGCGCTGCAATGCCAGTTTGCGCCGACCTTGCGGACGCTGCCGAATTACAACGTCATCCTGAAGGATCACAAAGCCGAGCTGGCCGATTCCTACACGGTGCTGAGCAAATATTTCGCGCGGACGCACAAGACGCCGAAGGCCGGGCAGAACGCGCTCGATCAATATGGCACGCGGGTCTATTCCAGCTACTCGGCAGTCCATGCCCAGCTGACCTTCTGCGCAGCCGCCGACGCCGTATCGAGCGAAGCGGTCTTCACCCCGCGCGGGAAGTTCGGCGACCTTGCGGCCGACCATCTTGCAACGATCCGCAACAGCCTGGTGCGCTGGGGTGAGCAGCAATTCCCCGCCTCGTTCCATGCGCCGCACGAATTCCAGATCCCGGCTGAATTCCGCAACGAAAGCTGCTGGCGCAAGGGTGTGTACGAACCCCGGCGCTGCCGCCCGAAGAAGCGCTGAACGGGTCGTCGAACGACCCGTCGTCTAGCGCAGGCCGATTGCCTTGTGCGCCTGCAGCGTCAGGCGCCAGCGCGGATTGGCCAGCGCGAAGTCCACCGCCGCCTGCACATTGGCGGCGGCGTCGGCATCATCCATCGGCTGAATCAGCAAATGGGCGAAGTCCCAGCGCTCGAGCTCGGCGACATCGGTACCCGCCTGCGGCCACACCAGCTTCAGTTCGTCGCCGCGCCGCTGGACCACGTCGCTGCCGGCCTTGGGGCTGATACACACCCAATCGATGCCGGGGTGCACCGGCAGCGTGCCGTTGCTCTCAATCGCGATGCGGAAGCCGCGCGCGTGCAGCGCATCGACCAGCGCGCCGTCGACCTGCAGCATCGGCTCACCGCCGGTCAGTACGACAAAGCGGCGTTCCTGTCCGTCACCCCAAAATCCCGCGACCGCATCGGCGAGCGCATCGGCATCGCCAAACTTCCCGCCGCCAAGACCATCCGTCCCGACGAACTGCGTGTCGCAGAATTTGCAGATTGCCGTCGCGCGATCCTGCTCGCGCCCCGACCACAGATTGCACCCGGCGAAACGCACGAACACCGCACGCGCACCAGCGTTCACTCCCTCCCCCTGAAGGGTCAGGAACATTTCCTTGACCGCATAGCTCATCGCGACTGCCCTATGCCGAAACGGCGTAGCGGGTGGGATCGGGGATGCCCGCTTCCTCGAACCCCTTGGATCGAAGGCGGCAGCTGTCGCACAGCCCGCAATGCACGCCGCCGGGCGCCGGATCGTAGCATGACCAGCTGAGCCCCAGATTGAGCCCGAGTTCGGTCCCCTTGCGCACAATGTCCGCCTTGCTCATCGTCAGCAGCGGGGCACGGATACGGAACGGATGCCCCTCCACCCCCGCCTTGGTGGCGAGTTCGACGAGCTTTTCGAACCCGTCGATGAATTCCGGGCGGCAATCGGGATAGCCCGAATAATCCAGCGCGTTGACGCCAAGATACAGCTCGCGCGCGCCCATCGCCTCGGCCCAGCCCAGCGCAAGGCTGAGAAAGATCGTGTTGCGCGCGGGAACATAGGTGACCGGAATGTCGTCGCCGACGCCGTCCTTGGGCACGGCAATGTCTGCGGTCAGCGCCGATCCGCCGAACAGCGAAAGGTCGAGCGGGAGGACGATATGCCGCTCAACGCCAAGATCGGCGGCGATCCGGCGCGCGGCGGCCAGCTCGACCTGATGGCGCTGGTTATAGTCAATCGACAGCGCGAGCAGCCGGTGCCCATCGGCGCGCGCGCAGGCAGCGGAAACATAGGAGTCGAGACCGCCCGACACGAGGGCGACGGCATAGCTGGCTTCGGTCATCCGCGCTGCGCTATCGCCTTTGCCGTGACGCGGCAAGAAATCACGCGTCCGCGGTCACCGGCATGCGCCGGTCCGGCGCCCTTCATATTCGAACGAAAATGGCATCCCACGGTTGATGCCCTGGCTTTCGATCCGGATCAGGCGCGGGGTTTCGACAACGATCCGCGTCGATCCGGTGCCGATCCCCGGGCAGCTATAGGTCACCCGGCCGCCAAGCGGACCGTTCTCGACAATGAACCGGGTGCAGGTTGCGCCGCGATGCTGCAGCTGGACCAGCATCTGCGGGTCGGTGACGCACAAGGCGCGGACCGACCCGTCCGGTGCGCGCATCTGCCATTCGCCCCGCTCGATCGCGGCAAGCGCGGTGAGGCCGGGGTCGGCATGGACCGCCGCGAGACCCGCGCCGAGCGGGACAAGACAGGCAAGCGCGCCGAACAGGGGAGCAATGAGTTTCATGTCACCTCCCTAATAGCACGGCTCGTCTTTCAATTCGCTGACAGAATCGGTCACGCAAAACTGTCGAGCGCAATCGGAAACTTCTTTGCACAAAAGGCGCAGTCGACGGTGATGAAGCCGTCATCAGCCATTTCCGCGCGATCTTCTGCAGTGAACTTGGCGAGCACCGATCCGATATAGTCGGGGTCGCACCGACAGCCGCGCACCAGCGCGGCGTCCGCCTGCACCCGGACCTCATCCTCGTTGAACAAGCGCCACAAAAGGGTTTCGAGCGGGGTGGCCGCGTCGGCGAGCTCCTCGGCGCTGATCGTGCCGCCCAGCGCCTCGACATGCTCCCATTCGGGGTGCGAGTCGCGGGCATGAAGACGCTCGCCACCCTCCTCGCCCTCCGGGAGATGCTGGAGGAACAGGCCGCCGCCGATGCAATTGCCCGCCGCGTCATGGCCGACGCCAAGCCGCACCAGCGTCGGGATCTGCTCCGACTGGTCGAAATAATTCTCCGCCGCCTCGGCCAGCGAGCCGCCGTCGAGCGGGACAATGCCCTGATAACGCTCACCAGTCGTCGCCTGATCGAAGGTCATGGCCAGATAGCCCTGGTTGAACAGCGCGTAGAGCGACGGGCTGCTCCCGAGCTCGGCCAGCCGATCCGCGTCGAACTGGACATAGCCGCGTAGTTCGCCCGCCTTGTAATCGCACACCAGCAGGCTGACGATGCCGCCCTGCGCCTGCGCCTGCAGCGTCAGCTGGCCGCCAGCGTCCTTGAGCGTCGAGCCGAGTAACGCGGTCAACGCCAGCGCTTCGGCCAGCAGCCGCTCGATCGGCGCCGGATAGGCGTGCGCGGCGAGAATCTCGCCCAGCACCGGACCGAGGCGCACGATACGCCCGCGCGCATGGCGCTGGGGAATCGTGAAGTTGAGCGTGCGGTCGAGATCGGTGGTCATCAAATCTTCCTTCGTCATCCCCGCGAAAGCGGGAACCCATCTCGTGTCGCTAGCCACGCGCAACACGGCTGTCGGGCATGCTGAAAATGCGGGAGATGGGCCCAGGCTTTCGCCGGGTTGACGGCTAAGTGGGGTCGCGACGAAGGTCCGTCAACTCACCCGATCTGCCCGAAGCACCAGCGCAGCACGGCCTTTTGCCCGTGCAGGCGGTTTTCCGCCTCAGGCCAGATCAGCGATTGCGGGCCGTCTATCACCTCCGGCGTCACTTCCTCGCCGCGATGCGCGGGGAGGCAGTGGAGGAACTTCGCGTCGGGCTTGGCCTGTGCCATCAGCGCGGCATCGACCTGATAGGGGGCGAGCGCGGCAAGCTTTGCCTCGGCGTGCAGCTGACCCATCGAGATCCAGGTATCGGTGACGATGATATCCGCCCCCGCCACGGCTTCGGCCGGATCGTTGACGCAGGTTGCGCGCCCCTTGCCCAGCGCCATCGCCGCCTCGGGCAGCGAGAAGCTCTGCGGACAGGCGGCAACGACGTCAAACTGCATCAGCCCGGCCGCCTCGACGATCGAGGCGAGGACGTTGTTGCCATCGCCGAGCCACGCGACCTTGAGCCCGGGCAGCGCCTTGCCGCTTTCGAGGATGGTCTGGAGATCGGCGACGATCTGACACGGGTGGCTGTCGTCGGTCAGCCCGTTGATGACCGGTACGCTGGCATAGTCGGCCATTTCCAGCAGCTTGGCATGGTCATCGGTGCGCACCATGATCGCGTCGCAATAGCCCGACAGGACGCGCGCCGTGTCGGCGACGGTCTCGCCGCGCCCGAGCTGACTGGTCGCAGCGTCGAGCACGATCGCGCTGCCACCCAACTGGCGGATCGCCATTTCGAAGCTCACCCGGGTTCGGGTCGAGTTTTTCTCGAACACCATTGCGAGCGTATGGCCGGCGAGCGGCGCATCGCGGTCGACCGCGCCCTTGGGAAGGCCGGCGCGCGCCGCCTTGCGATCGATCGCTTCGGCCAGAATGGCGGCAAGGCCATCCGCGCCCGCATCACTCAGCGACAGGAAATTGCGATAGGTCATTTCGGTTTCCCCCGTGTTGCCAGGGCTGCCTCCCCCAGCATGCCGGGGGAGCAATTGACTACGCCGCCTCAGGCATCGTGTAGCTGCGCGCACCGGCGCTCAGCTTCTCGACCGCCTCGACCACATGGCTCTCATCGATCACCAATGGCGGGAGGACGCGGAATACATTCTCGCCTGCCGCGACGGTCAGCAGCCCGTGATGGTCGCGCAGATGCGCCACGAAGTCGCGTGCCACCGCCGGCTCTTTCATCTTGATGCCGAGCATCAGGCCCTTGCCGCGGATCTCCTCGAGCAGGTGATCGTGGTTCGGGATCATCTGTTCGAACGCCGCGCGCAGGCGATCGCCCATGGCGGTGACATGGTCGAGGAAACCCGGCTCGAGGATCACGTCGAGCACGGCCATCCCTGCCGCCATCGCCAGCGGGTTGCCGCCATAGGTCGAGCCATGGGTACCGAACACCATGCCCTTCGCCGCTTCCTCGGTGGCAAGGCACGCGCCCAGCGGGAAGCCGTTTCCGATCCCCTTGGCCACGGCCATGATGTCGGGTGTGATGCCGTAATGCTCATAGGCCCACATCTTCCCGGTGCGGCCATAGCCGCACTGCACCTCGTCGAGGATCAGCAGCAGGCCGTGTTCGTCGCACGCCTTGCGCAGGCCCTGGATGAATTCGGGCTTGCCGGCGGTCATCCCGCCCTCGCCCTGCACGGTTTCGACCATGAACCCGGCAGTGCTGTCGTCGATCAGCGCGAGTGCAGCGTCGAGGTCATTGAACGGGGCATAGGCAAAGCCCGGGAGCAGCGGTTCGAATCCGTCGCGCATCTTCGCCTGATTGGTCGCGCTGATCGCGCCCATCGTGCGTCCGTGAAAGGCATTGTGGAAGGTGATGACCTTCGTCCGCTGCGGATTGCCGTTCACATAATGGTAGCGGCGCGCGGCCTTGATCGCGCACTCGATCGCCTCGGCGCCCGAATTGGTGAAGAACAGCGTGTCGGCGAAACTCGCGTCGACGATCCGCTGCGCCAGCGCCTCACCCTGCGGCGAGCCGTAGAGATTGGACACGTGCATCAGCGTTGCCACCTGATCCTGCACGGTCTTGATGAAATGGGCGTTGGAATGGCCGAGCGCGTTGACGGCGATCCCCGCCGCAAAGTCGAGATAGCGCTCGCCACGCTCACCGATCAGATAGCAGCCTTCACCGCGCACCGGACGCACACCGCACCGCGGGTAAACGGGCATGAGCGGAGTGATCGACACGGGCAGCCTCCTTTCAGGAACAGAAAAGGGCGGCCTCCTGCGAACCGCCCTGAACGAACCCTATGATGTCGCCCCCGGGGCGTCAACATCACCGCCGCCCCGCTGCGCACTGCCGCGCGATCTGCGCCATGGGTAGTAACCCGGGATGACTTGGCGCGTGGCGCCGCGTAAAGCGCGGTCGGGGCGGGTTGCAGCAAAGCAGGAAGCGGAAGCTGCAACGCGATAGAACGGGTGGCGCGCCTGGACCGCGCCGGGGTAACGCGCGAGGGATCGATGGGCATTGCCGCCCGGGGCTGTACCGCATGACGCCGCAACGACCGCGCCGGATGCTGGCCTGCGCCCTCGCGATCGCGTCGATCTTGCCGCTGCTCGCCATTTTGAGCGGATGGGCATTCGACATCGCCGTGCTGCGCGGAATGGGGGCAGCGTCGCGCCCGGTCCATCCGATGACGGCCTTCACCTTTCTGACCATGGCGGGCGGCGCGGTTCTGATCTTTGGCGGCTACGTCAAGGCGGCGCGGCTTCTGCTGATCTTCCCGCTCATCTACCTGACCCTCATCTTCATCCAGCACCTGACCGGTCTCGATAGCGGGATCTCGCGCCTGCTGTTTGCCGAGACGATGGCCTCGGACCCTGCCCTCGGTCGTCCGATCACCCCGATGGGTGCGGTCGTGGTGCTCGCGGCCCTGCTCGCCGCGCTGTACCTGCGCAGCGCGCGATCGGCCATGGCCCGCCCGCTGGTGGGACAGGTGGCCGGGATAGCCATTGCCGCGACCCTGTTGCTGCTTGCCTTCACGGTCGGGACGCAGCTGAGCTATGGCGCACGCTTTATCGGGGTGGCGGCCGCAACGGCAGTCCCGGTCCTGCTGCTATGCGGTGCCGTACTGGTGTCGCTCGACGGACCGCGCGCCGCCCCGCGTCCTGATACGCCATGGGATACGCTGCAGCGGATCCACCCGGTCATCATCGTCTGCTCGGTCATTCCGACAATGGTCCTGATCGCCCTGCGTCAGCGCGCGATGCTGTCGGACGCCGAGCTTTATTTCCTGATCGCGCTGGCCAACCTGATCTGTCTTGCCGCGCTGCTTGCCTATGTCACGCACCGCGCCGACGTGCAGAGCCGTATCCTGGCGGTGGACGAGGCCCGCCTGAAATCGATCCTGGGCACTGCGCCCGACGCCCTGATCGTGACCGGGGACGATCTGGTCATCCGCGCCTACAGCGCCTCGACCCCGTTGATGTGGCGTGCGCGCGACGGCGACCTGACGGGGCACTCGCTGAACGACCTGTTCGAAACGCCGATCGACGCGTGCGACATTCAGGGAGGCACTGGCAGCGGGTTCCCGAGCGGCGCGACGATCACCACCTGCCGACGCGGCGACGGCAGCAGCTTTCCGGCGGAATTGCGGCTGGGTGTCGCCGAACAGGAAGGCGAGCGGGTCTGCGTCGCATTCGTGCGCGACCTGAGCGACCGCATGGCGATGGAGGATCAGCTCAACGGGCTCAGCTTCCAGCTGATGCACCTGTCGCGGCAGAATGCGATGGGCGAGCTGGCCGGCGACATCGCGCACGAGATCAACCAGCCGCTGACCGCGGCAACCAACTATGCGTCGACTGCAGCCTATGTGCTCGAGCAGCGCGGCGACACCGACAAGGCGCTGGACCACCTCAAGAAGATCACGGCGCAGCTGCTCCGCGCGGGGGGCATCATCAGCCGCTTGCGCGCCTTCCTCGCCAATCGCGAGATCGAGCTGCGCCGCGAGTCGCTGGACGCCGTCGTGCAGGATGCGGTGAACCTGGTGCGGATCGGATCGCGGCGCGTGCGCGGCCGGCTGACCGTAGCGATCCCGCCGGATTTGCCTCCGGTCTATGTCGATCGCATCCAGATTCAGCAGGTTCTCGTGAACCTGCTGCGCAATTCGTTCGAGGCGTGCGACGAGGCGGGGCGATCGGCGCGAATCACGATCTCTGCCCGCCGCTCCGGCGACCATCTGGTCGAGATCGAAGTTGCCGACAATGGCGCAGGCCTGCCCGAGGGTTTTGCCGAACGGCTGGGTCAGCGTTTCTCGTCCACCAAGGGCGAGTCGGGGCTTGGCATCGGCCTCAACATTTCCAAGCGGATCGTTGAAGCGCATGGCGGCACGCTGACCGCAGCGAACCGGCAATATGAGGGCGCAGCTTTCCGCTTCACCGTCCCCGCGCTGGGTGAACTGCCCCAGCTTTAGGCCCGCCAGCAGCGACGCGCGGGCTCAGCTCTTGATCTTCCACCCGGCGCGCAGCAGCGCATAGCAGCCGAGCGCCAGCGCGATGTCGAGCAACAGGATCACCGCGCTGCCGATGAGGATCGGCGAGTCGGCGACCCCGAGAAACCCGTAGCGGAACCCCGAAATGATGTAGAAAAACGGATTGGCGTGGCTGATCGCCTGGAACAGCGGCGACAGGCGGTCGACCGAATAGAAAGTGCCCGACAGGAGCGCGAGCGGCGCGACGACGAAATTGGTGACGGCTGCCGCGTGATCGAACTTCTCTGCCCAGATCGACGTCATCACCCCCATCAATGCAAGGAACAGCGAACCGAGAAAGCCGAACCACAGGATCGCCCACAGGTGCGCGGGGGTGACGTGCACGCCGGGCCACAGCGCCATGGCTAGCCACACCGTCGCGCCGACGCAGAATGCGCGCGTCACCGCCCCGGCACACAGCGCGGCAAGCAGTTCGCCGGTCGACAATGGCGGCATCAGGTAATCGACGATCGTCCCCTGGATCTTGCCAACCAGCAGCGAGAAGCTGGAATTGGCGAAGGCATTCTGCAGCATGCCCATGACGATGAGACCCGGGGCGAGGAAATCGGCGAAGGGTATGGCCGTGCCGGCGAGTGTCACGGTACGCCCCCTGCCCCCCAGCGCGACGGTGAATACGACCAGAAACAGCAGCGTCGTTACAGCCGGCGCCCAGATGGTCTGGAGCTGCACCTTGAAGAAACGCCGCACCTCCTTCACATAGAGGGTCCACAGCCCGCCCCAATTCACGTTACGGATTACCGGAACGCCGGGGCCGGCGATCATGCTTTCGGGCGTCGGGGACTGGTCGGTCATGCCAAGGCCGGTTAATCGCTGCCGCCAAGCCCGGCAACGGGATTGATTCTTTAGGGACGATAAATGAGCTGGACCGACGAACGGATCGAGACGCTGCGCAAGATGTGGGATAGCGGCATGACCGCAACCCAGATCGCCGAAGAGCTGGGCGGAGTGAGCCGCAACGCGGTGATCGGCAAGGCGCATCGCCTTGGCCTCGCCTCGCGTCCCTCCCCGGTAAAGGCGAACAATGCCGAGGCGAAGGCCGCCGCCGCTGCGGCGCCCGCTTCGGCTGCAGCGGCGCCCGCCCCCGCTCCGGCAAAGCCGAGTGCGCCGGCACCGCGGGCTGCCCCCCCTGCGCCCGCCCCGGTCGCGGCGCCAGAACCGGTGGTATCGGCAGACGATGCCGAGGATGACGATGCCGAACCGGTGGCTCCCGCGCCGCGCAGCGATGCGCCGGTGCTGCGCTCGGTCGGGCCGGGCGGCTTCATCCGCCAGAACCCGGGAGAGCAGGCTCCGCCGATCGCGCCGGCTCCGCCGCGTCGCCTTGTGCCCGCCAAGCCGAGCAAGGAAATCGAGGGCAAGACCACCTTGCTCGACCTCAATGACCGGATCTGCAAATGGCCGCTCGGCCATCCCGGCGAACCGGATTTCCATTTCTGCGGCGAAAAGGTGAACCCGGGCTTCCCCTATTGCGTCGACCATTGCGGCCATGCCTATCAGGCACAGCTCCCGCGCCGCGACCGACGCCCGCCGCCGCCGCTGCCTTATGGCGGTCCGCGCGTCCGCTAAGGCCGGCACCGGGCATTCTGGCTAACAAAGGTTTAACCATGTTCCGCTAGGGCGGGAGGGTCATGCGCGTACCCCTCCCGCTTCGCTATGCTTTCGTGTCCGGTCAGGCCGTGCTGGTCCTGGCTGGCGTCGCCGTCCTGTCGCTGTGGCCGCCACGCGAGGGGGCGATGGTATTGGTCGCGCTCGACGGACGCGATGCCGGGCGCCTCGCGGCTCCGGCGCTCGACACCGGACTATCCCTGTCCGGCTTCGGTCCGTTTCCCAACATGCTGCTGGTCAGCGGAGAACGCGCTCAGGCTGCGCGACTGCTGGACCGTGGCGTCATCGCGCTCGCCGCACCGGGCGGGTTGTGCGGGCCGGGGGCGCGGACATGACCCTCAGCGACATCAACCTGCTGCGCGAGCGCAGCGCGACGATCCTGGTCGGCGCGAGCTGGGCGAGTACCGCGCTGGTCATCCTCATCAGCCTGATCGCGGGAAGTGACCGTATTGCGCCGATCGCCCTGATCGGGGTCGCGTCGAACGTGCTGCCGACGCTGGTCGCGCGCCAGCGCCGCGTCGATGCGCAGGGGCGACTGATCATTGCCTCGCTTGCCGCGGTCCAGCCGGCATTGGTCGTCTACGCTCTCAGCGGTCATGGCTGGCAGATGGACGGTCACATGTACTTCTTTGTCGCGCTCGCGGCATTGACGATCCTGTGCGACGCGCGTGCAATCCTGTTCGCCTCGGCGCTGATCGCGCTGCACCACCTGGTCCTGCAATATGCCGCACCGGCGTGGGTGTTTACCGGCGCGGGCGACCTGGGGCGCGTCCTGTTTCACGCGCTGGCGGTAGTCCTTCAGGCTGCAGTGCTGTTCTATCTGACGATCACGATCCGTACGCTGCTCGAGCGCAACGCCGAGGCACGGATGGCAAGCGAACAGGCCGCTGCATCCGCCGAGCAGCGCCGGCTGGAGGCGGAGGATGCGATGCGCGAAGCCGCCGCCGCCAACCGCCGCGAAGCCATCGAGCGTGCGGCCCGCGAGTCGCTTGCCCGCGACGCGGAGGCGCAGCGCCGCGCGAGCGAAGACGAACGGCGCGCCGAGCATCACCGGCTGGCCCAGGCCTTCCAGCAATCGATGAGCGGGATCGTCACCACGGTCGGCGCCGCAGCGAGCGAACTGGAACAGATGGCAAGCGCGCTCAACGGCGTAGCACGCCGGGCGAGCTATGAATCCACCGAGTCCGCGGCGAGCGCGAGCCAGACGTCGGGCGCTGCCAAACTGCTCGCGACGCGGTTGCACGACCTGTCGACATCGATCACCGCAATCGCCGCGAGCGCCGATCAGCAAGCGCAGCGCAGCGACGACGCGAGCAGCATTTCCGACGATGGCCGGGGCGCAGTCGCCGCGCTCACCGAGCGGTCGAACACGATCACCAGCTTCGCGCATTCGATCCACGAAATCGCGACCCGCACCAATCTGCTGGCGCTCAATGCCACGATCGAGGCATCACGCGCCGGCGAAGCCGGTCGCGGCTTTGCCGTGGTCGCAAACGAGGTGAAGCAACTCGCCGGAGAGGCGGCCCGCGCGACCGGCGAGATCCGGACGCTGGCAGATTCGATGCATGGCGGCGCGGCCGTCGCGCAAAGCGCATTGTCCGAAATCACCGCGATGGTCGGCGACCTCGCCACCGCCGCCGAAGCAATCCGCGCCGCGGTCGATGCCCAGCGGGAAACGGCCGCAGCGATCGATCGATCGGCGCGCGATACCGCCACTGGCGCCGCATTCATGGCCGAACGCGCGCGGGGCGTTGCGACAATGGCCGGCGAGACCGAAAGCCTGTCCGATCGCGTTGCCGCCTCTGCCGCCGAGTTGGCACGCGCCGCACGTGCGCTCGACGATTCGACCAGCGCGTTCCTCAACCGGCTCGACGCGGCCTGAGGCGCTGGCGGACGCGCCAACCAAAACGGGCCGGCGGATTGCTCCGCCAGCCCGTCACGACTGAGTAGACGTACCGATTAGAAGCGGAATGCCGCCGTGGCGCGCAGCGCGTGGAAGTCGAAATCCTGGCTACGCCGGAAGTCCGCGCCGCCGGCAAGCACGAACGGGTTCGTGGCGCCGGCAGTGCCGGTCCCCACTTCGACCCGCGCATCCGAGTCGTCGTAGCGGCTGTAGAGATATTCAAGGCCGATCGAGAAGTTGCGACCGAGCTTCTGCTCGACGCCGCCACCGGCCTGCCAGCCCCATGCCATGTCGTCGCCGGTGACCGCAAAGCTGTTCGCCGCGTTGCTGCTGCTGAAGCTGTTGTCGATCTTGGCGTAGGCGCCGCCGCCCGTGGCGTAGAACAGCGTGCTGTCCCCGGCGACGAGGCCCGCACGAAGCCGCAGTGCACCATTCCAGTCGAGCTCGCGCGTCATGGTGTAGAAGGCCGGCGTGGTGCTGTAGGCAGTGACGCTGTCGCGTGCCTCGGTCTTGCCGAATTCGGCAACGGCGCCCAACACGAACTTGCCCATCTGCTTGTCGAAGCCGATACGGCCATAATATTCGATATCATCCTTGTCGTTCAGACAGGCGACATTCGCACTGGACGTCGCAGCGCCGTTGCAGAAGCCGGGCGAAAACGCATCCGCGCCGGCGGCAGTCGCGATCGTGTCGCCGAAGTTGCCGTCGCGGCCGGCGTCAAACTCGATCCGCTCGCCGACATCGTTGTTCTGCACGGTGTAGCCGAACGAGCCACCGACATAGACGCCGTCAAAGGCAGGTTCGCCGTCCTGGGCCATGGCGGGGGCGGCAATCAGGGTCAGGGCGGCCGCTCCGGCCCCCAACAGGGTACGCATACGCATTTACAGGTTACTCCAACTGAACTTGCCGGGGCTTAACGAGGAACGGCGCGGTTCTTTCCCGGCCCGTTCCGAATTTCCACGTTCATGTTGCCCCGCAGCAACACCCGCGCTTGCCGGGACCGTCGCGGGGGATTAGCCAGAACAAATGTCGTCCGATCTTTTCCAGTCCGGTTCCGCCACCCCCGCCAACAGCTACGACGCCAGCTCGATCGAGGTGCTCGAGGGGCTGGAGCCGGTTCGCCGCCGGCCGGGCATGTATATCGGCGGGACCGATGAGCGCGCGCTGCACCACCTCGCCGCCGAGATCCTCGACAATGCAATGGACGAGGCGGTGGCCGGCCATGCCAGCCGGATCGAAGTCACGCTGGATGCCGGAAACCGGCTCACGATCACCGACAATGGCCGCGGCATTCCGACCGATCCGCACCCGAAGTTTCCCGACAAATCGGCGCTTGAGGTGATCTTCTCGACGCTCCACGCGGGCGGCAAATTCTCGGGGAAAGCCTATGCTACGTCGGGCGGTCTGCATGGCGTGGGCAGCAGCGTCGTCAACGCGCTGTCGACCGACATGGTGGTCGAGGTCGCGCGCGATCGCCAGCTTTATCGCCAGCGCTTCAACCAGGGCGTGACGCTCGGCCCGATCGAGCATGTCGGCGCGGCACCCAACCGCCGCGGCACCAGCGTGGCCTTTACCCCCGACACCGAGATTTTCGGGGAGATGCAGTTCAAACCGGCGCGGCTGTACAAGCTCGCGCGCTCCAAGGCCTATCTGTTCGCGGGCGTCGAAATCCGCTGGAAATGCGCGCCGGAGCTGATCTCCGACGACACCCCGGCGGAGGCGGTATTCCAGTTCCCCGGCGGTCTGGCCGACCATCTCAAGGAACAGATTGGTACGCGCGAGGGGGCGACCGCCGAGTTTTTTTCCGGCAGCCAGGACTTCCCCGGCGAAGCGCAGGGCCGTGTCGAATGGGCAGTCGCCTGGCCGCTGTGGAGCGACGGGTCCTATAGCTGGTACTGCAACACCATCCCGACCCCCGATGGCGGCAGCCACGAACAGGGGCTGCGGCAGGCGCTGGTGCGCGGGATCCGCGCATTCGGCGAACTGGTCGGCCAGAAAAAGGCCAAGGACATCACCGCCGACGACATCATGGTCGGGTCGGAACTGATGCTGTCGGTGTTCATCCGCGATCCGCAATTCCAAAGCCAGACCAAGGACCGGCTGACCTCGCCCGAGGCGACCGCACTGGTCGAAAAGGCCGTACGCGACCATTTCGACCATTTCCTCACCGACAAGATGGAACGCGGCAAGGCGCTGCTTGGCTACGTCCTCGAGCGGATGGACGATCGCCTGCGCCGCAAGCAGGAGCGCGAGGTCAAGCGTAAGACCGCGACCAGCGGCCGCAAGCTGCGGTTGCCGGGCAAGCTGACCGACTGTTCCGCCGACGATCCCGCCGGGACCGAGCTGTTCATCGTCGAGGGCGATTCGGCAGGCGGCAGCGCCAAGCAGGCGCGCGACCGCAAGACGCAGGCGATCCTGCCGATCCGTGGCAAGATCCTCAACGTCGCATCCGCCACCAGTGCCAAGATCGGAGCGAACAGCGAGATTGCCGACCTGATCCAGGCGCTGGGCTGCGGCACACGCAAGGACTGTCAGCCGGACAATCTGCGCTACGAACGCATCGTCATCATGACCGACGCGGATGTCGACGGCGCGCATATCGCGACGCTGCTGATGACGTTTTTCTTCCAGGAAATGCCCGACATCGTCCGGCGCGGGCACCTGTATCTGGCGCAGCCGCCGCTCTATCGCCTGACCGCAGGCGCCAGGAGCCTCTACGCCCGCGACGACGCGCACCGCGCCGAGATCGAGGCGGGCCCGTTCAAGGGTCGCAAGGTCGAAGTGTCACGCTTCAAGGGGCTGGGCGAAATGAACCCAAGCCAGTTGCGCGAGACGACGATGGACCCGGCGACGCGGTCGATGCTGCGCATCACGCTGCCGCAGGAATATGAGGAGCGCGCAGGCGTCAAGGATCTGGTCGACCGGCTGATGGGCACCAACCCGGCGCACCGCTTCGCCTTCATCCAGGAAAATGCCGCGCGGCTGGACGAGGAAGCAATCGACGCCTGACGCGGGGCGTCAGCTTGACCATTCGTCGCGCAGCAGCCCGTAAAGCGTAGTGTCGCGCACGCCGATATGGGTTTGCCATTCGGCGCGCAGCACCCCTTCGAGCTTGAAGCCCAGCCGTTCGAGCAACCCGCGTGAGGCGGCATTGTCGGGATCGGTGTCGGCGAATACCTTGCGCTGCCCCTCCGCAAAGATGCGGTCGATCACCGCGCTCACCGCTTCGCGCGCATAGCCACCGCCCCAGTGCGTGCGCGCGAAGAGATAACCGAGTTCGGTGACATTGCCCTGCCGCTTCTCCCCCGCCGCGACCATGCCGATTGCGGTATCGTCACCGCGCACCGTCACCGCCCAGGCGCGCCAGTCGTCGGCATGGCGCTCGAACTCCGCGCGCGTCTCGTCGACGCTGCCATGCGGAGCACCGGACCAGTAACGCATCAGATCGGGATCGGCGAAGCTGGGGAAGAGCGCGTCGGCATCGTCCACACGCCGCGGGCGCAGGATCAGTCGCGGCGTTTCCAGAACCACCGTCTCACGCGGCTTGAGCGGGCTCACGCCTCCGCCAGCGCCTCGACCAGCGTCTTCACCTTTTTCTGCCGCCATTGCGGCAGCGGCGCGACCAGCCAATAGCCGAGGCGCGAGGGGATCGGATCGCCGACCACCGCAACGCGCCCGGCGGCGATGTCGGCGCGGGCGAGCAGTTCGGGCACGGTCGCGCGGCCCAGGCCTTCGGCAGCGGCGTCGAGCGCGAGGCCGGCATCGCCGACCTTGACCAGCGCCGCGCCATCCTCGGCCACGCAGCCGGGCCAGCCGATCGGCGTTTCGCCGCGCCCGCCGGGCTTGGCGACGGTCACCATGCCGTCGCTTTCCAGCGCCTCGCCCTCATGCTCGCCCGGGCCTTCGCCCCAGCGGATGGCAAGGTCGAGATTGGCCTCGGTAAAGTCTATCGCCTCATCCGCCGCGATCAGCACGAAGCGCAGTTCCGGATCCTCCCGCGCGATTTCGGCGAGGCGCGGCATCAGCCATTTTTCGGTGAGGTCGCGCGGCGCCGCGATGGTCAGCGACTTGGACGACTGCCCCGCCTGCATGGCGCGCACCGCTTCCTCGAACTGCAGGAAGCCCGCACGCAGCGCGGCAAGGCCCGCCTCGGCCTCGGGGGTCAGTTCCAACCCCTTGGTCGTGCGGCGGAACAGCACGACGCCCAGCGTATCCTCCAGCGCGCGAATCTGCTGCCCGACCGCCGCCGGGGTCACCGCCAGCTCATCCGCCGCGCGGGTGAAGGACAGATGCCGCGCCGCAGCGTCGAGCACGCGCAGGCCGTTGAGTGGGAGATGCGTGCGCTTCATGCCTTACTCCGCCACCGCCGGTGCGCGCAGCGCGAAGCGGGGGATCGCGACGTCGAACGTATGCCCGTCGGCGCCGACCATCAGATAGCTTCCTTCCATCCAGCCGGTCGGCGTGGTCAGCGGGCAGCCGGAGACGTAATCATAGCTGGCGCCGGGCGCGATCATCGGCTGTTCGCCGACCACGCCCTCCCCTTCGACCATATGCTGGCCACCGCGTCCGTCGGTGATCGTCCAGCGACGCGACAGCAGTTGCACCGGCTGGTACGACCCGTTTTCGATGCGGATATGATAGGCCCAGAACCAGCGGCCCCGGCCCGGCTCCGATTGTTCGGGCAGGTAGCTGACCGACACGCGCACCGTGATGTCGCGCGTGACCGCTTCCTGGCCGAACAGCGCCTTCACAGCCCGACCGCCCTCAAGGCCTGATCGAGATCGGCGATCAGGTCGTCGGGATCCTCGAGGCCGACATTGAGCCGCAGCATCCCTTCACGCACGCCCATCAGCAACCGCTGGTCTTCGGCGACGCCGCTATGCGTGGTGGAAGCCGGGTGAGTCATCAGCGACCGGGAATCGCCGATATTGTTCGAAATGTCGATCAGGCCCAGCGCGTCGAGCAGGCCGTGGGCCTGCGTGCGCCCGCCATCGACCTCAAACGAAAAGATCGGGCCGACCGCACTCATCTGGCGCATTGCCAGTTCATGCTGCGGGTGGCTGGAAAGGCCGGGATAGTTGACCGCCGCCACGCGCCCCTCAAGGAAACGCGCCACCTTCATCGCATTCTCGCTCTGCCGGCGGATGCGCAGATCGAGCGTCTCAAGCCCCTTGAGCACCACCCATGCGTTGAACGCGCTGAGCGTCGGGCCGGTATTGCGGTGAAACGGCAGCAGCGTGTTGGTGATGAACGCTTCGGTCCCACAGATCGCGCCGGCGAGGACGCGCCCCTGCCCGTCCATCATCTTGGTCGCGCTGTACGCGACCACGTCGGCACCGAAGTCCATCGGCCGCTGCAGCGCGGGGGTGGCAAAGGCGTTGTCGACCACCGTGGTGATACCGCGTTCGCGCGCAATGTCGCACACGGCCTTGAGGTCGACGATGTCCATTGTCGGGTTGGCCGGGGTTTCGAAGAAGAACACTTTCGTATTCGGACGAATGGCGTCGGCGAATTGCTGCGGATCGCGCGCATCGACCACCGTAGTTTCGATCCCGAAGCGCGGCAGCAGCGTGTCGGTGAGCCAGCGGCAAGATCCGAACGCAGCGCGCCCGCCAACCAGATGGTCGCCCGCCGACAGCTGGCACAGCAATGCCGCCGTCATCGCCGCCATGCCCGAGGCGGTGGCCCGGCACGCTTCGGCGCCCTCAAGCAATGCGATGCGCTGTTCGAGCATCTCGACCGTCGGGTTCTGCAGCCGCGAATAGGTCATGCCCTGCTGCTCGCCGGCGAAGCGCGCGGCGGCGTCCCCGGCACAGTCATAGGCATAACCCGAGGTGAGGAAGAGCGCTTCGCTCGTCTCCCCCCACTCGCTGCGCGCGGTACCGCCGCGCACCGCGAGCGTTGCGGGCTTCCAGTTGCGGGTGATGCTGCGATCTTGTCCGGTGCGGCGCTTCATAATGCCCCTCTAGAAGCGGATGGCGCGGGGGCGCAAGCGCAACGGGTGACGCACGCATCAAGCTCAGCTATTCACGCCGCGATGCTCGACCGTCTCGAACAGCGCCCCGTCCTGCTCGGCCTGCTTGTCGCGGCCGCAGCGCAGATCCTGTTCACCATCGGCGTTGAGCGCCCCAGCATCCTGCTGTTCGACGAAGTGCATTACGTCACCGCAGCGCGTGTGCTGCTCGACTTTTCGCACATCACCAATCCCGAACATCCGATGCTGGGCAAGTCGCTGATTGCGCTGGGCATTCACTTGGTGGGCGACAATGCGCTGGGGTGGCGGATCGTCTCGACACTGTTCGGCAGTGCGACGATCGCGGGGGTCTATGCCTTCACGTTGCTGCTGACCCGCGCCACCCGCCCTGCCCTGTTCGCCGCGATCTTCGCGATGCTGGGGCAGATGGTGTTCGTGCAGGCGCGCATCGGGATGCTGGACGTGTTCATGGGCGGGTTTCTGGTTTGGGCCGGGGTCGCTTTCCTCGCCGCGATGCGCGCCGAGTCGCGACGGGCATGGGGCTATTGGCTGGCGAGCGCCGTACTGTTCGGCGCAGCGGTGGGGGTAAAGTGGGCGGCGATCCCCTATGTCGCGCTGGCCGGGGTCGCCTTCCTGTGGCTGCGGCTGCGCGATCCCAAGTGGTTCGCGGGGATCCACTGGCTACCCGCGCTGGCGGTGATGGGGGTGGTGAGCATCGCGACATATTTCGCGACCTTCGCCCCCGCCTTTTTCTACGCCAGCAATCCGATGACACTGGCGCGGCTGATCCCGTTCCAGTTCGAGATGCTCGCGCTCCAGACCCAGGTGCTCAGCCCGCATGGCTACCAATCGGACTGGTGGACCTGGCCGCTGATGTTGCGCCCGATCTGGTATTTCTACGAGCCCGACCAGGGGGCGATGCGCGGCGTGCTGCTGATCGGCAATCCGGCGATCCTGTGGACCGGGCTGGTCGCGGTCGCCGCCTGCTGGTGGGCGGGGGTGCGGGAGCGCGCAGGGGTGCCATTGGCGGCCGCGATCCTGTGGACCTTCTCGCTCGGCGTCTGGGCGGTCATCCCCAAGTCACTGGGGTTTTTCTATTATTATTACCTGTCCAGCATCATCCTGTGCGTCGTGCTGGCGGTGGGGCTGGATCATTGGCGTGACGCGCTGAAGCGGCGGGACGAATGGCTGCTGGTACCCGCGGTCGGCCTGTTCGCCTATTTCTATCCGATCATCGCCGCGCAGGACTTGACGAGTACGCGCGCCTTCACCCGCTGGATGTGGCTGCCCGGCTGGATCTAGCGTCGCTTTCGAACCGGCGGCCCACGAAGCCGAAAACGCTGCTAGCGCCAGCGCGGGCCGCTGACATCAAGGTCGCGGCGTTCGAGCTGATCGAGCACACCGCCCGCTTCTGCCAGCACGCGGATTGGCACTACCGCCAGCGTCACGCCGGGCTGCTGGACTGCTTCGTCGATCGCGGTCACCCACTGCCCGCGCAATTCTGCGCCAAGCCGATCGTCGGTCCAGGGCCAGCAGCGGCCCAGCGCCGTCTCGAGCGGGTTCGCCATGACGGCGGGAATGTCGAAGCTGGTCCATGCCTTGCCGCGCGCAGTCACGATATCCGGCCCGATTTCCGCCGCTGCCATCGCAGCGTCGAGGCAGGGCAAATGCGTTTGCGGTACGGCTGCGAAGAGATTGTCGATGATATCCTCGCCGCGCATCTCACCGACCGGACGGGTCGCGATATCGGCGCGCCGCGCGGCCCTGCGCACGACATCGGTGGCATCGTCACCGGTGTCCTTGCTGAACGCCAGCCGTCGCGAGAGCAGGTCGAACGAGGTGATCAGGAAATTGCGGCGGCTGTAATCCTGATCATAGCGCGCCTCGAGCGCACGCAGCCGCGCCATGCGCGTCGCGTCGAGATAGTCCGCAGCAACCCGGTCATCGGGCAATTTGGTGAGCTTTCCGCCCGCGAAGATCAGCCGCAAAATGTCACCCGGCGACACCTTCGCCTTGGTGCCGAGAATGATTCGTTGCGCGCCCCCGGCCGCGCGTTCGAGCCGGTCGGGGTACCAGGGCGTCGCCTTGGGCACGTTGCGCATCTCGCCGACCAGCAGGACGATGCCCGACCCGGTCCTGACCGTCCACATCGGCGCGCCGGAAGTACGGGCGGTGACCACCACCTCCTCGGCGGAATCGCCGGTCTCCTGCGCGGCTGCGGATAGCGGGACGCTTGCCATGGCAAGCGCAAGCGAGAGGACGATGCGGTGCGCGCGGATCATCCCCATATTCTTACGGGAAATCGCAGCACCAATAAGGCAGCTTCAGTACCGCCCCCAGACAAACCGGGAGGACAAGGCGAAATTCCACACCGCCGCCACCGCGATCCCCGCCAGCGCGCTGGGCGCCCATTGTGCTTGCTGCACATCGTGCAGAAAGGCGGCGACACCGATATTGGCGATCGCCCCGACCGAGCACACCAGACAGAAGCCGACCCACCCGTCGAGCAGCGCCCGAAAGCCCTTGAGCCGCGCGTCGCGATAGGTGAGCGCATTGTTCAGGAAGAAGTTGAACGTCATCGCCACGCCGGTGGCGACGATCGTCCCGGTCAGGAAACTATATTCGAACAGGCGGAAAAACAGCCACAACGCCCCGAAATGGACCCCTGCGCCGAGCGCACCGATCGCCGAAAACATGGCAAAGCGGACCGGAATGACGCGCCCGAACAACCGGTCGTACAATGCGATCAGATACTCCATCGCAACGACGTGATCGAGCTTGCTCTCCCCCAATTGCCGCGTGCGGAACACATAGGGCAGTTCGATGAAGCGCAGCGGCTGCGGACTGGCGGTGAGCAGGTCGAGCAGAAGCTTGAAGCCGATTGCCGAAAGGTGCGGCGCGAGCTGGCGCACACGCTCGGCGCGGATCATGAAGAAACCGCTCATCGGGTCGCTGAGGTCTGCCTTGAGCACGGCGCGCGACAGCCTGGTCGCGAATGCCGATTTGGCGAGCCGGTCGCGGTCCCAGTCACCGGTGCCACCGCCGGCAACAAAACGCGATCCGATCGCAAGGTCGAGCGCAGGATCCGCCCGCAGCGCATCGAGCATGCGCGGAAGCAGCGTTTCGTCGTGCTGCATGTCGCCGTCGATCACCGCCACAAAGGGCGCGGCGGTGGCGCACATCCCCTCGATCGTGGCAGAGGAAAGGCCGCGTCGCCCGATCCGCTGAACCACCCGGACGCGCGGATCGGTCCGGGCAATCGCCCGCGCCGCATCGGCCGTACCATCGGGGCTGTCATCGTCGACAAAGACAACTTCCCAGCTTCGTCCCGTCAGCGCGCGATCGAGTGCGGCCACCATCAGCGGGACATTGCCCGCTTCGTTGAATGTGGGCACGACGACCGCCAGTTCGAGCGGCCCAGGGGTCACGCCAGCGCCTTCACCACCGCATCACCCATCGCCCGAGTCGACAGCATGCCGCCAAGATCGGCCGTTCGCGCACCGCTGGCCAATGCCGTGCTGACGGCAGACTCGATCCGGTCCGCAGCGGCCGCCATTCCGAGCGAGTAGCGCAGCAGCATCGCCGCCGACAGGATCGTCGCGCAGGGATTGGCCTTGCCCTGCCCGGCAATGTCGGGCGCGCTGCCATGGATCGGTTCGTACAGCCCCTTGCCGCTGCCATCGAGCGAGGCGGAGGGGAGCATGCCGATCGATCCGGCGCACATGCTCGCCTGATCCGACAGGATGTCGCCGAACAAATTGCCGGTGACGATCACGTCGAACTGGCCGGGGTTGCGCACCAGCTGCATCGCGGCATTGTCGACATACATGTGGCTGAGTTCGATGTCGGGATAGTCGGCCGCGACCTCGACCATCACGTCGCGCCACAGCTGCGAGGTTTCGAGGACATTGGCCTTGTCGACCGAGCACAGCTTGCCGCGCCGGGCACGCGCTGTCTCGAACCCGACCCTCGCGATGCGGACGACCTCATCCTCGTTGTAGGACATGATGTCATAGCCCTCGCGGCGGCCCGATGCGGTGGTGCGCATTCCCTTTTCGCCGAAATACACGTCGCCGTTGAGCTCGCGGACGATCACCATGTCGATCGCGCCGGCCACTTCGGGGCGGAGCGCGGAGGCATCCTCGAGGCCCGGGAACAGCGTGGCGGGGCGAAGATTGGCGAACAGGCCGAGTTCCTTGCGCAGCCCGAGGATCGCCTGTTCCGGGCGCAGATGCCGCTCCAGCGCGTCGCAGCGCGGATCGCCGACGGCGCCGAACAGGATGGCGTCGGCGCGCTTGGCCAGATCGAGCGTTGCAGGCGGCAGCGGGTGGCCGCTGTCGAAATAGGCCGCGCCGCCGACCGGGGCCTCTTCGAAGGTCAGGCCGAGATCGAGGGCGTCGAGGACGCGGCGTGCTTCGGCAGTGACTTCGGGGCCGATCCCGTCGCCGGGAAGGATTGCGATCAGCGGCATTGCGGTTCCCCCTTGGTCTTGGTGCAGCCCATTGCCGCGCTGCGGCGGATCACGCAACCGCCCTGTTGATGCGGTCGATCAGGCGGGCCCGGGCTGCCAGCACTTCCGCCGCCCTGCCGTGGAGCAGGTCGCGCTCCAGGAAATGGCCGGTCAGGCGGAGACCGTCGCGAATGTCGTCCCATTCCGCCGCACCGCCCTGCCGGACGAAGCGGGGCAAGCGGAACAGCCGGTGCTCATAGCCGACCGCGGCGGCAGTGCTGACGGCCATGCCGCTTTTCGGGCTGACATAGGCCAGATCCTGCGTTTCGCCAGTGGCGGCGCACTGCTCCAGATCGAGGCCGAAGCCGAGCAGGGCCAGCAGCAGCAATTCGTAGCGGACCATCGCCACCGCCCAGCCCCGCGCCGCCGGGGCGGCTTCGATTGCGTCGAGCAGTCCGTCCAGCGCCAGATGCAGCGCCGGATAGGGTTGCCCCTCGGGCAGGGCCGCGGCGGTCAGCGCGGTCGCCCAGTCGATCGCCGCGGCGGGCAGCGGTTCGCGGAACAGCGGGGCACGGCTGTGCACCAGTTCCGCCACCAGCGCCGGCAGCTGATCCGCGGTCCTGGCGCGCCAGTCGCCGAGGATCACATTGCCCGGCTGGAGCACCGGGCGGTGCTGGCGGGACCGGCCGCCCCGGACATAGCCGGCCAGCACCCCCGCTTCGGCGGTCAGCGCCCGGACGATCGCGCCGCTTTCGCCATGCGGGCGGATCGCGACGACGATGGCGGAACTGCGCAGATGCATGGCGAGGGCTTAGCCCCGGCGCAGCTTCTTTGACAGCTTCTCCAGACCGACCGCCTCGACCAGCGCCTTGCCCCCGGCGACCGTCTTGTTGAACCCGCCAAGCGCTGCGGTGGTCACCCGGTTCGTCAGGCTGGGGCGCAACAGCAACACGTCCACACAGGGCACGCCGCCGGTGGAATATTGGCGTTTGTGCTGGCCATCCCCCTCCGTAAAGTCGAATCGGGCGAATTTCTGTTCGTCGAACAGGTCGCGGAAGGCTTCCATTTGCAACACCGCGCCGGGCGACAAGTCGTTGAAGGCCGGGTCATGCCCGACATATTCATAGACCAATGTTTCGCCATGCGCCGGGCAATAGAGATACGCTGCAGGCTCCCCGGCGATGAATAGCAGCCAGGCGCGGACCCGGTCCCCCGCCGCCGCGGTCAGCATCCCCCGAATGAACTCGGGCGTCGCGGGCAGCCCTTCCCCCATCAGCTTTTCCTGATAGGTGCGCAGCGCGATGCGGCGGGCGATGTCGTGGAACGTCTCCAGCTCCGCCGGGGTGCGATAGGCGCGAATGTCGAGATCGCCGCCGGACACCTGGGCGATCTTCTTCGCCTTGCGCTTCGCCGCCTGCCGCGCATTGCCCGACAGGCCGGCCATATAGGCGTCGAACCCGCCGGTCAGGTCAGCATAATAGCGCGTATATTTCTGGCGGACGAAGCCGATCATCCGGCCCGAGGCATAGACCATCGCCTCAAGCCGGTCCTCGGGCAGCGAGGTCACGACATAGCCATGCGCCTCACGCGGCAAGGGCGGGAGGACCGGCAAGCGGCCTTCGCGCGCTTCATCGAGGCTGAGCGGCACGCGGACCATGTCGCGCTGCACCGCCATCAACGTCCGCGCGCCGATGCGGAAATTGAGCGGGGTGGGACGCGCGGTCGCGGTCATGCGGCGCGCTCCTCGACCCAGTTCGACCAGAGCTGCTGCGCCTGCCGCATCCGGGTGCGGAGCAGGCTGGGGCCGAGCGGGGCATCGCCCTGCCCCAGCGGCAGATGCGACAGGTCAGCGAAATGCACCGTCTCAAGTCCCCCGCGCCGTTCGGCCAGCATCGCACAGAGCGCATCGAAGCGGGCCAGATGCACCGCATTGGGGCGGGTGCCGGACCGGTTCGCGAGCTCAAAGCCATGGCTGACGATGGTGACCGCGGCATGGCCCGCCGCCACCGCATGGTCGAGGGCGTCGCGCATTTCCGCAGTGGACAGCGCGCAAATCTGGAAATGGCGGAGATGGCCGCGCACATCCTCGATCAAGGTCACTGGCACTTCGATCACGCCGCGATGTTCGACCGGGGCGATCTGACGCACCGGCAGGCCGATCGCGCTGGGCCAGGGATGTTCGGAACCGTTGTGGCTGCTGTCATAGCGGATGCCGAGTTCGGCCAATGCGGCGAGCGTATCGTCGCTGGCGCTGTAGCTGCCCGAGCGGAAGGCGATCGGGCGCGGCGCCCCGGCGGCGACGAGCAGGTCGGACGCCGCGGCGATCAGGTCGCGCTGTTCGGCGAAATTATAGTCGATCAGTTCGAACGACGCGGCGGCGCTGCGGTCATCGTCGCGCGCAGCGGCCCAATTGGGGTGGAGGTGCAGCTGAACCTCCTGCCCCGCCGCCAGGATCGCCTCCACCACGCGGCGGATCGGATCGAGGCCATGCGCCACCGCCGGCATCGGATCGACGAAGAAGGTGGCTTTGAGGCCATGCTCGGCAAAGCGCCGCAGCTGATAGCCGATGCCGACCCCGGCCGGCTCCAGCGACCGCGCCGCAATCTCCGCCAGCGGCAGCCCGGCGGCATGGTGCCGCCACATCAATTCGGTATCGACCGTCAGGAAAACGCGCGTGGGCATGGCTGCGGCCTAGCGGACGGGGGTGAAGAAATCGCAAAATCCGGGCGGGGTTGGTGAACGACCGAGTTCGCTATTCGGACAAAGCGGACAGGATTGCCGTATGTGAGGGGCGTTGCCGGACACGTCCGCGCGGTGAAGGCGTGCGGGGGTGGCGGGGTGCTGGGCATGGCGGGAGTGTAGTGGGTTGGGGGCTTGTAGGACAGCCCTTGGGGAATGCGGGGGGACGTCATTCCTCCCCTGAGCTTGTCTCAGGGGAGGGGGACCGCCGCCGCAGGCGGTGGTGGCGGGGCGGCTGCGCAGACAGCCGTGACCAGCGCGGCAAAATTCCGCCCTCTTCGGGGCGGCCCCTCCACCACCGCTTCGCGGCGGTCCCCCTCCCCCAGCAAGCTGGGGGAGGAATGGGTGGGGCGAGCGGACGACCGCCGCAAGCAGGAAGAAGACCCTCCCCAACCCCTCCCGCATGCGGGAGGGGCTTAAGAGGGGGCGGTCGTGATCGGGGTCAGTCCAGCGGCAGATCGATTTCGGACATAATACGATCGGTTTCGGTCAGGATTTTCACGATCCGCTGATAATGGCCGATATCGTCATAGCTGAGCGTGCGGCCACGGCGGTCCTTGAGCCATTTCTGGGCGGGCTGATAGCCGCCGATATGGAAGGTCCAGGCCACCGGGGGCACGGCATCGAAATATTGGTCGGCGTTGATCTGAACCCGCCCCGCGTCGAATTTCGGATAGCCCGCCGCAACGACGTCATCGCCATCGCCCATGAACGGATAGGGCGTGTCGCCGATCGCCGCCGGTTCCATCAGGTGCAGCCGCCGCAGCGCCTCCCCCCGTTCACTCACCGCGCGGAACAGTTCGGGCGAGGCGGGATAGGGGATACGGGGGAAATCGATCTTGAGGAATTCGGCGTAAGTTTCGCGATAGTTGGGCGCGTGGAGCACGCCATAGATATAGTCGAAGACCTTGACCTCACTGGGCCGGGCATCGCCGGTCGGCCCGCGGAAATCATCGTCCGGGCCGGCCTGATCCGCAGGGTCGATCCCGGCGGCGGCGCAGATGGCGGCGTAGAGCGCGGGGTCGAGGTTCAGCGTGCGCTGTTTGGGCGCGAAGGCGTCGGATTGGTCGGCGGCTTCGTCGGGGTAGAGGTAGAGGGGGTAATTATATCCCCGTTCACGAGATAAATTAGAGACATAGCTGTCATCAACAATCTGATCTGCGACAAAAAGATGGTGCCAGTCGGCCTGAATTGCTTGGCGGCAAGACATGATCGAAATATTTTTTCGGTCGGCCATGTGGTGCATGACTTCATAACGAGGATAGCACATGAATCCGCGTGAATTTCCGGTGTAGTAGGTCCAGCGATTATCGAGAGGGCGATAAGCGATCTGCGTCAGCCGGTTCTGGCTGAAATTTTGTACAACATCAGCTTTGGCCCATTCGACACGCCAATCCCGCACATCGGGCCCGAGCGCATAGCGGGTTCGCAAGTCCTCAATGTCGGACACCGTCATATCAATTACTCGGTCCAAAACCGCCTGACGATCAATATCGATTGTCAGTGCATCGCGCGCGGTCACAATGCCGACTGAGTTTTGCGGCATTAATTCCGAAATGGAGAATCCTTGCTCATACACCGCCTGAACTGCGTAATCCCGCCGTACAAATGGGTAGAGCGGCGCGCTATGTTCCAATGGTGCATGGGCGAGTTGATCGTGGCGGCTCGCCCATAGGGCGTCATACTTGGCCTTTCGTGCGCCCCAAAGGTCTGCGTGGAACACCTGGCCCACTTTGCCGCTGTCCACCCCCTTGCGCCGCACCGCGATTACCATCGCGACACCCTGCATGATGTCGAAGACATTGGTGTCAGGCGAGCCGTCCGGAGACACTTCCTTTTTGTTGGAATTCCCGTGAAGGTCGACCACCCAAATTTTGTCGAACGTCTTGAGCAGGTGCCAGCGCATCCCGCGAAACGTGGGGTTGTCCAAATAGCCGTGGTTGGTGATGAAACCCAACACGCCACCGGATGGGTTTTTCGAGATCAAATCCTCCGCCATGCGGATGAATTTGACATAATCGTCATTGATCCATTTTGGGTTGCGCTCCTTCAGCTTCTCCTTGCCGCCCGGCTCCTTTTTATAGGCCTCCATCAGCGCCATGATGTGGTCGCCCTTGTTGGCGCTTTCGCCCGAATAAGGCGGGTTCCCAATCACGCACATGATCGGGCTTTGCCGCTTCACCTCGCTCGCGCCGCGCGCTTCTTCCGCCAGCGGCTGAAAGAACAGGTCGCGCACTTCGCGTTCGGCGGGTTCGAGCGCGTTGGTGAGCCAGACCGAAAGGCGCGGCGGGTTCGCGCTGGGCCTGTACCCGCTTTCGGTCAGCTGCATGTCGAGCTTCATATGGCACATGGCGTAGCTGGCCATCAGCAGTTCGAAGCCGTGCAGGCGGGGGAGCAGATCCTGTTCGACATAGCCGGACCATTTGCCGGGCGCGCGCGCCTTCACCCGGTCGGAGATCAGCTGAACCGCCTTGGCCAGAAAGGTGCCGGTGCCGGTGGCGGGGTCGAGAATCTGGACCTTGTGCACGTCCTTTCGGATCGTGACCGGCTTGCCGGTTTTGGGATCATTGGTGCCGGTGTCCCAGTCCACCGTCACCTTTGACGTGTCGGCCAGACCATCGGACAGGCCGAATTCGGTTTTGAGCACATCGTCCACCGCGCGGACGATGAAATCGACCACGGGTTCGGGGGTGTACCACACGCCCCGGCTCTTGCGCTTGGCCGGGTTGTAGGCAGCGAGGAAGTCTTCGTAGAAATGGACGAAGGGATCGTTGCGCGCGGTGAACTTGCCGAAATCGCGGAACAGCGAATGGGGGTCGCTGGCGCGCATCACCTGAACCAGATCATCGACGATGTAGCGCAGGCGCTGAGGCAGCGCGGGACCGGCGACATATTCGAACAGGCCCTTGAGGAACGGATTGCTGGCAGGCAGCTTTTCCATCGCCTCGGTCCGGCTGAACGTGGTCAGGTCGTCGTCGTGGAAGCGGGCGGCGAACATGCCGTAGGTGATGGTTTCGGCATAGATATCGGCAAATTCGTCCGGCTCCAGCGCGGGGAGCAGGTTCGCCTTGAAGCTGCGATACTGGCCGCCAAGGCCGGTGCGGAATTCGGGATCGTCCTTGAGCGCGATCGCTATCTCATCCTTGATGATCGCCGCCTTGGCCGCCATCATTTCCGCCAGCCGGGCCGCGCTGGTGATGCTGATCGGCTTGGCTTCGGCGAACAGGCGCAGCTGGCGCTCCAGCTCATCGAACCGGTCGGGATTGGGCTGCAGCCCCATGACGAAATCGGCGATCGAGACGAAATGGACGCTGGCGCCGTCGCGGATGAATTCGAAATCGACGCCGTTGGTGTAGATGAGGTTGGGATAGGCGCGTTCGTACCGCTTGCGCTGTTCGATCGAATAGCCCTTGAGCCTAATGACATCCTTGTCGATGTCCTTCGCCTCGGCCCAGCCGAACGGGATGCCGTTCCGTTCGAACATGAAATCGACCATGCCGGCGTCGCCACGCTTCGGCTCGTTGATGACGGTCAGCGCGGGGTCGATCGACTGGAACAGCGCATGGAGCGCGGGGCGGTAGCTGTGTTCGGTCGCCCGCCCGCTGTCATAGGCCGCGCGCACCTGATCGAGATAGTTGCCGATGTTCATGAAGCTCCCCCTGCCCGTCATGGTGGCGCGATCCGGCGCGAAAGGGAAGCGGTAGAGCGTCAACGCGGCGGGATATCAAGCGGTTGGCGGCGGCCGCGCCCCTCCCCCGGAACCTCCCCCGCCGCGGCGGGTTGGGACCCCCATGATCGTTACGAATCCGGTTCGGTCCGCGCGATGAGTCGCTGGGCGTGGGTGTGGCGCGTGGTGTCGCGGCGGCTGTGGTTTCGCGCGGCGGCGTTTTCGCTGGCGGCGGTGGTGCTGGCGTTGCTGGCGCCGCTGGTGGCGCCGTTGGTCCCCTATACGCTGGGGGCGAAGATCGGGGCGGATGCGGTCGACAATATCCTGGGCATCATCGCGTCGAGCATGCTGGCGGTCACCACCTTTTCGCTGACGGCGATGGTGTCGGCCTATGGCGCGGCGACGTCGAACGTCACGCCGCGCGCGGTGGCGTTGCTGGTCGAGGATTCGACGTCGCAGAACGCGCTGTCGACGTTTCTGGGTGCGTTCCTGTTCGCGATTGTCGGGATCATCGCGCTGTCGACCGGATTTTATGGGCAGCAGGGGCGCGTGCTGCTGTTCGCGGGGACGATCGCGCTGATCGTGGTGATCGTCGTCACGCTGCTGCGCTGGATCCAGCATATCGCGCTGCTCGGGCGGGTGCATGACACGATCACGCGGGTCGAGCGCGCGGCCATCGCGGCGGCGGAGCGGATGCCGCATCGCCCGCGTATTGCGGGACTGGCGGTGGCGCCGGTGCCGGAGGGCGCGGCGCCGGTGCGGTGCGGGGAGCGGATCGGCTATGTCACCAATATCGATGTCGCCGAGCTGGGCGAGGCGATGGCGGCGTGCGGGGGCGTGGTGCATCTGGCAGTGCTGCCGGGGAGCTTTGTCGATCCGGGGCGGGTGGTGGCGTGGGTGGTGGGCGGCGATGCCGGCGTGTGCGCGCGGGTGGCCGAGGCGATCACGGTGCAGCGCGACCGCAGTTACGACCATGACCCGCGCTTTGGCCTGATCGTGCTGTCGGAGATTGCGTCGCGGGCGCTGTCGCCGGCGGTGAATGATCCGGGGACGGCGATTGCGGTGCTGGGCGCGCAACTGAGGGTGTTCGACCGGATGGCGCGGGTGACGGGCCAGCCGGCGGACGAGCGCGTGGTGTTCCCGGCGCTGGAGATCGAGAAGCTGGTGGTCGATGCGTTCCGCCCGATCGGGCGCGACGGCGCGGGGATGGTCGAGGTGGCGGTGAAGCTGCAGTCGGTGCTGGCCGCGCTGGGCGGGATCGCACCCGACTGGGCGGCGGCGGCGCGGCATGCCGCGGAGGACGCCAAGGCTCGGGCGCGGGATGCGCTCACAACGGAGGAGGAGCGGCTGGCGGTGGTGCGGGCGTTTGGGGAGTGGGTGGATTAGGGGGTGGGTTCAAAAATACGGCCTTTCCGCTTCCCACCCCATTGCGGAGGTAGAGCGGACCTAATCGTCATCCCATTCAACACCCAGCGATTCCAAGTCTCGGAACCGGCGCAATCCAATCGTCTCAAACTCGTCTTCGCCGGTTGCAGCCTCAATCCCAAGCGCGCGAAGAGCTGTGTTTATCGGATCCTCTCGTCGCGCTGGTTCTCGACTGACCGGCACTGAGGCCCGCATAACGACGCTACCAGCCGAGAGGACTGCTGCGGCTTGCGAGCCGGTCCCGCCAAAATAGTCTGTTTCGAGATAAACCAGCGTCCCCTGATCGATGGCATCAGTCAGGGCATTTTGGAGGCCCGCCGATAGGTATGCAAACCCGTCAAAGCGCTCTCCGGGCTGAAGCTGGGTTAGCTGGTCGATCTGCTGATGACCTAACGGGGCAATTTGTAGTCCGAACTTCAGATCGGTAGGTGGCGGACAACCCGCGGCATCTACAACGCGCGCAAGCACCGCAGGAGCGCCAATAACTGCAGTTATGTTGTGCCCCATGACGATCCCCCGTAGCCAACAGATAACTTCAATAATGGCCGTTTTCTACCCACCAAGAGACGCAAGTCCGCCTTTCCGATAGCGGTCACTCGCGGGTGCAGAGACTAGTCTCACCGCGAATGGTAGAAGTCGTACACCTGCTGCGCCACCGCCGCGCTCACCCCCGGCGCCTTCTGTAGATCCTCCAAACTCGCCCCGCGCACCGCCTTGGCGGTGCCGAAGTGCATCAGCAGCGCCTTCTTGCGTGCCGGGCCGATGCCGGGGACGTCGTCGAGCGGGCTGGCGCCGATCGCCTTTGCCCGTTTCGCGCGGTGCGCGCCGATGGCGAATCGGTGGACTTCGTCGCGGAGTTTCTGGATGTGGAACAGCGCGGGGGCGTTGGTCGGGAGCATGCGTTCGCTGCCGTCCATGAGGTGAAAGACTTCGCGGCCCTCGCGGCCGTGGTGCGGGCCTTTGGCGACGCCAACCATGCACACATCCTCGATCCCCAGTTCCTCCAGCACGGCGCGCGCGGCGCTGAGCTGCCCCTTGCCGCCGTCGATCAGGACGAGGTCGGGCCATACGCCCTTGTCCCGGTCGGGGTCTTCCTCCTGCGCGCGGGCGAAGCGGCGGGTGAAGACTTCGCGCATCATCGCGAAATCGTCGTTGGTGGCGGCGCTCTTGATGTTGAACTTGCGATACTGGCCGGTGCGGAAGCCTTCGGGTCCGGCGACGATCATCGCGCCGACGGCGTGGGCGCCCTGAATATGGCTGTTGTCATAGACTTCGATGCGGTCGGGCGGTTCGGGCAGGCCGAACAGGTCCGCGATATCGCGCAGGATCTTTGCTTGAGTCGTCGATTCGGCCATGCGGCGGTCGAGCGCCTCGATCGCGTTGCGCTTGGCCTGATCGAGCAGGCGACGGCGGGTGCCGCGTTGCGGCATGCCGATCGCGACCTTGCGCCCGGCGCGTTCGGCGAGCGCTTCGGAGAGCAATTTGAGATCGTCGAGGTTGCGGTCGACGAAAATGGTGCGCGGCGGGGGCACTTCCTCATAGAATTGCATGAGGAATTGGGTGAACACCTCATCCTCCGGCACATCGGCGGTGTGCGCGGGGAAGAAGGCGCGGTGGCCCCAATTCTGGCCGCCGCGGATGAAGAAGGCCTGGATGCCGATCTGACCCTGTTTGGCGGCCATGGCGAAGATGTCGGCGTCGCCGATCCCCTCCGCATTGATCGCCTGTGACCCCTGGATGAAGGTGAGCGCCTTCAGTCGGTCGCGCAGGATCGCGGCGAGTTCGAAGTCGAGATTTTCGGCGGCGGCCTGCATCTGCTCGCCGAGCTTCGCCTGAACCTTGGTCGACTTGCCCATCAGGAAGTCGCGGGAATCGGACACGAGTTCGGCGTAACCGGCCTTGTCGATGCGGTCGACGCAGGGGGCCGAGCAGCGGCGGATCTGGTAGAGCAGGCACGGGCGGTCGCGATTGTTGAAGAAGCTGTCGGTGCACGACCGCAGCAGGAAGAGCTTCTGCAGCGCGTTCAATGTCTTGCGCACCTGACCCGCGCCCGCGAACGGGCCGAAATAGTCGCCCTGTGCGCGGCGGGCGCCGCGGTGCATCTGGACGCGCGGGAAGTCGTGGTCCTTGCGCAGCAGGATGTAGGGGAACGACTTATCGTCGCGCAGCAGGACGTTGTAGGGCGGGCGGAAGCGCTTGATCAGCTGCGCTTCGAGCAGCAGCGCCTCGGCCTCGTTATTGGTCGTCACCACTGTCATCGACCGCGTCTGGGCGATCATGCGGCGCAGGCGGTTGGAGAGCTTGGCGGGCTGGGTGTAATTGGCGACGCGGTTCTTGAGCGCGCGGGCCTTGCCGACATAGAGCACGTCGCCGCGCGCATCCTGCATGCGATACACGCCGGGGCGGACGGGCAGCGTGGCGAGGACGTTGCGGATCGCGGCGACCCCGGCGTCGAGGTCGGGCGTTTCCGACCCGCGCACGGCATAGGTGGCGGTTTCTTCGTTGAAGCGGCTGGGGGAATTGGGGTCGCTGGTCACCGGGGGGATGTAAGGCGATTGCGCCGCGGTTTCCATCTGATAGCCTGAGGCAAAGGGGAAATCACATGCGCCTGCTCACCGCTTTGCTCGCCACCTCGCTGCTCGCCACGCCGTCGCTGGCCGAGCCGGACTTCGCGCCGGCGGTGGAGGCGGATTATGCGGCGCATCTCGAGGCGCTGTTCGTCGATTTCCACAAGAACCCGGAGCTGTCGTTCAAGGAGAGCCGCACCGCCGCGATCATGGCGAAGGAGCTGCGCGCGGTGGGTGGGATCACGGTGACCGAGGGGGTCGGCGGGACCGGCGTGGTCGGCGTGATGAAGAATGGCGATGGGCCGGTGATCCTGTTGCGCGCCGACATGGACGGCTTGCCGCTCAAGGAGGATAGCGGGCTGCCCTATGCCTCGACCGTGACGCAGGAGGATATCGACGGCGTGGTGAAGCCGGTGATGCATGCATGCGGGCATGACGTGCACATCACGTCGCTGATCGGCACCGCGCGGCAGCTGGCGAAGCTCAAGAACCGGTGGAAGGGCACGGTCGTGTTCGTGGTGCAGCCGGCCGAGGAGCGGATCGGCGGCGCGCGCAAGATGATGGAGGACGGGCTCTATACCCGCTTTCCCAAGCCCAATTATGCGGTGGCGTTCCATGTCACATCGGGCTTTCCGACCGGCAAGATCGGGCTGGAGCCGGGGATCAGCTCGTCCTCGTCGGACAGCGTCGACATCACGATCCACGGCATCGGCACCCATGGCGCCGCGCCGCATATGGGCAAGGACCCGATCGTGATGGGATCGCAGATCGTGATGGCGCTGCAGACGCTGGTGAGCCGCGAGATCGCCCCGTTGAAGCCCGGCGTGGTCACGGTCGGGTCGTTCCATTCGGGGTTCAAGCACAACATCATCAGCGACAAGGCCGAACTGCAGCTGACCGTGCGGTCGGACGACGAGGAGACGCGCAAGAAGCTGCTCGACGGGATCAAGCGCATCGCGGCGAATGTCGGGCGGATGAACGGCCTGCCCGAGGACAAATTGCCGCAGGTGCGGGTCGGGTTCGAATCGACCCCGGTGACGCTCAACGATCCGGCGCTGACCGCGCGGGTGCGCGGGGCGTTCACCAGGGCGTTCGGCAAGGACGTGCTGAAGACCGAACCGCGCGAGAGTATGGGGGCGGAGGATTTCGCCTACTTCATCGAGCAGAAACTGGGCGTGCCGGGCGCCTATTTCGTGGTCGGCGGGACGCCGCAGGCCGAGCTGGACGCCGCGCGGCGCGGCGAAAAGACGCTGCCCGCGCACCATTCGCCCTTCTTCAAGGTCGAACCGAAATCGTCGGTGACTCTGGGCACGACCGCGATGACGGTGGCGGTGCTGGATTTGCTGGGCAAGTGAGGCGGTCATGATCCTCCCCCGCCAGGGGGAAGTGGCACGCGCAGCGTGACGGAGCGGGCGGAAGCACGACGACCGGAGGCTCGAGGGCGAAGCCGTCCTCCCCCTCCGTCGCCTTCGGCGCCACCTCCCCCTGGCGGGGGAGGATTGATCGACGGACACCATCCCGCGTGCGGTCTCGATGAGACTTGGACGACCCACCCCAAGCCCCTCCCCTGACGGGGCGACGCTCAGAACAAGAAAAAGGGCGCCGGTCTTGCGACCGACGCCCCTTTTTCTTGCTCGGGTCCTGCGGCTCAGTTGAGACGCGAGAGGCCTGCGATGGTCTGGTCGACCAGCGCCTTGTCGGCGGTGGCGTCATGCTTTTGCGCGATGATCGCACCCGCAGCGCGGGTGGCCGCTTCGGCCGCGCGGGCGCGGACGTCGTCGAGCGCGGCGCGTTCGGCGGCGGCGATCTTGTCTTCCGCCATCTTGGTGCGCCGCCGGATCAGATCCTCGGCATCGGCCTTGGCCTTGGCCAGCGTCGCCTGGGCTTCCTGATCGGCATGGGCGACCATTGCCGCCGCTTCCTGCTCGACCGATGCGATCTTGCGCGCATATTCGTCACGCAGCGCTTCGGCCTCGGCGCGCAGCTGGCTCGCCTCGTCAAGCCGGGTGCGGATTCCCGCAATCTGCTTGTCGAGCATCCCGCCGATCGCGGCCGGAACCTTCTTCCACACCACGATCAGGATCAGCGCCAGCATCGCCAGGCCGACCCACATGGTCGCGTCGATCCCGAATACCGCGGGCTTGGCGTGCACCACGGTGCCCGGAGCCTCGGTACCGCCGGCATGCGGCAGCCCCATGCCCTCGCCCTTGGCCGCCTCGCTCAGATTCGCCGCGACCGGATCGGTCGCCGTGCTCGCCGTCACTTGTGCTTCCTCAGCCATTGAGCGCCGCCTTCACTGCCTGTCCGGCTTCCGCAGCCGTGACGTTGACGCCCGACAGGCGGGCGACGATGTCGCGGGCAGCATCGCTGGCCACCGCTTCGATCTCGCCCGCTGCGGCGGCACTGGCCTCCGCGATGCGCGCTTCGGCCGCTGCGACGCGGCCTTCGATCTCGGCATTGGCCGCTGCAAGCGCGGCGTCGGTCTGTGCCTGCCCCGCGGCACGTGCCTCGGCCAGGCGCTTGCGCGCGGTTTCACGCGCAGCATTTTCCTGCGCGCGCCACGTCTCTTCGGCCTGATCGGCCGCCGCGCGCGCCGCTTCCGCAGCGGCGAGGTCGGCCGCAACCGACCGATCGCGCGCGTCCATCGTGCCCGACACCTTGGGCACGATGCCCAGGCCGACGATCACGAAGGTGAGCCCGAAGGTCAGCAGCAGCCAGAAGATCTGCGACGCATAGGTCGCCGCGACTTGTTCGATCTGGGGCATTGGTCCGTCCTCTCGCGGTCCGTCCTGTAGTCCGCCCTGCGCACCAACGCACAGGGCGGCAGAGACATCAGGCGACGAAGATCAGCAGCACCGCCACGACGAACGCGAGCAGGCCGAGAAGCTCGGCAGCCGCGAAGCCGATGAACATGTTGCCCTGCTGGCTGGCAGCCGCGCCCGGGTTACGCAGTGCGCCCTGGAGGAACGCCGCGAAGACGTTGCCCACGCCGAGTGCCGCGAGGCCAGCACCGATCGCCGCGAGACCGGCGCCGAGCAGCTTGAATGCTTCTGCTTCCATTGAAATCACTCCTTAGAAAATCAGGTCTTGGTGGGAAAAACTCAGTGATGATCGTGCAGATGCACCGCGTCGTTGATGTACAGCGACGTGAGCAGCGCGAACACATAGGCCTGGACGCCGGCGACCAGGATCTCGAGGGCCGAGACGCCGAGCATCAGCGCGAAGCTGGGCACGCCGACCAGCAGGCCCCAGCCCGCGCCGGCATTGGCCGAATTGATGATGAAGCCGGCCAGCACCTTGAGCAGGATGTGACCCGCGGTCATCGCGACGAACAGTCGCAGCGCCAGGCTGAACGGGCGAACCATGAACGAGACGAACTCGATCGGCGCCACGAGGATCAGCACGGGGATCGGAGTCCCCTTGGGCACGAACAGCGAGAAGAAGCGCAGGCCATGCTTCGCAAAACCGACGACGAGAACGATCGAGAAGGACAGGATCGCCAGCACGCCGGTCACGGTGAAGTGGCTGGTCGCGGTGAACGGATGCACGCCCGGTACCACGCCGAACGGCAGCAGGCCGATGACGTTGGCGAACAGGATGAACATGAACAGCGAGAAGACATAGGGCAGGAACTTGCGCCCTTCATGCCCGATATTCGCCTTGAGCAGATTGTCGATGAAGCCGGTGAAGCCCTCGACCGCCATCTGCCAGCGGCCCGGAACCACTTCCCGCTTCATGCCGCCGAGCATGAACACCCACAGCGCGACGGCGGCAATCGCCATCCACAGCGCGCTGTTGGTGAACGCGATCTGCTGCCCGCCGATGGTGAACATGTCGGCAATCGACGTCACCTCGAACTGGTGCATCGGATCGATCTTGCCTGCTTCTTCAGCCACGCCCGTTTCCCATGTAACGCAAGCGCCCGAAAGTCACTTCGAGCGCTGGTTCGAAATCCTGATGATGTTCCTGAACGCGCTGACGATGCCAAGGGCAAGCAGCGTGAGCAGGAGCCATGGCGAGGTTCCCAGGAACCGATCGAGTACCCACCCGATCAGCGCCCCCCCGACCATTCCTCCGATCAGCTCGGCAAGAACGCGGTTGCCCATGCGATAGTCGCCATCGCCGGCCTTCCGCCCCTCACCCCGCCGATCCGCCTCTTCGGATTTCGCCCGCGCCAGCCGCTCATCGAGCGAAGTGATGCGGGCATCCTCCTTGAGGGGGTCCAGTCCGGGCTCGTTCTCGGTCATTTCGCTTCCTCCGCCAGTCCGATTACCAGGGCGAAACGCATGGGCCGAGCGGCGAGCCCGCCAAGGCACGCGCGCTTTAGAAAGGGGGGCATCCCGAGTCAACCGCGGTGCAACATTGTTGCAATCCATTCCTCCCCCAGCTCGCTGGGGGAGGTGGCAGCGCGCAGCGCTGACGGAGGGGCCGCCCTCGCAGAGGGCGGAATTTTGCCGAGCTGTTCACGGCCGTCTGCGCGGCCGCCCCTCCACCACCGCCTGCGGCGGCGGTCCCCCTCCCCTGAGACAAGCTCAGGGGAGGAATTGGTCCTTGCACCCTTCCCCGCCCGCCTTGCTACCGCTAGGCTCCTTTTATGGGAGACGGCGGCGAGGCGATTACCGACGGGACCGGGCATCGCGCGCGGTTGCGGGCGCGCCTGCTGGCCGATGCCGACGGGCTGATGGATCACGAGCTGGTCGAATATCTGCTGATGCTGGCGATTCCGCGGCGCGACACCAAGCCGCTGGCCAAGGCGTTGCTGCATCAGTTCGGGGGGATTGCCGGGCTGCTGACCGCCGATTCAGACGCGATCGCGCGGGTGCCGGGGATGGGCGACACGTCCGCTGCGGCAATCAAGATCGCCCATGCCGCCGCGCTGCGCCTGTTGAAGAGCGAGGTGGCGGCGCGGCCGGTCCTGTCCAACTGGCAGGCCCTGCTCGATTATCTGCGCGCGGACATGGCGCATCATGTGATCGAGCGCGTGCGCGTGCTGCATCTCAACAGCCGCAACATGCTGATCCGCGACGAACTGATGCAGGAGGGGTCGGTCGACGAGGCGCCGGTCTATGTCCGCGAGGTGATCCGCCGCGCGATCGACCTGGGATCGACCGCGATCATCCTGGTGCACAATCATCCAAGCGGCGATCCGAGCCCGAGCCGCGCGGATATCGAACTGACGCGCACGATCGTCGAGGCAGGAAAGCGGCTGGGCATCGCGGTGCACGACCATATCGTGATCGGCACCGGCGGGCATGTCAGCCTGCGCGCGCAGGGATTGATGTAGACCGGTTTGCCGCGCCGCCGGGGCTTTGCTAGGGGCGCCGCGTCTCACGAAAGGCTCTGCTATGGTCCCCCGTTATTCCCGCCCCGCCATGACCGCGATCTGGTCGCCCGAAACCCGCTTTGGCATCTGGTTCGAGATCGAGGCGCATGCGACCGAGAAGCTGGGCGAGCTGGGCGTGGTGCCCGAATCGGCGGCGAAGGCGCTGTGGGACTGGTGGGCGACCAACCCGACGATCGACGTCGCGGCGATCGACGCGATCGAGGCGGTGACCAAGCATGACGTGATCGCGTTCCTGACCTGGGTCGCGGAGAATGTCGGCGACGAAGCGCGCTTCATGCATCAGGGGATGACGTCGAGCGACGTGCTCGACACCTGCCTTGCGGTGCAGCTGACGCGCGCGGCGGATATCCTGCTGGAAGACCTCGATCAGCTGCTCGCCGTGCTCAAGCGCCGCGCCTATGAGCACAAGCTGACCCCAACCATCGGGCGCAGCCATGGCATCCATGCCGAGCCGGTGACGTTCGGCCTCAAACTCGCTGAAGCCTATGCCGAGTTCAAGCGTTGCAAGACCCGCCTGATCGCGGCGCGCGCGGACATCGCGACCTGCGCGATTTCGGGCGCGGTCGGCACCTTCGCCAATATCGACCCGCGCGTGGAGCAGCATGTCGCCGACAAGCTGGGCCTCAGCGTCGAGCCGGTGTCGACTCAGGTGATCCCGCGCGACCGCCATGCCATGTTCTTTGCGACGCTCGGCGTCATCGCCAGCTCGATCGAGCGGCTCGCGGTCGAGGTGCGCCACCTGCAGCGCACCGAAGTGCTGGAGGCAGAGGAATATTTCTCGCCGGGGCAGAAGGGGTCGTCGGCGATGCCGCACAAGCGCAACCCGGTGCTGACCGAGAACCTCACCGGCCTTGCCCGCATGGTCCGCAGCGCGGTGATTCCGGCGATGGAGAATGTCGCGCTGTGGCATGAGCGCGACATCAGCCACTCGTCGGTCGAACGCTATATCGGCCCGGACGCGACGATCACGCTCGACTTTGCGCTGGCGCGGCTGACCGGGGTGATCGACAAGCTGCTGGTCTACCCGGCGCGGATGCAAAAGAATCTGGATCGCATGGGCGGGCTGGTTCACTCGCAGCGCGTGCTGCTGGCGCTGACCCAGGCGGGGGTGAGCCGCGAGGACAGCTATCGGCTGGTCCAGCGCAACGCGATGCAGGTGTGGGAGAGCGACGGCGAATTGTCGCTGCTCGAGCTGCTCAAGGCCGATGCAGAGGTGACCGCCGCGCTGTCGCCGCAGCAGATCGAGGAGAAGTTCGACCTCGACTATCATTTCAAGGCGGTGGATACCATTTTCGAACGGGTATTCTCGGATTGACGGCATGCCTCCGGGTGTGTCACTCAACTGACACACCATGGAGGCGCGACGATGGCGAAAGCGGATAAAGCCAAAGCGGACAAGGCCAAGGCGAAGAAGAGCAAGGCAGCAAAGGCCGACAAGGCGCCCAAGCTGCCCAAGACCGTCGCCGGAATCGAACTGCCCAAGGAATTGCGTGAGCAGGGTGCCAAGCTGCTCGAGCTGACCAAGCATCCGCTGGTGGCCGATATCGTCGCGGCGGGGCTGGTCGCGCTGGCGGGCAATGTGCGCAAAAAGGCGGCCGATGCGCAGGCGGCGGCGGCTCCGGCTCCCGCCCCGGCCCCGAGCGATGCGCCGAAGCCGTCGGGAATGGATGACCTTGCCAAGACGGCATCCTCGCTCGCGACGCTGATCGCGGCGCGGGCGGCGGAAAAGATCACGGCCAAGCTGACGGGTGAGAAGGCGGCCGAGGCGCCGGCCGCTGCGCAGGCGCCGGTCGCGAAGGCAGCGCCCGAGACGCCGGCTGCACCGAAGAAGCCGGCGGCCGCGAAGAAACCGGCGGCTGCCAGGAAGCCCGCTGCGGTGAAAGCGCCAGCCGCGGCCAAGGCCCCGGCCAAGCCGCGTGCGCCGCGTGCTGCGAAACCGAAGACGCCATCGGCCTGACGTCAAGGGCGCGGCAAACGTCGCGACGGACCGATCTTCCAATCCTCCCCGGCACGGGGAGGTGGCAGCGCGAAGCGCTGACGGAGGGGGCCCGAGGCACCGGACTCGCTTGCCTCAGGCCCCCTCCACCATGCTGCGCATGGTCCCCCTCCCCGTTCCGGGGAGGATTTTTTACGCGAACAGTTCCTCCAGAAACCCCGTCATCGCGGCCCAGCTGCGGCGGTCGGCGTTGGCGTCGTAGCCGAAGCCGGGGCGGGTCGACGTCTTCAGGCTGGCATCGGTGAAGGCGTGCCCTGCCCCGCCATATCCGTGCAGCTGCCAATCTGCCCCGGCGGCGGTCAGTTCGGCGGCGAGGCCCGTCACGGCCTCGGGCGGGGCGAGCGGGTCGTCCCAGCCGTGGCAGATCAGCAGCTTTGGCGCGATCGGGGCCGGATAGTCATAGCCTGGCGGGTCGAAGATGCCGTGGAAGGCGACGACGCCCAGCACATCCGCGCCGATCCGGGCGAGGTCGATCACCGCCTTGCCACCGAAGCAATAGCCGATGGCGGCGGTCCGCGCCGCATCGACCTGGGGCAGCGCGTGCAACGCGGCGAGGCTGGCGCGCAGGCGGTCGCGCAGCAGCGGGCGATCGGCGTTGAGCGCGTTCATGTACACCGCCGGATCCGGCGATTCGCGGGTGGTGCGCTTGCCCTGTCCGTAAAGGTCGGCGACCAACGCGACATAGCCGAGTGCGGCGATCCGCTCGGCAGTGACGCGGTCCTGTTCCTTCTCGCCCAGTACATTGGGGACGATCAGCACGCCGGGGCGCGGGCCGGTCCAGTCGGTGTCGGCGACCGCGACGCCCGCGAACGGGCCGCCGGGGCCATCATAGATGATGGTCTGTCGCTGGATCATGTCGCGCCTCCGTTCGCCCGGATGAAAGGTCGCTTTGCACCTAGGAAGAAGAACAGGGCTTCGACAAGCTCAGCCTGAGCGGTAAGGGGCGTGCGACATTTGAAGGAGGTCCCATGCCCACGCTCGTCCTGATCCGCCACGGCCAATCGTCCTGGAATCTGGAAAACCGCTTCACCGGATGGTGGGACGTCGACCTGACCGAGCAGGGCGTCAAGGAAGCCTGGGCCGCGGGCGAGCTGATGCGCGAAAAGGGTCTCGACTTCGACATGACCTATACCAGCTTTCAGAGCCGGGCGATCAAGACGCTCAACCTGGCGCTGGAGGCGATGGGGCGGCTGTGGCTGCCGACCGAGAAGAGCTGGAAGCTGAACGAGCGCCATTATGGCGGGCTGACCGGGCTCGACAAGGCGGAGACGGCGGCCAAGCATGGCGACGAGCAGGTCAAGATCTGGCGCCGCAGCTTCGACATCCCGCCCCCGCTGCCCGAGGAAGGGTCGCCCTGGGACCTGGCCAAGGACGCGCGCTACAAGGGCATCCCGATCCCGCAGACCGAGAGCCTGAAGGACACGATCGCGCGCGTGCTGCCCTATTGGGAAGAGCGGATCGCGCCGGACCTGCGCGCGGGCAAGCGCGTGCTGATCGCCGCGCACGGCAATTCGCTGCGCGCGCTGGTCAAGCATCTGTCGGGGATTTCGGACGCCGATATCGCGAGCCTGGAAATCCCGACGGGGCAGCCGATCGTGTACGAGCTGGCCGACGATCTGAGCGCGACGGACCGTTATTATCTGAACGAGCGGTGAAATCTGCACGTCATCCCCGCGAAAGCGGGGACCCATCTCCTGACCGTTCCACCGGGTGGGGAGTGCGGGAGATGGGCCCCCGCTTTCGCGGGGGTGACGATAGGAGTTAGTTCAGCTTGTGCGCCAGGCTGACCTCGGCGTTCATCAGCTTCGACACCGGGCAGTTCTTCTTCGCGTCGTCGGCGAGCTCGGCGAATTCGTCCGGGTCGATGCCGGGCACGCTGGCTTCCAGCGTCAGGTCGGAGCGGGTGATGGTGAAACCGCCATCCTTCTGCTCCAGCTTGACCGCTGCCTTGGTCTCCAGCGTGCCTTCGCTGAAGCCTGCCTTCGCCAGCGCGAAGCTCAGTGCCATGGTGAAGCAGCCGGCATGGGCGGCGGCGATCAGTTCTTCGGGATTGGTGCCGGGTTCGTCCTCGAAGCGGGTGTTGAAGCCGTAGAACTGGTCGGTCAGCACGCCCGACTGGGTGGTGATTGCGCCCTTCCCTTCCTTGCCGAAACCGGAATAGCGGGCAGTAGCGGTACGGGTCGTCATGATCCTGTCTCCTAGCTGGCGGGTCGCGGGCCGCGCGGTGCGGCACCCTATCCACCGCCTGCAACGATATCGTGACGGGCACGTTCCGCATTCTTCCCACCGCGCGCGCCGCGATGTAGAGAAGCCGCCAACGCGATGAACAGCCCCACCATCTTCTCCCGCCCCTTCTTCGAGCAGAAGAGCCGTGCCTTCTGGATGCTGCAGGGCGCGGGCTGGGGCGGCTATCTGCTGCTGCGCGCGGTATCGAACTTCTCCAACCGCAGCTTCAGCTTCGAGGATCTGATCCGCGTCACGATCGAATCGATCGTGGGATATTGCCTGACGCTGCTGCTGTCCGCGCTGTACGGCTATTACCGGCGGGTGCCGCGGATCACCGGCATTCTGGCGACGGTTGCGACATTGCTGGCGGCGACGCTGGTCTATGCGGTGCTCAACGCGTTCACCGTGGCGGTGATGCGCGGCGATCCGGGGATCGAGCTGCCGCTGATCCTGGGCAGCCTGTTTCTCAACTTTACCGTGCTGGCGGGGTGGTCGGCGCTGTATTTCGGGATCAACTTCTACCTGATCGTCGAGGATCAGATCGACCGGATGCAGGTGCTGGAGAGCCAGGCGAGTACGGCGCAGCTGGCGATGCTGCGCTACCAGCTCAACCCGCATTTCCTGTTCAACACGCTCAATTCGATCTCGACGCTGGTGCTGCTGAAGCAGACCGACCGCGCCAATGCGATGCTGGCGCGGCTCGCCAATTTCCTGCGCTACACGCTGGCGAACGAGCCGACCGCGCATGTCACGCTTGCGCAGGAGGTCGAGACGCTGAAACTCTATCTCGAGATCGAGAAGATGCGGTTCGACGCGCGGCTGAAGCCCGAATTCGATATCGACCCGCGCACCGCCAAGGCGCGGCTGCCCTCGCTGCTGCTGCAGCCATTGGTCGAGAACGCGATCAAATATGCGGTCACGCCGCAGGAAGAGGGTGCCGAAATCCGGGTCTCCGCTCGGCTCAGCGGCGAACGGGTGCAGATCACCGTATCCGACACCGGCCCGGGATTGATCGAGGGCAAGAACCGGCCAAGCCTTTCAACCGGGGTCGGGCTTACCAATATCCGGGAACGGCTGGTCCAGGCATTCGGAGCGGAACACCGGTTTTCGACGCATTCGGACCCCGGACGGGGGTTTCGCGTCGAGATCGAGATCCCGTTTCAGTGCGAAGAGCAAGTCAGGGAGGCCGCCTGATCGGAACCGGACCGTAACCATTGGGTTGAGGGATCAAAGGCAGGGGATTGTGTGACGCCGGACCGGGGCATCGGAACGGCGCCAATGTGAGTAGAGAGAGATATGACGATCCGCACCATCCTGGTCGATGACGAACCTTTGGCCATTCAGGGCCTTGAGCTGCGCCTTGCCGCGCATGAGGATGTCGAGATCATCGACAAGTGCCAGAACGGGCGCGAGGCGATCCGGTCGATCAAGACGCACAAGCCCGACCTGGTCTTTCTCGACATCCAGATGCCGGGATTCGACGGCTTTTCGGTCGTGCAGGGGCTGATGGAAATCGAGCCGCCGTTGTTCGTGTTCGTGACCGCCTATAGCGACCATGCGATTCGCGCGTTCGAGGCGAATGCGATGGATTATCTGATGAAGCCGGTCGACGAAGGACGACTGGCCGACACGCTCGACCGGGTGCGCCAGCGCCTGACCGAAAAGCGCGGCGTCGAAGAGGTCGAGAAGCTCAAGGAAGTGCTGGCCGAAGTCGCGCCGGAGGCAGCCGAGGAACTGGCCGCGAGCGACGCCGACGTGTCGTCCAGCCGTTACGAGAAGCTGATCAACATCAAGGATCGCGGGCAGATTTTCCGCGTCGATGTCGACACGATCGAAGTGGTCGAGGCGGCCGGCGATTACATGTGCATCAAGACCGCCGACAACACGCTGGTGCTGCGCGAGACGATGAAGGATCTGGAAAAGCGGCTCGACCCGCGCCGCTTCCAGCGCGTCCACCGCTCGACCATCGTCAATCTCGACCAGGTCAAGCAGGTCAAGCCGCACACCAATGGCGAGTGTTTCCTGATCCTCGATTCAGGATCGCAGGTGAAGGTGAGCCGCAGCTATCGCGACGTGGTGGCGCGCTTCGTCCACTGACGCGCCGGCGCCTGCACGCGGGCGATCATTGGCGGGCCGACACGGCCCCTGCCCGGACGGGCGGGGGCCCGCGCGGTTCAGGCCTCGGGCTCGGCTTCGCCCTCGGGGGTGCTTTCGAACCATGCCTCGACCGGGCCGGACAGCTTGATCGTCAGCGGGTTGCCCTTGCGGTCCATGGTCTTGCCGACCTGCACGCGAATCCAGCTTTCGGAGATGCAATATTCTTCGACATCGCGGCGTTCATTGCCCTTGAAGCGGATGCCGATGCCGCGCTGCAGCAGCGCCTGGTCGAAATAGGGGCTCTTCGGGTTGACCGAGAGCCGGTCGGGAGGAGTGTCGCTCATGGCGCGCCTCTAACCAAAAGCGGCGCGGGAATAAACCCGCGCCGCTCATGTTCGTGACTGCGCCGGATCAGCGGCAGTAGCGCACCTTCACGCGCCGCCCCAGATAGGGGTCGTAGACGCGGCGGATGGTGCAGCCGCGCCAGCCGCGCCGCTCATAATCGCGATAGCGATAGCTTTCGCGCGGATAATAGCCGCGCTGGCGGTAATAGCCGTCATAGCGGCGATCGTCGTAATAATAGCGGTCGTCATAACGATCGCGGCCCGAGCTGGCGATCGCGGCGCCGATCACGACACCGGCGATCCCGGCGACAATGGCCGCGCCCGCATCGTCGCGGTCGCGATGGCGATAGCGCTGAGCCTCAGCCGGCGCGGCCGCGGTGAGCGCGGTGGCGCCGAGGGTCAGACCGAGCACCGCCCTGGTGATCATCGTCTTCATGTCTTCCTCCTCATGCATCTGCACATTCCGACGTCTCAACGCATATGCGGTCCGTCTGCACAGGCTTGTGGCCGAGTCGGGCTGAACGCGCGCGGAATCGCGCATTCACGTGGCGTTTAGCTGGCCCTTGCGGTTTGGGTGGTTTTGCTCTTTTGAGAGCCGCACCCGCCGCTCGGCGGCAGCCGACACACAAACGCCGACAGAAGAACAAAGGACGCGCGATGGCCCTGTGGCTGATGAAATCCGAACCCGATGTGTTCAGCTGGGACGATCTGGTGCGCGATGGCAGCACCGAATGGGACGGCGTGCGCAACCATACGGCGGCGGGCAACTTGCGCGCGATGCAGGTCGGCGACCGCACCTTTTTCTATCACAGCAATATCGGGCTGGAGATCGTCGGCATCATGGAAGTGAGCCGCGAGGCCAAGCCCGATGGCGAGGGGAAACATTGGGTGTCGGTCGAGATGAAGCCGGTCGAGCCCCTGCCCCACTCGGTCACGCTGAAGATGGTCAAGGCCGAACCGCGCCTCGCCGCGATGGAGCTGGTCAAATATTCGCGGCTGTCGGTGGGCAAGGTCAGTCCCGAGGAATGGGACGTGGTGCTGGAACTGGCGCGGCGCTGACCGGGACAGACGCCGCCGGCCTAGGCCCGCGCTGACAGTTGCCTTGGCGCGAACCGCGCCGCTATGGCGGGGCGATGACCGCCTCAAGCGCCCCCGTTGCACGCGACCAGCCGGTTGCGGGCCGTTTCGACGGCGTCGAGCACCGGTTTCCGGTGCGCATCTATTTCGAGGATACCGACCTGTCGGGGGTGGTGTATCACGCCAACTACCTGCGGTTCATGGAACGCGCGCGATCCGACATGCTGCGCTGTGCCGGGATCGACCAGCGCGCGGCGCATGAGGCGGGCGAAGGCGTCTATGTCGTCCGCAACATCGCGATCCGCTATGTTGCACCCGCGCGGCTGGATGATGCGTTGGTCGTGGTCAGCCGCGTGCTGCGCGTGCGCGCGGCAGCGGTGAATATTCAGCAACGAGTCATGCGGGACGGGGAATTGCTGACCGAGGCGGATGTGGAAGCGGCGTTCGTGACCCCGACGGGGCGCGCGCGACGGCAACCGCCGGAGTGGGTCGAAGCGTTCGTGCCGCTGCTGTGGAAGGGAAACTGAGCGACACATGGACTGGTTCGTAAATCTCAACGCCGATTCGATGTCCCCCATCGGTCTGTTCCTTCAGGCCGACTGGGTGGTGAAGGCGGTGATGATCGGCCTGTTGCTGGCCAGCATCTGGACCTGGGGCATCATCCTGTCGCTGCGCGGCCGCATCGCGCGGGTGCGCAAGGCTGCCGACCGGTTCGAAGGCGATTATCGCAAGACCGACGATATCGACGCCTTCCACCGCCTGCATGGCGACGAGGATCATCCGACCGCGCGCGTGTTCGCCGCGGGCGTGACTGAATGGCGCCGCTCCACCGGCGGCCGCAGCCTCGACAAGGAAGGCACGCGCGAGCGGCTGGCCACGACGATGGGCGCGGCGGTGGCGCTGGAGATCGACCGGCTGTCGGACCGGCTCAACATCCTGGCGACGGTCGGGTCGGTCGCGCCGTTCGTCGGCCTGTTCGGCACGGTATGGGGCATCATGCGCAGCTTTACCGCGATCGCGACCGAGCAGAATACCTCGCTCGCCATCGTCGCGCCGGGCATTGCCGAGGCGCTGTTCGCGACCGCGATCGGCCTGTTCGCGGCAATCCCGGCGGTGATCGCCTATAACCGCTTCAGCCATGGCATCGACCGGGTCGAGGCGCGGCTGAACCGCTTTGCCGACGGCTTCCACGCGACGCTCAGCCGCCAGCTCGACAGCGCGCCGGCGGGCGGCAAGCCGGTGCTCTGATGGGCGCCCAGCTTCCCTCTTCGCGCGGCAAGGGGCGGCGCGCGCCGATGGCGGACATCAACGTCACGCCATTGGTCGACGTGATGCTGGTGCTGCTGATCATCTTCATGGTCACCGCGCCGCTGATGACCGCGGGGGTGCAGGTGAACCTGCCCGAGAGCCGCGCCAAGCCGCTGGATCAGGAGCAGAAGCCGGTCCAGATCTCGATCGACGAGAAGGGCGTGATCTATCTCGACAATCAGGAGCTGAGCGAAGCCGCGCTGGCCCCGATGCTGGAGGAGATCGCGGCCAAGGCGGGTGAGGACAAGCCGCAAATCTATCTGCGCGCCGACATGCGCCTCGACTATGGCAAGGTCATGCGGGTGATGGGCGAGCTCAACCGCGTCGGGCTGAACAAGGTGTCGCTGGTCACCACGCCGGCGGACGGCGGCTGATGGCGCTGGCGATCGACCGCAGGGAGGGTGCCGGGATCGGCGTGGCCGTGATCGGCCATGTCGCGCTGTTCGGCGTCCTGTCGGTCGGGTTCCTCGCCACCCCCAATCCGGTCAAGCTGGAAGCGACGCCGATCGAGATTTCGATCACCGACGCGGTCGGACTGAAGAGCGAGGCGCCGGTGATCAACCGCGAGGCGCCGGCCGAGAAGCTCGCCGAAGTGCCCGGCCCGGTCGAACCGGATACGCCCCCGCCCGCGCCGCAGCCCGATCCGCAGCCGATCGCGCGGCCCGATCCGACCCCGCCCAAAGCGGCCCCCGCCCCGGCGCCCAAGCCGCAGCCCAAGGCCGAGCCGAAAAAGGCCCCCACGCCCCCGCGCCCGGACAGCCCGACAAAGGCGCAGACCAACGCGGCCCAGACCAAGGCGCAGCCCAAGGCCAGCGAACGCGCGGTGCGGCCGACCGGACGGCTGACCGGGATCACCGATGGGCTGACCGACCAGCAGAGCAAGGGCAAGGCGACGACACCGCAGGCGGTGCAGATGGGTGCGGAAGTGCGCTCGTCGGTGTTCGGGCTGATCCGGCGGCAGGTTAAGCCGCACTGGCGCGCGCCGACCGGGGCGGATGTCAATCTGCTCGCCACGATCGTCGAGGTGCGGCTGAACAAGGATGGATCGCTGGCAGGGCAGCCGCGCGTGGTCCAGCAGACCGGACAGACCGACAGCAACCGCCCGCAACAGGAATTGCACAAGGAACGCGCGCTGGCCGCGATCCGGCTTGCTGCCCCCTTCAAGGGCTTGCCCGAAGACTATTATGACGGCTGGAAAGCCTTCCGACTGTCCTTCGACAGGAGACTGTAAATGAAGTTGCGCATCCTTTTTGCCGCTACCACGGCGTTGTTCGTCGCCGCCCCCGCCGTCGCGCAGGAGCAACCCGCGGCCCAGCCGACAGCGCCGGCCGGCGACAGCCAGGAACTGCCGACGATCGACGTGACCGACGAGAGCGCGCAGGACCTGACGATCCTGGTCCCGCCAATGCCGACGCAGCAGGTGGTGAACACGCCCGCGGGCAGCACCGATGCACTGGGGCGCCAGATCGCGCAGATCATCACCGACAATCTGCGCAATTCCGGCCTGTTCAAGCCGCTTGGCCCCACGGGGGTCCGCGCGATCCCGGTGAGCGAGGTGAGTGCGCCGGACTTCGGTTACTGGCGCGGCGCGACCGCGCAGGCGCTGGTGCAGGGGTTTGTGCGCGCCAATGGCGACGGCAACCTGACCGTCGGCTGCTACCTCTACGATGTCGCGCTGGGCACCGAACTTGCGCGCGAGGGCTTTGTCGTGCGTCCGGCCGACTGGCGGCGCGCGGCGCATAAATGCTCCGACACCGTCTATACCCGCCTGACCGGCGAGGGGCCGTATTTCGACAGCCGCGTGATTTACGTCAGCGAGACCGGCCCGAAGAACCGCCGCATCAAGCGGCTGGCGATCATGGACCAGGACGGCGCCAACCACCGCTTCCTGACCAACGGCCAGTCGATCGTGCTGACCCCGCGCTTTTCGCCCGACGAGCGGCGCATCGCCTATATGAGCTACCAGAACGACAAGCCGTCGCTCTATGTCTATGACCTGTCGAACGGCACCCAGCGGTTGCTCGTGACGAACGTCAGCCTGGCCTTTGCGCCGCGCTTCTCGCCGGACGGGCGCTGGATCCTGTTCACCATGTCGGTGGCGGGTAATGCCGATGTCTATCGCATCGCGGCGACCGGGGGCACGCCGCAGCGGCTGACCACCGCGCCGGGGATCGATACCGGCGGCAGCTATTCGCCCGATGGCAGCAAGATCGTGTTCGAAAGCGATCGATCGGGCAGCCAGCAGCTTTACGTGATGAACGCCGACGGGTCGAACCAGCAACGCATCAGCTTTGGGGGCGGGCGCTATGCGACGCCGGTGTGGAGCCCGCGCGGCGACCTGATCGCCTTTACCCGCATGGGCGGGGGCTTTCGCATCGGGGTGATGAGCCCGTCGGGCGGCGGCGAGAAGCTGCTGACCGATGCATGGGGCGACGAGGGACCGAGCTGGTCGCCCAATGGCCGCGTGCTGCTGTTCGCGCGCGGATCGCAGGGCAGCTCGGGCAAGTCCGACATCTGGTCGGTGGACCTGACCGGCAGCACATCGCGTCGGATTCCGACCCAATTGGACGGTTCCGATCCCGCATGGGGACCGCTACGCCCGTAACCGGGTTGACCGGCGGGGAACACCCACGCACCCTGTCCGTTACGCAGGGGTATCGAGTTTGATCCACAGGCCTTAGGGAGACAAGACCAATGGCGAAGCTGAAAACCGCCCTGATCATCGCAACGATGGCCGTTGCCGTCGCCGGTTGCCAGAAGAAGCGCCCCGAGACGCTGCCCCCCGGCCCCGGGCCGGTCGACAATGGCGGCGGCGGTAGCGGCAGCGACACCGGCGGGATGGTCCAGCCCGGCACGGCCGCACATTTCCGCCAGAATGTCGTCAGCGACACGATCAATTTCGAGTTCGATCAGTATGACATCGACGCGCGCGCGCGGCAGATTCTGGACAGCCAGGCACAGTGGCTGATGCAGTTCCCGAATACGCGCATCACGCTGGAAGGCCATGCCGACGAGCGCGGCACACGCGAATACAACCTCGCCCTGGGCGACCGTCGCGCCAATGCCGCCAAGAACTATCTGGCCGCGCGTGGCGTCTCGCCGACGCGGATCACCACGATCAGCTATGGCAAGGAACGTCCGCTGGCGCTGGGTTCGGACGAAGCCAGCTGGGCGCAGAACCGTCGCGCAGTGACGATCGTCATCAACTGACGACCGGCACATTGCCAACCCGACCAGGGGCGCGAACCACCCGGTTCGCGCCCCTGTTCAGTTTGTCCCGGGAAGATCCGCGATGCCAAGATCGGCGGCCAGTTCATGCAGACGCCGGTCGCGCGTCCACAAACGCGACCCCGGGGTCAGGCGCACTGCCGCGAGCAGATGCGCATCGACATAGCCGATCCCGCGCCCATGCAATGGCTGGCTTTCAATAAACGCCAGCACCTCGACATCGCTCGCCACCGCTACCGTCGCCAGATCGCCCAACGCAGTCAGCACCATGGCGCGCTGGCGCAGGCTGCCCAGCGCAATTTCCCCGATGATATGCGGGTGGATACAGATGCGGCCGGCGTTGAGTCGCGCGACCATCACCGGGTCGCCGTGCCGCAAATGATCGACCCAGATGCTGGTGTCGGCCAGGATCATTCGGCGTCGGCGCGTCGCCGTGCCGTAATTTCAAGATCAGGCTCAGTGCCACCGAGCAAGGCCAATCGTCGGGCGCTCTCACGCTCAATCAACGCCTTCATCGCCTCGCGGACGAGCTGCGACTTTTCCCGGAAACCGGTGAAAGCCTGCGCCTTGGCGAGCAATTCGTCATCGAGCACAATGGTGGTCCGCATGGTACCTCCTCCGATCAGCACGCATTTATCATCATTTGATGCGCCATTCAATGCACTCAGCTGACATCCGATTCTGCTTGCGCGCCGCCTGAATCGATATAAATATGATATCATCTTTTCAGGGAGGCAAAAATGTCCGACTTCGATTCGCGCGCGCTTCGCTCCAGTGCCGAGCGGCCCGCCAGCACCGCCAGCGGCTATGCCATGCTGCTTGTCGCACTTGCCGCAGTGATCGGCATTGTCGCATCCGCAACGCAGATGGGCGAAGCGCCATGGGCGCCGTTCGCGCTGGTGCTGGGCGTGGTGATCCTCGCCTTTGTCGCGCCGGGCTTCTACCTGCTGCAGCCGAACCAGGCGGCGGCGATCCTGTTGTTCGGTGCGTATAAGGGCACCGACCGCACCACCGGCCTGCGCTGGACCTGGCCGTGGATGATCAAGACCAAGGTGTCGGTGCGCATCCACAATGTCACGTCGGAGCGGCTGAAGGTCAACGACCTGCGCGGCAACCCGATCGAGATCGCGTCGAACGTGGTGTGGCGCGTCGCCGATACCGCGCAGGCGCTGTTCGACGTCGATGACTATCGCGAGTTCGTGCACATCCAGATCGAGAGCGCGGTGCGCGCGATCGGGTCGCGCTACCCCTATGACGACTTCACGCATGAGGAGATGACGCTGCGCGGCAATGCCGAGCATGTCAGCGAGGAGCTGCGCGTCGAACTGCAGGAGCGCGTGCTCGCGGCGGGCGTGCATATCGACGAGTGCCGCCTGACCCACCTCGCTTATGCCCAGGAGATCGCGCAGGCGATGCTGCGCCGGCAACAGGCCGAGGCGGTGGTCGCGGCGCGCAAGACGCTGGTCGAAGGCGCGGTCGGCATGGTCGAGATGGCGCTGGAGCAGCTGTCGGAGAAGAATGTCGTCGAGCTGGACGACGAGCGCCGCGCGGCGATGGTGTCGAACCTGATGGTCGTGCTCTGCTCCGAGCGCGACACGCAGCCGGTGGTCAACGCCGGATCGCTGTACCAGTAAGCGGGAAAGGAAGGCCGATGGCCGCCCCACCCAAGAAAGCGTTCCCGCTCCGGCTCGATCCCGCGCTCTATGCCGCGATCGAACGGAGCGCGGCGACCGACCTGCGCAGCGTCAACGCGCAGGTCGAGTGCCTGCTGCGCGAGGCGCTGGCGCGGCGCGGCGTGAAACTGGCCGACCCGGTACGCGCCAAGCGCGGGCGGCCACCAAAGGAGGATCAGGATGCGATCGCATAGCTGCCCCAAATGCCAGAGCCAGATGGTCGAGGGATTTGTCGCCGATGAGGGCTATGGCACCAAACATGTCAGCAAGTGGATCGAGGGCGCGCCCGAGAAGAGCTTCTGGACCGGCCTGAAGATCGGCAAGCGCCGAAAGATCGAGATCCGCAGCTGGCGTTGTCGCAACTGTGGCTTCCTCGAACACTACGCCCCCGCCTGAACGTTGTTGAAGGAGACACGAGATGATGACCGCCCTGTTCGCCCCGCGCCGTCACCTGCCCTGGCTGATCGCCGCCTCGGCGCTCGCGCTCGGTCTTGGCCTGCTCGCGGGGCTGGCATGAGCGTGCAGCGCTACCGCGACGCGCTCAAGGTGCGCGAGGGCTATTGGTTCGCGCCCAAGCTGTTCGGCTGGGGCGCGACGCCGGTGACGTGGCAGGGGTGGCTGAGCGTGTTGCTGTTCGTCCTCGCCGTGGTGGCGGTGCTCCACTGGGCGCCGAGCCAGTTCGTGCGGCTCGGCGTGACCGGACCGATGCTGGCGCTGTTCATCTGGTTCACCTGGACGAAGACCGATGGCGGCTTTCGCTGGCGCTGGGGTCCGGACCGCGACTGACGATCAGCGGCGGCGCGGCTGCACCGGCGGCGGCGGGCCGAAGGCTTCGTCGAGCAGACGGGCCAGACGCAGGCCGCCGCGCTTGATCTGCGCCTGCATCATCGGGACCAGCTTTTCGATATCGGCATCGTCGAGCTTGCCGCGTGCGGGCAGATCGGCGCGGCACGGGTCGCCGTCGAACGCAGCCGCATAGGCCATGTGCGACGCCTGCCAGTTTTCGCGGCTCCAGTCCTCGACCGTCCCGGCGCTTTCGGCGGCGCGTTCCTCGGGCGAATAGAGTTTCACGATCGGCGGCGGCGTGGTGATCGCGCGCTCGGCGAGCAGGCCGTCCATGATGCTGTGCAGGTTGAGCCGTTCGGGGCCGTAAATGCCGTAATCGGTGCGCGCGCGGTTTCCGCCAAGGTCGCCCTTGTCACCGGCATGCAGCGGCTGGTGCAGGTCGCCGACGAAATGGGTGAGAAAGGCGAGCGCCATCACCTTTTCGCGGACCGGCACATCCTTGTCCTGCAACAGCTTCACGCCGCGCTCGATCTGGGCCGACACGCAATTGCCGTCGGGGCAGTTGCCGCGGAGCGTGAACGGCTTGCAGATGTTCACATTCTGATAGTGCCAGTTGTAGGCGTAGCTGAACCGGACCCCGAGTGGCTTGATGCAATCGGCCCAGACGCTGGCTTCTTCCAGCGTCTTTGCGGAACAGGTCGGGGTTTCGAGCAGCGCCTGCCGCGCCAGCAGGCGGTCGATCGCGCGGCGCGTTTCGGGTTTGACGTTCTTGTAGGCAATGGTGGCGACCGTCTGGTGGCCATATTCCCAATAAGCGAGCGCGGGGGTGGCGACGAAGCTGGCGGCGAGCGCGAACAGCGCGAGGATGCGGCGAATCATGGGAGTGCCCTTACTAAATCCTCCCCGGCACGGGGAGGGGGACCATCCGAAGGATGGTGGAGGGGGCAAAGGCAAGGGAATCCGTTGTCTCGGGCCCCTCCACCACGCCGCTTCGCGTCGCGGTCCCCCTCCCCGTTCCGGGGAGGATTTTTTTTTGGATCAGTCCTCGTCGCCGTAGATCGCAACGGTCTTCTTGCCGCCGGCCGACACCTTGCCGCGATACATGCCGGGGGTGTTGAAGCTCCACGCCATCTCGCCGGTCGGGCCGGTCACGATGACCCCGCCGGTGCCGCCGAGTGCGCGGGTTTCGGCCATGACGGCATCGGCCGCCGCCTTGAGGCTTTCGCCCTTGAAGCGGACGCGGGCGCAGATTTCGTGGGCGACGCCCTCGCGGATGAAGAACTCCCCTGCCCCGGTCGCCGAGACCGCGCAGGCGCGGTTGTCGGCATAGGTACCCGCGCCGATCAGCGGCGAATCGCCGACGCGGCCCCAGCGCTTGCCGGTGACGCCGCCGGTCGAGGTCGCGGCGGCGACGTTGCCGGCCTTGTCGCGCGCCACCGCGCCGACCGTGCCGTATTTCATGTCGACATCGAACCAGCTGGTCTTTTGCGCCTTCATCTTTTCAAGCTGCTGGCGGCGTTCGTCGGTTGCGAACCACTCCGGGCCGACCTGCTCCAGCCCCTTTTCCGCGCTGAAAATGTCTGCGCCCTTGCCCGCGAGCATGACGTGCGGGCTGTCCTCCATCACCTTGCGCGCGAGGGCAATCGGGCTTCTGGTGCGGGTGACCCCGGCAACCGCGCCCGCGCGACGATCGGCGCCGTCCATGATCGCGGCGTCGAGTTCGTTGGTGCCTTCATAGGTGAACACCGCGCCGCGCCCGGCGTTGAAGTGGGGATCGTCCTCCAGCACCTTCACTGCCGCCTCGACCGCGTCGAGCGCGCTGCCGCCGGCTGCCAGCACCTTCGACCCCGCCTCCAGCGCAGCATCCAGCCCCTTGCGCGCCGCCGCCTCACGCTCCGGCGTCATCTTGTCGCGTTCGAGCACGCCGGCACCGCCATGGATGACGAGCGTCCAGTCGGATTGGCTTTGCGCGGAAACAGGGGCGGACATCAGCAAGGCTCCGATCAGCAGGGAAAGGCGGTTCATACGGCCTCCGGGGTCATTTTAGGCGGCGCGGCGACGCGTCGGGCGTAGCGCAGTCCGATCAGCGGCCGCAGCCACGGCACTTCGCGCCCATAGCGATAGAAGATCCAGCAGCCCAGCATCGTCACGGGCACCAGCACCGCGAACTCGGCCGCGGCGGGCAGCGACAGTTTGAGCAGCCAATACATGGCGACGACGATGATCGTCTGGTGGATCAGGTAGAAGGGGAACACCGCTTCGGTCAGCATCGGGCGCCAGCGATGATCGCGGTTGAGATAGACTTCGGCAATGCCGATCAGCGCGGCGATCATCATCCACGCCTGGATGTAGCGCGCGGCGAGCATGATGCGACCGGGCAGCCACGGGATGCGCGCGGTATAGGCGATGTCGATCGCCGCCGTCACGGCATAGCCCGCCAGCGCAATCGCCAGCGCCGGTTTCCACAACCGCGCCAGCCACGCCATCACCGGGCGCGACCCGGCCAGCGCGAAGCCGAACAGGAACGCCGGGAAATAGGCAAGATGCGCGACGCCGTCGTTGATCACGTCATGGCTGTCGCTCCAGCGCTGGAACACGACCACCTGGGTCATCAGCAGCCAGGCGGCGGGGAGCCACAGCACGCGCGTTCCGGCGAACAGCTGATCGAACAGCCGCTGCGCCACCGCGCCGCCGGGCAGGCTGGCGATCAACACCAGCGCCAGCGTGTAGAGATAGAGATAGCCGACGAACCAGAGATGGTTCCAGGTCGGCAGGATCATCGGACCGAAGTCCCCGAAATACCAGTAATGCCGGGTCCAGAAGGTCCAGTAATCGAAGCCATAGGGCCATTGCGTACGCAGCTCGACCCAGGCCTGGGGCGGGACGATCACGGCGATGCCGAACAGCAGCGGCAGCACCAGCCGCCAGCTGCGGTCGGCCATGAAGCGCGCGGCTCCGCGCGACTTGAGCCACAGCGCGCGGCTGGCAAAGCCCGACACCACGAACAACAGCGTCAGCCGCCACGGATTGGTGAACAGCATCGGCACCGTCACCCAGCCGGCCGGATCGGCGGTCTTCACATGATAACCCCATGGCACAAAGACCATGCCGATATGGTAGAAGATCAGCAGGCCGAACGCCCCGATCCGCAGCCAGTCCATGCCATAATGCCGTTCCACCCGCGCGCCATAGCGGGGGCGATGGCGCTTGTCAGGCGGCTTGCGGAGAAATCCGGTGCGGCGCATCCGCCGGGCGCGGACCGAGCCCGATCAACGGCCGCAGCCAGCGCAGTTCGCGCCCGATCAGATAAGTGGCAGCGCAGACCAGCACCGTTCCGCCGAGCAGCACGAGGAACTCCGCCCCCGCCGACAGGTGCAGCGGCAGCGTGTACCATGCGATCAGCACGATCGCCGGCTGGTGCACGAGGTAGAAGGGGAACACCGCCTCGGCCGCGGTGCGGCGCCAGCGATGGTCGCGGTTCCAGAAGCGGTCGGCGACCTGGATCAGCACCAGCGTCATCGCCCAGCCCATCGTCACCTGCCCCGCCCGGGCCAGCGCCATCACCCAATGCGGCGGGACGGCATCGCCGGGATAGCGCAGCTCGACCAGCACGATCACCGCTCCGGCGAGCGCCGCCAGCAAGAGCGCCCCACGCCAGACGCGGCGCAGCGCAGGCCACAGCGCCGGTGCGCCAGCCAGCACGAACCCGAACAGGAACATCGGCAAATAGTTCGCATGTCCCGCCCAGTCGCGCAGCAGGCCATGTTCGTCGGGCACCACGAACTGAAGCCCGAGCCGGGCGATGACCAGCAGCACCGCCGGCACCCACAGCAGACGCGATTCCTGAGCTATCCACGCGCTGAGCTGCGCCGCGCGTGCATCGAAGCGGGCGCGCTGACGCCACAGCAGCAGCGCCAGCAGCGCGGTATAGGCCCAGAGATAGACCACGAACCACAGATGCTCCCAGCTGGGGAATTCGCGTCCCCAGAAGCTTCCGACACGCCAGTAATCGACCGTCCAGAAGTGGGGATAGCCGTGCGGATAACCCGCCGCGGCCACGCGCACCCACATTTCAACCGGGATCAGCACGACCATGCCGAACGCCAGCGGGATCAGCAGGCGCAGGTTGCGCGCCTTCACAAACGCACGCGCGTCGCCCGACTTGCGCAGCAGATGCCACGAGGCAAAGCCGGAGACCGCAAACAGCAGGGGCAGCCGCCACGGGGTCAGCAGCGCCATCGGCACGATCAGTTCGGACAGGCTGTAGGGGCTGTGGATCACCCAGGGCCATGGCGCGAACACCATCGCGATATGATAGACGATCAGCAGCGCGAACGCGGCAATGCGCAGCCAGTCGAGGCCGTAATGCCGCCCGCCGCGTTCAAGGCCCCGGTTCGCTTCGTTCACGCACTGCGCTATAGGCAGCGCGCCTCACCAATTGGTTAGCGGGAGCGTCGATGCGGCGGACGATTTTTCTGGGCATGGCGCTGGTCGCGGCAGGCGTTCCCGCCAGCGCGCAGCGGGCAATCACCGTCGACACGCCGCCTGCCGGCCGCTTCGACGCCGCGCAGGTGCCGCCCGCGCCCGACTATGACGGTCCCGCCAATTGGGCATCGCTGCCCTGGATCCGCGACGATGGCGACATGACAGCGCAGGGCGTGGCGGAGGGCCCGCAATTGCGCGCGCCGGTCGATGTCTTCTTCATCCATTCGTCCGTCCCGCTGCGCCGTGCGGTGTGGAACGCCGACACCAGCGATGTCTGGTTCAACGGCGATGTCGGGCAGACGTCGATCCGCAATCACGCCAGCGCGTTCAACGGATGCTGCGCGATTTACGCGCCGCGCTATCGGCAGGCGAACCCGGCGGGGGAAGATCCGGCAGCGCGCGCGCTCGCTTATTCCGATGTTGCGCGCGCCTTTGCCGCTTTCCGCACCCGTGTCGGCGATCGGCCCTTCATCCTCGCCGGGCATGGCGAGGGGGCGCGGATCGCGCAGCTGCTGATCGAGCGGGTGATCGATGGCCAGCCGGTCGCGGGGCGGATGGTCGCGGCCTATCTGATCGGCACGCCGGTGACGCGCGACTGGCTGGCGGCGCGACGCGGACTGGCGGCGTGCAGCAACGCGACCGACACCGGGTGCATCGTCAGCTGGGTCAGCGGGTTGGAGAGCGGCACGCACCGGCGCACGCATGGACCGATCCTGTGCTCCAATCCGATCCGCTGGACCAGCGGACCCGAGATCGCGCCGCGCGCCACGCACCGCGGCGCATGGATGCGCAACGGCGCGGAATTTCCCGAGCCGTCGCGCGCGCCCGATGCCGGGCTGGTCAGCGCGCGATGCGACCGCGATGGCGTGCTGCGCGTGTCCGATCCGGGCGGAGCCTATGCCGAACTGGCCGGGCCGGATGGCAGCTTTGCCGCGCTCGACATCCCGCTATTCTGGCTGGACCTGCGCGACAATGCCATTGCCCGCGCCGCCGCCTTCCGCGCCGCCCGGCGATAGGCTATAGGCGCGGCGAACCCGAGAGGAACTTCCATGTCCGTGCGTCCCTGGCGCGATATCACGCGCCGCCACAGCCGTCAGATCATGGTCGGCAACGTCCCCGTTGGCGGCGATGCCCCGGTCACCGTGCAGACGATGACCAACACCCCGACGTCCGATCCGGTCGCGACGCTCAACCAGATTCGCCGGTGCGAGGATGCGGGCGCGGACATCATCCGCGTGTCCTGCCCCGATGTTGAAAGCACCGCCGCGCTCAAGCAGATCGTGCGCGCCGCACGGGTGCCGATCGTCGCCGACATCCATTTCCACTACAAGCGCGCGCTGGAAGCCGCCGATGCGGGCGCAGCGTGCCTGCGCATCAACCCCGGCAACATCGGGTCGGCCGATCGCGTCAACGAAGTGGTCAACGCCGCCAAGGCCAATGGCTGCGCGATCCGCATCGGCGTGAACGCCGGTTCGCTCGAGAAGGATCTGCTGGAGAAGTACGGCGAACCGTGTCCCGAGGCGCTGGTCGAAAGCGCGCTCGATCATATCAAGCTGTTGCAGGACCGCGATTTTCACGAGTTCAAGGTGGCGGTGAAGGCCAGCGACCTGTTCCTCGCCACCGCCGCCTATCAGCAGCTTGCCGAGGCAGTCGATTGCCCGCTGCACCTGGGCATCACCGAAGCCGGCGGGTTCGTCGGCGGGACGGTGAAGAGCGCGATCGGCATCGGATCTTTGCTGTGGTTCGGGATCGGCGACACGATCCGCGTGTCGCTTTCCGCCGAGCCGGAAGAGGAAGTGCGCGTCGGGTTCGAAATCCTGAAGGCGCTCGGCATCCGCAATCGCGGCGTGCGCGTGGTCAGCTGTCCCAGCTGTGCGCGTCAGGGCTTCGACGTGATCCGCACCGTGCAGACGCTGGAGGAACGGCTCCAGCACATCCGCACCCCGCTGTCGCTCAGCGTGCTCGGCTGTGTCGTCAACGGTCCGGGCGAAGCGCGCGAGACCGATATCGGCCTGACCGGCGGCGGCAACGGCAAGCACATGGTCTATCTCGCCGGCGTGACCGACCACACGGTCGAGGATGCCGACATGCTCGACCATATCGTCAAGCTGGTCGAGGCCAAGGCGGCGGAGATCGAGGCGGCGAGTGAGGCGGCGGCGGTGGCGGCGGCGTGATTGCCGCGATGGCCCTTTTGTCTCTGGCAGCCGCACAGGAACCGCGTGTCCTCAGGCTGCACCTGCAAGGCGATGGCGATGCCGCCCCCTGCGTCGTGATCATCAACGGACAAAAGGTCGACTCCTCCGACGATAGGGCACTGGACGAGGCGTTCGCGAAATATCCGTCGAAGGAGTGGATGGTCGATGTTTTTGCCGGCGAAGCGGTGGCATATCGTTGCATCGGTGGCGTGATCTATCGCATTCAGTCGAAAGGCTATCGGTTCACCAAAACCGCATTGGTTCAGTCGCCTGTCAGTCCCAAATGAGTTTCGCGGATCGGGCCGCGTCGGGATGATCTCGCGTCCTGGACCGATCGCTGCTATAGTTCGCGTGTGAAACCCGAGCGGGCCCTATACGAAGACCTCGACGCGCCGGATCGCGCGCGTCTTCGTGCGCTGGCAGATATCGAGGCCGGGCGGGTCGTGCCACATGAGCAGGTTGCCGAATGGCTGAAGACTTGGGGCACAGCTGACGAGACGCCGATGCCATCGGAATGGCTCAAATAATCTGGACGCGCGAGGCGCTTGCCGACCTTGCCGCCATCCGCGCCTATATCGCGCAGTTCGACCCCGATGCGGCAGTGCGATTTGCCGCACGCCTGATTGAAGCTGGCGAAGGATTGGCGGATTTCCCGCGCAAAGGCCCCGAGATCGAGCATGGCCTCCGCCGCTGGTCGCTCGTGCGGCCCTATTCGATCCGCTACCTGATCGACGGTGACGCGGTTTACATTGTCGACATCGTTCACGGCGCACGCGACGACCGCGCCTGACAATCACTTCATTCCACCCGGCGCCTAAATCCACTAGTGCGCCCGCCATGCGCCCCGCCTCCCCCCTTTTCGCCTTTGCCGTCGCGTCGCTTGGCATCGCCATTTTTTCGTCGATGGACGCAGTGATGAAGGGGCTGGTGCTCGCGCTGGGGGCCTATAACGCGCTGACGTGGCGGATGATGGCGGGGATCGTGGCGAGCGGGGTGCCCTATGCGCTGTCGCGCCCCAGGTGGCCCAGTCGCGCCGCAATGCGACTGCATCTGCTGCGCGCGGCAGTGTCGGCGGTGATGACGTTCCTGTTCTTCTGGGGACTGGGCCGGGTGCCGATGGCGCAGGCGATCGCGCTGGCGTTCATCGCGCCGATCATCGCGCTGTTCCTGGCCGCCTGGCTGCTCAAGGAGCGCATCACGCGCGTCACGATGATCGCCACCGCGCTGGCGTTTGCCGGGGTCGTGCTGATCCTGTTCGGACAGGCACAGGCGCAGCTGGGGCGCGAGGCATTCTGGGGCGCGATCGCGATCCTCGTGTCCGCAGTCGCCTATGCCTGGAACATCATTCTGATGCGGCAACAGTCGCTGGTCGCCGGCGCGCTTGAGGTCGCCTTCTACCAGTCGCTGTTCATCTTCGTCATATTCCTGTGCGCCGCGCCGTGGTTCCTGATGCTGCCGTCGGTCGAGCATGCACCGGCGATCGTGCTGGCGGCGGTGCTGGCGACGATGTCGCTGTTCCTGCTCAGCTGGGCCTATGCCCGCGCCGAGGCCAATTACCTCGCGCCGACCGAATATACCGGCTTCCTGTGGGCGACGCTATGGGGATGGGTGGTGTTCGACGAAGGCGTTTCGTTCTTTACCGTGGCCGGGGCGGCACTGATCGTCGGGGGCTGCATCATCGCGGCGCGGCGGCGCGACCATGCGCCGGTCGCCGATACGGAGGCACAGATTTGATCACGATCCGTCAGGCCGGCGAGGCCGATTTCAACCTTGTCGCGGACTTCATCCGCAAGCTCGCCGACTATGAAAAGCTGGCCCATGAAGTGCGCTTCGACGATGCGACGCTGCACCGCCATTTGTTCGGGCCGCGCCCGGCGGCCGAGGTGCTGATCGGCGAAGTCGATGGGGTGGCGAGCGGGTTCGCGCTGTATTTCCAGACCTTTTCGACGTTCGAGGGCAAGCCCGGCATCTGGCTTGAGGATCTGTTCGTCGAACCGCAGGCGCGCGGCGCGGGGCTGGGCCGGGCGTTGCTGTCGCGGCTGGCGGCGCTGGTCATCGAGCGCGGCGGCGCGCGGCTTGAGTGGAACGTCCTCGACTGGAACGAACTCGGCAAAGGCTTTTACCGCAGCATCGGCGCTGGCCATGTCGATGGCTGGGAGCGCTGGCGGATGCAGGACGACGCGCTGGCGGCGCTGGCCAGGGGGTAAGGAACAGGGGGCCGGGCGCGCGGCGCCGGCCCCCGTCCGTCCGGTTCAGGCCGCTTCGGCCGCAGCCTTGGCCTGCTTCGCCGCCTCGATCGCTTCGACCACGATCCGCTTGGCTTCCTCGGCATCGCCCCACTGGCCGATGCGGACCCACTTTTCGGACTCCAGGTCCTTATAGTGTTTGAAGAAATGCTCGATCTGCTGAAGCACGATCGAGGGCAAGTCCTGCCGCTCACCCACGTCCGAATAATAAGGGAACGTGGTGTCGACGGGGACGCAGATCAGCTTTTCGTCGCCGCCGGCTTCGTCTTCCAGCTTGAGCACGCCGATCGGGCGCGCGCGCACGACGCAACCCGGGATGAAGGGCGAGCGCGAGATCACCAGCGCGTCGAGCGGATCGCCATCGGGCGACAGCGTGTGCGGCACGAAGCCGTAATTCGCCGGATAGCGCATCGGCGTGTGCAGGATGCGGTCGACGAACAGCGCGCCCGATTCCTTGTCGAATTCATACTTCACCGGCTCACCGCCGGTCGGCACTTCGATGATGACGTTGAGGCTGTGCGGCGCGTTGTCGCCGACAGGGATTTTGTCGATACGCATTGGTCTTCCTTATTTCTGGTTCGGCCGATGCCCTGCCCGCCTCAGCGAGCCTGCAACAACCTGTCCAGGCCACCCTCTCCGGTGCCGATTTTTTCGAGGCGCGGATAGCGCAGGCCGCCGGTATAGTCGATGGTCGTTTCGCGGTAGCGCGTACCGCTCTTGATCATCAGCCTGATCGGGGTCTTGCTGACCTTCGCCTCGGTAATCGCGGCCTTCAGCCGCTCGTCCGAATATTCGCGGCCCGCCACCGCGACGATCGTGTCACCAAGGTCCAGTCCGGCGTTGAACGCGGGCGAGTCCCAGGTGACGCTGCCAATCGCCCCGCCCTTGCCCACGGCCAGCCCCAGCGAATAGCTGAAATCGGCGCGTCCGGAACGCTTCTCCGCGCTCTTGAACGCGGCGGTCGGCTCGTCGGTATAGATCAGGCGATAGCCGTTGCGGGTGAAGCCATCGAGCGGCGCGCGGTCGGCCACGCCGTGCAGCCGGGTGGTGAGGAAGCCTGCCCAGTCATAGGGCTGGATCGCGTCGAGCGTCTTGACGACATCGGCGAAATCATAGGTCAGCACGCCCCAATCGCCGTCGCGCATCCCGAAAAAGGCGCGGGCGAAATCGTCCATCGACTTGTGGCCGCGCGACAGGGAGCGCAGCCGGGCATCGACCTCCAGCCACACCAGCAGGCCTTCATTGTAATAATCCTCCGACCGCTGCCAGCTGACCCAGCCCTTGGGGCGCCGCGCCGAGATGATCGGGTCGTTGGTGGTATCGATCAGCGGACGCCAGGTGCGCGCCGGACGGTTGTCGAGGCTCGCGGCGATGATGGCGAGCATGTCGAGCGTGTCCTGCTTGCTGACGATGCCGGAGCGCGCCTGCAGGACATAGCCCCAGAATTGCGTCTGCCCCTCGTACACCCACAGCAGCGAATCGCGCATCGGGGTGCGGAAATCGGGCGTCCAGCTGTCGTTTCCGCGGCGGAACTTGCCGTTCCAGCTGTGCACGAATTCGTGCGGCAACAGGTTGCGCGAGCCCGGCCCTTCGCTCCACTTGGTGAAATAGCCCGGGCCGACGCCATTCTCCGAACTGCGGTGATGCTCAAGCCCGATCCCGCCCATCTCGTCGCTGATCGACAGCAGGAATTCATACTGGTCGTAATGCTGCGACCCGAACAGCTTGATCGATTGCTGGACCAGCTTCTTGTGCGCCTCGATCTGCTCGGGCTTGGCCTCCAGCTCCTCGGGCTCGTCGGCGAAGACATTGAGGTCGACCCGGTCCGACAGCTTGAACTCGCGATAATGCTTTCCGGCGAACACCGGTGAATCGATCAGCGTTTCATAGTCCGTCGTCTGATAGGCATAGGCGTCGCCCTGCTTCGTCGCGGGCAGGCCCGACACCGCGGTCCACCCCGTGGGGTAGGTCACGGTCGCCGACACCGGGATGCGGCGCGTGAAATAGCCGGCGGGGTAGAGGCTGACCTGTTCGAACTGCAGGTTGAGCATGTTGGGCGCGATCGACACGCGACCCTGATCGCGATCGGTGGCGCCGACGAACTGGAATTCGATGTCGAGCTGAGTCGCACCGGCGGGGACGTCGAGGTGGAAGGCCCAGACATCGACCGTGTCGCGGGTCCAGGCGACCGGCGTGCCATTGGCGCTGATCTTCAGCCCTGCCAGCTTTTCGATCTCGCCGCGCGCGGCATGCTTGCCGGGCAGCCAGGCGGGCATCATCAGCACCATCGGCCCGGCCTGCGCGACCGGGATCACCTGCTTCACGCGATAGATCGCCTGCTGGATATTGGTCGCATCGACCGTGACGGTCATCGTACCGGGATAGGCGACGTCCCTGGCGACCGGGATCCGGTTGTCGAACGGCAGCGGCTGAGGCGTGCTGTTCTGGGCGGTGGCGCCAGATGAAACCGATGCGGTGGCGAGCAACAGGGCAGTAAGCGCAAGGGCGCGACGCATGAACGAACCTTTCGGGAGGGATCGGGTTATTTTGTTACCCTAGCCAGCAGCACCGCGCGCGTAAATCCTCCCCGGCACGGGGAGGTGGCAGCGCGCAGCGCTGACGGAGGGGGCCCCGAGGCAACGGATTCCGCTGCCTCGGGCCCCCTCCACCACGCCCTGCGGGCGCGGTCCCCCTCCCCGTTCCGGGGAGGATTGGATGCTTCACGGCTTGCTTACCATTTTCGCGCTAGACGCGACGTCATGTATCACGACCCCGCCCTTGCCCGCAGCGCCAAGGCCGACCCGCGGCCGAAGTCCGCCGTCAGCACCGGATGCGGCCTCGCCGGTCTGGTCGGGATGGCGATCTGGCTGACGATTGCGCGGACCTATGGCCTCGATGGCCCGTTTGCAGCGCTGGTCAACCTCGCCGCGGGTGGCGTTCCGATGGTGCTGTGGGCGGTGTTCGTCGATAAGGTGCATCGCAACCCGACGACCGGGGTCAAGTGGAGCGATCCGCGCCCCTTCAGCGAGACGCGCGAGATTTCGATCACCAAGCTCGCCGGGCTGTGGCTGACCTGGGGCGGGATCGCGGGCATCTATGCCGTGTGCCGCTTTTACTGGGAGGGCAATTTCGCCTTTGCCATGTGGTGTTTCCAGATGGCGGCGCCGGCGCTGTTCATCCTGTCGATCCCCTATGTGCTGTGGATCGACCGCTACCTCGAAAAGCCCAAGGACGGCGCGTACATGCTGGGCGCGTGGCTGATCGGGTCGAAGGAGCCGGTCGACGAAGCCGCGATCCACAATCATCTGCGCAGCTGGACGGTGAAGGCATTCTTCCTCGCCTTCATGCTCGCGATCGTGCCACCTGGGTTCGGCGCATTCGTGCGCGCGGACGCGAGCGGCATCCTGACCAACCCGATCGCGCTCGCCAACTGGCTGATCACCGGCATGTTCATGCTCGACGTGGCGTTTGCGACGGTCGGCTATATTCTCACCTTCCGCCCGCTCGACAGCCATATCCGCACCGCCAACCCTTACGCGGGCGCGTGGGCGGTAGCGCTGATCTGCTACCCGCCGTTCATCCTCATGGGCAATGGCGGGCCGCTCGACTATCACCCCGGCACGTCGGACTGGACGCATTGGCTGGCGGGGCATGATGTGCTGTTGTGGATCGTCGGCGCGGTGCTGGTGGCGCTGACCGGCATCTATGCCTGGGCGACGATGGCGTTCGGCTTCCGCTTCTCGAACCTCACCCATCGCGGGATCATCACCCATGGGCCGTATGCGTGGACGCGGCACCCGGCGTACCTATCGAAGAACCTGTTCTGGTGGATCGCGACCTGTCCGCTGCTGGTCACCACCGGCAGCCTGGCCGACGCGGCGCGCGCGACCCTGCTGCTCGGGCTGGTCAGCCTGATCTACTATGTCCGCGCCAAGACCGAGGAAAAGCATCTCGGCGAAGACCCCGAATATCGGGCGTATAGCGAATGGATGGCGCGCAATGCGCCGATCCCGCGGTTTTTTGCGTGGGTGATGGGGAAACGACGCGCGGACGAGGCAGCGACCTGATCTCGCGCTCCTGTGCGGGCAGGAGCATGTTATCCCATCCACTCCAGCCATGCGCCATGAGGATGCGCGGCGGCCAGCAGCTGCGGCTCCCCGCTTCCCGGCCACATCCGCACCGTCAGTTCGTGGCGAAACGTCTGCCGGTTCGCCTCGACTGCGATCCAGGCCAGCGGGCGCTCGGGCGTTGCCTTCGCGCCCGCCGCCTCCATCGCGGCGGTGATTGCTGCCTGCCGCTCGGCACCCAGATATTGCCAGACGATCGAGTGCATCAGCACGCGAGTTGTCCCCACCGCCTGTGGCCGGGCGAGCGCCTCGGCGACAAACGCCGCCGCATCGGCCTCAACCAGATCGGGCGCGTGCCGGGCTGCCTCTGCTGCCGCGATCTCCAGCCGCTGTGCGCGCACGCGATGTTCGGGCCAGGCATAGGCGCGCAGCCGCAGCAATGCCTCCGGGTCGGTCAGGTCGATCGGCGCGACGTCGCAGCCGCGTAGCGCCACGATCTCGACCGAACTCTCGGGCGGTGGCGGGCCGCGCCAATCGGGGGCGATGCGCATCGCCGCGTCGTCCGGACCGACCGCGACTCCGCCAAGGTCGTAGCGGTAGCGGTCCATCATCAGGTTGATGCCCGCGCTCGATCCGATCTCGATACAGTCGAACCGTCCGGGCAGACCCCGCGCCGCCAGCCACAGCATCGCGGCGGCATAGTTGCTCGACCGCGCTGCCTCATTGGTCTGCGGCGGGCCGTCGAGCCAGGGGAGCAGCGCGGCGTCATGCGCGTCGATCGCAGCATTGACCAGCGGCCCGGCATCGACCGCCTCCCCGGCATAGAGCGGGCCAAGCGACGGCGCGGCCCCGGTCAGATACAGCGCATGCAGCCCGCCCGCCGCGCGCAGCGGGAGCGCGTCGGCCATCGGCTTGCCCGGCCAGTCGCGCAGCCGCGCGCGGAACGCCCCCGGCCCGTCGATCCCGTCGCGGATCGCCTGCACCACGCTGGCGGTCAGGCCAGCGTCGTTGGCGCGGCAATAGTCCACCTGATTGGCGAACGCGGTCCGCACATCCTCCAGCGCCATCCAGTCGGCCATATGTACCTCCGACCCTCTTGTTGCGCCGCAACGCCCCCCCAAGTAAAGGCGCGCAACCCATGACCGACACCAGCACCGATCCGATCATCCTTGCCGTACCCAAGGGCCGCATCCTCGAAGAGGCGTTGCCGCTGCTCGCGCATGCCGGAATCGTGCCCGAAGCGGCGTTCTCGGACGAGGGCAGCCGCGCGCTGCGCTTCAAGACCAACCGTCCCGATATCGACCTGATCCGGGTGCGCGCGTTCGATGTCGCGACGTTCGTCGCGCATGGCGCGGCGCAGCTGGGCATTGTCGGGTCGGACGTGCTCGCGGAATTCGCCTATTCGGAGCTGTATGCGCCGGTTGATCTGGGCATCGGGCATTGCCGCCTGTCGGTGGCCGAGCCGGCCGCGCTCGCCGCGAGCGACGATCCGCGCGGGTGGAGCCATGTCCGCGTCGCGACCAAATATCCGCATCTGACGCGCAAGCATTTCGAGGCGCGCGGCGTGCAGGCCGAGTGCATCAAGCTGAATGGTGCGATGGAGCTGGCGCCGTTGCTCGACCTCGCCCCGCGCATCGTCGATCTGGTCTCGTCGGGCCGCACGCTCAAGGAAAACGGGCTGGTCGAGGTCGAGACGATCATGGAGGTGTCGAGCCGCCTGATCGCCAACCGCGCCGCGTTCAAGACGCGCCCTGAAATCGTACCGCTGGTCGATGCATTCCGACGCGCGGTGGAAAGCGAGGCTGCCGCATGATCCGCCTGTCCACGTCCGAACCGGGCTTTGCCCAGGCGTTCCGCGAGCTGGTCGATGCGCGACGCGAAGCCGACGCCGATGTCGCGCGCGACGTGCGCACCATCGTCGCATCCGTCCGCGACGAGGGCGATGCGGCGCTGCACGCCTTTACCCGCAAGTTCGATCGCCACGACCTCAACGACACCGGCTGGCGGATCGAGAAGAGCGACTGCATCGCGGCTTATGAGGCGCTCGCCCCCGATCTGCGCGCCGCGCTCGAACTCGCCGCAGCCCGGATCACCGCCTATCACGAAAAGCAGAAGCCGGCGGACAGCGACACCACCGACGCTGCCGGCGTGCGCACCGGCGCGCGCTGGAGCGCGGTCGAGGCGGCGGGAGTCTATGTTCCCGGCGGGCGCGCGGCCTATCCGAGCTCGGTACTGATGAACGCGATTCCGGCCAAGGTCGCGGGCGTCGATCGCGTCGTGATGGTCACGCCGACCCCGGATGGCGAGATCAACCCGCTCGTCCTCGCCGCCGCGCACATCGCCGGGGTGGACGAAATCTGGCGCGTCGGTGGGGCGCAGGCGATTGCCGCGCTGGCCTATGGTACCGGGCGGATCGCGGCGGTCGATGTCATCACCGGCCCCGGCAATGCCTGGGTCGCGGAGGCCAAGCGCCAACTGTACGGCGTAGTCGGCATCGACATGGTCGCGGGGCCGAGCGAGATCGTCGTCGTCGCGGACGGCAAGAACGACCCCGAATGGATCGCGGCCGACCTTCTCAGCCAGTCCGAACATGACCCGACCAGCCAGTCGATCCTGCTCACCGACGATGTAATCCTGGCGGGCAAGGTGGCCGAAGCGGTCGACCGTCAGATCGGCGAGTTGTCGACGCGCAAGGTCGCGCGGCAGAGCTGGGACGCCAATGGCGCGATCATCCTGACCGCAAATCTCGACGAGACGATCCCGCTCGTCAACAAGCTCGCGCCCGAGCATCTCGAGCTCGCGGTGGACGATCCCGACGCGCTGTTCGCCCGCGTACGCCATGCCGGTTCGGTGTTCCTCGGCCGGATGACGCCGGAAGCGATCGGCGATTATGTCGCTGGCCCCAACCACGTCCTGCCCACCGGCCGCCGTGCGCGCTTTGCCAGCGGCCTATCGGTGCTCGATTTCATGAAGCGCACCAGCTTCCTCGCGCTCGATGCGCAGGGGCTGGCGGCGATCGGCCCGGCGGCGGTGGCGCTGGCGGAGGCCGAAGGGCTGCCGGCGCATGCCAAGTCGGTGGCGCTGCGGCTATAACATAGCATTCGCCCGACCTTGCCCAAAGGCGGTTGCGGTCCCTACACACCCTCATTTGATGGGCTGCGCGCCGCGTGGCCCGAATGGATATTCGATTTATGCCTAGCCCATCCGCCAAGACCCGTTCCAAAGCCCGCGCCGCTGCGCGGCTTGCCGCCGTGCAGGCGCTGTATCAGCAGGAAATGGAGCAAACCCCCCTGCCCCAGCTGCTCACCGAGTTTCACCAGCACCGGCTGGGCGCGACGATCGAGGATGCGGAATATATCGACGCCGATCCGAATTTCTTCGACGATATCGTCAAGGGCGTGGACGCGCGGCGCGAGGAGATCGACGCGCTGATCGCGTCGAAGCTGGCGGTGGACTGGAGCTTCGACCGGCTCGACCGCCCGATGCGCCAGATCCTGCGCGCCGGGACATACGAGCTGCTCGCGCGCAAGGACGTGCCGGTCGGCGCGGCGATCAGCGAGTATCTCGATGTCACCGATGCGTTTTACGACCGCCGCGAAAAGGGGTTCGTCAACGGCTTGCTCGACGCGATTGCGAAGGTGGTTCGGGCTTAAGCTCAGCCGTCACCCCCGCGAAAGCGGGGGCCCATCACCTCCGCCAACCACATCTGCGCCGGTGCGGTTTGCCGCGCGTCCGGGAGATGGGCCCCCGCTTTCGCGGGGGTGACGAACGTGTTTAGTTCGCCCCCATATTCTTCACCCGGCCCAGCGCGGGCGGCGTCACCACCTCACCCCGCGCGAACCACGCCTCCAGCGCGTCGAGATCGAGTACGCCACCGGCGACGATCTGCCCGACCTTGAGCGTGGTGAAGCTGTCGCCGCCCCCGGCGAGAAAGCCGTTCATCGCGACACGATAGCGCGCCGCCGGGTCGAGCGGTTTTCCCTGCACCAGCGGCGCGATGATCCGCTGTCCCTCCGGCCGCGACCGGTCATAGCTGTAGGTTAGCCCCGCCGGGAACAGCAGCTTCGGGCCGTCTTCATTGGTGAATTGCTGCTCCAGAACGGCAAGCAATTGCGCGCCGCTATATTCGCGCACCTGCAGGTTATTGCCGAACGGCTGGGTGGTGTAGAGGTCGCCGAACGTCACCGTCCCGTCTGCCGCGGGGGTAATCGACGCGCGCACCCCGCCGGGGTTCATCAGCGCGATCTGAGCCCCATCCTTGCGCGTCGCGGCGAGCTGCGCATCGGCGATCAGCAGGCCGAGCGGCGATTCGACCAGCTCGCTATCCTCATTGCGCAGGATCGGCGCGGATGCCTTGCCCACCGGGCGGCGGGCGAGCGGGGCGGCGGCGGCGGCGTAGCGCGCGACATGCGCGGCGACCGCCGGGTCGGCGGGATAGGTCGGGAATGCCGGGTTCGCCTTGACCGGCCCGCCCGCGCTGACCGCGCCATCGCCCTGCACGATCACTTGCCGCGCCGACCGCGCCGACACTTTCCGGGTGACGGGATCGAAGGTCAGGTCGATGCCGGTCAGCATCACGCCGTTATTGCCGGCGCTGGTCAGCAGCACCGGCCTGGCCGGGTTGGTGGCGGAATAATCGCAGACATAAGCGCGGTGGGTGTGGCCCGAGACGATCACGTCGACGCCGGGGTCGAGCCGCTCCATGATGTCGAGGATCGGGCCCGACAGCCCGTCGCACCGGTTCGGCTGATCCGAGCGGGCGGGATAGCCGCCCTCATGCACCATCAGCACGATCGCGTCGGCACCCTGTGCCTTGAGCTGCGGGATCAGCGTGTTCGCGGTCTCCGCCTCATCGGCGAAGCGGTAACCGACGATCCCCGCCGGATCGACATAGGTGCCGGTCATGCGCGTGGTCAGGCCGATAAAGCCGATCGTGACCCTGGTCTTGCCGCTGCCGAATGTCTTGAGGCCGGTCGCGGGCATCAGGCTCTTGCCCGACGCATCCAGCGTGTTCCCGGCGAGATAGGTGTAGGACGCGCCCTTGAACGGTTCGAGCTGGCACGGCTGGGCCACCGCATTCTTCTCGCATCCGCCCCGTTGGAGACGCAGCAGTTCCTTCGTCCCGCGATCGAATTCATGGTTGCCGGCGGCGTTGAACTCAAGGCCCGCCATGCTCAGCGCCTTGACCGTCGGTTCGTCGAGGAACAGCGACGAGACGAGCGGGCTGGCGCTGGTCAGATCGCCCGCCGCGACGACGACCGTGTTGGGGTTGCCCGCCTTGAGCGCCTGAACCGCCGAGGCGAAATAGGCCGCGCCGCCGGCGGGCACCTTGACCGTCGTGCCGTCCGCCGCCTGCACGTCGATCGGCCGCGCCGGGGTTTCGAGCGCGCCGTGAAAATCATTGAACGCGATGATGCGCACGCTGACCGACGCGGTTGGCGTCGCCGCCCGTTGCGATGCGCAGCCCGCCAGCGACAGCCCGGCGAGAAGTCCAACGATCAGGCGCATATGCAGTCTCCGGCGAGTCGGTCTTGCCGGTCAGGTAACAGCAACGCTGGACATTCGCGATCTCAATCCTCCCCCGCCAGGGGGAGGTGTCAGCGCAGCTGACGGAGGGGGAGGAAGGGATGACGCAAGAAGGGGGAGGACGTCGCCATCCTCCCCCTCCGTCGCCTTCGGCGCCACCTCCCCCTGGCGGGGGAGGATTAAATCCCTAGCCGTCACCGACGCGTTCGATGTCGGCGCCGACGCCCTGCAGCTTTTCCTCAAGCCGCTCATAGCCGCGGTCGAGGTGATAGATGCGGCTGACCTGGGTTTCGCCCTCGGCGACGAGGCCGGCGAGGATCAGGCTCATCGATGCGCGCAGGTCGGTTGCCATCACCGGCGCACCGACCATGCGATCGACGCCACGCACCACGGCGGTGCGGCCGCTGACGGTGATGTCGGCGCCCATGCGTGCGAGTTCGGGCACGTGCATGTAGCGGTTTTCGAAGATCGTTTCGGTCAGCACGCTGGCACCGTCCGCCTTGCACAGCATCGCCATGAACTGTGCCTGCATGTCGGTGGCGAAGCCCGGATAGGGCGCGGTCGACAGGGTGATCGGCTTGAGCGGGCCGTCGGCAGCGACGCGGATGCCGCCCGGCAGTTCCTCGACCGTCACCCCCGCCTCGACCAGCGCGTCGAGCGTCGCGCGCATGTCGTCGGCCTTGGCCCCGTCCAGCACCACGTCGCCGCCGGTGATCGCTGCGGCACAGGCATAGCTGCCCGCCTCGATCCGGTCGGGCATGACGGCATAGGTCGCGCCGTGCAGGCGCTCGCGGCCCTCGATCGTCAGCGTTTCGGTGCCGATGCCGTGGATCGACGCGCCCATCGCGACCAGCAGATTGCACAGGTCGACAATCTCCGGCTCGCGCGCGGCATTGTCGAGCACCGTGGTCCCACGCGCGGTGACTGCAGCCATCAGCGCATTCTCGGTCGCGCCGACCGAGACGACCGGGAAGCGATACTTGCCGCCGGGCAAACGCCCAACGCCGTTCACCTTGGGTGCGGTCGCCTTCACATAGCCGGCGGCCAGTTCGATCTCCGCGCCCATGGCTTCGAGCGCCTTCAGATGCAGGTCGATCGGGCGGTTGCCGATCGCACAGCCACCGGGCAGCGACACCGTTGCCTCGCCCTCGCGCCCCAGCAGCGGACCGAGCACGAGGATCGACGCGCGCATCTTGCGCACGATATCATAAGGCGCGACGGTCGAGGTCAGGCGCGAGGCGCGCACGGTGAGCACGCGGCCGAAATCATTCGGGCGAGTCCCCTCGATCGCGGTCGAGGCGCCGAGTTCGTTGAGCAGATGCCCGAAGCTGTCGGCATCGGCGAGCCGCGGCAGGTTGCGCAGCGTCAGCGGCTCATCGGTCAGCAACGCGCACGGCATCAGCGTCAGCGCGGCGTTCTTGGCCCCCGATATTGCAATGTTACCAGCTAGGCGGCGTCCGCCGCGAATGAGAATACGGTCCATTCACGGGCTTCTATCGCGTCAAGGAAGCGGCGCAAGTGCGGCCAAGTGTTTCGCGGCTTGATCGACTTTAATGCGCTGATTTTTCGGGACTGCTTTGCAGGAGGAAGTTGGGGGAAGGGACAGAGTGTCAGGGAGTTGTTTCGCGGAGATTCTGGGCGAGCTGGTTACGCTCGTACCGGAAGAACAGGCCGCGCTCGAACGTCTGGAGGAACGGCAGCGCCATATCCGGCGCGGCGCCATCCTGCTGCGCGAGAATGAGCGGGCAGACGAATTGTTCATCCTCCGCAAGGGGCTGGTGATGAGTTACGTCCTGCTGGACGATGGCAGCCGGCAGATCCTGCGCTTCCACTTTCCCGGCGACATGCTGGGCGTGTCGAGCCTCGTCTATCGCGAGTCGCCGGAAACGCTTTGCGCGCTGTCCGACTGCGTGGTGTGCCCGTTCGACCGGCCCGCGTTCAGCGCGCTGACCGTCGCGCACCCGCGCCTCGCCGCGCTGATCCTGGTACTGTGCCAGATCGAACGCGTCGCACTGACCGACCGGCTGGCGGCACTCGGCCGCACCTCGGCCAAGGCGCGCGTTGCGGCGCTGCTGCTCGAAATGCGCAATCGGCTGCGCGGCACCGACAAGACGATCGACAAGGCGTTCAACCTGGGGCTGACCCAGGAGGAAATTGGCGACGCGACGGGCCTCACCTCGGTCCATGTCAACCGCATGCTGCGGCAATTGGAGGAAGAGGGGCTGATCGGGCGCGAATCGGGGCGGGTGACGTTGCTCGATGAAGCCGCGCTCGCCTACACCGCCAATTATGTGAACCGCTATGCCGGGCTGGACCTCAGCTGGTTGCCGGAGCCGCGCTGACCCGCGCTGGGCGGCCGGCCCCGCCCCCGCCGGCTAGGCCTTTTCCAGCGTGCATTGCAGCGGATGCTGATGCTGCCGGGCGAAGTCGATCACCTGTGCCACCTTGGTTTCCGCAACCTCGTAGCTGAACACGCCGCACACGCCGACGCCGCGCTGATGCACCTGCAGCATCACCCGCGTCGCTTCCTCCATATCCATCCGGAAAAAGCGCTGAAGCACCAGCACGACGAACTCCATCGGCGTGTAATCGTCGTTGAGCATCAGCACGCGATAGGGTGTCGGCTTCTTGGTCTTCGCACGCGTGCGCGTGGCGACGCCAGTCGTCGTCCCCTCATCGTCATCGCGGTCGGGGTCGCCCATCGCGAACGGGGCCATCGGGGCAGGATTGCGCAACACGGTCATGAGGCTCCGGAAAATAAGGGAGCCGCGAGTCGAGGGCAAGGGGCGCGCACGCCGGAAACGGCACGCAATCGTCCGTCCGGCGGACAGACACGAAAAAGGGCGGCCGCATCGCGCGACCGCCCCGATCCGTTTCGTCAGAACCTGCGACCCGTTCAGGCCGCGGTCTTGACCTTTTCCATCGCCACCGCGACGCGGTTCGACACCGGCTGAGCGGCATCGCCGGCCAGCTTGATCATCGCTTCGGTGGTCTTCGAGGTTTCGGCGACCATCGAATCGAACGCGGTGCGGACATAGTCGCTCTGCAGCTTGAAGAAGTCGGCCGGCGACTTGACCGCGGCCAGGCTCTTCATCGTGGCGGTGGCCTGCTCGAACTGCTTGCGGCTATATTCCGCAGCGTCCTGACCGATCGACTCAAAGCCCTTGGCAGCGATCTTGCCGCTTTCGACCAGCGCTTCGACATTGCCCTTCGCCAGCTCGGTCATTTCGCCGACCAGCTTGGTGTTCTTTTCGACCGCTGCCTTGGCGCGCTCGTTCATTTCGGCGAACATCGCCTGGGTCTTTTCCATCGTGGCTTCCATGATTGCAGTTCCCTTGCTTGCGGTGTCCGCCATCTGCGGGGCGGTGGTTTCGATGACTTCGGTAACAGCTTCCACTGCGGGCTCGGCGACGGCCTCGACCGCGTCTTCAATCTGTTCGATCGCTGCCGGCGCGTCCTCTGCGACCATCGCGATCGGTTCAGCGGGCACGTCGGCAATCGGCTCGACCGCGACCGGTTCGGCCGGCGTTGCCGCTGCAACAGCCGGCGCGCTCGGCTCCGGAGTAGCTGGCTGCGACGCGACCTTTGCGATCGGCGCCTTGCCCACCGGCTTCTTCGCCCCGGTACGCGGACCCTTGCTGGCCATATCGACGTCCTCGCTGCGATTATTGCAATGCAGCATATAACGCCGGATCAGCCCGGTTTCAAGGGCGATATTGTGCAGTGCACAAAAAACTAGCGCTGCCGCACATAGGTCCCTGGCGCGTCGCCCAATTCGGGATTGACGCTAGGGCAACGGGCGCCCGTTGCCGGGACGCGGTTCGGGTCGTGCGCCGCGATCCAGTCGATCCAGTCCGGCCACCAGCTGCCCTTCACCTCTGTTGCACCTGCAACAAAGGCATCGAGCGAAGCGACCGGATCGGGGTTGACCCAATATTGATATTTGCCCGCAGCCGGCGGGTTCACGACCCCGGCGATATGCCCCGATCCGGCGAGCACGAAGCGCCGCGGGCCGGCAAGCTGGTCCATCAGCTTCCACACGCTGCGCGCCGGCGCGATGTGATCCTCGCGCCCCGCCTGGACATAGCAGGGGGTGGTGATCCGGTGCAGGTCGATCGGGGTCCCCGCGATCGCCAACGCACCGGGCCGGACGAGCAGATTGTCGCGATACAGGTCGGACAGGTAGCTGGCATGCCATTTCGCCGGCAGGTTGGTGACGTCCGAATTCCAGTGGAGCAGGTCGAACGGGACATAATCCTCACCCAGCAGATAGTTGCTGGTGACATAGTTCCAGATCAGGTCGCGCCCGCGCAGCAGGTTGAAGGTTGCGGCCATGTAGCGCCCGTCAAGGAACCCGTCGCTGCTCAGCGACTGGATCAGCGCCAGTTGCTCGTCATCGACGAATACGTTGAGGTCGCCGGCCTCGCTGAAATCGACCTGCGCGGTGAAGAAGGTCGCACTTTTGACCTTCGCCGCCTCGCCCCGCGCGGCGAGCACCGCAAGCGTCGCGGCGAGCGTGGTCCCGGCGACGCAATAGCCGATCGCGTGGACGCTCTCGACGCCGAGCAGTTCGCGGATCGTGTCGATCGCGTCGATCTGCCCGCGCTCGACATAATCGTCCCAGATGACATCGGCCATCGTCGCATCCGCCGACTTCCACGACACGACGAACACGGTCAGCCCCTGCTCCACCGCCCAGCGGATGAAGCTCTTTTCCGGCGTCAGGTCGAGAATGTAGAAGCGGTTGATCCACGGCGGAAAGATCACCAGCGGCGTCTCGAACACGGTCTCCGTCGTCGGCGAGTACTGGATCAGTTCGTAGAGCGGCGTGCGCTTGACCACCCGGCCCGGCGTGGTCGCGATATTCTCCCCTACCGCGAATGCGCCCTCGACGGTTTGGGTCATCTGCCCCTTGGACAGATCGTTGAGCATGTGCGCGAGCCCCTTGAGCAGATTCTCGCCCTTGGTCTCGATCGTCCGTTCGACCACCAGCGGATTGGTCGCGGGGAAGTTGCTCGGGCTCATCGCGTCGATGAAGCCCTGCGTCGCGAAGCGCAGCTGTTCCTTTTGCTTCGGAGACAGCCCCTCGACCTGATCGACGCCCTTGAGCAGGTGGTTCGACAGCGTGAGGTAGCTCTGGCGAATGAAGTCGAACACCGGCTGTTCGCGCCATTGCGGCGCCTTGAAACGCTTGTCGCGCGCCTGTTCGGGCGTTTCCTCGAACTTCGGCGCGGCGGCCGGGTCGAGGAAACGCTGCCACAGCGTCATCGTGTCCGCCCAGAGCTCCGCCCCCGCGCGCATCGCCGCAGCCGGATCGACCGGCGGCACAGCCGGCATCGGGGGCACATGCGTCGACATCTGGCCGACAAGGTCCAGCCCCTGCTCCATCATCATCTGCTGCGCGCGCCCGAACACCCAGGTCCAGTGCTGCAGATCCTCCAGCGCGGGCTTCGCGTCGGCAGCGGCGTCAGGAGCCGGCTTGGGATCGGGTTTCGGCTTGGCTGCGCGCTTGGCCCTGGGCTTCGCGGCGGTGGTGGCGGTGTCAGGCTTCGTCTTTGCGGTCGTCGTCTTTTTCTTTGCCGTCGCCACGCGCCTCTCCTCTGGCTTGCCGCCCTTCCCCCTGTATAACGAGGCATTGCGCGTCGCGCACCACCCCGAGGAGCCGGAACCCCAGACGATGTCCGAAGAATTCTACCGCATGAAGCGCCTGCCCCCCTATGTCATCGCCGAAGTCAACGCGATGCGGGCAGCGGCGCGCGCGGCGGGAGAGGACATTATCGACCTGGGCATGGGCAATCCCGACCTGCCCCCGCCCGATCATGTCATCGAAAAGCTGATCGAAGTCGCGCGCAAACCCGACGCGCACGGCTATTCGCAGTCCAAGGGCATTCCCGGCCTGCGCCGCGCCCAGGCGAATTATTATGGCCGCCGCTTCGGCGTCGATATCGATCCGGATAGCGAGGTCGTGGTGACGATGGGGTCGAAGGAGGGGCTGGCCAGCCTTGCCACCGCGATCACCGCGCCGGGCGATGTCGTGCTCGCGCCCAACCCCAGCTATCCGATCCACACCTTCGGCTTCATCCTTGCGGGCGCAACGATCCGCGCGGTGCCGACGACGCCGAACGAGGCGTATTTCGAAAGCCTCGAGCGCGCGATCGCGTTCACCGTGCCGCGCCCGAGCATCCTGGTCGTCAACTATCCGTCCAACCCGACGGCCGAGACGGTCGACCTCGCTTTCTACGAGCGGCTGGTCGCCTGGGCGAAGGAGAACAAGGTCTGGATCCTGTCCGACCTTGCCTATTCGGAGCTGTATTTCGACGGCAAGCCGACCGTTTCGATCCTGCAGGTGCCGGGCGCCAAGGATGTCGCGATCGAATTCACCTCGCTGTCCAAGACCTATTCGATGGCCGGCTGGCGCATGGGCTTTGCGGTCGGCAACAAACAGCTGATCGCGGCGATGACGCGCGTGAAATCATACCTCGATTACGGCGCCTTCACCCCGATCCAGGCCGCCGCCTGCGCCGCGCTCAACGGGCCGCAGGACATTGTCGAGAAGAACCGCCAGCTCTATCACAAGCGCCGCGACGTTCTGGTCGAAAGCTTCGGCCGCGCCGGGTGGGACATCCCGCCTCCGCCCGCCAGCATGTTCGCCTGGGCCCCGCTCCCGCCCGCGCTGGCGCATCTCGGCAGCCTCGAATTCTCCAAGCAGCTGCTGACCCATGCCAAGGTCGCGGTCGCGCCGGGCGTCGGCTATGGCGAGAATGGCGAAGGGTTCGTGCGCATCGCGATGGTCGAGAATGAACAGCGGCTGCGCCAGGCCGCGCGCAACGTGAAACGCTATCTGCAATCGATGGGCGTCAACACCGGCGCGAAATCGGCTTGAATCAAAAAAGGGGCGCCCCGGGTGGAGCGCCCCTTTTCAATCACCGATCCGAACGGATCAGAAGCGGAAGCCGAAGCCAATCGACGCCTGACGGCGCTGCAGGTTGAAGCCGGTGCCGTAGAAATCACCGAAATCGGCATAGGCCAGTTCGAGATTGACATAGGCCTTGTCGGTCACGCTCAGTTCGGTGCCGATCGCGCCATAAACGCCGCCCTTGCTGTCAGTCGCCGACACGGCGCCGTTGCTTGCCTCGATGGTCAGCGAGGCGTAGCCAAGCTTGCCATAGATGGCGGCGTTACCGCCCAGGTCGACACCGACGCGCGCACCGGCGGCGAGGTTGCTCTGCACGTCAAGGCAGTCCGCCCCGTCGCACAGCTCCACACCCGAAAACTCGTAGTTCACGAACGGGCCGACGGTCACGGTGTTGCTGACCGCGAGGTCGAAACCGAGTTCACCGCCATAGGACATGGCGCTGCCGATCTTGTACACATCGCCATCGCCGCTGACGGTCGGCGTTTCATAGCCAAGCCGCGCCTCGACGCGCAGGCCGTCGAACCGATTGCCCTCGGGCGCGGCATCTTGCGCGAACGCAACGCCCGGGACGCACGCCAGCGCGGCCGCGGCGACCAGAAACTTCTTCATATTACCCCCTGTCGAGAATGGCCCTGAAAGGCCTTAGAATGCCGCCCCAACCTGTTGATTCGGCGGCAGACAGGTCAGTAACCACGTGGCCGGTTGCCGTCGAGCGCGGGCGATGCGGGCCACAGGCGGCAATGATTGAAATCGGGACAGTGTTGCGCCACTGCAACGATATGACCGACAACCAATTCGACTTTTCGACCCGGCTGCGCGTGCGCTACGCCGAGATTGACGGCCAGAAGGTCGTCTTCAACTCCCGCTATCTTGAATATGCCGATGTCGCGCTGAGCGAATATTGGCGCTGGTTGCGCCTCGCCGAGCTGCCCGAATGGGCCGCGATGGAGTTTCACGTCGCGCGGGCGGTGGTCGATTACAAGCTGCCGTTCCGTTACGACGACGAATTCGACGCCCGCGTCCGCACCGAACGGGTCGGCCGGTCGAGCGTCACCAGCCGCGTCGAACTGGTCCACGCCGCGACCGGCGCGCTGCATACCGTCATCGAACTGGTCCATGTCAATGTCGACCTCGACACCGGGCGCTCGACCGCCGTTCCCGATGCGGTCCGCGCGCGAATGGCACCGATCGCCTGATCGCGCGCTAGGCAATCCGACGGAGGGTTCGGCAACGCGCCATTAACCTCGCGCGCCTAGCGTCCGGGCATGGGCGTGCGAAGCATGATGCGGCGGGACCGGCTGGTGATCGCGACGGTGGCGATCGCCTATTTCCTGTGCGCGGCGAGCGCGATCGCGCTGACCCGGCTGAGTGGTCATATCGCACTGATGTGGATGGCCAATGCCCCGTTGATCGCGGCGCTGCTGACCCGGCCGGCGCGCGAACGGCCACTGCATGTTGTCGCGTGCTTCGCTGCCTCGATCGCGGCGTCGCTCGCCCTGTCGCCGATGGCGCTGCTGGCGCCGATCTTCGCGATCGCCAATGTCGCCGAGTCGCTCATCGCGTGGCTGCTGCTGCGCCGCATGGGCGCGGATGCCCGCGTCTTCTTGTCGCTCGGCACGCTCGGCGCCTTTGTCGCCAGCGCCGGGATCGTCGCGCCGCTCGTCGCCGGGCTGCTGCCGGCGGTTGCCGTGTGGCTGCATCTGGGGGTCGATCCGTGGACCGTGTGGATGAGCTGGGGCATCGGCCATGGCCTCGGCACGCTGATCTGTACCCCGATCGCGCTGATCGCGATGACCGGACCGCTCTATCGCGAACGCGCGCTGCAGCCGGGTGCGCCCGCGCGCTTTGCCGCAGTCGGCATGCTGATCGTCGCGGTCACGGGCCTGTGCTTCGCGCAGACGCGACTGCCGCTGATGTTTGTCCCGATCCTGCCGCTGATCATCGCCACGATGGCGTTTCGCGTTGCCGGCGCCGCGCTCGGCATTTTCGTGATCGCGGTGATCGGCGCGGGCTTTACCGCACTGGGCACCGGCCCCGCCGAGCTGATTTCCGGCACGCCGGCCTTCCGGTTGCAGTTCTTTCAATTCTACCTGGCCGTGCTGTTCCTGACGGCGGTGCCGTTCGCGACGATGATCACCCGCAACCAGCGCCTGACCTCGGCCATTGCCGCGAGCGAGGCGCGCTATCGCCTGATCGCCGACCATGTGTCCGACGTGGTGCTGACGCTCGGGCCGACCGGGCTGGTCGAATTCGCCTCACCGTCGTTGCGCGAGGTGACCGGCCACGCGCCGGAGACGCTGATCGGCCACAGCCCGGTCGACCTGGTGTTCGAACTTGATCGGGAGATCGTCGACGCGGCCTATCACGCCGCGATCGCCGATCCGGACAAGACCCAGCGGTTCGAATTTCGCGGGATCACCGCCAGTGGCGGCGTCCGCTGGTTCGAATCGACCGCACGCGCGGTGCGCGACGACGATGGCACCGCACAAAGTGTCGTCACCGTGCTGCGCGAGGTCAGCCAGCACAAGGCGCGCGAGGCGGACCTGATGCGGCAGGCCACGACCGATCCGATGACCGGCGTCCTCAATCGTCGCGCCTTTCAGGACCGGATCGACCTGTACCGGTCGACGTCCGCCGACCGGCCGGCGGCGCTCGCGCTGTTCGACCTCGACCATTTCAAGCGGGTCAACGACAGCCATGGGCATGACGCCGGCGATGCCGCGCTGCTTCACTTTGCCGACGTGCTGCGTGCCAATCTGCGCGTCGAGGACGTGATCGGCCGACTGGGGGGCGAGGAATTCGCGGTGCTGTTCCCGGGCCTGGCAACCAGCGGCGCGCATGCCGCGTGCGAGCGGATTCGCCAGTCGCTGCAGGACGCGCGCATCCATGCCGGCGGCGCGACCTTCACCATCACGGTCAGCGCCGGCGTGGCGCCGATCCGCGCCGACCTGTCATCGGACGAGGTCTTCCGCATCGCCGATGCGGCGCTGTATCGTGCCAAGTCGCGCGGTCGCAACCGCAGCGAACGCGCCGCCGCCTAGCGGATCGGCTTCAGCCGGCGTCGCCCACCACATCCTCGGGCAGCGACCAGATCAGGTCGTGCTTGCCGAGCACGCGGCCATCATGGCTCATCACCTGAATCGGGGCGATCCGGCGATGATCGCGCGCATCGACGAGTACCGGGGTGGCCGGCATCCCGGTTTCCCAGCGCTCGCCCCATTGCCGCAGCGCAACCATGGTCGGGAGCAGTGCGAACCCCTTTTCGGTCAGGCGATATTCGACCTTGCGCCGGTCATCGTCGCAGGTCTGGCGGGCGAGGATGCCGTGATCGACCAGCCGCGACAGGCGGTTGGCCAGGATGTTGCGCGCAATCCCCAGCTCCGACTGGAATTCCTCGAAATGATACAGGCCGTTAAACGCGGCCCGCAGGATCAGGAAGGACCAGCGCTCGCCCATCGCCTCGAGCGCGGCCGGAAGGCTGCACTGAGTGGCAAGCTGACGCAGCGGTTCCCGCAGTCCGTGATGACCCATGACCGAAAGAACCTACCTCATTTTCGACGCTGCACAACGCGATATTCCTTTCGCGCCGCAGCAAACGTTTTCCGTTGCAACTGAAAATCTATCCGACTAGGTAGCGATTCGCAACCTTTGTTGCGCTGCACCCTGGGAGAGTAACATGATCCGCCTCGCTCCGATCGTCGCTGCCGCGCTCTGCTTTGCGACCACGGCCGCCCCCGCGCTGGCCCAGTCGGGCCATTACACCGCGACCCCCGCCGAAGCCCCGAAAAAGGCCAGCTTCATCACCCAGACCACCGTCTGGAAGTGCAAGGACGGCAGCTGCGCCGCACCCAAGTCGACCATGACCGACAAGGTGATGTGCGAGCGCGTTGTCCAGCGCGTCGGCGCACTGACCAGCTTCACCGTCGCCGGCACGGCATTCGACGCCGAGACGCTGGCTGCGTGCAACGCACGCGCCAAGTAAGTCCGCGCGCGTCACATTGACGCAACAGTGAAACGGGCATCGGCAGCCGCCGGTGCCCGTTTCGCGTGAAAGCTGTTGCAAAGCAGCAGCCTCCCACCCCACATTCGATCCGTGCTGCGTCAATATGAACTCGTCGACCGGGTCCTCTCCTACGACCCCGAAGCCAATGAGGCGTTGCTGAACCGCGCCTATGTCTTTTCGATGCAGGCGCATGGCAGCCAGAAACGCGCGAATGGCGACCCCTATTTCAGCCATCCGATCGAGGTGGCCGGCATCCTGACCGACCTGCATCTGGATGACGAGACGATCGCCACCGCGATCCTGCACGACACGATCGAGGATACGGTCGCCACGCCGGACGAGATCCTGGCCAAGTTCGGCCCGAGCGTCGCGCGACTGGTCGATGGCGTGACCAAGCTGTCCAAGATCGAGGCGCAGACCGAAAGCGAGCGCGCGGCGGAGAATCTGCGCAAATTCCTGCTCGCCATGTCGGACGACATCCGCGTGCTGCTGGTCAAGCTGGCCGACCGGCTGCACAATATGCGGACGCTGCATCATATTCCAAAGCCTGAGAAGCGGCGGCGGATCGCGCGCGAGACGATGGACATCTATGCCCCGCTCGCCGAGCGGATCGGCATGTATGAGTTCATGAAGGAGATGCAGACGCTCGCCTTCCAGCAGCTCGAACCCGAAGCCTATGAATCGATCACCAAGCGGCTCGAAGCGCTGAAGGTCGAGGGCGAGGACCGGATCGCCAAGATCGGATCGGGCCTCAAATTGCTGCTCTCGCGCGGCGGGGTCGAAACGGAGATTTCCGGGCGCGAGAAACACCCCTATTCGATCTGGAAGAAGATGTCGGAGCGGCATGTCAGCTTCGAGCAACTGTCCGACATCATGGCGTTCCGCGCGATCGTCGGCAGCGAAGAGGAATGCTACCGCGCGCTCGGCATCATCCACCGCCGCTGGCCGATGGTGCCGGGCCGGTTCAAGGATTATATCTCGACGCCCAAGCGCAACGGATATCGTTCGCTGCACACCAGCATCATCCATGCCGGCGATACCCGCGTCGAAATCCAGATCCGCACGCACGAAATGCACGCGCAGGCCGAACACGGGCTCGCCGCGCATTGGGCGTACAAGCAGGATGCGGTGCGCCCCGACACGCAGGTCAGCTGGATCCGCGATCTGGTCGACATTCTCGAACAGGCCGAAAGCCCCGAAGAACTGCTCGAACACACCAAGATGGCGATGTATCAGGATCGCATCTTTGCCTTCACCCCCAAGGGTGAGCTGATCCAGCTGCCCAAGGGCGCGACGCCGATCGACTTTGCCTATGCGGTGCACACCGACCTTGGCGATCAGGCGGTGGGCGCCAAGATCAACGGCCGCGTCGTCCCGCTGCGCACCGAAATCGCGCAGGGCGATCAGGTCGCGATCCTGCGCTCCAAGGCGCAGCGGCCGCAGGACAATTGGCTCAATTTCGCGATTACCGGCAAGGCGCGCGCGGCGATCCGCCGGCATTTGCGCCACAAGGAGCGCGACGAGACGATCGCGCTGGGCCGCAAGCTATACGACGAGATTGTCGGGCGCCTGCCGGTGCCGATCGGCGAGGAAGCGCTGGGCATCGCGCTGACGCGGCTGAAGCTGGAGGATGCCGACTCGCTGATGGAGGCGATCGCGCGGCAAAAGGTCACCGACGCGCAGGTGATGGAAGCGCTGATGCCCGGATCGACCGAGGATGAGGCGGCGCTGATGCCGGTTCAGCGTGTCCCGATCTCGATCAAGGGCCTGACCCCCGGCGTCGCCTTCACCCTTGCCGCGTGCTGCCACCCGGTGCCGGGCGACCGCATCGTCGGCGTGCGCCAGCCCCATGCCCCGATCGAAATCCACCAGATCAGCTGCGCCAAGCTCGACGCGGTCGAGGATCAGGACTGGGTCGATATCGGCTGGGGCGACAAGGCCGAGGGCGGCACCGCGCGCATTGCCGTGACGCTGAAGAACGAACCCGGCGCGCTGGGCGTGGTCGCGACGCTGCTGGGGCAGCACAAGGCGAACATCCTCAACATCCGCTTCGACACGCGCGACACGACCTTCCACACCAACATGATCGACGTCGAAGTGCGCGACGCCGCGCATCTGATGAAGCTGATCGCGGCGCTGCGTGCGGCGGACGCGGTGAGTTCGGCGGAGCGGGTCTGACGCACGAAGCCCGCCCCGGGGCTGATCCGGGGCGGGCAGGAACCGGCACGTTCGCGCGAGCCGGAGGGTCAGGTCAGTTGGCGGCGCGGGTCGCCTGATCCATCAGCGCCCTGGCGGTCTTGATCGCGTCAGCCTCCTTGGTCTTGCCGCTTTGCACGTCGCCAGCGATCTCCAGCAGGCGGCTCGCGATCACCGTGCCGGATTCGGCCGCCTCGGTGATGCGGATGCCGTTCTTGGTGGCGGCGATGCGGTCCCATTCGGCGCGGATCGCGGCCCAATAGCCCTTGGTCGCCGCCCAATAGTCGTCCGCCGCCTTGACGCTGTAGCCGTCGAACCTGGTGTAGGTGTTGAGGACATATTCCTGCACCACCGGCGCGAGCTTGCCGTCGAACTGGCCCATCTTGGTATTGTCCTGCCAATGGATCCAGCCGCCGGGAAAGCTCTGGTGGCGGTTGATGCCGAGATAGCGGTCATAGACCGGGCCGCGCACCGCATCGCGCCGGGCGAGCGGACGCCAGGTCCAGTTGGAGCGCCAGCGCCGCACGCCGGCCTCGGTCGTCCACTGGCCCCAGCCGCCATAGCGGGGACTGTCGTCGACCTGATACACGGTCTGCGACCAGCGGCCGGCGCGCATGCGTTCTGGCACTTCTTCCCAGGTCCAGCTGTCGGGGCCGGAATAGACCAGCACCTTTTCCGGCTCATATTCCCAGTCCTGCCGCCAATGCTTGATGACGTGATCCTTGCCTTCATGGCTGACGACCAGCAGATGCTGGAGGCGGATCACGCGGCCGGCATCCTCGATCACCCGGACCGATTCATGCCCGCCCGAAATCTTTGCCTCGATCGGCGCATAGCCTTCGCGCCACGGCGTCGATTCGCGCATGTCGAAGCGGACCTTGTAGTTGCCCGCCATCGCGAGGATGTCGCGGCGGTCGGCTTCGAACGATGCCTTTTCCTCTTCCGGCGTGCGTACACGGACCGGGCCATCGGCCAGTGCCGGGGCGGCGGTCGCGGTCATCAGCGCTGCGGCGATGCCGAGGCGTATCCAGTGTTTCATCGTTTCCCTCCGTTTTATGTCGCTGTTCAGAAGCGGAAGCTGACCGACACGCTGCCGTTGCGGCCCGGCTGGGTGTAGGCGTCCTTGATGGTCGAAGTCGGCGACAGGCCGCGCACATCGCTCCACCAGGCATAGGTCTCGTCGGTCAGGTTGAAGACGCCGCCGCGCAGCGTGATGCTGTCGGTGACCTTCGCAAAGGCCGTGAGGTCGAGCGTTGTGAAGGCGGGCGGAGTATAGCCGCCGCCCGCGCGGTCGGTTTCCTTCTTCGCGCTATGCGTCGCGATCAACTGCCCGCCGAACCGTCCGCCCGGATCGCGCCAGCCTGCGCCGATCACGACCTTGAGCGGATCGACCGTCAGCAAAGGCGCGCGGGTGCCGCTCGGCGCGATCTCGTCGCCGGTCGCGTAAGCGATGGACAGCCTCCCGGTGAAGCCGGTGTCGCTCCACGCCTCGAACTTCGCCTCGATCCCTTCGACCTCGGCCTTGTCGATGTTGATGAACTGGTAGATCGCCGGATCGGCAGGGGTGAAACTGCCGCCGACCACCTCCTGCGAGATGAAGTCGTCATAATCGGCATGGAAGGCGGTCAGGTCGAGCCGGACATTGTCGCCAAGGAACCGCACGCCCGCTTCGAAGCTGGCGCTGGTTTCGGGGCGCAGGTCCGGGCTGGGCGCGGCGATATAGCCAAAGCCGAGGTTACCGAAGAAGGCGTTGACCTGGCTCGGCTCGGGCGCCTTGAACCCCTGCGCATAGTTGGCGAACAGGCGGATGCGGTCACCGAGCTTTACCACCGCGCCGAGCTTGGGCGAGACGCGCGATCCGTTCTGCGCGACCGGGGTGATGCCGGGGAAAGTCTGGCTCATGTCGGGCGACAGGTCGAAATGGTCGAAGCGCAGCGCCGGGTGCAGCGTGACGGGTCCGAGCGTCACCTCTCCCGCCGCGAACAGGCCGATCAGCGTGTAATCGGTGTCGGGAAAGGCGCGGGTCGGGAAGGTCTCGCCGGCAGGCGGCACGGTGCCGTCGCGCAGCCCCTGTTGCTCGGTCTGGCTGATGTCGCCGCCGACGATCAGCCGCAGCGGCACGTCGGCAGTTCCGAAATTGAACCGCGCCTCACCCGCCGCGCCGTAGACGCGGTTCTTGAAGATGTTGAGCCGGGTGCGATCGACCGCCGGATTGCGATCCTCGAACGTGAACTGGCTGTCCTCCGAATCCTGGAGATAGAGTGCGAGCCGCGCGGACTCGACCATCCCCTCCCCGGTCAGCGTCCAGTCGAGCGCGGTGCGCCAGCGGTGGCCGGTGTCGGTCGCGTCAAGGTTGAGCACGCTCGCGCTATGGCCGGTCAGCACGTCGGTGGTGAGGTGGGTATCAAGATACTCGCCGGTCAGCCGGATGCGATGTCCGCCGCTTTCATAGACCAGTCGCCCCAGCGCCGCGTTCGACCGCCCATCCTGCGGATTGGCCTGAGTCCGCGTTGCGCCGGTGCCGCCGACCTGCCCCTGATTCTCATATTCGTGGAAATCGCGCCGGGTATAGGCGGCCATTGCCGACCAGTCGCCCGAGCGCCCGGCGACGATCGCGGTTTCGCTGAACTCGGCATCCGCGGAGGAATAGGCAGCGCGCACCAGTCCACCGAAACCCTGGCCCGCGCGCAGCAGATCCTTGGGGTCGCTGGTGATGAAGCTGACCGCGCCCGCCAGCCCGTCGCTGCCATAGAGCGCCGAGGAGGCGCCGCGCAGGATTTCGACCGACTTGATCAGGCCGAGGTCGACATAATCGCCGCGCCCGACGCCCTGCGCGCCAAAGCTGAACCCGTCGGGCACGCGCACGCCATCGACCTGGATCAGCACACGGTTGCCGCCCAATCCGCGGATGGTGAAGCCCTCATTGCCCGCGCGCCCCGTCGTGCCGAGCGCGGCGCCGAAGCGGGTCGGCTGGCGGGTCACGCTCACCCCCGGCTCGAACCGCACCAGCTCCTTGATGTCGGTGACCAGTTCGTCGGCGATCTGCGCCTCGTCGATCACGCTGACGGTGGCCGGGGCATCCGCCGTCGCGACCGGCGTGCGGGTGGCGGTGATGGTCACCGTGTTCTTCGGATCCGCTTCAGCTTCACCCGCCCAAGCGGGCGTCGCGAGCAGCGCGGCGAGCGCCACGCCGGTGGCAAGGCCGGTTCGGTTGATCATCATTACGACACCCCTATAGATTGCTAATGCGACTGATTCTTATTTGCGATGCGGATAGGCAGGGTCGTTTCGGCTGTCAACCGCGTCGGCACAAATCCCGCATGACGAGGGCCGCGCGGCGCGCTAAGACCGCGCCATGCAACGTCCAAAGCTCTCGGTCGTCGTGCCGTGCTACAATGAGGAAGGCTGTCTCGAGCTGCTGCACGCCCGCGTGTCGGCGGCGGCGCGCGCGGCAGTCGGCGACGATTATGAGATCGTCCTGGTCAATGATGGGTCGCGCGACGGCAGCTGGTCGGTGATGCAGCGGCTATCGGCCGGCGACCCGCATCTGGTCGCGGTCAATCTGTCGCGCAACCACGGGCATCAGCTGGCGCTGACCGCCGGGCTCGACTTGTGCGCGGGCGACGAAATCCTCGTGATCGACGCCGACCTGCAGGACCCGCCGGAATTGCTGTCCGACATGCGCGCGACGATGCGCGAACAGGGCGCGGACGTGGTCTATGCCGTGCGCCGCAAGCGCGATGGCGAGACGTTTTTCAAAAAGGCGACCGCCGCGCTGTTCTACCGCATGCTCGACCGGATCACCGATACGCCGATCCCGCTCGACACCGGCGATTTCCGCCTGATGAGCCGCCGCGCGCTCGACGCGTTCCTGTCGCTGCCCGAACAGGCGCGCTTCATCCGCGGCATGGTCGCCTGGGTCGGCTTCCGGCAGGTGCCGTTCGTCTATGACCGGCATGAGCGCCATGCCGGCGAGACGAAGTATCCGCTCGCCAAAATGATCCGCTTCGCGCTCGACGCGGTGACCGGCTTCTCGACCGCACCCTTGCGCTTCGCCAGCCATGTCGGCCTGGCGCTCACCGGCCTGTCGGTGCTGCTGTTCCTCTACATCGTGATCGGCTGGCTGTTCGGCAATGCGGTGCAGGGCTGGACCTCGACCATGCTGGTGGTCGTGTTCCTCGGCGCGGTGCAGATGTTCGTGCTCGGCATGATCGGGGAATATCTCGGTCGGCTCTATGTCGAATCGAAACGCCGGCCGCTCTACCTCGTCGCCGATGTCGCGGGGCCGGTGAAGGGCCATGCCTCGCTCGGCTATCGCTTCCAGGATTCGGGGGAGGTGACCGTCGCCCCCTTCGCGCCGCCGCGCGCCGAGCTGGACGAGCCCGCCCCAGCCCCGGCCAAGCCACCCAAGCGCAAACCCGAGCCGCCAACCTTGCTGTGAGGGCCGTCCTCACCCTCATCGCGCTTGCGCTCGCCGCGCCGGTTCTGGCGCAGGACGCGCCGACACTGCGCGACCGGGTCGAGGCGGAGTTCGCCAAGGCACCGAGCGGCGCCCGCTTCGGAATCGTGGTCAGCGACGGCACCGGGCGCGAGATCGTCGCAATCCGCCCCGACGAGCGCTTCATCCCCGCGTCCAATACCAAGATCGTGACCACCGCCGCCGCGTGGTGGGCGATGCCCGACGCAATCACTGCCCCCGATACGCGCGGCGGCACGGCGGTGCGGGTCGAGGGCAAGGACGTGATCCTCACCGGACGCGGCGATGCGCGCCTGTCGAGCGCGGCGGACTGCGTCACCAATTGCCTCAGCCAACTCGCCAACGCGATTGCGGCGGGGATCCGGCGGGTGCGCAACATCACCGGCGACGCGACGCTGTTCCCCGACGAACGCTGGAGTTCGGGGATGAGCTGGAACAACATTCCGACGCGCTCGGGCACCGCCAATTCCGCGCTCAGCCTCGACGACAACGAACTGGTCGCTACCCTCACGCCGACGAGACCGGGCGCGGCGCCGCAGATCGCGCATCTCGGCTATGTCACGATCGACAATCGTGTCGTGACGGTCGCGGCGGGCGGCAAGACCGATATCGGGTTCGACCGGCTGCCGTTCGACCGCACGATCCGCCTCAGCGGAACCATTGCCGCCGATGCATCGCCACGGACGCTGCGCTTCGGCATTGACGATCCGGCGCATTATGCAGCGTGGCGGCTGGCCGCGCTGCTGCGCGAACGTGGGGTGAAGGTCAGCGGGACGGTGACGTCGCGCTACCGCATGCACGATCCCGCGACCGACGATCCGGCCCGGCGCACCGCCCCGCCGCCGCGCCCGCCCGAACCGGTATGGCTGGCCGCGCTGACCCCGCCCGCGCTGGCCGAGGATGTGCGGACGATCAACAAGGTCAGCCAGAATCTCCACGCCGAACTGCTGCTGCGCCGCACCGGCCTGATCGACGGCACCGGATCGGTCGCCGACGGGCAAGCAAAGGTCGCCGCGCTGTTCGCCGTCGCCGGGGTGCCGCGCACCGCGTTCGACTTTTCCGACGGGTCGGGCATGTCGACCTATAACCGCATCGCCCCGCGCGGCATGGTGCGGCTGCTCGACTGGGTCGCACGCCAACCCTGGGGCCCAGCGTGGCGCGAAACGCTGCCGATTGGCGGCGTCGACGGCACGCTGGCGCGGCGGTTCAAGGGGACCGCGCTGGAAGGGCGGATCTTTGCCAAGACCGGGTCGATCAACGCGACCAATGCGCTCGCCGGCTATATGCTGGGCAGGAGCGGGAAATTGCTCAGCTTCGCCGCCTATGCCAATGATGTGCCGGGGGATGCGTCAGGCACGCCGATCATCGACGCGGCATTGCTGGCGGTGGCCGAGGCGAACTGACGCTGCCCCGACAAGGGGGTATCAGCCATGCTGCTCGCCGCGATGACGCTCGTTCAGGATGCCGCCGCGCTGGAGGCGGCGGGCCGCTACGCCGATGCCGAGCGCGCACGGCGGACGCGTTATGAAGAGACACAGCGGCGCGGTGCAGACAGCGTCGCGACCGCGGATGCGGCTGAAAAGCTCGCCGACAACCTTGCGATGCAGTTGCGCCTCGCCGATGCCGAACCCTTGTACCGGCGTGCGTTCGAAATCCGGCTGGCAAAGCGCGGCGAAACGCATGGCGACACCGCGCGCAGCCTGCGCCAGCTTGCCGCACTGGCGATGGCGCGTGGCGCCCTGACCGAGGCAGAGGCACTGGCGCGGCGTTCGCTCGACATCCAACGCACGGCCTCGCCCGGACAGATGGAGCTCGCCTGGGCGCTCAACGCGCTGGCCGAGGTGCTCGCAGCACAGGGCAAGGCGTTCGACGCCGATCCGTTGTTCAACGAGGCGGTGACGATCGCGCGACAGGCGGGCGATCCGGACCTTGCCATCCTGCTCAACAATCGCGGCAACAATTTCTACCGCATGGCGACCGCAACGGTAATCCCACCGCTGTTCCGACGCCGTGCGGGTGCGACGCGTTCGGTGGTGGCGCCGACCGACATGGATGAAAGCGGCGGGCTCGACCCGATACGCAAACGCAGCTTCCTCGCGCAGGGCCGCGCGCTGCTCGACGAAGCCATGCGGCTGTTCACCGCCGCGTCGGGTGCCGATCACCCGGATGTCGCCAATCTGCTCAACGGACTTGCCGCCCACTATCGCGCCGCTGGAATGATCGCGGAGGCCGAGGACCGCTATCGCCGCGCGCTGGCGATCAAGGCGCGCTTCCTGCCGCCCGACAATCGCGACCGCATCGTCGGCGAATGGAGCCTGGGCGACCTGCTCGCGACGCGGCCGGGGCGCGAGGCGGAGGCACGGACGCGGCTGCGCGCGGCGATGAACGGCGCGATGGTGTCGCAGGGCCGGTTCCGCACGTTCGACGCGGCGGCGAGCCAGGAACTGCGCAACTATGCCCCGGTGTTCGCCACCAGCATCCGCGTCGCCTGGCGCCTGTCGCTTACTTCGGCTCCGCCAGCACGATGATCGACAGCCCCGGCGGCAGCGGCACGCGGCCGAGCAGATGGCGCTCCAGCCCGAAAATCTTCTCGAACGCCCAGTTGAGCGGCTTGGGCGGCGGCGAATCGTCGCTGTCGTCCTTGCCGGTCAGCTTGCCCGCGACCCGCGCCGCGACCGCCGCGGGAAACAGCAGCGAGTTGAACCAGCGCAGCTTGCGCCATGTGAGGCCGGCCTTGTCGAGCGCGGCGGTCAGGCTCGCCTTCGAATAGCGGCGCTTGTGGTGGTTCACCACGTCATGCGCGCTCCACATCCATTGATGCGCCGGCACGGTGATCAGGATCTTGCCGCCGGGCTTCAGCCGCTTTGCCATGCCGGCGAGCGCCGCGACATCATCCTCGACATGCTCGACCACGTCGAGCACGGCGATCAGGTCATATTGCCCCTCGGCCACGCCGGTCAGGTCGGGCAGCGGCGCGCTGCCGACCGGCTTTCCCAGCCGCGCACTGGCGACGGTGCGAGCGGCTTCGTCGATTTCGATCGCATCGACCGTGCCGAACGCGCCGAGCATCGGCAGGTTGTGGCCCGTGCCGCACCCGATCTCGAGGATGCGGGCATCCTTGGGCGGCTGCACATAGCGCGCGATGTAATCGGCAAGGATGTCGCGGCGCGCCACATACCACCAATGGGTGGAGTCGTGCTCGGCCATGCGGTCGTAAACGATGCGGTCCATAATCGTGGCTTATCCGAAAACCCATTGGCGGTTGAGCGCAAATGTCGCGAGCGGGGTTACGGTCACGATCGGGATCAGCGGCACCCATTCGGGATAATGCAGCAGATCGGCGAGCACCCAGGTGAACAGCGCGTTGAGCAGCAGGCCAAACCCCTGAACGATCAGGAATTTGAGATGCTGCCGCCCGCTATTGTCGCGCGTGCCATGCCCGCGAAAGCTCCAGAAGCTGTGCAGGAAAAAGCCGCCGGTGACGGCGACGGCAAACGCGAACGGGACCGCGGCGACGGCCAGGTCGGGGAACACCCACCATACCAGCGGAAGGTAGACGGCCGAATAGATCACGGTGGAAATGCCCCCCGCGATGCCGAAACGGATCAACTGGCCCAGCATCCCGCTCCGCCGCAGATCGTCCAGTCGATGAATAAGTGAAGCCACGCCCGCCTTGCCCTGAAGCCGCGCGCCGCCCTAATGCCCAAGCTGCGGAAGGGGAAGCGGTTTTGAGTTCGACACGATTCGCGGGGTTCGACCTCGAACGGGAACTGCGGACGCACTGGATGCGCTGGACGCTGCTCGCCTGGGCAGCGATCGCCGGCTGGTATCTGTGGCAGCGCTGGGGACTGGTCAACGCGCTCGCGCTTGGCGACACCGACGACAATATGCGGCTGATGCAGGTCCGCGGGCTGCTCGCCGGACAGGACTGGTTCGACCTGCGCCAGTATCGGCTCAGTCCGCCGGGCGGGCTCGACATTCACTGGTCGCGGCTGGTCGACCTGCCGATCGCCGCGCTGATCCTGATCTTTCAGCCCTTCACCGGTACGGCGATGGCCGAGCGGCTGGCGGTTGGGATCGCACCCACCTTCCCGCTCGCCGTCACGATGCTGGCGATGGGCGCGGCGGTACGGCGCCTGATCGCGCCGGCGGCCTGGCCGCTGGCGGTCATCATCCTGATGGGCTGCACCGCGACGATGGTCATGTATCTGCCGCTGCGGATCGACCATCATGGCTGGCAGCTGGCGTGTCTTGCGCTCACGGTGATGGGCCTTGCCGATGCCAGCAGGTTGCGCGGCGGGCTGACGGTCGGCCTCGCCAGCGCCGGATCCTTGACCATCGGGCTCGAACTGCTGCCCTTTTGCGCGATGGCCGGCGCGATCGTTGCGCTGCGCTGGATGTGGGACCGCGACGAAATGCCGCGCATGCGCGCTTATGGCCTCAGCCTTGCCGGCGGCAGCAGCGCCGGGTTCGTGCTGTTCGCGTCGAACGCCAATTATGCGATGCGCTGTGACGCGCTGACGCCGGTATGGCTGTCGGTGATGATCGCGGCGGGCGCGCTGCTCTTCCTTCTCGCACAGCTCAATCCGGCCGGTCGCATCGCGCGGCTGGGCCTTGCCGCGATTGCCGGGGCAATTGTCGCCGGCGGTTTCGCCGGACTGTTCCCGCAATGCCTCCAGCGGCCTGAGGGCGTGTCCGACGAGCTGGCGAATACCTGGCTCAACAATGTCCGCGAGGCGCGGCCGATCTACAAGCACAGCTTTGCGATGGCATTTCCGATTGCGGTGCTGCCGGTGATCGGCCTGATCGGCGCCGGGTTCGCCGCGTGGCGCGCGCGCACCGCCGACCAGCTGGTCGCCTGGGTCGCGATCGGCCTGTTCACCGCCTTTGCCGGGGCGATGCTGTTGTGGCAGGTGCGCGCCGGCCCCGCCGCGCAGCTGCTGGCGGTGCCGGGGGCGACGTGGCTCGCCTGGACGGTCGTGCCATGGTTCCTTGGGCATCGCTGGATGGCGGTGCGGGTGCTCGGATCAGCCGCCGCTTTCCTGATCGTGTCGGGCCTGTTCGCCGGTTTCGTCGTCAAATGGGTGCAGGTCGATCCGCCACGCAAGATGCGCGCGGTCGTGAGCAAGGCGAATGCCCGCTGCGCCAGCGCGTCGGCGATGCGGATGCTCGACCGCACCATTCCGCGATCGACGCTGTTCACGCATGTCGATCTGGGCCCGCGGCTGATCGTCATGACCCGGCACAACGGCATTGCCGGGCCGTATCACCGCAACGAGCGCGCGATCCTTGACGTCCACCACGCCTTTACCGGGTCGCCGGATGCGTTTCGCGGTATCGCGAAACGCTATGGCGCACGCTATCTGCTGGTTTGCCCCAACATGGCCGAGACGACCGTGTATCGCGCGCGCCAGCCGAACGGCTTTTACGGGCAATTGTCCAAGGGCAAGGTGCCCGAATGGCTCGAACCGGTGCCGTTATACACGCATGCACCCTATCGCCTGTGGCGCATCCGCTACGACCGGTGACCGTCCGCGCCACGCGGCGCGGCACGGGACAAGGGGCGACGCACCGCGCCGCCCCTTGTAATCGGGTCAGAAGCTGAAGCGGACCGAACCGGTGATCGTCCGGCCGTTCAGCGTCTGGGCATTGACGATGCCCGATGCCGGGATCGCCGCCGAACCGACCTGAACCAGCGCCAGCTTGTCGAACACGTTATAGGCGTTCAGGCTGAGCTGGACGCGCTCGGTCGGGCGTACCTCAAGGAACGGGCTGACGATCACATAGCCCGGCTGCTTGAGCAGGTTGCTGTCCTGGGCAAAGCTGCTGGTCGTGCCAAGGATGTTGGCACCGATCGAGAACAGCCCGGTCCGGTACTGCGGCATCGCCTGGAAGATCAGGTCCGGCTGGTGGCGCGGCGTGTTGCCGACCGCGGTCGGATCCGCCTTGTCGCTGTCGATCCGCGCCTTGGTATAGGTCGCACCGAGCCGCAGGCTGAGCGGGCCGCGTTCGAACAGGCCTTCCACCTCGACGCCCTTGGCGCTGTACGCGCGGTCGATCGTGATCAGCGCGACCGCACCGGTCGCATCGGCACCGATCTGCAGATTCTTGTCGGTGGTCGACGCCCAGAAGCCGGTGACGAACAGCGTCAGACCCGGCTGACGGAACTTGATCCCGCCTTCGGCCTGCTTGACCGGTGCATAGGCCGCGCTGTCATCGGTCAGCTTGCCGGTCGCCGGGTTGGCGGTCGGCGAGAAGAATACCCGCTCGGCGCTGGCGCGTGCGCCACGGCTGTAGCGCGCAAACAGCGACACCGGCTCGGCCAGGCGATAGTTTACGCCGACCGAATAGGAGGCATAGCCATAATCGTAATCGGCGATGCCCGGCTGACCCAGCGGCAGGACCGAGACATTGGCTTCCGGCCCGGAAATGACGCCATCGCGGTTGATGTCGATTGCGGTCAGGCCGACCCGGCCGCCGCCCAGATCCGCGCCGAACAGCCTCCCGCCGACCTTGCCGAAATCATAGCGCAGGCTGGCGCCGATCGCGAGCGGACCCTGCTGGTAGTTGACCGAACCATAGGGCGCGTAGACGCGGTAGTTGAGGTCGTAGCGGCGATGATAGCTGCTGCGCCCGAACACGCCATAGTCGAGGATTCCGGCCTGGCTGACCGACCGGCCATCGGCGGCGATCACGTCGATGAAGCTGCTGTTGCCGCCCGATGCGACGTCATACACGCTGTTGCTGAAGTCGTAATAGAGGTCGACATCCTGCGACGCGGCATAAAAGCCCGCCGTAGTGGTCAGCTTGCCCTTGCCAACTTCCCACACGCGGCTGCCGCGCAGGTCGTTGGTGAAATTGTCCATGCTGTTGATCTCGGCATTGAGATCCAGCGCGCTGGCCACGAGGCCATTGCCATTGATCGCGCCCGCCGCCGGGATCGTCGCGCCGGCATTGGGTCCGGTCGCGTAGCGCAGCGAACCGCCGGGGGCACCGAAAGCCGTCGGAAACACCGCGGCCGGGACCATGGCAGTGGGCAGCGTCTCGTTATAGGTGCCGGAAATGCGGGCGTAGCGGACACGGTTGGTGACGGTCCAGCCGGCGACATCGAACTGGCCCTCGAGCCCGAGCGACATGACCTTGCTGCGGTTACCCTGCTGCAGGTCGATCGTGCGCAGGTTGTTGTCCTGGTCGACGGACAGGATCGTCGTGCGATAGCGCGAGGCCGAGAGCGTGTCGCGCCGCGGATCGAAGCCCGGCAGCGGGGCATAGACCGGATCGGCGTTGGTGCCGGTCAGACGCAGTGGAACCTGCGCATAGTTCGGCTCGCGATCGTCGAGCACCTTGGCGTACAGGCGGACATAGCCGCCGCTGAATTCCTTGGTGATGTTGAACTTCACCTGGCCGCCGCGGAACGCGCTGTAGCCGGCTGCGCGCGGCCCTTCGCCCTGACGGTAGAAGCCGCCGATGTTGAAGCGGACGCTGTCGCTGAGGCGCGCGCCATAGTTGAAATCGGCGCGGCCCAGTTCATGGTCGAGGCCCGACGAGAGCTGGATCTGACCACCTTCTTCGTCACCCGTCTTGGAGATGAAGTTGACGATGCCGCCCGGCGAGTTGGACGCGAAGGTCGAGGCGGAACCGCCGCGGATCGCCTGAACCTGCGAGAGGCTGAGGTCGGTCCGCAGAAACGCGGTGGTGGCGGCGAAGTGGACATCGCCAAACTCCATCACCGGCAGACCATCTTCCTGGATCTGCAGGAACTTCGAGCCATCGGCAGCCAGCGGCAGACCGCGAATGGTGATCGCGGTCAGGCCATCCGTCCCGGCCGTTTCGGCGCGAATGCCGGGGATGTTCCCGAGCACTTCGGCGATCGAGCGCGTGCCGGTCTTCTGGATTTCGGATTCGTCCAGCGTGCTCGCGGAGATCGCGGTGTCGAGCAGGTCGCGCCCCTTGGCCACGCCGGTGGTGAAGGACTGCTTCTTGGCGGGCGCGTCTGCTGCGCTCCCCGCGGCGCGGTCCGCGTCGGCCTCCTCATTGGCATAGGCGGGCAGCGCGAACAGCGCTGCAGATACAAGGAGGATTGCTTTCGTCTTATTCACCACAGGCCCCGTGTTTAGGAAAGGTGGCGGGGCCATGGTGCGGCGGCACTTAAGGCAGGTTCATTGTCCGACTATGTAGAAATACGACATCAGGGCATCTTAAAATGGGTGGCGTATTTAACGTTTAAATATTCATGCAATCGAAGCATCAATTGCAACATCAAACCAATGATCGATAGGGCAACTCATAAAGCAACCGAAGCGGCAGAACCGCAGCAAGAAAATCAAAAACAGATTCATATGCGAATTTAACTGCGATATTCAGACACCAAAGCTTCGCTTTACACCGTCGATCACGAACTGGATTGCCAGCGCCGCAAGCAGCACGCCGAGCAGCCGGGTAATGACCGATTCGATCTTCGCCCCTAGGACGCGCATCAGCGGCCCGGCGGCGAGCAGCGCGGCAAGCGTCAGCAGCAGCACCAGCGCGAGCGCGCCGAACACCGCCGCCGTCTGCCCCGGCCCTTCGGCACGCGAGACGAGCAGCATGATCGTGGCGATCGAGCCCGGTCCGGCGATCATCGGCATCGCCATCGGGAAAACCGAGACATCCTCGACCTCAGGCGTCTGCATCACCTTTTCCGCGCGGTCCTCACGGCGTTCCTGACGCTTTTCGAACACCATCTCGAGCGCGATGATGAACAGCATGATCCCGCCGGCGATGCGGAACGCACTGAGGCTGATGCCGAGCGTGCGCAGCAGCGCTTCGCCGACCAGCGCGAATACCAGCAGGATCGCGGTCGCGATCATCACGGCGCGCACCGCCATCGCCCGCTGCTGAGTGGGGCGCGCGCCCTTGGTCAGCCCGGCATAGATCGGCGCGCAGCCGGGCGGGTCGATGACCACGAACAGCATGGCAAAGGCGGACAGGAACAGCTCGATCATTGCACTTGCCTCTCTGCCAGTGTGCGTTCCCAGGCGAGGGCATCGCGGACGATGCGCTCAAGATCGTCATATTGCGGGCGCCATGGCAGCGCCGCCAGAATCGCGCGATTGTCCGACACCAGTTCATCGGGATCACCTGCGCGGCGGCCCTCCATGCGGCGTTGGATCGTGACATTGGTCACGCGATCGACCGCATCGAGCACTTCGAGCACCGAATAGCCGCGGCCATAGCCGGCGTTGAGCGTGTGGCTCGCCTTCGGATCGGCGATCAGCAGGTCGAGCGCATGGACATGCGCCGCCGCCAGATCGCTGACATGGATATAGTCGCGCACCCCGGTGCCGTCGGGCGTCGCGAAGTCCGTCCCGAACACCGAAACGCCGTCGCGCTTGCCGGTCGCCGCCTCGACCGCGACCTTGATCAGGTGCGTCGCGCCGGCCGTGCTCTGGCCGCTGCGCCCGTGCGGATCGGCGCCGGCGACGTTGAAATAGCGCAGCGCGCAATAGTTGATCGGGTGGGCGGCGGCGACGTCCTTCAGCATGATCTCGGTCATCAGCTTGGACATGCCATAGGGGTTGATCGGCTGCTTCGGCGCATCCTCGCGCACCGGAACAACCTCAGGAATTCCGTAGGTTGCGGCGGTGGAGGAGAAGATGAAATGCTTCACCCCCTCGGCCACCGCGCTCTCGATCAGGCTGCGGCTGGCGGCGGTGTTGTTGCGGTAATATTTGAGCGGCTCGCTGACCGATTCCGGCACCACCACCGACCCGGCAAAATGCATGATCGCGGTGACCCCGTGATCGCGGATCGCGGCGCGGACCTTGTCCTCATCGGCGATATTGGCGACGATCAGCGCTGCACGCGGGTCGACTGCCCAGTCGAAACCCGTGACCAGATTGTCCACAACGACGACACGCCAACCCGCGTCGAGCAGCGCGAGCACTGCATGGCTGCCGATATAGCCCGCCCCGCCCGTCACCATCACCGTGCCGTCGCGCATTGCCGTTGATCCCCCTGATTGGCCCCTAGTTACCCGCGCCGCTCAACCCTATCTTGCCGTCCGTAGCAAGGAGTTGAAGCGCATGACTACCGAAACCGCAATCCTCGCGGGTGGTTGCTTCTGGTGTGTGGAAGCGGTGTTCAAGGACCTGATCGGGGTCGAGACGGTCGAAAGCGGCTATATTGGCGGGCATGTCGACAACCCGACCTACAAGGCGGTGTGCAGCGGCGACACCGGCCATGCCGAGGCGCTGAAGGTGACGTTCGATCCGGCACAGATCCGCTATGACGACCTGCTCGACATCTTCTTCGCGACGCATGATCCGACGCAGCTCAACCGTCAGGGCAATGACGTGGGCACGCAATATCGCTCGGCGATCTTCCCGCAGTCGCCCGAGCAGGAAGTGGCGGCGCGCGCCGGGATCGAGCGCAATGCCAGCGAATGGCCCGCGCCGATCGTGACCACGATCGAACATGCCGACACCTGGTGGCCAGCCGAGGATTATCACCAGAATTACTGGGAAGGCGAAGGCCAGCGGAACCCGTACTGCCTGGGCGTCATCCCGCCGAAGCTCAACAAGCTGCGCAAGAGCTTTGCCGAGCGGCTGAAGGCCAAGGCGGGGGCGTAACACCCTCGTCGCCCCGGGCTTGACCCGGGGCTGGGCTGCCTTTCTCCGACGGCCTTGCAGAAGAAGCCCTGCCCCGGGTCAAGCCCGGGGCGACGGGTGTTTAGCGGGTAGCGGCCCGCTTCAACCGATCGTTGATGGCGAGGCCGATGCCGTCCTCCGGCACCGTCGCCACCGCAATCGCAGCACGATCCGAAGCGTCGGCGCGATGCAGCGCGTCGAACAGGCGGGCGGCGGCCTCGGTCAGATCGCCGGCTGCGGACAGCGTGTCGTCCCCGCCGACCGCACCAAAGCCGATCAGCCACTCGCCCTCGCGCGCCTCGGTCGCGTCCAACCGCAGCGGTTTGCGCGGGGCATAGTGGCTGGCGAGCTGGCCGGGCGCTTCGATCGCGTCCCCGGCCCCACCCAACCAGCGCCCGATCTCGCGCTCGATCTCCGCCGCCGATACCGGACCTGGGCGCAGCAGGCGCGGTTGTGCGCCGACCGCGACGATGGTGGATTCGATCCCGCCGCTGGTCGCGCCATCGTCGATCACGAGCGGGATGCGGCCCGCGAGCGACGCGGCGACATGGGCGGCACGGGTCGGGCTGATGGTGCCGCTGGCGTTGGCCGACGGCGCGGCCAATGGCGTGCCGGTCGCCGCCAGCAGCGCCTGCATCGCGCGATGCTGTGGTACCCGGATCGCGACGGTGGACAGCCCCGCCGTGACCAGCCCGGCGATCGGCGCATCGGGGCGCAGCGGCAGCACCAGGGTGAGCGGACCCGGCCAGAACGCGTCGGCGAGCGCGCGCGCATCACGGTCGAACATCGCAATCGCCTCGGCCGCGCGGCGGTCGGCGACATGGACGATCAGCGGGTTGAAGCTGGGCCGCCCCTTGGCGGCGTAGATGCCCGCCACCGCATCCGCATTGGTCGCGTCGGCGGCGAGGCCATAGACCGTCTCCGTCGGAGTCGCGACGCACCCGCCGCCAGCGATGATCGCGGCGGCCTCGGCAATCGCCGCCTCGCCGTAGGGTAAGATGCGCGGATTTGGCGTGGTCATTTCCGATGGCTATAGCGCTGGCAAAAGTGCCGCAAGAGAGAGGACGAAATGAGCTTCACCCCCGCCATCGCCGAACAGCGTTTCGTGCTGGAGCATGTCGCGCAGATTGCCGATCTGGGCGTTGAATCCGACATTCTCGACGCCGTTCTGGAGGGCGCGGGCGCGTTCGCCGCGGGCGAATGGGCGCCGCTCGACCGTGCGGGCGACACCGTCGGCGCGAAATGGTCGCCCGACGGCGTGACGATGCCCGACGGCTATCGCGCGGCGTACCAGGCCTATGTCGAGGGCGGCTGGGGCACGATCGGATCGCCCGAAGCCTTTGGCGGACAGGGCCTGCCCTTTGCGCTGTCGACCGCAGTGCTGGAGACGCTGGGCAGCGCGAACATGGGCTTTGCGCTGTGCCCGACGCTGACCGTCGGCGCGATCGAATCGCTGATGCACCATGGCACGCCGGAACAGCAGGCGGCGTATCTGCCAAAGCTGGCGACCGGCGAATGGACCGGCACGATGAACCTGACCGAGCCGCAGGCCGGATCGGACGTCGGCGCGCTCAAGACCAAGGCCGAGCCGCGCGCGGACGGCAAGTGGAGCATCAGCGGGACCAAGATCTATATCAGCTTTGGCGACCATGATCTGGCCGACAATATCGTCCACCTCGTCCTCGCGCGCACCCCGGGTGCACCGGCGGGGACCAAGGGCATTTCGCTGTTCCTGGTGCCGAAGTACCGGCTGAATACCGATGGCACGCCGGGCGACTTCAACGATGTCCGCGTGGTATCGATCGAGCACAAGATGGGGCTGCACGCTTCGCCCACCTGTGTCCTCAGCTTCGGCGACAATGGCGATTGCATCGGCGAGCTGATCGGCCCGGAAATGGGCGGCATGCGCGCGATGTTCACGATGATGAACAATGCGCGGCTGAACGTCGGGCTGCAGGGCGTGCAGGTCGCCGAGCGCGCAACCCAGCGCGCCGTCGCCTATGCCCGTGACCGCGTGCAGGGCGTGCGCGCGGGCAAGCCCGCGACGATCGTCGAATTCCCCGATGTCCGCCGCATGCTGATGCGGATGAAGGCGCAGACGATGGCGGCGCGCGCTTTGGTCTATCTGGCGGCGGCACAGGTCGACCGCGCCAATGCCGGCGACGCAGCGGCGCGCGCGCTGCTCGACCTGCTCACCCCGCTCGCCAAGGCGCATGGCACCGATATCGGGTGCGAAGTGACCAGCATCGGCATCCAGGTGCATGGCGGCATGGGCTATATCGAGGAGACGGGCGCGGCCCAGCATTTCCGCGACGCGCGCATCACCCCGATCTATGAAGGCACCAACGGCATTCAGGCCGCCGATCTGGTCGGACGCAAGCTCAACATGGACGGCGGCGCGACGCTGACGACGCTGCTCGCGCGGATGAAGGCCGATGCGCAGGATTCGGGGCTGATCGCGCTGATCGATGCGTGCGCGGAGGTGACGCAGCATATGCTGGCGGCGGAGATGGATGACCGGCTGGCGGGCAGCTATCCCTTCCTCACCATGGTCTCGACCGCCGTATGCGGCTGGCTGATGGAAGCGCAGGGCCGGATCGCGACCGGGGCCGAAGGCGACCCTGCATTCCTGGCGATGAAGGCAGCGGCAGCGCGCTTCTATGTCGCGCAGATCGTGCCGGAGGCGATGGGGCTGAAGGCTGCGGGGATGGCGAGCGCCGAGGCGCTCTATGCCGTCGATGCGGAGACATTTGCGGCGTAACCAAATTCGTCACCCCCGCGAAAGCGGGGGCCCATCTCCCGGACCATCGGTCCCAAACACCGGCGCAGTCAGACGCCATGACAGGAGATGGGTCCCCGCTTTCGCGGGGATGACGCACGGGGCCTCAGGCGATCTCGCGGTCCAGCAGTTCGTGGGCGCTGAGGCCGAGCAGTGCGATATGATCGCGCACCTTGGGCCAGTATCCGGTGAGGAAGCGCTCGCGCTCGGCCAGTTTCAGCCGTTCGACTGCGCCGGGCAGGACGAACATGCCGACGCCGCGGCGCACCTCGACATAGCCGTCGTCCTGAAAGCTCTGATACGCCTTGGCCACGGTCAGCGGGTTGGCGCCATGTTCGGCGGCGAGCGCGCGCACCGATGGCAATTGGTCCCCTGCCCGATACTCGCCACGCAGGATCGCGGTCGCGATGCTGGCACGCAGCTTCAGGTAAACCGGGCTGTCTTCATGCTCGAGCGCTGTCATGCTGACTTAATACAGCACAGGGGATCAAAGTTCCACCCCCCATCGGGTTTCTACGGTAACTACCCGCCGCTCAACCTGCCCAGTTCGACACGATCGCGTCGAGATCGGGGCGCGGGCGTTCTTCCAATGGCTTGGCCGGGGTCCCGATGAACACGAAGCCCGCGATCCGCTCCGGCGCGGCGCCGAACAGGTCGCGCACGGCGTCGCTGAAGGCTGGCCAGCCGGTCAGCCAGCTGCCCGCAAACCCATGGGCATGCGCCGCGTGGAGCAGGTTCATCGTCGCGGCGCCCGCCGACAATTCCTGTTCCCATAGCGGGATCTTGCTGCCCACCCTGGGCGAATGCAGCACGACGACGAGCGTGGGCGATTGCTGCGCGAACTGCTCCATCGTCTGGAGTTCGAGTGCAGACGCGGTGGGACGCTCGGCGCGATAGGCATCGACCAGCCGCGCGGCCAGGGCATCGCGCGCGTCGGCCGGCACCACCACGAAGCGCCACGGCGCAAGCTTGCCATGATCGGGCGTCCGCGCCGCGATTTCGAGCATGTCGCGCAGCTGCGCCGCGTCCGGGCCGGGCGCGACCAGGTCGCGCGCCTTGCCGGAGCGACGGGTGCGCAGCAGCGCGAGCGGGGTCGTGCGGTCGTTGAACGTCATGCGGCTCCACCAGGCCCCTTCGCGCGGCAGCGGTCGGAGCAATATTTGACATTGTCCCAATCGCGTTCCCATTTCTTGCGCCACGCGAACGGGCGCGCGCAGGCAATGCAGAGCTTGGTCGGCAGATTGAGCTTCTTGTGCGCCACCCTTATCCTTTTCCCGGTCGCCGCGACAATCCGACATCGAGATGGGCACCGGCATCGAGCAGCACAACCTCTCCGGTGATCACGCGGCTGGCCGGATCGAGCAGGTTGACGATCGGGCCGGCAATGTCCTTGGCATGCGCGGCCATCGCCATCGGGGTCTGGCTGGCGATGAAGGATTCGAACTTGTCGAACGCTTCGGGGGTCATCCGCTCGCTGAACCAGCCGGTACCGACATAGCCGGGTGCTACGGCATTGACGCGGATCGCGGGGGCGAGGACGCGGGCGAGGCTCTTGGTCATCGTCGCCAGCGCGCCCTTTGACGCGGCATAGGCGACCGAAGAGCCGTTGCCGAACACCCCGGCGACCGAGGCGATGTTGACCACCGCGCTGGCCGGCCCGGTGCGCATGGCGGGAGCGCAGGCACGGATCATCTGAAACGGCGCGACGGTGTTGAGCCGGTAGATGTCGAGGAAATCGTCGGCGCTGAGCGCATCGAGATCCTCGTGATTGGCGAACTTCGTCTTCCCGGCATTGTTGACCAGCAGGTCGATGCGACCGAACGCATCGCTCGCGGCCTTGGCCAGCGCGCGGCACTGGACGTCGTCGGCGATGTCGGCCTGGACCGCGATCGATCCGTTGCCGAGTTCCGCCGCCAGCGCCTCCGCAGCATCGCGGCTGTTGGCGTAGTTGATGACGCAGCGCACGCCGCGCTCCGCCAGCCGCCGGACGACGGCTGCGCCGATGCCGGTGCCACCGCCGGTGACGATGGCGGCCATGCCCTCCATGGTCATGCCGTGGCGCTTTCCCGCGCGGTGACGCGGCGGTGCCAGTCGTTGAGGCGGGCATGCTCCTCGGCAATCGTCAGCCCGATGAACGTGCCGAAATCGATCGTGGTGAGCAGCAGGATGTCGGCCATGCTGTACCGCTCGCCCGCGATGTACGGGGTTTCGCCGAGCGCCGCGTCGAACAGCGCATGGGCGCGGGCGACGAGCGGGCGGTTGCTTTCGCCGAACTCCTTATACTGGTTCGGGTTGACCCGCGCAGTGAACGGGTGGGTGTGGATCCAGATCATGCCGGTCGGCACCATCAGGCGCAGCTCGACGCGGCGGCTCCACATTTCGATCTGGGCGATCTCGCTCGGGGTGCTGCCGAACAAAGGCGGTTCCGGGTGGAGTGCTTCGAGATAGCGGCAGATCGCGACGCTTTCGGAGAGGCAGGTGCCATCGTCGATTTGCAGCGCCGGGGTCTGGCCGAGCGGGTTGATTGCCTTGAACGCGTCGCTCTTGTGCTCGCCCTTGAGGATCGAGACATCCTGCGTCGGCAGGGTGATCCCCTTTTCCGCGGCAAAGATGCGGACGCGGCGGGGATTGGGGGCGGGCATCGCCGAATCGTAAAACAGCATCGACCTCTCCTCATTATTTTTCGAAGATCGCGTATGGCAGCCAATGGCGGTTTCGCATAGCAGTTGATCCGAATCGAGGAGTGGGGATGCAGACAGCGGCGGAAATCCTGGCCCAGCCGTTCGGGACGATCCCGGAGTTGATCGCGGCCCATGCGCGCGAGCGCGGCGACAAGCCGGCGGTGGTGCATGGCGAGGATGCCCTCACCTATGCGCAGCTCGACGCGCGGATGGATGCCATCGCATCGGCATTGCAGCGCGACGGGCTGGCGCGCGGGCAGGCAGTGGCGATCGTCGGGGCGATGAGCGTGGACTATGCCGCGCTCTTCCTCGGCGCGATTCGGGCGGGCGGCGCACCGGCACCGATCGCGCCGTCCTCCACCGGTGACCAGATGGCGGCGATGATCGCGGACAGCGGCGCGGGGATCGTGTTCCTCGATGCCGATGCGGCGACGACGCTGGGCGACCGGGCGGTGCCGGCGCGGCGCGTGATGCTGACCCCGGAGGCGGTCAACACGTGGCTGGCGGGTGCAGGTGCGCCCTCCCCCGTCGACCTGCGGCCCGAGGACCCGTTCAACATCATCTATTCGAGCGGCACGACCGGGACGCCCAAGGGGATTGTCCAGCCGCATGCGATGCGCTGGGCGCATGTTGCGCGCGGCGATGCGGCGGGCTTTGCCGAAGCGGTGACGATGATCGCGACGCCGCTCTATTCGAACACGACGTTGGTGAGCTTCATCCCGACGCTCGCCTGGGGCGGGACGGCGGTGCTGCTGGGCAAGTTCGATGCGCGCGGGTTTCTGGAGGCGGCGGAGCGGCATCGCGGCACGCATGCGATGCTGGTGCCGGTGCAATATCAGCGGATCATGGCGCTGCCCGATTTCGATCGCTTCGACCTGTCGAGTTTTCGGCTGAAGACCTGCACCAGCGCGCCCTTTTCGGCGGCGCTCAAGGCCGATGTGGTGGCGCGCTGGCCGGGGCTGCTGGTCGAATATTACGGGATGACCGAGGGGGGCGGCACCTGCATCCTCAACGCGACCGCGCACCCCGACAAGCTGCACACGGTCGGTCAGCCCGCGCCGGGGCATGACATCCGCCTGATCGACGACGAAGGCTGCGAGGTGCCGCAGGGCGAGATGGGCGAGGTCGTCGGGCGCAGCGGCGCAATGATGTCGGGCTATCACGGGCGCAAACAGGCGACGTCGGAGGCGGAGTGGTTCGATGCAGATGGCAATCGCTTCATCCGCCATGGCGATGTCGGGCGGTTCGATGAAGACGGCTTCCTGATCCTGATGGACCGCAAGAAGGACCTGATCATTTCCGGCGGGTTCAACATCTATCCCAGCGATCTGGAGGCGGAGCTGCGCCGGCACCCCGGCGTACGCGACTGCGCAGTGGTTGGCGTGCCGTCGCAGCAATGGGGCGAGACGCCGGTCGGCTTCTATGTCCCGGCCGACACGACCCCGGCGGCAGAGATCCTGGCGGCGGTCAACGCAACGCTGGGGAAGACCCAGCGATTGGCCGACCTGATCGCGATCGCGGAGTTGCCGCGCAGCGCGATCGGCAAGGTGCTCAAGCGCGAATTGCGCGACCTGTATGTGGAGAAGACCCCGGCATGACTTCGCTTATCGACCTGCTGGCATCGGCGCAGCGTACCGAGACCGGCTTTACCACCGAGATTCCGGCGAACTGGCTGCAGGGGCGCACCGCTTATGGCGGGCTGTCGTCGGCGCTGGCACTGGCGGCGGCGAAGCAGGTCGAGCCGGACCTGCCGCCGCTGCGTTCGGCGCAGGTGGCGTTTGTCGGACCGCTGTCCGGGCCGGTGACAGTCACCGCAACCAAGCTGCGGCGCGGACGCAATGCGGCGTTCATTCAGGCGGACATCATGAGCGAGGCGGGGCTGGGACTGCGCACCAACTTCGTCTTCATGAGCCGGCTGGAGTCGGCGATCGAGCATGACACGACCGCGCCGACCGGCTTCGCGCCGCCGCCGGCCGATGCCGAACTCTACACCGGACCGAAGGAGTTTTTCACCGGCAATTTCAATTTCTTCGACCTCAAGGCCGAAGCCGGTCCGACGCAGTGGCTGCGCTGGGGACGGCTGATCGACCGGGCCGGGCTGGACCCGGAGGTCGAGCTGATGGTGATGGGTGACGCGCTGCCGCCGGCATCGCTCAAGCTGTTCGCCAAGATGACGCCGGTGTCGTCGCTGACCTGGCAGGTCAACATCCTGCAGCCGGCCCCCGCCACCACCGATGGCTGGTGGCTGCTCGAGGCGGAGACCGACAGCGCGCGCGGCGGCTATTCCAGCCAGACCATGCGGATGTGGCGCGCCGACGGCACGCTGGTGGCCGAGGGAATGCAGGGCGTGGCGGTATTCGGGTGAGCTGGACGATCCTCCCCCGCCAGGGGGAGGTGGCAGCGCAGCTGACGGAGGGGGAGGAAGCACTCCGGTTTGAAGTTTTGGGGCAAGAGGCCTCACGCGCGCAGCCGTCCTCCCCCTCCGTCGCCTTCGGCGCCACCTCCCCCTGGCGGGGGAGGATCGAAGGCTAACCCGACACACTTTGCGACAGTTTCCTGTCCCGCTGACAAATGGCTGCGACAGCCGGGGTTCAGAAGGAGCACCACAGCGGCTGCCCCTTGCCGCGTGACAGGAGCCACCGATGAAGACCTTTCTGACCACCGCCGCGATCGGCGCGATGCTGATCACCGGCACCGCGATCGCGATGCAGACCACGCCCGCAGCGGCGCCCAAACCGCCCGTGTCCAAGGCGGATGCGCTGGCCCGCGCCGATGCGCGGTTCGACCGGCTCGACACCAACAAGGACGGCCAGCTGAGCGCGGACGAGCGCAAGGCCGGCGCCGAGGCCGCCCGCAAGGCAATGGCCGAGAAGAAGGGCGGCGAGCTGCAGGATTTCATGCCCGGTGCACAGCGTGGCGGCGGCATGGGCGAGCGGATGCTGGCGCGCGTCGACACCAATGGCGACGGGCTGATCAGCAAGGCCGAGCACCGCGCGATGGTGGAGGCCCGCTTTGCCCGCATGGACGCCGACAGGGACGGCAGCGTCGAGGCCGGCGAAGGCCGCACGGGCTGGGGCAAGCGCGGCGAAGGCCGTGGCGGCAAGGCCAAGGGCATGCGCGGCGGCGGCATGATGCTGGCCGACACCAACAAGGACGGCGCGATCAGCAAGGCCGAATTCGACGCGATGTCGGCGCAGCGCTTCGCGCGGCTCGATACCAACAAGGACGGCAAGATCGACGCGACCGAGATGCAGGCGCAGCGCAAGAAGGCGCGCGACGCGATGCAGACGATGCGCGAGCGCCGCGGAAACACCCCGCCACCGCCCAACCCCCAGGGCGCGTGACGGCGATGCCGGGCGGGATCAGCGACCTCCTCCGCGCCCGCCCGGCACTTCCCGAGCGGACCAAATCTGCTAACCCCAGCGAGATGACCAACGAGACCCCGCATTTGCTGCTCGTCGATGACGAGCGCTCGATCCGTGAGCCGCTGGCGCAATATCTGACCAAACAGGGGTTTCGCGTCACGCAGGTCGCCGATGCCGAAGCCGCGCGGGTGCGGCTGTCGGCCTATGCGATCGATCTGGTGGTGCTCGACATCATGATGCCGGGCGAAGATGGCCTGAGCCTGTGCCGCCATATCCGCGCGACCAGCGAAGTGCCGGTGATCCTGCTGACCGCCAAGAGCGAGGAAACCGACCGGATCGTGGGCCTCGAAATGGGCGCGGACGATTATGTCGTGAAGCCCTTTTCCCCCCGCGAACTGGCGGCGCGGATCAAGGTCGTGCTGCGCCGGATGCAGGCCGGCGGCACCCGCCTCGTCGCGCCGGAGACGGGCAGCTATGCCTTTTCCGGATGGGTGCTGAAGACCGGCGAGCGCGCACTGGTCGACCGCGAGGGCGTGTCGGTGCCGCTGTCGACCGGCGAGTATAATCTGCTGCTGGCGCTGGTGATGCGTCCGCGCGCGGTGCTGACGCGCGACCAGTTGCTCGACCTGACGCAGGGGCGCGAGGCGGCGGCGTTCGACCGCGCGATCGACAATCAGGTCAGCCGGCTGCGCAAGAAGATCGAGCCGGATGCCAAGAATCCGACGCTGATCAAGACGGTGTGGGGCGGCGGCTACACGCTGGCAAGCGATGTCACCAAGCTGTGACCGCACCGCGCTTCCTCAAGCGGCTCGTCCCGAGCAGCCTGACCGGGCAGATCGCGCTGCTGGTGGCGCTCGCGCTGTTCGTGGCGCAGGCGATCAACTTTGCGCTGATCCTGCGCGAACGCCGCTCGCTGCGCTTCGAACAGGTGACCGCGCCCGCAATCACCCGCGTGGTTGATGCCGCCGAGCGCATTCGCGACGGCCGCTTCCGCGATCCGCCGGAGGGGCGCAAGGCGCGGCTGCGGCTGGAGCCGACCAACCCGATCCCGCCCGGCCTGCGCAGCAAGCCCGATGTCGAGGACGGCATCCGCGCGTCGCTCGCCGAAGCGGGCATCCCGGTCGGACGCATCGTCACCGGGGTCCGCCGGCTGTCGCCGACCGATCCGCGCTTTGCCCGCATGAACGCGCTGCGCGCCGAGCGGATGAAGCGGCTGGGCGGCGAGCTGATGGTCGCGGTGGAGCTACCCGGCAGGGGCTGGCTCGTACTCACCTCGGCCTGGCCGCGCAGCGATGTCGACATCATCTGGCGGCTGATCCTGCAGACGCTAATCATCTATGGCATCGTGCTCGTGCCGGTGCTGTGGGTCGGCGCGCGGGTGAACCGGCCGTTGCGCTCGCTCGCCGATGCGGCGCGCGGGTTCAGTCCCGGCGCGACCGAGCCGATCGCCGAACGCGGGCCGGGCGACGTGCGCGCGGTGATCGCCGCCTATAATCTGATGAGCCGCCGCGTGACCGCGATGCTCGACGAGAAGGACCAGATGCTCGGCGCGATCGGGCATGACCTGCGCACCCCGCTGGCAGCGCTGCGCGTCCGGATCGAATCGGTCGAGGATGACGAGGATCGTGCGCGCATGGCCGACACGATCGACGAGATGAACCGCACGCTCGACGATATCCTGTCGCTCGCGCGGCTGGGACGACCGAGCGAACCGCCGACCGAGACCGATTTGTCGGCGCTGATCGATGCCGTCGTGGAGGATTTCCGCGATCTGGGCGCGGCGGTGGAGTATGAAAATGGCCACCGCCTGATCCGCCGCATCCGCCCGTCGCTGATGCGCCGCGCGCTGCGCAACCTGATCGAGAATGCGGTCAAATATGCCGGCGGGGCCGAGGTGAAGCTGATCCAGGATGCGGGCGGCGTGCGGATCGAAGTCGGCGATCGCGGACCGGGCATTCCGGCGGAGCAGATCGCGGCGGTGTTCGATCCCTTCACCCGGCTCGACCCGTCGCGCAACCGCACCACCGGCGGCGTCGGCCTTGGCCTGACGCTCGCGCGTGCGATCGTGCGTGAGGCGGGCGGCGACATCACGCTGGCCAACCGCGAGGGTGGCGGACTGTGCGCGACGATCACGCTGCCGGGCCGCTAAGCGGTTGACAGTCCAGCCGCTTCCCCCGACCAATGGGGGTCGGGGGACGTGGCATGAGCGGCTTTGAATTCATCTTTTCGCTGTTCGGCCTGATCCTGGGTCTCGCCTTGGCCGAAGGGCTGGGCGGCCTCACACGGGCGATCAAGGCGCGGGGGATCCGCACGATCGGCTGGTCGACCGGGCTGCTCGGGCTGTTCGTGTCGTGCGACGTGGTGACCTTCTGGATGTATGGCTGGGCGATGCGCGACCAGTTGCCGCTGAGCTGGCCAGTGATGTTCGGCGGGTTTCTGGTGACGGCGGTCTATTATGTCGCGGCGTCGCTGGTCTTCCCCGACGCGGTCGACCGCGACAGCGACCTCGACGCGCATTTCGAGCGCAATTACCGGACCGTGATCGGGGCGGTGCTGTTGTGCAACCTGGCACTGATCGGGGTTGCCTTTGCCCTGCTCAACTTCGCGTTCGACGTGCGTACCTTCGTGCTGACCTTCTCATTCTTTCCGGTCAGCCTGATCGCGATTTTCGTGCGCAAGCGACCCGTGGTGATCGCCTGTCTGGTCTGGCTGATCGCGCTCTATCCGCTATCGGCGATCTGGCATTGAGTGCCCTAATCCTCCCCCGCCAGGGGGAGGTGTCAGCGCAGCTGACGGTGGGGGAGGACGCACGACCGGTGAGGTTATTCCCTTCCTCCCCCTCCGTCGCCTTCGGCGCCACCTCCCCCTGGCGGGGGAGGATAAATTGACCCCAAAACTAAAACGGGCCGGGGTTGCCCCCGGCCCGCTTGGTCGTAGTCCGATGATCGGATCGATCAGCCGACGATTTCTTCCGGCTTGAAGAAATACGCGATTTCGATCGCCGCATTTTCTTCGCTGTCCGAACCATGAACGGTGTTGGCTTCGATCGATTCGGCGAGTTCCGCGCGGATCGTGCCCGGCTCGGCATTCGCGGGGTTGGTCGCGCCCATGATGTCGCGGTTGCGCTGCATCGCGTTCTCGCCCTCGAGCACCTGCACGACGACCGGGGCGGAGATCATGAATTCGACCAGCTCGCCGAAGAAGGGGCGCTCCTTGTGGACCGCGTAGAAGCCTTCGGCCTGTTCGCGGGTCATGTGGATGCGCTTGCTGGCGACGACGCGCAGACCGGCGTCCTCAAGCATCTTGGTGACCGCGCCGGTCAGGTTGCGGCGGGTGGCATCGGGCTTGATGATCGAAAAGGTACGGGTCACGGCCATGGCCATGCGGCTCCTGTCATATGGGGGAAGGGATTGCGCGCGCCCTTAGAGGCAGGCGCGGGCGGTGGCAAGGCCGTTCAAGCCTCCCCGGAACGGGGAGGTGGCAGCGCGTAGCGCTGACGGAGGGGCCCCGAGGCACCAGACTCCGTTGCTTCGGGCCCCCTCCACCATGCTGCGCATGGTCCCCCTCCCCGTTCCGGGGAGGATTTGGGATTACGCCGCCTGTGCCCACCGGCCGGTTTCGTCCTGTTTCCAGTAGCGCCGCTCGACGCCGTCGCGGTCGGCAAGGGTCTTCCATGCGATCCGGGCGGCGCCGATGCTGTCTTCGCCGAAGAAGTGGAAGGCGCGGTCGAAGGTCAGGGCTTCGTCGCGCCACTCGCCGTCGATCAGCGCGACGTGGCGCGCGCCGTTGGCGGGGGCGACCGCTTCACCGATCAGGACCGGCTGGAGGCTGTCGTCCCCTGCCCCGGCCTGCGCATGCGGCAGGAAGCTGTCGGGGCGGAAGGTCCACAGCAGCTGATCGATCCGGCGGCGCTGCTGCGCGTCGGCGGAGACGATCAGCAGGCGCTGGCCGGTTTCCACCACCTTGGCCGCGATCTGCGGAAGCGCGCGCTCCAGCGGGGTCGCGGTCAGGTGGTAGAAATCGACCTGCATCACCCGATCACCGCTCGAAATTGTCGCGGATATAGCGGTCGAGCAGGCGCACGCCGTAGCCGGTTGCGCCCTTGTCGTAGTTCGGGCCGGGCTTGTCGGCCCAGACCATGCCGGCGATGTCGAGATGCGCCCAGCGCACGCCCGGATCGACAAAGCGCAGGATGAACTGCGCCGCAGTGATCGACCCGGCGCCGCGCGGACCGACATTCTTCATGTCGGCGATCGGGCTGTCGATCAGCTTGTTATATGCTTCACCCAGCGGGAAGCGCCACAAATGGTCGCCGGTCGCGCGGCCGGCCGACAGCAATTCCTCGGCCAGGCCATCGTCATTGGCGAACAGGCCGCCATGCTCGGACCCGAGGCTGATGATCATCGCGCCGGTGAGCGTGGCGAGGTCGACGATCGTCTTGGGCGAATGGGTCTTCTGCACCCAGGTGATCGCGTCGCACAGGACGAGCCGGCCTTCGGCGTCGGTGTTGATGACTTCGATCGTCTGGCCCGACATCGAGGTGACGACGTCGCCCGGACGCTGCGCGTTGCCATCGGGCATGTTTTCGACGAGGCCGCATACGCCGATGACGTTCGCCTTCGCCTTGCGCAGCGCGAGCGCCTTCATCGCGCCGGCCACGGCACCGGCGCCGCCCATGTCCCACTTCATGTCTTCCATGCCGGCGGCGGGCTTGATCGAGATGCCGCCGGTGTCGAAGGTCACGCCCTTGCCGACCAGCGCGACATCGACGTCACCCGACCCCTTGCCGTTCCAGCGCATCGCCAGCAGGCGCGCCTCACGGCGCGAGCCCTGCGCGACGCCGAGCAGCGCGCCCATGCCGAGCGCCTCCATGTCGGCGCGGTCGAGCACGGTGATCTCGACGCCGAGGTCGGCGAGGTGGCGGCAGCGTTCGACGAAGCTTTCGGGATAGATGATGTTCGGCGGCTCCGACACCAGCGTGCGGGTCAGTTCCATGCCCTGCGTCACCGCGTCGAGGCTCGCCCAGCTCGACTCGCTGTCGGCGGGGGCGTTGGCGAGGGTCAGGGTGGTCAGCGTCGGCTTCTGCTTGTCGCTGAGCTTGGTGCGATAGACGTCGTGCCGCCAGCTGCGCTGCACCGCGGCGGCGGCGAAGCGGGCGACGGCGCGCGCGGTGGGCTGACCGCCCAGCGCCGCGAAGTCGACCGTCACGCCGGTGACGCCCGAGGTCAGGAACCGCGCCGTGAGCGCGCCGCCGGCCCGCTCATAATCCGCCTCGCTGCCCGAACCGACGCCGAGCAGCAGCACGCGGTGCGCCGCGTCGTCGCCGGGGACGAAAATCTCGGCGATGCCGCCCGTCTCACCCTCGAACCGCCCGGCGCGCGCCGCGCCGCGTACCAGCGCGAGCGTCGCATCATCGAGCGTGCCGGCAGGCATCCGGTCGAGCCCGTCCTTTTCGACCGGGAGCGCGAGCACCGCCGCGTCGGCGGGGCGGGTGGCGGAAAAAATGACCTGCATGAAGCTTCCTGTTCCTGTGGACGTTTGCGGTTCGGTGCGACCGCGATTCCGGTCTATCTAGGGCGGCACCCCGGACGGGGCAACGCCGGGCGATTGCGAACCGGGCGCGGCGGTGCGATACGGCGGCGTTGGCCCTGCGCGGGGCGATGGTGAGTACGAAGGGGTTTCAAGGAACGTGACGCGCAAGGCTCTGCTGCTCGCCGGGGTCGTCCCGCTGGCCCTGTGTCTGGCCCCGGGGGCCGGCGCGACCGGGATTCAGGACCTGCAGAACCGCGCGGTCGAACCGCCGCCGCCGTCCGCAACCCCGCTGCCCGAGGATCCGAACCAGATCCAGTTTTCCGCCGACCTCGCCGAATATGATTCGACCGGCGATATCGTGACGGTCGCGGGCGACGTGCGCCTGTTCCGCGACGGCAGCCGGCTGCGCGCCGACAAGGTCGTGTGGAACCGCAAGACCGGCCAGGTCGTGGCCGAGGGCAATATCGCGGTCACCAATCCCGAGGGCGACACCGCCTTTGGCGACCGGATCGAGCTGACCGATTCGCTCAAGGACGGCGCGATCGACAACATGCTGGTCGTGCTGGAACAGGGCGGGCGGCTGGCGGCGGAGCGCGGCACCCGTGATGCCAATGGCGTGATCCGGGTCGACCGCGCCGCCTATACCCCGTGCGCGGTGGTGGATTCGGGCAATTGCCCGAAGGAGCCATCGTGGAAGATCACCGCGGTCAAAGTCGTGTACGATCCGGTCAAGCAGCGGATCCGCTATACCGGCGCGCGCGTGTCGCTGTTCGGTGTCGCCGCGCTGCCGCTGCCGGTCTTTTCCCATTCGGTCGGCGACGCCAATGCGAGCGGCCTGCTCGCCCCGGAAATCCGCTATGACGCGGTCAACGGGTTCGAGGCCGCGCTCCCCTATTATTTCAGCCTCGCGCCCAATCGCGACGTGACGGTCACGCCGCGGCTGTTCACCAATGCACTGCCGATGGTGCAGGGCGAGTATCGCCACCTGCTCGACCGCGGTGCCTATCGCGTCACCGGCTATGCGACCTACAGCCGGCGCAGCGACGATTTCATCTCGCCGACGCCGGGCGTGTCGAGCGAAAATGCACTGCGCGGCTATATCGACGCTGCCGGCCGCTACCAGTTTGACGAAAACTGGAGCACCAGCGGGTCGGTACGGCTGGCCAGCGACCGCACCTTCCTGCGCCGCTACGACATTTCGAGCGACGACCGGTTGCGCAACAATCTGCGCGTCGAGCGGATCGACCGCGATTCCTATTTCTCGATCAACGGCTGGTTCGTCCAGACGCTGCGCCCGACCGAAAACCAAGGACTGCAGCCGGTCGCGCTGCCCGAAATCGACTATCGCCTGCGCTTTGGCCAGGATCTGATCCCCGGCGGGCGGTTCGAGCTTCAGGCCAATACGCTGGCGATCGGGCGCAGCGCGGGACAGGATACCCAGCGCGCCTTCACCTCGCTGCGCTACGACCTGCGCAAGCTGACGGCGTGGGGCCAGGAAGTGACGCTGACCGGCTATGCGCGCGGCGACCTGTACAACAGCCAGGACACCGCCGCGACGAGCGTGGCGAGCTATCGCGGGCTCGAGGGGTTTCGCGGGCGGGCGATCGGGGCGGTCGCGCTCGACGTCAAATGGCCGCTGATCGGCGAAGCGTTCGGGGGCACGCAGCGCATCACCCCGCGCTTCCAGATCGTCGCCGCGCCGCGGGTCGAGAATTTCGACGTTCCGAACGAGGACGCCCGATCGGTCGACCTTGAGGATTCGAACCTCTTCGCGCTCAACCGCTTCCCCGGCTATGACCGGTTCGAGGATTCGACCCGCTTCACTTTCGGGGTCGATTACGCGCTGTACCTGCCCGGCCTGTCGATCGAGGCGAATGTCGGGCAGAGCTATCGCCTGACCGCGCGCCCCGCGATCCTGCCGGATGGCACCGGGCTCGACGGGCGGTTTTCGGACATCGTCGGGCGTACGGTGGTGCGGTATCGCGACTTCCTGTCGTTCACCCACCGCTACCGCGTCGACAAGGATAATTTCGCGGTGCGGCGCAACGAGATCGACACCACGGTCGGGTCACGCACGACCTTTGTCACGCTCGGCTATCTGCGCCTCAACCGCAATATCGGCTTTGCGCTGGAGGACCTGCAGGACCGCGAGGAAGCGCGCGTCGGCGCGCGGGTTCAGATCAACCGCTTCTGGTCCGCGTTCGGTTCGGCCGTGATCGACCTGACCGATGCCGAAGAGGATCCGACGTCGCTCGCGGACGGGTTCGATCCGATCCGTCACCGGCTGGGCGTCGAATATGAAGATGATTGCATTCGCGTCGGCATGACGTGGAAGCGCGATTACCAGACGACCGGCGATGCACGGCGCGGCAATTCCTTCCTGTTCACCCTGTCGCTCAAGAATCTGGGCCGCTGATTTGCCCGGCACGCGGCAATGATGACCGTTGCGGCAACCCGATCCACGCCGTAAGCCCCAGTTCAGGCACAATTGGCTATTAAAAGTCCTCGATCCGATTGTCGGACAGATTTCAGGTACAGGTGAAGATGACCTCGAACGTCGCGCGTTTTGGCCGGATTGCGGCCCTTGTTCTGGGAATTGCAGGCAGCACCGCGCTGGCGGCGCAGACGGTGGCCGATGGCGACGTCCCGTCGACCGCAAATCTCAATCTCCCCGAAAATCTTCAGCTGTTCGGCAAGGCGGACCCCAATGTCCGCAAGCCCACCGCAATCGTGAACGGGCATGTCCTGACCCGCACCGATGTCGACCAGCGGGTCAATCTGTTCATGGCGCTGAACCAGCTCAAGCTGAGCGCCGAGGAGCAGGACCAGCTGCGCATGCAGGTGCTGCGCCTGCTGATCGACGAAACGATCCAGATCCAGCAGGCCAAGTCGGAAAGCGTTTCGGTCAGCGCCGAGCAGATCGACCGCAGCTTTGCCGGGATCGCCCGCCGCTATGGCCGCTCGCCCGACCAGATGCGTGCGTGGCTGCGTGACATCGGCTCGTCCGACCGCTCGTTCCGTCGCCAGATCGAGGGCGAACTGGCGTGGCAGGCGGTGATCCGCCGCAGCGTCGGGCCGTTCATCAACATCGGCGATTACGAGGTCAACGAGATCATCAAGTCGATCGAGGCGGCAAAGGGCACCGACGAATATCACCTGCGCGAAATCTATATCTCCGCCACGCCGGAGCGCGCGGGCGAGGTGTTCCAGGCGATGCAGCAGATGATCCAGCAGATGCAGCAGGGTCGCCCGTTCGAATATTTCGCGCGCTTTTCCGAAGCGACCACCAGCGCGCAGGGCGGCGACCTTGGCTGGGTGCGCACCGAAATGCTGCCGGGACCGCTGGCCCAGGCGGCGCAGCAAATGCAGGTCGGCCAGGTTGCCGGGCCGGTCGAGGTTCCGGGTGGCTTTTCGATCCTCTATCTGGTCGACAAGCGCCAAGTCGGCATGCCCGACCCGCGCGATGCGCGGCTGAGCCTGCGCCAGCTGACGGTCAAGTTCGCCCCCGGAATCACCCAGGCCCAGGCCACTGCCCGCGTCGCCGAATTCGCCGCCGTGCTCAAGTCGACCGCCGGTTGCGGCGCGGTAGGCAGCGCGGCGGAAAAGCTGGGCGCCGAGGTGGTGGACAATGATTCGGTCGTCGTCCGCGATCTGCCGCCGCAGCTGCAGGACCTGATCCTCGGCCTTCAGGTCGGGCAGGCGACCCCGCCATTCGGGTCGCCGACCGAGGGGATCCGCGCGCTGGTCCTGTGCGGGCGCGACGATCCCAAGACGCCGGGCGCCCCCTCTGCCGACGCGATCCGCGACGGCCTGGAAGAGCGCCGGACCAACCTGCGTGCCCAGCGGCTGCTGCGCGATCTGCGCCGCGACGCGATCGTCGAGTATCGCTGAGTCGTGAGCGGCGCGCTGCGTCCGCTCGCGATCGCGATGGGAGATCCCGCCGGGATCGGGCCGGAGATCATCGGCAAGGCGTGGCGAAACCGCGCGCTCCATGCGCTTGCGCCGTTCTTTGCGGTGGGCGAACCGGGCGCGATCGCTGCCGTGTGGGACGGCCCGATCGCGCCGATCAGCAGCCCGGATGCGGCGCTGACGCTGTTCGACGACGCGCTGCCGGTATTGCCGGTCGACTGTTCCGACACGGTCACCCCCGGCGTGCCCGATGTCGCGGGGGCGCGCTGCGCGCTGAGCAGCCTTGAGCTGGCAACCGGGCTGGCGCGGTCGGGCGCGGCGAGTGGGGTCGTCACCGGTCCGGTGTCGAAGGCCCAATTGTACGCAATCGGCTTCACCCATCCCGGCCAGACCGAATTCGTCGCCGAACGCTGTGGCGTGGCGGCGGAGAATGCCGTGATGATGCTCGCCGGCCCGACGCTGCGCGTGGTGCCGGTGACGACGCATATCGCGTTGACCGAGGTCGCCCCGACCCTCACCATCCCCTTGATCCTGGCCAAGGCACGCGCGACCGCACGCGGCCTCGCCCGCAATTTCGGGATCAGCGCGCCGCGGCTCGCCTTTGCCGGCCTCAACCCGCATGCCGGCGAAGGCGGCGCGATCGGGCGCGAGGAGATCGACCTGTTGATCCCGGCGATCGAACAGCTCCGCGCCGAAGGGATCGACGCGACCGGCCCGTTTGCCGGCGACACGATGTTTCATGCGCGGGCGCGGGCGACCTATGACGCCGCGATCTGCCTGTATCACGATCAGGCACTGATCCCGCTCAAGACGCTGCATTTCGACGAGGGGGTCAATCTGACGTTGGGCCTGCCGATCGTGCGCACCTCCCCCGATCATGGCACCGCGTTCGGCATTGCCGGCAAGGACATGGCCGAGCCCGGCGCGATGATCGCGGCGATCCGCATGGCGGCGCAGGCGGCCGAGCATCGCGCCGCTTATGACGCAGAGCAGGCCGCGACCGCGTGACCAAGCTGCCCCCGCTGCGTGAAGTGATTGCGAAACACGGGCTCTCCGCCAGCAAGGCGTTGGGCCAGAATTTCCTGTTCGATTCGCAATTGCTCGACCGGATCGCGCGGGTGCCCGGCGATCTCAACGGCGCCGAGGTGTTCGAGGTCGGACCGGGGCCGGGCGGCCTCACCCGGGCGCTGCTGGGCGCTGGCGCCAAGGTGACGGCGGTGGAGCGCGACCGGCGTTGCATCCCCGCGCTGCAGGAACTGGGCGAGGCATTTCCGGGGCAGCTCACGGTGATCGAGGGCGATGCGCTGGAGGTCGATGCCCCCGCGCTCTTCACCGGCAAGCCGCATATCGCGTCCAACCTGCCCTATAATGTCGGCACCGCGCTGCTGGTCGGCTGGCTTTCGGCCGAGTGGGAACCGTGGTGGGCGAGCCTGACGCTGATGTTCCAGAAGGAAGTGGCCGAGCGCATCGTCGCCGCGCCGGACACCGATCAATATGGCCGCCTGGCGGTGCTGGCGCAGTGGCGCAGCAGCGCGCGGATCGCGATGCCGGTGCACCGCAGCGCCTTTACCCCGCCGCCCAAGGTGATGTCGGCGGTGGTGCATATCGTTCCGGGCGAGGAGCCGCCGGGGGTGAAGTTCAAGGTGCTGGAAAAGCTGACCGCCGCCGCGTTCGGCCAGCGGCGCAAGATGCTGCGGCAGAGCTTGAAGGCAGTGCCGGGCGCGGTCGAGGCGGCGGAAGCGCTGAGGATCGACCCGACCCGCCGGGCGGAGACGGTGAGCGTGGCGGAGTTCGTCGCGCTGGCGCGGGCGCTGTCTTAAATCCTCCCCGGAACGGGGAGGTGGCAGCGCTTAGCGCTGACGGAGGGGGCCCGAGGAACCGGATTCGCCTGCCTCGGGCCCCCTCCACCAGCTTCGCTGGTCCCCCTCCCCGTTCCGGGGAGGATTTTTCTAGTTCTTCTTCTCGTCGGCCTTTGCTGCGGGAGCGACCTGCGCGGTCGCCGTCGCCGGTGGGCCCTTGGCGATTGCCGCAGCCAGCTGGGTCGCGTCGGCGCAATTGCCGCACAGCGTCTTGAGGCGCGCGAGATTTTCCTTGGCGCGCTCAACCGCGCCCTTCTGGACCATCGCCTCACCCTGCCCGCGCAGCGCCGCCTGGTCATTGGGTTCCAGCGTCAGCGCCTCACGGTAGAAGCGGATCGCCTTGCCCGGCAGGCCCTGTGCGCGCGCGATGTCGGCCAGCGCGCGATAGGCGGCGCGGTTGCGCGGATCGACCGCCAGCGCGCTTTCGATCAGGCCATTGGCGGCGTCGAGATTGCCCGCGGCACGCGCGGCCTTCCCGCGTTCGAGCAGCGCCACCGATCGCGGATCGATCTGATCGTCGGCGCGCTGGGCATTGATCGAGGTGGACACGCTGAGCAGCGCCAGGGCAGCGGCAGCGGACACAAGCGAGATACGCATGACAGTCTCCGGACGTGGAGTGGACAGGGCTATCATGCGCGCACCAGCCGCGCGACAAAAAAGCCGTCGGTCGCATCGCGGAGCGGGGTGAGACGCATGCCCGGCCCATGCGGCGTGCCGAGCGGGAGCGCAAGCGGCTCGACAGCGAAGCCAGGGTTGCGGGCGAGGAAGGCGGTGACCTGATCCGCCCCTTCCGCATCGAGCAGCGAGCAGACGATGTGGATCAGCGCGCCGCCGGGGCGGACCAGCGCCGCGCCGACATCGAGCAGGCGGCCTTGCGTTTCGACCAGCCGCGCAAGCCGGGCGGGGGTGAGCCGCCAGCGTGCCTCGGGATTGCGGCGCCAGGTGCCGGTGCCCGAACAGGGGGCATCGATCAGGACGACGTCGGCGCCGTCGACCCAGTCGGTCAGCGCCTCAGCCTCGCGGTTCGGGTTGAGTATGCGGGTTTCGACGATCTCCACTCCGGCCCGCTGCGCACGCGGGGCGAGGCGCGAGAGGCGCGCGCGGTCGCTGTCGCTGGCGAGGATCGTCCCCTCCCCCGCCATCGCGGCAGCCAGCGCGAGCGTCTTGCCGCCCCCGCCAGCGCACAGATCGACCACGCGCATGCCCGGTGCTGCACCAGCGGCGAGGGTGACGGCCTGGCTGCCCGCGTCCTGCACCTCGAACCAGCCCTGCGCGTAGGCGTCGCTCTTTTCCACCGGCGTGTCGGCGGGCAGGCGCACCGCCAGATCGAGGCCGGGGATCGGCGCCGCATCGGGGAAGAGATTGGCGAGCTGGTCGCGGGTCGTCTTGCGCGGATTGGCGCGCAGGTCGAGCGGGGCGCGGTCGAGCAACGCCGCGGCCTGCTCTGCGGCCACACCCGATGCGGCGAGCGCGTCGATCAGCCACGCCGGCGCGACGCCCGGTGCCGCGACGGCCTCTTCGGGCGCGATCGGCGCCGGGCCGTAGGGCGAGCCGTCAAAGGTCGCGGCGAGATCCGGATCGCGCGCGGCCAGCGCGAGCAATGCCGCACGCCCACTCGCCGGAACCGCACCGCACAGGCGGATTGCGTCATAGACCAGGCCGCGGATCGCACGCCGGTCCTTCGACCCGGCATAGCGCCGCGCGGCGAGTTCACGCGCGATCAGCACGTCCGCCGACGCGCCACCGTCGCGCGCGGCGGCGATGATCGTGTCGAGCAGTTCGATGGCGGTCCGGGTGCGCGCGGCGGGGGTCATGCCGGCGCTCTAGGGGATCGACAGCGGTTCGGCGAGCGGCTGCGGAAAGCTGCGGATGATGGCGGGCGCCAGCTTCGCCGCCAATGCCGCCGGGGTGTCGGCGCGCGTGCCTTCGGCCTGGGCGGTCAGCGCGCTGCCGCGCCACACCACCGTGTCGTCCGCGCGGGCGACCAGCTCGACGGTCAGCGTGGTCACGATCAGCCCGCGCAGCTGGCGCTTGTCCGATGGCAGCGCGACACTGATGCCGCCGCCCCAATTGCCGACGCCGCCCGATGCCCCCGGCTCACGCCCGTTCGACGCGACCGCGCCGCGCGGCGCGCGCGTGACCCCGATGCGCGCGATGTAGCGGCCACGCGCCTGGGACGGCAGCGCGGTGAAGCGGGCGTCGAGCAGCGCCTGTTCGACGGCATCGGCGAACACCTGCCGCACCGCAGCGGGCGCATCGGCGCCTGCCGCGGTTTCGACCGTGACGGTGCCGGGGGTCAGCGCCGGCGCATCCTGTCCGCCCGCCTGCGCCGCCGCGAGAAATGCCAATGCCGCAATCCACATGCCCAAATTCCTTCCAACGCCTACTCGGCCGCAACCGAATCCAGTCCACAGTCGATGCGGATGCGCACCCATTCGCCGACCTGATATTGCCCGCGCAAGCGGGGCGGCCGGACGCGGAATTGCCATGCGGCGGCCAGCACCGCACGGCCGATGTTCGCGCCTTCTGGATATTCGTCGAGCAGCGCGCAGCTGTCGATGCGAAAATCGGCAACGGTGCGACATGCGATCAGCGCCCAGCTGGGCGCGCGCGCGGTCGACAGATAGCCGCGCAATTCGCTGTCATAGGGCTTGCGGTACCAGGCAGCGGCGTAGAGCGGCTCTCCGTTCGGCCCGCGTCCCTCGACCCGCCGCGAATCTCCGGGATCGGGGCCGGGCGCGGGCGGACCGGCAACCCGGCGCGCGGGCGCCGCCGGCCCGGCAGCAGGGCGACGCGGCACCGCGCCAATGTCGGGCATGCGCCCCAATGGAATATCGAGCAGCACCGGTGGCGCGGGAGCGGGATCGTTGACCGCCGGCTCCGCCGGCTGCGGCTCGGCTTCGACCGGCCGGGGCTGCGCAGCGGTGCGCGGCGCTGTCTCCGCCGGGCGCGCGGCCGAGGGCGGCTCCGGCGCTGGTTCCGGTTCCGGACTGACCCCGAATGTCGCCATCGGCACCGTTTCCTCGGGCGGGGTCAGGATCCGCGGCGCGATCGTGAGCAGCAGCAACGCCAGCAGCAGTTCGACCAGCAGCGCAAGCGCGATCGCAACCGCGCGCGTGCCGAAGCGCTCACGCAACCGCGACAGCGGAGGGGGCGCATGGTCAGGCGGGGGCAGGACGGCTGAGTTCGACAAGACGTCGACGCACCTGCCCGGGCATTGCGTCGAAATCATGTCGCACCATCACGCCGGTTGCTGCATCACCTCCGCGACCGCGCGCTCGAGGTCGCCTTGCGTGAATGGCTTGTTGAGCCGCACCAGACCGCTCGCCGCGTCGCTCGGCGTCTCGCCATAGCCGGTGGCGAGCACGATCGGCAGTCCCGGCCGCATCGCGCGCGCGCTGGCGATCAATTCGGTCCCGGTCATCCCCGGCATCGCCTGATCGGTGATCAGCAGCGCGATATCGTCGCGCGTCGCCAGGCGATCGAGCGCGACCGCACCGGATTCAGCCTCGATCGCGCGATGCCCCAGATCGGCGAGCAGATCGGCGGTGTTCATCAGGACGAGCGGATCGTCGTCGACGACCAGTACGACCAGCGACCGGGCAGGCGGATGCGCAAGGCTGCGCACCGGCGGGCTGGCCGCAATGCGGTCGCACGCCCCCGCAACCGGCAGCCAGACATGCGCACGGGTGCCCAGGCCGGGCGCGCTTTCCATCTCCAGCGCGCCGCCATTCTGACGGGCAAAGCCATGGATCATCGACAGGCCGAGCCCGGTCCCCTTGCCCACGCCCTTGGTCGTGAAAAAGGGTTCGGTCGCCCGTGCCAGCGTGGCCGGGTCCATGCCGGTCCCGGAATCGATGACGGTCATGCGGACATAATGGCCCGGCGCCAGTCCCCGCACGCTGCCGATCGCCTCCTGCTCCATCCCCTCGATCCGGATCACGCCGCCATCAGGCATGGCGTCGCGCGCGTTCACCACCAGGTTCATCAGCGCCATTTCGAGCTGGTTCGAATCCGCCACCACGCGCGGCAGGCGATCGGGGAACGACGTCTCGATCCGCCAGGCCGGACCGATCGTCCGTTCGAGCAGGCCGCGCATGTCGGCGACAAGCGCGCCGACATCGACGCGTTCGGTCTTGAGCTCCTGGCGGCGGGCAAAGGCCAGCATCCGCTGGGTCAGCGCGGCGCCGCGCTCGGCCGCCTGCATCGAATTGTCGATCAGCCGGACGGCCTGCGCATCGCCATCGGGCAGGCGTTTGCGCAGCAGCGTGAGGCCACTCATGATCGCCATCAGCAGATTGTTGAAATCATGCGCGACCCCGCCGGTCAGCTGACCGATCGCCTCGATCTTCTGCGCCTGGAACAGCGCTTCGCGCGCCACCTCCAGCTCGCGCTGTGCTTCTTCGCGCTCGGTAATGTCGCGCGTGATCTTGGCGAAGCCGATCAGCTTGCCGTCATCGTCATGGATCGCGTCGATCACCACGCTGGCGCGAAAGCGGATGCCCCCCTTGCGCAACCGCCAACCCTCGGCGGCGAAGCGCCCTTGGCGCCGCGCCGCTTCGAGCGCGCGTTGCGGCTCGCCCCTGGCGCGATCGTCTTCAAGATAGAAGGTCGAGAAATGCGCACCCATGATCTCGTCGGGGGCATAGCCCTTGATCCGCTGGGCACCGGCATTCCAGCTGGCAACGATCCCGTCCGGATCGAGCATGTAGATCGCATAGTCCGTAACCCCCTGAACCAGAAGGCGGAACTGGATCTGGCTCTGCTCCAGCGCGGTCGCGCGTTCGGTCGCGCGCCGTTCGAGCGTCGCGTTGAGGTCGCGCAGCGCGCGGTCGGCCAGCACCGCCTCGGTCGTCTCGACCACCACCGCCAGCACGCCGGCAGGCCGACCGTCATCGTCGAACACCGGCGAGTAATCGAGGTCGAGCCAGCATTCCGCCAGGGTGCCGGTCCGGTTGAGCAGCAGCTTGTGATTGCGATAGGCCAGCGTGCCGCCCGCCAGCCCGACGCGCATGACATTGGCATTGAAATCGGCGACTTCGGGCCACGCCTCCAGCACCTTCATGCCGAGCAGGCCGGGATGGCGCTCACCGGCAAACACGGAATATGCGTCATTGTAGACGAGGTGGCCGTCCTCCCCCCACAGCATCACCAGCGGGACGGGGGAATTGACGAGAAAGGCGACGATGCTGCGCAGGCTCTGCGACCAGTCGGCGATGGCGCCGACCGATGTGGAAGACCAGTCATAGGCGGCGATGCGCGCGCCCATCTCGCCGCCATTTGCCAGAAATGCCGGGACGTTCGCCGCCCTCTGTGCGCTGGATACCACGCCTGCTCCGTCGCTGCCCCGTCGACGCACATGCATCGCCCCGGAGCACACAACGCACCCGCGCGCCGCACGGTTCCTGCGGCACCTAAATTTTTGAGATCACGCGGTTTCGGCGGGGGTTACCGCGTCGGGTAATTCGGCGCCTCACGCGTAATCGTCACGTCATGGACATGGCTTTCGCGCAGGCCCGCATTGGTGATGCGGACGAACTTGCCCTTCTGCTGCAGCTCGGGGATGGTCGCGGCGCCAGTATAGCCCATCGCCGCCTTGATGCCGCCGATCAGCTGGTGGATCACGTCCTTGGCCGGGCCCTTGAACGCAACCTGCCCCTCGATCCCCTCGGGAACGAGCTTGAGCTGGTCCTTGATATCGCCCTGGAAATAGCGGTCGGCCGAGCCGCGGCCCATTGCGCCGACGCTGCCCATGCCGCGATAGGATTTGTACGCGCGGCCCTGATACAGGAAGGTTTCGCCCGGTGCTTCCTCGGTGCCCGCGAGCAGCGATCCGACCATGCAGGTCGAGGCCCCGGCGGCAAGCGCCTTGGCAAGGTCGCCCGAGGTGCGCAGGCCGCCATCGGCGATCACCGGCACGTCCGACTTGGCGGCTTCGTTCGCGGCGTCCATCACCGCGGTCAGCTGCGGCACGCCGACGCCGGCGACGACGCGGGTGGTGCAGATCGAACCCGGGCCGATGCCGACCTTGATCCCGTCCGCGCCCGCGTCGATCAGCGCGCGGGTGGCCGCCGCGGTGGCGACGTTTCCGGCGACGACCTGGACGCGGTTCGACAGCTTCTTCACCCGCTCGACCGCGCGGGCGACGTCCTTGTTATGGCCGTGCGCGGTGTCGATTACGATCAGGTCGACCTCGGCATCGACCAGCGCTTCGGTGCGCGCGAAGCCCTTGTCGCCCACGGTGGTGGCAGCGGCGACGCACAGCCGGCCCGCACCGTCCTTGGTCGCGTTGGGATAGTTCACCGCCTTTTCGATGTCCTTGACCGTGATCAGGCCGACGCAGCGGTAGTTTTCGTCCACGACCAGCAGCTTTTCGATGCGGCGCTGGTGCAGCAGGCGGCGCGCCTCTTCCTGCCCGACGCCGATCGACACGGTGGCGAGATTGTCGTGGGTCATCAGCTCGCTGACCGGCTGGCCCGGATTTTCGGCGAAGCGCACGTCGCGGTTGGTGAGGATGCCGACCAGCTTGCCGCCGGCTTCGGTGATCGGAATGCCGCTGATCTTGCGCCGCGCCATCAGCGCCTGCGCCTCGGCCAGCGTGCCGGTGGGCGACATGGTAATCGGATTAACAACCATGCCGCTCTCAAAGCGCTTGACGGCACGCACCGCTTCAACCTGTTCGTCGATCTCGAGATTGCGGTGGAGCACGCCGAGCCCGCCGAGCTGCGCCATGACGATCGCCATGTCCGCTTCGGTCACCGTGTCCATCGCCGAGGACAGGATCGGGATGTTGAGCGCGAGCGCCTTGGTCACCCGCGTGCGCGTGTCCGCCATGCTCGGCAGCACCTCGCTCTCGCCCGGATAGAGCAGGACGTCGTCGAAGGTGAGGCCGAGGGGGATATCCATGGGGTGCGCCAAGTTCCTGAGTCGAGAATTGGCGGCCCATGTAACCGCGCATGGGGACAGGCGCTAGGGGGGAGGATTGATCAAGTTCAGCTAGCCGCCCGCGCCAACAGCGCCTTGGCGCGGTCGACATGCATCTCTTCGATCATCGCGTCCTTATAACGTTCGGCGCCGCCGGTGAACGCCGCGACCAGCGCGCGCGCTTCGTCGAGCTCCGCTTCGGTCGGGTCGAACGCGGCGCGGGCGATGTCGATCTGGTTGGGGTGGATCAGGCTCTTGCCGTCGAAGCCGAGCAGGCGACCCTCGGTGCATTCCGCCGCCAGCCCCTCGGGATCGTCGAGGCGGTTGAACACGCCGTCGAGTACCCAGAGTTCGCGCGCGCGCGCCGCCAGCACCACGAGCTGGAGCGACAGCGCCATCTGTGCGCGGCCCGCCGCCGGGGGCAGCTTGAGCGATGCGGCGAGATCGTTGGTGCCGACGATCAGCCCGGCCAGCTCGACGCCCCAGCCGGTGGTGCTGGCGATCGGGCCGACATTCATCACCCCCGCCGCGGTCTCGATCATCGCCAGCACCGGGCGGTCGGCATAGAGCGCGGCATAGGTGATCGCCTCGGCCGTCTCGACCTTGGGCACGATGACATGGGTGGCGGCGGATTTCTTGACCGCCTTCAGGTCCGCCTTCCAGTGATCGCTGTCCTTGGCATTGACGCGGACACCGAACGGGCGGTCGCCAAAGCCGTCGACCGCCTTCATCGCCGCGCGCGCGGCTTCCTTGTCCTCCGCCTTCACCGCGTCCTCGAGGTCGAGGATCACCATGTCAGCATTCAACCCTTTCGCCTTTTCGATGGCGCGGGCATTCGATGCAGGCAGGAACAGCGCGGTGCGCGGCGGGGCGTAAATCGCTTTGCTCATGGCAGCGCTATGCTAGAGTCACGGCCGAAATGCGAGGGGACTAGCGATGGAACTGACGATCGGAACCTTCTTCATCCTGATGCTACTGGTGCTGCTGTACCTGTTCGCCAGCATCAAGATCGTCCGGCAGGGCTATCATTACACGATCGAGCATTTCGGCCGCTTCACCGCCGTCGCGCAGCCGGGGTTCAACCTCTACCCCGCCTTTTTCTATCGCGTCGGGCGCCGCGTGAACATGATGGAGCAGGTGATCGACATTCCGGGGCAGGAGATCATCACCAAGGACAACGCCATGATCTCGACCGATGGCGTCGTCTTCTTCCAGGTGCTCGACGCGCCCAAGGCGGCGTATGAGGTCAGCGATCTCTATGTCGCGCTGCTCAACCTCGTGACGACCAACCTGCGCACGGTGATGGGATCGATGGACCTCGACGAGACGCTGTCGAAGCGCGACGAGATCAACGCGCGGCTGCTCAACGTCGTCGATCATGCGACCACGCCGTGGGGCGTCAAGATCACCCGAGTCGAGATCAAGGACATCCGCCCGCCCGCCGACATCGTCAACGCGATGGCGCGACAGATGAAGGCCGAGCGCGAGAAGCGCGCCAACATCCTCGAGGCCGAGGGCAGCCGCGCGTCGGAGATCCTGCGCGCCGAGGGGCAGAAACAGGCCCGCATCCTTGAAGCCGAGGGACGCAAGGAATCCGCCTTCCGCGACGCCGAGGCACGCGAGCGCGCGGCCGAGGCCGAGGCAAAGGCGACGCAGCTGGTCAGCCAGGCGGTCGAGAGCGGATCGGCCGCATCGCTCAATTACTTCATCGCGCAGAAATATGTCGAAGCAGTCAGCAAGTTCGCGACCAGCCCGAACGCCAAGACGATCCTGTTCCCGGTCGAGGCGACGCAGCTGATCGGCACGCTGGGCGGTATCGGCGAGCTGGCGAAGGAAGCGCTGGGCGGCAAGGACACGCCGCCTGCGCCCCCCGCCCCGCCCGCGCGCGTGCGCCAGTCGCCGTTCGGAGCCGCGCAGGAATGAGCGAGTGGCTGTCGGATCAGGCAGGGTTCGTCTGGCTGATCGTCGCGGCGCTGTTCGCGATCTGCGAGCTGCTGATCCCGGGCGTGTATCTGACCTTCCTTGCGCTCGGCGCGGCGGCGACCGGCGTGCTGGCGCTGCTGTTTCCCGAGCTGGGCGCGATCGGCCAGTTCATCAGCTTTGCGGCATGGTCGACGGTCGCGGTCCTGGTCGGCAAGCGCTGGTATGGCGCGAACCCGGTGCCGAGCGCCGACCCCGACCTCAACAACCGCGCTGCGCGGATGATCGGGCAAAGCGTGACCGTGGTCGAGGCGATTGACGGCGGCACCGGACGCGTGCGCGTCGGCGATGGCGAATGGCCGGCGGAGGGACCGGATCTCCCCGCCGGAAGCAAGGGCCGGATCGTCGCCGTGCGCGGCGGGATCGTGGTGGTCGAACCGGTGCGCGCCATCGCCTCCGACTGAGCCTGTTGCCGCCTTGCGGCTGCTGCCGTCCGGCTGAACGCGTGCGGCCGGCCTGCTTACCGGATCGAAGGGATTTGCCCGCTAACCCTGCGCGCCAGGGAGCGGATCGATGTACGTTGAACGGATCGACTGGGCAAAGCAGCGCATCGGCGTCGCGGTGGAGCGGCAGCCGGGCATCAGCCGCGTCGTGGACTTGCTCTGCCCTGCCCTCGCCCCGCATCACCGCTTTTTGCGCGCCGCCTGGTTCGGCGCGGCGGACGACGGCCGCGCGGCAACGCTGATCGCGTGGCGCGCCGACGAGACGCCGGTGGCGGCGCTCCCGACGGTCGGCTTTGGTCCGGCACTGGTCGGCGCGCGGACCGTACCGGGCAGCTACTGGCCGTTCCGTGCGCTGCCGATCGCGGCAGATGCCACCGCCGAGGAGCTTGCCGACTTCCTCACCCATCCGGTGACGCTCGGCGCGCTGGGGCAGCTGTGGCGGCTTGGCCCGACCTATGCCGATGATCCCGCAGCGCAGCTGTTCTCGCGCGCCGCCGCGATGGCGGGATGGACGGTGCTGTCGCGCCCGCTGGGGCAAAGTTTCCTCTTCGATCCGGCGACCGGCTGGCCGCGCGCATCGACGCGGCGGCGGCTCAACAACTATGCGCGGCAGCTGGCGCAGCAGGGCGCGGTCACCATCGAGTGCGCGCGCGGGTCCGGCTGGAGCGCGGCGCTGCTCGACGATCTCGGCGCGATCGAGCAGGCGAGCTGGGTCGGTCGCGCGACCGACGGAACGGGCGCCAAATTCCTGTCCGAAACACGCCGCGCCGACTGGCGGCGCGTGCTGAGCGATCCCGTTCTGGCCAATATGCTGATGGCAACGGTGCTGCGCGTCGACGGGCGGCCCATTGCCTTCTCGTTCGACCTGCTGACCCCGCCGGTCCAGTACAGCATCGCCAGCAGCTATGACGAGGCCTTTGCCGCCTATCGCCCCGGCAAGCTGGTCACTGCCCATCTGGTGAGCCAGGCAGCGGCACTGGGAATCGAGCGGATCGATTTCGGCGCGGGCGATTCGGGCTACAAGCGCGAAATGGGCGCGGAAGCGGGGTCGCGGATCGTCGACCTGCTGCTGGTGCGCAACCGCGCGGCATCGTCGCTGCTCCAGCTGCGCTGGGGCCCGGAATGCGCCATCGCCGGTGAAGCCTATCGCACCGCCAGCCTGCTCCGCCACGCCGCCCGCGCGCGCAAGGGGCGCAGCCGCATCGACATGCTGATGGCGATGGGCGCGATCGCGGCGGCGGCGATCAGTTTCGGGGAATAGGCGCGGTTAGCGGGTGGCGCTGGCCATCCCTGCGGCTAAGGTAACGCGGGTAACAACCCTTCCGCGTATCCGGAGCCCGCATGACCCCCACCCGCCGCCAGTTCCTTGCCTCAACCGCCACCCTCGCCGCATTTCCCGCCTTGCCCGCCTGCGCCAAGGGCGCGCCATCGGCGGACGCCGCGGCCGATGCGCTGTTGAGCGCGACTGCCGAACAATTGCTGACCAGCTCGCCCGAAAGCGCGACCTCGCTCGGCATCGACAAGGGCGAGCGCGCGCACCTCAGGTCGATGGTCGAGGATCGCAGCATGGCGGGCCGGCAGAAGGTGGCCGAGGGCCTGCGGGCACGCATCGCGCAGCTCGACGCACTCGACCGCAGCACGCTGTCGCCGGTGATGCAGACCAATGTCGATGTCGTGCGCACCGCGTTCCAGACCGGACTGGACGGCTTTGCCTTCGGCTATGGCGATGTCGCGGTCGGCGGGTGGCGCAACACCCCCTATGTCGCGATCCAGAATGTCGGCGCCTATCTCGACATGCCGCGCTTCCTCGACAGCGATCACAAGGTCGAGAGCGCGGCGGATGCGGCGTCGTGGCTGACGCGGTTCGAGGGCTGGGCCGGACAGATCGACGGCGAGACCGAGCGGCTGAAGATCGCGTACGACAAGGGCGTCGTCGCGCCCGATTTCCTGCTCGACAAGTGCCTGCGCCAGATCGCGCTGACCCGCGGCACCGATGCGGGCAAATGGGAGCTGGTCGAAAAGTTCACCGGGAACAAGGTCGTGACCGGCGATCAGGCGGTGGCGGCGGCGAAGCTGGCGGCGGGGAAAATCGCCCCGGCGCTCGACCGCCAGATCGCCGAGCTCAAGCGCCATCGTGCAAAGGCGACGTCGGATGCGGGCGTGTGGAAATTCCCGGACGGCGAGGCCTATTACGCCTGGGCGCTGCGCGCGGCGACCACCACGACGATGACCCCGGACGAAGTCCACCGCGCCGGGCAGGAGGAGCTGAAAGCGCTCCAGTCGGAGATGGACGGCATCCTGCGCAAGCTCGGCTACAGCCAGGGGACGGTCGGCGCGCGCATGACCGCGCTCGGCAAGGATCCGAAGTTCCTCTATCCCGACACCGATGCGGGGCGACAGGAAATCCTCGCCTATATGACCAAGACGATCGCAGACATGAAGGCCAAGATGCCGCAGGCGTTCCACACATTGGTGCGCGGCAATGTCGAGGTAAAGCGCTTGCCACTGGCCGAGGAGCCGGGCGCACCGGGCGCCTATGGCGGCGCGGGGTCGATCGACGGCACGGTGCCGGGACGCGTCTGGCTCAACCTGCGCACCACGCATCTGCACACCAAATACAGCCTCGCCACCCTTGCCTATCATGAGGGCATTCCGGGCCATGCGTGGCAGGGCGAATATACGTTCAAGCTGCCGCTGGTCCGCTCGCTGCTCGGCTTCAACGCCTATAGCGAGGGTTGGGCGCTCTACGCCGAACAGCTCGGCGCGGAGTTGGGGGCGTATGACAGCGATCCGGTCGGGCGGCTGGGCTATCTCCAGAGCCTCGCGTTCCGTGCGTGCCGTCTGGTGGTCGACACCGGGCTGCACGCCAAGCGCTGGACGCGGCAACAGGCGATCGAATGGTTCGCCACCGCCAACGGCTCGTCGGTCGAGGAAGTGAGCGGCGAGGTCGACCGCTATTGCAGCTGGCCGGGTCAGGCGTGCGGCTACAAGCTGGGCCACACCGCGATCAACCGGCTGCGCACCAGGGCGCAGCGCGAACTTGGCCCGCGTTACGATTTCCGCGCGTTCAACGACGCGCTGGTGCTCGGCGGCGGGGTGCCGATGAGCGTTCTGGAAAGCGTGATCGACCGGCACATCGCCAGCCGCAAGGCCTAGGGTCGCGCGTCGTCCGGGATCGTGCCGGCGCCGCCGCTCGCGCCCTCCTCGCCCGGCGCGGGCGGCACGGGTAGCGCGGCCGGATCGGTCCAGCCGGGGCGGCCCAGCTCCATGCGGCCGCGCGGCAATGCTTCAGGCATTTCGTCGCGAATGAACGCCAGAATCCCCTCGCGAACGTCGCAGCGCAGGTCGAAGGCATTGGCCGCGTCCCGGGCCGTGACCAGCGCACGGACCTCGATCGCGTCCGGCCGGGTATCGGTGACCTGCAGCACAAAGCCGCGCCCGTCCCAGCGCTCGTTGGCGCGCACCAGTTCCTCCAGCCGCGCGCGCAGCCGTGCGATGTCCGCAGTCGGATCGAGCCAGAAAAAGGCTGTCCCGTGGAGCTGGCTCGAATTGCGCGTCCAGTTCTGGAAACTTTCTTCCAGGAACTTCGAAACCGGCACCACCAATCGCCGCTCGTCCCAGATCGCGACCACGACATAGGTCAGGCGGATTTCCTCGATCCGGCCCCATTCGCCATCGATGATGACGACATCGTCGATCCGGATCGGCTCGGTGAACGCCATCTGGATGCCGGCGATGATGTTCTTGAGCGCGGGTTGCGCGGCGGCGCCGACCGCAAGCCCGGCAAGGCCCGCCGAAGCCATCAGCGTGACCCCGACCGATCGAACGCTGGGGATCGAGAGCAGCATCAGGCAGATGGTCACGAACCCGACCAGAAACACGGCGACGCGGGTCAGAATGGCGCTGCGCGTTCGCCGGCGGCGCGCGCGGAGATTGTCGGCTACGCTGATATCGGCGCTCAGTTCGACCGCCCTGCCCCCGGCGCGGATCAGGTTGATCGCGAGCCAGCCGAGCAGGAGCGGCACGATCATCCCCGCCGCCTGCCCCCACAAGGCGCGGGCGCCGTCGTCGAGGTGAAGCAATTGCCGCACCGATGCGAGCGCCAGGGCGACGACAATCCAGCGCGCGGGCCGTGCTGCCGCATCGACAAAGACGTCGTCGATCGATTCCGGCGTGCGCGCGGCGAGTTGGCGCGCGATCCGCATTGCGGCCCAATGGACCACCAACGCGATCAGGATCGCGGCGAGCACGGTCAGTGAGTCGACGACCTGAACAGGCACGTCCCAGCGCTCGGGAAAAATCTGCCGCATTGCAGCATGAACCGGCCACGCCGCAGCCGGTTCCCGCTACGGTCGCCTACTGGCGGATACGCCCGATCTGCGCCTCGTGAGATCGGGAAGCGGGGCGCGAGGTCCGGCGGACCGTCGCGCCCCGTCGCGATCAGGCGGGTTCGGCAGTGCGGCTGCGCGGTGCCGCGTCACGGACACCCGCGTCGACATGATCCGCGAACTGCGCGAAATTGGCGACGAATTCGTCCACCAGCTTGGCGGCGGTCGCGTCATATTCGCCCTTGTCCGCCCAGGCGGCGCGCGGGTCGAGCATGTTGGGGTCGATCTCGCCGACCGCGACCGGAACCATGAAGCCGAAATTGGGGTCCTGACGGAACTCCGCGTCCTTCAGGCTGCCGTCGAGCGCAGCGTTGAGCAGCGCGCGGGTGACGCGGATCGGCATGCGCTTGATCCCGGGCATCGTCGCCTTGCCGCCGCTCCAGCCGGTGTTGACCAGCCAGCAATCGACCCCGCCCTTGGCGATCCGCTCCTTGAGCAGATTGCCATAGACCGACGGATGGCGCGGCATGAACGGCGCACCGAAACAGGTCGAGAAGGTCGCCGACGGCTCGGTCACGCCGATCTCGGTGCCCGCGACGCGCGCGGTGTAACCCGAGAGGAAGTGATACATCGCCTGTTCCGGCGTCAGCTTTGCGATCGGGGGGAGCACGCCATAGGCGTCGGCGGTGAGGAAGATGATGTTCTGCGGCACCGGCCCCAGATTCTTCTCGCTCGTGTTCGGAATGAAATCGAGCGGGTAGGAGCCGCGGCTGTTTTCCGCCAGGCTGTTGTCGAACAGGTCGATCTCGCGCGTTTCGGCGTCCATCACGACATTTTCGAGCACCGTGCCGAAGCGCTTGGTGGTCGCGAAAATCTCCGGCTCGGCCTCGGCCGACAGGTTGATCATCTTGGCGTAGCAGCCGCCCTCGAAATTGAAGACCGCGGTGTCCGACCAGCCATGCTCATCGTCGCCGATCAGCGTGCGGCTGGCATCGGCCGACAGCGTCGTCTTGCCGGTACCCGAGAGGCCGAAGAACACCGCCGTGTCGCCGTTCGGGCCGATATTGGCCGAGCAGTGCATCGGCATGATGCCCTTCACCGGGAGGAGGTAGTTGAGCAGGCCGAACACGCTCTTCTTCATCTCGCCAGCATAGGCGGTGCCGCCGATCAGGATCAGCTTTTCGGTCAGGTTGACCGCGATCACCGTCTCGCTGCGGCAGCCATGCTTGGCTGGGTCCGCGCGGAAGCTCGGCAGGTCGATGATCGTATATTCGGGGTCGAAGCCGGGCAGCTCGTCCGCCTCCGGCCGGCACAGCAACGTGCGGATGAACAGGCTGTGCCACGCATATTCGTTGACGACGCGGACGCGCACGCGATGCTCGGGCTGCGAACCGCCGTACAGGTCCTGCACGAACAGCGTGTCCTTGCTCCCAAGGTGCGTCAGGAAATCGGCCTTGAGCGCCGCGAAATGCTCCGGCGTCATCCCGACATTGGTGCTGCCCCACCACACGCTGTTCTCGGTCTCGGCATCGCGGACGATGAACTTGTCTTTGGCGCTGCGCCCGGTGTGCTTGCCGGTTTCGACGACCAGCGGTCCGTCCTTGGCGAGGCGGCCCTCGCCGCGCTGGACGGCATGCTCGACCAGCGGCGCGGTCAGCAGGTTCCAGTGGATGGCGGTGCCAGCCGCGACGCCCAGCGCGTCGAGGCCGATCTTCGGGGTACGATCGGTCACGTCTCTCTCCTCCGCCGCGCCTCGCTGCGCGGGTCTGCATTCGTATGCGTGGAGTCGCGCATAGGCGGCGGAAAAAAGGGGGGTCAACCGGAGTAACCGGTGTCAAAAGCGCGTTAACCGGCTATTTTTGGCTGACAACGCTGACCTGTTGCATCGTGGTGCGCACCGACCCGATCACGCCGACTTCCAGCCAATGCTTAAGGAGCGCCGCCGCTGCCGCTGCGGCCCCTTCCGCACTGAACCGGTCGGCCACACGGGCGCAGATGTCGCCAAAGGTCGCGCCGTGCAGCGCCATGTTCAGCGCCTCGCCCTCGTGGTCGGGGAGGAGCGCGAACACCGCTTCCTCGCCTTCGCGCCAGACGAGCAGCCATTGCGGCTGATCCAGCCGCTCGACCACCGGCTGATTCGCATCGTCTGCTAGCGACCGCCACAGGCGGGGCAAATCATGGGTCACCGGTCGCAGCGCCGTTCCGGCGACCGGCACCGGCACGAACCGCTCCCATTCCGCCGCATCGAAGGCCGCCGTCGCCGCGGCAAAACCGGCATGGGTCAGCGGAGCTTCGTCACGGGCCGTAAACGCGGTTTGCATCGCCCATTCCAGCCAGGCGAGTTCGGCCACATCGGGGTCGTTGGCAAACAGCCCGTCGCAGGTCTGGGCGAACCCCTCACCTGCCCGGTCGATCGTCCAGGACGATGGCGGGTGCGCGATCAAATGGTGCGCCGCGGCCTGATGAAAGACCTCTGAGCCGACCAGCCGGGCAGTGCGCGCATAGCTGTCCGCCAGCACGTCGAGCAGCCGCACGCGATAACCGTTGCGATAGACCGCCATGCCCGCCGCGCGCGTAGCGTCGAGGCCGAACGGCAACGGCGCATCATCGTCGTGCAGACATGCCAGAAACGCGTCCTGAAGCATCGCAAGCGCGGTCATGCCGCTGCCTCCAGCCGCGCGGTCGCGGCGATGCTGCGCGCGCGATCGAGCTCGTTCAGCAGCTCGGGCAAGGGCGGGATCGCGTCATCACGCTCGATCATCACCGCAACCGGGCCGAGCAGCGGCATCGCCCGCGCGAACAGCGCCCAGACCGCGTCACAAACCGGTCGGTCATGCGTGTCGATCACGATCTCGCCAGGGGTGTACCCGGCGAGATGCACCTGCCGCACCCGCTCGGCAGGGATGCCCGCGAGGTAATCCACCGGATCGAAGCCTAGATTGCACGCGCTGACGTAGATGTTGTTGACGTCGAGCAACAGGTAACAGCCGGTGCGGCGGCTCATCTCGGCCAGAAACTGCCACTCGGCGAAATCGTCCTGCGGAAAGGACAGATAGCTCGACGGATTTTCGAACAGCAGCGCGCGGCCCAGCGCCGTTTGCGCACGGTCGATATTGTCGCACACCAGATCGAGTGCATCGCGAGTCAGCGGCATCGGGAGCAGGTCATGACTATTGTGTGCGCTGGTCCGCGTCCAGCATAGGTGGTCGGACACCCATAGGGGGTCGATCCGGTCAGCCAGCGCGCGCAAGCGGGCGAGATGATCGGGGTCGAGGCCATGCGCCGATCCAATCGACATCGACACGCCATGCAGGATCACCGGCAGCTTCGCGCGCACCTGCTCCAGGATGCGCAACGGGCGGCCGCCATCGACCATGAAGTTTTCGGAGATCACCTCCACGAAATCGACCGGCACCTCGCCGTCGAGGAAGTCGCGATAATGGTCGCGGCGCAGGCCAAGACCGAAGCCGCCAAGGGACATGCATGCAGGCATCACGTTGTTCCTCGATGAAACCAGTGTGTGATCCGGCGGGCCAGGTTTACGGGGACGACCCGCCGGATCGGACGGATCAGCCGAGGTCGCCGATAGTTCCGCCCTTTGAGAGGCATTCGCCGGCCTTCATCGCCTTGAAGCCATGGCCCTTGCACGCATTCTGACCCTTGCACTGGTGTTCGGTCGTCGCGCAGTCGGACTGGCCCTTGCAGCTGTGCAGGCCATAGCAATGCACCGTGTCCTTCGCGCCGACCGCGCGGCCCTTGCTGCCCGCAGGCGTGTCAGCGGCGAAGGCCGCGACCGAACCGAGTGCAATGGCGGCGGCGGTGGCGGCGATGGATGCGGCGGTGCGCGTTGCGGTCTTCATGTCGCTAGTCCTTTCAAGCGGATCGTCGTGCGAAAGCGCACAGTGGCTAGTTCGCCGCACCCGCCGCCGGGGTTACACCCGAAACAATTTTTCCTGCGTTGTAACGATTGCCGACGCGCTTCCGAATAAGCGGCTGTGCCGATGATGATCCCATGCGTCGGCATCGCACCCTTATCTGGAGACGATGACGATGACTGCTTCCACGATTGCCCGCATCGCCGGGCTCGCCGCCACCGCAGGCCTTGCCGCTGCCCTCAGCACCGCACCCGCCGCCGCGCAGAAGCCCGAGATGGAAAAATGCTATGGCATCGCCAAGGCGGGCAAGAATGACTGTGCGGCGGGCCCCGGCACCAGCTGCGCCGGGAGCTCGACCCGCGACTATCAGGGCAATGCCTGGAAGCTGGTGCCCAAGGGCACGTGCGCGAAGACCGAAACGCCCAAGGGCAAGGGTTCGCTGACCCCGGTCCAGCGCTGACCCCTTCGCATCTGACAGGATATCGACATGCAGCGCATCGCATCTTTGTATGACCGGGCCGTCACTCTGGTCGGTTCGCGCACGGCAGAGGGCGTTGCGCTGCTGCTCACGCGGGTCGCGCTCGCCGGAGTGTTCTGGCGCGCGGGCCGCAGCAAGGTGGTGGAGGGCAGCTGGTTCGAACTCAGCGACTCCACCCGCTATCTGTTCGAACATGACTACAGCGCGGTCCCGCTGCCGCCCGAACTTGCCGCACCAATGGCACTGATGGCCGAACATCTGTTCCCAGCGCTGCTGCTGATCGGCCTGGCGACGCGCTTCTCCGCGCTCGCGCTGCTCGGCATGACGCTGGTCATCCAGGTTTTCGTTTATCCCGATGCTTGGTGGGCGACACATATCCTCTGGGTCGCACTGGCAGCTATCCTGATCGCGCGGGGTGGCGGCGTCGTATCGCTCGATGCGATGATCGACGGCAGGCGCGGCCGGCTGGGCTGAACCGAGGCGCGACGGGAGGGCGGCGATGATTGCTGACGAAGCCGGCTTCGTGCGGCTGATGATCGCCTCTCAGGCAGGCGACAGTCGCGCCTACACTGTCCTGTTGACCGAAGTGCAGCTGTGGCTGGAACGTTATTTCCGCCGCCGCGTCGCACCGGGGCAGCTTGACGATCTGGTGCAGGACGTGTTGCTGGCGGTGCACGCCAAGCGGGCGACCTGGGATGAGACGCGCGCCTTTCTCCCGTGGCTCGCGGCCATCGCGCGCTACCGCTGGGTCGATCATCTGCGACGGGTCTATCGCACGGCCGAAGACGCGCTGGAGGATCAGGATTCGGCGGAAGACAGCGACGAAGATGCAGTGCTGGCGCGGATGAGCCTGGAGCGGCTGTTTGTTCACCTGCCGCCGGGCCAGTGCGCGGCGATCGAACTGGTCAAGATCAAGGGGCTGTCTGTCGCAGAAGCGGCCGAACGCAGCGGTCAGAGCGAAAGCCTCATCAAGGTCAATATCCATCGCGGTTTGAGAAAACTCGCCACGCTCGTAGAAGAGGCTGACTGACCATGCCCCGCCCGCCTTCGCCCCTGATTGCCCAGCTCGCCAAAGGGCTTGAGCCCGTGAGCCCGTTGCGGACGAAACAGGGCCTGCGTTGGCTGACACTTGCCATGGCCGCGACGATCGCGGCGGTGGCGCTCGCAATGGGACTGTGGTCCGGCCCGCTTCTGGGCGAGGCGAGCAGCATGTTCTTTGTCGCGAACGCGCTGATCGGCCTTGTCGGGCTTGTCGCGGCGCTTGGGGTCATTCGCATGGCCGGACCACGCGTCGGCGCGCGGCAGGATAGCGCGCGCTGGCTAATGGTCGCGCTCGCCATCTTACCCGCGACTGCGGTCTTGGTTGTGCTCCTGAACGGTCATCCGCTGGGGCATGACTATGCCGTGCACGGTCTCGAATGCTTTCTCGCCGGCACAGCAAGCGGTGCTGGCGTCGCGGCAGCATTGATTGCATGGCTGCGCCGGGGTGCGCCGGTCGCCCTGAACAGCGCCGGCTTCTACACCGGCGTAGCTGCGGGCGCGCTGGGCAGCTTTGCTTACGGATTGTCATGCCCGATCGACACAATCGCGCATCTCGGAATCTGGCACGTCGCACCGGTTGCGATATGGGCGGCGCTGGGGCGCTTGCTCGTGCCGCGCTGGATTCGCTGGTAACGCGATTGGCGGCTGCGGGGCGCCGTGGCCCGTTGAGCCGCGCCGCACATTCCGCTACCCCCGCACCATGACCGCAACGATTGCGCTGGTCGATGACGACCGCAACATCCTGACGTCCGTGTCGATCGCGTTGCAGGCCGAGGGGTTTGTCACGCGCGTCTATTCGGATGGGGAGGCGGCGCTGAAGGCGCTGGTCGACAATCCGCCCGAGCTGGCGGTGCTCGACATCAAGATGCCGCGCATGGACGGGCTCGAGCTGCTGCGGCGGCTGCGCGAGAAGAGCCAGATCCCGGTGATCTTCCTGACCAGCAAGGATGACGAGCTGGACGAGGCGCTGGGTCTGGCGATGGGCGCGGACGATTACATCGCCAAGCCGTTCAGCCAGCGGCTGCTGATCGCCCGCATCCGCGCGATCCTGCGCCGGACCGAGCTGGTCGCGGCGACGGCGCAGGGCGAAGAAGAGGCAGCGGCCGAGGTCCAGCCGGTGATCGAGCGCGGGCCGCTGACGATGGACCCGGCACGACACAAGGTGACGTGGAAGGGCGACAACGTCACGCTGACCGTCACCGAGTTCATGATCCTCGAAACGCTCGCCCAGCGGCCCGGCATCGTCAAGACGCGCAACCAGCTGATGGATGCGGCGTATCAGGACGATATTTACGTCGATGACCGCACCATCGACAGCCATATCAAGCGCGTGCGCCGCAAATTTCGGCAGGTCGATCCGACATTCGACGCCATCGAGACGCTCTATGGCGCCGGATATCGCTTCTCCGACGAATAGGTCCGCCGCGACGCGGGAAGAGCGCGACCTGTCGCTGCGCTGGTCCGGCCGGGTCAGCCTGACGCCGCGCATTCTGGCGGTGAACATCTTTGCGCTGGTGATGCTGGCGGGCGGTTTCTTCTACCTCGACAGCTATCGCGCGCGCATCGTCGACAGCCGCGTCGAACAGGCGAGCCGCGAGGCGCGGCTGATCGCGCAGGCGGTGGCGATGACGCCGCCCGACGACCGCACCGCGCTGATCGAACGCGTGGCGAGCGAGGCCGACATCCGCATCCGCCTGTACGATCGCGCCGGGCGGATGACGCTCGACACGCGCGCGCTGGGGCTCAACAATTTCGTGCTGCGCGATCCCGACAAGGACCCGTGGAACCAGAGCGCGGCGCGCTTTCTCGACGCGGTGATCGACAAGGTGGCGGGCGCCGACCGGGTCGCACAGTTTCGCGAACGCGCGCCCGACCGGGGCCTTGACTGGCCCGACCTGGCCGCAGCGCTGCGCACCGGCGAAGCCAGCGCGAGCGTGTGGCGCGCGCCGGATCGCACGCCGGTCATCACCGCCGCCGCGCCCTATGGCCCGGGGGGAGCGGTGTTCACCAGCTCCAACGCGCGCGACATCACGCAGCGGGTGCGGATCGAGCGGTTCCGACTGGGGCTGGTGCTCGCCTTTACCGCCGGGCTGTCGATCTTCCTCTCGCTGTTCCTCGCCCGAACCATCGTCCGCCCGCTGCGCCGCCTTGCCCGCGCGGCGGTGCGGGTGCGGCTGGGGCGCGCGCGCGAGGTGGTGGTACCGCGTCTGCCCGAGCGGCGCGACGAGATCGGCCACCTCGCCCGGTCGCTATCGGACATGAGCCTGGCGCTACGCGCGCGGATCGACGCGACCGAGGCATTCGCCGCCGATCTGGCGCATGAGATCAAGAACCCGCTCGCCTCGCTCCGCTCCGCGGTCGACAGCCTGATGGCGGTGCGCGATCCGGAATTGCAGGCGCAGCTGCTGGCGGTAGTGCGCGACGATGTGTTGCGGCTCGACCGGCTGATCAGCGATATCTCCGAAGCCTCGCGCCTCGACGCGCAGCTGTCGCGCGCCAAATTCGATCCGGTCGATCTGGCCGCGATGCTCGCCGCCATGGTCGAACACCGCACCGCGCGCGGGATCGAGCGCAACATCCGCCTGCGCTTCGACGCGCCCCCGGGGGCAGCGCCAGCCCCGCTGGTGATGGGCGAAGGCGCGCGACTGGAGCGCGTGTTCGCCAATCTGATCGACAACGCCATCTCGTTCTCGCCCGATGGCGGGACGGTGGCGCTGTCGCTCATTCCGGCGGGCGAGATGCTCGAGGCACGCGTCGAGGATGAGGGGCCGGGCGTGCCGGAAGACGCGCGCGAGGCGATTTTCCGCCGCTTCCACACCGACCGGCCCGAGGGGGAGGAATTCGGCAAACATTCCGGACTGGGGCTTGCGATCGCGCGGACCATCGTCGAAGGCCATCAGGGAACGATCGGCGTCGAAACGCGCGAAGACCGGATTCGCGGCGCCCGGTTCGTCGTCCGCCTGCCGCGCGTGCAGGAACGGTAGCAACACGGAGGCGATACGTGGCGATCCTGTCTTCCGAAACGCTCCATGCCTCGTGCGTCGCGATCGACGGTAGCGCCGTGCTGGTCGAGGGGCGGTCGGGCGAAGGCAAGTCGGATCTGGCGCTGCGCCTGATCGACCGCGGCGCGATGCTGGTCGCGGACGACTATACGATCTGTACGCGCCGTGATGGCGTGCTGCACGCCGCCGCCCCCGCGACCATCGCCGGCCGGATCGAAGTGCGCGGGATTGGCGTCATCCCCCTGCCCCATGCCGAAAGCGCCCCGGTCGCGCTGCTCATCACGATTTTCGACGATCCGCCACGCATGCCCGATCTGCCGCAGCGGCGCCGGATCGCCGGCGTCGACGTGCCGGTCGTCGCGCTTCCCGCACTCGAACCGTCCGCGCCGATCAAGGTCGAACTGGCGCTGCGTCACCTCAAGGAGCTGGGCCGATGAACAGGCGCCGTCCCAAGCAGATTCTGCTCGTCACCGGCATGTCGGGGGCGGGCAAATCGACCGTGCTGCGCACGCTGGAGGATCTGGGCTGGGAAGTGGTCGACAATCTGCCGCTGCTGCTGCTCAACCGTCTGCTCGACACCGACCCGCCCGAAGGGGCGGATGGCGACGACCGGCCGCTGGCGCTCGGCATCGGCACCCGCACCCGCGCGTTCGACGCCGACAGCATCGTGCGCCGCATCAAGAAGCTGCGCGACGAACGCGGCTATGACATGGGGACCCTGTTCCTCGACTGTTCTGGGTCGGAGCTGGAACGCCGCTATTCCGAGACCCGGCGCCGCCACCCGCTCGCGCTCGACCGTCCGGCGAGCGACGGCATCCATCGCGAGCGCGAGTTGCTTCAGCCGCTGCGTCGCTGGGCCAATCGCGTCGTCGACACGACGAGCATGAGCGCGAACGAGCTGGCGCAGCAGATCCGGCGGACCTTTTCCGGCCCGGGCCTTGGCGAGACGGTGGTGTCGGTGATGTCGTTCGGCTTTGCCCGCGGCATTCCCGCCGGCGCCGACCTGGTGCTCGACATGCGCTTCCTGCGCAATCCGCACTGGGTCGAATCGCTCCGGCCCGGGACGGGCAAAGATGCGGACGTCGCCGCCTATGTCGCCGCCGATACCGCCTATCCCGAAGCGATGCAGCGGATCGAGGATCTGATCCTGCTGCTGCTCCCGCGCTATCAGGCGGAGGGGAAATCCTATGTCACCCTTGCCTTTGGCTGTACCGGGGGAAGACACCGGTCGGTCCATGTCGCCGAACGTATCGCTACGCGGTTGCGCGATGCGGGTTTTTCGCCCACGGTAACACATCGTGACTTGCAGACCGCGCCGCAGGACTCGCTAGAAGGCCCGCCGGTCGGCAAATGAACCGCATGGGACAAATGTAACGACATGATTGGACTGGTACTCGTGACGCACGGGCGGCTCGCGGAGGAGTTCGTCGTCGCGATGGAGCATGTTGTCGGACGGCAGGATCGAATCGCGACCATCGCGATCGGGCCTGAAGATGACATGGAAGAGCGCCGCAGCGATATCGCCAAGGCGATCCTGGCCGTCGATGGTGGCCGCGGGGTCATTGTCCTGACCGACCTGTTCGGCGGTACCCCGTCGAACCTTGCCATTTCGCTGATGGAAGCGGGCAAGGTCGAGGTGATCGCGGGCATCAACCTGCCCATGCTGATTCGCCTGGGCGGCGCGCGCAAGACGATGAAGGTGACCGAAGCGGTGGCAGCGGCGCGTGAGGCCGGGCGCAAATACATTACCGTCGCTTCCGAGGTGCTGGGCGAGGCGGCCGCTTGAGCCGGGTCAGCCGCACCGTCCTGATCGGCAACCGCCGCGGCCTGCACGCACGCGCGAGCGCCAAGTTCGTCACCCTCGCCTCGGCCCAGCCGGTCGAACTGACGGTCGAGAAGGACGGCAATGCCGTCACCGGCACGTCGATCATGGGCCTGATGATGCTGGGCGCCGCGATGGGCGACACGATCACGATCAGCGCCGCCGGCGACGGCGCCGAGGACGCGGTGCTCAAGCTGGTCGAACTGGTCGAGGATCGCTTCGGCGAGGATTGAGCCGGTGCGCGAAATAACCGCCTTTTCCAATCCGCTGGTGAAGCGGGTCCGCAGCCTGCGCGACAAGAAGCATCGTCGCGACGAGGGGCTATTCCTGGCCGAAGGGCTGCGCATCCTGACCGAGGCGCGCGAGGCGGGGCACCTCCCTGCCTATCTGTTCTTTGCCAAGGGGCATGACGGGCATCCGCTGGCACAGGAGCTGATCGCGGCGACCGAAGCTGCGGGCGGTGAGGTGATCGCGACCGACAGCGACATCCTGTCCAAGCTGTCGGGCAAGGACAATCCCGGCGCGGTGGTTGGCGTGTATCGCGAGCTGTCGACCGATCTTGCCCGCATCGACCGCAGCACCGCGCCCCTCTGGCTGGTGGCAGAGCGGCTGCGCGATCCGGGCAATCTCGGCACGATCCTGCGCACCGCCGACGCGGTCGGCGCGGGCGGGCTGATCTTGGTGGACGAGTGCGTCGACCCGTTCAGCGTCGAGGCCGTGCGCGCGAGCATGGGCGCGCTGTTCACGATTCCCCTGGCGCGCGCGCCGTGGGCGGAGTTCCATGCGTGGCTGCGGTCCGGGCCGGGCCAACTCGTCGGCCTCGCGCTCGAGGGTGCGGTCGATTACCGCGCGCCGGACTTTGCCGCGCCGGTGTTCCTGCTGACCGGGAACGAGGCGCAGGGACTTCCCGACGACTATGCCGCGGCGTGCGATGTGCGCGTGAAAATCCCGATGCTGGGCAAGGCCGACAGCCTCAATGCCGCGGTCGCGACGGCGGTGATGGCGTACACGGTGCTCGACCGAATCCGTCCGTTGGACTGACCGCGCGACCGTTGCACATTGGCAACACGGGCAAACCGCTTCGCTACGCACTTGGAACAAAAACCGGATTCCGTGCGTCGAACCGGGCAAGTCTGGAGACGAGCCGATGTTTTACGACACGACCCCCTTCACCGCCGCCAATAGCGGCTATCGCATTGCCTTTCGCCCCGGGGAGCAGAATATCTGCCCCGGTTGCGGCCAGTCGCACTGGACGATCGGGCGGATGACTGCGGAATGCGCCTTCTGCGCCACCGCGCTGCCGATCAACCATGGCGGCAGCTTTGGCGCGGGCACCTTCCGCGTCAGCGAAAAGTCCAAGCCGCTCGCGGCGTAATTCGCGCGCGGGGAGGTTGGTAAGCCGCCTCCCCCGCGCTATGGCGCAGCGCATGACTGGCGCCACGCTCACCCTCTACAACAGCCTCACCCGCGCGACCGAAGCGTTCGCGCCGATCGACCCCGCCAAGGGTGTGCGCGTCTATTCGTGCGGGCCGACAGTCTATAGCGACCCGCATCTCGGCAATCTGCGCGCCTATGTGTTCACCGATACGCTCAGCCGGGTGCTGCGGTGGAAGGGCTATGCGCTCACCCATGTCATCAACATCACCGATGTCGGCCATCTGACCTCCGACGCCGACGCGGGCGAGGACAAGATGGAGGCGGCGGCGAAGCAGCGCGGCCTGAGCGCGTGGGACATTTCCCGTCACTATGCCGATGTGTTCCGCCGCAACCTGCGCGACCTCAACATCCGCACCCCCGATCACATGCCGCTGGCGACCGACTACGTCGCCAAGATGATCGACTTCGCCAAGGGCATCGCCGACCAGCATTGCTATCAGCTCGATAGCGGCCTGTATTTCGACAGCAGCACCGTGCCCGATTATGGCAAACTGTCGGGCGGGCAGGACGATGCCGGCGAGGGCCGGATCGAGAGCGTCGAGGGCAAACGCCATCCACAGGATTTCGCGATCTGGCGCACCACCCCGCCGGGCGAGACGCGGCAGATGGAGTGGGATTCACCCTGGGGCCGCGGCGCGCCGGGCTGGCATCTTGAATGCTCGGTGATGAGCGCCGAGCTGCTCGGCCTGCCGTTCGACATCCACACCGGCGGGATCGACCATCGCGAGATCCACCACGTCAACGAAATCGCGCAGAATCAGGCGCATTGCCGCTGCGCGAACTCCGGCGCGAGGTTCTGGATGCACAACAATTTCCTGGTCGATCGCGGCGGGAAAATGTCGAAGTCCAAGGGCGGCATCGCGACGCTCGATGCGCTGGTGGCAAAGGGCGTCCACCCCCTCGCCTATCGCCTGATGTGCCTCTCCGCGCATTATCGCAGCGAGCTGGAGTTCAGCGGCGAGAATCTGATGGCGGCGCTGGTACGGCTGCGGCGGCTGGTGCTGGCGGCGGAGAAGTTCCGCGCGACCGAGGGCAAGGGTGGCGGTAACGCCGCGAGCTATCTCGAACGGCTCGACGCGGCGATGTCCGACGACCTCAACACCCCCAAGGCGCTACCGGTGCTGGAGGAATTGCTCGCCGACAAGCAATTGGGACAGGAAGCGCGGCTGATGACGCTGACGCAGTTCGACACCGCGCTCGGCCTCAACCTGATGGACCTGTCCCGCGCCGATTTGCGCGTGCGGCCGGCCGATGCCCAGGTGACCGAAGCGGAGATCGAAGCCCGCCTCGCCCAGCGCAAGGAAGCCCGCGCGGCGAAAGACTTCGCGCGGTCAGACGCGATCCGCGACGAACTGATCGGTGCGGGAGTCGAGGTGATGGACGGCGACCCGATCGGGTGGGACTGGCGGGTAGAACTCTAATCCCGTTCGTCACCCCCGCGAAAGCGGGGGCCCATCTCCTGAACCGTCCGCAGTCACACCGGCACGATATGCCGCAACACCTGGAGATGGGCCCCCGCTTTCGCGGGGGTGACGATGAAGGTTACACAAACCCCAGATTCGTCGTCGAATAGTTCCCGATATTCGGCAGCACCGTGGACATATTCCCCGCCGACACCCCGAACCAGCTCGCCAGCGTCGCGGCGTACTGATCGACCGAGGTCGTCGGCAGCAGCCGCCCCTGTCCCACATCGCTCGGCGTATTGTGGCCGTAGTCCGGGGCCGTGCCATAGATGCGTCCGCCCTGCACCGCGCCGCCCAGCACGAAATGCATGCTGCCCCAGCCATGGTCGGAGCCATCGTCATTCTGGGTCAGCGTGCGGCCGAAATCGGATGCGGTGAAGCTGGTCACCTTGTCCGCCACGCCCAACGCTACCGTGGTGTCGTAAAAGGCCCGCATTGCATCGGCGACACGCCCCACCAGGGTCGGGTGATCGCGCAGCAGGAAATCGTGCATGTCCCACCCGCCGAGCGAGACGAAGAACACCTGCCGCTTCGCGCCCAGTTCCTGCGACACGGAGATCAGCCGCGCGACGATCTTGAGCTGGTCGGCCAGCGAATTGCCGGTCGGAAACAGCGGGAAGTTCGCCGCCGGTGCGCTGCCCAGCGCGCCATTGACCTGCGCATAAAGGTCGAGCGCTCGCTTCGACACGGTGGCGTGTTCATTGGCGATCAGGTTTGCCTGCGCCCCGCCCATCAGCGACCGCAGCGTGCTGGCGGCGGTGGCCGATCCGTACAGGGTCGATGCGCCGTTGATCAGCGCGGTCGGCCCGTTGGTGCCGGTGACATACTGGATCGAGTTGCGGCCGGACAGATACACCGCATTGCCCGATGCGCTGATACAGGTGAGCGCGCTGGTGCCGTTGCCGCTTTGCAGCAGGTCGCCGATGCGCCCGCCCCAGCCCGATGTCGCACCCTCCGCGCTCGATGCCTGCCAATAGCTTTGCTGGTCATTATGGCTGAACAGCTTGGGCGGCAGCGCCACGGACCGAGCATTATACTCGGCCTTGGTCGTCGGGCGCACCAGCGTGCCGACATTGAGCACCGGGGCGAGCTTGCCCGCATCGAACAAGGGCAGCAGCGACGCCATGGTCGGCGCGAGCGCATATTGCCGCCCGCCAAGGGAATTGGCCGGGTTGAGCAAGGTCGCGGTCAGGCTGTCGCGGCTGTGGCCCAGCGTCGGGCGCTGCGCGAGATAGGCGGCGTGGGTCGCGCTGTCATAGGGCGGCAGCGTGTTGGCATAGTCATTGCCGCCATAGAGGAAGATGCACACCAGCGCCTTGTAATCGCTGGCGACGGCGGCGGATGCTTCACCGATCGCGGCAAGCTGGGTGACGAAGGGCGCGGCGGCGCCAGCACCGCCGAGTGCGGCGGTACGCTTCAGGAAGGCGCGGCGCGATTGGTTCTGGTCCATGTCCCGGCCCCTCACTTCAACGTCAGAAATTCGGGCGATGCCAGCGTCAGCAGGACGGCGATCGCGATGCGGTTGCTGGTGCTGGTCGAACTGTCGACGGCGGCGCGGATTGCAGTGACCGTGGCGCTCGATAGTTGCCCGGCAGCGAGCCACAGATTGATCCGGTCGACCAGATCCGCGCTGTTCGCCGCCAAGGTGGAAAGCGACCCGTAATCGGTGCGCAGATCGGTCGTGTTGTTCACCACCGCCTGCATGTAATTCACATAGCCGACGACGCTGATTTCATTGGTGATCTGCAGTTCCGGCGCGACCAGTCCGGCGGTGGCGATCGGCGTGTTCGGCGGGGTGTAGCCGGGGCGGAAGAAGTTGAACACCGACGGGCTGCGCCCCATCGACTGCGCCAGCCGGTTGGTCGAATTGCTGGTGTTACCCGTCGTCCAGTTGCCCGAGTTCGATGTCGCGCCGAATGCGCGCGCCCATGCCGTAAGGCGCATGACCGGCTCGCGCAGCTTGCCCGCGCTGGTGGCACTCGGCTCGGTCCGCGCCTCGCTGTCCATCAGGATTGCGCGGATCACCGCCTGCATGTCGCCGCGCACGCCCGATCCGTTATCGGCGAACTTCGCCGCCACGCGCCCGACATAGGCGGGCGAGGGATTGCTGGTGACCAGCCGCTGGATCAGCTGTTTCGATACGAACGGTGGCACATTGGGGTGCGCGAAGATCGTGTCGAGCGCTTGGCGGACCGCATCCGCCCCCGACGCCCCCGCCGGGACATTCGCGCCGAGGAAGGTCGAGGCGCCGGTCTCGTGCTGACCGGTGTTGAAGATCATCGCGCGGCGGTAACGGTCCGGGGTGGTATTGTCGGTGCTGTCGAGCACCAGCCCGGTAAACACCCGCGCCAGCCCCGACACGTCGGCCGGGGTATAGGTCTCGACCGGCTGTCCGGAGGCGGTGACGACGCTGCCGTCCATGTTCAGCCGCACCAGGCCGATGGTGAACAGCTGCATCAGTTCGCGCGCATAATTCTCGTCGGGGACCGATCCCGTGCGGCTGTCCGCCTTGCGGTTGCCGAGATAGGTCAGGAACGACCCCATTGCGGGATTATAGGTCACCCGATCGATCAGCGTGCGGAAATTGCCGAACGCATTGTCCATGAGGATGTCGACATAGGCGGCCATCGCGAATTGCCGCCAGCTCAGGTTCACCCCGTCGATCCCGACGACGAGGATTTCGAGCAGCGCCATGACGACACGCTGCCGCAACTGATCGCCCGCTCCGATCAGCTGGCTCCACATCGCGTTGTCGAAACCGTTCTGGTTGTTGACGTTGGCCGCGTCACTATAACCCTTGCTCACCAGCCAGTCCCACAGGCTGGTCGGGCGCGGCTTGGCGAATTCGGCGGTGATCCAGCCATCATAGCCGCGCGCCTGTACCTCGGCGATGTCGGCGGCGGTCGCGCCCATCGTCGCCTGCGACAGGAAGCGGCTGGCCTGCGCGGCGGTAACGGGTGCGGGGCTGGGCGTGGGCGTCGGGCCTGGTGTGGACACCACTCCGCCGCTGCCACCGCCGCCCGAATCGCATGCCGCCAGCGCGAGCGCGAGCCCGCTGACCCCGACCGCGGTGAAGCTACCGCCTGCACGCGCCGCATCGCCCGCGAGCGCCGGTTGCGGCGCGAGCGGTTCATCCACCGCGATCGGCGGCGATTCCAGTTTATCCATTGGTTCCACCCCGGGCGCATGGAGCCTCCCGCCCCAAATCACCCACGCCCAGCATTCCCCGTTAAGCGGACGCGCGCCAGCCAAAAAGAGTATCAATTTGTCGCAAACCAAGATCAGCGCCGCGATTGCCCCGGCGCCCGGATCGCGCCATCCTGTCCGCCATGAAAGCCGTCCTGCCAGCGCTTGCCCGCCCGCTGATCGAACCCGGCCTGCCCGCCGGAATCGACGCCCACTGGTTCACCAGCCGCGAGGAGGCGCTGGCGCTGATCGGCGATGCACAGATCGGCTGGGTCGACATGAACCGGCCCGGCTGGACCGGCGAGATCGCAGCGGCGGGCCAGCAGCTCAAATGGCTGTCGACCATCTATGCCGGGATCGACGCGTTCGACATCGATCTGCTCAAGGCGCGCGGCACGATCCTGACCAATGGCGTCGGGATCAATGCCATCGCGGTTGCCGAATATGCGGTGCTCGGAATCCTCGCCGCGGCCAAACGCTTCGATGAGGTGGTGCGGATCGCCGACCGCCGCGAATGGCCGGGCGATGCGCCGGGCAAGGTCGAGCTGTTCGAAACGCGCGCGCTGGTGATCGGCTATGGCACGATCGGGCGGATGATCGGGGAGCGGCTGGCCGCGTTCGGGGTCGCGGTCACCGGCGTCACCCGCTCGGGCCGCGACGGCACGCTCACCCCTGACCAGTGGCGCGACCGGATCGCGGACTATGACTGGATCGTGCTCGCCGCCCCCTCGACCGATGCAACGGCGGCGATGATCGGTGCGGAGGAGCTGGCGGCGATGAAGCCCGGCGCGTGGCTGATCAACATCGCGCGCGGCGACATGGTCGATCAGGACGCGCTGATCGCGGCGCTGAACAAGCGCCGGATCGGCGGCGCGTTTCTCGATGTCGTCCATCCCGAACCGCTGCCCGCAGACCACCCGCTCTGGACCGCGCCCAACACGCTCCATTCGATGCACCTGTCAGGCCGTTCGCAGACGAAGATGTTCATGCGCGCCGCCGCCCTGTTCCTCGACAATGCCCGCGCCTTTGCCGAGGGTCGGCCGATGAAGAATGTCGTCGATCTCGACGCGGGGTACTGACGCGGCTAATCCCCCTCCCATGATCCTCGTCATCGACAATTACGACAGCTTCACCTGGAACCTCGTCCACTATCTGATGGAGCTGGGCGCGGAGGTGAAGGTGGTGCGCAACGACGCGCTCACCGCGCAGGAAGCGATCGCCAGCAACGCGCAGGCGTTCCTGCTCTCCCCCGGCCCGTGCACGCCCAACGAAGCGGGGATCAGCCTCGACCTCGTCGCCGCCTGTGCGGACGCGGGCAAGCCGCTGCTCGGCGTGTGCCTCGGCCATCAGTCGATCGGCCAGCATTTCGGGGGGAAGGTGGTGCGCGGCGGGCTGATGCACGGCAAGACCTCGCCAGTCACGCATGACGGCACCGGGCTGTTCGAAGGGCTGCCCAGCCCGTTCACCGCCACGCGTTACCATTCGCTGATCGTCACCGACATTCCCGACGCGCTGGTGGTCAACGCCACCGCATCCGACGGCAGCGTCATGGCATTCCGCCATCGCGACCTGCCGATCCATTCGGTCCAGTTCCATCCCGAAAGCATCGCCACCGAGCACGGCCATGCGATGCTGGCGAATTTCCTGAAGATCGCGGGGCTTGAGGCGACGATCCCGGCGTAACGCCGGGGCCGCGAATCAATATCGGGTTAACCCCTTTGCGATACGACAGCGTCGATCCAGTCTCACCCCCGTCTCCCGGACGGGCTGCAAGGGAAGCCATGGGCGAAGCCGCCACACATGACTCGCTACCGCCCCGCATGCCGCGCCAGCAGGTGCTGCTGGGCGCGGAGATTTGCGGGTTCGGCGGCGGAGGCCCGACCAAGCATCGCGTCAAGGACCTGTCCGTGTCCGGCGCGAAGGTCGATCGCGCCGGGATGCTGCGGCCCGGCGCGACGGTATTGGTGTCGGTCGGCGTGCTCAAGGCGGTCGGCGCGACGGTGATCTGGGTCAAGGACGACCTGGCCGGGCTGCGCTTTGCCGAGCTGATCGATCCCGATGCCGCGCGGTCAAAGGCGATCATCGCCCCGCCCAAACCGCGCCCGGCAGTGGCGGTCGATCGCGGCGCGACCGCCGGATGGATTCAGGATCTGAACAGCCCGTACCGGCGCTGAGCGGCCCGCGCTTGTCCCGCCGATAACAGGAATTGCTCGACTTGGCGTTCGCGCGCCGGAATAGAGGCGGCGTGACCCACTTCAGCCTGCTCCCCGACCCCGCCAGCCCGCTCGCCCGCGAAAGCGCGGCGCAGGCATTCGCCGACATCCTCGACGGCCGCGCCGCCGAGGACGAGATCGAGGCGTTCCTGATCGCCTTGTCCGATCGCGGCGAAACCAGCATCGAGATTGCCGAAGCGGCGCGGGCGATGCGCGCGCGGCTGATCCCGGTCCGCGCACCGGCCAATGCCATCGACGTGTGCGGCACCGGCGGCGACGGGCAACATACGCTCAACGTATCGACCGCCGTGGCCATCGTCGTTGCGGCCGCGGGCGTTCCGGTGGCCAAGCACGGCAACCGCGCGGCCAGTTCCAAATCGGGCGCGGCGGACACGCTGGAAGCGCTCGGCCTCGACCTCGATCGCGCGGCCGCCAATGCCGAGGCGCACCTCAACGACTTGGGCATCGCGTTCCTGTTTGCGGCGAAGCACCACCCGGCGCTGGGCCGGATCGCGCCGATCCGCAAGCGCATCGGGCGGCGCACGATCTTCAACCTGATGGGTCCGCTCGCCAATCCGGCGGGGGTGCAGCGCCAGCTGATTGGCATCGCCCGGCCCGATTATGCCCCGATCTATGCCGAAGCGCTGGCGCAGCTGGGCGTCAAGGGCGCGGCAATCGTGGCAGGCGAAGAGGGGCTGGACGAACTGTCGCCCGAAGGCGGGTCGCTGGTGGTCAGCATCGGCGATGTCAGCCTGCCCGCGCGTGTGACCCCTGCGGACGCGGGCCTGTCCGCCCACCCGCTCTCTGCCCTCCGCGGTGGCGACGCGCAGGAGAATGCCGCAGCGCTCCGCCGTCTGCTCGAGGGCGAGCACGGCGCCTATCGCGATGCGGTGCTGCTCAACGCCGCGGCGGCTTTGGTCGTCGCGGGTGAAGCGATCGATCTGCGCGAAGGTGCGGAGGAAGCGGCGGAAACGATCGACAAGGGGCTTGCCAAAGCGCTGCTCGACTGCTGGATCGCCGCCGCATGAGCACGATGCTGGATGAAATCATCGCGGTGAAGCGCGGCGAAGTGGCGGCACGCAAGGCGACGACGTCGCTTGCCGACCTTCAGGCGCTGGCCATGGCGCAAACCCCGCCGCGCGGCTTTCGCGCCGCGCTGGATGCCAAGGCGGCAACCGGATACGGCCTGATCGCGGAGATCAAGAAAGCCTCGCCCTCCAAGGGACTGATCCGCGCCGAGTTCGATCCGCCCGCCCATGCCCGCGCCTATGCCGCTGGCGGCGCGGCATGCCTGTCGGTGCTGACCGATGCGCCCTTCTTTCAGGGGCATGAGGACTATCTGATCGCCGCGCGCGCCGCCTGTCCGCTGCCGGTGATCCGCAAGGATTTCATGATCGATCCGTGGCAGGTGCTGGAGGCGCGCAGCATCGGTGCCGACGCGATCCTGATCATCGTCGCCGCGCTCGAAGACGCGCAGATGGCGGAGATCGAGGACGCGGCGCTGGGCCTTGGCATGGACGTGCTGGTCGAAGTGCATGACGCCGAGGAACTTGACCGCGCGCTGGCGCTGCGCTCGCGGCTGATCGGGGTGAACAACCGCAACCTCAAGGATTTCACCGTCTCGTTCGACCGCACCTATGAACTGGTCGGCCGCGCGCCCGAGGGGTGCACCTTCGTCGCCGAAAGCGGGCTCACCAGCCGCGCCGACCTCGACGCGATGGCGCAGCATGGCGTGCGCTGCTTCCTGATCGGCGAATCGCTGATGCGGCAGGACGATGTGGAGGCGGCGACGCGGGCGATGATCGGGTGAGCGACCTCACCCATCTCGACGCCACCGGCGCGGCACGCATGGTCGATGTCGGCGCCAAGGCCGAAACGGAACGCGTCGCCATCGCCACCGGGCGGATCGCCATGTCGGCCGAGGCGGCGACCGCGATCCGCAACGGTCTGCTCAAAAAGGGCGATGTCATTGCCGTCGCGCGCATTGCCGGGATCATGGCGGCAAAGAAGACCAGTGACCTGATCCCGCTGTGCCACCCGCTGTCGCTCAGCAAGGTCAGCCTCGACCTGGTCCCCGACGATGGCGGCGTCACCGCCACCGCCACGGTCGGCTTGATCGGCCGCACCGGGGTGGAGATGGAGGCGCTCACCGCCGTCACCGTGGCGCTGCTGACCGTGTACGACATGGCCAAGGCGCTCGACCGCACGATGGAAATCGGTGCGGTGCGGCTGATCGAAAAGCGCGGCGGCAAGTCCGGCGACTGGCGCGCGGAGCAGGGTTAACCGACGCCTTACCGCGCTCGCTCAGTGAATCTTGATGGCCCCGGCTGCACCTTGATGCAGTTCAGTTGTGGGGCGTTATGTCGGGTTCGGCGCGGTCGGCCGTATTTTCTTTGTCGGGCGGATTGGAGCAGGTGGTGCCGGCCACCGGCGACAACACGACCCCCGGACGCCTGATCGATGCCGATGGCGCGCGCGATTGCTTCGTCCATCGCATCACGGCTGCCGGCGCGACCCTGACCATGACCGGACCGGTCACGCACGGCACGCGCGCCACGATCGAATTCCCGTTCGGGGTCAGCGCCGAAGGATCGGTCGACGGCGACGATCCGGCCGGTTTCACCTTCCGCTTCGACGCGCCGCTCGACGTGGTCGGCGCGCTGGCCCGCTGCCTCGCCGCGCTGCCCGCGGAGCGCCGGCAGATGCCCCGGATCGAGCTGCGCCAGCGGCTGTGCATCCGCCATTCGGGCCAGGTCGATTTCGCCTGGACCCGCAACCTGTCTCCCGCCGGCCTCGGCGTCGAAACGCGCGCACCGCTGGCGATCGGCGCGCCGGTCGAAGTCACGCTCGACGGTCTGCGCCCGATTACCGGCGAGGTCCGCTGGACCGAACGCGGCCAGGCCGGGCTCGCCTTTGACAGCGAACTGGGCTGGCAGGTGCTGATGCCATGGCTGCGCCAGGTCGCGAACCGGCGCCCGCCGGTCGCGCACGCGCCGATGCCCGGTGCAACCTCGCCGCTCGGCGCGGTGAAGAACGCGATCAAGCTCGATGCCGCCACCCATGTCCGTTCGGGCAGCCGCTGGTGGAATGCCCAGATCACCGCGCTGAGCAATGCGCTGGTCGAGTTCGAAAGCGATATCGAATTCGCGCCGCTGTGCGGCCTGTGGCTGTCGCTGCCGCAGATCGGCGGCTGGCCGATCCGCGTGATCGAATGCCATGGCGCGCGCCATGTCGCCGAATTCCGCCTGCCGCTGCGCCCGCACGACATGGCCCGATTGAGCGAAGCGGCGCGCCCGCGCTGACTCCTGCGGCGACTCGCGGGAAATCCTTGGACCGTGCCGATCCCACCGCTTGACGCGATGTGGAACAAGGCGTAAACGTTCCGCGTCTGTTCTGGATAGGGGACGTGGAATGCTTACCAGGAAGCAGCATGAGCTGATCTGCTTCATCGCCGACAGGCTGGCCGAGACGGGCGTCTCGCCCTCGTTCGAGGAGATGAAGGACGCGCTCGACCTCAAGTCCAAGTCGGGCGTTCACCGCCTGATCTCGGCGCTGGAGGAACGCGGCTTCCTGCGCCGCCTGCCCAACCGTGCGCGCGCGCTCGAAGTGGTCAAGATGCCCGAGCGGGGCGAGACCAAGAAGGCGGCAGCGCCCAAGTCGACGGTGGTCGCGATGCCGCGCCCCGCGCCGCAGCCGGCGAACGACGTGATCGAAATCCCGCTCCACGGCCGCATCGCCGCCGGTGTGCCGATCGAGGCGATGGAGGGCTCGACGATGCTCCCCGTCCCCGCCGCATTGCTTGGCTCGGGCGATCACTACGCGCTCGAAGTTGCCGGCGATTCGATGGTCGAGGCCGGGATTTTCGACGGCGACTATGCGCTGATCCGCCGCCAGGAGACCGCGCGCGACGGCGAGATCGTGGTCGCGCTGATCGACGAGATGGAAGCGACGCTGAAATATTTCCGGAACGAGGGCAGCATGGTCCGCCTCGACCCGGCGAACCGCAGCTACGACCCGCAGCGTTACCGCCCCGATCAGGTGCGTGTGCAGGGCAAGCTGGCCGGCCTGCTGCGCCGCTACTGAAACCCGAACCAGCCCCTCCCCCTCAGGGAAGGGGTTGGGGTGGGGCGGTGCGGCAAGGGCGAATACGCCAAGCCGAGCCCTTCGCGGAACTAAGGGAGAGTGAGCATGACCCTGACCGGCGGATGCCATTGCGGCGCGGTGCGCTACGCAATCGACGGCGAACCGCTCCACGGCGGTCAGGCGCTCTGCCACTGTACCGACTGCCGCCGCTGCGCCGGGGCACCGATGGTCGGTTGGGCGATGTATCCTGAAGACGCGCTGACGGTCACGCAGGGGGCGCCCCGCGAATATGCCTCGTCCGACACCGGGCGCCGCTGGTTCTGCGAGATCTGCGGCACCGGTCTGTTCTATCGCAATGCGACCAACCTGCCGGGCCTGGTCGATGTCCAGGCATCGACCCTCGACGACCCCGACGCCGTCCCCGCCGCCGCGCACATCCAGACCGCCGACCGCATCGGCTGGATGAAGGATGCGCATGGTCTGCCCGAATTTGAGCGGTTCCCGGGCGGGGCCTAGGACCGCGACATGCCCTATTCCGGTGCGCGCGCGCGTGGGTCTGGTTGTGTCGTGGGCCTGCTTGTCTCCCTCTTGGCGCTGGCGGTCACTTATGGGTTCGTGACCGGGTATCTGCCGGTGCGCCCGTTTGACTCGGATCGCTGGAAGCAAGTGGAGCGCGCCGACGATCAGGCCCGTATTCACATGATCGCGCATCTCATGTGGAGCAGGAAGCTAGACGGCCTGAACCGCAGCGAGCTGGTCGCGCTGCTGGGCGCACCGTCCGACGCCAGCTATTTCCGCGATCGCGACTATGTCTATTGGCTCGGGAACGAGCGGTCGCTGCTGTCCATCGACTCCGAATGGCTCGTTGTCGATGTCGATGCGGCGGGTCGCGTGTCCAACTATGAGGTCGTGCGCGACTGAGTTGGGCGGCGCCCCCCTCACCGCCCCGGCATCACCGTCTCCGCCTCCAGCCACGGATGCCGTGCGCCCGGGCGCCGCACCGTCACCACCGTCGGCCGCGCGCCGAAGGTGATCGCCACCCCGCCGGTTTCCGCCAGCGTCGCGCGATCCAGCTTCAGCCATTTCGGCACGCACCCGCGCGGCAGCCAGCGGTCCGCGACGATGATGTCCGCCGAGGCACAGAATTCCACCATCGCGCGCCACGGCACGCGATAGCCGCTGCGCGTCGCCGCGATCCGCCATTCGCGCCCGCCGCGCTCGACCGCCACCATGCACAGATCCGCGCTGCACCGCGCATCGCGCTGTTCGGCCAGCGCCGGGAGTTCGGCATCGACCCCGCCATTCTCGGCGAGCGTGTCGCGCACATAGTCCCCCGCCCGGTCGCGCAGCAGCGCCAGTTCGCCATGATCCATCCGCAGCGCCAAATGCCGCCCGTCCCCGGTCACCAGCAGGTCCGGCATCGGCGTCGCCAGCGCCCATACCGCCCCCACCGCAACCGGCAGCAGCCCCGCCAGCCGTACCCGCGTCCGCCACAGCGCGACCCACAGCCCGCCTGCGACCATCAGCGCATAGGCCCCGCCCGGCATCGCGGGCAGCATCGCTAACGCACCCGGCGCATTGGCCGCCGTGTGCGCGATCCACAGCAGCAGATGCAGCCCCCGCTCAGCCACCCACCAGAAGGGCGCGCCCAGCCCGACTGCATCGAACACGAGCCCCGCCGCCTCGAACGGCATCACGACGAATGTGGTCAGCGGAATCGCCACGATATTGGCGAGCGATCCGTACAGGCCGGACTTGTGGAAATGGTAGAGCGCGATCGGCGTCAGCGCGATCTCGACCACCAGGCCGGTCAGCAGCAGCGACGCAACGCCCCGCAGCAACCGCGCCCCCCAGCCCTCTTCGCGCCGCTCGAACCAGCCGCGCACGCGCTGGTTTTCGTACAGCGCGACGATCGCGGTGACGGCGGCAAAGCTCATCTGGAAACTCGGGCCCATCAACGCCTCGGGCCACAGCAGCAGCACGACCACCGCCCCGAACGCCACCAGCCGCAACGTGATCGCCTGTCGCCCCAGCATCATCGCCGCCAGCACCATCAGCGCCGCGATGCACGATCGCACCGTCGGCACCTCCGCCCCGGTCAGCAGCGTATAGCCCACCGCCGCCAGCCCGGCGACGCCCGCCGCAATCACCGGCAATGGCCAGCGCAGCGCCAGCGTCGGGCTGAGCGCGAGCAGCCGCAGCACCAGCAGCATCGTCGCGCCGACCACCGCCGTTACATGCAGCCCGCTGACCGACAGCAGATGCGCCAGCCCCGACCGCCGTAGCGCCTCGGCATCCTCCTCGCTGATTGCACCCCGGTCGCCGGTGACCAGCGCCGCTGCAATCCCGCCCGCACTCCCGTCGATGCGCGACTGGACATGCGCGGTCAGGCGTGCGCGCAGCCCGCTATCGGCCCGCCCCGGCGCCAGCACGGTGACCGGCGCAAAGCCGCGCCCGGTCGCGCCCAGCCCGTCGAACCACGCCACCCGCTCGAAATCATAAGCCCCCGGCACGGCGGGCGGCGCGGGCGGCATCAACCGCGCGCGCAACCGCACCCGCGCGCCGGGAGTCAGCCCGGCGGGCACGTCCTTCACCGCCAGATTGACCCGCACCAGTCCGGGCAGTCCGGTCCCGACATCGGTCGCGATGCGCAGCCGTACCAGCGCGCGCGCGGGCAATGGCTCGATCCGTGCGACTGTCCCCATCACCTGCACCACCGCTGGACGCGCCAGCACCGGCGCGGAAACCCGCTCCGCCCGCCACCACACCAGCGCGCAGCCCAGCGCGACCAGCAGTCCGGCCCAGGCCAACGCCCGGAGCATCCGGCCGCTGCGTCCCAGAGCCAGCGCTGCCGCCGCGAGTGCAAGTCCACCAAGGATCACCGCGCCCCACCGCGCCGCGTCGGCCAATGCGAACCATGCGGCGATCCCCGCGCCGATCATCACCGGCACCCACAGGAACAGCTGCCCGCGCTCGGCCTCCAGCCAGCGCTCGACCCGCGCGCCAATGCTGCCCGGCCATGCCGGGGTCGGGAACCGCACCGGCCCCCATGCGCGCGCGGCGTCGGTCCCCATCGGGCGTGCAGCTTGGGCCAGCCATGATCCCTACGCAACCCACTCCAATCCCCTACGTATCACTGCGGTTTGAAGCGCGCCGCACCGCGTGCTAGGGGCGCACCCGGCCATCCTGGCCGCCAATGACAAGCTGGAGATTGCGCGGTTGAGCGCTGCACCTGAGCCCGCCACGGGCGCCACCATCGTTACGCGCTTCGCGCCCTCGCCCACTGGCTTCCTGCACATCGGCGGCGCGCGCACCGCGCTGTTCAACTGGCTGTTCGCGCGCCATCACGGCGGCAAGTTCCTGCTGCGGATCGAGGATACCGACCGCGCGCGCTCGACCGAGCCTGCCATCGCCGCGATCCTCGACGGGATGCGCTGGCTCGGCCTCGATTGGGATGGCGAGGAAGTCTATCAGTTCGCCCGCGCCGATCGGCATGCGCAGGTCGCGCACGCGATGCTCGAAAGCGGCCATGCCTATCGCTGCTGGATGACGCAGGAGGAAATCGCCGCGCAGCGTGAGGCGGCGCAGGCAGCGAAACAGCCCTATCGCATCCGCAGCCCGTGGCGCGACCGCAATGACGGCCCGCTCGACCAGCCCCACGTCGTCCGCATCCGCGCCGAGCGCGAGGGCGCGACAACCATCCGCGACCTCGTCCAGGGCGAAGTGACGGTGCAGAATGCCGAGCTGGACGACATGGTCCTGCTGCGCTCCGACGGCACGCCGACCTATATGCTCGCGGTAGTGGTCGACGATCACGACATGGGCGTGACCCACGTCATTCGCGGCGACGATCACCTCAACAACGCGTTCCGCCAGCTCACGATCATCCGCGCGATGGGTTGGGCCGAGCCGACCTATGCCCATATCCCGCTGATCCACGGCGCGGATGGGGCGAAGCTGTCGAAGCGGCACGGCGCGCTCGGCGTCAACGACTATCGCGACGACCTTGGCGTGCTGCCCGAAGCGCTGTTCAACCATCTCCTCCGCCTCGGCTGGGGCCATGGCGATGCCGAGATTATCGACCGCGAACAGGCGATCGAATGGTTCACGCTCGACGGCGTCGGCAAGTCGCCATCGCGCTTCGACCTCAAGAAACTCGACAGCCTCAACGGCCATTATATCCGCGCCGCCGACGATGCCCGGCTGGCCGAGCTTGCCGCGAAATTCCTGCCGTTCGAACCGACGCCGGAGCAGCGCGATCTTCTGCAGCGCAGCATGCACGCGCTCAAGCCGCGCGCTGCCAGCCTGATCGAAATCGCGAACGGCGCCGCCTTCCTGTTCGCCACCCGGCCGCTGCAAATCGACGCGGATGCGGAGCCGCTGCTTGAAGGTCCGGCACGCGAACTTATTTCGCAACTGCACAGCGCGCTTGACGCGGTGGCGGACTGGAATACGGAAGCACTCGAAGCTGCGGTACGTGAGGTCGCGGAGTCGGCAGGCGTCAAACTGGGCGCGGTGGCACAGCCATTGCGCGCGGCGCTTACCGGCAAGCGCACCTCGCCGGGGATTTACGACGTGCTCTTCTTGCTGGGGCGCGACGAAAGCCTCAGCCGCATTGCAGATCAGATGACGGCCTCCCCGGGCGCATGAAACGGACGGCTGAAGGAAAGGAAGTGACGATGACCGACTCCACCCTCAATCTGGGCGACAAGGCATATCCCGTACGACAGGGAAGCGTCGGCCCCGAGGTCGTCGACATCCGCAAATTCTATGCCCAGACGGGCAAATTCACCTATGATCCGGGCTTCACCTCGACCGCATCGTGCGAGAGCGCCCTTACCTATATCGACGGCGACCAGGGCGTGCTGCTGCACCGCGGCTACCCGATCGACCAGCTCGCCGAGCAGTCGAGCTTCATGGAGGTCGCCTATCTGCTGCTGAACGGCGAGCTGCCGAACGGTGACGAGCTGGGCAAGTTCACCAACACCATCACTCGCCACACGATGCTGCATGAGCAGCTCGCGACCTTCTATCGCGGCTTCCGTCGCGACGCGCACCCGATGGCGATCATGTGCGGCGTGGTCGGCGCGCTCTCGGCCTTCTACCACGACTCGACCGACATCAGCGATCCGCACCAGCGCATGGTGGCCAGCCACCGCCTGATCGCCAAGATGCCGACGATCGCGGCGATGGCATACAAGTACAGCGTGGGTCAGCCGTTCCTGTATCCGGACAACTCGCTGTCCTACACCGGCAACTTCCTGCGCATGACTTTCGGCGTGCCGGCGGAGGAATATGTCGTCGATCCGATCATCGAATCGGCGATGGACAAGATCTTCATCCTCCACGCCGATCACGAACAGAATGCGTCGACCTCGACCGTGCGTCTCGCCGGCTCGTCGGGCGCCAATCCGTTCGCGTGCATCGCGGCGGGCATTGCGTGCCTGTGGGGCCCGGCGCATGGCGGCGCGAACGAAGCCGCGCTCAACATGCTGCGTGAGATCGGCCGTCCGGAGCGCATCCCCGAGTATATCGCCCGCGCCAAGAACAAGGACGATCCGTTCCGCCTGATGGGCTTCGGTCATCGCGTGTACAAGAATTTCGACCCGCGCGCGAAGGTGCTGTCCAAGGCCGCGACCGAAGTGCTCGACAAGCTCGGCATCAGCGATCCGGTGCTCGACACCGCGCGCGAGCTTGAGCGGATCGCGCTCAGCGACGATTACTTCATCGAAAAGAAGCTCTACCCGAATGTCGACTTCTACTCGGGCGTGATCCTGTCGGCGATCGGCTTCCCGACGACGATGTTCACCGTCCTCTTCGCCCTCGCCCGCACCGTCGGCTGGGTCGCGCAGTGGAACGAAATGATCAGCGATCCCGACCAGAAGATCGGCCGTCCGCGCCAGCTCTACACCGGCCCGACCCAGCGCGATTACGTGCCGGTCAGCCAGCGTTGATGTGACCCACCCCCTCTCCGGCGCGCCGGGGAGGGGGTTTCACAGATTGGTGGCGACGAGATAGCCACCGACCGCGATCACCACGACCGCGAACAGCCGCTCCAGCAGCCCCTTGCGCGCCGCCATCCGCTTGCCGAGCGCGATGCCCGCCACCGCGCCGCCGATGCCGCCCAGCAGCATCAGGCCCGCGATGCGCCAGTCGACAAAGCCCGACACCGCATAGGACCCTGCCGTCGTCGCGCCGAGTGCGCTGACGACCACCAGCGACGTTCCCGCTGCCTGGGTCATCGACATGCGCGTCGATGCAATCAGCGCCGGGACGATCAGGAACCCGCCGCCGATCCCGAAAAAGCCGGATGCCAGGCCGACCAGCAGTCCCGCCGGCACGAGGCGCGGGATGAGCTGCCCGGCGCTGGCGCGGGTCAGCCGCACCTCGGGCCGGTCTGCGCCGCCGCGTTTGCGGAACATCGACAGGCCGATGACGACCATCAGCAGGCCGAACAGCATCAGCAACCGCGCCCCGTCCATCGCCTTGCCGGCTTCGGCGCCGACCGCAGCGCCAGCGACGCCGGCGATCGCGAAGACCGTGCCGCACCGCCACTTGACCGTTCCTGCCCGCGCATGACCGACCAGGCCCGCCAGCGCATTCGCCGCCACCGCGACCGCAGCCGTGCCGATCGCCGCATGCGCCGATCCGACGCCGACAACATGGACGAGCAACGGCACCGCAAGAATCGACCCGCCGCCGCCCACCAGTCCCAGCACCAGGCCGATCAGCGCCCCCGACAGGATCGTTGCCACCCACATCGCCGGCCTCCATTGACCGAGTTACATTAGCTATTGCTGATTTAGATAGTGCTCATATATTGTCAATCAGTGATGGAGGATAGCATGCAGCCGCTGATCGAGGCGTTTTTCGATACCCCGACCAATACCGTGACCTATCTGGTTGCCGATCCCGCAACGGGCACGGCGGCGGTGATCGACCCGGTCCATGATTTCGACCCCGAAAGCGGGGAAGTCGATACGGCGTCGGTCGACCGCGTGCTCGACGCCGCGGCCGCGCGCGGCTGGAACATCGCGATGGTGCTCGAAACCCATGCCCATGCCGACCATCTGTCGGGCGCGCCGCTGATCAAGGAGCGGACCGGGGCCTGGATCGGCATCGGCGAGCATATCCGCGACGTGCAGAAGATTTTCCGGCCGGTCTTCAACCTCACCGATCTCACCCCCGATGGGTCCGATTTCGACCGGCTGTTTGCCGATGGCGAACGCTTCGCGCTGGGGGAACTGGAGGTCGAGGTGATGCATGTGCCCGGTCACACCCCCGCCGACATCGCCTATCGCATCGGCGACGCTGCCTTTGTCGGCGATACGCTGTTCATGCCCGATTACGGCACCGCTCGCGCCGATTTTCCGGGTGGGGACGCGCGGACCCTGTACCGCTCGATCCGCAAATTGCTGTCGCTCCCGGACGACACGCGCCTGTTCCTGTGCCACGACTACAAGGCACCGGGCCGCGCCGACTATCGCTGGGAAACCACCGTCGGAGCCCAGCGCCGCGAGAGCGTGCATGTCCATGATGGCGTGAGCGAAGACGCGTTCGTCGCGATGCGCGAAGCGCGCGATGCGACGCTGGCGGTGCCGCGGCTGCTGCTGCCGTCGATCCAGGTCAATGTCCGCGCCGGGCGCTTGCCCGAAGCCGAGGCGAATGGCGTACGCTATCTGCGCATCCCGGTGAAAGCCCGCACGGCGTAACCGTACCCTGCCGACCGGCGGCGGAGCCGATCGGCCGGCGGGGCGTTGCCCCATCGAGGAGCCTGTCATGTCCGACCGCCCGACTGCCACCCTGTTTCGCATGGTCATGCCGGGGCATATCTGCCCCTATGGGCTGAAGGCCAAGGCGCTGCTGGAACGCAAGGGATTTGCGGTCGACGACCGGTGGCTCAAAAGTCGTGCCGAGACCGATGCCTTCAAGGCGCAGCATGGCGTTGCGACCACACCCCAGACCTTTATCGATGGCGTGCGCATCGGTGGCCATGACGATCTGCGGCGGCATTTCGGCCTGCATGTCCGCGAAAAGGGCGCGACCAGCTACGCCCCGGTAATCGCCTTGTTCGGAATGATGGCGCTGATGGCGCTGGCGGCCAGCCATGCCGCCTATGGTTCGCCCTTCACGATCCGCGCGGCCGAGTGGTTCATCTCCTTCAGCATGGTCGCACTCGCCATCCAGAAGCTTCGCGATGTCGAAAGCTTTTCGACGATGTTCCTCGGTTACGACCTGCTCGCGCGGCGCTGGGTGCCCTATGCCTATTTCTACCCCTTTGCCGAGGGGCTGGCCGGCATCCTGATGACCGCGCAGGCGCTGCACTGGTTGTCGATCCCGCTCGCCGCGCTCATCGGCAGCGTCGGCGCGGTTTCGGTGTTCAAGGCGGTTTATGTCGAACGGCGCGAACTCAAATGCGCCTGCATGGGCGGCGACAGCAATGTCCCGCTCGGCTTCATCGCGCTGACCGAAAATGTGATGATGGTGGCGATGGCGGTATGGATGCTGCTGCGCTGATCAGCCGCGCGCGTCCAGTTCCCTGACCAGCCGTTTGGGCGCCTGAGCGCGGTAGCTTTCCTCGACCCATTCGCGCAGCTGGCCCATGTCCGGGATCGCCGCCGCGTCGCACTCGAACGTGACCCAGCCGCTCTTGCCCAGGCCATAGCCGGTGGGCCGCGCGAACGGCAGGTCCAGCGCCATCGCGCCGGTGTAGTGCAGCTTCACCGACATGCGGAAATCGTCGCCGGTCGTCAGATAGGCAAAGGTCTTGTCATTGACCGCCAGGTCCGAGTGATCCGGCCACGGCGCCTTGAGATGCGCGCCGGGCAGGGTCAGCCCCCATTGGCGCAGCGCATCGATGATTTCGCGCGGAGATGCCATTCGCCCCCGATAGCGCGTTCCGGGTGTCGCGTCAGCCCTCGCGCGCGGGCAGGGTCAGGACGAAGCGCGCGCCCTGTCCCGGCGCGCTGTCCACGGTGATATCACCGCCCATCGCCCGGGCAAGCCGCCGCGCGATGTAGAGACCCAGGCCGCTGCCGCCCGGTTCGCTCGGATCGACCCGTCCGAATTTCTCGAAGATGCGGGCATGATCCTCTGCCGCGATGCCCTTGCCCTGATCGGCGACGATGACACAGCCGAGCGCGCCCTCGCGCTCCAGCCGCACCCAGACCGACCCGCCTGGCGGCGAATAGCGCAGCGCATTGCCGATCAGGTTGACCATGATCTGCAGCACGCGGCGAAACTCGCCGGTGGCGGGCAGGCGCTCGTCCGCCTTGGGCTTGTCGATCCGCACATCCGCTTCGCTCGCGCGCACGGCAAGCAGCCCGGCCGCGCGGCGCGCGATATCGGCCAGGTCGACCGGCTCGGCCTCAACCTGGAAATCATCGCGCTCGACCGCGCTCAGGTCGGCCAGATCGTCGACCAGCGACAATAAATGCCGTCCGGCATTGGCAATATCGCCGGCATAATCGGCATAATCGGCGCGCAGCGGTCCATCGACCTGCGCGCTGATGCTGTCGGCGTTGGCGATGATGCGACTGAGCGGCTGGCGCAGTGCGCGGTCGAGCCGCTGTCCGAATTCGGACGTGAACACCGCTGGCGGCGCAGGCGGCTGGACGGGCGCCTCCGCTGCCGGATCGATCATTTCGGCAGCGCCGCTGAACCCGGCAAAGCGGCCCAGCGCGTCGACCCGCGGGCTGGCCGAAAGCCGCACCCGGCGGCCGGTGCCGCGCAGTTCGGCTACCTGCCCCTCGAACCGGCCCTGTTCGGCCGCGGCAGTAAGGATCGGCAACGCCCCCTCGTCATCGGCTTCCAGCGCGAACAGCAGCGTCAGCGGCTGGCCAAGGATCTTGCCGGCGTCAAAGCCATGGCGCGCGCCCGCTTCGATCGACAGATGCGTCAACCGCATCGCCGAATCGCATTCCCACACCCAGTCGGCATCGCTGCGCAGAAAATCATCCTCGCGCGCCGCGTCGGGCACCGCCCGCCACGCAGCGCGCGGGCGCCATCCGCTGACCTCGAGGCGCACGCCATCGGCATCCGGCTCGGCGCGGACCCACAGGTCGATGTCATCCTCGCCATCGGCCGCGATGATGTTGCGGGAGATCGCGACGCCGAGCCGCTGGGACAGGCGCGCGATCGACGCGATCTGCGGGATCGCCAGCGGTGCGCCCTGACGCCCCCCGGCGCGGGCGTTGAGGTCGGACAGGCGCGGTTCGGCGTCGAGCAGCCGCCCGTCGCGCCCGACCCGGCCGATGGCGACGGGCAGATGGGGATCGATCGCGTTCATGCCGGGCCCCGCCGCAACGCCTGGACGGCGGCGCGATAATCGACGGGAAGCCGCAGCCCGGCCAGTGCCGCGCGGGCATCCTCGACCGTGATCGCCATGATCGTATCGATCTGTTCGGCAAATGCCTCAATGTCGCGGCGCGGATCGGCTTGCGCGAGGGCAAGGCCGAGCCGGGCGATTGCAGGACGCTCCAGGCCGAGCGCGCGAAGCGCGACCCACAGCCGGCTGCTCGCGCTGTCGAGCGCCAGATCGCGCGCCACCGCATAGTCGACGCCCAGCGCATGGGCGAGCAGGCCGGCAAACAGCGTTACCCGCCGATCCCCCAGCGCCTCGTCGAGCAATTCGGGCAGCTCCTCGGGTCGCGCATCGATCGCAACCGCAAGGCGCATGACCGCGGCCTCGACCCGGTCGCCTTCATCATGCGCGGCCAGGCTGCGCTGCGCCGCCTCGGCCAGCACCCGGTCGAGCAGCGCCGCGCCGCTCATGTCGCGTTCGGAACCGCCGGGAACGCACTGCCGCAGCGCCGCCGCGACCCACCATACCAGCCGGTGATGCAGTTCCGCCGACAGGTCGGTCTGCGGCAGCGGACCCTGTTCGGGGACGCTGCGCCGCCGGCTTTCGGCGATCAGCAGCCCCATTGCGCATTGTGCAAGGACGCGGTCGGGGTGCTGGACCAGCCGGTTGACCAGGCTCGGCTGCTCCGGATCGTCATGCGCCTGAATCGGCAGCGCCGCCGCCAATTGTTCCTGACGCACCTGCGCGATCAGCTCGGCCATCAGGGTGCGGTCGCGCAACAGGCCCGATTCGCTCAACGCGGCAAACACGCCTGTCGACCGCGCCAGCGATTCGGCCAGCTCGCCCTCACCCTGCGCCTGCAGCTGCCGGATGCCATGATCCCGCAATTCCCCTTCGACCGTATCGATCAACGCACGGATCAACCGCGCCAGGCCGAGCCGGGTACGCTCGTCCAAACGATGGGAATCATGGATAAAAAAGTCGGCAATCGCGCCGGACAGTCCATCGTGCGCGGCATCGTCCGCCGCCGCGGCATGCGCGAGCAGCGTGCGTGCGCCCATCTGGACGCCGTCACTCATGTCGACATTCGGGTCAGACATGGTCCCCGGACTAGCGGAATGCAGTTAAGGGCGCCCTAAGGCTTTTCCCGTTGGCTCTCAACCGCAGCGGCCAGCGTCACGAATGCGTAGATCGCAATCACCGCAAGGCCCCAGCTGACCCGATCGGCGATCGCAAACGGGGTCACCAGCAGCAGATATGCCGCGGGACTGCCCCACCAGCGCCGGATCACCGCCTGGCTGCGTTCGGCAATCGCGGTGGCGGCGATCGTTACCAGCGCGAGGATGGTGCCGTCGAGCGTCGCATCGACCCGCATCTCGCCAAGGCCGAGCGCGCCCACCACGGCGCCGACGATCGCGCCGATCAGCGCCTCCTGCATCAGCGCACGCTTTTCCTCGCCACGCAGCGCCGACAGCGCGGCGCCGGTCGCCAGCGCGGCGACGCCGGGCAGCGCGATCGCCGCGCCCCAGGCATGACCAAAGGCGATCAGCGCGGTGGCGGCAGCGCCGGCGACGGCACCGCCAGCCATCAGCAACCAGCCCGGCAGTCCCTTTTCGACGACCTTGGGCAGGACCAGACGGGCGATGCGGGTGAAGACGTGGCGGTCGGCCCAGCTGGTCCGGCGCTCGGTCAGTGCCGCCAGCACGGCATTGCTGCGGCTGGCCAGCGCGGCGCCGTCGCGCTCAACGCCATGTCCGGCACGCACCGCCGCGGTCGACAGCGCAACCTGTTCGGCATCGGCCTGAACGATCACGCGCAACAGCGTCGACTGAAAATCATAATCGGGCGGGAAGTCGGCAATATCCTTGATCCGCTGCGCCGGTGCGCGCGCGACTCCGGCCCAGCAGCTGCGCGAATCGACCCGTTCCAGCGCGGCGGCCGGGTCCTGGGTGACCAGGATCGCGTCCTTGCCCTCATGCGCCATCTTGTCGATCACGTCGTCGGTCGTGACCAGGCCATCGGCGATCACCACGACATGCGCGAGCGGATGCACCCGCGCCGCCGCTTCGGCCGCCGATCGCACGATATCGACCGGCACCCCGCGCTTGGCCGCGCGGCTGACCGCGCCGAGCAGCGCCGGGGTGACCCGGCTCACCGCGACCAGGATATGCCCGGCCCCAGCACCGACCAGCAAGCGCGCCTGATATTCGAGCAGCGTCATGCCGCCGAACGGCAGCGTCGCCGCGAGCGTTCCCGTACGGTCGCCCGCATCCTCGGTCGCAAAGATCAGCCCTGCCAGCATATTGATCCGGTTAGGCGAATTGATTCGGCGGGGGAAGGGGCAGAAATCCTCCCCGGCACGGAGCGGAATCAGTAGCGCAGGAAACGCTCACGCATTGCGGCCCACGCCGCCTCGTCCGCGCCCGCCGCCGCATCCAGATCGCCCGGCGCCGCGCCGGCATCATCGACCCACGCCCGCAGCCCCGGCCCGCCATTGATCACATCGATCGCCAGCTTCTCGAACTCATATTCATACGGAAAGTCGCGCCACAGATCATAATCCGGGTACAGCGACCGGATCGCCTTGAACCCCAGGGCCTGCAACCGCCACGGGCGGAAGGCGGCATGGTCGTACCCAGCCCCTTCGGCATGGATGAACACGCCGCTGCACAGCTGCCCGACATGCTTGTGGAACGTCGGCTGGAACCAGAAGTCGCGCAATGTGCAGCCCGCGGTCCACTCCGGCGCAATCCGGCGCATCTCCGCGATCACTGCCTTGCCATCGATATCGGGCGCGCCGAACAGCTCCAGCGCGCGCGTCGTCCCGCGCCCTTCGGACAGCGTCGTCCCCTCCAGCATCACCGTGCCGGCATAGGCGCGCGCCATGTTGACGTTGGCGGCATTGGGGCTGGGGTTGATCCACACCCGCTCGGGCGGCCAACCGAAGCCCGGCGCCGCATCGGGCGCCCAGCCCTGCATTTCGATCACGCGATAGGCGACGTCCAGCTTGAACTGCTCGATGAACCACGCGCCCATCTCGCCCAGCGTCATGCCATGCCGCATCGGCATCGGCCCGGCGCCGACAAAGCTCTCCCATCCGGGCAGCAGCGTCAGCCCCTCGACCGGGCGGCCCGCCGGGTTGGGCCGGTCGAGCACCCACACTTCCTTGCCATGCTCGGCTGCGGCTTCGAGCATGTAGAGCAACGTCGTGACATAGGTGTAGATGCGACAGCCCAGATCCTGCAGGTCGATCAGGATCACGTCGAACGTATGCATCGACTGGCCGGTCGGCCGCCGCACTTCGCCATACAGGCTGAACACCGGCATCCCGTAGGTCGGGTCGGTATAGTCCGGCGACTCCATCATATTGTCCTGCAGGTCGCCGCGCACGCCATGCTGCGGACCGAACATCGCCGACACGGAAAGCCCAGCCGCAACCAGCGCATCGACGCTGTGCGTCAGGTCCGCCGTCACCGACGCCGGATGCGCGAGCAGCGCGACGCGGCGGCCCTTGAGTTGGTTGAGCAAAGCGGGGTCGGCGAGCAGCCGGTCGATACCGAAGTTCATGGCGCTTCAGGTGCCGAACCTTGTGCCGCAACGCAATCGCGATTGTCGCGGCGCGACGGACCCAAGCCCCTGCCCGGCCGTTGGACGGACTGAACCCGAGGGAAATTGACCTATGCTGCGATCGATCCTGCTTGGCGCCGCCGCCGGAGCCCGTGCCATGACCCCGCTGGCGGTGGTCGCCAATGCCGCGCGCACGGGCAAGCTGCGCAAATCCGGCGCCGCACCGGATCTGCTCGCGCACCCGCTGGTCTCGGCGGGAACGACCGCGCTCGCCGTCTATGAATTGATCGGGGACAAGCACCCCGACGCACCCGACCGGATCAGTGCTCCCGCCGCGGCGGTCCGCATCGTCAATGCCGCCATCGCCGGCGCGCTGGTCGCGCCAAAACGTCAGCGCTGGGCGGGCGCAGCAGCCGCGGGCGCGACGGCGGCGGTCGCCACCTACCTCACCTGGCGCGCCCGGACACGGGCAATGGCGAAGCACAGCGGCGAAGCGACCGGCTTCGTGGAGGACGCGATCGTAGTCCCCGCTGCGCTTGCCGCAGCCACCGCCCGCTGACGCAAAGAGGCGGCCCGGTCGCCCGAGCCGCCTCTTCTACCGACCGTCAGCCGGTCAGAACGAAGCTGCCACCTGCACATACCAGCTGCGCGGGCGGGCAAAGATCCGCTCGGCATAGCCCAGCGTCGCCAGGCTGGCGTTGCCCTGGATCAGATAGCGTTCGTCGAGCAGATTGTTGACGCCGCCGCTGACCTCGATCCCGTTGCCGAGCTTGAGCGTCAGCGAGGCATTGCCGACGAAATAGCCATCCTCCTCGATCAGCGGGATGCTGCCGGTGATGAAAGTGATCTTCGACTGATAACTGCCATCGACCCGCGGCGTCAGCGTCATGTCGCCGCCCAGCGGGATCGCATAGCTGATGCCGAAATTGGCCTGCATGTCTGGAGTGAACGGCAGGTCGTCGTTCGGCGTCACGGTCGCCGTCGCGCCCGGCACCGGGGTGATGCTCTTGATCTTGTCATCGAGGATGCTGATCCCGCCGTCGAAGGTCAGGCCCCAGCTGGTACGCAGGCTCGCCTCGGCCTCCAGCCCGCGAATGCGCGCTTCACCCGCGTTGAACAGCAGCGGCACGACGCCCTGGCGGAAGATCAGCTGAATGTCCTGATATTCGGCCTGGAACGCGGCAAGGTTCAGGCGCAGCCGCCCGATATTGGTCTTGGCGCCGATCTCGTAGCTGGTGACGCTTTCCTCCGCGAACGGCACGGGCAGGTTGCCGGCCGGCGCGGCATTGTAGCGCGTGTTGTAGCCGCCCGACTTGAAGCTCTTGGCATAGGAGGCATAGGTGCTGATCGCGTCATTCCAGCGATACTGGATGCTCGCCGAACCGGTCAGCGCAGAGAAATCCTGCTTGAACGGGCGGTTGAAGATGAACAGCGGGCCGCCCTGGCTGGTCGCAAGCGTCGGCAGCGGGTTGGGATCGGGCTGCGTCGCCGGGAACAGGTTCAGCACCGTCCCGCGATAATGTTTGCGATCGCTGGTGTAGCGCAGGCCGCCGCTGATCTCGAGCGCGTCGGTGATGTTCCACGCCAGCTCGCCGAACGCCGCAACGGAGTCGGTCTTGAGCCGCGAGACCTGAAGATCGCGCGACCCCGGTCCGCCGGCGAGCAGCGACCCGATTACCGGCGGCGAGGGCGGGAAGGCGAGCGGCACGGTCGCGCGCTCGTCGGTGACCTCGTTGAAATAGTAACCGCCGATAATCGCATTGACCGACCCGAAGTCGAGCTGAAGCTGGACTTCCTGGCTGAACTGCGCCGACTGCGCGGCGACATCGGTGGTGATCAGCAGCAACGGGGTGTTGTCGCCGTCACGAATGCCGCGCGATTCGGTTTCGCGATACGACGTGATCAGCTTGACCGACGCGACATCGGTCAGGCGGATATTGGCGGTCGCGCCGATGCCCCAGACTTCCGAATTGCTCTCGACCGGCGCGGTGCCGCCATTCACGAACGGCCCACGCGCCTGCAGGTCATTGGCGCAGCGGATGTCGTTGATCATCGGCACATTGGGCGCGCCGAAGCGCGGGTCGCCGGGGGTCAGCGGCGCGAACGGGATCGTCGCGCCGGGGCAGCCCGCCGCCACGCTGGCGATGGCCGCGACCGGTGCCTGCTCGTTGATCCCGGCAAAGGTGAACGGCGCGCCATTCTCGTCCTGCTTGCTGTAATCGGCGCGCAGGAACAGGTCGAAATCGCTCGACGGCTCCCACAGCAGCGACGCGGCGAGCGAAAAACGATTCTCGTTGCCCAGGTCGAGGCCGTCGACCGCGCGGATCACATAGCCGTCGCGCTTGCGGAAGCCGCCCGAAACGCGCGCCGCGACCGTGTCACCCACGGGCACGTTGATGACACCAAAGCCTTCGATCAGGTTTTCGCTGCCCGCGCGCACCCGCGCCCGGCCGCTGAATTCGCCCAGCTTGGGCTGTTGTGTCCGCACCAGGATCGCGCCGCCGATCGTGTTGCGACCGAACAAAGTGCCCTGCGGACCGCGCAGCACTTCGACGCCCGCGATATCGCCGAAATCGATCGCCCCGCCAACGGCACGGCCCAGATAGACCTCATCGAGATAGACGCCGACGCCCGGATCGACCGCGGCGGTCGGATCCACCTGACCCACGCCGCGGATGAACACCACCGACGACGCGCTGTTGCCCGACAACTGGCCGGCGGGCTTGAACTGCAGGCTCGGCGTGATCCGCTCAAGATCCTGCGTCTGCGTGATCTGCCGCTCCTGCAGCATTTCGGAGCTGAATGCGGAGATCGCAACCGGCGTGTCCTGCAGGCTTTCCTCGCGCCGGCGGGCCGTCACCAGAATCTCGTCGTCCGCTGCGGATGACGCGGTTTCGGGCGCGTCCTGCGCCAGTGCCGGAGCAGCGGCAGTCGCGCTCAGAAATACCGCGATTGCGGCCATGCTGGATGCGGCGCAGCGCCGCGCGCGCAAAGTCCCTCGACCCATCATCACACTCCCCTCATTCCGCGATTCTTTGGCGATCGCCGGTCGCGACTTCCTCCCACCGATAATTGTTCAAGTCAATAACAGTTATGTTGCAGAACTATTTGGCCCGTGCGCAGATAATTTGTAATTTCAACTAATTCCACGACCCAGCGCCAGCGACAGCTGGCGGGTTTCGGGATGGTGGAAATCGGGGGCACCGGCCGGATGGGCAACCGCCCAATAGGATTTGGTGCCATCGACTTCCTCGATCACCGCCGACAGTCCCAGATCGATCGGTCCGGGGGGCAGCGCATCGAGTGTCAGTTGCGCGGTCAGGACCAGCGCATCGTCGGCGATCGCCGTCGCGATCACCGGATCGGCGCGCAGGTCCAGCGCCGCCATCCCCGCGCGATAGCCGTCGAAGCGATAGGCCGCCCATGCACCGCCCGGCGCCAGGTTGAACTCGACATAGCCCGCCGCCCCCGCCGGCGCCGCAAACAGCTCGACACAGGTCCGTTGCCACAGGCCATCGGTGCGCACCGCCGGGGCGGGGGCGGGCATGGCGACGCTGGCGGCGGGCGCGATCCGCCAGACCAGCGTCACCATGGCTCCATCCAGCGCCAGCGAAACCTGGACCTGATCGACGCGGCGCGCCGGCGTGTCGGGATGGCAGAGAAGCGCACAATGCATGCCCCGCTTATCCTGCGGCAGCGCTTCCGGCGCAAACCAAAGAATGCGCGCTAGTGCGGCGCAGCGCCCCGCATCGCCGCCGCCTGCGCGCGCAGCGCTGCCGCCGCATCGGCCCGCCCCCGGCGCTCAAGATTGGCTGCCAGATTGGCATAGGCCCGTGCCAGGTCGGGATGCCCCGCCGGCAGGCTCGCCGTCCGGATCGCCAGTGCGCGGCGCAGCAACGCCTCGGCTGCGGCCCCCTGCCCCTGCTGGTCGAGATTATAGGCCAGGTCGTTGAGCGCAGCGACGATCGCGCCCGCCTCCCCCGCCGCCTCGCGCATCGCCAGCAGCGCGCGATAGATCGGCTCGGCCTCGGTGTAGCGCTTCAGCTCGTCCAGATTGACTGCCCGCGCCCGCTGGACCGCGGCGCGTACGGCCGGATCGGGCGCGGCGGCGGCATCGAATTCGGCGAGCGCGCGGACGAACGGCGCATCGGCATCGGCAAAGCGCCCCTGTCCGGTCAGGCACGCCGCAAGCGTACTCCACGCGGCGGCGCGATCGGCATGGCCGATCGGCAGCGCCGCATCCGCCAGCGCGGCTGTCGCACGCGCCACCGGCTCGCCGCGCGCCGGATCGCCCTCATAGGCCTCGACATTGGCGAGGCTGAGCATCACGTCGAAGCAGCGCAGCCCCGGCGATGCGCCCGCACTGCATTCGTGCAGCGCACGTTGCAGCTCCGTCACCGCCGCCGCGTCGCCCGCCGCGCGTGCCTGGACAAAGGCGAGCGGCAGCGGCCAGCGCTGTCCCAACCGCCACGCCGCCGCCACGTGGCGCTGGAACAGCGGGCGGTGCCGCTGCAGTTCGGCCCGCGCGCCGGGGCTGAACCCGCGATAGGCGTCCATCCGCGCCAGCGCTGCCACGCCCGCCGCGCGGCTCAGCGACCGGACCGCGTCGGGCGCGCGTCGCCGCCGCTCGAAAAAATGGGAGAGCTGGTCGAGCGCGTCGATCCGCTCGGGATGGTCATCCGCGAGCGTGCCGGCGCGCGCCACCGCCTGCCGATACAGCGCCTCGGCCGCATCATGCGCGCGCCGCAGATAGAGGCAATCGGCCAGCCGCAGCGTCGCAACCACGATCTGCGGATGCCCGGCCGGAAAGGCGGCTTCGGTCAGCGCCAGCGCCTTGCGCAACAGCGGCTCGGCGGCGTCCAGCCGGTCGAGTTCGACCAGCGTCACCCCGGTATTGAGATAGGCCTGCGCAAGCTCGGGATGGCCCGCCGGCAGTGCCGCTTCACGCAGCGCCAGTGCGGCGCGGATCAGCGGCTCGGCCTCGTCAAGGCGGCGCTGCGCCACCAGGTTCGCGGCCAGGTTGTTCATCGCGCGCGCAATATCGGCGCTGCCCGGCGGCCCGATCTGCTCGCGCAGGGCCAGCGCGCGGCGCGTGAACGCCTCGCCCTCGGCATAGCGTGCCAGTGCGAACAGCACCGACCCGAGATTGGCATAGCCCGCCGCCAGATCCGGATGCACTGCGGGCAGATGCGCTTCCTTGAGCGTCAGGGCTTCGCGCAGCGCCGCTTCCGCCTCCTCATAGCGCCCCATGTCCTGCAGGCAGCTGGCGAGGTTGTTGAGGCTTGTCGCGACGGCCAGGGGATCGACCGGGTCCGCGGCGCGGCGCAATGCCAGGCCGGCGCGCAGCAGCGGCTCACCCTCGACCGGGCGCCCCTGCCGCGCAAGGTTGAGGCCAAGCTGATCCAGCGCCGATGCCCGCGCCGCCGCATCGCCCGGGCGCGCGGCCTCCACCTCGGCCAGATGCTCCCGCCACCAACGCTCCGCCTCGGCATCGCGCCCGGCCGCCGCCAGCCGTTCGGCATGCTGGCGCGCCGAACCGGCATCGACGGGGTACCCCGCCGCTGCGCCGGGCAAAGCTGCGACCAGCAGCACCGCCATCCCCAGCATCGATCCCGCTTTGACCATGCCGTGCCATATCACCCCGTTGCGACAGCGAAACAGTCAAAACCGGTGGCGCGCCGGCGCCCTGCCCGACCCGGTGGCGCAGTGCGTTAATCCCTGCTAACGCCGCGCGCGCTATGACCGAATACGCATCCGATCTGCTCCGCACCTTGTCCGACCGTGGCTATATCCACCAGGTCACCGACGCCACTGCGCTCGACGCACTGGCCGCCAAGCAGATCGTGCCCGGCTATATCGGCTTCGACCCCACCGCGCCCTCGCTGCACGTCGGCAGCCTCGTCCAGATCATGCTGCTGCGCCGGATGCAACAGACCGGGCACAAGCCGATCGTGCTGATGGGCGGCGGCACCGGCAAGATCGGCGATCCCAGCTTCAAGGACGAAGCGCGCAAGCTGATGACCGACGACGTCATCGCCGCCAACGTCGCGTCGATCAAGACGGTGTTCGAAAAGTTCCTGACCTTTGGCGACGGCCCGACCGACGCGGTGATGGTCGACAATGCCGACTGGCTCGACAAGCTCGAATACATCCCGTTCCTGCGCGACATCGGGAAGCATTTCTCGATCAACCGCATGCTCAGCTTCGACAGCGTGAAGCTGCGCCTCGACCGCGAACAGTCGCTGTCGTTCCTCGAATTCAACTACATGATCCTCCAGGGCTACGACTTTCTGGAGCTGTCGCGCCGCGCCGGGTGCCGCCTACAGATGGGCGGCTCGGACCAGTGGGGCAACATCGTCAACGGCATCGAACTGTCGCGCCGCGTCGACGGCACCGAAGTGTACGGCGTCACCACCCCGCTGATCACCACCGCGGACGGCGGCAAGATGGGCAAGACCATGTCGGGCGCGGTGTGGCTCAACGAAGACGCCCTGCCCGCCTTCGATTACTGGCAGTTCTGGCGCAACACCGACGACCGCGATGTCGGCCGCTTCCTGCGCCTGTTCACCGACCTGCCGCTGGACGAAATCGCCCGATTGGAGGCGCTGCAAGGCGCCGAGATCAACGAGGCAAAGAAGATCCTCGCGACCGAAGCTACCGCCATGTGCCGCGGCCGCGACGCCGCGCTGGCGGCTGAGGAAACCGCGCGCAAGACGTTCGAGGAGGGCGCTTCCGGCGACGCGCTCCCGACCCTGTCGGTCAGCGGCGAAATCAGCGTCGTCGACGCGCTCGTCGGCCTGGGCTTCGCCGCGTCAAAGGGTGAGGCCCGCCGCCTGATCAAGGGCGGCGGCGCGCGGATCGACGGCGAAAAGGTCAGCGATGAGGCCGCGACGGTCACGGTCGGTGCGGCGGAAGTGCGCGTCTCGGCGGGCAAGAAGCATCACGGCCTGCTTCGCGCAGAGTGATTGCCCCCGTAAGACTACGTAAGTAACCACTGGTAACCAATCCGGTTGCCGAGCTGTTTACGCCCTGCGCCCTACCCAATCTGACATTGAACCACGAGTCGGCGGGGTCCAGTGTGAGTTATCAGTTCTCATCCATCGTGCGCGCCACCGCGGTCGACACCGATCGCCGGACCATCGAACGCGACGAAGTCCATTACCGCGCCCGCGCCTTCGGCCCCGACGCCCAGCCGCACACGCTGCTGATCGTCAACATCTCCCCGCACGGCCTGATGGCGCGCTGCGAGCATGACTTTGTCGAGGGCGACCGCCTGCGCGTCATGCTCCCGGTGGTCGGCGCGCTCCCCGCCGAAATCCGCTGGTCCCTCGGCGGCCGTATCGGCGTGAGCTTCGACGGCGCGGTCGATCTGGCGAGCTATTACGAGCTGCTCGCGCAGATGCTGAAGGCGGGCTAACGCGGTTTAAACTGCGGGCTAGAGGTCGGCAAAGACCTCAGAAATTTTGCGATTTCCTCTCGCGCCAGTGCATCCGATTCAGCTTCAGTTGGCTTCATCTCGCTACAATCAAACGCCAGATAGAATTTCCAGAATAGATCGCATTGCCCCGAAAATTCAGTCTGAACCAGGACACCAAACAGGTCGTTGGCCACTCGATCGCAAAACCCCCAGGTCAGAATACCCCGGTCATAGTCTTTCGCCAGCCCGACACCGATTGCATCGAAAACTTCCTCGACGCCCATACCGCCCGATTCAGCCCATCGGTCGATGTCAGGCTTACTAACGGGCCCCAGATGTCCCGCCGGGGATACCTCTCCCCGAACAGACATTATCAAGTCTCTCAGGGCTTCGTCGTACATCTGCGTCATCTAGCTTGGCCTACCCCGCCCGCAACAACCCCACCGCAGCATCCCGCTCGAACAAATACAACGCCACGCGCGCCGCCTGCCCGCGCTCCCCGTCCAGCCCGCCATCGCGATCGACCAGCAACCGCGCATCGTCCGTCGCCGCCGCGATCAGTTCGGCGAACTTCTCGGGCGGGGCGAGCCGGAACGTCTGTTCCCCCGACTGCCGCGTCCCCAGCATTTCGCCCGCACCGCGCAGCCGGAGATCCTCCTCGGCAATGCGGAACCCGTCATTGGTCTCACGCATCAGCGCCAGCCGCGCGCGCGATGTTTCGCTCAACGTCCCGCCGCGCAGCAGCACGCACACCGACCGCCCCCCGCCGCGCCCGACGCGCCCGCGCAGCTGGTGCAGCTGCGCCAGCCCGAACCGGTCCGCCGCCTCGATCACGATCAGCGTCGCGTTGGGCACATCCACCCCCACTTCGATCACCGTCGTCGCGACCAGCACGCCCAGCTCGCCGGCGGCAAAGCGCGCCATCAACGCGTCCTTCTCCGGCCCCTTCATCCGGCCATGGACAAGGCCCACCCGCTCGCCGAACCGCGCGCGCAGCGCCTCGGCCCGCGCCTCGGCGGCGGCAAGGTCGGTCTTCTCGCTCTCCTCGACCAGCGGGCATACCCAGTATGCCTGCCCCCCGCCCGACAGATGCCGCGCGAGGCCGTTGACGACCTCCTCCAGCCGCTCCTCGCTGATCACGCTGGTTTCGATCGGCTGACGACCCGGTGGCATTTCGTCGAGGCGGCTGACATCCATCTCGCCATGCGTCGCGAGTTGCAGCGTGCGCGGGATCGGCGTCGCGGTCATCACCAACAGATGCGGGGCGACCTTTGCCTTGGCCTGCAACATCATCCGCTCGGCGACGCCAAAGCGATGCTGCTCGTCCACCACCACCAACCCCAGGTCGCGATAGTCCACCCCCTGCTGGAAAATCGCGTGGGTGCCGATCAAAATATCGATCGATCCATCCGCGACCCCCATCAGCGTCGCCTCCCGCGCCCGGCCCTTGTCGCGCCCGGTGAGGATCGCGATCTCGACGCCAAGCCCAGCGAACAGCTTGCGCAGCGTCTCATAATGCTGCCGCGCCAGAATTTCGGTCGGCGCCAGCATCGCCCCCTGCGCCCCCGCCTCGACCGCGATCAGCAGCGCCATCGCCGCCACCAGCGTCTTGCCCGCGCCGACATCGCCCTGCAGCAGCCGCAGCATCGGGCGCGGCTGCGCCATATCGCCCTCGATCTCGCGGATCGTCCGCGCCTGCGCCCCCGTCGGCGTGTACGGCAGCTTCAGCGCATCGCGCAGCCGCCCGTCGCCGGCCAGCGCCCGCCCCTTCTTCGCCCGCGCCGCCCCGCGCACCAGCATCAGCGCCAGCTGATTGGCGAACACCTCGTCATAGGCCAGCCGGTCGCGCGCCTTGGCATCCGCCGGATCGGCATGGATGCGCCCAAGCGCCTCACGCCAGTCGGGCCAGCCCTTGCGCTCCTTCAAACTCGGCTCGATCCATTCGGGCAGCTCCGGCGCGCGCGCCACCGCCTGCGCGGCGAAATCCGCCAGCCGCTTCGACGTCATCCCCTCCGACAGCGGATAGATCGCCTCGCGCCCGCCCGGCCGCGGATCGGTGATCGCGGCAATCTCGGGATGCACGATCTGCAATTCCTGGCCATATTGGTCGAGCCGCCCCGAAATCCATTTGGCCTCGTTCAGCGGCAGCTGCTTCTTCGCCCAGCCGCTGTTGCCGCCAAAGAACACCAACGTGACGTAGTTGCCGCGCGCATCGGTCGCCTCGACCCGCGCCGGCGCCCGCGCGCTCCCGCTCATGCGGTAATTCACCGGGGTCAGCCGGATCGCGATCGTCCGCCCGACATCGGCCTGATCCAGCGCCTCGCGCGGCAGCCGGTCGATATATCCGCTCGGCAGATGGAACGCGACATCCACCACCCGCGCCAGCCCCAGCCGCTCCAGCGGCTTGGCCAATTGCGGCCCCACGCCTTTCAGCGACGTGACTTCGGCGAACAGGGGATTGAGCACTTCGGGACGCATCGCGGCCTGACTATCACCGTCACCCGCGCCGCGCCATGCGCCGCGATGCCCTGTCCAAAGGGGAAGCTGCGGCGCGCTGGCAATTTGGCAAACCCGGTCCTAGATGAAGCTGGAGCCCACCCAGCCGACAGCGCTTTTCCGCGCCGTCGGCCAATCTGCGTTGGACGAAGATGGATCTGGAAACCCGCCTCAAACGCCTCCGCTTCCGCGCCTGGCATCGCGGCGTCAAGGAAGCCGACCTGATGCTCGGCGGCTTTTACGACGCGCGCTCGGCCAGCTGGAGCGAAGATCAGGTCGCCTGGTTCGAGGAGCTGATGGAGGAACAGGACGTCGACATCATGGCCTGGGCGATGGGAACCGAACCTGTCCCCGCGCGCTGGGAAGGGCCGATGATGGATGACCTCAAGTCCCTGGATTACGTCCCGATTTCGAAATGACCCAACTCCCTCTCCCCTTCAGGGGAGAGGGCCGGGGAGAGGGGCAGTGCGATGCGCGCGCCACTCCTGCCCCCTCTCCCAACCCTCTCCCCTGAAGGGGAGAGGGCTAAAGAAGAAGCCGATGCCCGACCTCAACCGCATCCTCTCCGCCAAAGCCCCGCTGACCCTGTCGGGCGTCCCCACGGGCTTCCTCCCCTGGCTGCTCGCCGACCTTGCGCGCGCGTCGACCAGCGGCGCGGTCTATATCGCCCCCGACGAATCCGCGATGCGCGCCATCGCCGGCACCGCGCCCTTCTTCGCGCCGGAGCTTGAGGTCATCCAGTTCCCCGCCTGGGACTGCCTCCCCTATGACCGCGCCAGCCCGACTTTGCGCGTCATGGCCGAACGCATGGCCGCCCTCGCCGCGCTTCAGGCCAAGCCGACCGGCCCGCGCCTGATCCTCACCACCGTCAATGCCGCGACCCAGCGCACGCTGACCCCCTTCCGCATCCGCCAGATGACCGCGCGCTTGGCACCCGGCGAGCGCATCTCGCTCGACAAGCTCGCCGCCCTGCTCTCGTCCAACGGCTATGTCCGCACCGACACCGTCCATGACAGCGGCGAGTTCGCGGTGCGCGGTGGCCTCGTCGATCTCTACCCGAGCGGAGCCGAACAGGCGCTCCGGCTCGATTTTTTCGGCGACGAAATCGAAAGCGTCCGCACCTTCGACCCCGCCGACCAGCGCACCACCGGCCGCGTCGACGGCTTCACCCTGCTCCCCGCCAGCGAAGCGCTGCTCGACGAAGACACGGTCAAGCGCTTCCGCACCCGCTATCGCGAGAAGTTCGGCGCCACCGCCACCGGCGACCCGCTCTATCAGGCGATCAGCGAGGGCCGCCGCCTCGCCGGCATGGAGCATTGGCTCCCGCTGTTCGAAGAGCGGATGGAAACCCTGTTCGATCACCTCCCCGACGGTGCGGTCATCGTGCGCGACTCCGGCGAAGCGGGCGCTGCGGAATCCCGCTTCGAGGCGATCGCCGACTATCAATCCAACCGCGTCCGCGCCCAGTCGACCGACGCCGGCAGCTACCGCCCGCTCGCCCCCAACCAGCTCTACCTCACCTCCAGCGAATGGACCGAGCGTCTCACCGCGGCTCGCGCCCACCTCGTCACCCCGTTCCACGAGCCCGAATCCGCCACCGTCCTCGACTTCGCCGTCGACGGCCCGCGCGACTTCGCCCCCGAACGCGCGGCGCAGACCAACATCTACGACGCCGTCGCCGCGCATTTGTCCGGCCTGCGCATCTCCGCGAAAAAGCCGATCCTCGTCAGCTATTCCAACGGCTCACGCGATCGCCTCGCCGGGCTGCTCAAGGACCACGGCGTCACCGACACCCGCCCGGCCGACAGCTGGCAGGAGGCGCTGGGCATCGCCGCCACGTCGGTCGCCCTCATCGTCCTCCCGCTCGACCACGGCTTCACCAGCCCCGACATCGCGCTGCTGACCGAACAGGACATGCTCGGCGACCGGCTGGTCCGCCGCAACAAGCGCAAGAAATCGACCGACGCCTTCCTCGCCGAACTCGCCACCCTCTCCCCCGGCGACCTCGTCGTGCATATCGAACACGGCATCGGCCGCTACGAAGGCCTCACGCAAATCCCGGTGCAACAGGCGCCGCACGACTGCGTCGCCCTCTCCTATGCCGGCGGCGACAAACTCTACGTTCCGGTCGAAAATCTCGAAGTCCTGTCCCGCTACGGCTCCTCCGAAGAAGCCGCGACGCTCGACCGCCTCGGCGGCGAAGCGTGGCAGCGGCGCAAGGCCAGGATGAAGGAGCGCATCCGCGAAATCGCGGGTGAACTCATCGCCACCGCCGCCAAGCGCGCGCTCCGCCCCGCCGACGTGGCCGAGACCGATCCCGGCAGCTACCCCGTCTTCGTCGACCGCTTCCCCTTCCAGGAAACCGACGATCAGGACCGCGCGATCGGCGACCTCCTCGAAGATCTCTCCGCCGGCAAGCCGATGGACCGCCTCGTCGTCGGCGATGTCGGCTTCGGCAAGACCGAGGTCGCGCTGCGCGCCGCCTTCGTCGCGGCCATGGCGGGCATGCAGGTCGCCGTCGTCTGCCCCACCACGCTCCTCGCGCGCCAGCACTACACCAACTTCGTCCAGCGCTTCGAAGGCTTCCCGATCCGGATCGGGCGCCTCAGCCGCCTCGTCCCCGCGGGTGAGGCCAAGGCGACCAAGGACGGCCTTGCCGACGGCACCATCGACATCGTCGTCGGCACCCATGCCGTCCTCGCCAAGGGGATCGACTTCAAGCGCCTCGGCCTCGTCATCGTCGACGAGGAACAGCGCTTCGGCGTCACGCACAAGGAGCGGCTGAAGGCGCTCAAGACCGACGTCCACATGCTCACCCTCACCGCAACGCCGATCCCGCGCACGCTGCAGATGGCGATGTCGGGCCTGCGCGAACTCAGCGTGATCCAGACCCCGCCGGTCGATCGCCTCGCGGTGCGCACCTATGTCATGCCATGGGACCCCGTGGTCCTGCGCGAAGCCCTGCTGCGCGAACATTATCGCGGCGGGCAGAGCTTCTTCGTCACCCCACGCATCGCCGACCTGCCCGATATCGAGAAGTTCCTGCGCGAGGATGTGCCCGAAGTCCGCTACGTCGTCGCCCATGGCCAGATGGCGGCGGGCGAGGTCGAGGAGCGCATGTCCGCCTTCTACGACAAGAAATACGAGGTGCTGGTCTCCACCACCATCATCGAATCCGGCCTGGATATCCCCAGCGCCAACACGATGATCGTCAACCGCGCCGACCGCTTTGGCCTCGCCCAGCTCTATCAGCTGCGCGGCCGCGTCGGGCGCGCCAAGACGCGCGCCTATGCCTATATGACCACCGCGCCCCAGCGGCTGATGACCGAGGGCGCGGAAAAGCGCCTTAAGGTCCTCTCCGACCTCGACTCCTTGGGCGCAGGGTTTCAGCTCGCCAGCCACGATCTCGACATTCGCGGCGCGGGCAATTTGCTCGGCGACGAACAGTCGGGGCACATCAAGGAGGTCGGCTACGAACTCTACCAGTCGATGCTGGAGGAAGCGATCATGGACGCCAAGGCCGGCGGCGTCCGCGACGACGCCCGCCCGCGCGACCTGTCGCCCCAGATCACCGTCGACGCCCCGATCCTCATCCCCGAAGGCTTCGTCCCCGACCTCGACCTGCGCATGGGCCTCTACCGCCGCCTGAACGAGGTCGAGGACAAGCGCGGCATCGACGAATTCGCCGCCGAAATGATCGACCGCTTCGGCAAGCTGCCCGAGGAGACCGAAAACCTCCTCACCCTGATCGAGGCCAAGCTCAACGCCAAGCGCGCCTGCATCGCCAAGATCGACGTCGGCCCCAAGGGCGCCCTCATCACCTTCCACGAAGACAAATTCCCCAGCGTCGAGGGGCTCATGGCCTATGTCGAACGCCTGGACGGCACAGCGAAACTGCGCCCGGACATGAAGCTGGTCGTGGCACGCGTGTTCGCGACGCCAAAGGCGCGGCTGAACGCAGCGCTGCAGATTTCGCGGGGGTTGGCGAAGGCGGCGGGGTGAGGGGGGAGTGGAACCTAAGCCCATGCGACGGTCGATCTATGTAAACCCAGTCACAATCCCACCGCCTAGCCCTGCCCCGCCTCCAATGCAGACGGATGGGGAAATCAACCGCTACTCAGCCCGAAAGGTACTCAAGCACTGAGGCCAAAGCAGCATTTCGCATTTGGCGGGCCCGCTTATCCCCCACATAGAACGCCTCTTTTAACTTATCCTCGCCCGCAGCCAGTACCTGACCCACAGTGAACAGCTCTAAACTATCGAGCTTTCCTCTCTGCCATGGCGTAATATCCAGAACCGTATTTGGCTTGGCGAGCTGTTCCTCAAGATCAAATCCCTCATCGATGTCACCAAGGTCGCCCTCTTGCTCAGTAAGTGCTCGGTACGACGGATGGTTTGCCCCGAACTCGCTCATCCGCTTGGGCGTAAGTGCCTTTGCAATCGCAAAAGCCGATGAGGACGGATTGGCCTCGAGACTAAACAGGCAACCCAAATTGCACAAATATCGCGTACCAATCTCACTTCTGGTACCCTTCATGCCGGACGCATGTTCCGTCAAAACTCCGGTATAACAAAGTATACGCAGAGCCTCCTTAACAGATTCGGGAGCCTCACGATGAATCCATATAAAAGCAGTCGAGTTCTTTTCGCTGGCCAAATATGCGTCGTTTTTCTTTTTAAGATCTGGCAAAACGACATCTTCAATAAAATTTCGGCCCCAATCTATGACTGGCGCATGACCATTATATTTCTCGGAAAGCGCGGAATGCTCAGACCATATATCATTGCGATAAAAACTGCGCATCACACCGTTCACGTCAGTAGATGACATATCCGACGCCGAAAAAACTGTCTTAAGAAGAATTCTTGGATTTCCGCTAGCGGCGTATGCTAGGGTTGCAAAGTTTTGCCTGTTCTTCGATATGTTTTTTAAAAGCCTCGAGTCCGCTTGCTTCTCTACGATTTGCCGCATTCTTTCAACGTACTCATCAGCACTTACATCTCGATTCACCGAGATCATTGTGGCATCATGTGTCGGCTGAAAAGTATCTCCGTAGCTAGTGACGCCCGGATAAACTGCTGCATTGCACGTAACGCAATGACTTCTTAAATCTCGAAACAGTGTAAAAAATTGCCTCTGTTGGGACGGAAGGAAGATATGAGCCGCCTCATCCATAAACAATGCAAAACGAGATACACCGATTTCTTCCGCAAGGTCTTCAAGGGCGTATTTTACATCATCAACCCCGGGCACTACGCTCGCGTCTATAACTTGATTTGGCGTTCTCCAAGACTCCTCATAAGTTTTTATTATTTCCTCGAGTTTTGCAGTATCAGAGTGATGCGCGGGCAGCCCAGCAAGGATGTTGGCGGATGCTGGCGTGGAAGCCAGAAGCCCAAGCTTACGAACAGTGCGCAGAATAGACGTGCACAAACGAGCAAGCATCCAATGCCGAAACTGATCTGGATCTGCTGTCCGAAGAAGAGAACTACTGACAAACGTAACAAACACCGGTATAACGCCGGCCTGCTTGTACTCAGAAAGCAACTCTTGTTCGGCCACTCTCATGAGAAAGGACTTACCTACACCACGGCTTCCAATCAAAACCGTTGGATTTCTGCCTTTCAGTTGATCAATGGCTTCTCGATCCTCGTTAGTTTCAACGAGAAAATTCAGTATTTCTTTCGGGCCAATGTCTTCGGTTCGATAAAAAAAATCGCTCATGGCCTCACCCCCGAAAACAGAGACTGGATCGGCGCAAAATAACCGAAACCTTCTAGTGCCATTTGTTCGAACTCACTTCTTAGCTCAGCATCAGCATGAGCAAGATACCGCACGAGAAAGGAAAATTTTACCAGCATCCTTACAGTGTCCGTTCGATCAAGCCAACTTTCAGCTATATCTGCATTAAATACGATTTCTGCGTCTATACCCTCATAAGACGACCTGTTACCGTGAACAAATTCTGAACACTCGCGATATACCTTCGCCGCCATTGCAAGATACTCAGCCGAGAACTCTTTCATTTCTTCAAAAAATGCCCCGACGAATAATTTTGAGAACACTCCATTTTCATTAGATATTATCGAGTTCCAGTTCGAATCTTTTTTTCCTTTAAGCCATAGATGCGCATCTATTTCATGAGCTGAAAAAAGAACACTAGAAAGAGAAAGTTCAAGAAACAACCTAAGACTGACATGAGCTTGGCGATATTGAGAAAATGCCATCGAATACAACGAATGCTGGTATTCTAAGCGAGCCAGTCTAAAGATCGAATATTCAGGTCGACCTACTACCAACTTGCTTAACAGATCCAATTCATCGGCATCGTTGTGCGCAGCAACAAATTTCTGGTACGTTGCATCGACACCTGACATATCCTGAAATGCCGCCCGGCTTTTAGCAATAATTCCGGCGTAATGCTCAGCCACCATCGTCGTATCTCGCTGTAGGATGAATACCCGGCTCAGCCGGATCTCACTCTTCCTGAACTTTGAGCGTTATAGCGTACAAAACATTGCCTAACGCGCAATGCGATTTTTCGCGCGACGCCCATCAGGCCTTGTGACTCGATCCACGAGTCGACGACGCGCCGGCCAACCCCCTTGCAATGTTGGACCTGATATGTTCTCATCCCCCGGTCGCACTCTGACCGCTCTTTGACCCCGTCGATCGCCCCGCCGCCGGAACTGCGCTGTCCTTCGCACGAAGCTGACACGCCCGCCGGACACACGCGCATAGTTGTCAGTTTCGTCCGGCCCGCCCCGCGGCCCCCGCGCCAACCCCGCCCAAAGCTGACAGGATAAACCGCGTTTCGCGTAACTTCGTCAGGGTCGCAACAGTCCACGGCCCCAACCGAACCGCGCCGCACAGCGCGATCGTGTAAAGCCAGTGTAAACTTCCGCGCCGCCCCTCCCCGCCGCGCCCCTCCACCAATCCCGAATCGCAATCGCCGCATTTTCGGCTAGGGAAGCGGGTCGGTGCATCGTGACAGGTGCGTTGCCGACTGGATGTGTTAAGGACGCTTGCTTGACCCACGCCGCTGCCTCCGACCCCCTCTTGCCCGATCCGGCTCCCGCCGATCCGTCGATCGACGCCCGCGCGATGCTCGCCGCGGCGATGGAGGCGCATGAACAGGGCGCGTTCGATGCGGCGGAGGCGGGCTATCGCGCGGTGCTGGCGCAGGGCTATCGCGCCACCGATGTGCTGCCGCTGCTCGCCGGCGTGCTCGGCCGCCTGTCGCGGGCCGAGGATGCGCTGGCGGCGTGGGACGATCTGCTCGCGCTCGAACCCGATCATGCCCTGGCGCTGCACGAACAGGGGCTGACGCTCCACTGGCTCGGCCGCACCGATGAAGCGATCGCGACGCTGGAGCGGGCCTGTGCGGTCGATCCGGCCAATCCGATTGCGGCGGGCAACCTCGCCGTGGCGCTCGCCGATGCCGGGCGCAACCTCGATGCCGTGCGCCAGTTCCGCCACGCGCTGACGCTGCAGCCCGGCAATCTGCACCTGCAGCATCAGCTGCGGCGGCTGGGGTCGGCGTCGGTGCCCTTCTGGCACATCCCGATGATGAACGACGCGCCGCGCAACGATGCGTTCGAGGCCGCGATCGCTGCGGCGCTGGCGGAGCGGGGGCCGGATGCGCGGGTGCTGGATATCGGGGCTGGCAGCGGCCTGCTCTCGCTGATGGCCGCCCGCGCCGGCGCCCGCGCCGTCGTGGCGTGCGAGATGGAGCCGATGATCGCCGAAATGGCCGATCGGATCGTCGCGCTGAACGGCTATGCCGACCGCATCACCGTCCATGCCAGGCCGTCGATCGACCTCGCCGTGGGGGCCGAGCTCGACGCCCCGGCCGACATCCTCGTCTCCGAAATCCTGTCGAGTGACCTGCTGACCGAAAAGGTGCTGGACACGTTCGAGGATGCGCACCGCCGCCTGCTCGCCCCCGACGCGCTGGTCATCCCCCGCGCCGCGACCGCGATCGGCTGCCTCGTCGCCAGCGATGCACTCGCCGACTATGCCTTTGTCGGCCAGGTGTCGGGGTTCGATCTCTCGCCCTTCACCGACTTCGCGCCGCAACGGTTGCCGATCCATGGCACGATGACCGGCTGGACCCGGTTGTCGGACGATCTCGAGCTGGTCCATCTCGATCTCACCCGGCACAAGCATGACGCGACGCTCGCCCGGCTGCGCATCCCGGTCACCGCCACCGGCCGCGCCATCGGCATCGTTCAGTGGATGCGGATCGACCTGTGGGACGGTATCGCGTTCGACAACCATCCCGACCGCTATACCGATGGCGGCTGGCTGCAGGTGCTGCACAGCTTCCCCGCGCCGATCGACGTGGCGGCGGGCGAAACGCTGGACATCGCGGTCGGCCATGACCGGATCACGCTGATCCTGATGCCGCTGCCGGAACAGCCGCGATAACCGGCGGCACCTTGACTTAAGACAGCGCTACTGCCATATCGCGCCGCAGCGAGGCGTTATGCAGCGTGATCGGGCCGGGGTTCATCCCGCGGCTCCGGCTCCGCCTCGGTTGATTGCTCGGCTTCCCATATCACGCGGGTCGTCATTTATTGACCCGCCTGCGCGCGCGCATTCCGCCTGCGCGCTGGCCGTTCTGCAAAGAGAATTCATGACTCAGTTCAATACCCTCGGCCTGTCCGAGACCACCCTCGCTGCGCTCGCGGCAAAGGGTTATACCAATGCGACCCCGATTCAGGCCCAGTCGATCCCGGCGCTGCTCGAAGGGCGCGATCTGCTCGGCATCGCCCAGACCGGCACCGGCAAGACCGCCGCGTTCATGCTCCCGTCGATCGAGCGCCTGGTCGCGTCGAAGAAGCGGGCCCAGCCGCGCGGCTGCCGCATGCTCGTCCTCGCCCCGACCCGCGAACTGGCCAGCCAGATCGCCGACAGCGCGCGCCAGTACAGCAAGGGCACCGGCCTGACCGTCGCCACCGTGTTCGGCGGCACGTCGATCCACAAGAACAAGACCGATCTGGCGCGCGGCGTCGACATCGTCGTTGCCACGCCGGGCCGCCTCGTCGACCTGATCGACCAATGCTATGCCATCCTGATCGGGATCGAAATCCTGGTGCTGGACGAAGCCGACCAGATGATGGACCTGGGCTTCATCCATGCGCTCAAGCGCATCGTGCGCGAGCTGCCGGCCAAGCGTCAGACCCTGTTCTTCTCGGCCACCATGCCCAAGTCGATCCGCGACCTCGCGACGCAGTTCATCAAGGATCCCGTCGAGGTGAAGGTGACCCCGGTCGCCACCACCGCCGAGCGCGTCGAGCAGTTCGTGACCCACGTCAACCAGAGCGAGAAGCAGTCGCTGCTGACCATCGCGCTGCGCGACGAAAGCATCGATCGCGCGCTGGTCTTCACCCGCACCAAGCATGGCGCCGACCGCGTCGTGAAGCTGCTGGCGGCGAGCGGCATCGCGTCGAACGCGATCCATGGCAACAAGAGCCAGCCGCAGCGCGAGCGAGCGCTGGGCGAGTTCAAGTCGGGCAAGGTCAAGATTCTGGTCGCGACCGACATCGCCGCACGCGGCATCGACGTGTCGGGCGTCAGCCATGTGTTCAACTTCGAACTGCCCAACGTGCCCGATCAGTATGTCCACCGCATCGGCCGCACCGCGCGCGCCGGCGCGACCGGCATCGCCATCAGCTATTGCGCCGATGACGAGCGGCCGTACCTGCGCGACATCGAAAAGCTGATCCGTCAGAAGGTGACGGTCCAGCCGCTGCCCGAAGATTTCCTTGCCGAGTCCGCCCGCATCAAGTCGAGCCGCGGCCCGATCCCGATGAGCCGCGACGAGATCAACGGTCGCAACGGCCGCACGATGCAGGATCGCAACGCCCATCACCGCGCCGCCCAGCGCGACCGCGGCCCGCGCGCCAATCCGGCCGGTGAGCGTCGCCAGGGCGAACAGCCGCGGGGCGATGGCCAGCGCCAGACCCTCGGCACTGCCCCGCGCGGCGGCGAAGGCGCAGGAGCCGGCGACAAGCCGCGCTTCTACGGCCCGCGCAAGAAGAAGTTCACCCCGCGTCCCGCTGGCGCCGGCGGCGGCCAGCGCAATGGTGGCGGCCAGGGCCAGCGTCGCGGGTAACCGATCCCCGCTCCTCCCGGCCCGTCCGGGGGGAGCGGATCAGTTGGCGACGACCGGCGTGATCGCCTTGGCGAAGGCCAGCACCGACGGCATCAGCGCGCGGATATCCGCATCGGTGGTACCCGGCGCGTAGCGATAGATCGTTACCACCTTGCCCGACACGACGGTCATGCAGCCGCTCATCGCCAGCGTGTAGCTGACGCCCTTTTCCGGCACCGCCATGTCGAGCACCGCACCCAGATAGAGGCAGTGCGCATCCTGGCCATAGCCGCGCACCTCGCCCTTGATCTGGACCGGGCTGCCCATGGTGCGCGAAACGCTTTTCGACGCCTCTTCGTTTTCGCCGCCGGACTGCGCCGCCTTGAGCACCGGCCCGACCGCCTGCTGAAGCTCGGTCGTACTGGTGCTGACGGCCAGCAACTCGTTCGGCGTCTTGAGGATGAAATAGTCCTTCCACGCCACGTCCGCGTCACATGACAGGGTAGTCAGATGCGTGACATTGCGATTGTCGGCAGCCGCGACCATCTGGGCGACGGCTGCATTCCTGCCATCTGCAGCACAATAGCCCGCCGGCAGCGCGGTCGTGAACTCCACCGTGCCCACGCGAAAGCGGTGTTGAGCGGCGGCGGGGGTGGCAATGGCGGCAAACAGGCCGGCGATCAGGATCAATTTCATGGCGCCACGCTAAGGCAGTTTCGGTCGAAATCGAGTCACTTTTAAAGCGGCTTCACCGCCGCCCCGGCCCGCGCCCGCGCCGCCGCTCCGCCTCATCGTCGCGTCCCGCGATCAGCCGCTGCGCGCGCTCTGCCCCGGCTGTCGCCTCGTTCGCGCCGCGCCCGATCAACGGTGCGGCGCGGCGGTACAGCGCCAGCGCCTTGTCATACGCCCCCGCCGATTCGGCGCACAGGCCAAGGTCGAAGGTAATCGACGGATGGTTCGGCAGCTGCGTGTCCATCGCCGCCCAGGCAGCGCACGCACCGGGCAGGTCGCGCTGGGTCTGCCGCACGATATCCTTGAACGGCCGGACCAGATCCTTGGGCAGCCCCTTGGTGCTCTCACGGAACCGGATCGAATAGTCCTGCACCGCCGGCACGATGTCCGCGCGCACATTTTCGGCAATGTCGATGATCATTCCGCGGATCGCCTCTTCGGTGGTACGCCCCGGGGTCTGGCCACGACACCAGCTGGTCTCGTCGCGGCGCGGACGTGAGACACTATAGAGGACCCGCCCATCCGGGCCGGCAAGGCGCAGATCGGCATTCACGTTGATGATGCGGCGCGTACAGTCCTTCTCGACCTCCGCCTCCTTCACACACTTGCCGTCGCGCTTCCCGCCCTCACGCTCGACGCATTCCATTTCCTTGCGCTTGAAGCGGCTTTCCTGAACGCCGGTGACGACATTGCCGTTCAACAGCCCGTCGGCATCGCCGCCGCGCCCGCCGACCAGATCGAAATGGGTGCGCCCCTCGATATCCGGTCGCGCCAGCGCGCGTTCGATCGCCATGCCAAGCTGCATGCCGTCCTCCCCGGCGATGCGGCCGACCCGCAGCGACTCGAGCATCGCCGCATCGCGATAGGGCGCGGCAAAGCGCCCGGTCATGCGCGCACTTTCGGCATGGGCGCCCGGACTGAGCAGCGTCGTCGCCGCAAGAACCATGGCGGCACGGATCGGCGTCTGAAGCATGGCAGTTCCCCCTGTTGCTGCGTCGGCACTGACGGTGTCGCACCCGTTTCGCCACCGGGCAACCCCCACGCCACGGCCGCCGCCGTCATCGCGCGGTCACACAGGTTGCATCCGCGCCACCCCTTTGCTAGGCGCGCGCCAACCCATCGGGGATGCCATCGCGGCATGCCCCGAATCCCCATGGGGCCATTTCTGCTAGTCCAAGAGGAAACACGCGTCCGTGGATAATTCCGGCGGTATCCAAGCCAGCTTAAGCGGTCGTTATGCGACCGCGCTGTTCGATCTGGCGCGCGAGGGCGGTTCGATCGCGACGGTCGAATCGAGCCTTGCCACGGTCAAGCAGGCGCTGACCGACTCGGCAGAGTTTGCGGCGCTGACCAAAAGCCCGCTGCTCGGTCGCGATGCGGCGGCACGCGGCGTTGCTGCAGCAGCGGGGGCGATGAAGCTCGACCCGCTCACCACCCGTTTCCTCGGCGTCCTCGCCCAGAATCGCCGCCTGTCGGCGCTCCCCGCGATGATCCGCGACTTCGCCATGCTCGCCGCGCGTCACCGGGGTGAGGTGACCGCTGCAGTCACCTCAGCTCATCCGCTCGATGCCGCTCAGGTGGCCGAGCTCAAGTCCCAGCTGCGCGCCCGTGTCGGCCGCGACGTTACTGTCGACCTGTCGGTCGATCCCTCGCTCCTTGGCGGGCTGGTCGTGAAGATCGGCTCCCAGATGATCGACAGCTCGATCAAGACCCGTCTCAATTCCCTCGCGCATGCGATGAAAGGCTGAAAGCTAGAACCATGGATATCCGCGCCGCAGAAATCTCCAAGGTCATCAAGGACCAGATCGCCAATTTCGGCACCGAGGCAGAGGTCAGCGAGACCGGCCAGGTGTTGAGCGTGGGTGACGGCATCGCGCGCGTCCACGGCCTCGACAATGTCCAGGCGGGCGAGATGGTCGAATTCGCCAATGGCGTTCAGGGCATGGCGCTCAACCTCGAAGCCGATAATGTCGGCATCGTGATCTTCGGCTCGGACTCGGAGATCAAGGAAGGCGACACCGTCAAGCGCACCGGCACGATCGTCGACGTTCCGGTCGGCAAGGGCCTGCTCGGCCGCGTCGTGGACGGCCTTGGCAACCCGATCGACGGCAAGGGCCCGATCGTCTCCGACCAGCGTTCGCGCGTCGAAGTGAAGGCTCCCGGCATCATCCCGCGCAAGTCGGTGCATGAGCCGGTGCAGACCGGCCTCAAGGCGATCGACGCACTCGTTCCCGTCGGCCGTGGCCAGCGCGAGCTGATCATCGGCGACCGTCAGACCGGCAAGTCGGCCGTCGCGATCGACACCTTCATCAACCAGAAGACGGTCAACGCCGGCACCGATGAGAGCAAGAAGCTCTACTGCGTCTACGTCGCCGTCGGCCAGAAGCGCTCGACCGTCGCCCAGCTCGTGCGCACGCTCGAAGAGAATGGCGCGATGGAGTATTCGATCGTGGTCGCCGCGACCGCGTCGGACCCCGCCCCGCTCCAGTTCCTCGCGCCCTACACCGGCTGCGCGATGGGTGAATATTTCCGCGACAACGGCATGCATGCCGTCATCGTCTATGACGATCTGTCGAAGCAGGCCGTTGCCTATCGCCAGATGTCGCTGCTGCTGCGCCGCCCGCCGGGCCGCGAAGCCTATCCGGGCGACGTCTTCTATCTGCACAGCCGCCTGCTCGAGCGCGCGGCGAAGCTGAACGAGGACAATGGCTCGGGCTCGCTCACCGCGCTGCCGATCATCGAGACGCAGGCGGGCGACGTGTCGGCCTACATCCCGACCAACGTGATCTCGATCACCGACGGCCAGATCTTCCTTGAAACCGACCTGTTCTTCGCGGGCATCCGCCCGGCGATCAACGTCGGCCTGTCGGTGTCGCGCGTCGGTTCGTCGGCGCAGACCAAGGCGATGAAGAAGGTGTCGGGCTCGATTAAGCTCGAGCTCGCCCAGTATCGCGAAATGGCCGCGTTCGCGCAGTTCGGGTCGGACCTCGACGCCTCGACGCAGAAGCTGCTCAACCGCGGCGCGCGCCTGACCGAGCTGCTCAAGCAGCCGCAGTTCAGCCCGCTGCCATTCGAAGAGCAGACCGTGTCGATCTTCGCCGGCACCAACGGCTATCTCGACGGCATCGCCGTGCAGGACGTCGTCCGCTACGAAGCCGCGATGCTCGCCGAAATGCGTTCGAAGCACGCCGACATCCTCGCCGCGATCCGCGACAGCAAGGATCTGAGCGACGACACCAAGGCGAAGCTCAAGGACGCGCTCGCCGCGTTCGGCAAGACGTTCGCGTGATCCTGGCGCTTGCCCTGATCACCGCGGCCCAGGCTGCTGCTGCACCCGCAGCGCAGCCGATGGACGGCGCGTGGACGGTCGACCTCTCGACCGAACCGGGCAAGCCTTACACCCAGCCAATGAAGCTGAAGCTGGAAGCCGACGGCACCGTGACCGGGAGTTTCTACAACAGCGACATTCAGGCGGGGCGCTGGGAAACCGCACGCGGTCGTACCTGTGTCAGCTTTCGCACTACCGATGGTCAGGGGCCGTATCACACCGCCGCCTGTCTGGTCGGAACCGAAGTGCAGGGCCAGACCTGGGCCGTACACCGCAATTTCCTGTTCAACTGGAACGCCGTCCGCGCGGCTGGAAACTAGAAAATGGCTAGCCTCAAGGCACTCAAAGTCCGGATCAACTCGGTCAAGTCGACCCAGAAGATCACCAAGGCGATGAAAATGGTCGCCGCCGCCAAGCTGCGCCGCGCGCAGGAAGCGGCGGAGGCCGGGCGTCCCTACGCGCAGCGACTGGAACAGGTCGTCGCCAGCCTCGCGTCGAAGGTCGCGGGCGGCCCCGGCGTGTCGCCACTGCTCGCCGGCACCGGCAAGGACCAGGTCCACCTGTTCGTCGTCGCGACGAGCGACAAGGGCCTGGCGGGTGCGTTCAACACCAACATCGCCCGCCTCGCGCGTCGCCGCGCGCAGGAACTGATCGCGCAGGGCAAGACGGTGAAGTTCTACACCATCGGCCGCAAGGGCCGCGCGGTGCTGAACCGCCTGTTCCCGAACAGCTTCGTTCACGGGATCGAGCCAGGCGACCTCGGCAAGCTCGGCTTCGCCGATGCGCGCGGCTATGCCGACGACCTGATCGCCCGCTTCGAAGCGGGCGAGTATGACGTCGCGCACCTGTTCTACTCGAACTTCAAGTCGGTCCTCACGCAGGAGCCGACCGAGCAGCAGCTGATCCCGGTCAAGATCCCGGAAGTCGCCGTTGTCGAGGAAGGCGCAGCGGTCACCGAATATGAGCCCGACGAGGAATCGATTCTCGCCGACCTGCTGCCGCGCAACGTCGCGATCCAGCTCTACCGCGCGATCCGTGAAAACGCCGCGTCGGAACAGGGCAGCAAGATGACCGCGATGGACAACGCCACGCGCAACGCGGGCGACCTGATCAAGCGGCTGTCGATCCAGTATAACCGCGCACGTCAGGCCGCGATCACGACCGAACTGGTCGAGATCATTTCGGGCGCCGAGGCGCTGTAAGATGCGCGCGTTGCTCCTCCTGACTGCGACCGTCGCGCTCGCGGGCTGCAACCAGCAGCCTGCCGAGCAGCCGACGCTTGCGCAGAATGAGGCGGCGGCGCGCGACGCGGCGGCGGACCTCAAGGGTGCCGACCGCATGTTCGGCTTCCCGAGCGAAACGATCGGCCGCCTGAACCAATATGGCTATCGCCTCGCTCCTTATGCGGCGGCGGGGACCGGTTTCGCCGCGAAGGGCGCGACGATCACCCTGTCGCAGTCCGATGCCAAATCGCCCAACACCGGTACCGTGACCGTCGCGGGTTCGGATGTCGAGGCGATCGACTCGGTCGCCTTCGCGCTGTCGCTGACCGACGACGCCAATGCCGAAACGGCGAAGAAGCGCCTGACCGACATCATCCGCGCCTTCCTGTTCCAATATGGCATCGACGACCAAAAGGCGCTCGACGCCATTGCCAAGGAACAGGCGTTCGACGGCACGATCGGCGCGGCGCCGACCGTCATCGCCATCGACAAGGGCGACGCCGCCCGCACCCTGACCGTGACTTTCCGCCGCCCCTCCGCTACGGCCCCGGCCGAGGCGATGGTCGGCAATTCCCAACAACCCTGATCGCATTCGCCAAGCAAGGACTTGAAGAACATGGCAACCGCAGCCCCCACCGCAGACAAGCCCGCGCGCAAGCCCCGCGCGACCAAGCCCAAGGCGGACGCCACCGCGACGGCGTCGGTCGCCGCGACCGGCCAGGGCCGCATCGCCCAGGTCATCGGCGCCGTCGTCGACGTGAGCTTCGATGGCGAACTGCCCGCGATCCTCACCGCGCTGGAAACCGACAATAACGGCAACCGCCTGGTCCTCGAAGTCGCGCAGCATCTGGGCGAGAACACCGTCCGCACGATCGCGATGGACGCGACCGAGGGTCTGACCCGTGGTCAGGCCGTGACCAACACCGGCGCGCAGATCCAGGTGCCGGTCGGCCCGGCCACGCTCGGCCGCATCCTCAACGTCGTCGGCGAGCCGATCGACGAGCGCGGCCCGGTCGCCACCGACCTGCGCGCACCGATCCATGCCGAAGCGCCGCTGTTCGTCGACCAGTCGACCGAAAGCGCGATCCTCGTCACCGGCATCAAGGTCATCGACCTGCTCGCACCCTATGCAAAGGGCGGCAAGATCGGCCTGTTCGGCGGCGCCGGCGTCGGCAAGACGGTTCTCATCCAGGAACTGATCAACAACATCGCCAAGGGCCATGGCGGCACCTCGGTGTTCGCGGGCGTCGGTGAGCGTACCCGTGAGGGCAACGATCTCTATCACGAGTTCCTCGACGCGAACGTGATCGCCAAGGATGCCGACGGCAACGCGATCAGCGAAGGGTCGAAGGTTGCGCTGGTCTATGGCCAGATGAACGAGCCGCCGGGCGCCCGCGCCCGCGTCGCGCTGTCGGGCCTGACCATTGCCGAATATTTCCGCGACGTCGAAGGTCAGGACGTGCTGTTCTTCGTCGACAACATCTTCCGCTTCACCCAGGCGGGCGCGGAAGTGTCGGCACTGCTCGGCCGCATCCCGTCGGCGGTGGGCTATCAGCCGACCCTGTCGACCGACATGGGCGCGCTGCAGGAGCGCATCACCTCGACCAACAAGGGCTCGATCACCTCGGTCCAGGCCGTGTACGTCCCTGCGGACGACCTTACCGACCCGGCACCGGCAACCTCGTTCGCCCACCTCGACGCGACCACGGTTCTCAACCGTGCGATCTCGGAACTCGGCATCTATCCGGCGGTGGACCCGCTGGACTCGACCAGCCGCGTGCTCGAACCGCGCGTGGTTGGCCAGGAGCATTACGAGACCGCCCGCGCCGTCCAGTCGATCCTGCAGAAGTACAAGTCGCTGCAGGACATCATCGCGATCCTCGGCATGGACGAGCTGTCGGAAGAAGATAAGCTGACCGTCGCCCGCGCGCGCAAGATCCAGCGCTTCCTCAGCCAGCCGTTCCACGTCGCCGAGGTCTTCACCGGCATCCCGGGCGCGTTCGTGCAGCTGGAAGACACGATCAAGTCGTTTAAGGCGGTCGTGAACGGCGAATATGACCATCTGCCCGAATCGGCCTTCTACATGGTCGGCGGCATCGACGACGTCGTCGCCAAGGCCGCCAAGATGGCCGCCGACGCGTAAGCCACGCTAGCCCTCTCCCCCTCGGGGGATAGGGTTGGGAGAGGGGCCTGTCCTCAGGTCCATCGCTCTCCCCCTCTCCCCGACCCTCTCCCGTGAAGGGGAGAGGGAGTAAGGTAAGAACATGCTGCACTTCGAACTCGTGACCCCCGAAAAGCTGCTCCGCTCGGAGGACGTCCACATGGTGGTGGTCCCCGGCAGCGAGGGCGATTTCGGCGTGCTGGAGGGCCACGCACCCTTCATGTCGACGATCCGCGACGGCAATATCGAAATCTACAAGACCGCGGCCAACCAGTCGCCCGAGATCATCCGGGTCGAGGGCGGCTTTGCCGAGGTCAATGAAAAGGGGCTGACGGTCCTCGCCGAAAAGGCGGGCTGAGCCACCCCGTTCGCCGGATGCGAAAAGGCCGCAGGGGTGCCCCTGCGGCCTTTTTCGTGCGCGGGAAAGCGGCGTCAGCTCATCCGCGCCGATACTCCATCGCATTGGCCCAGCCCGCCGCGCTGCCACGCTCGACCTTCAGCACATTGTCCGACCGGGTAAAGCGCAGCCGCGCAACCCCGGTCTTGGTCGGCATCTCGAACGTCACGCTGTGCGTATCGCGCGCGACTTCGGTGAACCGACTCGGCGGAACCGACGGAAGCGCGATTTCCAGCACCGCCTTTTCGCCAAGCGTATCGAACGCCAGCTCTGCCTTTGCGCCCGCCATGGCGCCGCTCCCTTCCTCGCTGCACGTCATCCCCTGCTTGGTCTGGCCGCAGCGCATCTCCAGCCCGGTGCGCCGCCATGTGCCGTCCAGCCAATCGAACGCACCCGAGCCTGCGGGCGCCGCCCCCTGCGCGACCGGCGCCGGCGCGGCGGGCACCGGTGCCGGCGCGCCGGGCACCGGTGCCAGCCACAATGACAGGATCGAAAGAAACACGGCGACCATGGCAATCCTCCTCAACATCAGTGCGCTTCCCTCTCCCATCGATGGGCGGCACTGGCCACGGTCAGGATCGGTCAGCCCGCCAACCCATTGATGGTTAGGAACTTGTCAAACCTTGGCGGCTATCCCGTGCTTCGCAGATTGAGAGCGGGAGCAAGCGTGAGCGCATTCGGACGACGCAGCGGACCAGGGGGAGGGCCGGGCCGGCCTGCCTTCGGCGTTGCGCGCCCGATGCAAGGTGGCGGCGCGATGCGCCCGCCCGACCCGCTGGGCGGCGAGCAATTCCCACCGCTGCATGACGTGCCGCTGCCCGGCGCGTCCCAGCTTCCGCCCGAACCGCTCGCTGCGGGCAACCCCGGCTCGACCAGCGAGGCGATGCAGCGACTCGCCGACCGCCAGGCGGCGACCGGCGAGCCGAGCAGTTCGCGAGTCGAGGGGTTCGAAGCTTCGATCCACCGGATCAAGGAACAGGTCCTTCCCCGCCTGCTTGAGCGCGTCGACCCGGAAGCGGCGGCAACGCTCAACAAGGACGAGCTGGCCGAGGAATTCCGCCCGATCATCGGCGAAGTGCTGGCCGAGCTCAAACTCACCCTCAACCGCCGCGAACAATTCGCGCTGGAAAAGGTGCTGGTCGACGAGCTGCTCGGCCTGGGCCCGCTCGAAGAGCTGCTGTCCGACAGCTCGATCAGCGATATCATGGTCAACGGCCCCGAACAGACGTTCGTGGAACGCAAGGGCAAGCTCGAGCTCGCGAACATCCAGTTCCGCGATGAGGAGCATCTGTTCCAGATCGCGCAGCGCATCTGCAACTCGGTCGGCCGTCGCGTCGACCAGACTACCCCGCTCGCCGATGCGCGCCTCAAGGACGGCAGCCGCGTCAACGTGATCGTTCCGCCGCTGTCGTTGCGCGGCACCGCCATCTCGATCCGCAAATTCTCCGACAAGCCGATTACGCTCGACATGATGGCCGGCTTCGGGTCGATGTCGCAGAAGATGGCGACCATGCTGAAGATCGCCGGCGCCAGCCGCTTCAACATCGTCATTTCGGGCGGCACCGGTTCGGGCAAGACGACGATGCTCAACGCCCTGTCGAAGATGATCGACCCGGGCGAGCGCGTGCTGACGATCGAGGACGCGGCCGAACTGCGCCTGCAGCAGCCGCACTGGCTCCCGCTCGAAACCCGCCCGCCGAACCTGGAAGGTCAGGGCGAGATCACGATCCGCGACCTGGTCAAGAACGCGCTGCGTATGCGCCCGGACCGCATCATCCTCGGCGAAATTCGCGGACCCGAATGTTTCGACCTGCTGTCGGCGATGAACACCGGCCATGACGGGTCGATGTGCACGCTCCACTCCAACTCCCCGCGCGAATGCCTCGGGCGTATGGAGAACATGGTGCTGATGGGCGACATCAAGATCCCGAAGGAAGCGATCAGCCGCCAGATCGCCGACTCGGTCGACCTGATCGTTCAGGTGAAGCGCCTGCGCGACGGCAGCCGCCGCGTGACGAACATTACCGAAGTGATCGGCATGGAAGGCCCCGTCATCGTGACGCAGGAGCTGTTCAAGTTCGAATATCTCGACGAGAGCGCCGATGGAAAGATCATCGGCGAGTATCGCTCGATGGGCCTGCGCCCCTACACGCTGGAAAAGGCCCGCTCGTTCGGGTTCGATCAGGCACTGCTCGAGGCGTGTCTCTGATCGCAGCGCGGCGGCGGTCCGGCTCCCGCCCGCTCCCTCAACGGGACATTAACCACGACCGCAACCGCTGGCGCCCAAGTGAGGGGGGCCTAGCATCGCGGTCATGGATGTTCGTGCGCCGATGACCGCGCTTGCCGCCCTGCTTGCACTCACCCTGCCAGCACCACAGGCCGGGGCGGCGCCGGCCGTGCTGCACCTCGCCGCCGACAGCGAGGCGCGCTGGGTGCCGTTCGAACTCACCGCCGCCAACCAGATCCGCTTTCGCACCCTCGTCAACGGCCATTGGGTCGATGCGCTGCTCGACACCGGCGCGACCGACACTGCGGTTACGGCCCGCTTCGCCCGCACCGCCGCGCTCAAGCCGCTCGTCGCGGGCCGCGCCGACGCGATCGGCGGCGCGATCGCGCTGGCCTGGACCGGGATCGACCGGGTCGAGGTCGGCGGACTGGTGCGAACCGGCGGACGCGTGGCGATCATCGATGCCGACCCCCGCGCCACCGGGCCGGGCGCGGTCGATTTGTTCGTCGGCGCGGACCTACTTGCCGGTCATGCGCTGGAGATCGACTATGATTCGCAGCGCTTCCGCCTGCTCCCCAGCGGTCGGATGCCGTTCCGCGGGGCCATCGTGCCGCTCCGCCTCGCCGACCACAGCCGGCTTTATCTTGCCAGCATGACCGTATCCGGCGGGCCGGCACGGCCGATGATCGTCGATACCGGCGATGGCGGAATGCTCAGCCTGACCCGCAGCGCCTGGCTGGCCAGCCCTTATGCGGCCCGCCCCGTCACCAGCGCGATCGGCTGGGGACTGGGCGGCGCAGTCGAGACCGACCTCGCGGTGCTGCCCGCGCTGCACCTGCCCGGCATCGCCGCGCGCGAGGTCGAGGTGCGGATCGAGCGCGACCACGGTTTTTCGGGCAGCAAGGGTGCGGCGGGGCGCATCGGGGGCGGCCTGTTGCGGCGCCACCGCGTCCTGCTCGATCCGCAGGCAGGCCGCCTGGTGCTGGCCGATGGTGCACGCAGCCACTGGCCGGTCCCGCGATCGACCAGCGGCCTGCTGCTGCGGCGGGAAGCGGATCGGCTCCGCGTGCTGCACGTGATGCGCGGCAGTCCGGCGGCGGCGACGGGTTGGACGGCGGGCGCATCGATCTGCGCGGTCGACGGGGTTCAGGTGAGTCGGGCTACTGCCGCGCAGATGACCGGCTGGGCTGCCGGAACGCCGGGCCGTCGGGTTCGGCTGACGCTATGCGGCGGCGGCGATCGCGCGCTGACCCTGGCCCGCTTCTACTGACCTATCCCGCCTTGAGCGCCAGGGCGGCGCCGACAATTGCCAGCAGCAGCGCCATGATCTGGATGAAGGTCCAGGGCATCCAGCCGACCCGGTCAAGGTCGCGGCGTCGCCCGCGTCGCCACTCGGCCAGGCCGCTGACGCCGACCAGCGCAACCATCGCGCCCACTCCGATCCATAACGCCCCTTGCATCGCGCCCCGCCCTGCCTAACTTCGCGCCAGAACAGAGAGGAGCCGTCCATGCGCTACACCCTGCCCGCGATCGCCGTCACCGCGATCGCCCTTACCACTGCTGCCATCGCCGCCAGCCCGAAGGCGGAGCAGCCAAGTGCAGCGCTCAAGGCTGCGGTCGCTGCCCCGACCCGGACGCCGGCCAATATCGCCCGCGACAAATATCGCAACCCGGCGCAGACGCTCGCCTTTTTCGGGGTCAAGCCGAACCAGACAGTGGTCGAGCTGTGGCCGGGTGGCGGCTGGTACACCGAAATCCTCGCGCCCTATATCGCAAAGGGCGGCGGCACGCTCTACGCGGCGGCACCGTGGCCGAACGGCACGCGCGGGACCCAGGCGCTGCAGGCCAAGGATGCCGCGACCTATGGCGCCATCAAGCTCGCCGCTTTCCCCGCCGCTGCGGACCAGCCGGCGGTGCCGGCCGGCAGCGCCGATGTCGTCCTGACCTTCCGCAATATCCATAACTGGAAGATGGGAACGACCGACCGCAGCGCCGAGGCGTTCAAGCAGATCTTCGCAATGCTCAAGCCCGGCGGCACGCTCGGCATTGTCGAGCACCGCCTGCCCGAATCCGCCGACGCCGAGCGCGAAAAGACGAGCGGCTACATGAAGGTGTCGACCGTGCGCCGCCTCGCCGAGGAAGCCGGTTTCAAGTTCGTCGCCGCGTCCGAGGTGAACGCCAACCCCAAGGATACGGCCGATTGGCCGCAGGGCGTATGGACGCTCCCCCCCAATTACCGCCTCAAGGATGTCGATCGCGCCAAATATGAAGCGATCGGCGAAAGCGACCGCATGACCCTCAAGTTCCGCAAGCCCAACCCGAGCGTCCGGGGCGGGTAAACCCGATCAGGGCGGGGTCTGCGCCAGCACCCGTGCGGTGTAGACCCTGCCCGGATAAAGCGGACGATAGCCGCGCAGCGCCACCTGAGCGCGCGGCCTCCAGTCCGGCAGGCGCCTTCGCAATATCGCCCGCTCCGAACGCGGCGATGCCCCCGCCGCATCGCCCGCGCCTCCGACGCACTCGGTCGCCTTATTGCTTGTGGACCACCCCGGCGCGCATCACGAAGCCGACCGATTTCAGCACGCGCACATCCTTCAGCGGGTCGCCGCTGACGGCGATGATGTCCGCGCTCTTGCCCGGTTCGATGCTGCCCACTTCGCTCGCCAGCCCCAGCAGATCGGCCGCGTTGGTGGTCGCCGCGACGATGGCCTGCATCGGCGTCATGCCGTGCTTGACCATCAGTTCGAACTCATCGGCGTTGCGCCCATGCTTGGACACGCCGGCATCGGTGCCGAACGCGATCCGGACGCCGGCCGGCACGGCCCGCTCCAGCGCCTTGCCGGTGATCGAGATGCGCCAGTCGATCTTGGCGCGGACAGCGGGCGGATAGGCGTTGGGATCCTTGGCGATCCGCTCCAGATAGCCGTTCACGGTCGACAGCGTCGGGACGTAATAGGCGCCGCTCTTGCGGAACAGCGCGATCGCCTCGTCGTCCATCAGCGTGCCGTGCTCGACCGAATCTGCGCCCATCTTCAGTGCCAGCGTGATGCCGTCGGCCCCATGCGCGTGGACCGCGACCTTCTTGCCATACAGGCGCGCGGTCTCGACGATTGCACGGGCCTCGTCGTCGAACATCTGCTTGCCAAGGCCAGCGCCGATGCGGCTGTTGACCCCGCCGGTGGTGGCGATCTTGATCACGTCCGCGCCGCGCGCGACCTGATTGCGCACTGCCTTGCGGCACTCCTCCGGCCCGTCGCACAGATTTTCGATGTTCATCACCGGGTGCAGGTCCTCGACCACCCCCAGTCGTCGGTCCATATGCCCCGATGTGGTGGAGATCGACCGTCCCGCGTCAATGATCCGCGGCCCGGCGGCCCAGCCGCGCGCAATGGCTTCGCGCAGCGCCAGCGTCGCACCGTCATCGCCCAGATTGCGCACAGTGGTAAAGCCCGCCATCAGCGTCTTGCGCGCATTCCACAGCGCCTCGTACGCGCCCAGTTCCTTGCTCTCGGCAAAGCCCGCCAGCAGCCCTTCCTGCCCCGCGCGGTCGGACCCCAGATGCACATGGCTGTCGATCAGCCCGGGCAGCACCGTCTTGTCCTTGAGGTCGATGACCGGCGCGTCGCCAAGCGGCATGACATGGCCGTCATAGACGCCGATCACCCGCTCGCCCCGGATCGCGATCGTGCTCGCACCGCGCGGTGCCTGGCCCGGCCGGTCGAGCAGCGCACCGGCATGGATGTAGCGGTCGGGGCGCTCGCCTGCGGGCTGGGCCTGTGGTTGCGCAAGCGCCGACCCGGCGAGCAGGCCGGCGACAGCTACGGCGATCCAGGACTTCATGGCTTCCCCCTTCGACAACACGAAAGCGGGAAAGCTATTGCGCTCAGCCGAGCTTGTCGACCTGATCCTTGAGCGCCGCGAGCTGGGCCTTGAGCGCGGCGATCTCGTCGTCCTTGCTCTTCTCCGGCGCCGCAGCGGGCCGCGTCGGTGCAGCGCCGGTCACGCCGCCCGCGCCGGGCTTGAACGCTTCTGCCGCCGCCTCGAACATCTGCATGTTGCGCTTGGCGATCTCGGCAAAGGGCGAATTGGCGAAGGCGCCTTCGACCGCAGTCTTGAACTGTTCCTGGTTGCGGCGAAAGCTTTCCATCGACGCTTCGAGGTAACCCGGCACCATCGCCTGCATCGAGTCGCCATAGAGCGCGATCAGCTGGCGCAGGAAATTGACCGGCAGCAGCGTCTGGCCGCGCGCTTCCTCTTCCATGATGATCTGGGTCAGCACATTGTGCGTGATATCCTCGTCGGTCTTGGCGTCGACGACCTTGAAATCGCGACCTTCGCGCGTCATCGCGGCGAGATGGTCGAGCGTGATGTACGACGAGCTTTCGGTATTGTAGAGCCGACGGTTCGCGTATTTCTTGATGATGACCGGGCCGTCCGTCTGCGCTGTCTTTTTCATGCTCGCCCCCAAGGGTATTTGACATGGCCCTAACATCTTTCATTGCCGCGTCGCAACACGGGCCACGTCCGCTGCCGCTGTTTCTGGACTTGCTGCGCGAACAGACCGCAGCATCGACCGAGCGGCGCGCCGCTGCGCTTGCCGGTCTCGCCGCCTATCAGGCCGCGCCGCGCCCGCGCCCGCGCCGCCCGATGCCGGTGGTCGCAACCGCCGGTCGCGCGACGCTACATGACTATGGCGGAACGGGGATTCCGACGGTGTTTGTGCCCTCGCTGATCAATCCGCCGATGATCCTCGACATGCGCTACCGCCGTTCGCTGCTGCGCTGGCTGTCGCGGCAGGGGGTGCGCCCGTTGCTGGTCGATTGGGGCGCGCCGACCGCTGCCGATCGTGGGTTCAGCGTGACGCAGCATGTCGAAAAACAGCTCATCCCGCTGCTCCGCAGCATCGGTGAGCCGGTTGCGCTCGCCGGCTATTGCCTCGGCGGCACGATCGCCGCGGCGGCGGCTCAGGCCGTGCCGGTCCGGGGCCTCGCGCTGATTGCCGCGCCGTGGCGCTTCGCGAATTTCGGCGCGGAGGCGCTGGAGCGGATCGACGCGATCTGGCACGCCGCGCATGGCACCTGCGATGTGCTCGGGCTGGTGCCGATGGAGGTCCTGCAGGCCGGCTTCTGGCAGCTCGACCCGGCGCGCACCATCGCCAAGTTCGAGAAGTTCGGTCGCCTCGACCCGGCCAGCGCGGCGGCAAAGAATTTCGTGGTGCTCGAAGACTGGGCGAATGCCGGGGCCCCGCTGACCTATGCCGCCGGGCGCCAGCTGTTCGACGATTTCTTCACCGCCGACCTCCCCGGTCGCGGGCAATGGCGCGTGGCGGGGCAGGCGGTGACCCCGCTCGCCCTCCCCTGCCCCACGGTCGAGTTCGTCTCGCTCACCGATCGCATCGTCCCCGCCGCCAGTGCCGTCGGCTTCGCCGATCAGCGCAAGCTGCGTCTCGGCCATGTCGGCATGATGGTCGGATCCGCGGCACGGCAATCGCTGTGGCGCCCGCTTGCCGACTGGCTAACCGCCCTCCCCGCGCCTAGATAGCGCGCAAAGTCCAATCAGGAGTCGCTCCACCATGACCGAAGTCGTGATCACCGCCGCCAAGCGTACCCCCGTCGGCAGCTTCCTCGGCGCCTTTGCCGCCACCCCCGCGCACGAGCTTGGCCGCGTGGCGATCGAAGCCGCGCTGGCGCAGGCCGGGGTCAAGGGCGAAGAGGTGTCGGAAGTCATTCTGGGTCAGGTGCTGACCGCCGCGCAGGGTCAGAATCCCGCGCGTCAGGCATCGATGGCCGCTGGCGTGCCCAAGGAAGTGCCCGCATGGGGCCTCAACCAGGTGTGCGGTTCCGGTCTGCGCGCCGTCGCGCTCGCCGCGCAGGCAATCCAGACCGGCGACGCCACCATCGTCGTCGCGGGCGGCCAGGAATCCATGTCGCTCGCCGCGCACGCCCAGACGCTGCGCGCCGGCGCGAAGATGGGCGATGTCGCCCTGGTCGATACGATGATCAAGGATGGCCTGACCGACGTGTTCAACGGCTATCACATGGGAATCACGGCGGAAAACCTCGCCGAACAATATCAGGTCGGCCGTGCCGAGCAGGATGAGTTCGCGGTCCGCTCGCAGAACCTTGCCGAAGCCGCGCGTGCCGAAGGCCGCTTCAAGGCCGAGATCGCGCCGGTCACGATCAAGGGCCGCAAGGGCGACACGATCGTCGATCAGGACGAATATATCCGCGCCGGCGCGACGCTGGATTCGGTCGCGGGCCTGCGTCCCGCGTTCAAGAAGGACGGCACCGTCACCGCCGGCAACGCATCGGGCCTCAACGACGGCGCGGCGGCGCTGGTGGTGATGAGCCGCGACGAAGCCGAAAAGCGCGGCGCGCCGATCCTTGCCACGATCAAGAGCTGGGCCACCGCCGGGGTCGATCCGTCGATCATGGGCATCGGCCCGGTCCCCGCGTCGAAAAAGGCACTGGAAAAGGCCGGCTGGACCGTCGCCGACCTCGACCTGATCGAAGCCAATGAGGCCTTCGCCGCGCAGGCCCTGTGCGTCGGCAAGGAGCTCGGCTTCGATCCGGCGAAGGTCAACGTCAATGGCGGCGCCATCGCGATCGGCCATCCGATCGGCGCGAGCGGCGCGCGCGTGCTGACCACGCTGATCTATGAAATGACGCGCCGCAACGCGCGCAAGGGGCTGGCGACGTTGTGCATCGGCGGCGGCATGGGAATCGCCATGTGCATCGAGCGCGCCGGCTAAGGATTACAAAGCCTCACGCGAATCGCGCGTTACGTAATTATGTTACGCGCGATTCGTGTTGCACCGCACAAATGTGGTATTGTTGCAACGGAATGACGCTGAAAGGGACAATTTCGGTCGGTTTTGCTTGCCACAGGATGAATGGGCGGTTTCAATGGAGACGACCGGCCATGAGCCGGCTCCTTGCAACGATTCTGGGGGCTCCCTACCATGAAGATCAGCCGCTTATTGTCGGCAACGGTGCTCGCGAGTGCCGCACTGACGGTTCCGCAGCTTGCGTTCGCGCAGCAGGCGCCGACGACCGAGGAAGAGACGACCGAAGAAGCCAGCTCGAGCGACGTCGTCGTCGTCACCGGCTCGCGTATCGCCCGTCCGGGCGTCGACACCGTCGTTCCGGTGACCAGCGTCACCGCGGAAGACCTGCTCGACACCGGCAACCTCTCGCTGGGTGACGCGCTCAACCAGCTGCCGACGCTGCGCTCGACCTTCAGCCAGGCGAACTCGACCCGCGCGATCGGCACCGCCGGCCTCAACCTGCTCGACCTGCGCGGCCTGGGCACCGCCCGCACGCTGGTCGTCGTCAACGGCCGCCGTCACGTCACCTCGACTCCGGGCAGCTACGCCGTCGACGTCAACACCATCCCGAACGCACTGCTTGAGCGCGTCGACGTGGTGACCGGCGGCAACTCGGCAATCTACGGCTCGGACGCCGTTGCCGGCGTCGTGAACTTCGTCCTCAAGCAGGATTTCGAAGGTCTCGACATCGCGGGCCAGGGCGGCATTTCGGATCGCGGCGACCGCGATTCGCAGCGCCTTTCGGTCGTGTGGGGCAAGAACTTCGCTGGCGGCCGCGGCAATATCGCGCTCGCGGCGGAATATGCCCGTTCCGAAACCCTGCTGTTCAACGACCGTGACGAACAGACCGGCGCCTATAGCGGCATCCCGGGCTACTTCACCTCGGAGTTCAGCGCCGACGAAACCGGCATGGGCGACGGCATCCCCGACCAGACCTTCTTCGGCATCAACGCGCCGGGTAACCGCTTCGGCATCATCTCGCTCGGCGGCATGGTCCAGACCACCTGCCCTGCGGCAAGCTCGACCGACCCGATCATCGCCGCGCGCATCGCGGCGAACTGCACCGGCGAGCGTGGCGCGACCGTCAATGGTCCCGGCACCGGCGGTCTGCTGTCCGACGGCTATGTGTTCCTCCCGAACGGTCAGCTCGTCCGCGACGATCCCACGCTCGACCTGCGTCGCATCGGCGGCGGTCGCTTCGGCGGCCTGAGCGCGACCGGCGTCGAAGGCGCGATGCTGCTTCCGGGTCTGGAGCGCTATGCCGGCAACGTCCTGCTGCGCTACGAATTCTCGACGGCGGCAACTGCCTTCCTCGAGGCAAAGTACGTCAAGATCACCAACAACCAGACGTCGACGCAGCCGACCTTCATCAACTCGAACCTGTCGCCGACCTTCTTCCTCGACAACCCGTTCCTGTCGGCACAGGCGCGTGACCAGATCCGCACGATCCAGGGCTATGCTCCGGGCACGGCGAACTACGACACCGGTGCGTTCACCTTCTTCCGCTTCAACAACGACATCGGCACGCGCGCCGAGGATCATGAGCGTGAGACGTTCCGCATCGTCGGCGGTCTGCGTGGCGAGCTGTCGGACACCGGCAACCTGCGCTACGAAATCGCGGGTAACTTCGGCCGCACCGAAACCTATTACGAAACCGGCGGCAACGTTAACATTGCCAACTTCAACCGTGCGGCGAACGCCGTCCGGAACAGCGCCGGCCAGATCGTCTGCCGCGTGAACGCCGATGCGAGCACGACCAACGACGATCCCAACTGCCGTCCGCTGAACCTGTTCGGCGAAGGCGCTCCGTCGACCACGCCGGAAGGCCTGGCCTATGTCCTGCACACCTCGTCGCGCACCCAGTGGGCCGAGCAGCTCAACTTCGTCGGCTATGTCTCCGGCGACACGGGCGGCTTCTTCAACCTGCCGGGCGGTCCGATCGGTGCGGTGCTCGGTGCCGAATATCGTCGCGAAGACGCCTATTCGGACTATGACGATGTCACGCAGGCCAGCCTGACCTTCCTCAACGGCTTCGCGGAGTTCAACCCGCCCGCGATCACCGTGAAGGAAGCGTTCGCCGAGCTTCGCGTGCCGATCCTCGCCGACGTTCCGTTCTTCCACGAACTGACGATCGAAGGTTCGGGCCGCGTTTCGGACTACAGCAACTCGGCTGACCCGGTCTGGGCATACAATGTCGGCGCCGTCTGGGCTCCGGTCCGCGACCTGCGCATGCGCGTCGGCTACGCCAAGTCGGTCCGTGCGCCCGACCTCAGCGACGTCTACGCCACTGCCGGCACGACGTTCGCCAACAATCTGGTCGACCCCTGCTCGCAGGGCAACCCGATCAACGCGAACCCGAACCGCGCCCGCAACTGCGCCGCGGCCGGCATCCCGACCACGATCACCCTTCCGGACGGTTCGACCCGCCCGTGGGTCAACGCACCGTCGTCGGGTATCCAGGGTACGACCTCGGGCAACATCAACCTGCAGCCTGAAATCGGCTACAGCTTCACGGTTGGTGCCGTGTTCCAGCCGAGCTTCCTGCGCGGCTTCACGCTGACGGTCGACTATTACGACATCGAGGTTGAGCAGGCGATCAACAGCCTGACGGGTCAGGCGATCATCAACCGCTGCTATGACGACCCCGTCGGGATCAACAACCCGTTCTGCGCCGTCGTCAACCGTCGTACGTCGAGCGATCCGCTGGTCAACGGCACGTTCACCGGGCAGGCCGGGCGTCGTTTCGACGGCTTCCCCGACTTCAACCTGACTGGCGCACCGTACAACCAGCCGATCACGGCCGGCTTCACTGCCGCGCCCTTCAACTTCGCGAAGCTCGCCACCTCGGGCATCGACGTTGACGCAAGCTACACGACCCGCATCGGTGAGGGCACGTTCCGCACCCGCGCGATCGTCAGCTGGCTGAAGGAGCGTGAGCAGTTCACCTACATCACCGACCCGGCACGTTCGGACCGGATCAACGGCACGCTCGGCGATCCGGAATGGCAGGGCCAGTTCAGCGCAAACCTGAACTTCCCGAAGTGGGATCTGGGCTATGACCTGCGCTATGTCGGCAAGCAGACCGTGTTCGGCTGGGAAACCCAGTTCTCGCACCAGGGCCGCGCACCGACCAATGGCGACGTGATTGCCGATCCGTGGTACCCGGCGATCTTCTACCACGACCTGCAGGTCGGGTATAAGGTTGGCGAAAAGTATCGCTTCTACATCGGTGTCGACAACATCACCGACGAACTGCCGCCGCTGGGTGCCACCGGCACCGGCGCTGGCAGCGGTATCTGGCCGGTCACCGGTCGTTACTTCTACGCCGGTTTCCGCGTCCGGATGTAATCCGGTCCGCACTGGACAATCGGGGCCGCTCCTTCGGGAGCGGCCCTTTTTGTATATGCCGCGCACGCCCGAGGCTGCGCACGAAAAAGGCCGGCGGGTTGCCCCGCCGGCCTGGTCGTCAGGTGTCGTCCGCGTCGCCGGTCAGCGCGCGGCGGTTACCTTCGTATAGGGCACGAAGTCCCCGAGCACGACGAAGCCGCTCCACATCCGCGACGTGCGGTCGACCAGATCGACCTTGTCGATGTTGCACAGCTGGCTGCCATAGATTTTGGTGACCAGAATATCGTCGTCATCCAGCTGATCGGCGCCGCTGCGCGGACGGTTGACGTACAGCTTCGATCCGGCGCGATAGACGATCGCGGTCTTGTCGATCACCGTGGTCTGGCTCATCGCGGTGGTCGGCAGGCAGCGCACCGGTTTACCCGCGACGCGCCCCTCGATCATCTTGGCCAGTTCGGCTTCGCCCTTCGCATCGGGCTGTTCATCGGCCATCGCGGCACCCGGCAGGGCCAGGGCGGCAAGGGCGGCGGCGGCAATGGCAAATCGCATGGCGCTTCACTCCTCTGTTACTCAGGATGATACCGTCCCGCGCCTTTCGCAACGCTGAACCGATCGCAGGATCAGCGCCACATCCGGTCGAACCGCGCACCCAGCCCGGTCAGCAGTTCATATTGCGACAGCCCCGACAGCGCCGCGGTCGCGGGCAGGTCGTACCCGAACGCCAGCCAGTCCCCCTCGGCCAGGTCCGGCGCGGCGCTGACATCGATCGCGGTCAGGTCCATCGACACGCGCCCGATCACCGGCAGCACGGCGCCGCTGGCGCCAGCCTGCCCCCGATCGGAAAAACAGCGCAGATAGCCATCGGCATAGCCCAGATTGACGATTGCCACCTCGGTATCGACCGCCGCGGTCCAGGTCGCATTATATCCGACGCTCGCTCCCGCCGGGACGCGCCGGCGCTGCAAGATCTGGGCCTCGGGCGTCACCACCTGCCGGATCCGCCCCGCCAGCGCCGGGCCGGGGACCCCGCCATAGAGCGCGATGCCCGGTCGGGTCAGGTCGAACGCATAGTCCGCGCCCAGCGCGATTCCCGCCGAATTGGCGAGGCTCATTCGTCGTGCCGCACTGCGCCCCCGCAGCGCGGCAAAGGCGTCGCGCTGGCGCGCGTTGAGCGGCACATCCTCGTCCGCGCTGGCGAGGTGGCTCATCAGCGTCTCGACCTGCATCCCGTCGAGCAGCCCCGCCGCCACATCCTCCGGCGCGATGCCCAGCCGGTTCATGCCGGTGTCGACCATCACGTCGCACGCGCCCCCGCCCGCATCGCGCCAGCGGCGCAGCTGCTCGACGCTGTTGAGTACCGGCCGGGCATGGGTCGCCGCCAACGCCACCGCCATGTCCGCCGCGCGCACGCCGTGCAGCACCGATAGCGCAATCCCGGCATCGACGAGCGCCATGGCCTCGCTCCAGGTCGCGACGAACACGTCCCGGCAGCCGGCTTCGGCCAGGTGACGCACCACCGCGCGCGCCCCCAGCCCATAGCCATCGGCCTTCACCGCCGCCCCGCACGCCGCCGGCCCGCTCATCGCGGCCAGCGTGCGCCAGTTGGCGACGAGCGCGTCACGGTCGAGGATCAGGCGGAGCGGTGCAGCGATCATGCCGCCCGGTTAGGCATCGCGGCGCGCAACCGCAATCACTCCTGCACCAGATCGCGTTCCTTGAGGAAGAAGACGGTCACCACCAGCGCCATCGCCACCACCGCCCAGGTGTACCACAGGCCGGCATAGGGGTCCCCGCTCTTGGCGACCATATACTGGCTGATCAGCGGCAGGAACCCGCCGAAATAGCCCGTCCCGATATGATAGGGGATCGACATCGAGCTGTAGCGGATGCGCGGCGGGAACAGCTCGGTCAGCAGCGCCGCGACCGGGCCATAGGTCGCGCCCGACAGCGCCGCCAGCGCAACGATGGCGATCAGGATCAGCACCAGGTCGACCGTGCCCGGGGTCACCTTGTCGAGCGAATAGCCGGCATCGGCCAGCGCCGCGTCGATGTCGGTCGCGGTGTTGGACACCACCGGCACGCTGCCGATCGCGACCGATGCCGACGGGGTCACCGCCTGGGTATAGGGAACCCCCTTCTTGGTCAGATAATCCATCAGCTGGCCGCAGGTCGTATCCTGCTGCGCGGCAAAGGGATCATAGGCGCAGTCCGGTCCCGAAACGACGACCGGCGCGCGCTTGGCGGCTTCGGCCAGCCCCGGATTCGCGGCGTGCCCCATTGCCCAGAACAGCGGGAACAGCAGCAGCAGCGTGAAGCCATAGCCGATGATGATCGGCTTCTTGCGCCCGATCCGGTCGGACAGCTTGCCGAACAGGATGAACCAGAACAGCCCAGCCGCGGCGCCCCCGGCGGCGAGCAGTTGCGCCGTGACCGGCTCGACCCGCATCGGCCCCTGCAGGAACGAGAGGACCGAAAAGGTCGCAGTGTACCAGATCACGGTCAGGCCGGCGGCAATCCCGAACAGCGCGACGAACAGGCGCCGCCAGTTGCCCGGATAGGTGAAGCTTTCCTTGAGCGGGTTGCGCGCGATCTCGCCCGACGCCTTCATCGCGCGGAACACCGGGCTTTCCGACAATTTGACCCGCATCCACAACGAGATGGCGAGCAGCGCGATCGAGAAGATGAACGGCAGGCGCCAGCCCCAGTCGTCGAACGTCGCCTGCGGCATGGCAAAGCGGGTCGCCAACACGACGGTCAGGCTCAGCACGAACCCGGCCGACACGCTAGCCTGGATGAAACTGGTGTGATAGCCGGCGCGGCCTGCGGGCGAATGCTCGGCGACATAGATCGCCGCTCCGCCATATTCGCCGCCCAGCGCCAGCCCCTGCAGGATGCGCAGACCGATGACGATCATCGGCGCGGCGATGCCGATACTGGCATAGGACGGCACCAGGCCGACGCCTGCCGTCGCCACGCCCATCAGCGTGATGGTGACGAGGAACGTGTATTTGCGCCCGAGCTTGTCACCCAGATACCCGAACAGCACCGCGCCCAGCGGGCGAAAGCCGAACCCGACCGCAAACCCGGCCCAGGCATAGAGCGCCTCCAGCACCGGATTACCGGTCGCGAAAAAGGTGCGCCCGATGATCCCCGAAGCGGCGAGCGTGCCGTAAATGAAGAAATCATACCATTCGAACACGGTGCCCAGCGACGACGCCGTCACCACCTGCCGCATCTCCGCCCTGCTCGGCTCGCGCTGTGCCAACGCCTCGTCCGCGGTGGTCGCCATGTCCAGAATCCCCCAATCCCTTTGACGCAAAGGTTTAACGGGAATGAAGGGAGCGGCAAGGGGCATCCCATTCCTCCCCTGAGCTTGCTCAGGGGAGGGGGACCGCCGCCGTAGGCGGTGGTGGAGGGGCGGCCGCGCAGACGGCCGAAGCGGCTCGGCAAAATTCCGCCCTCTAAGGGGCGGCCCCTCCACCACCCGCTTCGCGGGCGGTCCCACGCCCCCCGCAAGCTGGGGGAGGAATTGGATTGCGGCGCAGTTGCGCCTAAAGCCACCCCATGCTCCGTCTCTCCGGCCTCAACCTCCCGCTCAACCACGCCCACGAAGCGATCCCCGCCGCGATCTGCGAGCGGCTCGGCATCACGCGCGCCGACCTGCGCGGCTGGACGCTGTTCAAGCGCGGCAATGACGCGCGCCGGCGCAACGCGATCCAGCTGGTCTATACCTTCGACCTCGACCTTGCCGACGAAGCCGCCGTGCTCGCACGCTTCCCGGACGACAAGGACGTCCGCCCCACCCCCGACATGGTCTATCGCCCGCCGGTCACCGCGCCAGCCGGCTGGTCGGGCAAGCGCCCGGTCGTGATCGGCGCTGGCCCCTGCGGCATCTTCGCCGGCCTGATCCTCGCGCAGATGGGCTTCCGCCCGATCATCCTCGATCGCGGCAAGGTGGTGCGGCAGCGGACCAAGGACACCTGGGGCCTGTGGCGGCGCAGCGAGCTCAATCCCGACAGCAACGTCCAGTTCGGCGAGGGCGGCGCCGGCACCTTTTCCGACGGCAAGCTCTATTGCCGGGTCAAGGATCCCCGCTTCCTCGGCCGCAAGGTGCTGGAGGAGTTCGTCAAGGCCGGCGCGCCCGACGACATCCTGTGGGAGGCGCACCCGCATATCGGCACCTTCCGCCTCGTCACCATGGTTGAAAGCATGCGTGCGGCGATCGAGGAGCTGGGCGGCGAATATCGCTGGCAGACGCGCGTCGACGACATCGAACTGGACGCCAACCGCAATCTGCGCGGCCTGCACCTGCACGATGGCAGCTTCCTCGAAACCGACATGGTCGTACTCGCGGTCGGTCACAGCGCGCGCCCGACGTTCGAAATGCTCCACCGCCGTGGCGTGCATGTCGAGGCGAAGCCGTTCGCGATCGGCGTGCGGATCGAACATCCGCAAAGCTGGATCGACACCGCCCGCTTCGGCAGTTGCGCCAAGCATCCCGATCTCGGTCCCGCCGCCTATTCGGTGGTGCATCACGCCGCGAACGGGCGCAGCGTCTACAGCTTCTGCATGTGCCCCGGCGGCCGTGTCGTCGCCGCGACCAGCGAGGAAGGCCGCGTCGTCACCAACGGCATGAGCCAGTATAGCCGCGCCGAATTCAACGCCAATTCCGGCCTGGTCGTCGCGATCGACCCCGCGCGCGACTATCCCGACGGCCCGCTGGCAGGCATCGCGCTCCAGCGCCACTTCGAGGATCTCGCCTTCATCGCCGGCGGCTCCAACTACAACGCCCCGGTTCAGCGCGTCGGCGACCTGCTCGCCGGCCGTGCCTCGACCGCAATCGGCGAGGTGGTGCCGAGCTACAAGCCGGGCGTGACGCCGACCGACCTGTCCGCCTGCCTGCCCCCCTTCGTGATCGAGGCGTTTCGCGAGGCGCTGCCCGTGTTCGGCCGCCGCATCGCCAATTACGCCCATCCCGACGCGATCATGACCGGCGTCGAGACCCGCACCTCGAGTCCCGTGCGTATCACCCGCGGCGGCGATTTTCAGAGCCTCAACACTCCCGGCCTGTTCCCGGCGGGCGAAGGCGCGGGCTATGCCGGCGGGATCCTGTCCGCCGCGATCGACGGGATCAAGGTGGCTGAGGCAGTGGCGGCGCGGTTGGGGGCGGAACCCTGAATAATCCTCCCCCGCCAGGGGGAGGTGGCACGCGCAGCGTGGCGGAGGGGGAGGAAGCGATGCGCAAGAGGCTTGAGGTCACAGCCGTCCTACCCCTCCGTCGCCTTCGGCGCCACCTCCCCCTGGCGGGGAAGGATAACAAGATCAGCACGTCAAAACTGACCTTATTGCAACTAATTCGCACGAGCAAAGATTTCTTGACACGGCGCATTTCGTCGGTTGCCCCGCCTCTATAAAGGGCCTAAGGCGCCTCCGTCCCTGCGGCCAAATATGTAGGACCGGCCGCCCAACGCATGTTCAGGGAGGCTCATTTGGCCCGCAAGAAAATCGCCCTTATCGGCGCCGGCAATATCGGCGGCACGCTTGCCCATCTCGCCGCCCTCAAGGGTCTCGGCGACATCGTCCTGTTCGACGTGGTCGAGGGCGTTCCGCAGGGCAAGGCGCTCGACCTGTCGCAGTGCGGCCCAGTCGAAGGCTTCGACGCCACCATCACCGGCAGCAATGATTATGCCGACATTGCGGGCGCGGACGTGATCATCGTCACCGCCGGCGTCGCCCGCAAGCCGGGCATGAGCCGCGACGACCTGCTCGGCATCAACCTCAAGGTCATGAAGGCCGTCGGCGAAGGCATCGCCGCCAACGCGCCCGACGCCTTCGTCATCTGCATCACCAACCCGCTCGACGCGATGGTGTGGGCGCTGCGCGAATTCTCGGGGCTCCCGCACAGCAAGGTCGTCGGCATGGCCGGCGTGCTCGATTCGGCGCGCTTCAGCCACTTCCTCGCCGACGAGTTCAAGGTGTCGGTCAAGGAAGTGAACAGCTTCGTGCTTGGCGGCCATGGCGACACGATGGTCCCGGTCGTCCAGTATTCGACCGTCGCGGGCATCCCGATCCCCGACCTCATCAAGATGGGCCGTTCGACCAAGGAGCGGATCGACGCGATCGTTCAGCGCACCCGTTCGGGCGGCGGCGAAATCGTCGGCCTGCTCAAGACCGGTTCGGCCTTCTATGCCCCGGCGACCAGCGCGATCGCGATGGCCGAAAGCTATCTCTACGACCAGAAGCGGCTGCTGCCCTGCGCCGCACACCTGACCGGCCAGTACGGCGTCGATGACCTTTATGTCGGCGTGCCGGTGATCATCGGCGCGGACGGCGTCGAGCAGATCGTCGAAATCGCTCTGGATGACGAGGCCAAGGCCAACCTCCAGGTCTCGGTCGACGCGGTCAAGGAACTGCTGGTGGCCTGCAAGGGCATCGACAGCACGCTCGCCTGATGTCGGCAGCCGCCCTCATCGCAGCATTCGGACTGGCGCAGGCGGCACCCGCCCCTGCGCCATCGCCGCTGTTTGCTGCGTTCAAGGCGGCGTGCTTCAACCTCAAGGGCGCGGACGGCAAGTCCGCGTTCGACTCGATCGCGCCCGCTGCCAAGGCTGCCGGCTGGACCGAGGTCGCGGAGGCCGATGCCGACCCGCGCATCGCGCGCATCACCGCGATGGGCCGCAAGGCGGTGCAGGATGCCGAACCCGGCGGCAGCTATGCCGGCCAGATGTTCCGCCACAGCGTTGATGGCCGCACCGTCTGGCTCGTCACCAGCCGCTTCGTCGCGAAGGAAGGCTATTGGGGCGATGGCTGTCGCGCCTATGACCTCGACGCGCCCGCCGCGCCGCCGCGCGAAGTGATCGATGGCTGGGTCGGCTCCGCCCCCACCGGCGTTCAGGCCAACGGCACCGCCACCAAGCGGCTGTGGGAACCGTGGCAGACTGGCGTCACGCTCGAAATTACCTATGTCCCGCGCGGTCACCCGCTCGGCTCGTCTTACGGCATCCAGGGCCTGGTCCTGGTCTCGCAATCTATCGGAGGGTTCTGAATGTCCATTCTCATCGACCGGAATACCAAGGTCATCACGCAGGGTATGACCGGTGAGACCGGCACCTTCCACACCCAGCAGGCGCTGGCGTACGGCACGCAGATGGTCGGCGGCGTGACCCCGGGCAAGGGCGGCACCACGCATATCGGCCTGCCGGTGTTCGACACGGTTGCCGAAGCCAAGAGCAAGACCGGCGCCGACGCGTCGGTGATCTACGTCCCGCCGCCCTTCGCCGCGGACTCGATCCTTGAGGCGATCGACGCCGAAATCCCGCTGATCGTGTGCATCACCGAAGGCATTCCGGTGCTCGACATGGTCAAGGTGAAGCGCTCGCTGTCGGGCAGCAAGTCGCGCCTGATCGGGCCGAACTGCCCCGGCCTGCTGACGCCTGGCGAGTGCAAGATCGGCATCATGCCGGGCAACATCTTCTCGAAGGGCAGCGTCGGCGTCGTCTCGCGTTCGGGCACGCTGACCTATGAAGCGGTGTTCCAGACCACGAACGCGGGCCTCGGCCAGACCACCGCGGTCGGCATCGGCGGCGATCCGGTCAACGGCACCAACTTCATCGACGTACTCGAGCTGTTCCTCGCCGACGACGCGACCGAGAGCATCATCATGATCGGCGAAATCGGCGGCGACGCCGAAGAACAGGCCGCGCAGTTCCTGATCGACGAGGCCAAGCGCGGCCGCAAGAAGCCGATGGCCGGCTTCATCGCGGGCCGCACCGCGCCTCCGGGCCGTCGCATGGGCCATGCCGGCGCGATCGTGTCGGGCGGCAAGGGCGACGCCGAGAGCAAGATCGCGGCGATGGAAGAAGCGGGCATCCGCGTCAGCCAGTCGCCCAGCCTGCTCGGCGAAACGCTGCTCGAGGCGCTGAAGGGCTGACACACCACTCCCGGCCGGGCGCGCGCGGCGCGCGGCCCGGCCATTCCCCGGGGGTAGAAGGAATTTGATGATGGGCGTTGATGGGTTGGATTTCGCGGAGATCGCAGGTGGCGTGAGCCCCGCCTTCGTCGAGACGATGTACGCGAAGTTCAAGGCCGATCCCTCGGCGGTCGAAGCTGGCTGGCGCCAGTGGTTCGAAGGGCTGGAAAGCACCGCGACCGGCCCGAGCTGGGCCAATCCGCGCTGGCCGCTCAAGGACACCGACGCGCTGACCGCGGCGCTCGATCCGACGCAGATGGAGCCTGCGCCCAAGCCCGCGCGCGGCGGCGCCCCGGCCCCGGCGGCAGCCCCTGCCCCCGCAGCGTCGACCGCCGACATCGCGCGCGCCGCGAATGATTCGATCCGCGCGATGCTGCTGATCCGCACCTATCGCGTGCGCGGGCATCTCGCCGCCAATCTCGACCCGCTCGGCCTCGCCAAGCAGGAGCTGCCGGCCGATCTGACGCCGGAATATCACGGCTTCACGCCAGCCGATATGGACCGTCCGATCTTCCTCGGCGGCAATCTCGGCCTCGAAAAGGCGACGATGCGCGAGATCGTCGCGACGCTGCGCAAGAATTACTGCGGCAATGTCGGCCTCGAATATATGCACATCGCCGATGTGGAGGAGCGCCGCTTCCTGCAGGACCGGATCGAGGGCCAGGACAAGGCGATCGAATTCTCGCCCAACGGCAAGAAGGCGATCCTGGCCAAGGTGATCGAAGCCGAGCAGTGGGAAAAATTCCTCGGCAAGAAGTATGTCGGCACGAAGCGCTTCGGCCTCGACGGCGGTGAATCGATGATCCCCGCGATGGAAGCGATCATCAAGTATGGCGGCCAGTATGGCGTGCGCGAGATCGTGTACGGCATGGCGCATCGCGGCCGCCTCAACATGCTCGCCAACGTGATGGCCAAGCCCTATCGCGTGATCTTCCACGAATTCGCCGGCGGTTCGGCCAACCCCGACGATATCGGCGGCTCGGGCGACGTGAAATACCATCTCGGCACCAGCACCGACCGCGAGTTTGACGGGATCAGCGTCCATATGTCGCTGGTCGCCAACCCCTCGCACCTCGAAGCGGTGAACCCGGTCGTGCTCGGCAAGGTCCGCGCACAGCAGACCAACCGCAACGACCTCGAGGAGCATGAACAGGTGCTCCCCGTGCTGCTGCACGGCGACGCGGCGTTCGCGGGTCAGGGCATTGTGTGGGAGTGCCTCGGCTTCTCGGGCATCCGCGGCTACAATACCGGCGGCTGCATCCACTTCATCATCAACAACCAGATCGGCTTCACGACCAGCCCGCAATTCGCGCGCTCCTCGCCCTATCCGAGCGATGTCGCGAAGGGCGTCATGGCGCCGATCTTCCACGTCAATGGCGACGATCCCGAAGCCGTGACCTTCGCGTGCAAGATGGCGATCGAATATCGCCAGAAGTTCAAGCGCGACGTAGTCATCGACATGTGGTGCTATCGCCGCTTCGGCCATAACGAAGGCGACGAGCCGTCCTTCACCCAGCCGCTGATGTACGCCAAGATCAAGGGCCATCCCGGCGTCGCCGACCTCTATGCCAAGCGGCTCGAGGCCGAGGGCGTGGTCGACAGCGGCTTCGCGGCCAAGCATGTCGCCGATTTCACCGCGCACCTCGAGGAAGAGTTCGCCGCTGGCGCGACCTACAAGGCGAACAAGGCCGACTGGTTCGGCGGCCGCTGGACCGGTCTGTCCGCCCCGGTCGATGCCGAAAATGCGCGCCGCAACGTCGAAACCGGCATCGACAAGAAGCTGTTCGACAGCCTCGGCCGCACGCTGACCAGCGTTCCCGAGGGGCTGACCCCGCACAAGACGCTGCTGCGCGTGCTCGATGCCAAGGCGAACATGTTCAAGTCGGGCGAGAATTTCGACTGGGCGACCGGTGAGGCACTCGCCTTCGGCTCGCTGCTGTCGGAAGGCTATGGCGTGCGCCTGTCGGGCCAGGATTCGGGCCGCGGCACGTTCAGCCAGCGTCACGCGGTGTGGGTCGACCAGACCGACGAGCGCAAGTACGTCCCGCTCAACGAAATCCCGCACGGCCGGTTCGAGGTGCTGGACAGCCCGCTCTCCGAATATGGCGTGCTCGGCTTCGAATATGGCTACGCGCTTGCCGACCCCAAGAGCCTGGTGCTGTGGGAGGCGCAGTTCGGCGACTTCGTCAACGGCGCACAGATCATGATCGATCAGTTCATCGCGTCGGGCGAGTCGAAGTGGCTGCGCGCCAACGGCCTCGTGATGCTGCTCCCGCACGGCTATGAAGGCCAGGGCCCCGAGCATAGCTCGGCACGTCCCGAACGCTTCCTGCAGCTGTGCGCGGGCGACAATATGCAGGTCGCGAACGTCACCACCCCGGCGAACTATTTCCACCTGCTGCGCCGCCAGATGCACCGCACCTTCCGCAAGCCGCTGGTGATCATGACGCCCAAGTCGCTGCTGCGCCACAAGCTGGCGGTGTCGAGCGCCGACCAGTTCCTCGGCGACACGCACTTCATGCGCATCCTGTCGGATCCGTCGGCCCCGGCGGATCAGGATGTGAAGCGCGTCGTGCTGTGCACCGGCAAGGTCGCGTACGACCTGATCGAGGCGCGCGATGCGGCGGGCGACAAGAACACCGCGATCATCCGCATCGAGCAGCTCTATCCCTTCCCCGGCGATCCGCTGGTCAAGCGCCTCGCGCGCATGACCAATGTCGAGGAAGTGGTGTGGGCACAGGAAGAGCCGCGCAATAACGGCTATTGGTTCTTCGTCGAGCCGTATATCGAGGCATGCATGGTCGAGGCAGGCATCAAGCCGCAGCGTCCGCGCTATGCCGGTCGCGCCGCGGCGGCATCGCCCGCCACCGGCCTGATGAAGCGTCACCAGGCCGAACAGGGCGCGCTGATCGCCGATGCGCTCGGCCATAATGTGCGCGAGGAAATCCGCCGCGCACGCACCACCGAAGACCCCAAGACCGCCGGCAAGGCGGGCGCCTGATTCCCCAGGAAGGACCCAACGAGATGGCCACCGAAATCCTCGTCCCCGTGCTGGGCGAATCGATCACCGAAGCGACGCTGGGCGAATGGCTCAAGCAGCCGGGCGAGCCCGTCGCGGCTGACGAGCCCGTCGCCAGCCTCGAGACCGACAAGGTCTCGGTCGAAGTTCCCGCGCCCGTCGCTGGCGTGATGGGCGCGCATGCCGTCGCGGTCGGCGACACCGTCAATGTCGGCGCGCTGATCGGCACGATCGAAGCCGGCTCTGGCGCCGCCGCACCGGCGCCTGCCGCTGCCACCCCGGCCCCCGCGCCCGCCGCCGCCGCGCAGCAGGCGCCCGCCGAGCCCGCCGGCGAAGCCGCCGCCGCCCTCTCCCCGGCCGTGCGCCGCGCGGTGCTGGAGCATGGCGTCGATCCTGCGACGATCACCGGCACCGGCAAGGATGGCCGCATCACCAAGGAAGACGTGATCGCCGCCGCCTCGTCCAAGCCCGCCGCCGCCCCGGCTGCGGCTCCGGCCCCGGCTGCGACCGCCGCCGCCCCGGCAGCATCCGGCGGCCGCAAGGAAGAGCGCGTGCGGATGACCCGCCTGCGCCAGACCGTCGCCCGCCGCCTGAAGGATGCGCAGAACACCGCCGCGCTGCTCACCACCTTCAACGACGTCGACATGACCGCCGTCATCGAAGCGCGCGCCAAGTACAAGGATCTGTTCGAGAAGAAGCACGGCGTCCGCCTCGGCTTCATGGGCTTCTTCGTGAAGGCCGCGTGCATGGCGCTCAAGGACATCCCTGCCGTCAACGCGCAGATCGACGGCGATGAGATCGTCTATCACGACTATGCCGACATCTCGGTCGCGGTCAGCGCGCCGCAGGGCCTGGTCGTCCCCGTGATCCGCGACGCCGACCAGATGAGCGTCGCGCAGGTCGAAAAGACGATCGGCGACTTCGGCAAGCGCGCCAAGGACGGAACGCTCAAGATGGAAGAGATGAAGGGCGGCACCTTCACCATCTCCAACGGCGGTGTGTTCGGATCGCTGATGTCGACCCCGATCATCAACCCGCCGCAGTCGGCAGTGCTGGGCCTCCATCGCATCGAGGACCGCCCGGTCGTCCGCGACGGCCAGATCGTCATCCGCCCGATGATGTATCTCGCTTTGTCCTACGACCACCGCCTGATCGACGGGCGTGAGGCCGTCACCTTCCTCGTCGCGCTCAAGAACGCGATCGAGGACCCGACCCGCCTGCTGATCGACCTGTAATTTGGTAAGGAACTAAAGCGTGCGGCGCGCTCTGTACGTGGCCATCACTATTGCGGCCCTGTTGGTTGGGCTGGCAGGCGGATGGCTGCTACAGAAGGAAAATCTGATCGACGCTTGCCTTGATGCTGGCGGCCGATGGGAACGCAGCGGCTCATATTGCTCCGGTGCATGAGGCCGGACAAACGCCGAGACACGGCGAACGGAGTAGAAAATGGCTGAATACGACTTCGACGTCCTCGTGATCGGTGCCGGGCCCGGCGGTTATGTCGCGGCGATCCGCGCGGCGCAGCTGGGCCTCAAGACCGCTTGCGCCGAGGGTCGTGAGACGCTGGGCGGCACCTGCCTCAATGTCGGCTGCATCCCGTCCAAGGCGCTGCTGCACGCGTCCGAGCTGTACAATGAAGCCGCCAGCGGCGCGCTCGCCAAGCTTGGCGTCAAGCTCGGCAGCGTCGAGCTCGACCTCGACGCGATGCACGCGCAGCGCAAGGAAGCGGTCAAGGGCCTGACCGGCGGCATCGAATATCTGTTCAAGAAGAACAAGGTCGAATGGCTCAAGGGCTATGCCGCGTTCACCGGCAAGGATTCGGTCCAGGTCGGCGACCGCACCGTCCGCGCCAAAAACATCGTCATTGCCACCGGCTCCAGCGTCACTCCGCTCCCCGGCGTCACCGTCGACCAGCAGGTCGTGGTCGACTCGACCGGCGCGCTTGAGCTCGCCAAGGTGCCCGAACATCTCGTCGTCATCGGCGGCGGCGTGATCGGGCTTGAGCTGGGCAGCGTGTGGCGCCGCGTCGGCGCAAAGGTCACCGTGGTCGAATATCTCGACCAGATCCTCCCCGGCTTCGACGGCGACGTGCGCAAGGAAGCGCAGAAGCTGTTCAAGAAGCAGGGCATCGAGTTCAAGACCGGGACCAAGGTCACCGGCGTCGCGGTCAATGGCGGCAAGGCAACGATCACCGTCGAACCCGCCAAGGGTGGCGACGCGGAAACGATCGAGGCGGACAATGTCCTGGTCGCGATCGGCCGTCGTCCCAACACCGACGGCCTCAACCTCGAAGCCGCCGGCCTGACCGTCAACGCGCGCGGCCAGATCGAGGTCGGGCACGAATTCGAAACCGCGGTCGACGGCATCTGGGCAATCGGCGACGTCGTCCCCGGCCCGATGCTCGCGCACAAGGCCGAGGATGAGGGGATTGCGGTCGCGGAGAATATCGCGGGCCTCACCGGCATCGTGAACCACGACCTGATCCCGTCGGTCGTCTACACCATGCCCGAAATCGCCGGCGTCGGCCTCACTGAGGAAGCGGCGAAGGAAAAGGGCGAGATCAAGGTCGGCAAATTCCCGATGGCCGGCAACAGCCGCGCCAAGACCAACCATGAGCCCGATGGCTTCGTGAAGGTCATCTCCGACGCCAAGACCGATCGCGTGCTCGGCGTGTGGATCATCACCAGCCTCGCCGGCACGATGATCGCGCAGGCGACGCAGGCAATGGAATTCGGCGCGACCAGCGAAGACATCGCCTATACCTGCCACGCCCATCCGACGCACAGCGAAGCGATCAAGGAAGCGGCGATGGCGGTCACGGGCAAGCCGATCCACATCTGATCCGTGCTCACGGCAGCGAAGCGGGGGGTGCGGCCGGATCCCGACCCTGCCCCCTTGCTTCGCTTGACGCGGCTGCGTGCCAGCACGCACCGGGCGGTCCCCTAGGCCGGCTTTAAGGTCCGCTTTACCCGCCAACGGCTAGCGTCGCGGCATGGCTAGGGTGACGCGACACATCTTTGGTGACATGTCGATCACCACGCGCACCGCCATCCTCTTGTCGGCGCTGGTCGGCGCGATCTTCATCATCGCCGGCATTTTCGCCTTTCGCGACACCGATCACCGCGCGCGTACCGCGGGGCTTGCCAATCTCGATCATTATGCGCGTCAGGTCGCGCGGCAGCAGGATGAGCGCTTCGCCCGGATCCGCGCCGTGCATCAGCGTGCCACCCAGCTGCTCCGCGCCGAGCTTGCGACCAATCCGACCTTGGGCACGCCAGCCACCTTCGATTCGCTGTTCGCGCCCGATCCGCGCGGCGGGCGACGCAGTGTTCCGGCGCTGTTCGACGGCGGCGTGACGCCGATGGGCTATGTCCGTGGCGTCGGCGCGATTGTCCCTGGCGAGCCCGATCCGCAGCAGCGCCGGATGCTGTCGGCGGCGGTCCACACCGTCCATGCGCTGGGCGAGGCGGTGCATCCGGGGATGGAAAGCCTGTACCTGTTCACCCCGCGCAACGATCTCGTGATCTTTGCCCCGGCCCGGTCCGACCGGCTGAACTTCTACCGCAAGGATGCGCCGCCGGATTTCGATTTCCAGAGGGAAGAACTGGCGACCATCGTGACGCCGGCGGCCAATCCCGCGCGGGCGATGCGCTGCACCGCGCTGCGGCACATCCTGTCGGATCGCAAGGGCGGTACCTGGACCACCGGCTGCATGACCCCGGTCGACCTTGGCGGGCGCCATGTCGCCGCATGGGGCACCAGCATCCTGCTCGACCAGCTGATGCTCGCCGGGGACTTTGGCGACATTCGCGGCGCCGATGTCATCCTGATCTCGCGCGAAGGGCGGCTGATCTATCACCCCGGCTATACGCGTCAGGCCCAGCCCGGCCCCGAATCGCTGCTCGACCTGACCCGAACCGCCGATCCCGCGCTCCAGGCGCTGTGGCGTTTCGTCCGTGAGTCCGGCAACCGCCCCTTCCTTGGCGAGGCGCCCGCGATCGATTCCTTCGTCGCGCTGCGCCGGATCGAGGCGACGGGATGGTATGTGCTGGTCCGCCAGGACCGCGCGGTGCTCCACGCCGACACATGGCGCACCGTCGGCCGCATCGCGATGACCGCGCTGGTCTGCCTCGTGCTGCAGGCGCTCGCCATCTTCCTGCTGATGCGCTGGCAGGTCGGCGTACCGCTTCAGGCGCTGATCGAACGGACCCGCCTGATCACCCGCCGCACCGCGCCGGCCCGTTTTGTCGAGCGCGAGCGGCTGACCAGCCCGGATGAGGTGGTCCAGCTCACGCATGATTTCGACCTGATGGCCGAACGCGTGTTGAGCACCCAGGACGAGCTGGAGCGCAAGGTCGCGCTGCGCACCGATGCCCTGCGCAATGCCAACAAGGCGTTGAAGGTCGAAGCCACGCGCGACCCGCTCACCGGCATCCCCAACCGCCGCCACCTGATGACCGAGATCGAGGCGCGGCTGGCCGTGCTTGGCCCGGACGATCATTATCTGCTCGCGATCGATATCGACCAGTTCGACCGGATCAACGCCGAGCATGGCCGCGCCGCCGGCGATGCGGCGCTGACTCAGGTTGCAAATGGCATCGTCGCGCTGCTGCGCGACGGCGATCTGTGTGGCCGCATGGGCGGTGGCGAGATCGTCGCGCTGATCCGCGCCAGCTCCCAGGCCGATGCCATGGCCGTTGCCGAGCGCGTGCGGTTCGGCGTGACAATGCTCGAATCGCCCGGCCGACATGGCGCGATGATCCGCATGACGGTCAGCGTCGGCGTGGCGCGCGCGCGCGATGGCGACGGATGCGATTCGCTCTATGCGCGCGCCGACGCCGCGCTGTGCGAAGCGAAGCAGCGCGGGCGCGATCGCATCTTTGCCCATGTTCCGGACCCGCGCCCGATCGCGCCGCCCGACATCCGCCCGTTCGTGTCAGTGTTCGGCTGAGCGCGGCGCGCGCGACAGGCCAGCCGCAACCAGCGTCAGCCCAGCGGCCGCCGCCGCAGCGATGAACAGCGCCGCATCGTCCGCGACCTGCCCGACCCGGGCCCCCAGCACCACGCCTGCTGCAAAGCCCAGCCACAGCGCCAGATGCGGCACGAACGCCCAGCGCTGCGGGTCGCCCATCAATGCTCCCGCCAGCCGCTGCGCCATCCGCACCAGCGATCCGGTCATATAGGATACGCCGATCGCCACCTCGCCATCGCGCGCGAACACGCCATTCTCCATCCCCATCGCCGCCGCGACCAGCAGCAGCGGCAGCGGACCGGGGACCAGCATCCACAGCACCGCCGCACCGGTCAGCGTCACCGTCACCGCCGCCAGCACCGCGACCTTGCGCCGCGCGGCAAAGCGGCGCGCGATGATGGTCGCGGCCATCACCCCCGCGACAAAGGCCAGGATCAGCGCCGCGGCAAGCAGCGCGGTTCCGTCCGCCAGCCCGATCCCGACGCCCAGCCGGGTCGAATTGCCGCTCATGAACGACACGAAATAGCCGCCGAGCCGGGTAAAGGCGATGGCATCGACAAAGCCGGCCAGGGCGGCCAGCGCGACGGCAAGACCGATCAGGCGGGGCGGATAGTCTTTCATCCGCCCCATTCTCCACAGGCGCATCACCGCGCCAAGCGGGAAATCGCATCGCCGATTGAACCGAACGCAGGATCGAGCGCACCTTGTCGGCATGAACGGGGAAACACGTGCAGTTGAGCGGGCCACCGATGCCTGGCTGGTCGTCGCGGCGCAGGCCGGGGACCGGCGCGCGATGGCGCGGCTGGTCGCGCGCTGGCACCGCCGGCTGGTGGCGCATGGCTGGCGGCTGACCGGCGACCGCGCGCTCGCGGAGGAAGCGGTGCAGGCGGCGTGGATCGACATCGTGCGCGGCTTGAACGGCCTGCGCGACGAGCGCGCCTTTCCCGCCTGGGCCTATCGCATCGTGACGCGCAAGACCGGGGCCGCGATCGGCGACCGGGTCGCGGGCCGCGCGCTCGCCACCGCGCTCGAGGATGCCCCCGTTCCCGCGCCGCCCGGCCCGGACGCATCGGTCGAGCAGAGCGACCTGCGCCGCGCCGTCGCCGCGCTCCCGCCCGGCCATCGCGCGGCCGTGGCGCTGCACTATTTCGAGGGGCTGAGCATCGCCGAAACGGCGGTCGCGCTCGGCATTCCCGCCGGAACCGTCAAGACCCGCCTGATGCACGCCCGCGCCAGGCTCAGAACCCAGTTGGAAGGAGACTCCGATGCGTGACCATGACATCGACGCCGCGATCGCGGCCGAAGAACGCGAATTGCTGCGCCAGATCGGCGAAGAGCCCGGCTATCTGACGCAGGTCGGATCGCTGTTCGGCGGCAGCCTCGGCTGGACCAGCGCGGTCGTGCTGGCCGCACAGACATTGCTGTTTTTCGCCGGCGTCTATGCCGCCTGGCATTTCTTCGCCGCGACCGAGGCGCTGGAGGCGCTGCGCTGGGGCCTTCCCGCGATGACGTTGATCCTCGTCGCGACGATCTTCAAGGCAGCAATGCTGCCCGTGCTGCACATCCAGCGCGTGCTGCGCGCCCTTGCCCGGCTCGGGGTCGGCGGGCCACGTTGACCCGGGCCACGCGGAGTGGGACAGGACAGCCATGTCCCCCACCCCGCTCCCGCTCGGCACCGTCCTGCCCTGGCTCGACCTGTTCGGCATCGCCGTGTTCGCCGCGACCGGTGCGCTCGCCGCGGCGGGGCGCGGGCAGACCTTCGTCACCGCCGCCTTTTTCGCCCTCATCACGGGGGTCGGCGGCGGCACGATCCGCGATCTGCTGATCGGCGCGCCGGTATGGTGGGTGCACCATCCGTTTGTCGCCGCCTTGTGCCTCGGCGTCGCAGGGATCATCTGGGTCACGCCGCAACGCTGGTGGCAGGGTCAGGGCTTCGACTGGCTCGACGCCCTGGGCCTTGCCGCCTATGCCGTATTCGGCGCGGCCAAGGCGCTGAGCTTCGGCATTCCGCCGGTCCCGGCGATGCTGATGGGGGTGCTGACGGCCTGCGCCGGCGGCATCATCCGCGACGTGCTGGCGGGGGAACCCTCGATCCTGATGCGGCCGGAACTTTACGTCACCGCCGCCGCGCTCGCCTCCGGGCTCCACGTTGGCCTGACGCTTGTGGGCCTGCCGCTCTACGTCGCCAGCCTCACCGCCGCGAGCGCTGGCTTCGCACTGCGCGCCGCCGCGATCCGGTGGAAGCTCGCCCTCCCCGCCTATCGCGGCGGACTTTAGGGCGCCGTCAGCCAGGCGATCGCATCGTCGCGCGTGTCGAACATGCGGATATCGGGCCGCACCTGCTGCAGGCGCCGCACCTGCAGCCGCGCCATCGCGGTCACGACGACAAACGCGACCTTGCGCGCCCAGATCGCGCGGACCGCCGGGTGGTCGAGCGTGCGCACCATCTGATCGATTGTGGCGCGCGGCATGCCGGCAATGGCGCTGCCATCGTACAGTGTCGCATGCTGGCCGATATCGGGCCCGAAACTCTGAATCGCGGCACGCAGATCTTCGCCGACCCAACCCGATTCTTCCGGCTCGTGCATCGCGAGCGCGGTCAGGATCAGCAGCTTGCGCGCGCGATCGACCTCAAGCCGGTAGCTTGGCTGCTCGTCCATGGTGCCATTTTAGCAGGGGACATCGCCAAGATGCTCGCGCTGCGGAAAAAATATGCGGCCGCGTCAGCCGCGCACCAGGCCGATCTCGCTGAACGGGCGCGGCTCGACCGGGGGGACCATGCTGTCGTTGAGGTGGCACTGCCAGATGCCGATGTCGATCCAGCGGCCTTGCTTGAACCCGATTTCGCGCAGCTGGCCGGCGCGACGAAACCCGGCCTGTTCGTGCATCTTGATCGACTGGTCGTTGGGCAGCGAGATCACCCCGATTGCCTGGGTGAACCCCTGGGCGCGCAACGTGTCGATCAGCGCCGCATAGAGCAGGCGCCCGACCCCCTGCCCCTGCACCGCCCCCGCGACATAGACCGAAGTCTCGACGACATAGCGATAGGCAGCGCGCTCGCGAAAGCGCGTGGCATAGGCATAGCCCAACACGCCATTGCCTTCGCCATTGCTGGCGACGATCCACGGATACAGCCCGCCCGATGCCTCCATGCGCCCACGCATCGCGCGGGCGTCGGGGGGATCGAATTCGAAACTGACCGTGCCGGTCAGCACATAGGGCGCATAGATGGCGGCAATCGCCGCGGCGTCGCTCGGCACCGCGGCGCGCAGCTGGACCGGGGTCACCAGCCCAGCTTTGCAATCACCACATCGATCAGCCGCGCATCGGCCTGCGCCGTCGGGCCGGCCATCGGGCCATAGGCGGCGCATTCCAGGCAACGCGCCTGCATCGACGATGCACCGGCCAGGCGGCGGGCATCGCCCAGCGCCTGCGCCAGCACCGCGCGCCGCCCGGCGGCCAACCGCGCATAGATGTCGCCGCCGCTTTCGGGCGCCGCTTCTTCCTCGTCATCGCCGCTGCCGGTGGCAAAGCCGGCGATCAGCTGGTCGAACCAGCCCGGCTCCTTTTCAAGATGCACGGCATGCACCTTGGCGGGGTCGAGCTTGGCGCGCTTGGCTGCTTCGGCTACGGCATCGTCCAGATTGCCGAACCGGTCGACCAATCCCAGCTGACGCGCCGTGCCGCCGTCCCACACCCGGCCCTGGCCGATCTCGTCGACTCGCGCGGTGGTCATCTTGCGCGATGCCGCGACCAACCCGATGAACCGGCGATAGCCCTGCTCGATCCCCGACTGCAGAACCCGGTTCACTTCCTCATTGGTACCGGCATAGACGTCCGGCTGGCTGGTCAGCGGCGTGGTCTTCACGCCATCGGCGGTCACGCCGATCTTGGCCAAAGTGTTCTCGAAGGTCGGCAGGATGCCAAAGATGCCGATCGAACCGGTGATCGTGTTGGGCTCGGCAAAGATCACGTCGCCCGGGGTCGATACCCAATAGCCGCCGCTCGCCGCCAGGCTGCCCATCGACACCACGACCGGCAGCCCCTTGGCCTTGGCCTGCAGGATCGCCTGACGGATCCGTTCCGACGCCAGCGCCGAACCGCCCGGCGAATCGACGCGGACGACCAGGGCCTTGAGTTCCTTTTCGGCCAGCGCCTTGAGCATCAGATTGGCGATCGTGTCGCCCGCCGCGACGCCCGGCCCGGCCTTGCCGTCGACGATCTCGCCGGCGACGGTCAGGACGCCGATCGCCTCGCCGCTCTTCTTGACCGGGTTCGCCTGCAGCCAGTTTGCCAGCTTGATCGTCTTGTAGCTGCCGGCCGGCTTGTCCGAATCCGCCCCGGCGATCTCGGCGACACGCTTGCCGAACGCCAGCCGGTCGCCCAGCTTGTCGACCAGGCCAAGCGACAGGTTCATCTTGGCAAAGTCGCCCTGTGCGGCGGCGACGGCGTCGGCCGGACGGGTCAGCAGCGGTTCGATCCGCGCCTTGGGCCGCGCCTTCTTCACCGCTTCCTGCCACTGGCCGAAAATCGCGCCGTACAGGGCTTCATTGGCCTCTTTTGCTTCGGGCGACTGCCCGGTCAGCAGATAGGGCTCGACCGCCGACTTGAACTTGCCGACCTTGTAGACATTGGTCGTGACGCCCAGCTTGTCGATCAGCCCCTTGTAATAGAGCCGCGACCCGCCCGGCCCGCTGAACAGCGTACCGCCCATCGGGTCGATCCAGATCTCGCTGGCATTGGCGGCGAGCAGGTAGCTCGCATCGCTATAGGCGGTGGCATAGGCCAGGACCGGCTTCTTCGCGTCGCGAACGCGGCGAATCGCCTCGCCCACTTCCGCGACCGCAGCGGGATAGCCGCCCATGAACCGGTCGAGGTCGAGCACCACCACCTTGACGCGGGCATCGTCCTTGGCCGCGTCCAGCGCACGCACCACGTCGCGCAGGCGATGTTCGCGCATCACCTCGCCACCGGCCAGGCCGGCAAAGGGGTCGGCTTCCGCCGGCTGCTCGACGATCGTGCCGTCCAGCGCCATCAGCAGCGCGCCGTCCTTGACCGCCGCCGGGTTGGGCTGCGCCGACAGCAGCGCGAACAGCGCCCCGAAGAAGAACAGCATGAACAACAGAACCAGGGCATCCTTGATGCCCACCAGCAGCTTCCATGCGCCGCGTACCAGTTTCACTGTCATGCTCCTTCGGATTGCCCCGGGACGATTGACGCACAGCCATCGCCTTTGGGCAAGGCATAAAGACACTGTGTTAACATCGCAATACAGGCACGCATGCCGTCCGCTCGCCCCTGACATTTTGCGTCACCGTCGCTGCACACCCGTTGACGCGTCGCAGGGGCGTATCCATATGCGCCCTGCTGGCACTCGCGGAGGGTGAGTGCCAACAAGCCATCAACCACTGTTCAGGAGTGTTCCATGAACTTTCGTCCGCTGCACGATCGCGTGCTGGTCCGTCGCGTCGAAGCCGAGGAAAAGACGGCTGGCGGCATCATCATCCCCGACACCGCCAAGGAAAAGCCGCAGGAAGGCGAAGTCGTCGCCGCCGGCTCGGGCGCCAAGAACGAGAAGGGCGAAGTGACCCCGCTCGACGTCAAGGCCGGCGACCGCATCCTGTTCGGCAAGTGGTCGGGCACCGAGGTCAAGGTGAACGGCGAAGACCTGCTGATCATGAAGGAAAGCGACATTCTCGGGATCGTCGGCTGACCGCCGGACACCGCTCGAAAACGTCAGTTTCGTCAACTTCCAGATTTTGAAAGGGTAGCCCCATGGCAGCCAAGGACGTAAAATTCAGCCGCGACGCGCGTGAGCGCATCCTGCGCGGCGTCGACATCCTCGCCGACGCAGTGAAGGTCACGCTGGGCCCGAAGGGCCGCAACGTCGTGATCGACAAGAGCTTCGGCGCCCCGCGCATCACCAAGGACGGCGTCAGCGTCGCCAAGGAAATCGAACTGAAGGACAAGTTCGAGAATATGGGCGCGCAGATGGTCCGCGAGGTCGCCTCGAAGACCAACGACGTCGCCGGCGACGGCACCACCACCGCCACCGTGCTCGCCCAGGCGATCGTGCGTGAAGGCATGAAGTCGGTCGCGGCCGGCATGAACCCGATGGACCTGAAGCGCGGCATCGACCTCGCGGTGACCAAGGTCGTCGCGGACCTGCAGTCGCGTTCGAAGCCGGTTTCGGGCTCGAGCGAGATCGCCCAGGTCGGCATCATCTCGGCCAATGGCGACCGTGAAGTCGGCGAGAAGATCGCCGAAGCCATGGAAAAGGTCGGCAAGGAAGGCGTGATCACGGTCGAAGAGGCCAAGGGCCTCGAATTCGAGCTGGACGTCGTCGAAGGCATGCAGTTCGACCGCGGCTATCTCTCGCCCTACTTCATCACCAACCCCGAGAAGATGGCGGTCGAGCTCAACGACCCGTACATCCTGATCCACGAGAAGAAGCTGTCGTCGCTCCAGGCGATGCTGCCGATCCTCGAGGCGGTCGTGCAGTCGGGTCGCCCGCTGCTGATCATCGCCGAGGACATCGAGGGTGAGGCGCTGGCCACGCTCGTCGTCAACAAGCTGCGCGGCGGCCTCAAGGTCGCAGCGGTCAAGGCTCCGGGCTTCGGCGATCGTCGCAAGGCGATGCTCGAGGATATCGCGGTCCTGACCAAGGGCGAAGTGATCAGCGAGGATCTCGGCATCAAGCTCGAGAGCGTCACGCTGGGCATGCTCGGCACCGCCAAGCGCGTGTCGATCGACAAGGACAACACCACCATCGTCGATGGCGCCGGTGAAGCCGAATCGATCAAGGCCCGCACCGAGCAGATCCGTCAGCAGATCGAAGTCACGACTTCGGACTATGACCGCGAAAAGCTGCAGGAGCGCCTCGCAAAGCTGGCTGGCGGCGTTGCCGTCATCAAGGTCGGTGGCGCTTCGGAAGTCGAAGTGAAGGAGCGCAAGGACCGCGTCGACGACGCGCTGCACGCAACCCGCGCTGCGGTCGAGGAAGGCATCGTCCCCGGCGGCGGTACCGCGCTGCTCTACGCGACCAAGGCGCTCGAAGGCGTCAGCGGCGTGAACGAGGACCAGACCCGTGGCGTCGACATCGTCCGCAAATCGCTGACCGCACTGGTCCGCCAGATCGCGGCCAATGCCGGTCATGACGGTGCCGTTGTCTCGGGCAAGCTGCTCGACCAGAACGACACCGCCTTCGGCTTCAACGCTTCGACCGACACCTATGAAAACCTGGTCACCGCCGGCGTGATCGACCCGACCAAGGTCGTTCGCACCGCGCTCCAGAACGCAGCCTCGGTCGCCGGTCTGCTCATCACCACCGAAGCGGCGGTGAGCGAGCTGCCGGAAGACAAGCCCGCCATGCCCATGGGCGGCGGCGGCATGGGCGGCATGGGCGGCATGGATTTCTGATCTGACACGGCCTGGGCCAGGTGCGCTTGGCCCAGGACCCGCGCAGATCGGATCGTCGGGTCGGCGCGCCGAACGACGGGACCATCCGCCAGCCAGCCGGCTGAACAAAAAAAGGGCCGGGGAGGCGACTCCCCGGCCCTTTTTCCTTACGCTACGCTACACGTTACTCACCGCATCCCGAGCAGCCGGAATGCAGCAATTGCCTGATCCATTGCGGTGCGCTCCGCCGGATCCTCGTCCACCCGCTCCGCCGGCCCCAGGATCACGCAGCCGACGCTGTGGCGCGGCAGCTTGACCCGGCGGTCGCTGACCATCGCCGCCGCGACCGGCAGACGCCGTCCGAAATCGCTCGGCACCGCATGGCGATGATAGCCGCTCCGCCACACGACCCGATATTTGCGCGGCACCGTGCGCCACGGCCCGTCGGCCCGCATCATGTCACGCCCGCACCGGGTGCAGCTGGTGAAAAAATACCCCTCGTTCCAGATCACGTCCTCGCCGGGCTGGTGCCCGGTCAGGTGACAGCGCCCCATCGCCCCGCCCTCCCGCTCACTGCAGCTTGGTCGCGGAATGGACCAGCGCCACCAGGTGCGGATCGTCGGACTTCATCGCGTCTTCCAGCGACCAGATCTCGAACGTTTCGCCGGTCCCGACGAACAGCGCCGCATTGGCGATCCCCGCGACTGCGCGCGCCCAGCTCGGCAGCTTGACGAATTCGTTGGGCCGCCAGAATTCCTCGCAAAAGCCGAACAGCCGGCGCGACGGCGCGGGCGGCGGCGGAATGTCGCGGCGCGGCGTGGCTCCCGCCGCCTCGAACTGGTGGCTGTCACAGGCCAGGGTCAGCTGCTGCCACCACTGGACGCTCGAACCGACCAGGCAGTTCTGCGTCGCGTGCAGCCCCAGAAAGATGCTCGGGCCGTCGCTGTTGACGTTGCGGCGGACAAATCCAGGCAAGCGGACCAGCCCGTTGGCCTTGACCGGCACGATGCAATGGCCGGCATAGGGAACGAACCCCCCGACCGGCCGGGGCCGCATCGGGCGTGCCGCTGCCGGCGGGGCAAAGCGGCCATCGGCGGGAGCAAACAGGCTGCGCTCACGCGGCGCTGCGGGAGCAGGCCAGGGCGCCGAGCGGCCACCAGTACCAGGTTCGATGCATTCCGAAACGCTACTCCGCATGACCCCAATCTCCATACTCGACTCGCATTCCCTACATCCGACTTTTCCACCGATTCATGGTTAATCGGCGATATCGGGAATCTACGATCCGAGAATCTACAATTGGGGATTTTCCAGCATACCCCTTGATAAATGCCACTCACCGAGCAGGTTTTTATTTTACCGTACGAATATAGATATCAACATCTAGAGATTATTAAACAATCTAAACTTATAATGAATTGTACAGATACGGCATATTTCATGTTTTTAATATCGTTTATCGTTATCCACAGAAAATGGACTTAACGATAGCGATTCGCATCAATCGCCCTTGCCGTATGACACCGCTCGCCCAACCCCGCGATTCACCGCGAGTCGCGCAGCGGAAACCCGCGTCAATATGTGAGACTCACCGAGGCGGATCCCTGCCGCGCCCGCATAGTAATGTTCACCGGAAGCGCCCCATCTCCCGCTGCTTTCCGCGCCGGCAGACCGGCGAACGGCAAGATTTCATGCGACTTGGGGAAATTTAACGCTTGGTGGCTAGGGAGGGCGCGTGACCCCGCTCCGGCCCTTGCTGCGATGAACGCGCCTGCCACCTTCGCCATGCCGCATGTGGCCGAAGCGATCGACGCCTGCGCGCCCGACGGCTTCGCCGGCGCGATCGTCCTGCCGGAGCACATCTGCGCGGCGCAATGGGATCGGCTAGCCGCGGCTGCGGTCGAGCCGAATGTCTTCGCCGAGCGCTGGTTTGCCGAAGCCAGTCGGCACCTCGCCCCGCCCGGACTGCGCTACCTGACGGTGACTGCGGGCGCTCAGCTGGTCGCGTTGATGCCGGTCGTGACGGCACCGCGCTATGGCCGGCTGCCGCTGCGCCATAGCCAGAATTGGTGCCATTATCACAGCTTCCTCGGCACCCCGCTGATCCGGCAGGGCTGCGAGGCGGCGGCGTGGAGCGCGATGCTCGCGACGCTCGATCGCCAGCCCGGCGCCGGCGCGCTGCTGCATGTCACCGGGCTGGTCGATAACGGCGCAGTGCATCGCGGGCTCGTCGCGGCGGCCGGGCAGCGCGGCCGGCCGTGCGATACCGTGCACCGGATCGAGCGCGCAATGCTCGCCAGCGACCTCGCCCCCGACGCCTATTACGCCGCAACGGTGCGCAAGAAAAAGCGCAAGGAACTCGCCCGGTTGCGCGCGCGCCTCGCCGAAAGCGGCACCATTTCGACACGGTGGCTTGCGCCCGACGAACCGGCCGGACCGTGGATCGACGCCTTTCTCGCGCTCGAACAGGCCGGGTGGAAGGGCCAGGCCGGCTCGGCACTTGGCTGCACCGCCGAAACCGCCGCCTTTTTCCGCGAGGTGGTGGCGAGCGCCCATCGCCTTGGACGGCTCGACATGCTGCGGATCGACCGCGACGGCGTTGCCATTGCGATGCTGGTCAACCTGCTGGCGCCGCCGGGCGCCTTTGCGTTCAAGACCGCGTTCGACGAGACGCTTGGCCGCTTCTCGCCCGGCGTCCTGATCCAGCTCGACAATCTTCAAATCCTGGCCCGCGACGCGATTGACTGGGTCGACAGCTGCGCGGTCGAAAACCACCCGATGATCAACAGCCTGTGGGGCGAGCGGCGGACGATCGTGCGGGTGTCGGTGCCCCTGGCCGGCCCGCGCAACCGCAGCCTGTTCGCGCTGGTCCGCGGACTGGAGCGGGCGGCCGCCCGATTCCGCGCGCTGCACGCCCGGCGTCCCGCGCCGGATAACGCCATGGAGAGTGACGCATGACTGCCGTGTTCGACGCCGCCGCGCGATCCGCGTTCGACTCGCTGTATCCGGAGACCCCGGGTCTGTTCGCGCACGGGCTGTGCGGCGATCCGTTGTTCGAGCTCGACGCGCTGGTCGCGCTGTCGCAGCGGATCCGGCCGGTCGATGTCGAACAGAATCTGGCCGACATCCCGGTCGGGATCGACCCCCAGGCGCTGCGCAGCAACGGCCTGTCGGTAGCGGAAACGATCCGCTCGATCGAGCGCAACGGCTCGTGGATGGTGCTCAAGTTCGTCGATCAGGATCCGCTTTACCGCGCGCTGCTCGACCGCGTGCTCGACGAGATCGAGCCGCTGGTCGCACGCCGCACCGGCGCAATGTTGAAGCGCGAGGCCTTCATCTTCATCTCTTCGCCGGGCGCGGTCACCCCGTTCCATATCGACCCAGAGCACAACATCCTGATGCAGTTGCGCGGCGAGAAGGTGATGACCGTGTTTCCCGCGGCGGATCCGGAACTGGTGCCGGGCGCGCTGCAGGAAGCATTTCATGCCGGCGGGCACCGCAACCTGCCCTATCGCGATGATTTCGCGCGCAAGGGGACGCCGCTGCGGCTGACCCCGGGCGAAGCGCTCTATGTCCCGGTCAAAGCGCCGCACTGGGTGCAGAACGGGCCGGCCATGTCGATTTCGCTGTCGGTCACGTGGCGCTCGGAATGGAGCTATCGCGAGGCGGACGCCCATGGTCTCAACCGGTTGCTGCGCAGCGCCGGGCTTCGCCCCGCCATGCCGCAACGCTTCCCACGTCAGAATCATCTCAAGTCGCTTGCCTGGCGCAGCATTCAGAAGGCGCGCCGCCTGACCGGGCATCCCGAATGACCGCGCACGCGCCGCTGATCGCCGATGTCGGTAGCCCCGACGCCCCCGCTGCGGCGATCGCGACCGGCGTAACGGGTTCGATCGATGCGCTGGCCAGCGATGCCGCCGGCTTGCTCGACCGCGCGCTGCAACCCGGTCCCTATGACCGGCTCGACTGGCTGACACTCACGGCGCAGCATATCGCCCCACACCAACCGCCGGTCACGATCTCGGCGCGAAGCGGGCCGCACGCCGTGTGGCTGCCGCTGCGCGATGCCGGAGCCGGCCGGGCGCGCAGCTTTGCCAGCTGGTACACGCTCGCCTATGCGCCGATCGCATCGCCAGGATGCCCGGCCGACACGCGTACCGCATTGCTGGCAGCGATTGCCCGGCGGCTGCGTCGCCATTTCGGCGCGATCACCCTGTGGCCGCTCGAACCGGCGGACTCGGCCGCCCTGGCCGCAGCATTCCGCAGCGCCGGATGGCTGGCGCTGACCCGGGTCGAGGCGGCGCACTGGGTCGCGGACACGACGGGACTCGATTTCGACGCCTATTGGGCGCGCCGCGGGTCAAAGCTGCGCAACACCGTCCGCCGCCGCGCCAAGGCGCATCCGGTCGAAACACGGATATACACGCGCTTCGACGCCGCTGCCTGGGCCGCGTACGAGGCGGTCTATGCCGGCAGCTGGAAACCGCAGGAAGGGTCGCCAGCATTTCTGCGCGCCTATGCCGAACAGGAGGGGGCAGCGGGCACGCTGCGCCTCGGCATCGCGCTGCGGGATGGACGCCCCGTCGCGGCGCAGTTCTGGACCGTCGAACATGGCGTGGCGACGATCCACAAACTTGCCCATCTCGAAAGCGAACGTGGCCAGTCGCCGGGCACGCTATTGTCCTATGCGATGTTCCGCCATGTGCTCGACCAGGACCGCCCGGCGCTGATCGACTATGGCAATGGCGACGAGGCCTATAAGGCCGAATGGATGGACCGGCGCGATGAGCGCCATCGCCTCCGGCTGTTCAATCCGCTCAGCGCGAGCGGCGCCTGGGCCGGCGCCGGGACGCTCGCCCGCGCCGCGCTGAACCGCGTCCGCGCCTGATCCGCTGGCCGCCTGCCGTCCCCCGGCCTATAGCCCGCGCATGACCCTGGCCGCCCGGACTCCGCCCCTGCCGCTGCTCGTGCTGCCGCTGGTCCTGTTCGGGGTTTTCTTCCACTGGCAGATACTCGACATCGGCAATGTCGGCTGGCTGCTGCGCGGCACCGACAATGGCGAGAATGCGCTGGGGCTGGATGCGTGGCTGCACGATCCGGCGCCCGGGTTCCTGCACACGACGCTGCTCGGCGCACCGGAAGGAACGCCGCTGCTGTTCACCGACAGCAATCCGCTGCTGTCGCTCCTCGCCTTCCCGCTGCGCTGGGCGCTTCCCGCCGATGCCCAGCTGATCGGCTGGTGGCTGCTCGCCTGTCTCGGGCTGCAGATCCTGTTCGCCTGGCTGCTGCTGCGGCGCTATGCCCCCGGCCCGGTCGCGCTGTGGTGCGGCGTGCTGCTGCTCGCCGCGCTGCCGACGCTGTTCAACCGCGTGGTCCATGTGAACCTCATGGCGCACTGGCTGATCCTGTGGGCGGTATGGCGGTTCGACGATCCGCAGCGCGCGGCCTCACCGCGCGGCTGGGCGGTGCTGATCGCGCTGACGACACTGGTGCACAGCTATTTGCTGGTGATGGTCGGCGCGATCTGGGCCAGCACCCTGCTCGAGCGCGCCGCCCGCGACGTGCGGATGGTCCCGCGGCTGATCGGCGAAGGGCTCGCGATGATCGCGCTGGTCGCCGCACTCGCCTGGACCCTCGGCGTGTTCGGCGATTTTGCGCCCTCGGGCAATTACGGCGCCTTTGCCATGCCGATCGACGCCCTTTGGAACCCCGGGGTCGCGGGCCAGTCGAGTTTCGTCCCCGCCATCGCCCAGCGTCCCGGGCGCGCGTTCGAGGGGTTCCAGTATCTCGGCCTCGGCCTGCTGCTCCTGATCCCGGCGGCGGCGCTGCTGGCGCGCCGGCTGCCGCGTCCCGATCGGACCGCGCCCGACAGCCTGGCGCGCTATCGCTGGCTGCTTCCGGCGCTGGCGGTGCTGACGCTGCTGGCGATCAGCAGCTACCCCGATTTTGCCGGGCACATGCTGCCGCGCTGGCATTTGCCGAGCGAGATTGCGGTGGCGCTCGACGCCGTGCGCGCATCGGGACGGCTGTTCTGGCCGGTCGCCTATGTGCTGGTGTTCGCGGCGCTACGCATTCTCTACCGTCTGCCCGACGCGACCGCACGGCGCGTGCTGCTCGCGGCAGCGGTGATCCAGGCCGCCGATCTGGCGCCGATGGCGCAGGCGATCCGCGCCCAGTCGGCCGAGGCGCAGGGCGGGCCGCGCTATCTGCGCACGCCGTCCCCCGAATGGGATCTGCTGATCGCGCAGGCGACCGACATCGCCTTCGTCCCCGCCGATGTCACCCGCGGGCTGGGCCATTTTCAGGAAATCGCGTGGCGCGCGGCCAAGGCCCGCGTGCCGGTACGCAGCGTCTATGTCGCGCGCCAGTCGCGCGCCAGCGCCGCGCGGCAGGAGGCAGAGACTGCCGCCTTCCGCGCCGGCACGGTCGTGCCCGGGCGCCTTTACGTCCTGATCGATGGCGAACGCGTCCCGCCGCCACTGATGCTGCGCGCACGCCCGGTCGATGGCGTCACCATCCTGTTCGAGCCGGCAGACTAGCGGGCATCGCCCCGCATCCGTCGCGCCAGCTCAGTCCTGCATCGCCGCCAGCACGCGTTTCACTTCCTGGCTGCGCCCGCGCGGCAGGATCAGGATATCGTCCCCATCGGCGACCACGATCAGGTCGGACACCCCGACCAGCGCCACCCGCTTGCCCGCTCCCGCCCGGACGAGGCAGTTGATGGTGTCGATCGCGACCACGTCGCCGCGGCAGACATTGTCATCGGCGTCGCACGCGCTGATCGCGTGCAGCGCGTCCCAGCTGCCGACATCCGACCAGCCCATGCTGACCGGTACCACCGCGACCTGCTCGGCCTTTTCCATCACGGCATAGTCGATCGAATCCGATGGCGACGCGGCAAAGGCGGTCGCGTCGGGCAGGATCTGCACGCCGCTGCGCGTCGCCTGTGCCATCGCGGCGCGGCACGCGGCCAGCATCTCGGGTGCAAAGGCGGCAAGCGCGGCAAGATAGGTGTCGGCGCGAAACAGGAAGATACCGCCATTCCAGACATGGTCGCCGCTCGCGACCATCGCTTCGGCGACGGCGCGCTCCGGCTTCTCGACGAAGCGCGCAACCCGATGAATGCCCGCACCGATCGCCTCGCCCACGCGGATATAGCCATAGCCCGTCTCGGGATGATCCGGCGTGATGCCGAATGTCGCCATCCACCCGGCACGTACCGCCGGCAATGCCGTGCGGATCGCGGCGTGAAAGGCGGGAATGTCGGCGATCACATGATCGGACGGCATGACCAGCAGCGGCGTCGGCCCGCCGCCTACCGCCAGCGCCGCCAGCGCGATCGCCGGCGCGGTGTTGCGGCCAATCGGTTCCAGGATCATCGCATCGATCGCCGCGGCGCCGCCCATCTGCTCGGTGATCTGGTCGGCGTGCAGCGCGTTCGCGACGATCACCGGCCGTGCAAATCCGGCGCTGGCCGGGGTCCGCCCGGCGGTCAGCTGCAGCATCGTCTCTTCGGCGGTCAGCGCCAGCAGCTGCTTGGGCCGTTCCGCGCGCGACATCGGCCACAGCCGTGTTCCGGCCCCGCCTGACAGGATTACCGGGACGATCGCCTCGACTTCACTCATTGCATCCCCTCTCACCCCGCGCCCGGCACCCATAAGCGGCCCCGCCCCCGTGCGCCAACCACTATCGCGGGCCAACCCCGCGTCCGTTCAGCATTTTTTGGTCAATTTGCGCGACACGGGGCGCAGTGTCGGATTTGTTTACACTCGCAGCTTAGGGTCCGGGCCATGATCCGCCTGTTCAAACATTACATTCCGAACGCCGTGCTGCTGCTCGCGCTGTTCGATATCCTGCTGCTGTTCGGCGCGGCGGAGTTCGGGTGGATCTATCGCGCGCGCCAGATCGGCATGGATGTCGAGCCGATCGTGACCCGCATCCCCCAGATGCTCAGCTTCGTCGTCAGCCTCGAACTCGCGATGATCGCGGTCGGGGTCTACGGCGCCGACGCGCTCCAGTCGAACCGCGTCGCGACCGCGCGGCTGCTGGTCGCGGTCTCGCTCGGCACGATCTTCCTGTCGGTGATCTTCTTCCTGGTACCCGCGCTGACCTTCTGGCGCTCGAACCTGCTCTACGCGATGCTCGCATCGCTGGTCGCGCTGTTCGCGCTGCGCATCCTGCTCGGCAAGACGCTGGGCAGCCAGGTGTTCAAGCGCCGCGTGGTCGTGCTGGGCGCCGGCCCGCGCGCGGAACGGCTCAAGCTGTTGTCCAAAAAGCCCGGATCAGGCTTCGTTGTGGTCGGCTATGTCGCGATGAGCGAGGCGAATCGCGTCATTCCCGAAGCGATTGCGCGCGACGCGATCTACAATCTCGCCGACCATGTCGTGCTGCTCAACGCCAGCGAAGTGGTGCTCGCGCTCGAAGAACGCCGCAACGCGCTCCCGCTCAAGGATCTGTTGCGGATCAAGACCACGGGCGTGCACGTCAACGAGATCTCGACCTTCCTCGAACGCGAAACCGGGCGCGTCGACCTGCAATCGGTCAATCCCAGCTGGCTGATCTTCTCCGACGGCTTCTCGTCGGGCCGGATGCTGTCGAGCATGTTCAAACGCCTGTTCGACATCACCGCCAGCCTGATCCTGCTCACCCTGACCATGCCGGTGATCCTGCTCGGCGCACTGGCGGTGAAGCTCGAAAGCAAGGGTCCGGCCTTCTACCGCCAGCGCCGCGTGGGCCTGTACGGTCAGGGGTTCGACATCATCAAATTGCGCTCGATGCGGCAGGATGCCGAAGTCGCCGGCAAGGCAGTCTGGGCGGAAAAGGACGATCCGCGCATCACCCGCGTCGGCAATTTCATTCGCAAGGTGCGGATCGACGAGCTGCCGCAGTGCTGGAGCGTGCTCAAGGGCGAAATGAGCTTTGTCGGCCCGCGCCCGGAACGCCCGCAATTCGTCGAGGATCTGGAACAGCAGCTGCCCTATTATGCCGAACGGCACATGGTGAAGCCCGGCATCACCGGCTGGGCGCAGATCAACTACCCCTATGGCGCATCGATTGAGGATAGCCGGCAAAAGCTGGAATACGACCTCTATTACGCGAAGAATTACTCGCCTTTCCTCGACCTGCTGATCCTGCTCCAGACACTGCGCGTCGTTCTGTTCCCGGACGGGGCGCGGTGATGCGCGCGATTCGCACGTCCCGGCAGCCGCCTCGACGCCGCTCATGCTCGCGACGCTGATCCTCTGGGGCCATGCGCTCGCCGCGCTGCTGTTCGGCGCGCTCGGCCTGTGGGCGCTGCGCAGCGACGGGCTGGCGATGCCGCGCATGCCGCTTTCCGCCGCGCTCGGCGTCACCGCGCTCTGGGCACTCGCGGTCGCCGGGATCGGAGAGGCTGATCTGGTGACCCAGCTTGCGGCGGCGACGCGCAACCTCGCCTGGTTCGGGTTCATGGTCGCGCTGACCCGCAGCGGTGCGATCGAGCGGCCACCTGCGGCGATCGGCACGGTGTTCGGGGTGGTCGCGATGGTCATCGTCATGGCGATGAGCCTCGACGTCCTGACCAGCGCCAGCCCCGGCCTCCCGCGCGCCGTGCTCGATGCCGCGCTGCTGCTCAAGCTGCTCGCCGCCGTCGCCGCGCTGCTGCTGGTGCAGGGGCTGCACAGCGCGCTCGCGCCGCGTCAGCGTCATGCGGTGCGGCCGGTGATCCTTGCGCTCGGCGCGCTGTGGCTGGTCGATGTCAACCTGTTCAGCGTCGCCTGGCTGGTCGAAGGCTGGCCGCTTCAGCTGGTCGCGGTGCGCGGACTGGCGCTCGTCTGCATCGCCGCTGCGATTGCGGCGGGGCTTCAGCACCGCGCCGCGCGCCCGGTCGAAATGTCGCGGACCGTGATCTATCAGACGCTCGCCCTGATCGGGGTCGGGGTCTATGTCGCATTGCTCGCGGCGGCGACCAGCGCGCTGGCCGCGATCGGCGGCGCCAATGCGCGGTTGCTCCAGACCGCCTTCGTCTTCGGATCGACCGCCGCGATCCTCGCGCTGATCTCGAGCTCGTGGCTGCGCGCCTGGATCAAGGTCAAGCTGGCCAAGCATTTCTTCCGCCATCGCTACGATTACCGCGCCGAATGGATGCGGTTTACCGAAACGCTCGGCGACCCGGCCGGCGCCGCCCCGCTCGACGAACGCATCATCAAGGCGTTGGCCGATCTGACCGATTCGCCCGCCGGCGTGCTGCTGCTGCCACAAGGGGCGGCCATGGTCGTCGGTGCGGGATGGAATGTCGCGCGCGCGGACCTGCCCGCTGCCTATGGCGAAAGCTGGCAGACCGACCGGATCGACCCGGCGCATATCGTCGAACTCGACACTGGCGAGGGCGCCGACACCGCCCCGCCGTCGATCCGCGCCTGGGATCAGGCCTGGGTGGTCGTGCCGCTCCCGCATCAGCAGCGGCTCGCGGGCGTGATCGTGCTCGCCCGGCCGCCGGTCCCCCGCGCGCTCGACTGGGAGGATTTCGACCTGCTCCGCGCCGCCGGGCGCCAGGTTGCCAGCCACATTGCCGAGGAGCGCGCGCAGGAAGCGCTGGCCGAAGCGGCGCGGTTCGACGAATTCAACCGCCGCTTCGCCTTCATCCTGCACGACATCAAGAATCTGGTGAGCCAGCTCACGCTGGTCGCGCGCAATGCCGAACGCCATGCCGACAATCCCGAATTCCGCGCCGACATGGTCGCGACGCTGCAGGATTCGGCGGGCCGCATGAACGACCTGCTCGCGCGCCTGTCGCAGCATCACCGCGCCCGCACCGACCCGCCCGTCGCCATGCCGCTCGCCCCGCTGCTGCGCCGCATCGCGCGCAGCCGCGAAGCCACCCACCAGGTCGAAGTGGTGAGCAAGGGGGATCCGCTCGCGATCGCCGATCCCGCGCGGCTCGAAACCCTGCTCGGCCATCTCGTCCAGAACGCGATCGATGCCAGCGCGCCGGACGCACGCGTCACGCTCGCGATCGCCGAGCTGGGGGACGCGGTCGCGATCGACGTGATCGACCGCGGCTGCGGCATGTCGCCGGCCTTTGTCCGCGAAAAGCTGTTCCGGCCGTTCGTCTCGTCCAAGCCCGGCGGGTTCGGCATCGGCGCGTTCGAAGCGCGCAAGCTGGCCGAGGAAATGGGCGGCCGGCTCGACGTGTCCAGCGCGGAGGGGCGGGGCAGCCGCTTCCGCGTCACCCTGCGCGCCGCACGCGCCGACGCTACTGTATTTGGAAACGCCGCATGACCGACAAGCCCGCCCCGCTCCCCAAATTGCTGATCGTCGAGGATGATCCCGGGCTCCAGCGCCAGCTGCGCTGGGCCTATGAGGGCTATCAGATCCTCCCCGCCGGCGACCGCGAGAGCGCGATCGCGCTGCTCCGCGCCGAGGAACCGGCGGTGGTCACGCTCGACCTCGGCCTGCCGCCCGATCCCGACGGGACGAGCGAGGGCTTCGCCGTGCTCGAAGCGATCCTCGCGCTCAAGCCCGATACCAAGGTGATTGTCGCGTCCGGGCATGGCGCGCATGAATCGATGCTGCGCGCCATCGCGATGGGGGCGTGGGACTTCTACCAGAAGCCGATCGACATTGACGCGCTCGGCCTGATCGTCGCGCGCGCCTTCCACGTCCATGCGCTCGAAGCCGAAAACCGCCGCCTCGCCGCGCGGGCGGAGTCGCGCAACGCGCTGGGCGGAATCATCACCGGCGCGCCCGAAATGCTCAAGGTCACCCGCACGATCGAGCGCGTCGCTCCCGCCGACGTTTCGGTCATGCTGCTCGGCGCCAGCGGCACCGGCAAGGAACTGCTCGCGCGCGGCCTGCACGAAGCGAGCGGGCGCACGGGCGCGTTCGTCGCGATCAACTGCGCCGCCATCCCCGAAACCCTGCTCGAATCCGAACTGTTCGGCCATGAAAAGGGCGCGTTCACCGGCGCGGTCAAGACGACCGAGGGCAAGATCGAACAGGCACAGGGCGGCACCCTGTTCCTCGACGAAATCGGCGACGTGCCGCTCCCGCTTCAGGTCAAATTGCTCCGCTTCCTCCAGGAACGCGTGATCGAACGGATCGGCGGGCGCAAGGCCATCCCTGTCGACACCCGCATCGTCTGCGCGACCCATCAGGACATCGATGCGATGGTCGCCGCGAACAGCTTCCGCGAGGATCTCTATTACCGCCTCGCCGAGATCGTCGTGCGCATCCCGAGCCTGGCCGAGCGCCCCGGCGATGCCGGCCTGCTCGCGCGCCATTTGCTGCACAAGCATGCCAGCGCGATGAAGCTGCCGGCCAAGAGCTTCGCCCCCGACGCGCTCGACGCGATCGACGCGTGGCACTGGCCGGGCAATGTCCGCGAGCTGGAAAACCGCGTGAAGCGCGCGACGATCATGGCCGATGGCAAGCTGGTCACCGCCGCCGATCTCGACCTCGCGCCCGCACAGGCTGCCGAACCGATCAACCTCAAGGCGATCCGCGAAGCCGCCGACCGCCGCGCCATCGCCAACGCGCTGGCGCGAGCGGAGGGCAATATCTCCGGCACCGCGCGCCTGCTCGGGATCAGCCGTCCGACCCTTTACGACCTGATGAAGGCCTATGACCTCCAGCCCTGAACCCCGCCGCCGCCGTCGCCGGTCGGGCGAAGCGCGCGCGCGCCGCGGCCTGATCGTCCGCCGCGCCATCGTGGCGTTGCTGTGTCTGGGCGCCTTCGCGGTCGCGCTGTTCGCGTTCAAATCGGTCATCACCGACCGCCCCGACCCCGCCGCCGCGCGTGAGGCACTGGCGCGCAGCACCGCCTATCTCAAGGCCAGCAACGCCTCGGCCGCGCGCAGCCAGGCCTTCAGTGCGGTCCGCGCCGACCCATCCTGGGGCGAGGCGCATCTCGCGCTCGCCCGCGCCAATCTCGCGCTCGACGAAGGCGTTGCGGCCGAGGCCGCACTCCGCCGCGCGCTCGACAGCGGCATCGCGCCTGCCCGCACCCATGCGCTGATGGCGCACGCGATCCTGCTGCAGGGCGATCCCCGCCGCGCCCTCATCGAAAGCCGCAAGGCGCCGCCGGCCGACCGCCTCTACGCCCTGCGCGTCCAGACCCGTGCCTATGTCGCCGGCGGCAACCTCGCCGCCGCGCAGGAGGCGGCGATGGCCGCCGTCACCCTCGCCCCGCAAAGCGCCGACGCCTGGACCGAACTCGGTCGCTTCCGCTTCAATGCCGGCGACGTCGTCGGCGCGATCGAGGCGAGCGCGAAGGCGGTCGAACTTGATACGGGCAATACCGACGCACTCCTGCTGCGCGGCGAGCTGGTCCGCACCCAGTACGGCCTTGTCGCCGCGCTCCCCTGGTTCGATCGCGCGTTGCAGCGCGACCCCTATCGCCACGCCACGCTGATCCAGTACGCCGCGACGCTCGGCGACGCCGGGCAGACGCGCGCGATGCTCGACGTTACCCGCCGCGCGATGGAGGTCCGCCCACGCAGCCCGCAGGCGCTGTATCTGCAAGCCGTGCTCGCCGCGCGCGCCCAGCGCTTCGACCTCGCCCGCCAGCTGCTCACCCGCGCCGGCGGCGGCGTCGGCCAGCTCCCCGGCGGACTGCTGCTCGGCGGCGCGCTCGATCTCGAGGAAGGCGCCTATGCCCGCGCGATCGAGAAGCTCCGCACGCTGATCACACTGCAGCCGATGAACATCAATGCGCGCAAGCTGCTCGCCACCGCGCTGCTCCGCGCCGACGCGTCAAAGAACGGCATCGACGTGCTGCGCCCGGTGGTCGCGCGCGGCGACGCCGACAGCTATGCGCTGACCCTTGTCGCGCGCGGCTATGAACGCATCGGCGAGCGGGCCGAGGCCGCCCGCTATTTCGACCGCGCCGCGCTCCCCGTACGCGACAACCCCGACTGGTTCAGCTCGGACGATTCACTGCCCATCCTCGCCGCCGCCGCAGGCAAGACCGGGGGCGACGACCCGAAAACGCTGATCCCGCTGCTGCGCGGCCTGATCGAAAATGGCCGGGGCAGCGAAGCGCTCGCCCGCGCGCAGGCTGTCGCCCGCCGCAACCCCGGTGCGCCCGCATCGGCCAGCCTGGTCGGCGACGTGCTGATGCTGCTCAAGCGCCCCGGCGATGCGGTCGCGTGGTACAAAACCGCCGCCGGCATCCGCTTCGACGAACCGGCCATGCTGCGGCTGGTCGAGGCGCTCGACCGCTCGGGCCAGCGCCAGACCGCGTCGACCACGCTGGCGTTGTTCCTGTCGCAAAACCCGTTCAACCTCGCCGCGCTGCGCCTGTCCGCGCACTGGCAAGCGGCCGCGGGCGACTATGACGCGGCGATCGATTCGCTCGAAGCGATCCGCCTGCGCATCGGCAACCGCGACGCGGCCCTGCTCGCCGAGCTCGCCTATGCCTATGCCGGCGCCGGCGAGCCCGACCGCGCCGCGCGCTATGCCGAGGCGGCCTATCTCATCGCGCCGAGCAACCCGGCAGTCGCCGGCGCAATGGGTTGGGCGCTGGCGCAGGGGGGCGACCATGCCGGCGGGATCGAACTGCTGCGCAAGGCCGTGACCCTCGCCCCGCGCCACCCGATGCTGCGCTGGCAGCTGGCGCAAGCCTATGCCGATGCCGGCCGCAGGGCCGAGGCGGTGACCGAAACCCGCGCCGCGCTCGCCACCCCCGGCTTCACCGACAAGGGCGCGGCAGAAGCGCTGCTGGCAAGGCTGGCCTAACCCAATTCCTCCCCGGAACGGGGAGGGGGACCGCCGCCGCAGGCGGTGGTGGAGGGGGCCCGAGGCACCGGATTCCTTTGCCTCGCCCCCCCCCCTCCGTCAGCGCTGCGCGCTGCCACCTCCCCGTTCCGGGGAGGATTTATTTGCCTTCCCCCGCCCCACCCCCTAGCCCTCGGGGCGATGACCGACCCGCTAGACCGCATCGCCGCCGCGCTCGAACGGCTCGCGCCGCCACCGCCGCCCGCACCGGATCTGAGCGCACATCCCGCCTATGTCTGGCATCGCGGCCATCTTCAGCCCGCGCGCGCCTTCACGCCGCTCCCGCTGTCCGAACTGGTCGGGATCGAACCACAGAAAGCCACGCTGCTCGAAAATGTCCGCCGTCTGGCTGCGGGGCTACCCGCGCATGACGCGTTGCTGTGGGGTGCACGCGGCACCGGCAAATCGGCGCTGAGCAAGGCCGCGGTCGCCGCCGTCCAGGCCGAGGGCGGCAATGTCGCGCTGGTCGAGGCACAGGCCGACGCGCTCGACACCCTCCCCGCCCTGTTCGCGACACTCGCCGAGGCCCCCCGCGCGTTCGTCCTTTTCCTCGACGATCTCGGCTTTGACGCCGCCTCGGACGGGCGCGCGCTGCGCTCGCTGCTCGAGGGCGGAGCGGAAGCGCGCCCGGCCAACACCCGCCTGTTTGTCACCTCCAACCGCCGCCACCTGATCCCCCGCAATCTCGAGGAACAGGCCAGCGCAATCAACCCGCGCGACAGCATCGACGACAGCCTCGCACTCGCCGACCGCTTCGGGCTCAGCTTGGGCTTCCACGCGATCGATCAGGACACCTATGTCGCGATCGTCCGGACCTACGCCGCCGACCACGGCCTGCCGTTCGACGCGGCGGAGGCGATCAACTGGGCCACCCGGCGCGGCAGCCGATCGGGCCGGGTCGCCTGGCAATATGTCGTCGACCTGGCGGGACGAAACGGCAAACGCCTGTGAGGGGGCAGCTTGCGATCCAGCATGCCCATATCCACTGGGACAAGGCGACGCGCGGCATGCCCGGGTCGGGCATCCGCAATGCGCTGCCGCGCGAAGTGCCGTTCGATCCGCCGCGCGCAAGTGACCGTGGCTGGCTTCAGCGGATCGATTATCGCGCGCGCGACGGCTTCGCACCGGTCACCAGCTATGGCGAACTGGGCGAGATCGAGGATTGGCGCGTCCCGCTTGCCACGCGGATGGAGGGCGACGACCATCTCTGGCTGCGCTTCAACGTCGCCAACCGCGCGCCGCATCGCCCCCATCTCGACGGATGGATCGTCCGGCTACCGTTCGGCCAGCGCGTGACGCTGCGCTGCAATTCCAAATCGGATGGCGACCATGACCGCTGGTATTTCGAGGATGTTGTCCATGTCGGCTGGGCCGATACCGCAACACTCGAACTGCCGGTGTTCCGTGAAATCGACGAACGTGCACTGCTGTACTGATCGCGCGATGGACCTTCGCCGCGCCTGCGGGGTTGGGGCGCCATGACTCTTCCCGTTCCCCGCGAAGCCGTGCTGATCGTCAACGCCAAATCGCGGCGCGGCGAAGCGCTGTTCGACTCGGCCCGGCAAAAGATCGAAGCGGCCGGCATCCGCCTGATCGCCGCGCATCCGGTGAAGGACCCCGATCTGCTCGACGACACCGTGCGCGACGCGATCCGCAGCGGCGCGCCGATGGTGATCGTCGGCGGCGGCGACGGGTCGCTGTCGGGCGTGGTCGATGATGTCGTGGGCAAGGATGTGGTGTTCGCCGTGCTCCCGCTCGGTACCGCCAACAGCTTCGCGCGCACGCTCGGCATCCCGCTCGACCTTGACGGTGCGATCAACGCGATCGCCACCGGCAAGCGCCGCCGCGTCGATCTCGGCATGATCGACAATGACTATTTCGCCAATGCCGCCGCGATGGGCCTGTCGCCGATGATCGGCAAGACGGTTCCGCACAATCTGAAACGCTATCTGGGCCGCGTCGGCTATCTCGCCTGGGCGCTGTGGTGCTTCGCGCGCTTCCGCCCGTTCCGCGTCACCGTCACCGACGCGCGCGGTCCGCACCGCATGTGGGCGAGCGAGGTGCGCATCCTCAACGGCAAGTTCCACGGCGGCGTGGTGATGAGCGATGACGCCTGTGTCGAGAGCGGCGAGATGCTGATTCAGGTCGTTACCGGCCGCAACCGCTGGCGGCTGGCATGGGACTGGTACGCCCGCTTCTTCCGCCTGCGTGGCCGTGAGAAACTGGTCGAGGAATTCCGCGGCACCGAGCTGAAACTCGACGCCCGCCCCCGCCGCAGCATCTCGATCGACGGCGAAGTGCTCGCCCGCGTGCCGGTGACGGTGCGCGTCGCCGAACGCGCCATCGACGTGGTGGTGCCTTCTTAAATCCTCCCCGGAACGGGGAGGGGGACCATGCGCAGCATGGTGGAGGGGGCCCAAGGCAAGCGATCCGGTTAGAGGAGGGCCCCCTCCGTCAGCACTTCGCGCTGCCACCTCCCCGTGCCGGGGAGGATTTTTAAGTTCCCCCCAATCCCTCGGCCATCTCCGCCAGCTCCAGCCAGCGCAGCTCCGCCGCGTCCTTCTCGTCGCGCGCCTTGGCAATCGCTGCCATCAGCGCGTCGAACTTCTTCGGGTTCTTGGCATATAGCTCCGGATCGGCCAGCGCCGCTTCGTCCTTCGCAATCGCCGCGTCCAGTTCCTCGATCCGCTTGGGCAGCAGGTCGTAATCGCGCTGGTCCTTGTAGCTCAGCTTGGTCCGCGCCTTGGGCGTTTCGGCAACCGGTGCGGCCTTCGCCGCCACCTTCTTCGCCTCGGTCCGCACCTTGCGCTTTGCTTCCCAGTCGGCATAGCCGCCGACCACCATGTCGACCGTGCCCGATCCGTCGAGCCCGATCGTCATCGTCACCGTGCGGTCGAGAAAGTCGCGGTCGTGGCTGACGATCAGCACCGTGCCGTCATAATCCGCGATCACTTCCTGCAGCAGGTCGAGCGTTTCGAGGTCAAGGTCGTTGGTCGGCTCGTCCAGCACCATCAGGTTTGACGGCCGCGCAAATTCGCGCGCGAGCAGCAAGCGCGAGCGCTCGCCCCCCGACAGCGTCCCCACCTTCGCCTCGACCATCTCAGGCGCGAACAGGAACTCCTTGAGATAGCCGTGGATATGCTTGCGCGTGCCGAGCACATCGATCCATTCGCCGCCATCGGCGACGACCTCGCGCACCGTCTTGTCGGGCTGCATCCGGCTGCGCTGCTGGTCGATGATCACCGGATCGATCGTCCTGGCCCGCGTCACCGTCCCGCTATCGGGTTCGATCTCGCCGGTCAGCAGCTTGAGCAGGGTCGACTTGCCCGCGCCATTCTTGCCGACAATGCCGATCCGGTCCTTGCGCGTGATGCGCAGCGTCAGGTCGCGGATGATCGTGCGCCGATTCTCATTGGCGCCATACGCCTTGGACGCGCCCTTGGCGTCGATCACCACCTTGGTTTTCGAATCGTCCGCCGCGGTGGTCAGGTTCGCCGCGCCCTGCGGCCCGGTCATCGCCGCCCGCTCGGCGCGCATCTCCAGCAGCTTGGTCAGCCGCCCCTGGTTGCGCCGCCGCCGTCCGGTGACCCCGCGCTGCAGCCAATGCTCCTCCAGCTTCAGCCGCGCGTCGAGTTTCTCGGCCGCGCGCTGCTCCTCGGCATAGACCTGGTCGGTCCAGGCCTCGAACCCGCCAAAGCCCACTTCCGCCCGCCGCATCGACCCGCGGTCGAGCCACAAGGTCTGCTTCGTCAGCCGGGTCAGGAAGGTGCGGTCATGGCTGATCACCACAAACGCGCCGCGATAGCGGGTCAGCCAGTCTTCCAGCCACTCGATCGCATGGATGTCGAGATGGTTGGTCGGCTCGTCGAGCAGCAGCACATCCGGGTCCATCGCCAGCGCGCGCGCAATCGCCGCGCGTCGCCGCTCGCCGCCGCTCGCGGTCGCCGCCTCGCGCGTCAGGTCGATGCCCAGCTGATCGGCAATCGCCTCCGCCTCGTGCTGCGCGGGCGCATCGTCGCCCGACAGCACATAGTCCATCAGCGTGACGCAGCCGGCCATGCGCGGCTCCTGTTCCAGCATCACCACGCGCGTGCCCGGCTGGATCGTCCGCCGCCCCTCGTCGCTGTCGATTTGCCCGGCGATGAGCTTGAGCAGGGTGGTCTTGCCCGCACCGTTGCGCCCGATCAGCGCCAGCCGGTCGCGCGCGCCGATGTGAATGTCGAGGTCGCGGAACAACCAGCCCGATCCCTGGATCAGGCCGAGCTTTTCATAGGAGAGGACAGGGGCAGCCATGGTCGCGGCAGGTAGGGCCGCGCGCGCCATCGGGCAAGCACGGACCGCCGCGCGATGCTGTCAGCCACCTTTCCGCCGCATTCACGGGCTGTTCAACGCGGCGGCCCTATGCCATCCGGGCAATGAAGATGATTGGTGTCCTTTGTCTCGGCGTGTGTCTTGCCGCCGCTGTTCCGGTTCATGCGGTTCCGCAGGACCGGCGCAGCGACCATGAGGCTGCGCGCGCTGGCCGGATGGAGGGCCGCCTGCTCCCGCTCCGCGCGATCGAGGCGCGGGTGGTGCCCCAGATGGAGCGTCAGGGCGCCCGCTATCTCGGCTTCGACTTCGATTCGGGAACCGGCATTTACACGCTGAAGTTCCTGCGCAATGGAAATGTCATCTGGATCGATGTCGACGGCCGCACCGGCCAGGTGCTCAGCCGGTCGGGCGGCTGACCCGGTACGAACAAGAGGGAAAGACCGATGCGCGTTCTGATCGTCGAGGACGAACCCAATCTCCGCAACCAGCTTCAGGCGACGCTCGAAGGGGCGGGCTATGCGGTCGATACCGCAAGCGACGGGGAAGAAGGCCATTATCTCGGCTCGACCGAGGCTTATGACGCGATCGTGCTCGACCTCGGCCTGCCCGAGATTGACGGCCTGACCGTGCTCGATCGCTGGCGGCGCGAGGGCAAGACCACCCCCGTGCTCGTGCTCACCGCGCGCGACAGCTGGTCGGACAAGGTCGCCGGGCTCGACGCGGGTGCCGACGACTATGTCGCCAAGCCGTTCCAGTCGGAAGAATTGATCGCTCGTCTGCGCGCGCTCATCCGTCGCGCATCGGGCAATGCCAGCGCCGAACTGATCGCGGGCGACATCCGGCTCGACACGCGCTCGGGCAAGGTGACCAAGGCCGGCGATCCGGTGAAGCTCACCGCGCAGGAATACAAGCTCCTGTCCTACCTGCTCCACCACAAGGGCAAGGTGGTCAGCCGCACCGAGCTGATCGAACATATCTACGACCAGGATTTCGACCGCGATTCGAACACGATCGAGGTGTTCGTGACGCGCATCCGCAAAAAGCTCGGCCCCGACGTCATCACCACCATCCGCGGTCTTGGCTACAGCCTCGAGGAACCGGCGGAGGCCGGTGCCTGAGCTTCCGTTCGGCCTGACGCTGTCGCGCGCCTTTCCGTTCGTGCACCGCACGCCGGAACCGCCCGCGCCAGTGCCGGTCCCGCTGCGCCCGGGCGACCCCGCCCCGCGCAGCTATACCCCCAGCACCGGGTCGCTCAGCCGCCGCATGATCCTGATCGCGGCGGCGTGGATCACGCTGCTGCTCGCCGGCGGCGGGTTCGCGCTCGATCGCGTGCTGACCGGCGCAGTCACCCGCAATTTCGACGAACAGCTCGAATATCTGCTCACCTCGATGATCGTCTCGGCCGAGCTCGATCCGGAGGGGAATGTCGCGTTCAACCGCGCGCTGGGCGATCAGCGCTTTCTCGAACCCTATTCGGGCCTCTACTGGCAGGTTTCGGGCAAGGGGTTCGAACCCTTCCCGTCGCGCTCGCTCTGGGATCGCCGGCTCGACACCAGCCGGCCGCACCGCTCCGCCGACCTCGAAACCTATGATTCGAGCCAGTTCGAGCAAAAGCTGCGCGTCGTCGAGCGCGATGTGCGCCTGCCCGGGTCGCAGGTGCGCTGGCGCTTTCAGGTCGCGGCCACGCGTGAGGCGCTCGATGCCCAGATCGACGCGCTGCGCCGCACGCTGGTGCGCAGCTTCCTGCTGCTCGCCGCCGGCCTCATCGTCATGGCGGCGCTGCAGACCTGGTACGGGCTGCTCCCGCTGCGCAAGCTGCGCATCGCGATCCAGAAGCTGCGCACCGGCGCAATGCCCCGGATCGACGGGGCGATGCCCGCCGAAGTCGCGCCTTTGGTCGAGGAGCTGAACGGCCTCGTCGCCCATAATGACCGCCAGGCCGAAGAAGCGCGGCGCCACGCCGGCAACCTCGCCCATGCGCTCAAGACCCCGCTCACCGTGATCATGAACGCCGCGACGGCGGAGGCGGACGACCTCCCCGCGACCGTGGTGCGCGAGGCGCGGACGATGCGGCGCCAGGTCGACCATCACCTCGCCCGCGCCCGCGCGGTCGGGCGGCGCGGCAGCGCGCACAGCCGCGCCCCGGTCTGGCCCAGCGTCGATTCGGTCGAGCGCGCCGTCGCCCGCCTCTACCCGCATGTCCGCATCGACACCGACGGCCCGCGCGATCTGGTCGCGCATATCGAGCGGCAGGATCTCGACGAGATCATGGGTAACCTCGTCGAAAACGCCGCCAAATATGGCGGGGGCAGCGTGTTCATCACCGTCCGCGCCGATGCCGGCTTTGTCGAAATCCTGATCGAGGATGACGGCACCGGCATTCCCGAGGCGGATCGCATCCGCATCTTCGACCGTGGCGTTCGGCTCGACACCGGCAAGCCCGGCACCGGCCTCGGCCTCGCCATCGTCCGCGACGTGGCGGAAATCTACGACGGCACCGTCACGCTTGAGGAGAGCGAGGATCTCGGCGGACTGATGGTGCGCCTGCGGCTACCAGCGGCGGCGGGCTAACCCTCATCCTCCCCCGCCAGGGGGAGGATATGAAACACCCGCTCGGGCGGAATAGCGCGCCGCCCTAACCCATCACCCCGGAAAACCGCCACCGCCCGGTCACCGGGCTCAGCACCAGATCGCATCCGCAATCGCGGCATTGCGTTTCGAATTCGCCCCGGCCGGGACGGTCGCGACGGCGTGGGCGGTGAATGCCGATATGGCATCTGATGGCTGGCTTGGCTGCGGACATGTGCCGGCAACTCCTTCGTTCAGCCCCCTGAACGGCCCCCGTTCATCGTAGTGGCGGGCAATTCAGGCGGGATTCAGGCCGCCAGATGGCGCATCGCGGCTGCGGCGATCGCCAGGCTCTTTTTGCGCGCCGCAGGATCGAAGATCGAACTGGTCAGCATCACCTCATCCACCCCGGTCCGCGCGATAAAGGCCTTCAGCCCGGCGCGGATCGCGTCCGGCCCGCCAACCGCAGTGCATTCGAGCACATGGTCGAGCATCGCCCGCGCCTGGAGCGGCAGGGTGTCGCGATAGCCCGGCACCGGCGGCGGCAGCGGCACGCCCGTCCCGGTCGTGCGCAACGCAACGAACGCCTGCTGCATCGAACTGGCGAGCAGCTCCGCCTCGCCATCGGTATCGGCGGCGAACACGTTGAACCCGGCCATGGCATAGGGCCGGTCGAGCACCGCCGAGGGGCGGAACTGGCGCCGATACACCTCCAGCGCCTCGTCCAGCGCCGATGGCGCAAAGTGCGAGGCAAACGCATAGGGCAGGCCCAGCGCCGCTGCGAGCTGCGCGCCATAGAGGCTCGACCCCAGGATCCACAGTTCCGGCTTCGCCCCGCCGCCGGGCACCGCGCGGATGCCGGTCTGCCCGTCATCGGCGAAATAGCTTTGCAGCTCGACCACATCGCGCGGGAAGCCATCGGGACTGCTCTCCAGCGTCCGGCGCAACGCCCGCGCGACCGTCATGTCGCTCCCCGGTGCGCGCCCCAGCCCCAGATCGATCCGCCCGGGGAACAGCGCGTCGAGTGTGCCGAACTGCTCGGCGATGACCAGCGGCGCATGGTTGGGCAGCATGATCCCGCCCGCACCGACGCGGATCGTGGAGGTTGCTGCACCGACATGCGCGATCACCACCGCCGTCGCCGCGCTCGCGATACCCGCCATGCCGTGATGCTCGGCGACCCAGTAACGCGCGAAGCCCTCCGCTTCGGCATGGCGCGCCAGATCGGCGGCATTGGCAAAGGACTGGCTGGCGGTCCCACCCTGAAGGATCGGGACAAGGTCGAGCAGGGAATAGGCTGTCATGGGAAGGAGATGGGAAGGCCGGTTGCGTTTTGCTACTCAAAAAATCCTCCCCGGAACGGGGAGGGGGACCGCGACGCGAAGCGGCGTGGTGGAGGGGGCCCGAGGCAAGGGATTTCGGTGCCCCGGCCCCTCCGTCAGCGCTGCGCGCTGCCACCTCCCCGTTCCGGGGAGGATTTAAACGCCCCAACAAATCCCATCCTTCCCCTCCGCCGCCATCCCCCCTAAACGCGCCGCCATGCGCCCCGACCTTGCCCATATCGACGCGTGGCTGTTCGATCTCGACAACACCCTCTATCCGGGCGGAACCGGGCTGTTCGCGCAGATGAACCAGCGCATCGGGGCCTATGTCGCGCGGCTGCTCAACCTCGATCCCGACGCTGCGCACCGGGTGCAGAAAGACTATTTTTTCAGCCACGGCACCACGCTCGCCGGGCTGATGGCCGATCACGGCGTCGATCCGTACCATTACCTCGCGGACGTCCATGATATCGAAATCGACATCCTCGAACAGAACGCCCCGCTCGCCGCCGCGATCGCGAAGCTGCCGGGGCGCAAGCTCGTCTTCACCAATGCCGACGCCCCCTATGCCGAACGCGTGCTCGACCGGCTCGGCATCCGTGCGCATTTCGAGGCGATCCACGACGTCCACGCCAGCAGCTACCACCCCAAGCCGCACCCGCACGCTTATGCCAGCCTGTGCAAGGCGTATCGCATCGACCCGACCCGCGCGCTGTTCGTCGAGGACATGGCGCGCAACCTCGCGCCCGCAAAGGCGCTGGGCATGACCACCGTCTGGGTCAATAATGGCTCGGAACAGGCGCCGTCGGATACGGACGACGCCGATCACGGCTTTATCGACCACATCACCCACGACATCTGCCACTGGCTCGAAACCATTCAGGAGCATTCATGACCGACCTCGCCGCCACGATCGACGCCGCCTGGGAAGACCGCGCCAACATCTCGCTCGCGACGACCGGCGCGGTGCGTGAGGCAGTGGCCGAGGCGCTGAACCTGCTCGACAGCGGTGAAGCGCGCGTCGCCGAGCCCGTGGACAGCGGCTGGCAGGTCAATCAGTGGCTCAAGAAAGCCGTGCTCCTCTCCTTCCGCCTCAACGACAATGCGGTCGGCCATGGCGGCTTCGACAAGGTACCGCTCAAGACCGCCGGCTGGGACGATGCGCGCTTCCGGCAGGCAGGCTTCCGCCAGGTGCCGGGCAGCGTCGTGCGCCACGGCGCGCATATCGGCCGCAACGTCGTGCTGATGCCCAGCTTCGTGAACATCGGCGCGTTCGTCGGTGAAGGCACGATGGTCGACACCTGGGCCACCGTCGGCAGCTGCGCGCAGATCGGCAGGAACGTCCACCTCTCCGGCGGTGTCGGCATCGGCGGCGTGCTCGAACCGCTTCAGGCCGATCCGGTGATCATCGGCGACGGCGCCTTCATCGGCGCGCGCGCCGAAGTGGCCGAAGGCGTCCGCGTCGGCGAGGGCGCGGTGCTGTCGATGGGCGTCTATCTCGGCGCCAGCACCAAGATCATCGACCGCGCCACCGGCCACATCTATCGCGGCGAAGTGCCGCCCTATGCCGTCGTCGTCCCCGGCACCCTCCCCGCCGAGGACGGCAAGCCCGGCCTCTACTGCGCCGTGATCGTGAAGACGGTGGACGCCCAGACCCGCAGCAAGACCGGCATCAACGAGTTGCTGCGGGACTAGCGACCTTTCTGCCCTCTCCCCTTGATAGGGGAGAGGATAGCGAAGCTAGGCAGCTTGCTGCCTAGCGTAGCTTGGAGAGGGGTAGAGCGGAGCGCAGCTCCGCCTTTCCGACCCCGTGGTGTGAAACCCCATTTCCTACAACCCCCCGGCTGGGTTAGTCGTATCGCATGCGACCAACCCTGCCCCCCGCCCCGGCTGACACCGCCCGTACACACGCATTTTTTGTCCGCTTTGTCCGGTTCGTCGGAGCGTTCGCATGACCGATCCGATGACCTATGGGCGCTACCTCGCCCTCGACCAGCTGCTGAGCGCCCAGCATCCGATCTCGGACGAGCATGACGAGCTGCTGTTCATCGTCATCCACCAGACCAAGGAACTCTGGCTCAAGCAGATGATCGCCGAGCTGGAAGTCGCGCTCGATCTCGTTCGCGGCGACCGCTTGGTCGAGGCGTATAAGGGCCTCGCGCGGGTCAGCCGGATTCAGGCGGTGATGACGCTGTCCTGGGAAATCCTGACCACGATGACGCCGAGCGATTATACCCGCTTCCGCGACGTGCTGGGGACCAGCAGCGGGTTCCAGTCGGACCAGTTCCGCGCGGTCGAAACCATGCTGGGGCTGCGCGGCGGCGGCGTCCCGGGGCCGCTGACCGAGCGCTACGGCGCTGCGCCGAGCCTGTGGGACGAGGCCAATGCCGCGCTCGCCCGCGCCGGGTTCGACCTGCCCGAAGCCGCGCTGCGCCGCGACTGGGCCAAGCCTTACGAGGCCGACCCGGCGGTCGAGGCGGCATGGGCCCAGGTCTATCGCGAGCCGGAGACGCATTGGGAGCTGTACCAGCTCGCCGAAAAGCTGGTCGATATCGACGACGCGCTGGCGACTTGGCGGCACAAGCATGTGCTGACCGTCACCCGCGTGATCGGGATGAAGCCCGGCACCGGCGGCACGCCCGGCGCGTCCTACCTCCAGTCCACGCTGACCAAGCGCGCCTTCCCCGAACTCTGGTCGCTGAGAACGCTTCTTTGATGTGCTTCGGCACCAGCCCGCTTCCCCACCCGGCCACCCATATCATGCTACCGCTGGGTGGCCGGGTGGGGGAGCGGGCTAGTGCCGCCCTTGCAAAGGCAAGAACATGACGTCGTACAAACATCTGTTCCAGCGCTCGATCGCTGCCGCCCCCGACCGGCTGCATTTCGCAGCGCACAGCCATCATCTCTGGCCCGACGCGTCATTCGTTGGCCATCAGGCGGCATGGCAGGACGCCGCGCGGCTCGCCGACCGCAAATGGGACCGGGTGATGGGCGAAATCTGGCCTGCCGCGCAGGCCCATGTCGCAACCGAACTGGTGCTGCCTGACCCGTCCTCGATCGTGTTTGCCGGCAACACCCATGACCTGATCCTGCGCATCGTCTCGGCCCGCAGCGAACGCCCGCTCCGCGTCCTTGCCAGCGACGGCGAGTTTCACAGCTTCCGCCGTCAGGCGCAGCGCTGGATCGAAAGCGGCAGAATCACGCTCGAAATGGTCGCGCGCGGCCCCGATTTCGATGCCCGCTTCCTCGCCACGGCGCGCAGCGGCCATCATGACCTGATCGTCATCAGCCACGTCATGTTCGAAACCGGCGCCGTATTCGGTGCGATCGCCGACCTCGCCGCGCTGGCCCGGCCCGATGGCCCCTGGGTGGTGGTCGACGGCTATCACAGCTTCATGGCGATGGAGACCGACCTGTCGGCGGTCGCCGACCGCGTGTTCTACACCGCCGGCGGCTATAAATATGCGATGGCCGGCGAAGGCGTCGCGTTCCTTCACTGCCCCCCCGGCTTCGGCCCGCGCCCTGAAATCACTGGCTGGTACGCGGAATTCGCCGATCTCGAAGCCCCGCCGCCCGGCCGCATCGGCTATGCCGCCGATGCGATGCGCTTCATGGGATCGACCTTCGACCCCAGCGGCCTCTACCGCTTCGTCGCGATCCGCGACATGCTGGCGGAAGAAGGGCTGACTACCGCCGCGATCAATGCGCATATCGCGCCGCTGCGTGAACAGTTGCGCGCCAGCCTGTCCGATACCCCGCTCGCCGCCGCCGAATTGCTCAACCCCGGCAGCGACCCGCGCGCCCGTTTCCTCGCGTTGCGGTCACCGCACGCCCCGGCGTGGAAAGCCGCGCTGATGGAGCAGGACATCATCACCGATGTCCGCGGCGATGTGCTGCGGATCGGCTTCGGCCTCTACCACGACACCCGCGACGTCGAGCGGCTAGCCGGTGCCTTGGGCGACCTTGGCGACGCCTAGCCGCGGGATCTCGATGGCGGGGCAGCGGTCCATCACGACCCGAAGTCCCGCCGCTTCGGCCCGCGTGGCGGCGTCTTCGTTGATGACGCCCAACTGCATCCACACCGCCTTGGCGCCAACGGCAATGGCTTCATCCACCGCCTCGCCAGCTGCCAGCGGGCGCCGGAAAATGTCGACAATATCGATCGGCTCGCCAATCTGCGCCAGTTCGCGGAACACGAATTCGCCGTGCAGATGCTCGCCGGTGATCAGCGGATTGACCGGGATGACCCGATAGCCATGCTCCTGCAGCATCGCCATCACCCGATAGCTCGGACGGTCCGGCCGGTCGCTCGCCCCGACCAGCGCAATGGTCCGCGCCCCGTCGAGCAGCGTCTTGATGTCGGCGTCACTGGTCAGTGGCATGAGTCAGCCTTTCTGGGTCTCCAGCCAGGCAAGTACCTGCCCGGCCACGTCAGCAAACGCCGCGCCCTCGACCCTGTTCCTGGCCGCCGGGGGGGTGCCTGCATCCGAAGCCGTGCGAATCGCGATGTCGAGCGGGATGCGCCCAAGGAACGGCACGCCCAGCCGCTCCGCCGCCGCCTCCGCCCCGCCCTTGCCGAACGGGTCCGACACCTCACCGCAATGCGGGCAGGCATAGCCCGCCATATTCTCGACGATCCCGATCACCGGAATCCCCGCCTTGGCGAACAGGTCGATCGCCCGGGTCGCGTCGATCAGCGCCAGGTCCTGCGGCGTCGAAACGATCACCGCGCCCGCCGGGCGATGCTTCTGGATCATCGTCAGCTGGACGTCGCCGGTACCGGGCGGCAGGTCGAGCACCAGCGTATCCGCGGCGCCCCAGTTCGCATCGACCAGCTGGGTCAGCGCGCCCGCCGCCATCGGCCCGCGCCAGGCGATCGCCTGCCCCTCCGCGACCAGCCCGCCCATCGACAGCAGCGGCACACCATAAGCGGTGGCGAGCGGAACCAGCTTCTGGTCATGGGCGACCGGCTTGCGCCCCTCGACCCCCATCAGCTTGGGCTGCGACGGGCCATAGATGTCGGCATCGACCAGCCCGACCTTGCGCCCTGCCCGGGCCAGCGCGATGGCGAGATTGGCGGAAACGGTGGACTTGCCTACCCCGCCCTTGCCGCTCGCCACAGCGATCAGGCGGCGCGTGACCCGCTGCGCCGTCCGCGCAATGCGCACCTCTTCGATCCCGGGAACGCGCGCTGCAGCACGCAGATCGGCCTCCAGCGCGTCCTGCGCCGCTTCGGGCAGGCCGGTGACGTCGAGGATGATGCTGGCGCGCGCACCCTCGACGCGCACCGTGGCGCGCCCGGCGGCGATGGGGGCAAGGATGGCCTGAAGTTCGGTCTGATCGGTCATGCCGCGCGACATAGGACGGCTTTCGCGCGCTGCCACTGTAAATCCGCTGCGCGCTCCCTATAAAGATCGGCATGGCGAGACTGATAGGCTGGATCGCGCGCACTTCCGGGTTCGGAAATGCGCTGTGGAACGAGAATAAGAGCCCGTGGGGCAATGGCGGAGGCGATGACGGCAAGGGCGGCGACAGCGGCTCGGGCGGCGGGCCGCGCAATCCATGGGCGTTCCCGCCCGAAGGCAAGCGCGGCGGCAAATCGAACGTCAGCAGTCTCGACGAATTTCTGAAACGCGCCCGCAAGGGTGGCGGAAGCGGCGGCGGCGGCGGTCGCGGCGGCTTTCCGGGCCAGATGCCGGGCCGTCCGGTCGTGCTGATCGCAGCCGGCCTGCTCGTGCTCGCCTGGCTCGCTTTCACCAGCGTTCATGTGATCACCCCGGAACAGCGCGGCGTGGTCAAGCTGCTCGGCCGCTATTCGCACACGATGGAACCGGGCATCGGCATGACCCTGCCCGCACCGATCGCGACGGTCGAAAAGGTCAATGTCCAGAAGATCACCAATGAGGATTTCCCGGAAGGGAATGGTGAGAATCTGATGCTGACGCAGGATCAGAACATCGTTGACCTCGCCTATGCGGTCCGCTGGGACATCGCCAATCCGGAAGATTTCGTGTTCCAGATCGCCGAGCCGACCACGACCGTGCGCGCCACTGCGGAAAGTGCGATGCGCGCGGCGGTCGCCGGTGTGACGCTCAATCAGGCGATCGGCCCGGGCCGTACGGTGATCGAAGCGCGCGTGCAGCAGACGATGCAGGCGATCCTCGACGAGTATAATTCCGGCGTGCGCGTGCGCGGCGTGTCGATCAAGAACGCATCGGCCCCGGCAGCCGTTGACGAGGCGTTCAAGCAGGTGACTGCGGCGCAGCAGGAGGCGGAGGCCGCCCGCAACCAGGCCCGTGCCTATGCACAACAGGTGACCGCACTCGCGCAGGGTGAGGCCGCTCAGTTCGACAAGATCTACGAACAGTACAAGCTGGCCCCCGAAGTGACCCGGCGCCGCCTTTATTATGAAACCATGGAGGCCGTGCTGGCCAAGTCGAACAAGACCGTCGTTGAGACGCGCGGCGTGACCCCCTATCTCCCACTCCCTGCGGCACGTGGGAACCCGGCCCAGCCGCAGGTTCAGCAGGGCCAGCAGGCACAACCGGCCCAGCAGGGTCAGCAGCAGGGAGGCGCCCAGTGAACGCGATCATGAAGCGCCCGGTCCTGTTCGGGGGCCTGATCCTCGGCGCACTCTTCCTGCTGCTCGAAACCGTGTTCGTGGTCGATGAGACCAAGCAGGCGGTGATCCTCCAGCTCGAACAGCCGATCCGCACGATCAACCGGTATCAGCCGGGCGAACAGTTCGGCCGCAACACCGGCGCCGGGATTCAGGTGAAGGTGCCGTTCGTGCAGCGCGTCGTGTGGGTCGACAAGCGCGTGCTCGACATCGAGCTGGAAAATCAGCCGGTGCTGTCGACCGATCAGCTGCGGCTCGAGGTCGATGCCTTTGCCCGCTTCCGCGTCGTCGATCCGCTGCGCATGGTGGTGACCGCCGGAACCGAACGGCGCGTCGCCGATCAGCTTCAGCCGCTGTTCGGGTCGGCCCTGCGCGCCGAACTCGGCAAGCGCACCTTCGCCTCGCTGCTCAGCCCGGAACGGACGGCGGTGATGGACAATATCCAGGCCGGCCTGCAGCGTTATGCCAGCCAGTATGGCGTCGAGATCGTCGACGTGCGGATCAAGCAGGCCAACCTGCCCGAAGGCAGCCCGTTACAGTCGGCGCTCAACCGGATGGCCACTGCGCGTCAGCAGGAGGCGACGACGATCCGCGCCAATGGTCAGAAGGATGCGCAGATCATCCGCGCGGAGGCGGACGCCCGCGCCGCCGAAATCTATGCGCAGAGCTTCAACAAGGATGCGCGCTTCTATGATTTCTGGCGCGCGATGCAGTCCTATCGCACCACCTTCATCGGCAATGGCCGCGACCCGATGGGGGATACCTCGATCATCCTGTCGCCCGACAATGACTATCTGCGCGAATTCCGGGGCCAGGGCCGTTAAGGCCCTGGCTTCGCCGTCAGGAATGATCCGGACCCCAACGGCTGTCGGCTCGTTCATATTCAATCGCCGTTCAGCTCTTTCAGGCGAGTAATGCACCGATGACCGAAACGCTGCCCGGAACGGGCGTCAACTCCAAGGGCAAGATGACCAAAGGAACCACTCCCGTGCGCTATGCCTATGCCATCACCTCCGCGCTGCTGATCGGCGGCGCGAGCGCGGCGCTGGTGCTGCAGAACCCCGCCGGCGCGCAGACCGCGCAGAACGAACCCGGGGCGATTCAGGCAGCGGCACCCCGCGCCGGCGCGCCGATGAGCTTTGCCGACATGGTCGCCAAGCTTCAGCCGGCCGTGGTCAACATTTCGACCACGCAGCGGGTGCAGGTCCAGGCGGCCAACCCGTTCTCGGGGACGCCGCTGGGCGAGTTGTTCGGCGGTCAGCAGGGCGGCCGCCCGGTGACACGTCAGGCTGAATCGCTCGGCTCGGGCTTCATTATCTCCGCCGACGGTTACGTCGTGACGAACAATCATGTGATCTCTGCCGGCCAGCGCGGCGCGGTGGTCGAATCGATCAAGGTCACGCTCGCTGACCGGCGCGAATACACCGCCAAGCTGATCGGCCGCGATCCGGCGACCGATCTTGCAGTGCTCAAGATCGAAGGTGCGAACCTTCCCTTCGTGCGCCTCGGCGATTCCAACCGCGCACGCGTCGGCGATTGGGTGATCGCGATCGGCAACCCTTATGGCCTGGGCGGATCGGTCACGGCCGGGATCATCTCGGCGCTTGGCCGGGCGACCGGTCAGGGCGGCCCGCTCGACCGCTTCATCCAGACCGATGCCTCGATCAACCGCGGCAATTCGGGCGGCCCGCTGTTCGACCTCAACGGCAACGTGATCGGCATCAACTCGCAGATCCTGTCGCCGACCGGCGGCAATGTCGGCATCGGCTTTTCCATCCCCTCGTCTGAAGCCAAGCCGATCATCGATACGTTGATGAAGGGCAGCACCGTCGAGCGCGGCTATCTCGGCGTCGGCATCCAGCCGCTGACCGACGACCTCGCCAAGTCGTTCGGCGTGCCCAAGGGCAAGGGCGAGCTGATCAGCCGTGTCGAGCCGGGCGAAGCCGCTGCCAAGGCCGGGATCAAGCAGGGCGACGTCATCGTCAAGATCGACGGGAAGGACGTGACCCCCGATCAGACGCTGTCCTATCTCGCCGCACGGGTCGCCCCGGGCACGCGCATTCCGGTCGAACTGATCCGCGACGGCAAGACCGTGACGGTCCAGGTCACGGTCGGCAAGCGTCCGCCGGAAGAGCAGATCGGCGGGTTCGATCCCGACGCGGATGAAGGCGTGCCGAGCGGCGACGACGCCACCCAGGCCGGCCCGGCCTCGCTTGGCATCAGCGTGACCGCGCTGACTCCCCAGATCGCCCGCACCATCGGTGTCGATCCGGCGACCAAGGGCGTGGTCATCGTCGGCGTCGATCCGGCCAGCGACGCCGCGCAGAAGCAGCTCAGCCGCGGCCTCGTCATCACCTCGGTCAATCGTCAGGCGGTCGAGACCCCGGCGGATTTCGCCCGGCTGGTGAACGCGGCCAAGGCATCGGGTGCGGAATCGGTCGTGCTCTACATCATGACGCGCGGCGGCGTCGGCACCTATCGCGCGGTCGAATTCGCCCGCTGATAAAGGCTGGCCTCGCGCCGCTTTCTCCCTAATGCTGCGCTCCTGATCATCGGGAGCGCAGCATGTCGGGTGAAGTCGATCTGTTCATTGGCCTGGGCGGCGGCGAGCGGCAGGCGCTCGTGCTCAAGCGGGCCAATCGTCATGGACTGATCGCCGGCGCGACCGGAACCGGCAAAACGGTAACGTTGCAGGGCCTCGCCGAAAGCTTCAGCCGCGCGGGGGTGCCGGTCTTCGCCGCCGACGTGAAGGGCGACCTTGCGGGCATGGCACTGGCCGGATCGCCCACCGCCAAGACGCACGAACCCTTCGCCCGCCGCGCCGCCGAGATTGGCGAGACCGACTGGGCCTATGCCCCCGCGCCGGTACAGTTCTGGGACCTGTTCGGCGAACAGGGGCACCCCGTCCGCACCACCGTGTCGGAGATGGGACCGCTTTTGCTCGCGCGTCTGCTCGGCCTCAACGACACCCAGGAAGGCGTGCTGACCATCGCCTTCCACGTCGCTGACGATGACGGGCTGCTGCTGCTCGACCTCGACGATCTTCAGGCGATGCTCGCGCACTGCAGCGAACGCGCCGACGAGCTGAGCGCCCGCTATGGCAATGTCGCCAAGGCCAGCGTCGGCGCGATCCAGCGGCAATTGCTCCAGCTGCGCAGCCAGGGTGGTGAGCATTTCTTCGGCGAACCGGCGCTGTCGATTCAGGATTTCATCCGCACCGACGATAATGGCCATGGCGTGGTCAACATCCTCGCCGCCGACAGGCTGATGGCCTCGCCCCGGCTCTACGCCACCTTCCTGCTGTGGCTGTTGTCGGAACTGTTCGAATCACTCCCCGAGGTCGGCGACCCGGACAAGCCCAGGCTCGTCTTCTTCTTCGACGAAGCGCACCTGCTGTTCGAGGAAGCGCCAAAGGCGCTGCTCGACAAGGTCGAACAGGTCGTCCGCCTGATCCGCTCCAAGGGCGTCGGCGTCTATTTCGTCACGCAGAACCCGATCGACATTCCCGAGGACGTCGCCGGCCAGCTCGGCAATCGCATCCAGCATGCGCTGCGCGCCTTCACCCCGCGCGAGCAGAAGGCGATCAAGGCGGCTGCCGAGACCTTCCGCGCCAATCCCGATCTCGACGTCGCGACCGCGATCACCGAGCTCAAGGTCGGCGAAGCGCTAGTGTCGGTGCTGATGGCGGATGGCGCACCGTCCCCGGTTCAGCGCACCCTGATCAAGCCCCCGCGCGGGCGCGTCGGCCCGGTGACACCGGAGGAGCGCAGCATCCTGATCGAGACCGATCTGGTCGGCGCGAAATACGATGCGCGCGTCGATCGCGAGTCCGCCGAAGAACTGCTCACCGCCAAGGCGACCGAAGCCTCCGCCGCCGCCGCTGAAGCCAAGGCGCGGGACGAAGCGGAAAAGGCCGCACTCGCCCAGGCCAAGCAGGACGCCCGCGCCGCCAAGGAAGCCGAACGCCAGCGCGTCGCGGCCGAGCGCGCTGCTGCGAACAGCCCGTGGAACCGCGCGGTCAAATCGGCGACCCAATCCGCCTCCTCAGCTGCCGGACGCGCCGTGGCGGGGGAGGTATCAAAGGCGATCTTCGGCAAGAAATCGGGCGTCGGCGCCAGCGTGGTTGGCGGCATCGTGCGCGGCATTCTGGGCGGCCTGTTCAAGGGGCGCTGATCGGGCCGCCGATCGCGGACGCGTCCGTTCAGCCGCGCCCGCGATAGCCCGGAACGTCCTGCGCCGGAATCCACACCCCCGCCGGCTGCTCGCCCGACTGCCAGAACACGTCGATCGGGATGCCCCCGCGCGGATACCAATATCCGCCGATGCGCAGCCATTTGGGCTTCATTTCCGCGAACAGCCGCTGACCGATCCCGACCGTGCAATCTTCATGGTACGCGCCATGATTGCGAAAGCTGCCGAGGAAAAGCTTGAGCGACTTGGATTCGACGATTGTGTCGCCCGGCACATAATCGATCACCAGATGGGCGAAATCCGGCGCCGCCGTGATCGGGCAGAGCGATGTGAATTCGGGCGAAACGAAGCGAACCAGATAATCGCTTCCCGGACGCGGGTTGGGGACGTAGTCGAGCACTGCCTCTTCGGGCGAAGCAGGAAGCGCGCTGGTCTGGCCTAGGAATTTGGGTGTCATGGCGCGCGATGTAGGAAAGGCGTTGCGGAAATGAAACGGGGGATCGACACGCTGATACCGGTTCTGGGCGACCAGCTCTCGCCCGGCCTGTCCGCGCTGCGCGATGCCGACCCGGCCAGCAGCGTGATCCTGATGATGGAGGTCGCGGAGGAAGCGACCTATGTCCGCCATCACAAGAAGAAGATCGCGTTCCTGTTCGCCGCGATGCGCCACCATGCCCGCGCGCTGGAACAGGCCGGCTGGCGGGTCGATTATGTGCGCCTGGACGATCCCGATAACAGCGGCAGCCTGACCGGCGAGCTCGCCCGCGCCATCGAACGCCACCGCCCCGCCCGCGTCGTCGCCACCGAAGCCGGCGAATGGCGCGTGCAACACGCGATGGAGCTGTGGCCGGACAAGTTCGAAATGCCCGTCGAGATTCGCGAGGACGATCGCTTCATCGCCAGCCATGCCGAGTTCGACGCCTGGGCCGAGGGTCGCAAGCAGCTGCGCATGGAATTCTTCTACCGCGAGATGCGGCGCAAGACCGGCCTGTTGCTGACCGAGCGCGGTGAGCCGGAGGGCGGCCAGTGGAATTTCGACAAGGAAAACCGCAAGCCCGCCGCGCGCGACCTGACCATGCCGCACCCGCTGTCGTTCGCGCCGGACGATCTGACGCAGGAGGTGATCGCGCTGGTCGCAGACCGCTTCGCCGATCATCCCGGCACGCTCGACGGGTTCGATTTCGCGGTCACGGCGGCGGATGCCGATCGGCAGCGCGCGCATTTCCTGCGCTACGCCCTGCCGCAATTCGGCGATTATCAGGATGCGATGCTGACCGATGTGCCGTTCCTGTGGCACTCGCTGCTCTCGCCCTACATCAATTGCGGACTGCTCGATCCGCTCGACCTGTGCCGCCGGGTCGAGGCGTCGTACCGCGCCGGCCATACCCCGCTCAATGCCGCCGAGGGGTTCATCCGCCAGATCATCGGCTGGCGCGAATATGTGCGCGGCATCTATTGGCGCGAGGGACCGGAATACACGTCGCGCAATTTCCTTGAGGCAAAACGCCCCCTCCCTGCCTTCTACTGGACCGGCCAGACCGACATGCACTGCCTGGCACAGGCGATCGGCCAGACGCTGCAGAACGCCTATGCCCATCATATCCAGCGGCTGATGGTGACGGGCAATTTCGCGCTGCTGATCGGCACCGATCCGGCAGAGGTTCAGCGTTGGTATCTCGAAGTCTATGCCGATGCCTATGAATGGGTCGAGGCGCCCAATGTGCTCGGCATGAGCCAGTTCGGCGATGGCGGCCTGCTGGGGTCGAAACCCTATGCATCGTCGGGCGCCTATATCGACCGCATGTCCGATTATTGCGGGCATTGCCGCTACGACGTTAAGGCGCGCACCGGCCCGAAAGCGTGCCCGTTCAACGCACTTTACTGGGACTTTCTCGTTCGCAACCGTGAGAAGCTGGGGAGCAACCAGCGGCTCGCCATGCCGTACCGCAACTGGGACCGGATGGACGCGGACACGCAACGCGCGTTGCGCGCACAGGCGAAAGCGTTTCTCGCCGGGCTTGATGGCGGCTAGGCTGGCACCATGGACTCACTCGTTTCGACGCAATGGCTTGCCGACCATCTCGGCGACGCGGACCTGCGCATCCTCGACGCGACCTGGTTCCTGCCCGGCGAGCCGCGCGACGCCATGGCGGAGTTCGCAGCGGCGCACATCCCGGGAGCAGCCTTTTTCGACATCAACGCCATCGCCGACCGCGCCAGCCCGCTGCCAACGATGCTGCCATCGGCGGAGCAGTTCGCCGCGCAGGTCGGCGCGCTGGGCGTCGGCGATGGCGACCGGATCATCCTTTACGACAATGCCCCGCATCACACGGCGGCGCGCGCCTGGTGGATGTTCCGCAGCTTCGGCATCGCCACCGCGATCCTCGACGGCGGCTTCGCCAAATGGCGGGCCGAGGGGCATGCGATCGAAACCGGCTCCGTCGCTCCGGCGCCACGCGCCCTGACCGCAAGTCTCGACCCCGCCGGGGTCCGCAGCATCGGTCAGGTCCGTGCCAACCTCGACAGCCGCGCCGAGCAACTCATCGACGCACGTTCGGCCACGCGCTTTGCCGGTAGCGAGCCGGAGCCGCGTCCGGGCGTCGAGCCGGGGCACATCCCGGGCAGCGCCAACCTGCCCTATTCCGAATTCTTCAACGCCGACGGCACGTGGAAGCATGTCGCCACCCTGCGCGCGCTGTTCGAGGCGGAGGGGATTGCGGTCGAGCGTCCGGTCATCACCACCTGCGGTTCGGGGATCACGGCGGCGGTACCAGCGTTTGCGCTGCACCTGCTGGGGCATCATGCCGCACTCTATGACGGTAGCTGGAGCGAATGGGGCGCAGACCCCGACACGCCCAAGGCAAAGGGAGCTGCATGAGCGGCACGGACGACAGCAAGGGTAATGGCACGAAGGTCGTCGGCGCAGGGCGTCGGCCCGAATGGACGCAGGGGATTGTCAGTCCACCGGTCTGGCGTGCCTCGACCATCCTCTATGACACCGTGGCAGAGATGCGCGCCGCGGGCGGGCGCGACACGCACCATCGGCTCTTCTATGGCCGTCGCGGCACCCCGACACAATGGAGCCTCGCCGACGCGCTGACCAGCCTCGAGCCGGGGGCCGAGGCGACCTTCCTCTACCCCTCAGGCGTCGCCGCCGTGTCCGCCGCGCTGCTCAGCGTGCTGTCGCCAGGCGACGAGCTGCTCCTGCCGGACAGCGCCTATGATCCGACGCGCAGCTTCGCGACCGGCTTTCTCGCGCGCTTCGGGGTGACGACGCGCTTCTACGATCCGATGGTCGGCGGCGAAATCGCCGGGCTGATCGGCGAGCGGACCCGCGCCATCTTCATGGAAAGCCCCGGCAGCCTGACCTTCGAGGTGCAGGACGTACCCGCCATCGTCGCGGCGGCGAAAGCGCGCGGGATCACCACGCTGATCGACAATACCTGGGCCACGCCTTTGCTGTTCCCGGTCATCGAACTGGGCGTCGACCTGTCGATCCTCGCCTGCACCAAATATATCGTCGGCCATAGCGATGTGATGCTGGGCAGCGTCACCGCCGCGCCGTCGCATTGGGAAAAGCTCCGCGCCACCAGCTTCGCGCTGGGCCAGACCGCCAGCCCCGACGATGCCTGGCTCGGCTCGCGCGGCCTGCGCACCATGGCGGTGCGGCTGAAGCATCACGGCGCGGCGGCGCTGGAGATCGCGCGCTGGCTGGAAGCACGGCCCGAGGTTGCGCGCGTCCTCCACCCCGCGCTTCCCTCCTGCCCCGGCCACGACCTGTTCGCGCGCGACTTCAAGGGCGCATCCGGACTGTTCAGCTTCGTCCTGAATGGCGGGACCGAGGCGTCGCGCGCCGCGCTGATCGACGGGCTCGACCTGTTCGGCATCGGCTATAGCTGGGGCGGGTTCGAAAGCTTGGCAATCCCGGTCGACCCGCAGCGCCATCGCAGCGTGACGCGCTGGGAAGCGGAAGGGCTGGCCGTGCGCCTGCAGATCGGGCTGGAGGATCCCGCCGACCTGATCGCCGACCTCGCCGCCGGGCTCGACCGGTTCCGGGCAGCTGCATGATCCTGCCGCCCCTCGCGCAATGGCTTGCCGCAAACGGCATCCGTGTGCCCGATAACGCCCAGCTGCTCGAGGGCGGGATCGCCGCCGCGCTGGCGGTGTGCGCGCTTGCGCTCGGCTGGCTTGCGGGCCGGCGGCTCGCCCCGCGTATCGCCGCATTCTGGCAGGAGCGGGTGGGCAATCATGTCGAGGGGCTGGCGGCGCGCATGCACGCGCTGGTGCGGCATGGCAGCGCCGCCTTGCTGCTCGCCATCCTCCTCAATGGCTGGCCCTGGGGGCCGCTCGCTGGCGCCGGGCTCGGCTTTGCGCTCGCCTCGGCCAGCGCGATGACGGTCCTTGCGCTGATGCGCGGGCTGCATATGCCGCGCTGGAGTGCCTGGGCGGTGGCAGCGGTCATCTTCGCCGCGCTGCTCAGCCACGCGATCGGCGGGTTCAACGTCATTACCGGCACGCTCGACCGGATCGGCATGGATGTCGGCACGCGCCGCATCTCGCTGCTCGCCGTGGTCACGATCCTGATCACCGCCATCGCGCTTTATGCCGCCGCGCGGCTCGCCAATCGGGTCATCGCCCATTCGATCGCGCAGGCGCGCGGGTTCGACGCCACCCAGAAGCTGCTGGTGCAGAAGCTGGCGAGCATTGCCGTCATCGTGGTCGTGTTCTTCTTCGGCATCGACCTGCTGGGGATCGACCTGACCAGCTTCGCGGTCTTTTCGGGCGCGATGGGCCTCGCGGTCGGTTTCGGCCTGCAAAAGACGGTCGGTAACCTGATCGCCGGCATCATCCTGCTGATGGATCGCTCGATCAAGCCGGGCGACGTGATCGTCGTCGGCGACAGTTTCGGCTGGGTCAACAAGATCGGCGTGCGCGCGGTCAGCGTCATCACCCGCGATGGCAAGGAACATCTGATTCCCAACGAGAATCTGATGACGCAGGAGGTGGAGAACTGGTCCTTCTCCGACCGCAATGTCCGCGTCCGCATCCCGGTCGGCATCGCTTATGAATCCGACGTCAAGCTGGCCCAGCAACTAATGCTCGAAGCCGCGCTGGAAAGCCCGCGCGTGCTCGAATCGCCGCGCCCCAATGTCTGGCTGACCTCGTTCGGCGACTATGCGCTGGAGCATGAAATCCTCGCCTGGATCAGCGATCCCGAAGGCGGCGTCGGCAATGTGAAGAGCGACGTGCTCAATCGCCTGTGGGTCAAGTTTCAGGATCACGGCATCGAAATTCCGTTCCCGCAACAAGTGCTCCACTTCCGCAGCAGCAAGGGCGACCGCATCGGCAGCGTCGCGGGCGTGCGCAGCGATACGCAGGTTGGCGGACTCGAAGACGCTCCCTAAATACCGCGCGTGCCGGAACCCATTTCAGCCCGTATCGCCGAAGGAGTCGCGTCGATCCCGGCGACGCTATGGGATGCGTGCGCGGGCAGCGCCAACCCGTTTCTGAGCCACGCCTTCCTCGCCGCGCTGGAAGCATCGGGGTCGGTCGGACCGGCGACTGGCTGGCAAGCGCTCCCGATCGTGATCGAAGATGAAAACGGCACCCCCGCCGCAATCGCCCCAGCCTATGCCAAGAGCCACAGCCAGGGCGAATATGTGTTCGATCACGCCTGGGCGGACGCCTATGAGCGCGCGGGCGGGCGCTATTACCCCAAGATACAGGTCGCGGCGCCCTTCACCCCCGTCCCCGGCCCGCGCCTGTTGCTGCGCGATCCGGCGCTGGCACCGACGCTGATCGCGGGGATCGAGGCGCTGACCGACAACAACCGGCTGTCGTCCGCGCATGCCACCTTTGTCGACCAAGCCCAACTGCCGCTGTTCGAACAGGCCGGCTGGCTGATCCGCGCGGGCACGCAATTCCACTGGCACAATCGCGATTACGCCGATTTCGACGCCTTCCTGTCCGACCTGTCGTCACGCAAGCGCAAGGCGATCCGCAAGGAGCGCGAACGCGCGGTCGAAGGGCTGACGATCCGGCACCTGACCGGCGCGGAGATCAGCGAAGCGCATTGGGACGCCTTCTGGGTGTTCTACCAGGACACTGGCAGCCGCAAATGGGGCCGGCCCTATCTCACCCGCAGCTTCTTCTCGCTACTCGGCGAAGCGATGGGCGAGCGGGTGCTGCTGATGCTGGCCGAGCGTGACGGGCAACCGATCGCGGGTGCGCTCAACCTGATCGGCGCGGATACGCTCTATGGTCGCTATTGGGGCTGCGTCGAGGACGTGCCCTATCTGCATTTTGAACTCTGCTATTATCAGGCGATCGACGCCGCGATCGCGCGCGGCCTGGCGCGGGTCGAAGCGGGCGCACAGGGCGAGCACAAGCTCGCGCGCGGCTATGTCCCCGTCACCACCTGGTCGGCGCACTACATCCCCGACCCCGGTTTCCGGCGCGCGATTGCCGATTATCTGGCGCGCGAGCGGGAGGCGGTTGCGCAGGAACAGGACTATCTGGGCGAGCTCGCCCCGTTCAAACGCGGCGGTTAAGCCTCTTTCTGCGCCTCTTCCCACGCCTCCAGCTGCTTCTTCTTGTCGCGCTCGAGGAATTCGCGGACCTTGCGGATCTGGCTGCGATAGGGCCCCAGATCCTCCGGGTTCAGCGTCGCGGCCGGGCGGCCATGGTCGATCTTGAACAGCGCGCTGCTGCCGTCGCGCCAGACCGGGATCAACCCGGCCTCAAGCCTTTTGTCATAAGGCGGCGGGCTGATCACCCAGAGATAGTCATAGGCATGGCGCGGGAAGCGCGCGAGGCTGACCGCCACGGGGCGCCACCATTCGCGCGGGCATTTGGTGTCGGTGACGATCTGCGACGGGTCATGGCTGAACCCGCGCGCCTGCTTGTAGCGCACGGTGAGCAACTGCCCTCCCGCCATCGACCATTGGTCGTTGGTATAGGCCAGCCGCCGCACCATCGCCATGCCCGGCAGGTGCTGCAGCCGCGTCATCGTCCACTCGTTGTAGCAAGTCTCGCCGACAAAGCTCAGCAGCCGTGCGCCTTCGGGCACATGCTCCAGCGCCGCCAGTTCGCGGTCATAGGACTTGTCGTAGAGATAGTTGCTGTACGTCGTCGTGCCCATGCGGACGAGGAAGAATGCGAGCCCCGCCATCGCCAGCACGCTCGCCCCGCGGATCGTCATGCCGGGCTTGGGCCGCAACGCGATCACGGCAATCGCCAGCATATAGGGGGCAAGCCGCATATCGGCATAGGCCGACCCGAACACCACGCGCGGCAGCAGGATGAACACCGCAATCAGGAACAGCGCGGAAATGCCCAGATGGCGGGAATATTCGATATTGGGGTCGCGCACGCCCTTGAACAGGATCAGGTACAGCACACCGACACAGGCGATGTCGAACAGCTGCCACCGGTCGCGCAGCACCATCATCACCCACCAGATCTTGGCGCGCCAGTTGAACCAGTCGCCGGTCACGCCGCTGACATCGCCCGCGCTGCGCCACATCAGCATCAGGATCGCGGCGGGGACCAGCACCAGACAGTGAAGGCCGGCGCGGAATGCCGGGGCGATCCAGCTCTGGATCAGGTCGGTCTGCCAGCGGCCGGTGCGCGGACCGCGCAGGTCGTGCTGCCGGATCAGCTCCGCGGCAAAGCACATCACGCCCAGCGTGCCCCACCCGAACGTATGGGTGACCCAGATCACCAAGCCGATCGGCACGAACAGCAGCGCACGCAGCCGGATCCGCCCCAGCCGCGCCAGTCGCAGCCACAGCGCAAAGGCATTGAGCGCCAGCGCCATCGAGAGCGCGAAGTTCGCAAAGCCGAAATGGAACGCGTAATTATAGGCAAGCGGCAGCGCGAACAGCGCGGTCGCGGGGATGCGGCCATGCACCTCGCGCGCGATCCACAACAGTCCGGTGACGGTCAGCACCGGGATCGTGATCACGATCAGCTTGACCGCCAGCTCCAGCCCGAAGATCGGTTCGAGCGGGATGATCAGCAGATCGAGCCCGAGATTGCCGATCAGGCTCCACTCGAAATTATACCAGTCGCGCAGCCACGGAACCTGTTCGTGGCTCAGCTGCACGCGATAGCGCGCCATATGGCCGGGCAGATCGACCTGGGGTGGGATGTCCGGCCATAGCAGCGGGATCGCCGCCGCGAACGCCGCGAACAGCACAAACCAGCGCGTCTGCCACCAGTGCAGGCTTTCGGATCCCCCTTGCATCCGACCGCCTTTACTGCGCCGCAGCACCTGCGGGCAAGCGGCTTGCCGAACGATCGATCGCATAGAGCGCCGAACCGTCCTGTTTCCAGACGGGGGTCAGGCCGCGCAACGCTGGCGAAGCCGCCGGCGCGTCGATCAGCCAGACATGGGTGAATGCGCTTCGCGGGAACGCTGCAAGCGCGCGGTCGCGTGGCAGCAGGTTGGGGTCGTGCGGACACGCCTGCGCCACCGAAATCTGCGACGGATCATGCGAAAAATACCCGAGCGGCAGCAAAACGCGCAGCAATGGCGCCCCCTCCATCCGCCATTGGTCATTGGCGAACGCCCCGCGCCGCGCCGTGGCAAAGGCGGGAAGATGCGTGCGGCGGCTATGCGCCCAAGGCTGGTCGCAGCTGTCGCCTACCAATGCGAACACGCGCGCGCCGCGCGGCACATGATCGAGCGCCGCCAGCTCACGCCGCCAATCGGCATCGTAAACCGCAAAGCTTGCCGTCGTGCCGAGCGTGCGGAGCAGGAAAAAGGCGAGGCCCGCCAACGCAATGGCCCGGATCGGCGCGCCCTCCTTTGGCGCCAGCCCGGCCAGCGCCACGGCAAAGGCGAAGGGGAGCAGGCGCAAATCGGCATAGGCCGAGCCGAGCAGCGTGAAGGGCAGCAGCAGAAAGGCGAGTGCAGTCAGGCCGGCAGCAGCGGCCGCCTCCGGCGCGAACCGCCCCGCCTGCCCCCGGATCCCGGCATAGACCGCCAGCACGATCACGACCAATGCGGGCAGGTCGAGCCAGATCCACCGGTCGCGCAGCACACTCCCCAGCCCTTTGAGCTTGGCGACAAGATCGAAGAATCGCCCGGTCTCAGCCGGGGCACCGCCGCCCCGCCAGACGAGCATTGCCAGGACCGGCGGGGCCAGCGGGAGCGACGCGATGCCCGCATCAACAGCTGCACGAACCACCGACCGGCCCCTCGCCCGCGCGGCCCATTCGCCCGCGAACACGAACAGCCCCAGCATCGCCCAGCCCATCGCATGGCAGCTCCACACGACCAGCCCGAACGGCACGAAGATCGCGGCGCGCAATCCGACCTGCTGCAACCGCCCCAGCCGCAACCACAAGGCCCAGCCGCCCAGCGCCAGCGCCATGGCGAGGCAGTAATTCACGAACCCGAACTGAAACGGATAGCTGTACGCCAGCGGCAGCGCGAACAACGTCCATGGGCTCACCCGCCCGGTCAGCTCGCGACTGAGCCACAGCAGCGCCCCGGTGGTCAGCACCGGGATTGCCAGCACGATCAGCTTGACCGCCGGCTCCAGCCCGATCAGCGGCGCCAGCGCGGCGACCAGCAGGTCCACCCCCAGATTGCCGACCAGCCGCCATTCGAAGCTGTAATAGCCTGCGAACAGCGCCGCTTCGTCGCCCAGCATCACGCGATAGCGCCCGATATGGCCGGGCAGGTCGGTCAGCGGCGGCACGGCGGGCCACAGCAACGGTAGTGCCGCGAGCAACATCGCGGCGGCAAGGAACCACCGGCTTTCCCACCAGCGACCGCTCATCGCGCCACCCGATAGACGCTCGCCCCCGGCGCAACCGGGGTCATCCAGTCCGGCGGCGTCCCGGCCCGCAACGCGGTGCGCAGCGATCCGGCGGGCGGCGCGCCGAGCTCGTCCCACGCCCCGCCGCAAGTCGCGATCAGGTCGACCCGCAACCGCTGCGCCTCCGCCCGCGCCGCGTCCACCGGCAGGTCGATCAAGCGATAGACCGCCAGATTGCCCTGCGCGTTGCGATGATAGGGCGCGGCAAGCACGCGGTGCCGCGTCTCCGCCAGGGCATAAGCGCCAAGATCGATCGGCGCGGCCACCGTCCCGGCGGGCTGCGCCGCAAGCTGCGCCAGCACCGCCCCGCCATCACACGTCGCATGAGGCTGCGGCTGCGCGACCAGGCTGCCCAGCGCCGGATAGACGAACCCAGCCGACACGATCCACGCCGCCGCCAGCGGCAATGCCCCCCGCTCCCGCGCATGCCCGATCAGCGCCGCGAGGCCCGGCGGGGCGAGCAGCGTCCCGACATAGATGCCGCGCAACTGCACCAGCGCGAGCGCAAGCGCGGCGAGCTGAAACGCGGCCAGCACCGCCCAGCCCATGTCGCGCGTCCGCCGCCACTGCCACAGCGTCGCGGCAAGCCCGGCCAGCGCCAGTCCGACGTAGCCGATCGCATGATCCAGCGGCGCGCCAAACAGCGGCTGCGCCTCAGCCACCCGCCCCAGCCACAGCCGCTCCAGCAGCGGATCGACGCCGCCATAGGGCGACAGGCAGGCGGGCGAGAGCGCAAGCGCGGCGACGCCCGAAGCACCGCCCACCACAAGCGCGGCGATCAACCGTGCGCGCGCCGTCGCAATGCCGCGCGCGACCAATGCGAGCGCGAGCGGCGCAACCGCCGCCACCTGCGCCGCGCGCCACAAGGGTGCGGCAAACGCATCGCAGGTCGCGACACCCCACCCGCTCGTCCGAAACAGCAATGCCGCCAGCGCCAGCCCGACGACAAGCGAGGCACCATAGCCAAGCAAGCGGAGCCGTTCCCCGGCCCCGTCCGCGACCCAGCGCAGCACCAGCACTCCGCCGCCAAGCGCAAGAAATGGCGCGGTTTCCATCCCCACCACCAGCGACGCGACGCTCGCCGCACCCGCCGCTGCACCGCTACGCCACCCTCCGGGGCCGATCACGGCGCGAACGAGAATCAGCAGCAACACCAGCTGCAGCCCGTGATGGTCGATCCGCCCGGGCAGGAACAGCGCGCTCGCCGGATAGGCCAGTGCCGCGATGATCACCGCCACCGGAGCCGAAGCCCGAACCTGTCGCGCTATCGCCGCGACCAGCATCAGCGCGGCCGCGAACAACAGCGGCGGCCACAGGATCACCGCGACCAGCTCCGCCGCGCGTGCGCCCGTCACCGGGGTCAACAGCGCGATGATCGCTCCGGGCACCAGATCGGGCAGCCGCGACCAGTGCATCTCCAGCCCCGCCGCGCCCAGCCGATGCTGCGCCAGATCGCCAAACCCCTGGCCACCCAGCCAGTCGCGAATCTGCTGCAACCGCATCACATCATCGGTATCGGGCAGTCGCAACGCCGCCAGCGCCGCCCAGTCCCGCCACGCCCACACGGCGGCAAGCAGCAGCGCCAGCGCTGCCGCCATCGCATTGTCACGCCACATGCCGGATCGCGCCGCGCCCATGCGAGCGCGCTATCCCATCATGGTTAACAATCAGCGCAATCGCGTCTCGAAGGTGATGCTCGGTACGAAGTAAAAGCGGTCAAAGGATTCTCCGGCCAGATTGGACCAGTTCTGCTGAAAACGTCCCGCCACGGCCAGCTTGATGTCGGTCGTGGCGTCTCCCTTGAGCTTCACCGCAATGCCGGCGTCCAGCGTCAGCCGGTCGTCATTCCGCTTCGTCGCGGGGGCAACCAGCGCATCGGTATAGGCACGATGCTCATAGCCAGCCGATGCATAAGGGGTGAACCCGAACCGCGTCGGAATCGATGCTTTCAGCACCACGCCCGGCGCCCAGCGCCGTCGGCCAACCGTCGGCGAACCGACATAGGACAGGCTCGGCGAGAGATCCAACGCCAGCCCCATCTTGCCCCCCGGATTGCCGGCCGCGTCCGGCTTGCAGTCCGATGTCGTGCAATAGAGCCACAGGGCATTCTGATATGTTGCGCCGATGCTGAAACTATGGTCGGTGCTGACATAGTCGCCAAGGAAATCGCGATGTCCGCGCGCATATTTGTAGCCGACAAAGCCCGTGATCTGGTCACGCAGTTTCTCGGTCGGCCCGGGACCGACGCCGAATTGGGTTTGCAGTCGGGCGCTCAAATACGCGCTCGACTTGGGATCGCCATCGTCGAACAGCTGCGGGGAGTAAGCTAGTCCCGGCGTGACGTTGAACCGTGTTCGGTTTGACAGCGGGATCGACACGCCCAGCGACAAATCGCTGGAACTCTCGTCGACCAGGTCTTCGGTTTCGGAAAAAGGCTGTTTCTTGCCGAGTGCCGGCGCGAGCTGGAAGGCGAGCGTGAGTTGGGTCCCCTCGACCGACGCGGGGACCACCCGGTCAGCCAGCTTCTCCGAAAGTTGAGCCGACGCTGGCGTCGCGACGCCAATCAGCAGGCAGCCAAATAAAAATCGCATCGATGCCCCCTTTTAAAAAGTAGCGCATCGATAATCGACTGTTTCGTGCCAGGTGTCTTCTGACATCTCCGCTATGGACCGAATGCTTCAGCGCCCGGTCCATTCGCGATTTACTGGCCCCGCCGCCCGAGCAGCCGCAAGCGCAGCGCGTTGAGCTTGATGAACCCCGCAGCGTCGCGCTGGTCATAGGCGCCCTGGTCGTCCTCGAACGTCACGACCTTTTCGCTGTAGAGCGAGTACGGCGACTTGCGACCGACAACATAGACACCGCCCTTATAGAGCTTAAGCCGCACGGTCCCGGCGACCTTTTGCTGCGAATAGTCGATCGCGGCCTGCATCATCTCGCGCTCCGGCGCGAACCAGAAGCCGTTATAGATCATCTCGGCATAGCGCGGCGCCCATTCGTCCTTCAGATGCGCGGCGCCGCGGTCGAGCGTGATGCTTTCGATCCCGCGATGCGCGAGGTGATAGATGGTGCCGCCCGGCGTTTCGTACATGCCGCGCGACTTCATGCCGACGAAGCGGTTCTCGACCAGGTCGAGCCGGCCGATGCCATGCTTGCGCCCCAGATCGTTGAGCGCCGCCAGTAGCGTCGCGGGCGACATCGCCACGCCGTTCAGCGCGATGCCGTCGCCCTTCTCGAAATCGATCGTGATATATTCGGGCGTGTCCGGCGCGTCCTCCGGGTTCACCGTGCGCGAATAGACGTAATCGGGCGTCTCGTCCCACGGATCCTCGAGCACCTTGCCCTCGGACGAGGTGTGCAACAGGTTCGCGTCGGTCGAGAAGGGCGCTTCGCCGCGCTTGTCCTTGCTCACCGCAATCTGGTGCTGCTCGGCGAACTCGATCAGCTTGGTGCGGCTGGTCAGATCCCATTCGCGCCACGGCGCGATCACCTTGATGTCCGGGTTCAGCGCATAGGCCGACAGTTCGAAACGGACCTGGTCATTGCCCTTGCCGGTCGCGCCATGGCTGACCGCGTCGGCGCCGACTTCCTTGGCGATCTCGATCAGGCGCTTGCTGATCAGCGGCCGCGCGATCGACGTGCCGAGCAGATACAGCCCCTCATACAGCGCATTGGCGCGCATCATCGGGAACACGAAGTCGCGGACGAACTCCTCGCGCAGATCGTCGATATAGATATGCTCGGGCTTCACCCCGGCGTTCAGCGCCTTTTGCCGCGCGGGCTCCAGCTCTTCGCCCTGCCCCAGGTCGGCGGTGAAGGTCACGACCTCGCACTGATATTCCTGCTGCAGCCATTTCAGGATCACGCTGGTGTCGAGGCCGCCCGAATAGGCAAGCACCACGCGATTGATCTTGTCGGCCATGTCTTCAGCTCCTGAACGCAATTTGCGGGCGCTCTACGTCCGGGGGGCCGCTTCCGCAACACCGGCGAACAGCCGCGGCAGCTGGATGACGAGCAGCCCGGCGCGAAACCCATAGCTCGCCAGCAGCGCCAGCCACAGTCCCGTGGCACCGAACGGGCGCAGCAACAGGTCGGTCGCGATGTAGAGCGCCGTCGCCAGGATCGCGGCGTTGCGCAGCGCCCGCCCCTGCGTCGCGCCGATGAACACCCCGTCGAGCAGCCAGGCCGGGACGCCAACGATCGCGGCCAGCGCGGCGAGCGGCAGCACTGCGCGCGCCGCCTCCCGCACCGCGGCGTTGCTGGTCAGCAGGTCGATCAGCGCGCCGCCAAAGATCAGCGCCGCCAGCGTCGCGAACAGGCCGAAGCCGACGGAGAACTCCCCGGTCAGGCAGATCGCGCGCTTCAGGTCGCTCCGCGATCCTCGTCCCACTGCCTGCCCCACCCGCGACTCGGCGGTGAAGGCGAAGCCGTCGAGCACAAAGGCAAAGATGCTCACCAGCTGCATCAGCACATGGTTGGCAGCGAGCTGTACGGTCCCCAGTCGCGCCCCGGCATTGGCCAGCCACAGGAACAGCGCCAGCAGCGCTACGGTGCGCACCATGATGTCGGCATTGACCGCGAACAGCCGCCGCCACGCCGCATGCTCGAAAAAGCCAGCGCGCTGCCCCAGCAGGGCACGCGGCCCGGCGATGCGCACCACCAGCACCAGGCCAGCAATCAGCCCGACCCATTCGGCAATCGCAGTCCCTAGCCCCACGCCCCGCGCGCCCATGCCAAGCTGCCACACGAACAGCATGTCCAGACCGGCGTTGACGAGGTTCACCAGGATCTGCAGCGCCAGCGTCTCGCGCGTGCGGCCAAGGCCGTAGAGCCAGCCGTTGATCGCATAGAATGCCAGCGCGGCGGGCGCACCGACGAAGCGCGCCGTCACAAACTCCCGCGCTGCCGCGTCGAGCGCGCCGCCCCCGGCGAGCAGTGCGAACGCCGCCGGGACCAGTAGCAGCTGCAACGCCACCAGTACCGCCCCGATCCCCAGCCCCGCCACGACCCCGCGCAGCAGGAGCGAATCCACCTCGTCCCGTGCGCCCCGCCCATGCGCCTGCGCGGTCAAGCCGGTCATGCCCATGCGCAGGAACCCGAACGCCCAGAAGATAAAGCTGATGATCGCCGTCCCCAGCGCCACCCCGGCCAGCGCGGCGGCATCGCCGGTCCAGCCGATCACGGCGGTATCGACCAGCCCCACCAGCGGCACCGTCGTCTGCCCCAGCATGATCGGCCAGGCTTGCGCCAGGATCGAACGACGGGTGAGCGGGGCCGATTGCATCGCCGCCCTGTGCGGCTAGACTTGACGAAAATCCAGCGAGGTCGTGCCATGGCCGAGACCAAGACCAAGCCCACCCCCGTCAGTGTCCCCGCCTTTATCGACGCGGTCGAAAACCCAGTCCGCCGCGACGACGCGAAGGTCGTCTGTGCGATGCTGGAGCGACTCACCGGCGAGCCTGCGAAAATGTGGGGACCGTCGATCATCGGATTTGGCAGCTATCACTATCGCTACGACAGTGGTCGCACAGGCGAGATGTGCCGCCTCGGCTTTTCGCCGCGCAAGGCGGAGCTTGTGCTCTACATCCTCACCGACGCACCGGGCGAAGCGGACAAGCTCGCGCGGCTGGGCAAGCACAAGACGGGCAAATCGTGCCTCTACGTGAAGCAGCTGGCCGATGTGGACATGGCGGTGCTTGAGGAGATCGCCGCCGATACGCTGGCCGCCATGGACCGCAAATATCCGCGCCACTGAGCACGGCACCGCTCGGACTGGCTGAAACGGGACGCACTCCGTCGAATCACGCCATTGCCCCATGCCCGCGCATGCGCGATAGGGGTTTATGACAGATCTGCGACAGGCGCCTCCTGCCCTTGAGCGAGTCCAGCAAAACTGGCTGGCCGCCGGCGAACGCCGTATCCTCAACTGGCTGTGCGCCCATATGCCGCGCGCAATCACGCCCGACATCCTGACGGCGATCGGCATGATCGGCGCGGTGATGGTGTTCCTCGGCTATGTTGCCAGCAATTGGGGCGTCGCCTGGCTCACCCTCTCTATCGTCGGCTATGCGGTACAATGGTTTGGCGACTCGCTCGACGGGAGCCTCGCGCGCTGGCGCCGCATCGAACGTCCGTCCTATGGCTATTTCATCGATCATAGCTGCGACGGCCTCGCCAACCTGCTGATCGTCGCGGGGATCGGGCTCAGCCCCTTCGTCACGATGGACGTCGCGATGATCGCGCTCGCGGGGTACCTTCTGATGTCGATCCACGCCTTCCTCTCGGCGCGCGTCGTCGGTGAGCTGCGCCTGTCCTATCTCGCTGCCGGGCCGACCGAATTGCGGCTGATGCTGATCGCGATGACGGTGATGATGATGGTGCTCGGGCCGGACCGCGGGCTGTTCGGGGTGATTTCCGGCTTCGACCTGTTCGTGGGCAGCATCGGCGCGATCCTGATCCTGCTGTTCCTCGGTCAGACGCTCGCCACCGGCCGGCGGCTGGCGGCGCTGGAACGGCGCCCATGATCGCGGTGCTCGCCCTGCTGCTGCTTCAGGCCCAGCCGTCGGACCGTGCAGCGCAGCGCTTCGCCGATCTCGACCTCAATGAGGACGGCAGCATCGAGCGGGACGAGGTCCGTGCGCGCTTCGATTTCGAGGCCAGCGCCGAGGCGACCTATGCCGCCGCGCGCCAGTCGACCAAGGCGAGCGCCCCGCGCCCCGCGATCCGCGCCCCGCGCAGCGACTGGGCCGCCGCCGACGCCTGGTTCGCGGCGGCGGACAAGAATGGTGACGGGCGGGTGACGCCGGCGGAACTGAACCGCCATCTGCAGACCGCGCCGGACGCGTCCGGCGGCGAATAAGTACGGCGTCACAACGAATTGCCTGCCATCGGTGACTTTCCTATAGCGGCCCTCGACTGGCGGGGGATGACATGGTCGGGCGCGTTAAACTTGAGTCTCTGACGAGCCTGCGCTTCGTCGCTGCTTTCTGGGTCGTGCTTTACCATACGATGCCCCAGGCCGGGCGTAGCGGCTTCGGCATCGACCTGACCAAGCTTGGCTACAGCGCGGTGACGCTGTTCTTCATGCTGTCGGGCTTCATCCTGATGTTCGTCTACCGGCGGTTTGACAGTCGCGCCGCGGTCACCCGTTTCCTGGTCGCCCGCATCGCCCGCATCTACCCGATGTTCGCGCTGTCGCTGCTGATCGACCTGCCCCGCCTCGCCCTGTTCCGCATCGCCAAATACGGGTTGATCGCCGGCGCGGGCTATTCGGGCGTGACTCTCGCTGCGCAATTGTCACTGCTCCAGTCATGGTATCCGCCGATCGGCGCGCTCAACTATCCCAGCTGGTCGGTGTCGACCGAGTTGTTCTTCTATCTCGCATTCCCGCTTCTGCTGCCGCTGGTGGCGCGGGTGCGCGCGCGCGGCGCAATCGTGGCAGCCATGGCCGCGTTATGGGCTGTGCTGGTCGCCACCGGGATCCTGCTGGATGACCACACCCCCTATGGCGTGGGCGATCTGTGGCGCAATCCGGCATTGCGGCTTCCCGAATTCCTGCTCGGCATGTTCCTGACCCAGCTGATCGTCCGCGACGGGCGCCCGGTCACGACGCCGGCGGTCCTGGCGCTGTCTGCACTGGCCAGTATCGGCGCGATTGCGCTGCTGATCCACGATCTTGACGGCCGGATTGCCGAAGTCCTGCTGCTGCCCGGCTTCGCCCTGCTGATCGCGGTACTTGCCAGCGCGTCGGGCCCGCTCGCGCGGGTCACGCAGCATCGCACCGCGGTGCTGCTGGGCGAGGCGAGCTATGCGCTCTATTTGCTCCACGCCCCCTTTTCGATCTTCTACGACGCGCTCGGCGTCTCCGGTATTCCCGGCGCCTATTTCGGCTATCTTGCGGTCACCATCGCGGCGAGCATCGCGGCACATCTCTGGTTCGAACGGCCGATGCGGGTGCGGATCGTGACCTGGTGGGACCAGCGGAGCGCCGCCCGGCGCGCATCCCCGCTGGCACCGGCGTCGCAACCGGCAGGCTGAACGCCGCACCGGTCAGCCGCGCAGCCGCGCTTCCTCCACTGCCATGTAATCCCGCGTGATCGGCAGCGCCGTGCGCGACCGGCTATATTGCAGCTGGTAATTGACCAGCCCGCCATGTTCGAAACTCACCAGCGAGCCGGCGAGATAATAGGTCCACATGTTGAAGAAGCGCTGGTCGTACAGCGCGACGATCTGGTCGCGCGCCGCCACCGCGCGATCATACCAATGCTGCAGCGTATAGGCATAATGCAGCCGCAGCACCTCAACATCCGTCATGAAGAACCGCAACCCTTCATGCCCGCGCACAATCTCCGACAGCGCCGGGATATAGCCGCCGGGAAAAATATATTTTGCGGTGAAGGCGTCGGTGACACCCGGCCCGCCGGCGCGCCCGATCGTGTGCAGCAGCATCACGCCTTCGGGCGTCAGCAGCTCACGGCATTTGGCAAAGAAGGTCCGATAATGCGCCGGGCCGACATGCTCGAACATCCCGACCGACACGATCCGGTCGAACTGCCCGGTCACGTGGCGATAATCGATCAGCTCGAACCGCACCTTGCCCGCGACCCCGGCAGCGGCGGCGCGCTCGCGCGCGATCTTGAGCTGCTCCTCGCTCAGCGTCACGCCCAGCACCTCGGCCCCGGTTTTCTGGTGCAGGTACAGCGCCATCCCGCCCCAGCCGCACCCGATGTCGAGCACCGTCATGCCCGGCCGGATCGCAAGCTTCGCGGCGATATGCGCCTTCTTGTCCAGCTGCGCCTGTTCCAGTCCGTTCGCCGGGTCGGTGAAATACGCCATCGAATATTGCCGGTCGGCATCGAGGAACAGGTCGTAAAGCCGCGCCGACAGGTCGTAATGATGCGCGACGTTGCGCTTCGATCGCCGCGCCATGTTCACCCGGTCGAGCCGGAAGCGGACATTGTCGATCGCGCGCTTGAACGCGCCCGGCATCAGGTTGCCGGTCGCATCCTCCCATTTGTTGTTTGCGGTGACGAGGCGCAGCAGCGCGAGAATGTCGCCACGCTCGATCACCAGCCGTCCGTCCATGAAGCTTTCGGCGGCGCCCAATGCCGGGTCGGTCAGGATCCGTCGCGCGACCGCGGGATCGACCAAGCGGAGCGTTACCGGCGCAAGCTCCGGATCGGGCGTCCCGAAACTGCGCGCGCTGCCATCCGCATGGATCACGGTCAGCTCGCCGCGCTTCACCGCACGGGTGAAGAAATGGTCGATCAGCGCCATGCGGCAGAGGCTAGCGGCTGGAAATCCTTTCGCAAGTGCGAAGACCTGAACAACTGCCGTTAAATGCCGGCATACCATTCATAATCGGCGACATCTTCCCAATAGCCGCCCTTGCCGCGCCCGATCCCCTCAAGCGATACCACCGCCTCGACCCGCATCACATATTTGGCGTGCTTGTAGCCCAGCTGGCGCTCGACCCGCAGTCGCACCGGTGCGCCATGCGCGATCGGCAGGATGCGGTCGTTCATCGCCCAGGCCAGGATCGTCTGGGGATGGAAGGCGTCGATCAGGTCGATCGATTCATAATAGGCGCCGCCGCGCAGGCTGTCGGCGCAGTGGAACACCAGGTATCGCGCACTGTCGCGCAGCCCCGCCGCATCGAGAATGGCCGACAGCTTCGGCCCCTGCCACTTGCCGATCGCGCTCCACCCCTCGACGCAGTCATGCCGCGTAATCTGCGCCCGCTGCGGCATCGCGCGCAAATCGGCGAGCGACAGGCTCAGCGGACGCGCCACCAGTCCGTCGACGCGCAACCGCCAGTCGGAAAAGCGGTTCGCCGCCAGCGCCATATATTCCGGCGTACGCGGGCTGCGCGTGCCATTGGCGCGAAAGCGCGGCGACAGATCGTCGGGAGAGAATTCGCGGGCGAGCGCGTTGCGGTTGGTGATGACACGCTGCAGGCTCCGGTGCACCGCCTCCGCCTTGAACAGGATGTCGCGCCCGGCTTCGCTCTTGCCGACACGGTCGCAGCCGGCGAGCAGGCTGCCCGCCCCCGCCACGATCAGATTGCGGCGCGTGATGAGCGTCATGCGTCCTCCGCGCGCGGCACGCGCCATTTGCCGGTCAGCATCGACCGCAACTCGTTGAGCGGCCCGGCCAGAATGACCAGCGCCAGATGAACGATGATGAACAGCGCCAGCAGCATCGCGACGATGAAATGGATCGAGCGCGCACTTTGCCGCCCGCCGAAAATATCGGTCAGCCACGGCCACGCCGCATTCATCCCCGGCGACATCGCAAGGCCCGTAAAGATCACCAGCGGCAGCAGCACGAAGATGACGCCCGCATAGCTGATCTTCTGAAAGATATTGTACGCGCGCGGATTGTCCGGGTCGTGAAAGCGCAGCGCGAGATGCGACCTCAGATCGGCCAGCAGATGCCCGCGCGCCAATTCGCTGCGCCGGATGCGCAGGTCGCGCTGGAAATGCCGGTTGATCAGGCTGACGATCATGTAGGCGAGCAGCGCAAAGGCCAGCACCAGCGCGAAGAACAGATGCCAGCGCCGCGCCAGCGCCAGATTGTAGGTCGACGGGATCGTGAGCCAGCCCGGCACGCGCGCAGTGTCGAAGAACCAGATCAGCTTGAACCAGGGCTGGTCGTAATTCGCGCCATATTCGCCCCAGTAGAGCTGGCCGTGCGCGTTGAGGATCATCAGCCCGCTGCCGAGCAGGATGATCACGCTGATCGCCGTCACCCAATGCCACAATCGCGTCGCCAGCGCATGGCGGCGAATCACGGGCGCGGGCTTATCCATAGGCACGGGCAAAGAATACCATAGTGGTCCCCGCCGTGACCAGCAGCGTCCAACCGCGCACGACGCGCGGCGACAGCCGCTTGCCGATCGCCGCGCCGCCAAATCCGCCCAGGATCGCGCCCGCCAGCATCGGCACGCACGCGCTCCACACCACCATGGCAAAGCCGATGAACACGAACGCCGCAGCCAGGTTCGCCACCGCCAGCATCAGCGTGCGGATCGCGAACAGCGCGCGCGGCTCGATATTGGCAAGCAGGCCATAGGTCGCCGTGGTCATCAGCCCCACGCCGCCGCCGAAATAACCGCCATAGATGCCGAGCAGCCCCTGCGCCCCGATCAGCGTGCGCCGCCCGATGGTCACGCGCGCATGCAACCAGTCCGCCGCACGTCGCCCGAACGCCATCACCACAAAGGCGAACAGCAGCAGCCACGGGATCAGGACATCGAACGTGTCGGTCGGGGTGAGCACCAGCAACAGGCTGCCCGCCAGCCCGGCGACAAAGGTGATCGCCGCCAGCAGCACGACCGACAATCCCGCCACCGGCCCCAGTTCGTCGCGAAACCCCCAGGCGCTCGCCGCTGCCCCGGGCAGCAGCGCGACATTGGACGTCGCATTGGCAAGATTGGCGGGGAGCCCAAGCGCGATCAGGGCCGGCAGCGTGGCAAAGGTGCCGCCGCCCGCCAGCCCGTTCATCACGCCACCGACGGTGCCGGCGAACAGGGCAAGGAGCAAAGCGGGCCAGTCCATCCGGCGGCCCTAGGCGGGGCCGGCGCAAATGCAAAGACCGGGCACCGCATCCGCTTTGAGTAGCTGATTTGTTTCGCGCTCGGCCCGGTCGCCACTGCGCCGCCTAAAATAGGCTTCACAATCAACGATAAGGAACTGGGATTGATGGACGGACGGGATCTGCTGGCGCAGGTGCAGGCGGCAATCGGGGCGCATGGCGCGTGGAAGCTGAAGCTCAGCACCGCGGTTACGACCGGCCGCAGCGATGACGAGCCGGCGCTGGTCTGCCGCGACGATCTGTGCCGCTTTGGCGTGTGGCTGCACGGCCCGGACATCGACCCGGTCACCCGCCAGGGCAAGCCCTATCAGGTCATCCGGCGCCTCCATGCCGAATTCCATCAATGCGCCGGCACCGTGCTCGACCGCGTCAAGCGCGGCGACCAGACCGGCGCCCGCGCGCTGCTCGAAGGCGAGTATACCGAACGCTCCGCCACGCTGATCCGCGCGCTGACCAAGTGGAAGGGGGAGCTTCAGGCGCTGTCCGAAGCGGCCTGAACTGCCGGCACGCCGCCCCTTGCGCCGGCCCGCATCGCGGTCCACTCCGCCGGGCTGAAGCAAGGAGCGCGGCATGAAGCTTGATCTGATCGATGTGTTCGGGGCCGACGGCAACACCGGTAACCCGCTCGCCGTCGTGCGCGATGCCGGCGGGATGGACGCGAGCGCGATGCTTGCGCTGACCCGCTGGCTCGGCTTTTCCGAAACCACCTTTCTCGTGCCAGCGACCGATCCGGCGGCCGACTATTGCGTGCGCATCTTCTACCCGGCAGGCGAGCTGCCCTTTGCCGGCCATCCGACGCTCGGCACCTGCCATGCCTGGCTTGCTGCGGGCGGGGTAGCGCGCAACGCTGACCGGATCGTCCAGCAATGCGGAGCGGGCCTCGTCCCGATCGCGCGCGACCATGGCGCGCTCGCCTTTCGTGCCCCGCCGCTGCGCCGCTCGGGTCCGCTCACTGCAGCCGAGCGCGACACTGCGGCGCAACGGGTCAACGTCGCGCCCGCCAGCATCGTCGATGCGGTCCATGCCGATAACGGCCCCGGCTGGCAGCTGCTGCGGCTCCGCTCGGCGGCCGACGTGCTCGCCGTCGAAGCCCCCGCCCGCGCGCCGGTCGGCACCGAAATCGGGCTGGTCGGCCCGCATCCCGAAGGGCATCCGGTGGCGTTCGAGCTGCGCGCCTTCTTTGCCGACGGCAATGGCCGGCTGGTCGAGGATCCGGTGACCGGCAGCCTCAATGCCGCCGCCGCGCAATATCTGTTCGGCGCAGGTCTCGCGACCGACCGCTACCATGCCGCACAGGGCCAGCGGACCGGCTGCGACGGGCGGGTCGCGGCGCGGATCGATGCCGACGGCCATGTCTGGATCGGCGGTCGCACCGCTACCGTCGCGTGCGGCGCCACGCTCGCCTGAATCAGAAAGGGCGGCCGTTGCCGACCGCCCTTTCGTCCTTCCGTTCGGATCGGTTCGATCAGAACCGGATGCCGACGCCGACGCCGGCGAAGTTCACGTCCGGACCCGCAACCAGGGTGCGGCGATATTCGACCTTGGCGAACAGCTTCTCGCCCAGCGCGTGCTGATAGCCGGCACCGGCGAACGCACCGTCATCACCATCGGCGAAGCCGTAGCCGCCGAGCACGTAAAGGCGGCCTGCATCGCCGATCTTCGCACCGGCGCGCGCGCCCAGCGTGAAGAACACGTCGGCGCCACCGGCCAGAACCTTGTCCGCACCCGCTTCGACGCCGAAGAACGCGGTCTCGGTCACGTCATAGTCATAGCCGGCAGCGACGCCAGCGAATGCTTCCTCGGCGCCATCGGCCCAGGCAACGCCGCCACGAACCTCGACGCGGCCTTCGCCGGTCGACTGGGCGAACGCCGGCGTTGCGACGGTGGCAGCGGCGAGCGCCGCAAAAAGTGCGATCTTGCGCATGTTAGTCCCCAAGCTGATTGCTGTTTTCGTTATCGCAACCTGTTGTTGCGACTCCGCAATTAACCTTGAGGGCGGTGCCTTACAACAGCAGCACGGTGCAATTCTGCAACATTGCACAAATACCGTGACTAAAGTGTCACAGTCTCAGTCGAGCGCTGCCTGCTTCTCTTCCGCCAGACGGTCCAGTTCGGCGCGGCTCTTCTTCTCCGCCGCGGTCTTGAGCTGACCGCATGCCGCGTCGATGTCGCGACCGCGCGGCGTGCGTGCCGGCGCCGAAATGCCCGCTCCGAACACGATCTCCTGAAACGCCCGGATCCGCTCGGGCGTCGAACATTCGTACGGCGCGCCGGGCCAGGGGTTGAACGGGATCAGATTGACCTTGGCCGGCAGCTTGTACTGCTTGATCAGCCGCACCAGCTCGCGCGCATCGGCGTCGCTGTCATTCTTGTCCTTCAGCATCACATATTCGAACGTGATGCGCCGGGCATTGTTCGCGCCCGGATAGTCGGCGCACGCCTGCAGCAGCTCCTCGATCCCGAACTTGCGGTTGAGCGGCACGATCTCGTCGCGCACCTCCTTGGTCACCGCGTGGAGCGACACGGCGAGGTTGACCCCGATCTCCTCCCCCGCGCGCGCCATCATCGGCACGACGCCGCTGGTCGACAGCGTGATGCGGCGCTTGCTCAGCGCCAGCCCGTCGCCATCCATCACGATCTTGAGCGAATCGCGGACATTGTCGAAATTATAGAGCGGCTCACCCATCCCCATCATGACGATGTTGGTCAGCATCCGCCCCTCGGGCTGGCTCGGCCCTTCGCCCAGCGCATCGCGCGCCAGCATCACCTGCCCGACGATTTCCGCCGGCTCCAGATTGCGCACCAGCCGCATCGTCCCGGTGTGGCAGAACCGGCAGTTGAGCGTGCACCCCACCTGGCTCGACACGCACAGCGTTCCCCGATCCGCGTCGGGGATGAACACCATCTCGTAATCCTGCCCGTCATCCGACCGCAGCAGCCATTTGCGCGTGCCGTCGGTCGACACCTGCGCCTCGACAACCTCCGGCCGCGAGATGACGAAGCGCTGCGCCAGCCATGGCTGCATCGCCTTCGAAATGTCGGTCATCAGCGAAAAATCGGTGACGCCACGATTGTAGATCCAGTGCCACAGCTGCTTTGCGCGCAGCTTGGCCTGTTTCGGCTCCAGCTGCGCCGTCTCCAGCGCCATGCGCAGATCCGCGCGCGACAGGCCGAGCAGGTCGATGCGCCCGTCGGCGCGCGGCTTCAGGCTGCGCGGCACGGGCACAGGGTCGATATGGCCGGGAATGGGCATGCGGCCGAGGGGCCCGTCGCCGGGCGCGGGCGGCACCGAAACTGTCTGCATCGCGACGCCATACACCAATCCGGCGGCGATTTCCATGCCCGCCCTGCCCCACCCCAGCCACGGCCCGCCGACGCGCGGTTGCGATCCGTCGCTGACGCCGGAACCTTGGGGGGCTCTCGTCCGTCGAACGGACAAGGTTCATTGTTTCAGGAGTATTCCCATGGTTAAATTGCGTCTCCTTGCCCTCGCCACCAGCGCGCTCGTCGCCGCCCCGGCCCTTGCCCAGACTGCCCCGGCGGCCCCGCCCGCAACGGCAAGCGACGGCGCCGCGACCGCAATCACCGACGCCGAACTGACGATGTTCGCGAAGGCCGCGCTTGCGTCGGACGCGGTGTCAAAGGACCCCGCCGTCCCCGCCGCCGACAAACCGGCCAAGATGACCGAAGCGGTGACTGCGACCGGCCTCGACACGGCGCGGTTCAACGAGATCGCCGGGCTCGCGCAGACCGACCCGATGGTGCGTGAAAAGGTTCAGGCGGCAATCATTGCCGTACGCGACGGCACCCCGGCAGCGGCACCGAGCCCGGCCGCCAGCCCCACTCCGATGCAGTCGCAATAACCGCATCGCGGCGCCGCCGGCCCTAGCGCCGGCGCGCGCACCCCATGGCGGCGGCGTCGATCGCCGTCGCCGCACCGGCCAGCGCATAGGTATCGGCAAAGGCGCGGCCATCGCGTCCGACCGTTTCGACGCTCATCGCGCGGCTCGATCGGATCGCCGCGACAATCGCGCGGTCGGTGCGGGCATCGGGCGACCAGGCGTCGCGCGGACCGGCGATCAGGTCGAACCGCCGTTCGCCAATGGCCAGCGTGACCTTTGCGCGCGGGTCGCGGGTCCGGCTCAACCGCACATGCACCTGGTTGCGCGCGCCCGCGCGCGGCCAGTTGGCGATGCTCGCAAAGGCCTCGCCGCCCCCGCGCACCGGCTGGGCAATGGCATAGCAGCGTGCCGGTGCCGCATCGCGAAACGCGCCCCAGCCATTGAACACCCCGAGCGATGTGCGCTCGATTCCCTGCCCGGCAATGGCCGCCGCCACTAACAGCGCGATCACGCCGGCGCCCGCCCGCTGCCCAGATGCACGACGGTCTCGACGCCGTTCTCGATCATCACCACCGACCCCTGCGGCAGGCCGGGGGCGATCGGGGCTCCGAATTCGGGGTGCTCCGGCTCGCCGGTCATGATCCCGCGCAGCACGCGGCTGGAAATCCCGTGCATGATCACCAGGCGATCCCCGGCATCGTCTGCGGTATCGGCCAGCCAGGCGGATACGCGCGCAGCGATCTCGGGATAATGTTCGCCATCGGGCGCCGGATGCAGCAACCCGGTCGGGGCAATCACCGGCAGCGGCCCGTCGAGCAGATCGGCGTAATAGCGCCCGCCCCAGCTGCCCATGCCGATTTCGGTCAGGCGCGGATCATGCTGCGCGGCGTGCCAGTCCAGCGCCAGATGCTCGGCGATCACCGCCAGCGTCTGCAGCGCGCGACCGGTGTTCGATGCCCATAATGTGATCGCCGGCGCCTCGCCCAGCAACGCCGCCAGCGCCGCGCCCATTTCATTCGCCTGGGCAAAGCCGGCCCGCGTCAGCGGGGTATGCGGATGGTCGCCCTGTAACCGGCGCGCGGCATTGAACACCGTTTCGCCATGCCGCGCGATAAAATCCCGTCCCTTGCGCATCGGCAGCATGGCTGATCCTCCTGTGGCACGAAAGCAACGGTTTTCCGTGTTTATCGTGCGTTCATGCAACTTGTGCGGCGCAGCGCCATTTACGCCCCGACCCGCATACGGGTTGAGTAAAAGGAGTTTTCTATGCGTAATGCAATCGCCGCCGCGCTGGTCGCGTCGACCATGATCGCGGCCCCGGCCTTTGCCCAGGACACCGATCCGACCTTCACCGGCCTGCGCGCCGGCGTCGTCGGCGGCTATGACATCGTCCGTCCGGGCAGCAGCGAGGACAGCGACATCGATGGCGACGACCAGAATGTCGACGGTTTCCTGTACGGCGTCGAGCTCGGTTACGACATCGGCGTCGGCGGCGCGGTTGTCGGTGTCGAGGCCGAGCTGTCGGATTCGACCGGCAAGGTCGAAGCCCGCTCGACCGATCCCAACTTCTTCGGCTTTGGTGAAGTCGGTGCGGGTCGCGACATCTATGTCGGCCTGCGCGCTGGTGTGCTCGCTTCGCCCAGCACGCTGGTCTATGCCAAGGGCGGCTACACCAATGCCCGCCTGAACGTTCTGGCCAGTGATGGCGAGACAGAACTGCGTCAGAACTTCGAGCTCGACGGCTGGCGCCTCGGCGCGGGTGTCGAGCAGGCCATCGGCACCAACAGCTATGCCAAGCTCGAATATCGCTACTCGAACTATTCGAACGCGAATTTCGAATACAGCAACGGCGCCATCACCGAGGATTTCGACATCGACACCGATCGTCACCAGATCGCGGTGGGCGTCGGCTTCCGCTTCTGAGCGGCCAGCCGTCCACAAATGAATGACGCGAAGGGTCGGAGCCGCTTGCTCCGGCCCTTTTTCGCGTTAAGGATAGCTTGAACTTCCGACGGCAATCCACCCGCCGTCAGTTGAATTTGGGCGGCCGCCCGGGGGTTTTGAACACACATGAAAGCGACGATTGAACGCGCCACGCTTCTTCGGGGCCTTAGCCACGTCCAGTCCGTGGTCGAACGGCGTAACACCATTCCGATCCTGTCGAACGTATTGATCGAGGCGTCGCCCGAAGGGTCGCTGCGGCTGATGGCGACCGACCTTGACCTGCAGATCGACGAAACCGTGCCCGCTGCGGTCGATCAGGCGGGCGCGATCACGGTGCCGGCGCACACATTGTTCGACATCGCCCGCAAGCTGCCCGAGGGCGCTCAGGTCGAACTGTCGGCGGCGGAGGGCAAGATCAAGGTTCATGCCGGCCGCGCCAAGTTCGAGCTCGGCACGCTCCCGCGCGACGATTTCCCGGTGATCGCGGAGGGTGAACTGCCCACCGTGTTCGAACTGCCCGCCGAAACGCTCAAGCAGATCATCGACAAGACCCGCTTCGCGATCTCGACCGAAGAGACGCGCTACTATCTCAACGGCATCTTCCTGCATGTCACCGACGATCAGCTGCGCGCCGCGGCGACCGACGGGCATCGCCTGGCCCGCGTGACCGTGGCGCGGCCGGAAGGTGCGCAGAACATGCCCGACGTGATCGTCCCGCGCAAATGCGTGGCCGAATTGCGCAAGCTGCTCGACGAGGTCGACGGTTCGGTCGGCGTCTCGCTGTCGGGTTCGAAGATTCGCTTCGATCTCGGCACCGCGATCCTGACCTCGAAGCTGATCGACGGCACCTTCCCCGATTACAGCCGCGTCATCCCGACCGGGAACGACAAGATCCTCAAGATCGACCCGCGCAGCTTCATGCAGGGTGTCGACCGCGTCTCGACCATCGCGACCGAAAAGACCCGCGCGGTGAAGATGGCGCTTGACCGCGACCGCATCACCCTGTCGGTCACCAGCCCGGACAATGGCACGGCCGCCGAGGATGTTCCGGGCGAATATGCCGCGCAGCCGTTCGAAATCGGGTTCAACTCGCGCTATCTGATGGACATTCTTGGCCAGATCGAAAGCGATCTGGTCGAAGTGCATCTCGCCGACGCCGCCGCGCCGACGCTGATCCGCGAGCATGACAAGTCGCCCGCGCTGTACGTGCTGATGCCGATGCGCGTCTGACCGGACCGGGAAGGCGCGCTGCGCGCCTTCCCGCCTGTTCGGGTCAGAGCTGGTCGAGGCCGCGGCGGAACCCGATCCAGGTCGATACGACCAGATAGACCGCCATCACCAGCGTCACCAGCGTCCAGCTGTCGACATCCCCCGCCAGCCCAAGCTTGGCGAGCGTTGCCCAGATGAACAGCGCCAGCTGCCCGCTCCAGAAACACACCGCGCCCGCCAGCAGCGTTACCTGCCGGACCAGTTCGTCGCTGGTGCGGTAGAGCCGCCAGTTCAGCCAGGTCTGGACCGCGAGCGCCGCCAGCACCGCCGCCGCGCCGATCGCGCGCCCGTCATCGCTCAGGCCCAGATGCGCCAGCACCGGCGGGGCAGCGAGGATCGGGCCCGCCAGCGTGACGATCACCCCCTGCCTGCGGACGGCCAGCATCGAGTCGCGATCGGGCGGCTCGCTGCCCGGCTGCCGAAACGCGACCAGTCGGCGCCAGCGCGCTTCAGACGCGCTCATCACCAGCACGAACCCACCCATAAAGAAGAGCAGGAACGCGACCGCCAGCGACGCCAGTTCGGCGATCGTCCAGCGCTCAAACCCGGTCGAATCGACAAAGCTGGCAATGCCAAAGCCGAACCCGGCGCCGATTACGCCGCCGATCAGCGCTTCGATCGCGTGCCGGCGCCAGCGTTGCGCCCGCGTGAACTCAGTCCCGTTCGGGTGCGATCCAGTCATCGAGGAAGATTTCATCGACTGCCACTCCAAAGATCTTCGCCATCCGCAATGCCAGCGGCAGGCTTGGGTCATATTTGTCGGTCTCGACCGCGTTGATCGTCTGCCGCGAAACCCCCAGCAGCCGGGCCAGTTCGCCCTGACTGAGATTGGCTTCGGCCCGCAGGAGGCGGAGGCGATTGTTCAACGAACCTGTCCAGAGCTCTTGTCCATATGACAAGAGTTCTTGTCATGATTCGCACGGAGATGTCAAGAGCTCTTGTCAGCTTGCGCGTCCTCGCAAAACCACTTATTTACACTTGTGTCAGTATGGATGGTGCGCATGGCGACTCAGGCGATTGATTGGAGCAAGCCCGCGCGGCGGGATTGGGGAACCGCGCTCACGGCGCTGCGGCGACTGCTCGCCAATGGCGACGATACGGTGCAGGTGTTCCGCATCATGCGCGCGCTCAACGGCGACACCGCCGCGCGCAATTATCAGCGTCTGCTGACCACCCCCGGTGGCGGCCGCATCGCCTATCGTCGCACCGAACTGGCCGAGAAATTCTCCGACCGCGCCTGGATCGATTCGCTCCCGGCAGGCAGCGTCGGCGCCGCCTATCGCGACTTTCTCGACCGCACCGGCTATTCGGCGCAGGGCCTGGCGGATGTCAGCTATGCCGATGCCGATGTCGAGCGCGGGATCGAGCATCCGCATGCGTGGTTCGGCCGGCGCGAGCGCGACATTCACGACATCTGGCACGTCATCACCGGCTATCAGGCCGACGAGCCGCTGGGTGAAGCCTGCCTCGTCGCCTTCTCCTTCGCCCAGACGCGCGGGCTTGGCTGGGCCTTCATCGCAGTGGGCGCCGCGCTCAAGAGCCTCAAGGTCACTGGCTCGCGCAACTTCGCGCGCGCGGTGATCGAGGGGTATCGCCATGGCAAGGCCGCCGCCTGGCTGTCGGGCGAGGATTATGAGCAGCTGCTCGCCGAGCCGCTCGATGCGGTGCGTCGCCGCCTGCGGATCGGCGAGCCGGTGCGCTATCGCATCGCGCAGCAGGAATTGCGTGAGCGCGGCCTGATCGGGATCTGACCCGACGCTGCGCCCACGTTAGCGCGTCGACACGCGCGCCTCGCCGAACAGCCGTGCAGCACTGTCCAGCAGCGTTGCCGGCGAGAATGGCTTGGTCACCGCGACCACCCGGTCGAACTCGACCGGCAGATGCTCGCGCCCATAGCCGCTGACGAACAGGAACGGGATGCCGCGCGCGGCCAGCGCGGCGGCGATGTCATCGACCATCTCGCCCTGCAAGTTGCCGTCGAGCAGCGCGCCATCCACCTGCCGCGTCCGCGCCAGCTCCAGCGCGTCCGAACGCGACGATGCCTGCCCCGCCACTACCGCACCCGCTCCGGTCAGCAGGTCCACCAGCTCGAGCATGACCAGCGGCTCGTCCTCGATGATCAGGAACCGCCGTCCTTCGAGCGAGACCGGCCCGTCCGTCCCGCGCGGTGGCGGCGATGGCGCCGGACGCGGGACCTGTGCCATGCGCGGCCGCCCGGCATAGGGAAGGTCGAGCGTCCAGCGCAGCCCGTCCGGGGCATAGTCGGAAACCGCAACGCCGCCTTCCGCCTTGAGGCTGCGTTCGATCAGCGCGGTCCCGAATCCGCGCCGCGTCGGCGGCACCACCGGTGGCCCGCCGCGCTCGCGCCACTCCAGCCGCAGGCGGTCGCCGGTCAACGACCAGTGCAGGTCGGCCCGCCCCTCCGGCACCGACAAGGCGCCATATTTATGCGCGTTGGTGACCAGTTCGTGCAGGACCAGCGCAAGGTGCAGCGCCGGCTCCGGCGCAAGTTCCAGCTCCGGCCCGTGAATGCCCAGCCGCGCTTCGGAAATGGCCCCGATTCGCAACTGCCCCTCGACCAGCTCGCGCAGCCGTGCACCTTCCCATGTCGTGCTGCTCAGCAATGAGTGCGCCTTGGCCAGCGCGTGGATCCGCCCGATGAAGGTCGGCGCGAAGTCCGACGGCCCGGTCGAATGGCGCAGCGTCTGGGTCGCAATCGCCTGAACCGATGCAAGCGTATTCTTCACGCGATGGTTGAGCTCGCCGATCAGCAGGCGCTGCGTATCCTCGGCCCGCTTGCGCGCGCTCACGTCGAGGATCTGGACGTTGACCGACGTCAGCATGCCCGCCGCGTCGTGCAAGGCCGAGCAATAGCATTCGCAATCGAGGATCACGCCCTCGGTCGTCCGCATCCGCAGCGGCTGCATCTCGCGCACCCGCCGCCCCGCAATCATGTCGCCGATCAGCGTGGCAAAGGCGACGCCATGTTCGGGGGCGATCCAGCCCATCTCGCACGGGCGATACCCGGTGACATCGCTCGCGCGCCATCCGAACAGCCGCTCCGCTCCTGCCGACCAGTGCAGGATCCGCTGTTCGCCATTCAGTTCGACGATCGCCAGCGGCGAATTGTCGCCATGCGCCTTGATCCGGTTGAGCGCCTCGGCGAGCGCGTCGCGCTGCTGTGCAATCTCCCGCCGCTGGCGATAGAGTTCGACGAACACGCCGACCTTGTTGCGCACGATCTGCGGATCGACGGGCTTGAGCAGATAGTCGACCGCGCCGGTTTCATAGCCGCGGAACCGGCGCCGCTCGTCGGTCGCGACCGCGGTCAGGAACATGATCGGAATGCGGCGCGTGCGCTCGGTGCCGCGCATCAGTTCGGCCAGCTCGAACCCGTCCATGCCCGGCATCTGCACGTCGAGCAGCGCCAGCGCGAAATCGCGCTGCAACAGCAGCTCAAGCGCCTCGGCGCCCGAGCGGGCACAGACCAGCTCGACGCCCTCGCCACCCAGCAGCGCATCGAGCGCGACCAGGTTTTCGGGCACGTCATCCACTGCCAGAACCGGGACCGCTTCAGGCCGCATCGCGTGTCTCCTCCAGCGCGGCGCCGTTGCGGCGGAAAATCTTCTCGGCCGGATCGAAATCGTCGAATGCCGCGCTGTGGCGCGAGAAGCGCAGCGTTTCGCGTGACCCCAGCCCCAGGAAACCGCCGCGGACCAGCGAATCGCCAAACAGGCCCAGCGCACGGTCCTGCAGCACCCGGTCGAAATAGATCAGCACGTTGCGGCTCGACACCAGCTGCGCCTCGGTGAACACCGAATCGCTGGCCAGATTATGTGCGGCGAATACCGCGCGGCGGCGCAGGCTCTTGTCGAACACCGCGGCGCCATAGGCGGCCGTGTAATAATCCGACAGCGACGACTTGCCGTCCGCCTGCCGGTGATTCTCCGTAAACTGCTGGATCCGGTCGAGCGTGAAAATGCCGGCCTCCGCCTTCTGCAGCGCCGCCGGGCTGATATCGGTGCAGTAAAAGATCGTGCGATCCTCCAGCCCCTCCTCGCGGAACAGGATGGCGAGCGAATAGAATTCCTCGCCATTGGCGCATCCCGCGATCCACACCTTGAGCGAGGGATAGGTGCGCAGATGCGGGATCACCCGCTCGCGCAACGCGCGAAAATAGGCAGGATCGCGGAACATCTCGCTGACCTGGATGGTCAGGAATGCCATCAGCTCCTCGAACACCCCCGGCTCGCGCAGCAAACGGTGCTGCAGCTGCGACAGGCTGTCGCAGCCGAACCGCTGCTGCGCGCGCTCCATCCGACGGTGCAGCGAGGCGCGGGAGTAACCGCGAAAGTCGTAATGATGGTGCCGGTTGATCGCCTCGAGCAACAGGTCGAGCTCGATCTCCTCGTGCGGCGCGAAAGCCTCGGTCATCGCGGCATCCACACCCGCACCAGGCTGAGCAGCTTGTCGACATCGATCGGCTTGGCCAGATAGTCGTTGGCACCCGCTTCCAGGCATTCCTGCTGATCGCGCGCCATCGCCTTGGCGGTGAGCATGATCACCGGCAGGTCGCGGCCCCAGCTTGCCTTGCGCAACTCGCGCGTCGCGGTCAGGCCGTCCATCTCGGGCATCATCACGTCCATCAGCACCAGGTCGACCGGATGCTCGCCACCGGCTGCCGCCTCCAGCGCGGTCAGCGCTTCGCGCCCGTTGCGCGCAATCCGCACGTCAACGCCATGCGGCTCGAAGATGCTGGTGACGGCATAGACGTTGCGGATATCGTCCTCGACCAGCAGCACCCGCCGTCCTTCGAGCGCCGAATCGCGCGTCAGCGACTTGGCGATCAGCGCCTGTTGCGGTTCGGGCAGGTCGGACACGACTTGGTGCAGGAACAGCGTCACCTCGTCGAGCAGCCGTTCGGGCGACTTGGCGCCCTTGACGATGATCGACTTGGAATATTTGCGCAGCCGCAATTCCTCGTCCGCGCTCAGATCGCGGCCGGTATAGACGATCACCGGCGGGAAGCCGAGGCGCTCGTCCCCGCTCAACCGTTCGAGCAAGTCGAAGCCCGATGCGTCGGGCAGGTTGAGGTCGAGCACCATGCAATCGAATGTCTGGCTGCCGAGCAGGTCGACGCATTGCGCGGCACTATGCGCCTCGACCGTTTCGACCTCGCGGCTGGCCAGCAGCAGCTTGACGCTTTCGGCCTGCTGGGCATCGTCCTCGACCACCAGCACGCGGCGCATCCGCTGCGCCATGCGCGCTTCCAGCCCTTCGAGCATGTCGACCAGCTGCTCGCGCCGGACCGGCTTGAACAGATACCCCACCGCACCACTCGACAGCGCCGCCTGGCTGTCGTCATCGACCGACACGACGTGGACCGGGATGTGACGCGTCCGCACGTCGCGCTTGATCCGGTCGAGCACCGACAGGCCGGTATGATCGGGCAGGTTCATGTCCAGGATCACGGCGTGCGGGACATATTGCCGCGCCATCAACGCGCCCTCGTCGGCGGTGCCGGCGATCAGGCACTGGAACCCCTGCTCATGCGCGATGTCGCACAGGATGCGGGCGAATACCGGGTCATCCTCAACGATCAGGATCACGCGCGAATCGCCCGACAGCCGTTCGCGATCGTCCTCCGCCGCGATCACGCCGCGCTTCTTGCCCGGCTTGGGATTGGACGGACGCGCGCGCGCCGGGGCGGGCGCCGGTGCCGGGCCGACCGCGACCGGTTCGTAGCTTTCGGGCAGGATCAGGGTGAAGGCGCTCCCCTGGCCCGGCGCACTCGCCACGCTGACCTCGCCGCCCAGCAGATGCGCCAGCTCGCGCGAGATCGACAGGCCAAGGCCGGTGCCGCCATATTTCCGGCTGATCGTCCCGTCCGCCTGGCGGAATGCCTCGAAAATCACCTGCTGCTGTTCCGCCGGGATGCCGGGCCCGGTATCGCGCACCGTGAACGCGATCCGGCCATCCGCGCGCGCCGCGGTTTCCAGCGTGATCGCACCGCGCTCGGTGAACTTGATCGCGTTCGACACGAAATTCTTCAGCACCTGCTCCAGCCGCTGGGGATCGGTCTCGATCTCGACCGGAGCGCCCGGCGTCACCGCAATGTCGAGCGCCAGCCCCTTGGCCGCAGCGGCGGGCTGGAACAGCGTGCGCAGCTTGTCGAGTGTCGGGGCGATGCGGAAGCGGCGCGGCTGCAACTCCAGCTTGCCCGCCTCGATCTTCGAAATGTCGAGAATGTCGTTGATCAGCGTCAGCAGATCATTGCCGGAGGTTTCGATCGTCTCGGCATGGCGCACCTGCGCGGCGGTCAGGTTGCCGTCGCGATTCTCCGCAAGCAGCCGCGCCATGATCAGCAGCGAGTTGAGCGGGGTGCGCAGCTCATGGCTCATATTGGCCAGGAATTCGGACTTGTAGCGGCTCGCCTGCTCCAGTTCGCTTGCCTGATCCTGCAGCTCTGCCTTGGCCCGGGTCAGGTCGTCGCGCTGCAGCTCCAGCTGGCGTGCCTGTTCCTCCAGCTGGGCATTGGTCTGCTCCAGCTCGCTTTGCTGCATTTCCAGCCGCTCGGCCGATTCCTGCAGCTGGCGGCTCTGCTGCTCCAGCTCGTCATTGTTCGCGCGCAGCTCCTCGCTCTGAACCTGCAGTTCTTCGGCCTGCTGCTGGGTTTCCTCGAGCAGCTCGCGCAGACGGGTGCGATATTTGCCCGACCGGAACGCGATGCCCAGCTGTTCCGAAACGCGTTCGAACAACAGCAGAGCGTCGGGCGGCACGTCGCGAAAGCCCAGTTCGATGACGGCATTCGCCTCGTCATCAACGCTGGTCGTTGCAATCAGCAATTGTGCCGGCTTGGCCCGCCCCAGCCCCGACCCGAAATACAGGTAGTTGTCGGGGACATCGGCGAGGATGCGATTGCGGCGCTGCGCGGCGGCTTCCGCCAGCAGCCCGTCGCCCGGCGCGATCCGCTCCGGAACCGGCGCATCCGCCGGAACGCCGTGCGTCGCATAGCGCTTGAACCCATCGCCATTGCGGATGAACAGCGCGCCGGCCCGCGCGCCAAGATAGTCGACCAGAAAGTTGAGCGCGCTCGCGCCCAGTTGCTCGAGCGGCTGCTCACCGCCGACGGCGCGCGCCAGGCCGACCTGTCCGGCCTGCACCCATTCCTCGCGCTGGATCGCGATGCGGTTGCGCACGAAAAGAAAGCCCATGATCGCCAGCAGCCAGGTGACGGTCATGCCGATCGATCGATTGAACAGCGCGACCGACGGGTCGACCCCGCTCGGCGCCAGGGTGAAGCCAAGGATCGTCAGCAACGTGCTGACCGCCGCGACGACCGGCGGAACCTGCGGTCGCGGCGCGAGGAATGCGAGTACGGTGGGGAGCAGATAGGCAACCCACACTGCGGTCCCGAGCGGGAACATCAGGTCGGCGACGAACGGCAGCAGCGTGAGGACGCCCAGCGCCGCGTAGAGCCAAGCCCCGGAAACGGGCTCGCGCCCCGACACATTGAACTTCAAAATCGTTACCCACCCTCGTCGCGTACGCGACTGCGTCAAACGCCCCGGGCCGCACCCGGTTCCCGACCGGCGCAGAATTTTTCGCTGCGGTGCGTCAGGGGACGGTGACGGTCATCTGGGCCGGTTGGGTGACGCTGATCTGCCCGGCCCAGGCACAGGTCAGGCGGCAACTGGTGTCGAGTGCGGGAAGGTTGGCGATGGTGACGGTCGGCGTGCCCGGCTCCCATGGCGCGACGATGACCGGCACGCAGGGCGCAGGCGTCGGGGTACCCAGCGCGGCTGCGGTCGCGGCGATCACCGCCGGATTGGCCTCGCTGCTGCACAGGCCGAACGGCGGGATGTTGAGGATCAGCTTGTTGTCCATGATCGTGCCCGCCGGCAGCGCGCCGGCGCTGACGCGGTTGATCGGCAGGATCACCAGACTGGACGGTGCCACCCCGAAATTACACTGCAACTTCGCGCCGGATGTGACCATCGCGCTCGACATGTTCAATTTCCTCCAACACCGCCCGCGCGGCTCACATATTGCCCATCCTTCTGTTTTTCCGCCCGAATCCCCTCGATCAGGTCATGCAATTCGATCCGCCCCTCGCCCCGCCGCGACGCCACCAGACACGCATGCCGCAACACATTGATAATCCCGCCCCCCGCCAGTTCATGGCGCTGGCCCAGATCTTCGAAATCGACTTCGTCGGACAACGTAAAGGGCTGGCCGGAAAAACAGTCCTGCCACAGGCGGGTTCGCGCAGCGGCGTCGGGCATCGGGAAGCGCACCGCGATCTGAAAGCGCCGGGCAAATGCCTCGTCCAGATAGTCATGCTGGTTGGTGGCGAGGATCGCCATGCCCGGATGTCCCTCCAGGCGCTGCAGCAGATACGCGATCTGCTGGTTTGCGGCGCGGTCATTGGCCGAACCGGCATCGGTGCGCTTGCCGAACAGCGCATCGGCCTCGTCAAAGAACAGGATCCAGTTGCGATGCTCGGCCTGGTCGAACAGGCTGGCAAGGTTCTTCTCCGTCTCACCGATCCATTTCGACACCACGCGCGAGAGATCAACGCGATAGACGGGCAGCCCATGGCGTTTGCCGAGCAGGGCAGCCGTCAACGTCTTGCCGGTCCCCGGTCCGCCGTGAAACAAACAGCGATAACCAGGCTTCAACCGCTGGGCGAGGTGGGGGTTTTGCATCAGCGCGGGCCCTTGCGCGATCCACGCGCTGATCAGGTCGACCTGCTGCATCGTACCTGCGTTGAGGACGAGATCGTCCCAGTCCAGCGCCGTTGTCAGGCGGCTGGCCGGGAACGCGGGACCCGGCACGGGGCTGTAATCTTCCCCCCGCAGCAGGTGATGCAAGGCCAGTTCCGACGGCCGGAGCAACGCCGACAGCGGCGGCTCGTCGGTGTGGCGATGATCGATCCGCAGCATCCCGCTGCGCACCAGCGTCGCCGCAGGTCCGAAGATCGGCTCCATCAGAATGCGCAGGTACCGGTCGTCGCCGGAAATCAGGAACATTGCCGTCTCGACCGTCGGCAGGAACCCGCCATGGCTCTGGCCGATGATGCCGCCAAATTCGGTGAACCGCCGTCCGGTCGCCTGATTTTCAAGCAGGAATGAATCGAGTGCCGCCGGGGCAATATAGGGTGCCAGTGCCAGGATCAGGGCAAGCCGCTCTTCGGCACCAAGATCGAGGGTGCGGACCCGCCCGGCATAGGGACCCTCTATCCCTGTGAGGGACGGCGGCTCGGGTATCGCGACCGCCGCCCCTGCCGCACCATCGCCATAAGCGGCGAAACGCGCCGCCATCACCGCCTCCAGCCAGGCAAGTTCGCCATCAATCACCGCGGCGTTGGCCGCTGCCTGCTCCGGATCGGGAGCAGTCCCGCCCCCGTTCACCACGCCACCTGCACCGGCGCGGGCATCCAGCGGTGGAACACCGTCGCGATGCTCCACGGAATGCGATCCACCAGCACATCCACCGCGCGTCGCTGAACCGTTAGCGTCCAACCCGGACCGGCATGGACGAGCCGCCCCTCACGCTGGAGAAAGGTTTCGCGCAGCGCGGGTCGGGAGCAATTGCCCAGAATCGTCCAATTCGCGATGATGGCGTCGACCAGGCTGTCGCACATTTGGCGGTCTGCATCTGCAAGCGCGACTGACGCCGCAACCGGCTGCGCGGTTGGAAGCCCGCACAACAGCTTGTTGAGCACCAGCTCCGGCTCTGGCCGGTCACAGCGTTCATCGACCAGATATTGCAATAGATGGACGCCCCGCGCCATTGCCTCAGCATCAACCATCCGGGGTCCGTCGGCGGTGTCGGTGAGCAACCCCAACCGGTCGAACAGGGACGGAAGATAGGGCGCGAACAGGATCAGGCCGGCATTGCCGATGAACAGTGCTTCGCCCGGCTCATCAATCGGCATCGTTGCGTCCTTCTGCGCGGGCGGCGAGGCGGCAGGCAATGCCAGAGTGGTCGCCGCTTCGGAACGCGGCCGGCCGGGCGGCAGCGTCACCCGTCGCAGCACGGCTGCGACCGCACAATATCCACCATCCTGCGCGAGCCGCAAGGCATCCTTGCGCAATCGATCGGCGCGATCCGCGTCGCCCCCGACAATGCGGTCGATGAACAGGCCCAGATCGGGTGTGGTCGCCGAAGCCGCATTCGGCGTGACCATCCGCAGCAGGCTGGTCCAAATGTGAAGCCGGTCCGGCGCAGGGGTGCCAAAGCGCGCCGTGCGCCGCGCTGCGGCTGTCACCATGGCAGCAGCATCCAGCCATAGCTGTGCCTGGCCCGGGACCAGCAACCGGACAAGCCGCGCAAGCGCCTCAGGCGGAAGCAGCGCGGCCCAGCGTGCCGGCGCGCGCGCGTCGCGGCGGCGGTTGGTCAGCCATGCACGCAACGCGCGGTCATCGCTGTCTGCCAACAGCGCAAAGTGGCGAACCAGTGCGACCTGCTCCGCCGCAGTGGCAACGGCGCCGTCCAGCCAGGCGAGCAATCGTGCGCTATCCACAGGCACCGCCGCTATAGCAGCGCCAATCCCGGTCGGATCCGGAGCAGGCGACGAACTCCCGGCCGCTGGATCGCTCAGCCCGGCCAAATCGGGTTCGCGGCCGGCCAGCGCGTCCGCGGCGGCCCGCGCCAACGCCCTTCGTCGATCGTCCGGCGACAGATGCGCGAGCCGTTCCGACACCGCTCCGCCGGCGCGGACCGCCCAGGGGACCAGCCGGTCGAACAGCCGCTCGCGCACCGGATCATCGACGGCATCGATCACGCGCTGCAAGCGCCCGAATCCATCCACGTCAGGGCCGAACAACGTATCCAGCTCGCCAAATGCAGCTTCAGGCAATGCCGCAAGCGCATCGCGCAGGTCTTGCGGATGGGAAGCCCACCACGGCGCCGCACCATGCGCGAGCCATGTTTCGAGCAGTGCGATCCGGTCCAGCCGCTGTGCAGCCCGCCCGGGCTGTGCCACGAAGGCGGGAGCGCTGCCGCTCAGTATGCTGGCGATCGCGGTCCGCCACTGGGCGACTCCGATCCCCCCCATGGTCTCCCCCCAATGGCGGGCTTTGTCGCCCATGCCGGGGACAAGACAATCGATCAGTTCGTCGGGCGTCAGCCAGCGCAGCAATCGTTCGGTCATTGCAGGAATATGCGCCGGGGCAATGCGCGCCTGCCGCCGGATCGCGTCGGCGAGTGCCACCGGATCGCGCGCGCACAAAGCGACAAGGCTGTGCCCGACCTCGACCGGCGATGCGCCCCTTAGAAACGCATCGACCGCGACGCCTGCCGGATCGGCGATCGGGGAAGGTGCGCGCGCCACTGCGGCGGCGAGTTCGCCGGCGGGCGCGCCGGCATAGTAGGCGACCCCGGCGACGATCGCGGCAGTGAAGCGATCCGCGTCGAACGCGCCCCGGCCCGCGCCGGCGCGCCAGCGTATTGCCAGCGCCCATAACAGCCGCTCGAAGCTCGCAGCATCGACCCCGATCCGCGCGATGACGCCGCGCTGTCGCGCGACCTGGTTGAGGATCGCCCGCATCCTTCCGCCATCGCGCGGGTCGATCCGGTCGAGCAGCCGCGCGCGGGCGGCAGGATCGCTCGCATCGGCGAGGCGGACAAGAGCTGCCGGATCCTCCGCCACGTCGCGCAGCGCTGCCGCGGCAATTGGCACGCTGGCGGCGTCATGCGAAAGCGCGATGATCGCCGCGACCCGGTCCGCGCCCGGATCTGCCCCAGCCCAACGACGATGCAGCGCCTCGGGCCGAACCGCTCCGCGTCGCGCGACCTCGGCAAGGATATGGTCGAGCCAGCGCTGCTGGTTGAACCGGCGCTGCGGCATGGCGACCAGCCATCCCAACCCTGCGGCGCGCACCCAGGCAGTGAACTCCCCGGCTGATGCGAGCACCAGCGGAGCCGAGCGGTGGAGAGCGTCCAGCCGCGCAATCAACGCGAGCATCGTCGCCGCGCTTGCCGGTCGCAGTCGGCGCAAGAGCGCGGCGACGCGCCCTGACGGCAGACGCCGCACCAGTGCCAGCAACGCATCGGGATCCGACAGCTGCGCCTCGAGCGCGCCGATCAGCGCTGCGCTGTCGCCTGCGCGCTCCATTGGCTGCAGCGGGCCATTGCCCGGATCGTGGCCGGCATCGGCGTCGAGTTCGCCAAGCAAATCGCCCAGCACGCCCGGCAATGACGCCCGCGGATCCTGTCGGGCGCGCAGACGCGCCAACGCATCGGCAAACAGGCGGACCAGCGCGCCATAGCCGATCCGCATCCGCTTCGCTTGACGGGCAATCAGGAAGGCGAGGAAGCGGCGGCGGTTGAACTGCGTTCCGGGATCGCGCGCGAGATAGGCGAGGGTCAGCTCCCACAGCGCGCTATCGACGCGATCGATCGCCAGCACCGGGTCGGCGCGATGGACGAGGATCAGGTCGTCGACAAGCGCAAGGATCAGCGCCGCATGGACGGGATCAAGTTGCCCGACCAGCCCGGCAAACAATGCTGTCGAGAGCCGATCGACCAGCGCGCGCAAGGCAACTGGATCACTGCCCTGGCGACGCACCCATTCAGCCAGCGCAGCGAAACGCCCAGCCCGCGCCGCTTCAAGCGCGGCATCGAGGTCGAGGGGCGCGACCGCTGCCGGTGGCGATGTCCCGCGGGGCTCGGCGAGCAACGCGTCCAGGATTCGCGGCAACGATGCGCCGAGGCCGAGATGCGTGCGCAATGCCGCAACCGCTTCGCTCAGCAGGCGCAGCAGCACGGCATAGTCCACCCCGATCGCCCGCGCCTCACGCTGAAGCAGATGCGCCAGGAAACGCCGGCGGTTGAATTGGGACCCGGGGTCGCGCAGCAGGAATTCGAGCGTCGCCACCCGCAATACCCGCTCGAGCGCGGGGCCGCGCAGGACGGCAGGCCCCGGTGTCACCGGATCGTGCTGGACCAGGATGACGTCGGCCAGCAGCGCGCGGATGACTGCGGCGTCGCGCGGCGCCAGCAGCGCCAGCAACGCGTCAAAGCCGCTATCCCCGGTCTGCAGGACCAGCCGCTCCAATACATGGCGGTCGCGCGCGCGGCGAGCGAGCAGAGCGGTAAGTTCCGCCGGCACCGCTGCGACCAGCCAGAGGAGGCGCGCGGTCGCGTCAAAAGCGCGATCCTGCCGCGCGGCTGGCAGACGTCCCGACCCGAGATAGGTGTCGAAATCCCGGAGCAGCGCAGCGTTGGAGTCGATCAAGCGACAGTCAGCGGATGGCGCCGTCCGCGCATCACGCAGCGCGTCCTGCAACGCTTCGGTCAGGACCCGCTGCAGCGCGTCAAGCGCCTCCTCTTCGAGATTGGCCGGATCGACGGTGCCGAGTTCGAGTTCAAGGCGCGCGAGTTGAAGATGCGCGTCGTGCGGGACCAGTGCATCGCACAACCGTTCGATGATCCGGGGCATCGCCTGCTGCGCCAGACGTTCGATCCGCGGGCGCAGGGCGAGCGCCACGTCCAGATCTGCGACGGATGCGCTGACCCGGAACCGGGCGATGCGATGCACTACCCCCGCCATCCTTGAGCCCTTCCCCCTTCCACGCATGCCGGACCGGTGACCGGACCGATCAGGCGATCGTCTGAATTTCCTCGCTGAGCGTGTTGGCGCGGGTGGCGATGTCGACCAGCTTGTTCACCGCGTAGTTGAGATGGTCTTCCTGGAAGGATTCATGGAAGGCGCCGAGCACGTGCTGCAGGTTGGTCATGGCGTGCACCGTATGCCCCAGCGTCGCCTGCAGCTGTTCGTGCATCGGCGCGGCGACATTGACCCCTTCGGCACCGCCGGAGGCATTGTCCGATCCCATTGCCGGCCGAAGGTTGGTGATGTCGTTATAGTACATCCGCGCGTCCCAGAGCGTGTAATAGGCGGCCGGGCTGAACGGGACGCCATGCTGTTCCTGAGCGGTGTTATGGGCCTCCATCACATTGGCGATATTGGCCCAGCTTTGCGGTTGGTGATCGAGTTGGACCGCCTGGGTGTTCACCTGATGTCCGGTCGATGTCATCACCGTGCTGGGATTGTGACCGATGCCGGTCGCATTGAACCGGGACAGTACCGCGCCACGCGTGTAGACCCCGAACGAAAAGCTGTGGCGCGGATACGCTGCCTTGGTGAATTTCGCCTGCTGCGCCTTGGCCTGCGCCATGTAATGGCTGGTCTGGGGGACCGGTTTTGGCAATCCCACCGCACTCGGCACGACGCGTTGCACCACCGCACCCGCTGGCGGCGCGATCGCCGTCAGTTGCGCCGGGACCGCGCAGGTGCCGATCTGGAGCGCCCGCGCGCCCATCACATCCGCCTCCCGCTCGAGCTGTCGGTCGTCATTGATCGGCACGCCCTGGGCCAGCTGCACGGTGGGACGGACCCGGCCCTTGGCCTGCTGAACGACGTGCCATGCCTCATGCGGAAGATGATGCGCCTGGCCCGGAGCGACATGAATGTCGCTTCCCTGAGCATAGGCATGGGCGTTGAGCTGCGCCGGCTTGGCCGAATTGTAATGGACGCGGACATGGCCCATCGACATGCCGGACAATGCTTCGACGCCGTTTCTGATCGCCGCGGGCAACCCATTGGGACGCGCGGCACGCTGGACCGGTTGCTGCGACTGCGCCATCTGCAGCGGCTTCTTGCGCGGGGCGAGTTGCGCAAGCTTCTTCTTGGGCGCAAGCTGAGCCGCCTGCTTCTTCACGGCGCGCTGCGCGGGGGGCTGGGTATCGGTACGCTTTGGCAGCATCTGATGGGTCATCGCATCCTCCGATCGTGACATTCAGGTTCCACAGTCATTCGCTCACGCCACGCATCGGGCGTCTGCACGGCCTGACAGCTTGGCCAGCCACCGGCCTTGGCGGTCGGTCGGCCACACGGTCCAGCTCTGCGGCGGACGCGGCGCTTGGACGCGCCGCTCGAGCACGATCTCCCCGCCACCACGGGCGAGCGCCGCGCTGATTTCCGCCGGCCGCGCATCGGCCCGGGCAAGTTCGACATTCTCCGCGTCGTGCAACCCGACATACCAGAAGCTGGGCCGATCCAGCGCCGGATCATCGAGCGCCGCGCGATTTAGCCGGATCTGCACCGCCCAGGTGCGCACCTCACCCGACACTGGCGCCGGTGGTGCGGCCGGCGGATCGCCCCGGCGCGCGCCGGGACTGGCATAACGCTGACGAAACCGGATACCGGCATAGGCCTCATAGTCGATGAAGCGGCGCGCCGTGCCGCAGCCAAACGGGCCGGTCTCGGGATCCAGCAGAAAACGCCGGACCTTGCCAATGCTCGCCGCATCGCGCGCCTGCGCCGTCACCGCGACATATTGCGCCGCCACATGATCGTCCCAATGCAACGGTGTCTTTCGGCGTGGCTCCTGATGCCACAGCACATGGGCACCGGGATGGAACAGGTCATAACCATGGGTGAACGCGCGAATGGCCAGCGTGATCTCCTCCCCCTGGAAATAGAGTTCGGGATCATAGGGCACATCCGCGACAAACCGCCCCGGGGCGAACAGCAGATGCGCCGACAATAACCGCGCGCGAACGGGGGCGCCGCTGACCGCCCAGTCGGGCTGCTCCACACATTGCGCGACCGGCAACCCGTCACGCCGAAAACTGTGCAGCGCGATGCCCGTCGCCATCGGGCCCGGCAACGGTGCTGCCGGATCGAACGGGCGGCCATAGGTGGTCAACACGGGCCGCGCCGCGCCGCTGCGCTCGGCCTGCGCGATCAGCGTCGCGTCCCAGTCCTGCGCAAAGCGATGATGCGAATCGAGCTGGAGAAACCAGTCCTCGCCATCGTACAGCGTCATGCACCGCGCACGCGCCCAGCATGCGCCGCCGCTCTCCTGCCAAGGCATGTCGATCAGGCGCAGCCGGCCGTGGAGGCCGGACGGATTCGCTTCCCCCGGGCCATGCTGCCAGCATAGTCCGAAACGGAGCGCGTCCGGCCAGCGCGCCTTGGCAACACAGTCCCGGATCGTCGGAATCAGGTCGGGGTCGCGATAGGCGGCAATCGAGACAAAGATCGTCATCGGGTCACCTCGATCAGCTGCTGCGTTCCGGACAGGTCGATCGGCCCGTCGATCCGATCGAGCCAGCGGCCACGACGGTCGACCGGCCAGATCGTCCAGCGTGCCGGCGGCCGCGTGGAAGCAAAGCGCCGTTCGATCCGGATCCGATCGTGCGGAGCGGCCAACAGCGCCTGCATTTCGGCGCGTCCGGCGTCATCGCGCGCAATCTCGTTTCCCTGCGCGTCGTGAAACCCGACATACCAGAATAGCGGATGTTTGAGGGCCGCATCCGGCAGCTCCGCGCGGCCGAGCGACAGGCGCACGGTCCATTCGCGCGCCGCAGCTGCAGACACGGGCGCAGCCGGCTCGTCCCCGCGCCGCGCCGCGCGGCTGGCATGGCGGCGGCGAAAGCTCAGCCCGGCATAGGCTTCATAGTCCGCAAAACTGCGCGCGACGCCGCACCCGAACCGACCAGTTTCCGGTGCGACCAGGAAACGGCGGACTTTCTCGAGACTTGCCGCGTCGCGTTCATGCCACGGTGTGGGGACACCGCGTTCGGCGCGATGATCGTCCCAGTGCTTGGTGCGGTGCCGGCGCGTATATTCGTGCCACGCCACGTGCCGCCCCGGATGAAACAGGTCATAGCCATGGGTAAAGGCGCGGATCGCCAGCGTGATTTCCTCACCGATGAAATACAGGTCGGGGTCATAGGGGACGTCGGCGACAAAGCGTCCCGGTGCGAACAGCAGATGCGCGGAGAGGAAGCGCGCCCGGATCGGCGCGCCATCGGGCCGCTCGGCAACCGGGCCGAACTGACACAGTGCAATGCCCTCCGGAGTGAAGCGGTCAAAGCGCATCACCGTCGGCAACGCGTGACCGGGCAGTGGCTGCAACGGATCATAGGCCGGGGCATAGGCAGTGAGCAGCGGACGGGCCGCGCCGCTGCGCTCTGCCTGATCGATCAGGATCGCGTCCCAGTCCTGCGCAAAGCGGTGATGCGAGTCGAGCTGCAGAAACCAGTCTTCGCCCGCGTAGAGCGACATGCACTGCGCGCGCGCCCAGCATGCCCCCTGGCTCTGCGCCCATGGCACCGCCATCACCCGCATCCGGCGGCTGGCAAGCGCGGGCGGGGGCGTATCCTCGGGACCGTGCTGCCAGCAGATTCCAAACCGAAGCTGCTCGGGCCAGCGCGCGCGCGCGATACAGTCGGCGATGGTCGGCAACAGTTCCGGGTCGCGATATGCGGCGATCGAAATGAAGATTGTCATTGTGGCGCCAGCCAGACCGGCGTCTTGCCGTCCAGATCGGCCTGAACCACATCCAGGTCATAGGCGATGCCCGCAACGACATAGCTGCTGCTGATCGACTGGACCATGCAATAGCCCGTCTGACCAAGCGCCGGGACGCTGCTTCCCGATTGCCAGTAATAGTCGAACGGCAGCGCTTCGATCGCATTCGCGTCGAGCCCGCAATTCGCACCGATGTAAATACCCGGCACATAGCCGGCGGCGCTCACCTGATCGGCCCATGCTTCGCAATAGGCGGTGGTCGTGGTGGCGCTTGTGCCCGACGCGACCCCCTCCAGATCCAGCCACAGGATCATGCCGCGCGGCAGGCCGATCGCCTGCGCATTCGCGGCGGCGTAATAGCCATAGCTGTCGCCCAGCGACGCGCTGGGCGTCCAGGGCGGGGCAGCGACGTGCTGGACCACCATCAATGCCAGGCCCGCCGACAGGATCGCCTGCGCCTCGGCGGTCGTCAGATTGCCCTGAGAGTCGGTGGCCGTCGCGACGAACGTCCGCGGGATGTAGCGGATCGCGAAGCCAAAGCCGGCATCGCGAAAGGCCCCCGCGCTGCTCGCGGTCAGCACCGTGTTGCAGTCGAACCCGCTGGTACCGGCAGTGGCCGGGGCAAGCGATGCCGCCAGCGGCGACGGCTCCGGACTCGGCTGTGGCGTCGGTGCGGGCGGCGCGGGTGGCGGGGGCGCCGTGGGCGGGGGTGGCGGAACCGACGCGGGCGGCGGCGGTACGGCGGTAGATGGCGGCACGTCGCTGGGGGCGGGCAGCGGCATGGCTGTCGGTGCCGGGCCGCGCCGGCGGAACCAGCGCCAGATCAGCAGCGCCGACAGGATCGGCCAGACCCAGCTTTGCCAGAACCAGACCAGCCAGCTCCAGATCGGATGCGGGTCGGGCGCAGGCGTGGGCTCCGGCGGCGGCGGCGGCGGCGGTGGTACGGGGGTTGGCGGCGCTGGCGTGGGGACCGGGGTGGGGGGTGGCGGGGTCGGGGCAGGCGTCGGGGCCGGGGTCGGGGTCGGCGCGGCGGTCGGCGATGGCGGGCTGGGTACAGGCGTGGGATCGGGGACTGACGTCGGGTCGGGACCGTCGATCGCATGGGTCAGAAAGTCGGCAAGCGCGCGACTGGTCTGCACCAGCCGCGACTGGTGACAGGTCCGCATCGCCTCACGCCAGGCATCGTGCAGCCGCTCGAACCGCGCGAGCGCGGCAGGATCGAGGAACAGGCAGTCCAGCACGACATGCGCCGGCGTGTTCTGCCGCAGCACCGCTTCCGCCTCGCGCCGCCAACTCAGGTCGTCGCGCTCGGCGCGGCTGACAGACAGGACTGCGGTGACGCGAAAGTTGAAGCGCGCGCCGTCGCGCGAACCGCCCAGCATCGCCGGGCGCAGCAATATCCAGTCGACGACATGCAGCTGCGCCATCTGCGCCGTGCCGTGATGCGCAGGTCCGGGACGGCGCGCATCCTCCAGCAGCCGACGGATCATGCGCAGCGCGCGTGCCTCGTCGTCATGCTCGCCGAGCCACCACCAGCTGCCGCTGCGGTCCACCACCACGATGACGATCGTCGCATCGCCGTCGGCCTGGCCAATGCGATAGCGCGCGGGATCGGTCAGCGCCTCGGCGAGCGGCGGCGCCACGCGCCGACCGGCAAGCGGGGAGGCGTCGAGAAACACGTCCGCCGCGTCGAGGACGGCGTCAGGCAGCGTGACCGGTCGGAACAAGCGCTCGAGCGACGGCCAGGTTTCGGCTGGCAGCCGCACCCCGAAATCGGCGACCGCCTCCGAATCAGCCAAGGACCATCGCGCCCCGTCCGTCGCCGCGCCGTCGGGTGGGTCGATCAGCCCGAGCTGCAGCCGACTGAGCCGCTCCATGCCAGAGCGGCCATGGCGTGAATGGGGCCGCCGGTAATCGGCGCCGCGTCCGCGATCGGCGCTGAGCGAGGCGACTTGGCGCACCATTGTGCGTTTGGCGGCAAGCAGCGCCTGCTGCGCGGCGGCGTCCATCTGGGCCAGACTGCCGCCATCGCCACTTTCCACCTGCTGCGCATAGAGCGACAAGAGCAGGTCGAGGATCGCCCCCTGGCGGACCGCAACAGGATCATTGGCCGCGACCAGCGCGTTCATCCCGGCCTCATAGCCCGGCATCAGTAGCGGGTCCGCATCCGGCACGATCCCGCGCAACGACTGCCAGCCATAGGTCGCCTCGCCACCCGCCTCGATCGAGAACAGCCGCCGCAACAACGCGATCTGGCTGAAACCGTCGGCCAGCATCTGGTCAAAGGGCATCAGATAGCCTTTGAGCTGCCGCGCCTGCGCGGTGCGCATGGGCCCAGCGTCGAGTCCCAGCCCGGCATTATTGATGCCGTACACATTGGGAAACTGGGTCTGGACCGACTCATAGTCAGCGAGATCGCGATAGACCGCGGCGGGCGGCGCAAAGCGTTCGGCATAATCGCGACGCAGCGGGTAGATGCGGCGCTGCGCGCTCCAGAGCTGGTCAAGCCGCCGCCGGACCCGCGCCGGGTCCGGGTCGCATCGGGCATAATCGCGATAGAGATGGATCGTATAGTCGTCGTCCCGGCCAGTCGGTTGCAGCGTGAAGATGCTGTCCGGCGGCGCCCGCATGACCGCATCGCGCTCAATCCGGTGGTGTCCCGCGCCGATATCGACCGACAGGGTATCGACCGACACGATCCCCGGAGTCTCGGCGAGAAGCTGGACCAATTGTTCGACGGGCACGCTACGCGGGAGCGGCTTCAGCCAGGCGTCGGGGATGAACCCGCGGAGCATTGCCGGCCCGGCAAAGGCCTGTGCGGTACTGCCGGCAGCGGCGAGCTGATCGGCAAGCGACCGACGCCGGGGCTCGGGCGCAAGGTGGAGACCCAGCGTAAACAGCGCCGCTGCCAGCGTATCGGACGGGTCGGCGCCATCGGCCAGCTGGACGCGCGCATGCACGATCGTGTCGACCGGACGCAGGATCACCGTCTTGCGGACATCCTCGCACAGCGCGCGATGGCGGCGATAGGTGCGCAGCACCTGCTGGATCAGTTGTTCATCGGCGGCACAGGGGTCGGTCCGGCGGTCGTCGCCCTCCGGGTGCGCCAGGATCGCGATGTCGTATAGGCCGGACAGACCGTTGAGGCTCCCCCCGCGCGCCGGCGTGAACCAGGCATTGGCAACCCCGGGCACCCGGTCGATCACCACCCGCCTTAGATCCGCAGCCGTTACCGGGTTGCACGGCAGGATCGCAGCCGGCGGCATCAATCCGTGCCGCCGTAACGGGACGCGCTGCTCGCCCGGAGCGCTCAGCAGCTCAGCAACCGGGAACGCCGCGCGATAGGGCAGCTCGGTCAAGGCATAGCAAAGCTGTTCGAGGATCGTGATGCCGGGGTCGGAATAGTTATAGTCGGTCCAAACGCTGCCCGACATGGCGTGGGTCAACCGCACGGCTTCGGCGCGCAGCTGCTCGTAGCTGGCCCCCGCCCCCGTCAGCGGGTGATCGCGCGGGATGCTGAGTTGGGGGCCGGTCATGTGGCTGCCCGCGCGGGGACCAGCGTCCGCGATGCACCGGGCAAGGCCGACGCTGCCGTCAGATCATGCTGCAGCGCAGAGGTGAGATAGGCCCATCCACCGCGCGGCGGCGACGTTTCGGGCGCGATGTCCAGCCGGTCGATGCCGCGCACATAGGGGCGGCCGCGGATGAACTCCGAAACGGCCCGGCGCGTATAGTAGCGCGCCGGCCGCGGTCCGATTGCGGGATCGGGCCAGGGCGACAACCATTTGACCAGCTCGGCCTGCAAGCGTTCAATCCAATAGGCCCCGGTATTGCCATCGCTGAAGCTCAACTGCGCGCTTACCTTCAGGCGCAGATACGGGGGGTTGGTCACGGTCAGCCGGACAAAGGGGCTGATCACCGCCTCAATCGTCTCGCCGATCTCGGCCAGCGTCGCGAGGTCGATCGACGGGATCGTGGGATCGGTGATGTTGGGTGTTTCGGGACCCGCCACGGCGACCAGCCACACCGCCCCGGGGTCGCGCGCGCCGCTGTTCGCGTCGATCGCCGGAACGACCGCGATCTGCCACAGCGAGGGCACAGCGGCGAGCGCCAGCCGCGCATAGTCCCACGCGTCGATGCCATAGCCCTTATGGCGCAGCCGCTCCGCCATCCACGTCTGAAAGGCCCGCCCGGTTGCCGGAGGGCGCCCGCCAAACGACTCCATCGGCTGATCGATCGACGCGATCCCGGGTAGCGGCGCGACCGCCTTCGCTATGCTGCCGATCGGCAACGGACGGCCCAGTCCGGCGGCTCCCCCCGGCCCGACCCACGATGCCGATACGGCATTGGCGATCACCGCCTGGACGATCGGCGCCTTGTCGGCGACACCCCGTGCACGCACGCGCAGTCGAGGGTGTCCGCTCTGCGGGTCGGTGCGCAGTTGCAATCGCACAATCCCGCTATTGCGCAGCCCCTCGGTTCCGTCTCCGAGCAGGGTGGCGGGCACCCAATCGTCCGCGATCCGCTGTTCCCAGACCATCGCTGGCGGGTCGTCCCACCATCCGTCAGGCCCCGCCTGCAGGATGAACAGCAGCGCCACCTGATCCACCGGAACGGACAGGTCGATGTAGAGGGCGGCATGGGCATCGAGACGCGGCAACAGGCCCGCCGTCCCGCTGTCTGGCCCAACCGGCGGGGTCAGCGCGGCGAAGGGGTCGACATGCCAGAATTCGATCTCGATTGGCGCGGTTGCGCCGGTTGCGGCGGGGGTCGCGCGGGCCATGCCGCTGCGCAGGTCCAGCTGGGCCGAAGCAGAATAATCCACGGTGATCCCGCTCGCCATCGGCAACCAGGGCGGATTGGGTAATGGCGGCGGCGGCGGGGGTGGCGGACCGTGCGGTCCGCGCCGCGCCGCCGCGCGCGCTGCGCTGCTCTGCGCCGCCGAGGCCGCCATCAGGTTGCTGGAATAGAGGACGTTGCCGAATGCATAGTCGGGCGCCACCAGCGTCAGCCGCAAATGCGTCGTCGCGGCGCTGTAATAAGCGGGTGGCGTGGCCGGCACGACACCGGGAAGCTCGAGCCGCGACCCGCGCGCAAGCGGGGCATCGGCCACCGCAGCTGGCGGCTGCGCCGGGCCCGTCCCCCCGCCCCCCGTCGCCGCCACCGTGCGGAACAGCGGCTGGGCGGTTCCGGCGACGGTCCACCGCCCGGGATTGGCGAGCGCAAAGGCGACCTGAAAGCACCCATTGTCGAACAATGGATCGCTCGCCACGGCGCCGTCGGCGTCGAGGACATAGCCCTGATAATAGCCTTTGAACCCGGTGCTGGTGACCGGCAGGCCGGCCCATGCAATGTTCACCGCGACCCGGTCCATCGCCTTGGCAAACAGTTCCGGGGCGGCGATCTCGAGCGCCGCATATTGCACCGGTGGCAGGCCCAGGATCGCGAAATTCTGCTGCGGATCGACCGGGCCGTTCGGAGTCGCGAGGCTCAGCCGGTCGAAACCGGCGACCGACACATCGAGGGACACCGCATCGATCTCGATCGTCGACAGGATCGCAAAGGCCGCGGATTCGGCCGCACCCGACAGGTTCAGCCCGCCCAGCACCGCGGGCTGATCGGGCACCTTGGGAAAGGCGCTGGCGGGATGGGTCGGCGGCGGGGCGCCCTTTGTCGGCGGGGTCGACACCGCTACAAGGGGGGGCGCATCGGGCGGCAGTTCGAACCGGATCGAAAACAGAAATGCAGAATCGCTGCCCGGCAACGCACTCGGGGTCACGGTGAAGCCGTCGACCGCCATCCAACCGCCCGCTGTGGAATAATGAAGGTGAAAGCTCTCCTCGATCGCGCTGGCCAGTCTTTGCGCCGCCATCATGCCATCGGAGGGGGCCTCTCGGTCGCCATCCGCGGCCCGCGACAGGGCGGCCAGCGGGCCGCTGCGCCGCGATACCGCAAGTGCGATCGTGATTGTCCGCGCACCGCCGCCCAGCATCAGCGTGGCACTCGCGAGGCAGAAGCCGAGGGTCGCTCGGGTCAGGGTAAGCGCGCCATAGGTGCCTGCCTGGTTGGCGCCGAACAGCGGAAAGGGCGCCCGCGGCGCCGTCCCCCCGGGCAACGCGACATCGCCGCTGAGCACCCCGGTCGGCACCAGCGGATCGCTGCTATGCGCCTGATGCAGATGGGTCACGCGATGCACGCTGAGCCGCGTGACGCGGGCGGCGGTCACCTCGAGCGCCGATTGCGCCGCATAGTTGATCGCCGCACCCTCGGCATCCGTACCCGCCGAAAACAGCGCGCCATGCGGCACCGACGCCTGCTCCGCATCCTTTGCGCGGGTGAAGGTTAGGAACAGCGTGTCCGGATGCGCCGCCAGACCATGCTGGTCGATGATGTCGCCATAATAGAATTCGACAAAGCGCCGCGGAAAGCGGTTAAGCGTTGCGCGCTGTTCAGCGAACAGGATGGCAAAGGCATTGTACAGCGCAGCCTGGGGCGCGTGATCGCCTGACTGCAGCGACAGAATCAGCTTCTCGCTCGCCGCATCGCGCTCGCGTTCGATCGCGGCAAGCACGGCGTCAACCACCGTCTCGATCAGGTCAAGCAGGCGGCGCCCCCAGGCGTCCGGGCCCGGACCGATCCCCGCCTCGACCGAGTTGAGCGCCAGATGCCGCTGGACCGCACTCAGGCAGCGATCGAGTTCCGGCCGGTTATGCTGGCGCCGGTGGCTGCGCAGGCGCGCCTCCGCATCGCCTCCGCCCGGCCATTCGCCTTCCAGGATCGCGAGCAAGCGCACCAGCGCGGCGAGGATCCGGCGGATCAGCCGCAGCCGCGCGGCTGGCTCGCGCGCCGCATGGGCCGAACGGATCAGGTCGCGCAACGCCAGCTCGACCGCGCCCGGATCAATCGCAAGCTGCATCGCATATCCGATCACCGGATCGGCCGCGAAGAAGGACGACCAGTCGCCCACCGGCTGGTCGTTCAGGTCGTAGAAGCGGATCAGCTCGCCATAATCGGCAGCAAAGGCGAGCAGCTGCGCCAGGCTCCGTCCATCGACGTCGACGCGTTCCGGGGCAGGCGCACCGCGATCGCGGTCGAGCTGGCTTGTCGCATCGTTGAGGATACGCGCGCCGCGCGCCGCCACCACCCCTTACCTCCTCATGCCACTGGCGGAGGCAATGTTGCCTCCAGCCGGTAGAAGGGAAAGACGAGATTGCTGCGCGAATTGGTCTGGCGGACGATGTAGACGATCGTGATGTCGAGCCAGCCGGCAAGCTCGGCTTCGGTCACGCTCACTGCCTCCACCGTCACGCGCGGTTCCCATTCGGTAATCGCCCGCGTGACCATCGTCGCGATCGCATTGGCGGTCGTCGTGGTCAGGCTGGTGAACAACATGGCCTCAAGATCGCAGCCGAAGGTGGCAAGCATGGTCCGCTCGCCCAGGCGCGTGGACAGGATGATCCACAGGCTCTGCCGGATATCGGTGTCGCCGCTCGCCATCGCGACGGTACAGGCCACCCGGTCGAACGTGGGGGGAAAGCCCCAGCCGCGCCCCAGAAACGCGGGCTCGACCGGCGGGTAGGATTGGCCAACCTGAGCCGGTGGGAGGAAGCGGCTGCGGGTCATGGATTGAGTGCCACGGTCGCGCCCTTGATCTGCACCGCGCCGTCGGCCGTGAGCTTGGCCGAGGCGCTGGCAGATGCGGTCAGCGACGCCGACGCACTGATCGTGACATCGCTCCCCGCGCTCAGCTTGATCGCGCCGCTTGCCGTCAGGCTGATGTCCGACGCGCTGTTGAGCGTAATGCCATGATCGTTCAGCGTGATGCTGTTGCCATTGGCGTCGGTGATCGTGACCGTCTTGGTCTTGTCATTGAGGCTGATGCTTTGCTTGGCCGGGGTCGTGATCAGCAGTTCCGGCGAATCTTCGATGAAATCGATGTGGAGCTTCGACTTGGTCATGAAGCTCTTGACGTTGTTGGGCGCGGCATCGCCCCCCGATGTCGGCGGATAGGGCGGCGGCCTCGTCTTGCTGTACAGGCTGCCGAGTATCACCGGATAGCGCGGATCGCCGTTGAGGAACGACAGCACCACTTCGTCCCCGATTTCGGGGTAGAAATTGGATCCGATCCCGTTCGAGGCATAGAAGGAGCCGAACCGCGCCCACACGCCGCTCCCGCCCTGCGCCTGAAGCAGTGGCAGGGTGACCAGCACGCGAAACTCTCCATCCGGATCCTGATCGATCTGTTTAACGATTCCGGTTTGGAGATTGTTGATCGGCGGCAACCGGCCCGACGCGCCGGCAGCAGCGACATTGGCCGCCGTCTCGGCAAAGCTGGCCGGGGACAGTCCGATATCCACGGTCGTCTTCCACAAGCCTTCGGACAGTCGGTGATGCACCGCCGAAACATAGCCGTTGCCGTTGAACCGCGCGCCGAGCCCCGCCAGCGCGACCATCGCGCCCGGAACCGCCAGCGCACTCCCCTGAAACCGGATCTGGCCACGGACCTTCGCAAGCTCTCGCATCATCAACTCGGCCGAGGACCAGGCAGTCAGTTCCGCCTGCTGCAGCTCGCCCCCGCTTTGCTGCCAATAAGGGCTGATCCCGAAGACTCCGGCCAGCGTTGCCGACGACAGATTGCCGGGCGTTGTCACGCTCGCCGACGCGCTGCTGGACTGTACCAGCGCCTGCGTCGCCGGATCCCAGCCAAAGCTGCTGATCGCGCTGGCGGCGAGCTGGGGAGCGGCGTCCAGCTCGGTGCGCAGATCCAGGATCGACTGACCATAGGTCAGCGTCAGGACCGGGCTGGCATCGGTTTTGGGCGGCGCCACCGTCACCTTGCCATCGGCCACCGTCACTACCATCCCATTGGCCTGCGCGCGCAGGATCATCAGATCCCAGGCGGTGGCATAATATTGCACGATGACCGGGTATTGCGTGGAAGTGGACGTCACGACCGGGGACAGGCCGGCCGCGCTGATCAGCTTTTCGATCATCGCGCTATCGGTGCTGTTCTCGAAAATCGCGTTCTGGCGGGCGATGGTCATCGCCATGGCCTTGTCGCTCGCCTCGACCACCAGGCGGGAGGGGCCATCGACGCTCGCTTCCAGTCCCTGGCGGACGATGACTCCGCCGAAAATCTGGGTACGGCTGGCGCCATAGCCGATGGCGATCGTCAGCGCGACGCCGGGGATCAACGCGGCAGACTCGCTGATTGCGAAGGTTTCGTCGGCAGCGCTACCGTCGGACAGTATCAGGCGCGCCCGGGGCAGCTTGTTCACCCCGCTCCACGTTTCCACGCTCAGCACCTGATAGCTGCTGTCGAGCGCCGCGCCGTTGACGGTGATGTCGCAGGCCGGCGGGCTCGTCGCCAGCTGATCGGGGGACGGCGCGGTCATGTCGTTCCCCCGCTCAGTGGCGGGAACAGCAGTTGCGTGCCGGGCGCGAGCCGGCGGAACCCGAGCAGGCGATTGAAGCGCGCCACGGCGCGATAATAGCCGCTCGATCCATAGATCCGGTAACAGAGCAGCGGCAGCGTGTCGCCCGCCTGCACTGTCACCAGATGGGTCATGTCCGGCGACTGCTTGTTCGCCTCTTTCGCCAGCTGGCTCTCGCTGCTGAAGGATTCGAATGTCACGGCCACCTTCGCCCGCAGCGGCGTCCCGTCCGGGCGGAACAGGGTATAGGTGGCGTTCATGCTCGTCAGCACGCACTGAAACTGCAGCTGGGCCCAGGCGAGGATCAGGTAGTTGGGACTGTGGATCGCACCGTTCAGCGTCACGGCCAGCGTGGTGAACTGGGCGATCGCATCGGCAACCCCATTGGCGTAGCTCTGCCCCTGGGCCGGCGGAATCACGCCGGTTGCATCAAAGACCAGCTCGAACGACACCTCTTCCTGTGCCACGCGGTTGAACTCGGGCGACGGGCCGCCGCTCCCCTGCGCCTGACGGTCATTGTAGCTGATCTGGGTCCGGTGCGTGTAGCTCGCGGGGTTGATCCAGACGGTGAAGGGCTCGCCGACCTTGCTGGTGAAGCCGGGGTCGGAATAGGCGGTGATGATCATCTTGGCCGGCGCGGTGACCGCCATGTCAGCGTTCCTCGCGCAGGCGCAGGTTGCGCAGCACCTGCTGAACACAGGCATGGACGATCGCCTCGACCCGCGCCTCGCTCATCGCCTCGCCCGGCGGCCCTGCCGCGCCCCCCTCCGGCGCGGGCCGCGACCCCGGCGGCAAGGTCGGGCCGATGGCGATATGGACGCCGATCTCACTGATTTCCAAAGGCATCTTCTATCCTGTCGCAGTCCGGATCATGCGGCGCCAGCCGGCGTCTGAGCCAGTTGCCGGGTGACGGTCGTGTAGGCGACCTCCAGCGTCTCGGTGAGGACGTCGTTGCGGGTCGAATCGAACGGGCCGACCTCCCACTTGACCGGCCAGGCATTGTCGAACGTCCAGGTCACCAGCGGCTGGCCGCTCGGATCGAGCAGGCTTACCAGCAACACCTGAGTCTGAATCGCACTGCCCAGCGTCGACCCGACCGACTGCTCCGCCCATTGCGCGAGCGCCGATGACTGGGTGACATAGCCGCGCTTCAGCACCAGGTTCGAATGCTTGGTCACGCCGGGCAATTGGTGGACATGGCTATTGACGCCACCTTCCTGTACCTCCTCAAGCTCGACCTTGGGATCGATCCCCGAGACTTCCTGAAAGGCGGCGTCGATGGCCGTCTGCCCCTGCGATTGCGATGCCGAGGCAATCGCGATCGCAAAGGCAAAGGCTGGCGGCGGATAATAGCTGGTGTCGCCCATTTCGGATCAGGCGATCGACACCTTGAGGGTCTCATAGGCGATCTCGATGCTCTCGACCGCGACCTCATTGCCGTCGGACTTGAGATCGGTACCGCTCAACTTGGTCGGGAACGCGTTGTTGAGCGTCCACATCATCCGCGGCGCCCCCGTCTCGTCGAGCAGGTTCACGACGATCGTCGACCGCGCGATCGTGTTCATCGCAATCGAGCTGAACCAGGTCCAGAGCGTCTGGTCGGTGACGAAGATCCCCTTCTTCATCGTGACATTGCCGACCTTCTGCAGGCCCGGCATCTTGATCGGCGCAAAGATGGCGCTGTTACCCGCACGATACTCGATCACCTGCGCTTCGGACTCGAGCCCGGTGACCTCCTGGAACACCGGCGTTCCGGGGATACCGGTCACCGAGAAATAGAATTTGGGCAGCGGCCAGGTCGTGTTTTCTGCAGACATGACAATCTCCTGTCAGAATCGGGAAACGGGCGCGGATCAGCTGCCCATCGTTTGGGTGAAGGTGAGTTCGATGAACTCGGCCGGATGGATCATCTGCAGCGTCACCGCGACGATCATGTAGCCATCGAGCACATTCTGCGACGTCATCGTCGTGCCAAGCCCACACGACACGGTGAACGCGTCGCTCGACTTGGCCCCCATCAGTCCGCCCTGCTGCCACAGGCCGGTGAGGAAACTGGAGATCGACGCAGTGACGGTCGCCCAGGTCGTCGCATCGTTTGGCGCGAAGACATAGGATTGCAGCGCAGTTTTGATCGACTGCTCGACATAGATCAGCGTGCGGCGCACCTGGACATAGCGATAGTCATTGCTGTTGCCGTCCAGCGTCCGCGCGCCCCACACCACCGTGCCGCGCCCGGGCATCGCGCGCAGCACATCAATCGCCTGGCCATTGGTCGGCACGTTGAACCCGGCCTGTTCCCCGTCGCTCATATTGTAGAGCGGCCCATTGACCCCGGCGAGCGAGATGTTGGCCGGCGCATTCCATACGCCGCTTTGCGCATCGCTCTTGGTCCACACGCCGGCAAGCAGGCCGCTGGGCGGCGCGATGTTCATCGTCTTGGCGATCAGCTGCTCGATCTGCGCGAACACCGGCAGCGCGTTGAGCAGCAGATTGTCGAGGCTCGTCTGCCACTGGGCGAGCGCGGCCGGCGTATCGGCTGTCGGGGTCGGATAGTCGCTCGCTTCGACCGAATATTGCACCGTGTTCGTGCTGCCAAAGCTTGACCCCAGCGGGAACGCTGCGGCGATCGCACCCTGGATCGTCTTGAGCTGGGCGCCGCCATAAAGCTGGTTGGCCTGGGTGGTCAGGATGTTGTTGACGATCGAATTGTCGCCGTCGCCGGTCGCGAGGAGATTGGTGAACAGGATATCCGATGTCGTTACCACCGACGTATTCAGCGCGGGGGCATAGGCGACGCCATAGCTGACGCTCGCCACCTGCGGCGCGATCGCCGTCGACAGATTATCCTGGCACGCGACCAACGCTTCATAGCTGGTTGCCGTCATGCATCCGGGCAGGTCGAGGATCGCCACGCGATCCTGCAGCGCGCTGGCCTGCGCCAGCATCGCGATCGCCACGCTGGAGAAGTCGGCCTGGCTCAACTGGCAGGCTTCGGGCACGACCAGCATCGTCGGCCCGACCGCGTAGCTCGCAGCGTTGATCCCGACCAGCAGCCCGGCATCGCCCGGCGTGCTCGGGTCGCCGACCGCGATCGATCCGGCAAACCAGTCTGCGGGAACCGGGTCGGGCAGCGCCGTCGGGAACTGGTTGGCCCAGTAGCTGCCCACCGACACCACATAGCAATTGCCGCCACCGTTCGCGAAGAACAGCCGCATCTGCCAATAGAGGTTGAACTGGTTCGGCTCGTTCGGCAGCGCGGCGGGCGCAAGCGTGAAGCCGGTCGAGGTCACGCTCATCCCGGCACCGCTCGCCTCGGGGGCACCGCTCGGCGCAGCGGTCGTAAAATTGGCGTAGAAGCTGGGCACCGGAGCCGGGGTCGCCGCACCGCCGCTTGCTGGCGTGGGCGGCGGCGGAGTCTGGGTCACGGTGAAATTCTGCACCGCCGCCCCGCCGAAATAGGTGTTGAACTCGGTCATCGACGAAATCTGGACCGGCGTGTTGTAAAGCGACTGGCCCGTCGTCGGATCGCCCGCAAATTCGGTATAGCCGATGAAGATCGGGACTGCGGTCGACACGCCGACGATCGAAGAACCGAAGGCATCGATTTCGGTGATATAGACCCCGGGTGTACTGCGGTTCAGGTAGGAACTGGTCGCTGTGGCCATGACGTGATCCCTTCTTCGGCTGGACGGATGAACTCGATTGCACGCGCGTTGCAGTCAGGGCGCCAGTGTCCCTTCCGGCTCAGACATAGACATAGATTTCGGAACTCCCGCTCAGCGCCCCGCCGCCCGCGACGGGCCAGACCGGCGCGGGCGGCGCGGTCGGCAGGCGCGCGACGCTGATAGGATCACGCGCGCCGGTCGCGCCTTGGCGGTGACCGCTCAGTCGAAAACATTGCGGCGCGTGCTGATGCAGCGGCAATGCGGTTGCCGCGGTGAACAGGATCGCCCGGTCGCCATTGGGCAGCGCCGCGCGCGATTTGGCGAAGCTGACATCCCCGCCGGTAATGGCCAGATCGTCGGCGAACTGGCCGCGCCCTCGCGCCACGATATAATAATGCCAATATGTCGCGCGGGATTGAAAACCGATCGTCAGCGCAACCGGCCGGATCGTTGCTGGCGGTGTGGCTGCGCCGCGCGCCGCTGGCGCCGCCATCGGCGAAACCGGATAGGCGGCCGGATCGCCCGCGCCCGGAACCGGCTGGGTCAGCAGCAGGTCAAGCAGGGCGAGCGACACGGGCGTGCGGGGAAGGTAAAGCCGGGTCGCGCCCGGCCCGCGCGGGGCGATCGGCCGCCCGGTTCTGCCGGTTACCGCAACGCTGTACAGGCCATAGGGCAGGCCGGTCAGGTCGAACCGAGTCACCGCGTCGCTCACGCTTGTCCGCGCTGCCACCGGGGCACCGGACAGGTCGAGCAATGCCGCCGTGCGGCCCGCCGGCGTGGGCACCGCCCATCCTGTGCCAGCCAGCGGGACCAGCGCGTCGGCGCCGCCGGCCTCGACCTGCATCCGTCCGGCCGCTGCGCTCGCCGACCGATTGTCGAGATGCAGATTGTCCGTCATCAGATTGGTCGTGATTGGAAGCCGCGTCATTCCGACAAATCCCGGATTGGTCGCCACCAGCTGGAAGCTCAGCCGGCTCCAGAAACCCCGCCCTTGCGGCCCGTTCGCATAGCTGCTGCGCAGAAATGCGATCATCGCTTCGGCCCGCGCCGCGTTCACCAGCACGGAAAAGCCGGTACCGTGGTCGCGGAACACCATGTTCAGCTGCCGCATCAGCGCGGCGCAAGCGGGCGTCGGGACGACCCGAAGATCGGGGCAGGCGCCCCCGCCGGCATTGTAGAACCCATGTTCGAACCGCACGTCGAACAGCGTGATATAGCCGGTGCGCAGGCCGGCCATCGGCGCTGCCATACGCCCGCGCGGTGCCGCATGCGCGCCGCTCACGAGCGCCCCTCCGCCATGCCGGTTCCCCCGACCGCATAGGCGCGCCCCTGCATCGCGGTCGATGCGAACGGGATCATTCGCAGCTTGTAGAACGCGCTCGGCAGATAGCGCGTGCCCAGCATGCTCATCACATAATTGACGTCGACCGGGCTGAGATTTTCGAATTCCAGCGTCAGCTTGTCGAAGGCGGGCGCCAGCATGGGCGCGTTGGCTGAATCGTAATACGGCGTCTGCTGGAAATAGGCGATCAGGCGCGACAGCGCGGCCAATCCGTCGCCATAATTCTTCTCGGTAAAATTCGCCATGAACATCAGATGGATATCGATGAACAGCGGCGGACAGACGATGGCCAGCGCGGCGGCGGGGTCCATGTTTCGCCCGCTCGACAGCGTCGGTTGATAGGTGCTGATCGTCGTCTCGCGGGTGATGTTGTAGACGCACATAATGATCTTGTCGCGAGCACCCTGGTTCAGCGCACCGCCATGATCGACCAGGCTGGTCAGGCTGACCCAGGCGTCATCACGACGATCCAGGTTCTCCAGATAGGCGTTGGCGAGCGCACAGATCGTCTCGAGCGCATTGCGGATCAGGTCGTCGGACATCGCACGCCTCTCCCTTCCCCTGCATCGCAGCGACCAACCACTGCAAAAACGAGCACATATGCGAGACTAAGCCAGCCGCTCACTCCGCCGCGCTCAGCAAGCGAAGCGGCGACATTCACCAAGCCATGCCAAGTCGACTGCAAATCAATCGGTCAGCACAACACTGCAAACTGAATGATTTAACCTCTAAGAGCGCGATCAACTTAATTTGATATTGCGATAAACAATATATTATGCGGCCGATCTAGCCGACCGATCCCGTGTCTTTGATTCGCTCAAATAACAATAATATATATTGGAGTATTCCAATATTTTTTTATTCATCACGACTCGGCTTGACGATATATTTGACAGCGGCGGAGTCAATATACTCATTCGATTCTTCTGCTTAAGCGCGAGCTAACATAGCTTGCTGCCATCTACCGCCACTGGAATTGGAGATCCGTTCTTCTTGGATCGATTTGTTCGATATGGATCCGAAATGGATCTTATCGCTCAATGACTTAGCCCAACTTGCTTATGGGGCGCAGGCACGCGTCGCCCATCGGCCGGCGCCGCTGCGAACGGCCAGGTCAGAAGCGGTAACGCGCGGCTACCAGATCGCTCCGTGGATCCAGCGCGCAGCCAGCGCGCGCAATGTCGTGGAAATCCGGATCCAGAAGCGGGTGAGGACCGCTATCGCTCCAGCAGCTTCACCGCACGGGCAAGGTGGCCGCCCAACTGCACCGGCTCACTGTCGTCCCGTCCGTCCAGCCGCAGCTGAAGCCGGGCGTTGATGCCTTGGCTGCGTCGGCGCGCATAGTCGGCGCTCCCCTGCAACGACATGCGATCCAGCGTCAGCAGATCCAGCCGCGGAGCGACAAAGCTCCCGTCACCGGTAGATCCGGGATGATATGCGTCGATCGTCAGGGCGAGTGCGGACCGGTCGAAATCGGTGGCGGCGTCGGTAGCAGGGCGCCCGAGCAGCTGCCACTGTTCGACCTTGAGCGCGAGCAGCGGGGACAGCGTCGGCGCGTCGGGATCGCTGCCGCCCACGACAACCGCCTCCGCCATCAGGACCGACAGACTGTCCGTCCTAATCAGCGCGCCGGGCGCTAATGCAGCCGACTCCTGCGCGCCCGCCGGAGCGGCGATCAACCCGATGCCAACACCAATTCGCGCCCAGTAACCAGCCATCACTGCGTCCCCCTTCAGTGATGGCAGGAAACTGCCCGATTCGTCCGAGCGACGCAATCATTGCTGTGCTGCCGTGCGCGCCGTCTGCCAGCTGAAGCGCAGCGCCGACACCGCGGTCGGTTTTTTGGCCGGACCGCTGCGCGTGGTCGATCCGACCAGCGCGGAATCGATCAGCTCCTCGATCCCGGTCCCGGCGCCGCCATTGTTGCGCAGGCGCGTTCCGGCCAGCGTCGGGCCGGCGGCGGTGGCACAGGCTGCGCCGTCCTCCGGGCCTGGCACCACCGGACATTGCGCCAGGCGCGCGTAGCTGAGCGGAACGCCGTCGGTGACGTCGCTGACGAGCAGCACCAGATCATCGCGCAGATCGCCACCCGGGCTGGCATCGGTCAGGCTGTACTGCAGCACACCGCTTTCGCCCGCGCGCAGCCGGGTCGGGTTGTCGGCCTTGATCTGGAACCGCCCATCCTGTCCGTCGAACAGCAGGATGCCACCATCGGGCGAGAAGATGAGCGGGTTGACGTAAAGGTCGGTCTTGCCCGTGTTGGTGACCTTGACGAACAGCCAGTCGCATCGCTGGAAGCGGAAGCCACCGGCCTCGCTGCCGTCGCCGCCGACGCGGCGTGCATCCTTGTCGACCGCGTAATAGTCCGCGGTGGTGTCGGGGCAGGCCGCGCCGGCGGCCAGCGCCTTGGGCCGCGCGACATAGAATTCAACTGCGACGTTGCGCGCGGGGTCTTCGCTCGGCGTTCCGCTTGCCAGCGCCGGGCTCGCCAGCACCCGCTGCAGCCGGCTGAAGCGCGTCGCCTTGACCAGCGCCCCGCCAATCGCGAAGCGCACGCGGATTGTCGGGTTGCTCCCGCCCTGGGCGAGCGTCGCAGCAAGGTCGATCGCGCCGAACTCAGCGGTGACCTGCCCCGGCGGCTGGGTGAGGGCCAGCCGGTCGCCCTGAAAGGCGAGGATCAGGTCCGCCGCTTCACCCGGCTGGACAAAGCTGGCGCCGATGTCGGCGGGCTTGATCTCCTTGAGCGCGGCGAGCGCTGCCGCCTGCGCCGCACTCGGACTGGCAGGAACGGCGGGAAGCGCGATGCGATAGTCGAGCTGGACCGGCTGCTGCTCGATCGTCGCGACAAGGCGCACCTCACGCGACAATGGCTTGCCGTCAATGTCGCGGACATCATTCCACGCTTCGGCCGGAATATCGCCAAAGGCGGCCGGCACCAGAATGGCGCGATACGCGTCAGCTTGTGACACCCGGCCGTACAGGATCGTCTTGTCCCCCGCCGGCGAAGTCAGCGCAAGACCAACGATGGTCCCCTCGACCACCCCCTGCAGCTGCCCGGCACTCATCTCCAGCTGCTCAAGCTTGACCGGATCGGTCGACTTGGTTTCCGCGGTGAACACCCGCGCTGGCTTGTACACCGCCCAGCTGCCGCCGCCTTGCGCCGTCACCGCAGTCTTCATCAATCCGCCCATGACCGGCCGGTCGAGATCGCCGTCGAATTCGGGCCGGGGCGCCTTGTGCCCGTCGATCCCCGCCGTCACGCGGTTGGCAAGGTCGCGGTAGGAATAGACGCGGGGATTGTTCCAATTGGCCATGGCGTAGACGGTCAACAGGCCGTGCGCCGCCTGCTCCAGCGGATCGGCATAGCGTGGCGCCTGATATTGTTTGGCCTGCTGCGCCGAGGGCACCGCGAGCAGCCCGACATAGGCGCCCCAGCCCGCCTTGCCCTTTGACGTTTCGACCGCGAGGTCGCGGACGAAATTGCCGTCGCTGACCGTCGCAAACTTGCGGCTCACTTTCAGGCCCAATTTGGTCGAGGTCGGCGCGCCATTGTCCTTGCCCGCAGCGTCGCGGTTGGAGTCGCCCGAATGGCAGAAATCCGCGAGATAGGTGACATTGCCGCCCTTCGCCCGGATCGCGTCGATCACCGCGCCGATTTCGTCATCGGTTACCGCATTCTGGATCTTTTCGGATCCGTTGGCGGGGCCGGTGTCATAGGGCAGGAACACTTCATCGAGCCCGTCGGGTTCGGACCCTGGCACCGCCTCATTCTGTTGCATCCCATGCCCGGAAAAGGCGAGCAGTACCTCGTCCCCCGGCCGGGTCGTATCCACGATCCGCTTCATCGCCGCGAGGATATTGGCCCGGGTGCCGACCGCATCGGGCCTCACGCGTGTCTGACGCATGCGCGGATTGCCGCGCGCTGCCAGCAGTTCGGGGGTTGGCGGGTCGAGCAACAGCGTTACGTCCTGCGCCTTCGCCCCTTCGCGCAGCAAGGTCTCGGCGATCAGGACGGAATCATTGAACGCGCCGATCATCGGGGAGGCGATGCCGTCCTTGTAATTGACCACGCCGATGATCACCGCGCGGATCCGTCCCTTGGCTTCCGCCGCGGGTCGTGCTTCCGCCGGCGACGCGAACGGCATCGACGCGGCGACCAGCGCGACGGCGCCCAGCGCCAGCATGAACTGCCTCACCATCGTGCCACCTCGCCCTCAGTTTGAAACCAATATCGTCCGCGTCCAGACACGGCCCTTGTTTTTCAACGTGATACGATATTCCTCGGTGCGTCCCGGAGTCCAGCGACAGATCAGGTCGCGCCGCGCGATTCCCGACGTTCCGCTCGGCCGATCGACGCAAGCGACCCGTCCACTGGCATCGGTCACCGCCAGTTCCAGCGCCGCGTCGCCATCACCGCGCACGCGGACCAGCGCCAGTCGGCCGCCCTCCGCGCGCGCGCGCATCGTCAACGTCCGCTCGGCCGGCAGATCATGGGTGTAGACGATCGCTGCGGGCAGAAAGCCCTTGCTTGCCTCGGCCAGCGCTGCCTCGATCGCTGCCAGCTTGTCGGCATCGCCGTCGGTCCAGGCGCGCGCTTCGATCAGCAAAGCCGACGGCGCGGTGACCGGCAGCTCGGCATCGGCACGTGCGCGGCCCAGCACCATCGGTGCATTCTCCGCGCGCACCAGTACGAAGTCGCCCGTGCCCAGCATCCGCGCCGCCACGATCATCATGTCGACATCGCGCGCCATTCGCGCCCGGGCGATCAGGTCGCGGACCAGTTCGGCGCGCGCGATCACCGCATCGGGTGCCGTCGCATCGACATGGCCATCATGCGAAACCGGTGCGGCCGCAACCGGAGGAATGGCAAGAACAAAGGCGAGGAAAAGGGAAAGGATCAGGCGCATCGGTCGGGCAGGCTTCCAGCTGGATCGGTTCGGCCAAACTGCCCGCGTTCCAGCGCGGACGCGACCGACAGGGTCTGACATTTCCGTCATTTCCGCACTCCCATCCACCACGCCGCCTCGACCTGACCGACAAAGATCGGGGCGAAGCTGCGCAGTTCGGCCTGTGCCGCCGGACCATGATCGCGATACTGCGCAATCCGCCGCTGCGCGCCCAGCGCTGCACGCGCATAAAAGACCCGCGCTTCGCCCGGACTGCGGCGTCGTGTCAGCTGACCCATCGCGGTGGCCGCGCTGATCGCTGCGAAATTGTCCCAGATGCCGGTCGCTGCATGGGCATAGACTGCGCGCCGCAACAACGGCTCGGCCTCGCCTTCACGCCCCTGCTCGCGCAGTGCGGCACCGACCGCGACCAGAGCGACGCGGGTCGCAAAATGGTCGCGACCGAACTGCGCCTCATGCAACGTCAGCGCGCGGCGCAACACCGGTTCGGCTTCCGCCGCCTGTCCACGCGCCCGCAACGCGGTACCGAGCGCCAGCAACGCCCCGGGCAGGACAAGACCGGCATCGACCGCGCCGGTATCGACCAGTGCGACGCCACGACGCAGCGGCGCCTCCGCCTCGCCATGGCGACCGAGATGGGCGAGGACCAGGCCATGGTCCAGCAAGACCATCGCCACGAATGGCGGTGGTGCGTCGCGCGCCGCGCTCAAGATGGTTGCGGCACGACGCAACAGCGGTTCGGCAGCCTCCGCCCGATCCAGCACGAACAGCTGCAGCGCAAGACGGCTGCTGATAAAGGCGGCGACCGCGCTATCCGTCCCCTCGCGCCGCATGGCGAGCGCATGCGCATCGCGCAGCAGCGGTTCGGCCTCCTGATAGCGCCCGCGGGACTGAAGCAGGATTGCGAGCGTCACCTGAGCGGCCACGCGCTCCTCGCTGCCCGCGCGCGATTCCGTCAGTGCGGCGCGCGCGTCCGCTTCGATCCCGGCAAGCGGGTCACTGACCTGCGCAGCCGCCGCCGAACAGACCGCCATCGCCAACGCTGGGGCCGCAAGCGCCCGCGCCGGCCCACGCGTCAGCAGCGCAGCAACCGAAGCAACTGCGGCGCCGAGCCATGCAGGGCGCCGTTCCGCCACCTCACTTGCCCGGTTCGCCGACCAGCGTGAAGGCCGCCCAATATTTCGGGCTGACGAACTGGCCGGTACCTTCGCTGCGCACCGTCTTCATCGCCGCCTGCAGCGCGCGGGCGCGCCCGGCGACATCGCCCTTCTGGATATTGCCGAAGGTCTGTTGCATCAGCAGCGAGGTCGCCGCGTCGCTGACCGCCCAGTGGCTGACCAGCAGCGAGCGGGCACCCGAGAACAGGAAGGACTTGGCGAGGCCCGAAAGCCCGTCGGCACTTTTGCCGTCCGACGCTGCGGTATTGCACGCGGACAGGACCACGAGGTCCGCCGGGATTTTGAGCTGGGACACTTCGGACGCGGTCAGCAAGCCGTCGTCCAGTTCACTCGCCTGCTTGGGAGGCGTGAAGACAAGGCCCGGTTCGGCATTGTCGCCCACTTCGGTGGCGAGCAATCCATGGGTCGAGAACACGACAAAGCGCGCCGCGGGGAGCGCCTTGCTGGTCTTCACCGCGGTCTCGGTCGCGCTGTCGCCGATCACGACCGCAGACTGGGCGCCAAAAGTCTTTTGCAGGCTCTCCAGTTCGGCCTTGGCCTGCGGCAGATAGGCAAGCGCACGCAGCTTTTCCGGGTCGGCAAGCTTGCCCTTGTACATCTGGCCGGCCAAACCCGGCGTCACGCTGCGGCCAGTTTCGGGCGTGTAGACCCCAGCCAGCGTCGGCGCACCATAAGCGGCAAGCGCGATGCCCCCATTGCGGACCTGGGCATAAGCGGAGGAGCCGGCGCGGACCGCACAGCCCGGATGCGCGTCGGCGGGATTTTCAATCAGCAGGCAGCGCAACGATTGCAGCGCGGAGACCGACGGCAGTTCGGCCAGCGCATATTTGTCGATCAGCCACGGGCTGGTCGCCACCGCCGCCGGATCGGTGTCCGCACCCTGCGGCGGCGCGGTGACCAGCAGCGCAAGCGGGAGCGAGGTCAGCGGACCGCTGACATTGGTCAGCAGCACCTGCTTGCCCTTCAGCACCCCTTCGACCGGCGCCAGCAATTCGCGATAGAGTTCATGCGCCAGCTTGCGATCGAACGCCTTGCCCTGCGGCGCGGCGGCAGCGGCGCTTCCGGCGCCCGGCGGCGGCGCACGTCCCGATCCGCGCGCGCCGTCCACCTCCATGCTGGCGCGCAACAGGTTTACCTTCGCCGCGAGCGCATCCTGCTTCAGCGCTTCGGAGCGCGACCAGGTCGATCCCTCACGGGTCACGGCCCAGGTGTAGCTGGCGTCGTCCGAAACGAGGATCACGACCATCGCCTCGTCCGGATTGAGCAATTTCTGCACCGCCGCGATGTCCAGGGCCTTGGGGCGGGTCAGGTCGAAATATTGCGGGAATTCCTTGCCGATACTCGCATCGATCGCATCGACCTCGGCGCGCAGCGCCGCGCGGCGCTGCGTAAGCGCACGACGCTCTTCTTCAGGCACCTGCGCGCCGCGCTCGATCAGCGCGCTGAACTGGCGGTCGACCGCCTCGATCTCGGCCAGCTTCTTGTCACGCTCCTGCTCGAGCACCGCGAGCGGGCCACCGCCTGCAGCAAAGCGCGCGGTGGTGCGGTCGAGTGCGGCAGCAGCGGCGGAGATCTGGGCATATTGCGCCGCGACAAAGGCTTCGGAGCGCAGCTCGTCCGGGGACGGCACCGGCTCGACCTGGATGTCGGGCGCCATCTGTGCAGACAGCAAAGCTGCGGCCAGCGGCAGCATCAGCAAACGGGATCGGGCGCGCGTCATGGCGGGTTCTCCCCTGCGGCCCGGATCGCGCGGCGGCGCGGCGGACCGGCCGGATCACTAGGATCGGATAACAACCACCCCGGAACCGTTCAGGCTCCGGGGTGGCGGGTTCATCAGCTTAGTTGGTCACCAGCGCGACGCCGGCGCCATAGCCGCCATAGTTGAAGGTCTGGACCGAGAACGGGCCGGTCCAGATCGGGTTGACGCGGCAGAACATGGTCACGTTGCCCGACATGTCCTGGCACACCAGATTGCCGTTCTCGTCGAACACCTTCATGCCCATCGGGACCGAGGAGTCGCGACGCGCGGCGACGACCAGCGGCTCACCGCCGCGTGCGGCAAAGCGCAGCGTCCACACGGTGTTGCCCGGAACATACTGGACGGTGCGGATCGCGCCGCCAACCACGCCCTTCGACGTCTCGGCCTGTGCCGCCTCGACCGCAGCGACGATGTCCGCGTCGCCAGCCGCCAGCGTCTTGGCTTCGGCGAACAGGTCGGCCGACGTGGTCACCTTGGCGGTGCCGGTGCCCTTGCCGGCGCCTTCGATCTTGCCCTTGTCCGTGCCTTCCTTGACGGTGACCGAGTCGACCATCTTGGCCGCCACGATCATCGCGCGGGCATCCTTGGCGGTGCGGGCATAATCGGCGAGGCGGTAACCCAGCGCGAGCGTGTCGACAGCCTTCGAGCTTTCGGTGGCCGGAACCTCCTTCTCGCCGAGGTTGGTGCCCTTCTTGTCCTGGGCGATCGACGGCGACGCCAGCATGCTTGCCGCGACAACTGCCATTGCGATCTTCTTGTTGAGCTTAACCATTACCATATCTCCTCACTCTCCGGACCCGCTCCCGAGCGAGTCTCGCAAACTGATCCCTCGATCAGGCAGGTTCGTATCTAGTCTGGCCCCCGCCGCTGCGACACTAACAGTTTCAGTCTCTGTTACCACATCAATCTTGGAGAAAGTCCGCGATCATCGTCAGTTCGGGTGACACTTTGCGATACTGAAGCAGGACGTGGCCAGCACCGATCGCGGGACTCCGGCGCCGACATACCCAATTTGACAACCGGCCACGGTTAGCCTTCCGTCGCCGATCTATTCATCGTTCCAGCTTGAGCTGGATCAGGCTGTTTCCGCGCGCAACGAACAGGACGGCACCGCCGGCAATGTTCTGAAATGCGCGCGCCAGTTCGGCTGCACTCTGCACTTGCTCGCCATTCACGCCGACGATGATGTCGCCGACCGCAAGGCCCGAGCGTGCCGCCGCCGAGCCCGGCTGGACCGTGGCAACGACCGCGCCGCGCAGCTGTTCGGGCACCTTGTCGCTGGCGTTGACGTCACGGAACGTGGCGCCCAGCGCGGCCAGTCCGGCACCGCCGCCGCTCGGGCGTGTGACCTGGACCGGACGCGGCGACTCCACCGTCACCTGCGCCGTCGCGCTTTGCCCGCCGCGACGATAGCCGAGCGCGATCGTCTTGCCCGGCTCGAGCACGCCGAGAATAGCGGTCAGATTGCCCGGCCCCTCGATCGCCCGTCCGTCCGCGCTGACGATGATGTCGCCCGACCGCAGGCCAGCTCTGGCGGCGGGGCTGTCCGGCGAAACTTCCGCGACCAGCGCGCCGCGCGTCGACCCGCTTCCCGCCGCCTCGACCGTTACCGGTCCGACCGTCACGCCGATCCGCCCGCGCTTGACGCTGCCATTGCGGCGCAGCTGGTCCGCGACCGCCATCGCCATGTTGATCGGCACGGCAAAGGCGATGCCGCTATTGTCGCCCGACTTGGACCAGATCGCGGTGTTGATGCCGATCAGCCGCCCTTTGCTGTCGATCAGCGCACCCCCCGAATTGCCGCTGTTCACGGCGGCGTCGGTCTGGATGAAGTCCTGCAGCCCGTCGCCGATCCCGGTGCGGCCCAGGCCCGAGATGACGCCCATCGTCAGCGTCTGATCGAACCCGAACGGGTAGCCGATGGCGAAGGCCAGGTCGCCGACCTCGATCCGGCCGCTATCGCCGATCTCAATGGCGCGCAGTCCCGTCGCCTTGACCCGCAGCAGGGCGATGTCGGTCTGCGGATCGCGGCCGACCACCTCGGCATCGACGACGCGGCCGTCATAGAGCTGGACCTTGAACGCCGTCCCCTTTTCCACGACGTGGTTGTTCGACAGGATTTCGCCGCGCGCGGCGTCGATGATCACGCCCGATCCGCTGCCGATCGGCTGGGGTGCACCCTGGGCTGCCGGTCCCTGCGGCCCCGCCTGTGCCGCCGTCGTCTGGCCGCGGAACGGGTCGTCGCCCTGCCCGTCGCGTGCAGCGGTACGATCGCCCTCGGGCTGTTTCTGACCGAGCACGATCACCTTGACGACGCTTGGCGCGACGGCCTTGAGGTCGCGGGCATAGCTGTAAACGCCGCGCTCGCTGTCATAGGGCGCCGTCTGCGCCGCTGCGGTCACCGCGAGCGGCGGCGTTCCCAGCATCGCGATCGCCGCCACTCCGGCCAGCAGTCGTGCGTGAAACCTAGGCCTCATCATATCCCCTTTCGCTGTCGTTCCGATTTGCGTTGTTCTGTGCGGGCAGTGTGATCTCGATGCGAAAGCCGCCCGCGCGGTTGAATGCCTGGACATTGCCGCCCGCGCGCAGCGCGACGGTGCGGACAAAGGCGAGCCCCAGTCCGTGACTGTCCGCGCCGCCGCTGGAATAGCCGGGTTCGAAGATTCGCTCGATCCGGCTTGGCTCGACCCCCGGCCCGTCATTCTCGACCGCGACGATGACCGTGTCCCCAGCCTGCGACACGGTGCAGCGGATCGTCGATTCGGGGGTTGCGAACTTGACGGCATTGCCGAGTATATTCTCGACCATGCGGTCGAACATGTCGCTGGCGACCTGTACGCGGGTCGCGGCTGCGTCGAGTTCGAACTCCAGATCCTTTTCGTCACCCAGATAGACGAACATGTCGTCGATCAGCTGGCGGATGCGCGCGCCCGGATCGACACTGTCCGCCTCGTGGCGACGCGACACTTCGGCGTCGATGATGCCGAGCAGCATGCGGCAGCGCTTGTCCATCGTCACCAGCTTGGCGTCGGTCTCCGCGATCAGCGGTTCGTCCGGCACGGTCTGCGCCAGCGCCTCAAGGTGCTTGCGCGCGACCATCACCGGTCCGCGCAGGTCATGGGCGACATGGCGATGCAGCCGGCGCAGCCCGCCGATCATGTCCTCCGACCGCGCGAGCAGCGCGTTGAGGTGCCGGGCAAGCAGGCGGAATTCGGGTTGGGCATCGTCGGCCGGCGCGCGCTCGGCAAAGCCCGAGCGATCGGCGCGATCGAGCAGCGCGTTGAACGCATCGAGCCGCATCCGCCAGCCCCGCATCAACGCCCAGGCGAGCAATCCCGCCAGCACGACAAAGCCGATGGCCACGGCGGCAGCGAGCAGATAGGCGCGGGTCACCAGCCGCGGGTCGGGGCTGAAGATCCGCGCGCTCAGAAATGCGCGTCCCCCGCCCAGATCGACGATGGTCCCGACCGCCGACGCGTCCGCGCGTTGACAGGCGGTACCGGCGGGAACCCGAAACCGCACGGTGCCACGTGTGTCGGGCCAGGCGAGCGCCGGCGTTCCGGTCAGCGTGCCGTCCGGCCCGCGATACAGGAACAGCGCCCGCGCCCGCTCACCACTGTCGCAACGCCCGCCATCGGTCGCCTCCATCGCGCGCGCAACGACCATCGTCAGCACTTCGGCATCGCGCTCCTCCGCCGACAGTCCGGGCGCTAGGCTGTCGACCTTGCTCATCAGCACCGCCGCATCCGCCTGGGCGCGGACCAGCGCCACCTCGCGCGCGTTCAGCGACACCATCTGCAACAGGCCGAGCGTCAGCCCGGCCAGCGCGATCGCGGCGAGCGCGCTGATGACCAGCGTGGTGCGAAGCGGAAGCCAGCGGAGCATGCGGCTAGCGGCCACCCTCCATGCTGGCGAGATTGCGCAGCGCAAAGCCCTGCGCCCAGATGTTGGTCACCAGCGGGTGGAAATCATCCGGAATGTCCGGGCATTGCCGCTTCAGCGACTTGCGCAGCCGCTTGATCGCCTGATCGACCGTGTTGGCGAATTCGTCCGGAAAGTGGCTCCACCCCTTGCCGATCCAGCAGCGGTCCCACAGCATCGACTGGGACAGCGGGTTGCCGCGCTCCTTGTACAGCTCGACCAATATGTCCGCCTCGCGACTGGTCAGCTGGAGCAAGCGGCCGTTGCAGCGCACGTCCTTGGTGTCCGCATCGACCTCCAGCGGCGCACAGGTCCAGCCCTTGCTGCGCATCGTCGGCTTGCGGCGGCGCAGCTGCGCGGCGACGCGTGCGACCAGTTCCTCGCTCGTCGCGGGCTTGGGCACATAGTCATCGGCACCGCGCGCGATCAGGCCATGGATGCGCTGCTCCTCACCGCCCAGCAGCGAATAGACCAGCGCGGGAACGTCCGGATCGGTCTTGAGGCCGTTGGGGCGGCGGCGCACGCGGTCGAGCACTTCGAGCCCCTCGATCCCCGGATTGATGCGGTCGAGCACCAGCACGTCATAGGTATCGGCTTCCAGCGCGCTCAGCGCAGCCTCACCGGTTTCGACCAGATCGACATGATCGCACCCGGCGGCTTCCAGCGCAGCCTTCATCTCCGCGCCGATCTCGTCCTCCAGGATCAGCGCGCGGCACCCGGCAAAGGTGTCGGCGATATTCTGCGCCGCCTCGCTGTCCAGCTTCAACAGGTTCATCGTCAGTATCTCCGTCATAGCGGCCCCCGCGGAAACCGGCGCGGCACGCCGGGGCGCCGCGCCTTCGCGGCTTCGGCAGTCAATGGCAGCGCGACGTGCAGCGTCCCCTGTCCGGCGCGCTGGATGCGCAGCACCGCGACGTCGCGCTTCGATCCCTTGATCGCGGCCATTGCAGCTGCCGGATCGCGCAGTTCGACGCCATCGACCGCGAGCAGCGTATCGCCTTCATACAGGCCGTACATCTGGCCGATCGAGGCATCCTCGACCTTGCCGATCACGACCCGGCCCGCTTCGTCGCGCAGCACGAAGCCGAGCGTGTAGCTGCCGCCAGCGACCCCGCTCATGTCCATCGCCAGTGCCGCGACCTTGCCGCGCTCGCCCGCCAGGTCGTCATCCGCCTCGAGCGGGATGGCGAGCGCCAGCGTCTTGCCGTCACGCACGACTTCCACCGCAACCGTATCGCCCGGCTTGCTGTCGATCAGCGCCATCGACAGGTCGCGCACCACCTCAAGCCGGCGGCCCCCGACGCTGAGCAGCAGGTCGCCGATCTTCAGTCCGCCGCGGGTGGCAGCCCCGTCGCTGACCGCATCGATGATCAGGCCCGACTTGCCCGGCGCGCCCAGCGCCTCGGCCATGCCGGCATCGGCGCTGCTCGCCGTGACGCCAAGCCGGCCGCGCACGACCTTGCCCTCGGCGATCAGCTTGGGGGCGATGCGGGCAGCGAGTTCGGCGGGAATGGCAAGGCCGATGCCGATATCGAAGATGGTTTCCGGCGGCGTCGCCGTATTGATCCCGATCACGTCCCCCTCCTCGGTGATCAGCGGCCCCCCGCTATTCCCAGGATTGAGCGCCGCATCGTGCTGGATGAAGTTCACCGGCCATGCGACGTCATAGGCGCGGTCATAACCACTTATGATCCCGGAAGTAACCGAGAAACGGTTACCCAGCGGGTTCCCGAGCGCAAAGACCTTGGCCCCCAGCGGCAGCTTCGAAGACTTCGCCAGTTTGAGTACCGGCAGCGGCGCGTCTGCATCGATCTTGACGATGGCAAGATCGGTCCGCCCATCGCGTCCGATCACCCGACCGGCATAGCGCTTGCCATTGGCGAAGGTGACTTCGACCGTATCCAGCTTGGCCACGACATGCGCGTTGGTGAGGATCAGGCCCGAGGCATGGATCACGAAGCCGGATCCACCGGCTGCTTCGGTGTCGCCATTCTGCTTGCGCGCCGCTTCGTCCTGCGGGCTAATCGCGACCACCGCCTTCATCGCGCGCTCGATCGCGGTTTCGGACTGGGTGGTCGCCGCTGCCGCGCGCGCCTCAGGCATTGCGGCCGCCTGGGCAGAGCCTGGCAGCGCCACGCCCATGCACAGGGCGGCGCCGAGAAACCAGCCGAACGTACGGCGGGTCAGGTTCACGGATGAGTTGGGGTTCATGGACATTCCGGATACTGACTAGGGACGCCGCATTCCTGTCATTCGGTTCAGGTGAAAGCGACGGTCAGGATCAGACGGAAGGTGGTCAGCGCCGGGGTTGCGCAAGGCTCCAGGCGGCCCGAACCTGGTCACTGAAGACCACGGTGAAGCCGTTGAGTTCATCAAGCGCACTGGCGTCGAAACTGGTTGCCCGCCCGGCCCGCACCAGCACCTGCCGCCCCGCCTCACGCAGCAACGTCCGCGCTTGCGGGATCGTCGCCGGCTCCCGCAGCAGGGCGCGTCCATAATTCCAGCCGATATTGATGCGATGCGGATGATCGTCGCGGAACGCAATGCGAGCGCCATCGAGGGCACGCGCATGCCATGACCTTGCCGCCACGGCATCACCCGGTTGATCGAGCAGATGGGCCAGGCTGGCTGCCGCGATGGTCCGCATCTGCACCCCCTGCCCGCCCAATGCCCCCGCTGCCGCATAGTTGGTGGTGAACAACGCGACCGCCTCTGCCCGCTTGCCCGAACGGCTGAGGGCAGCGGCAAGGTTGTTGCGGGTCAGCACAGTACGGATATGGCCGGCGCCCAGACTTTCCTCGGCGATGGCCAGCGCCTGACGATGCACCGGCTCCGCCTCCGCAAACGCACGCACGCGCGCAAGTACGCTGGCCATGTTGGTCAGCATCGCCACCAGTTCATCGGGATTGCCGCCGCCCGATGCCTGCCACACGGCGATCGCGCGGTTGAACATCCATGCGCCATCCTCATAACGCCCAGCCTCCACCAGCGCTTGACCTAGGTTGGAATAAGCGAGGGCGGTGAAGTTGCTCGTCTCGCCAAAATAGCGCAGCCGGATCGTGAGCGCCTCCCGCAGTACCGTTTCCGCTTCGCGCAGATCGCCGACCCGCATCGCCGCCATGCCAAGCAGCGTCAGGCTGTCGGCGATCAGCGGCCCCGCCGCTTGTTGCCGGCGGATCGCCAGCGTTTCGCGCAGGATTGCCATTGCATCCTGCGGCCGGTTCTGCTCGTCGAGGCACCAGGCGAGGGTTTCGCGCAGCGCGACCGTCTGGGGATAGGTCGCGCCGGCCAGCGCATGCAGCCGGTCGGCGCCGCTGCGCAGCGTTGCCTCCGCCTCGGCGAGGCGGCCAAGCCCCATCAGCGCCTTGCCGTGCATCAGCCGGAAAAAGGCCCCGTCGACCGTGTCGCCGGCCAGCGTCACCGCGCGCTCGGCCAGCGGCAACGCTTCGGCGAAGCGCGCCAGCGAGATGAGGTTGTTGGCCCGCCGCGCGACATAGGCGGCGAGTTCGGGCTGCCCGGCCAGCAGCGTCTCCGCGCCATCGAGCGCGAGGACGAACGATGGCTCCGCCGCCAGATGCTGACCCTGCCGCTCCAGCACCAGCCCGAGCGTGAGGTGCGCGGCTGTCACATAGTCCGCGCGATCGGCGCCGGAGAAGCTTTCGGCGATTGCCACAGCCCGGCGCGCGATCGGCACCGCCTCAGCCGACTGGCCTGCCTCGCTCGCGGTTGACGCGAGGGTGGCGACCAGCAGGACGCAGGGCTGCTGCGCGGATGGGGCCGCATCCGGGCCACCGGCGGCGCCGATACAGGCCCGGGTTTCGGCCGCGATCAGGTTGAGCGCCTGTTCGGTCGCCCCAGCCTCCAGCGCAGCATCGAATTCGGCGCTGGGCTGGACGATCGCGACCGAACCGGCGTCGGCGTCCTGGCCCGGCAGTCCGGCAATGGCGAGCAGCAGCGGGTACAGCATCCGGTTCCCCCCTGTTACAAAGCTTTGCCCGGGCGTGGGCGCTTGGCAAGCGCCGCGTGGCGCAATTTAGTATCAATTGACACCAAATCCGCTGACCTCTATCCTGAAGGCCATTTTCCGGAGCCTTGACCATGACCGATCCGACCAATCCAGCCGAGAATCCCCTGGGCCTCAACGGCTTTGAATTTGTCGAGTTCACCTCGCCCGATCCCGACGCGATGGCGCGGCAGTTCGAACAGCTCGGCTTCGTCCCCTCGCACCGCCACCCGACCAAGAACATCACCCGATTCAAGCAGGGGCGCATCAACCTGATGCTCAACCGCGACGAAACCGGGCGCGTTGCCGAGTTCCGCGCGGCGCATGGCCCTTCGGCCAGCGCGATGGCGTTCCGCGTCGCCGATCCGGTCGCGGCGATGGAATGGGCACTCAAGAACGGCGCGCAGCGCACGGCCGAGGATGACACCTGCATCATCGGCATCGGCGGATCGTACCTCTATTTCATCCAGGACGGCACCGACCTGTATGCCGATTGGGAAGAGATCCCCGGCTGGCAGCAGGCGGAGGCGGACAACAATGTCGGGCTCGACCTGCTCGACCACCTCACCCACAATGTCCGGCGCGGCCAGATGCGTGTGTGGTCGGAATTCTACAAGACGCTCTTCAACTTCGAGGAGCAGAAATATTTCGACATCAAGGGTCAGGCGACCGGCCTGTTCAGCCAGGCGATGATCGCGCCCGACAAGGCGATCCGCATCCCGCTCAACGAAAGCCAGGACGACAAGAGCCAGATCGAGGAGTTCATCCGCGAATATAAGGGCGAGGGCATCCAGCACCTCGCGCTCACGACGGACGACATCTACGACACGGTCGAACGGCTGCGCGCGCGCGGCGTCAAGCTGCAGGACACGATCGAGACCTATTACGAACTGGTCGACAAGCGCGTCCCCGGCCATGGCGAGGATCTGGAGCGCCTCAAGAAGAACCGCATCCTGATCGACGGCAATGTCGGCGAGGAGGGCATCCTGCTGCAGATCTTCACCGAAAACATGTTCGGCCCGATCTTTTTCGAGATCATTCAGCGCAAGGGCAATGAAGGGTTCGGCAACGGCAACTTCCAGGCACTTTTTGAGTCGATTGAACTCGATCAAATCCGTAGAGGCGTTATTCAAGTCGACGCTTAACGAGGTTGGAGAGGAGAGCCGGGACCAACCCGGCCTCAACCTTCCGAAGGGGGAAGGAACGCAGGAGGATGAGGGAGGCGGCCAAGACCGCCCCCTCATCCGACCATTTGCCAGAGCGCGCTTCAGGGTCTGAACCATGACCGACTATTTCCCGGGTTTCGGCAATCACGTCTCGACCGAGGCGGTTGCGGGCGCGCTCCCGATCGGGCGCAATTCGCCGCAGCGTCCCGCCTATGGCCTGTACGCCGAGCAGCTGTCCGGCACCGCCTTCACCGCGCCGCGCCACGAGAACCGCCGCAGCTGGCTGTACCGGATGCGCCCCAGCGCCGAGCATCCCCCGTTCGTGCCCTACACCGCCGCCGCGTGCTTCGTATCGGAGCCAGACGCAGCGCCGCTCGCGCCCAACCGCTTGCGCTGGGGGCCGATTGCCGATCCCGCGCCGGGCACCGACCTGATCGACGGCATGACCAGCATGCTCGTCACGCGCGACCCCGCCGATCTCACGGGCGTCGCGGTGCATGTCTACGCCGCGAACGCCGATATGGATCGCCGCGTCTTCTTCGACGCGGATGGCGAGTTGCTGTTCATTCCCCAGGCGGGGCGACTGACCCTGCTGACCGAACTGGGGCGGATCGATATCGCCCCCGGCCAGATCGCGCTGATCCCGCGCGGCGTGCGCTTTCGTGCGCTGCTGCCGGACGGCACCGCGCGCGGCTATGTCGCGGAGAATTACGGCGCGCTGTTCCGCCTGCCCGACCTTGGCCCGATCGGCGCCAACGGCCTTGCCAACCCGCGCGATTTCGAGACACCGGCGGCATGGTATGAAGATCGCGACGAGCCGTTCGAGGTCGTGCAGAAATCGCTCGGCCGGCTCTGGACCACGACGATCGGCCACAGCCCGCTCGATGTCGTGGCGTGGCACGGCAACCTTGCGCCGTGGCGCTATGACCTGGCGCGGTTCAACACGATGAACACGGTCAGCTTCGACCATCCCGATCCGTCGATCTTCACCGTGCTCACCTCGCCCAGCGACGTGCCGGGCCGCGCCAACGCCGATTTCGTGATCTTCCCGCCGCGCTGGATGGTCGCCGAGGACACGTTCCGCCCCCCCTGGTTCCACCGCAATGTGATGAGCGAGGCGATGGGCCTGATCCACGGCGCCTATGATGCCAAGGCTGACGGCTTCGTGCCGGGCGGGCTGTCGCTGCACAATCTGATGGCGGGTCACGGCCCCGATGTCGCGAGCTGGGAGGGTGCGAGCAACGTCGAGCTCAAGCCGCACAAGATCGACGGCACGATGGCGTTCATGGTCGAAACCTGCTGGCCCTACCGCCCGACCGCGCATGCGGTGGCGACCGCACAGCGCGACTATGACGCGGCCTGGGCGGGCTTCCCCAAGGCGCAGCTGCCGGGGTGAGCGAGCGCCTCACCGCGACCCCGCCCGGCGTCCGGCTGGGTCCGCTCGACCTGATCGCCGATGGCGCAGCGCGCAACTTCGTGCTGGAGATGAAGGCAGGCCGCTTTCATGGCTTTGCGGTGCGCAGCGGTGACAGCGTCAGGGGCTATGTCGACCGCTGCCCGCATATGGGCCTGCCGCTGGCGCAGCATCTCGACGCCTATCTCACCGGCAGCGGTGACATGATCCAGTGCAGCTGGCACGGCGCACTGTTCCGCATTGCCGATGGTCAGTGCGTCGGCGGCCCATGCGCGGGCGCAGCGCTGACCCCCTGGCCGCTCACAGTCCGCGACGGCGCGATCTTTACCGCCTAGGCGGCGGCAACATCGTTGTCGGCAGGGATCGGGGGCGCCGAGTCCCGGCCCATCAGCGCGTCGGTGAACAGGGTTCGCCACCACACGACGTCTTCGGCCTCGACATTGTCCATCATCGCCCGCCAGCGCCGCTTGCGCTCGTCGCGGCTCATGCGCAGCGCCTGCATGATCGCGTCGGACACTTCGTCGGCGCTGTAGGGATTGACCAGCACCGCGTCCTTGAGCTGCGCGGCCGCCCCGGCAAAACGCGACAGGATCAGCACGCCGGGATCCTCGGGATCCTGCGCCGCGACATATTCCTTGGCGACCAGGTTCATCCCGTCGCGCAGCGGGGTCACCAGCCCGATCCGCGCGGCACGATAAATGCCCGCCAGCACGTCGCGCGGATAACCCTGGTTGACGTAGCGGATCGGTACCCAGTCGGTATCGGCATAGGCCCCGTTGATCCGCCCCGACAGCCCCTCGAGCGCGGTACGGATCTTCTTGTAGCTCTCGACCGCCCCGCGCGAAGGCGGCGCGATCTGGAGCAGGAACACTTCCTTGCGCTCTTCGGGATGCTCGGCGAGGAAGCGTTCGTAGCCCGCGAAACGCTCCTCCAGCCCCTTGGAATAGTCGAGCCGGTCGACCCCGACGATCATGTCGCGCCCGACCGCGCTGTCGCGCATCCGGCGATAGGCGAGCTTGGCCGCAGCGGTCGATGCGCCCGCCACGAATTCCTTGCAGTCGATTCCGATCGGCGCGACGATCGTGCGCAGACGGCGATCGCCCAGCACCAGCGTATCGCCCTCCACCGTCGCGCCCAGCTCATAGGTCGCATAGTCGCGGAACGAATCGAGCCATTCTTGGGTGTGAAACCCGACCAGGTCATAGGCGAACATGGTCCGCACCAGCTCCTGCGCCTCGGGCATCGTCGCGAGCAGACGGCGCGGGGGCCAGGGGATGTGCAGGAAAAAGCCGATCCGGTTGTCGATGCCGCGGTCGCGCAGACACTGGCCAAGCGGGAACATGTGGTAATCCTGCACCCACAATATGTCCTCACCCTCGACCAGCGGGCGCAGCGTATCGGCGAAACGCTCGTTCACCCGCTGATAGCCCCCGGCAAAACCGCGCTCATATTCGGCAAGATCGATGCGGTAGTGGAACAGCGGCCACAGCGTCCGATTGGCGTAGCCGTTGTAATATTCCTCGATATCCTGCTCTTCGAGATCGACGGTTGCGGTGGTCACTCCCTGCGCGCGCTGAAAGTTGATCTGGCCGGTAAACTCCTCGACCGTCTCGCCCGACCAGCCGAACCAGATACCACCGAACTCGCGGATCGCCGCCTGCAGCGCGACCGCGAGGCCGCCCTGTGCGCCAGCGTGCGAATCCTTTGGCGCGGAGACGCGATTGGAAATAATGATCAGGCGGCTCATCGTATGGCACTCCAGGGTTTGCTCAACAGGACGGCGCAGTTGATCATCCCGACCAGCGAGTAGGTCTGGGGATAATTGCCCCATAATTCCCCGGTGATGGGGTCGATATCCTCGGACAGCAGCCCGGCCGCAGTGCGGCGCGCCAGCATTTCGTCGAACAGCGCGCGTGCGTCCTGGTCGCGTCCCGTGAAGTGTAACGCTTCAATCAGCCAGAAGGTGCAGACGTTGAACGCCGTTTCGGGAAGGCCGAAATCATCCTCGGTCGCATAGCGCAGCATGTGACTGCCGCGCCGCAATCCTTCCTCGACCGCCGCAAGCGTGCCGCGAAACCGGTCGTCGTCGGGCGCCATGAAGCGCAAATCGAGCAGCTGGATCAGGCTGGCATCGAGATCGTCGCCGCTGAAGGTTGCGGACATGCGGTTGGTTTCGGGCCGCCACGCCGCCTCCTCGATCGCACGGCGCATCCGGTCAGCGCGCTCCTGCCACAGCGCGCGATCGCCCTCGAGCCCGAGCCGCTCGGCGGCATTGGCAAGACGGTCGCACGCCGCCCAGCACATCGCGGCGGAATAGGTGTGCACGCTCTGCCGCGTGCGCAGCTCCCACAGTCCGGCATCGGGCTTGTCAAACAATTCGACCGCGCGCTCGCCGACGCGGGCAAGTGCCTCGAAATCCTCGCGCCCGGCCATGCGGAACAGCCGCTGGTCGAAGAACGCCTGGACGTTGGACAGCACGATCTGGCCATAGGCGTCGTGCTGCACCTGTTCATAGGCAAGGTTGCCGACCCGCACCGGCCCCATGCCACGGTAGCCGGCAAGGCGCGGCGCCTCGCTCTCGATCAGCACGCTCTCGCCCTGCACGCCGTAGAGCGGCTGGATATGCCCACCCTTGGCCTGATCGACGATGTTGCGCAGATAGGCGAGATACCCCTCCAGCACGTCGAGCGCACCGACGCGGTTGAGCGCCTGGACGGTGTAATAGGCGTCGCGGATCCAGCAGTAGCGATAATCCCAGTTGCGCCCGCTATCGGCATGTTCGGGGATCGAGGTGGTGAGCGCGGCGACGATCGCGCCGGTTTCCTCATGCTGGCACAGCTTGAGCGTGATCGCGCTGCGGATCACGACGTCCTGCCATTCGAACGGCGTCGCGAGGCCGCGCGCCCAATTCTGCCAGTGATAGCTGGTATAGCCGAGCATCTCCTCGACCGTGGTGGCGAGGTTGCCGGCGAAGCTTTCGTCGGGGCCGAGGAAGAAGTGCAGCGGGCGTTCGACGCGAAAGCACAGTTCGTCCTGCAGCAGCCCGACCGGCGCGTTGGTCGACAGCCGCAACTGCATGCCGTCGAGCAGATAGCGGATATGGTTCGATCCGGCCGTGGTCAGCACCGCCGGATCGCCCCAGTTGCGCGTCGGGCGCAAGCGGACACAGATGCGCGGCGAGCCCGCCACCGGGCGCACGATCCGCGCGAACGCGACCGGGCGATACATCCGCCCCAACCGTTCGAAGCGCGGGCAGAAATCGGTGATCTCGATCGCGCTGCCGTTGCTGTCGGTCATGCGCGTGACCAGAATTGGCGTGTTTGTCAGATAATGCTGCTCGACACTGACGCAGTCCTCCAGGTCGATCGCCCATAGCCCGACCGCGTCATCGGAGCGCGGGTCGCGGCCGTCGAGCAGCGACGAGAAAACCGGATCGCCGTCCACCTTGGGGGCACATGCCCAGACGAAACGCCCGGCACGGTCGATCAGCGCGCTGACCTGGCAATTGCCGATCGGCCACAGGTCGAGATTGGGGGTCATGCCGCGTTCTCCGCAATCCGTTCGAGCCAGCGCAGGGTCGATGTGACATCCGGCAAGCGATAGGCCGCCTCGGTCTCCCGAACCGGCCCGACCAGCACCCCTGCCCCACCCAGCCGCGCGACGGTGGCAAAGCCGGGCTCGTCGGTGAGGTCATCGCCCAGAAACACGGGGCGCGAACCGGCAAAGGGCATGGCACCCATCAGCGCGGCAATCGCACGGCCCTTGTCACCGGGCGCACGCAGTTCGAACACCATCTTGCCGCGCTGCAGGGTCAGGCCGGTGGCTGCGGACAGCTCCTCGGCCAACGCGCGGGCGTCGCCCTCGGCAGCGGGCACGCCGCGATAATGCAGACCGACGCCGAGCGGCTTGAGCTCGACCACGAGGCCGGGGCGTGCTTCTGCGAGCGCGTGGAAGCGCGCTGCGACGGTATCGAGCGCGGCGGGGCGCTCAGGCATCTCCGCCTGGGCGACGCCGCGCAGTTCCGCGCCATGACTGCCCGCAATCGGGCAATCGAGACCGCCGAACAACGCCGCGATCTCCGCAGCACCACGTCCGCTGACGATCGCGATCCTGCCGTCGAGGCGCTCGATGAGGGTCGCGATCAGCCGGCGCAGTCGCGAATCGACCGCAACCGCATCGGGACGCGGGGCGATATCGACTAGCGTCCCGTCAAAGTCGAGAAACAGGCTGGCACCATCGGCCAGATGGGCGGGGGGCGGTGCCAGCAGCGCCGCCATGTCATGTTCCGCTAGCTTGGGCATCGACAGGGCAATGCATCCGGAACGCAATCGTTCCGAAATTTCTGCTGCATTGCGGGAGAAAGTCGCCACGAGACCGCATCGTCACCTCCGCGAGCGCGGCGGTGACGCGTCGGTGCTACGCCAGTTCGCGCACCCGCGCCGGTTCGGGGTTGGAAAACTCCATCCCGTCATCGATCCCGCCGAATTTGAGGTCGATCAGGTCGAGCGTGTAATTCTGGTGCACGCGCCACGGCCGCTTGTCGCCCTGTTTGGGGAAACGATCGATCGCACGCTGGACATAGCCGGAGGTGAAGTTGAGGAAATCCTCGCGCGTCACGTCCGCCCCGACGCGCGGCGTTACCTGACGCATGCCGCGCTTCTTCATCGTGTTGAGCAGGCGCGCGACATAGGCGCAGGTCAGGTCCGACTTCAGTGTCCAGCTGGCATTGGTATAGCCGAAGGACGAGGCGAGGTTCGGAATGTCCGAATACATCATCGCCTTGTAGCCGAGCGACTGGGCCGGCTCGACCCGCTGTCCATCGACGGTGAACGGCACCCCGCCCATCAGCTGCAGATCAAGGCCGGTCGCGGTGACGATCACGTCGGCGGGCAGCAGGTCGCCCGACTTCAGCCGGATGCCGTCCGCCTCGAACCGCGCGATATGGTCGGTGACCACCGACGCGCGGCCTTCGCGGATCGCGGCGAACAGGTCGGCGTCGGGGACGAGGCAGATGCGCTGGTCCCAGGGGTTGTAGCTGGGGGTGAAGTGGGTGGCGACATCATAGTCCGGCCCCAGCTCGTCGCGGACCATCTGCACGATCCGTTCCTTGGTCTGTTCCGGCTTCTTGCGCGCGATGCGGTAGAACAGCTGCTGCATCCCGACATTCTTGAAACGGGTCAGGCGATAGGCGAGCTTGGCGGGCAGTTTGCGTCGTAGCCAGTTGGCGATGCCGTCCTCGCTGGGTCGCGACACGATATAGGTGGGCGAACGCTGCAGCATCGTCACATGCGCCGCCGTCTTCGCCATTTCCGGTACCAGCGTCACGGCAGTCGCGCCCGATCCGATCACCACCACGCGCTTGCCGGCATAATCCAGCCCCTCGGGCCAGTGCTGCGGATGCACGATCGTGCCCGCGAAATCCTCCCGCCCGTCGAACTGCGGCAGATAGCCTGCCTCGTAATTATAATAGCCCGCGCACATGAAGAGGAAGTTGCAGGTAAACTCGACCCGCTCCCGCTCTGCCCCGCGCTCGACCGTAACGGTCCAGCGCGCATCGGGGGTCGACCAGCTCGCCGCGACGACGCGATGCTGGTGGCGGATGTGCCGGTCGATTCCGTGCTCGCGCGCGGTTTCCTCGAGATAGCGCAGGATCGACGGCCCGTCGGCGATCGCCTTGGCTTCGGTCCACGGCTTGAAGCTGTAGCCAAGCGTGTACATGTCGCTGTCGGAGCGGATGCCGGGATAGCGGAACAGGTCCCAGGTCCCGCCCAGCCGTTCGCGCCCCTCCAGGATCACATAGGAGCGGTCCGGGCAGTCGCGCTGCAGAAAATATCCAGCGCCGATCCCGGAAATTCCGGCGCCCACCACCACCACGTCGAAATGCTCGGCCATTGCGCTCTCCCGACCTGGATACTTACATGCGTGTAAGTGGAGCGCAATGGCCTGTTCGGCGTGCGCGCCGGGACGGCATCACTGCGCGCCCGGCACCTTCGCATTCTTCACATGCGTGTCGAACCAGTCGAACATCTCGTCGAGCGTGTGGAGCACGGATTCGCGCCCGCGATAGCCATGGTCCTCATGCGGCAACATCACCAGCCGCGCGGTGCCGCCGGTGCCCTTCACCGCCGCGAACATACGTTCCGACTGTTCGGGGAAGGTGCCGGGATTGCTGTCATTCTCGCCATGGATGAACAGGATCGGTTCGTTGATCTTGTTCGCGGCCATGAACGGGCTCAGCCGGTAATAGGTCTCGGCCGCATCCCAGAACACGCGCCGCTCCGACTGGAAGCCGAACGGGGTCAAGGTCCGGTTATAGGCACCCGACCGCGCGATGCCGGCGCGGAACAGGTCGCTTTGCGCGAGCAGGTGCGCCGTCATGAACGCGCCATAGCTGTGCCCGCCGACACCGACCCGCACGCCGTCACCAAAGCCGCGCTGGACGGTGAAGTCGACCGCCGCCTTGGCGCTCGCGACGATCTGCTCGATGAAGCTGTCATTGACCGTTTCGGGGTTGGCCCCGACCACCGGCATCGCCGCGCGATCGAGCACGGCATAGCCCTGGGTCAGAAAAAACAGATGCGACATGCCGCCGATGCGGGTGAAGCGATAGGGCGAATCGCGGTTCTGCCCGGCGGTCGCCGCATCGTTGAACTCGCGCGGATAGGCCCAGACCACGACCGGAAGCTTGTCGCCGGGCTTGTAGCCAGGCGGCAAATAGAGCGTCGCGGTCAGATCGACGCCATCGGCGCGCTTGTAGCTGACCAGTTCGCGCTTGATCCCGGTGAGTTCGGGGTGCGGATCGGGGAAACGGGTCAGGAAGCGCGCAGCCCCGCTCGCGTGGAGCCGCAAATTCCCCGGATCGGTCGGGCTTTCATAAGAGGTGATGAAGTTCCGGCCATCGTCGGACAGCACATCGACCACCGTTTCAAGCTGTTCGCCCGTGTTGCGCCAGAGCTCGTCGGTCTTGAGCGTCGCGAGATCGAAGCGGCGCAGGAACGGCCGGAGTCCGTCGGGCGTGGCGCCCTCTCCGGCAAGCAGCAGCTTGCCATCGACGTTGCGCGCCACGCTGAATCCGCTTGCGGTCACCGTGGTCAGCGGGCTGCCGGGGTCGGCATAGGCATCCTGCATGTTGCGAATGCTGAGCTGACGCGGCGCCATCCCGCCGGTCACATCGACCAGCGTCTCGCGTATCTCGCGCGTGTCGCGGTCATAGTCGCGCACGATCAGATCGTCCGACTTCGCGATCCCGACCATACCGGCCATCCGGTCTTCGAGCCGCGCGAGCAGGCGCGGCGCGCCACGAAACGGTGCGGCGAGCGCCAGCAGATTGTCGCGATTGGCGGATTTGACCCGCGGATCGCCGCCATCCTGCGCCTCGCTCCACACCAGCAGCGCGTCTTGCGTCGGGTGCCATTCGATATTGCGGCGGCCAGTGACCACCCCCTGCACCGGCAGCGCATCGGCCAGCGGCTGCTTCGCAATCGTCTGAACCAGCTTGCCGTCGCGCGTATACACCGCACTGGTCACCGGAAACCGGCTCCACGGCACCTGATAGGAGAAGGGCGGTTCGAGCCATTCCATCAGCAGATACTTGCCGTCGGGCGACGCCGTGACCGACGTATAGATGCGCGGAGCCCCCACCGCGCGCCGGGTGCCGTCCGGCGCAAGGATCACCGGCTGACTGGTCGCCAGCCAGGCGAACATCGCCTCGTCATGCGGGTTCTGCAGCAGGTCCTGATAGGTGCGCGTCTGCGCCGCCTTGCCGCCCACCGCGTCCTGGATCGCGGGACCGACCGGGGTCAGCGACCGGACCGGAATCGCGCCGCGCTGTTCGGGAATGGTCAGCACCAGCAACGACCCGTCGGCCAGCCAGCCGGCATTCTGGAAAATCGGGTTGACCCCGCCCGTCATCACCCTGCGCGCCTGCGCCGTCCTGGCGTCGAGGACATAAAGGTCGATCGCGTCGCCGCGGGTGTTGGTGAAGACCAGCTTCGACCCGTCCGGCGCCCATGCCACGTCCGAAATATCGGGATCGGCCGGCAGCACGACCCGACGCACGGTACCAGTGGCAATGTCCTGAAGCGACAGGCCAACCGATGCGCGCGTCCCATGGGTATCGTTGATTGCGGCGTCGAGCCGCAGTCCGGCCAGCTTTTCCATCGGCCGGGCGAGATCGGCGACCGGCGGCAGCGCGAGGCGGTCGAGCAACAGCATCTGGCTGCCATCGGGCGACACCGACACGCCCGGGCTTGGCGCGCGGGTCACGATGTCGGTCACCGCCTGAGGCGGGGTCTGATACCCCTGTTGCGCGAGGGCCGGGACGGCGAGTCCGATTGCCAGTGCGAACGACGAAACAACAACAAGCGATCGGTACATCAGTAACCCTCCGTTACGCCCTGCCTAGGCGTAATCACGCCGGATGATCAACTGTCTGCTAGGCCAGCTTCCAGTGGCTATGCGCCTCAATAGTCTTTCGAATATTTGAGGCCCGCGCGCGATCCGCCGAACGACCCGGTCGCGGACAACAGGCTCAGCGCCCGGGTCAGCGCGATTTCCAGCTGCACCGCGGTGAAGCCGCGCGCGTCGGTGATGATCTCGACATAGATATCGTCGGTCAGATACTGCCCCGCCGCCAGTGCCATGCCGCGGCCAGTGGTGTCGTCCTCACCCAGGATACGCAGCCGGTCGATCCCCGCCGCCGAGCGCAGCTGGCCGAGCGGGTTGAGGCCCCCGCCAGTCGCGCGCAGCGAATTGAGCGCGGCGGCAAGCTGAATCGCCTCGGTCGCCGACAAATTGGTGACCGAGCTGCCGAACAACAGTCGCGAGAGCACTTCGTCCTGCGGCAGGCTGGGGGTCGAGCTGAACGCGATGCGCGGCATCTGGCCGCTGCCGGTGATGTTGATATTGGCGGTGACCCCCTCGGCGGTGGTGGTTGCGCCGATATTGATCTGCGGATCGGCAAGCGGACCGCCCTCGAAGCTGACGATCCCGCGCGTCAGTTCGAACCGGCGGCTGGCAAAGCTGTAGGTGCCGCGCACCACGCGTGCCTCGCCCGTGACGATCGGTGCCGCAGACGTGCCGGTGACCTGCATCCGCGCGCTCCATTCGGACTCGAGGCCCATGCCCGACACGAACAGGCGGTTGTCGGCGACGATGCTGACATTGAGCTTGAAAATGCCCGCCGGCTTCACGCGCGTCGGGCGCTTGCCATTCTCGTCCAGCTCGCTCTTGCGGTAAACGCCGGTGAGTTCGGGGACTTCCGCGGCACCCTGACGGATGATCTGGTAGCGCGCTTCGGGAATGATGATCCGCCCTTCGATCAGCCCGCCGTCAAGTCCGTTGGTGATCCGCAGCTGACCTGTGGCGGTCGCGCCGAGCGCATTGCTGCGCGCGAGCCGGGCGTTGCGGAAGCGCGCGGTGATGTCGATCGGGAAGCCCTGTACGGCGGACAGGCCGATCGTGCCGGCGGCGGTCAGGCGGCCATTGCCGGCAACCGCCTCAAGTTGCTCGATCTCCAGCGAGTCGCTGTCGAACCGTCCCTGGACCGACATCTGCGACAGGCGCGTGCCCCAGGTCTCGTTCTCATAGGTGAGCTTCTCGCCGCGCAGCTGTCCGGCGAGCTGCGGCGCGCGCACCTGTCCCGAGAAATCGGCCGCCACGGCGACCGGTCCCGACAGGCTCTGATTGGGAAAGCCGGCCATCGAGAACAGCACCGACGACGGACCGTTGTAGCGGATGCCACCGGACAGCGGCGCAGCGAGGAGCCGCGTCGTCCAGCTCCCTGCACCCGGCCCGAGCGGCTGAAGGCTGGCGACCATCCGCCCGATCGTGGTCGGTCCGCGCTTGATCAGCGCGCGCGCGTCGCCGCCATCGGGCAGCAGGCGTCCGACGAAGCTGATATCGACCGGCGATGAGACGCCGCCCAGGCTGGAGCGCGTGAAGTTGCTGACGTTGAGCCGGGCAATCGCCTGCGGGAAGGTGGCGTCGCTCGCTTGAGTGAAATCGAGCGCGCCGGTCACTGTCCCGCCCAGTCCCGCCGTGCGCGACAAGGCATTGGCGACCGACAGGTCGAGCGTGTCGAGCCGCGCCTGAATACGCAGCCCCTCGCCCCAACTGCCTGACAGCCGCATGCTGCCGCGGTCGAAATCGATCCGCGCCGGAGCGAGGGTGTAAGTCGCACCGGCGATGGCAATGCGGGCCGGTTGGGCGGTCTTGAACGCGATGTTGTTGGCGTTTCCGGACAGTGCGACGCGCCACAATTCGGGTTCGAACCGGGCATTGGCAGCGATCCGGAACGGCACGGCCGACGATCCTTCGGCCAGCACCTGCGCGCTGCCGCGCCCGCCGCGATAATCGATCTTCGCCCGCGCGCGGCTTAGCGTGAATTGCGCATTGCGGAGGTTGGCGACCTGCGCTTCGCCGGTGATCGCGGGGGCGTCGTCGTACAGGATTGCGGTGCCGCTGATGATCGCGCGGCCGATCGTCAATTCCATGTCGCCGGGGATCTTGGCGTTGTTCGCGGTCGCCCGCGCCACCGCCTGCTGATACTGGCCCGCCGCCGAAAGCGCGACCGACCCGTCGAGGCCCGATCCGGCAAAGCTCAGATTGCCGTCGAACGGCCCGGCGGCCGTCTGAACCAGCTGCCCGCTGAAATCGGCGCCGGCAAAGCGCCCGCTGCGCACGTCGATCGCCAGCCGTTCGCCGGTGCGGACCAGCACGTCGGCGGTAAACGGCCCGTAGCTGGTGTCGCCCCGTGCGTCGACGGCATAGGCGCCATTGTCGCCGACGACCCGCGCCTCGAGATTGGCGAGGCCGATGCCGACCCCCGGTCGCGGCGCGCGAAGGTTGACTACCGGCTTCGTCAGGCTGCCGGTCACGCGCGCGGACAGCGGGCCATAAGCGTTGGACCAGGCATCGGCGCTCAGGCTGAGCGGGCCGGCCGGGTCATAGCGACCCGATCCCCGGATCACGCGGAACAATGGCGCGGCGACCCGCATGTCACTGAAGCGGATGATCCCGTCGGGGCCGAAATCGAGCGAAACCCGCGCGACCGCATTGCCACCGAGGAAGCTGCGCACGCCATCGTTGAACAACTGCGTGCTGCGCCCGACAATCCGGCCGCGAATGCCCCAGCCGCCATTGGCCGCGGCGTAGAGATCCGCGTCGGTCTCGAGATTGACGATGCCGATGCTGTCGATCTGATAGTCGTTCACCCGCCCCTTGAGCGCGCCGGTGTAACGCCCCGTGCTCATGTCGGCCGCGAGGATCGCGGTCGCATCGATCCGGTCGGAGCGGATGCGGAGGTTCTCCGACAGGATCTGGTCGCCGGTGATGGCCAGATCGCCCGCCAGCGTGACGTTGGTCAGCAACCCACCAGCCGCCGCATTCAGGCCGGAAATACGCGCGGCCTGTGCCTTGACCGGGATCAGGATGCGGTCGGCATTCACCGTCGCCAGCCCCTCGGCATAGAGCCGTTCGACCCTTGTCTCGCCAAAGCCGAGCGCCGCGGCGCGCAGCTTGTAATCCACCGTCGGCGTCGCGAACGGGCCGTTGAGCGCAATCTCGCCCGCAACCGAACGGCCGTTAAGGTTCGGCGCGATCGCACCGGGGGTGAGCAGCATCGCCTCGACCCGGAACTGGTCGAAGCGGCTCTGCCCCAGATCGATCGTGCCCATCGTCATCAGCGCCATCGCGCGCGAGCGCAGCCGCAACTGCGTTGCGGCGCGCCGCTGGTCGAGCGTCGCATCGAGCGCGAACTGCATGCCGCCGGCGCTTAGCCGCTCGACCGGTCCTTTGAGGTACAGGCCGGGCTGCGTCGTGCCGCGGACCTGGATCGTGCCGTTGCGCGCGGCGATGCGCAGATTGGCGAGTTCACCCGCGCCAAGCCGGCCGGTTGCCCGCCCCTGCCAGCTGGACCAGCTTCCCGCGCCGCGCACGCGTACCGCCAGCGGCGCCTCGAGTCCGGCGAGGCCCGCGACCAGCCCGCCCACCGGGGCGTTCAGATCCGCGCGCAGGTCGAGCTTGTCATCATCGGGCACTGCGTCGAGCACCAGCGCCAAGGCGTCGCCCCCGCTGCGCCCCAGCGTCCGGCCATTGACGATCACCCGCGCGCGGCGGTCGGCGATGTTCGCTTCGCCCGCCACGGTCGCAACGTGACGCTGACCCGCGACGGGCGCTTCCAGCACCAGCCGGTCGATGCTGAGCCGGGCGACATCGATATCGAGATCGGGCAGCAACGGCGCGTCGGGATCGCCGCCGGGCTTGAGTTCGGGAAGTCGCACGATCCGCACCAGCGGGCTGGTCGCCGAGCGGACGTCGACATGGTTGTTGAGAAAGGCGAATGGCCGCCAGTCGAGCGCGATGCGCGGCGAGGTCGCGAACACGCCCTTGGGGTCGCTCACGCGCACATCCCGCAGGATCATCGCGCCATAGATCGATCCTTCGATCCGGCCGACCTTGATGTTGAGGCCCGACGCGGTCGTGAACCCCGCCAGCCGATCCGCGATGAAGCGACGCCCGACCCCGGTGTCGAGGATCGCGACAGCGGCGAGCAGCAGCGCCGCCAGGCTGGCGAGCGCGATCGCGGTCCATTTCGCCGCGCGCTGCCACAGCGGCCGCTCGACAATGACAATTTCGGTCGCAGGCGCTTCGTCAGCCATCAGAATGCCTGTCCGATCGAAATATACAGCGCCACCTTGCTCTCGCCCGGCTTGCGCGCGATCGGAGTGGCGATGTCGAGCCGCATCGGGCCGAAATTGGTGTAGAAGCGACCGCCAATGCCTGCCCCGAACCGGAGGCGACTGAGCTGCGGCAGCGATTCTTCATAGACCTGACCGGCATCGAGGAACGGCACGATCCCGAAATTGCCGAAACGATAGCGCGCCTCGACCGCAAATTCGTTGAAGCTGCGCCCGCCGATCGGTCGCCCGTCGGGCGCGCGGGGGCCAAGCTCCTGATAGCCGAAGCCGCGCACCGATCCGCCGCCACCGGCATAATAGCGCCGCGACGGGGCAAGGTCGTTGCGATCAATCCCCTGGATCGTCCCGAACCGGGCGCGCCCGGCCAGCACGATGCTGTCGGTCACCGGCTGATAGACCGTCCCTTCGACCATCGCGCGCGCATACGGCCGCGCGGCCCCGCGCACCGACGTCTCGGGGCTCAGGTTGAGCTTCAAACGCCAGCCGCGCGTCGGGTTGAGCAGATTGTCCGACTGGTCCCACCCGGCAAACAGCGGCACGGCGGCGATGAAGTAGACACCACGCTCGCGCGCATTGCGGGCGAAATCGAACCGATCCTCGCTCGTCCCGACCAGCTCGACGCCATAGGCATAGGTCAGCTTCTTCTGCCAGATCGGGGTCGAGTCATAGGAGACGCGCGCCGACAGCGTTCCGGTCAGGCCGGTAAATGCCTCCACATCCGAACGCAGCGCCGAGGCGATGACCTGGAAGGTCCGGTCGCGGCGCCCGGCATTGGAGCGGCGGAACGTTGCCGAAGCGCCCTGTTCCTGCGTTCCTGCAATACCGGTGAGGATCAGCGCGCCTTCGGGCGGGAACAGGTTGCGATGCGTCCAGCTGACCTCCGCCCGGACACCCTGGCCGGTGCTGTAGCCGCCCTCGGCCGCCAGTGTGCGCGGCGGCCCCTTGACCTGCCGCACGAGCAGGTCGACCGCCTCGGTCCCGTCGGGGTTGGTCTGCCCGGTCTTTACCGGCTCGACCGACACGGTCGAAAACAGGCTGGTTGCGATCAGCGCGTCGCGCAGGTCGTCGACCTTGCGGCTGTCGTACAGGTCGGCGCGGTCGAAGCGCGTGAGCACATCGATATGGCCGGGCGCGAACACTGCGTCGCCCTCGGTCCGGATGGCGCCGAACCGGCCGCGCGGTCCGATCGTCACCGGCAAGGTGTAGTCGCCCGTGCGTGTCGCCTCATCGAGCAGGATATCGCGCTGCCCGACTTCGGCGAAGGGATACCCGTTTTGCGGCAGCGCGACGCTGACCGCCGCTTCTGCCGCCTGCACGCGCACCGCATCGATCGGCTCGCCGGTGCGCAGCTTCAGATTGTCGGCGATCAGCGTGGGCGGCACGGTCGGGTCGGCCTCGACCCGGATTTCGCCGAACCGGTAGAGCGGTCCCGGCACGGCAGCGACGGTCGCGGTGACCGGCCGGTCGCCCTGCGGCGTTTGTTCGAGGGTCGAGGTCGCGGTGGCGTCATAATAGCCGATCGACTTCATCAGCCGCACCGCCAGCCCCTCATCCTCACGCGCGCGCGCGCCGATGATCGCGGCATTGGCGGCGACGCCGTCGCCATCCTCCAGCGCCGACAGGTCGCGAAATTCATCGTCCAGCCCGATCTCGTCGAGCCCGGTCACGCGGGTCGCATAGCGGATCTCGACCGCCGCAGCGTCATTGGCCGCGACCGGCTCGGCGATCGGGGTGGTGTCGAATTGCTCCAGCGGCGGCAGCGGCGCGGCGATCTCGGCCTCCGCGCCCGCTTCATCGAGCGGCGGCGCATCCGGGATCGGATCGACCGGGGTCAGCGGCGGTGCCGGCGGCGCCATCTGCTCGAGCGGCGCGTCCATGTCGTCGGACAATTGCGGCAGCGCCTCGGAAAACTCCGCATCGCTGACGATCGGCCTGTCGCGCTGTTCGGCAGGGCGCCCCGGCTCAGGCGGATCCTCGGCAGGCGCGCCCTGCCCCGGCTGGCCGGCCGCGCCGTCGATCTGGGCGCGCGCGGCTCCGGGGACGAGCGCGCCGCTCGCCAGCAACAGGATCAACAATCGCACGCCCGGAATACCCCTGACCTTCCAATGGGATCGCGCCATTTCGACGACAGCACGTACCCCGTTCGCTAGCGCAACGTGCCAGCGGGCGGAAGGTTCAATGCGGCGTCATCCGCGCGCCTTTGCCTGTGCGCGAAATGCGTGCAGCAGCGGTTCGGTATAGCCGCTCGGCTGCGTGACGCCGTCGAACACGAGCGCACGCGCCGCCTGCAGCGCGAGACTGTCGGGAGCGTTCGCCATCGGGCGGTAGAGCGGGTCGCCCGCATTCTGCGCATCGACCTTGATCGCCATCCGCGCGAACGCCGCGTCGACATCCGCCGCCGTCGCAACGCCATGCAGCAGCCAGTTGGCGATATGCTGCGAGGAGATGCGGAGCGTCGCGCGATCCTCCATCAGGCCGATATCGTGGATATCCGGCACCTTGGAACACCCCACGCCCTGATCGATCCAGCGCACGACATAGCCGAAAATACCCTGCGCGTTGTTGTCGAGCTCGCGCGCGACCTCCTCGGGCGTCCAGTTGCGGCCCTGCGCGACCGGGATCGTCAGCAAATCGCGCAGCGCGGGCACGGCTTCGCCCGCAATCTCGCGCTGGCGCGCGAACACATCGACCTTGTGGTAGTGCATCGCATGCAGCGTCGCGGCGGTGGGCGACGGGACCCATGCGGTATTCGCGCCGCTCTGCGGATGGCCGATCTTCTGCTCCATCATGTCGGCCATGCGATCGGGCGCGGCCCACATGCCCTTGCCGATCTGCGCCTTGCCCGACAGGCCGTGCTTCAGGCCGATCCGGACATTGCGATCCTCATAAGCCTTGATCCACGCGCTGCCCTTCATCTCCGCCTTGGGGATCATCGGGCCGGCGCGCATCGATGTGTGGATCTCGTCGCCGGTACGATCGAGGAAGCCGGTGTTGATGAACGCGATGCGGCCCTTCACGGCTTGGATGCAGGCGGCAAGGTTGGCGCTGGTGCGCCGTTCCTCGTCCATCACCCCGACCTTGATCGTGTGGCGCGCAAGGCCGAGCAGATCCTCGACCGCGTCGAACAGGTCGTTGGTGAAGGCGCATTCGTCCGGCCCGTGCATCTTGGGCTTGACGATATAGATGCTGCCTGCGCGGCTGTTGCGGAAGCGGCCCAGCCCGTTGAGGTCGTGCAGCGCGATCGTGCTCGTGACAATCGCATCGAGGATGCCCTCGGGCGCCTCGGCACCGTCCATCAGCACCGCCGGGTTGGTCATCAGATGCCCGACATTCCGCACGAACAACAGGCTGCGCCCGGGCAGCGTCAGGTCGCTCTGGTTCGGGCGCTGATAGACGCGGTCCGCGGCAAGCGTGCGGGTCAGCGTGCGGCCGCCCTTGTCGAACGTCTCGGTCAGATCGCCGCGCATCAGGCCGAGCCAGTTGGCATAGGCCGCGACCTTGTCCTCGGCATCGACCGCCGCGATCGAATCCTCCAGATCGACGATCGCGGTGAGCGCGCTTTCGAGCAGGACGTCGGCAATGCCCGCCGGATCGGTCGCACCGATCGGATGGGCGCGATCGACGATCACTTCGATATGCAGGCCGTGATGCGCGAACAGCATCGATTCGCCGCGCGTGCCGACAAACTGGCCGGGATCGGCGAGCGGCAGGTCGCCACCGGCAAACTCCGCCCATTTCATGCCGGTGAGCGGGACTGCCTCGTCCAGAAACGCCTTTGCCGCCGCGATCACCTGCGCGCCGCGCTTCGCGTCATAACCGCCGGGCGTGGCCGCGCCGGGCAACGCGTCGGTGCCATAGAGCGCGTCGTACAGGCTGCCCCAGCGCGCATTGGCGGCGTTGAGCACGAAGCGGGCGTTGAGTGCGGGGACGACCAGCTGCGGTCCGGCCATCGTCGCGATCTCGGCATCCACATCGCGCGTGCCGATCGCGAAATCGCCAGGCTCCGGGACCAGATACCCGATCTCGCGCAGAAACGCCTCTTGCGCCGCCGGGTCGGCCGCGCGCACCGGGTCCGCCGCGCACCACGCATCGATCTGCGCCTGCAGGTCCTCGCGTCGCGCCAGCAGATCGCGGTTGCGCGGGCCAAAGCGCGAAAAAATCGCGGCCGCGCCGGCCCACCACCGGTCCGCATCCACGCCCAAAGGCGGCAGCACCCGCTCCTCGACGAACGCGACGAGCGGCGCGGCGACCGAAAGCCCGGCGCGGGTCTGATAAGCGGTCATGGAATCCTCCTGGCTAGCAACACTGACTGCCCTGGGGAGGGAGTGGCCCGATTAGGCGAGGATGTATGCCGGGATCAAGTCCGGGATCACAATCCCGGCGAGATCGCCGCAGCTGCGGCCTCGACCCGCTCCAGCATCTTGCGCAATTGCGCCTGCTCGTCATCGCTCAGGCTGGCAAAGATGCGCCGTTCGAACTCCAGCGCCTGCGGTGCGATCTGGCGGTAGAGCGCCCAGCCCTCGGGACTGAGGTCGAGCAGGTGCGAGCGCTGGTCGTCGGGATTGGGCGTCCGGGTCACCAGCCCGCGTTCGTGCAGCGAGATCGCGGCGCGGCTGACCGTGACCTTGTCCATCTGAGTCCGCCCGCAAAGCGCCTGCTGGCTCATCGACCCGAACTCGGCAAGGACCGTGACCAGGCGCCATTCGGGGATGCGCAGCCCGAACCGGGCATGATAGGCCCCGGCGATGGTCCCCGAAACGCGGTTGGACGCCACCGACAGGCGATAGGGCAGGAATGCGTCGAGTTTGAGCGTTGCCGTCATGCGGATGTGATGGCGCGATCGGTCAAGGGATGCAATCTTCTCAATGCTTCATTGCGTCAATCTTCCGGGCGGCGACACGAAATGTCACCGCCCGGCCGATCGTCACACCGACACGCGCTGCAGGCGGGGCGAGAGCAGATGGATCGCGCCGACCGCAAGGAAATACACCACAGTGCAGGCGGCAAAGATCAGCGTGTAGTTGCCATTGGTGGCATCGAGCACGAGGCCAGTCGACTTGGCCATGATCATGCCGCCGACGCCGCCGCAGAAGCCGCCCAGACCGATCACCGACCCCACTGCGCGCTTGGGGAACATGTCCGGCGGCAGCGACAGCAGGTTGGTCGAAAAGGCCTGATGCCCGGCGAGCGCCAGCCCGATCAGTGCGACCGCGAGCCACATATTGTCCAGCTGGGTCACGAACAGCAGCGGCAGGACGCAGAACCCCGCAATGATCATCGTCACCTTGCGCGCGGCATTCGGAGTCCAACCCTTGTGAATCAGGTTCGACGACAGCCACCCGCCCGCGATGCTGCCCACGTCGGAGAGCAGGTACATCACGATCATCGGCAGCAGCACGACCTTGAGGTCGACATTGTAGGTGCTGGCGAAATATTTCGGCAGCCAGAACAGCATCAGGAACCAGACCGGATCGGTCAGGAACTTGGCAACTGCGAACGCCCAGGCTTCGCGCAACCGCACGACCCGGCTCCAGCCGATCTTCTCGATCTGCTCGGGCGGGTCATGCTCGATCCAGGCGAGCTCGCCTTCGCTCACCCGCCCGCTTTCGCGCGGATTGCTGTAGAATTTCAGCCACAGCACCAGCAGCACGACGCCGAACAGGCCCGAATAGATGAAGGTCTCGCGCCAGTCGAAGCCCATCCAGGTCATGAACAGCCACAGCGTCGGCGCGGTCAGGATGACGCCGATCGTCGTGGCCGAGTTGACCCAGCCGATCGCATAGGCGCGTTCCTTTTGCGGGAACCACTCGCTGCTGGCGCGAACGACGGACGGGAAATGCCCTGCCTCACCCACACCCAGAACGACGCGCGCGGCCATGAACGAGGCGACGGTGCTGGCAAAGCCATGTGCAACATGGCCGACGGTCCATACGCCGATGGCGATGGCGTAGCCGATCTTGGGTCCGAACCGGTCGACCAGCCAGCCCATGAACAGGAAGCCAAGCGCATAGGCCGCCTGGAACGCGGTGACGATGTTGCCATAGTCATTCTCGTTCCATCCCAGCTCCTTGCCGAGGTCCGGCGCCAACAGGCCGAGCATGGTGCGGTCGATGTAATTGACGGTGGTCGCGAAGAAGAGGATCGCGATGATCATCCATCGATAGCGGCCCGTCCGGACGGGCGGCGCCGCGCCCGACGCGCCTGCGCCGTCAGCCTGTGTCGCGTTCATGCATTACTCTCCCTAGCCCTGGGCGACGGGCCTGGCCGCTTCGATCGAGCAGCTCACCCGCATGGTTCCGAACGTGGCAGTTACCTGCGCACCTGGCGATACTTCATGGACCCCGGTAACGGCGCCCGACGAAATCCACTGACCGGGCCGCAGCGCAACGCCGCGCGCCGCCATCGTTTCGAACAGGAAACGCGCGGCGCCGACCGGGCCATCGAGCATCGTCCGCGCGGTAGCCGCGCCGATCTCGACCCCGTCGATGCTCAGCGTCACCGGCCAGTCGAGCAGCTCCGCATCGCGCCAGCCGGGAATGGCATCACCGACCACCAGGCCGTGATTGTTGCCGAAGTCGGAAATCGTGACCAGCGGCCCGTGCGCGTTGATGCCGGGAAAGGGCGAGCTGGCAATTTCCAGCCCGACATGCACCGCGTCGATCAGGTCGGCGGCTTCCTCCAGCGTGTAGCTGGTCTTGGCGGGATCGGGCGCCGTACCGATGCGCAGCAGGAATTCGGCTTCCGCAGCGCCAAAGCCGGCGCCGAAAATCGGCATCGCCGGAGCCGGCAGATGCGGTCGGACCGAGTGGGCAAAGATCGGACCGGCGAGCCGGTTGGTGCCGAGCTGCCCGTCCAGCGGCGGGTTGATTCGCCCGACCTTCCACCCGGCGACGTCGTCACTGACCAGCGCCCGGGCGCGGTCCTGGATGGCATAGGCATCGGCCAGCGTTGCCGGAACGCTGCCCGGATAATCGGCAAGCCCGCGTGCATCGCGGCGCGCGGCGACAAATGCCTCCGCAATGCTGTCCAGATCGCTCATCCACCCCTCGCTTCTATTCTTGATGCCATGGCTAATGGAAACCGGTGTCAATGGCAAGACACCGGTTACTGCTGCAGCAAGCCGACGATATCGCCCGCCATGATCCGCTCGAGCGCGGCGAGAACCTCGGCACGAAAGCGCGCATCGCCCGCGAGTTCGGGACGAAATACCGCGTCGAGCGCGAACAGCCGATCGACCAGTTGCGCCGGCGCCGCCCCTGCCGCCGCGTTGACGAGCGACGTGGCCAGCGGATCGACGATTGCCTCGCCCGCCGCGCTGCGCCGGGCGACAAACGCCATCCACGCCGCGACCGGCACTGCCAGGCGATCGGTGGGCCGGCCAGCGCGACGCGCCGCCGCGACGGTATCGAGCAGGCGATAGGGCAGCTTTTGCGAGCCATCCCAGGCGATCTGCGACAGCAGGTGCCGGATCGCGGGATTGCGGAACCGCGCCAGCACTGCCCCGGTATAAGCGGCCAGATCGAGGCCGGCGACCGGCGTGAGCACCGGGACGATGTCATGCAGCGCCAGCCGCTCGACAAAGCCGGCGAGCGGCGCTGTCCGCATCGCGTCAGCCACGCTGTCCAGTCCGAGCGCCAGACCGACATAGGCGAGCGTCGAGTGCAGCCCGTTGAGGATGCGCAGCTTGGCGCGTTCATAGCCACCGACATCGTCGGTCATGATCGCTCCGACTGCGCCCAGATCGGGCCCATCACCCAGCGCGCGCGCGCCGATCACCCATTGCGTGAACGCCTCGCGCTGGACCGCCGCGCGATCCTCGACACCCAATCGGGCCGCGAGATCGGCCAGAAATGCGGCGTCGCTGGCCGGCGTGATCGAATCGACCATCGTGTCGGGGAAGCGGGCCAGGTCCGCGATCCAGCGCGCCAGATCCGGGTCGCGTGCCTGCGCCAGTGCAATCGTGGCCGCGCGCAGCTTGGTCCCGTTGCCCGACAGATTGTCGCAGCACAGCACGGTAAACGGCGCCACCCCCGCCGCACGGCGCGCCGCCAGCCCGTGCACCAGCCAGCCGACAACGCTGTGCGGCTCTCCGCCACGCAGGTCTGCGACAATATCGGGATGCGCCATGTCGAGCGTCCCGTCCCCGGCGAGGCAATAGCCTTTTTCGGTGACGGTCGCGGTGACCACGCCGACCTTGGGGTCAGCGAGCAGCGCCGCCACGCGCGCGCCGCCACCCGGGCCGATCCAGTCGCGATGCGCGCCGATGACCCGCAGCGACGGCGCATGGTCGAGGATCGCCAGCGTGTAGAGGCCGTCCTGATCCGCAAGCGCATCGACCGTGCCGGCCGAGCGCAGCGACACCGCAGCGATCCCCCAGCGCAGATCCATGCCCAGCAGCGTGTCGAAATATGCAGCCTGATGCGCCCGGTGGAATGCGCCGGGTCCGAAATGCACCACGCCAGTGGCCACGCCGCGCGGATCATAACCCGGACGCGCCACCGCAGCGGACAGCGCCGCGCAGCTGGAAAGAGACAATCGCCTCACAAGGTTACGCCCCGTTTCCAGATCGCAATCTCGCGCTCGTCATTGCGTTCGGCGGCAGTCGGCTCACCCGATGCGATCGCCACGATCCGCGCGAGCAGGGCCTCCGCAGCTGCATCCATTCCCGCAGTCAGCACCGTACCCGCATCGAAATCGATCCAACCGGGCTTGCGCGCAGCAAGCTCGCCGTTCGACGCGATCTTGACCGTCGGCGCCGGGAAGCCGAGCGGCGTCCCGCGTCCGGTGGTGAACAGGATCAGGTTCGCTCCCGCCGCCGCCAGCGCGGTGGAAGATACCGCATCATTGCCCGGCGCCTCGAGCAGCGTCAGCCCGGCCCGCCGCACCCGCTCGCCATAGGCGATCACGTCGGTCACCACCGCCTGCCCGCCCTTCTGCACCGCCCCGAGGCTCTTTTCCTCAAGCGTGGTGATGCCGCCGGCGATATTGCCCGGTGACGGGTTTTCCGAAACCGGCTCGCCATGATCGAGGAAGTGGCGCTTGAAGCGGTTGACCAGCGCCCCGGTCGCAGCGAACACGTCCGCGTCCGCTGCGCGTGCCATCAACAGCTGCTCGGCCCCGAAAATCTCGGGGATCTCGGTCAGGATCGCGCTCCCCCCGGACCCGGTGACCGCGTCGGCCATCCGCCCCACCAGCGGGTTGGCGGTGAGTCCGGACAGTCCGTCCGATCCACCACATTTGACCCCCAGCACCAGCCGGTCGAGTCCCAGCGCAACCCGCCGTGCGCCCGCTGCCGCTTCGGCCAGCGCCTGCACCGCTGCCACGCCCTCCGCCACCTCGTCGGCCGATGCCTGTGCGGCAACGGAGCGCACCCGCTCGCGCAGGGGCATGGGCACGTGTTCTAGCATGGCCGCAAGCTGGTTCGACTCGCACCCCAGCCCGACCAGCAGCACGCCCGCAGCATTCGGATGCTGCGCCAATGCCGCAAGAATGCTGCGCGTCGCGTCGAGATCGTCGCCCAGCTGCGAACAGCCGAACGGATGCGTCAGGGCGTGCACGCCATCGACGCCCGCCGGCAGCAACGGCGCGGCGCGCGCGGCGATTTTTTGGGCCGTGCGCGCGACGCAGCCAACGGTCGGGAGCACCCAGATTTCGTTGCGCGTACCCGCGCCAGCGCTGCCCCGGTCATAGCCCTGCCACGACCGTTCCGCCGCAATGGCCGGCCCCGACCGCCGCGCCGCCCCACCATGATAGACCGCTTCGCCGGCAAGTGCCGTGGACAGGTTGTGGACATGGACGTGCGCACCAGCGGCAATCGCCCGCGTCGCGCGACCGATCGGGAACCCGTATTTCAGCACGGCCGCGCCCGCGTCATGGTCGGTCAGCGCGAGCTTGTGCCCGCGCGGAACCGCGGCGCACAGCGTGACGCCCAGCACGACATCGCCCGCCGCAAGGTCGGACAAGGCCGTTGCGACGCTGTCCGATGCGTGGATCTGAAGGGCGCGTGGCTGGGTCATTTGCGAAACCGGTGTCATCTACGCCGCCTGCGCGCGATTGGCTAGGGGCAGGATGCGCGCTATGCAGGTGCCATGAAGAAAAGCGCACAAGCGACGATCAACGATGTTGCGCGGCTCGCCGGGGTTTCGAAAAAGACCGTCAGCCGCGTGATCAACCGATCGCCGCTGCTCAACGATGAAACGCGCGAACGGGTGAAGCAGGTCATCGCCGATATCGGCTATGTCCCCAATCCCCAGGCCCGCGCGCTTGCGCTGCGGCGCAATTTCCTGATCGGGCTGATCCACGACAACCCCAATCCGCACATGGTGCTCAATGTGCAGCAGGGGTTGCTGGAAGTGCTGCGCGATACCGAATTCGAGCTGATCGTTCACCCGGTCGACCGCGGGTCGATCACGATGCTCGACGACATCCGACGTTTTCTCGAGCGCCAGCGCCCCTATGGCGTGATGCTGCTGCCGCCGATCAGCGAAAATGATTCGATTGCGGCGCTGTGCCGGGAAATCGGAACCCGTTACGTCCGGATGGGCTCGGCGCCGTTCGACGACCCGGCGCATATGGTCGCGTCGAACGACCGTGAAGTCGTGCGGGGCGCGATCGCGCATCTGTTCGAATTGGGCCATCGTCGCATCGGCCTGGTCCTCGGTCCGCACGGCTTCCGCTCCGCGTTCGAGCGCAGCCAGGGCTATGAGGCGGCGTTCGAGGACGCCGACCTGCCGATCCAGCGCACGCTGATCGCACAGGGCGATTACACCTTCGAATCCGGGATGCGCGCAGCCGAACGGCTGCTCGACCTGTCGCCGCGCCCGACAGCGGTCTTCTGTTCGAACGATGCGATGGCGGCCGGCGTGCTGCACACCGCGCGTCAGCGCGGGCTGGACGTGCCGCGCGATCTTTCGATCGTCGGCTTCGACGATACCACCATCGCCTCGTACCTGTGGCCGCCGCTCACGACCGTGCGCTGGCCGATCGCGACGATGGCGCGCGCCGCCGGGCTGAAGCTGATCGGCGATGGCGAGGATGAGGAAGCGGCGGAGTCGCTGTTCGTGTCGACACTGATCCGCCGCGCATCGGTGGCGCCGCCCGGCGAGTGATGCCGGTCTGACCCGCCCCGGTTGATTGCAGCGCTGACACCGATTACCGGGTCCGTAATCTGAGCGAGAGGATGCCCGTGCCCGCCCTGACCCTCGACCCCGACCGGCTATTTCCCGCCGACCCTGGTACGCGCAGCATTGCCCGCGCGCTCTATGCGCAGATCGCCGACCTGCCGATCGTCAGTCCGCACGGCCATACCGATCCGGCGTGGTTCGCAACCGACGCGGCCTGGGAAAATGCGACCGAGCTGTTTCTCGCGCCGGATCATTATGTCTTTCGCATGCTCTATTCGCAGGGCATCGCGCTCGACGCGCTGCGCGTGCCGCGCCGCGATGGCGTGGTGCCCGCGACCGACCCGCGCAGCGCCTGGCGGCTGTTCGCCAGCAATTACCATCTGTTCCGCGGCACGCCGTCGCGCCTGTGGCTCGACCATGTCTTTGCCGAAGTGTTCGGGATCGACCGGTTGCTGAGCGCAGAGACCGCCGATCATTATTACGACACGATCACCGATGCGCTGGCGACCCCGGCCTATCGCCCGCGCGCGTTGTTCGACCGGTTCCGCATCGACTTTCTCGCCACCACCGAAGGGGCGGACGACCCGCTGCACCACCATGCCGCGATCCGGCAGTCGGGGTGGAAGGGCCGCGTCGTCACCACCTACCGCCCCGATTCGGTGATCGATGTCGAGCACGAAGCCTTTGCCGGCGCGATGACCGCGTTCGCCGATCTGACCGGGGAGGACGTGTACAGCTGGCCGGGCTATCTCGCCGCGCATCGCAAGCGGCGGGCGGACTTCCGCGCCGCCGGAGCCACGGCGACCGACCATGGCTTCGCCACCGCGCAGACCGCAAACCTGTCGACTGCGGAGTGCGAGGCGCTGTTTGCCCGGATCGTCGGCGGCACCTGGGACGCTGCCGATGCCGAACTGTTCCGCGCGCAGATGCTCACCGAAATGGCGAAGATGAGTGTCGCGGACGGGATGACGATGCAGATCCATCCGGGGTCGTGCCGCAACCACAATGCGCAGCTGTTCCACAGCCATGGCCGTGACAAGGGCGCCGACATTCCGATGCGCACCGACTATGTCCGTGCGCTGAAGCCGATGCTCGACGTGGTCGGCAACGAACGCGACCTGACGATCATCCTCTTCACGCTCGACGAATCGACCTATGCGCGCGAACTGGCCCCGCTTGCGGGTCACTATCCGTGCCTGCGGCTCGGCCCGGCCTGGTGGTTCCATGACAGCCCCGAGGGGATGCGCCGCTTCCGCGAGATGACGACCGAGACCGCGGGTTTCTACAACACCGTCGGGTTCAACGACGACACCCGCGCCTTCCTGTCGATCCCCGCGCGGCACGATGTCGCACGGCGAGTCGATTGCGCCTTTCTCGCCCGGCTGGTCGCCGAAGGGCGCATGCAGGACTGGGAAGCGGCCGAACTCGCGGTCGAACTGACCTCGACGCTGGTGCGCAGGGCATACCGGCTGGATGAAGCTGGTTGAGCCGCGCCGGAGCAAAAGCGCCGGCACCCCGTGCAACACGTTCTTGCATCGAAATCTGACACCGGTTACCTAGAAGACATATCCGTTATCGCTTATGGCGCGCGTAACCCGGCGCATTCCCGCCGCCCCGCCGCCCCCATTTCTGGAAAGGATTCGACCCATGAAGATCGCCCTGATTACCGAGAACAGCCAGGCCGCGAAGAACGGCATCATCCACGACGCGCTGACCGCCGTCGCCGAACCGCTGGGCCATCAGGTGTTCAACTATGGCATGTACTCGGCGGAGGACAGCGCATCGCTGACCTATGTCATGAACGGCCTGCTCGCCGGCATCCTGCTCAATTCCAAGGCGGCGGACTTCGTCGTGACCGGTTGCGGCACCGGCATGGGGTCGATGCTCGCGTGCAACGCGATGCCGGGCGTGTTCTGCGGCCTGGTGATCGACCCGACCGACGCCTTCCTGTTCGGCCAGATCAACGACGGCAACGCCATCTCGATGCCCTATGCCAAGGGATTTGGCTGGGCGGCCGAGCTTAACCTGCAGGATGTGTACCGCAAGCTGTTCGACGGCGAGCGCGGCCTTGGCTACCCCAAGGAGCGTGCCGAGATCATGCGCAAGAACCGCGGCATCCTGAAGGACCTCAAGGCGGCCAGCTGCCACGACATGCTGACGGTGCTCAAGACCGTCGACCAGGACCTGCTGCGCGCCGCGGTCGCGGGCGAAAAGTTCGCCGAGCTGTTCTACCCCAATTGCCAGGATGCGGCGATCGCCGACTATCTGAAGCAGCTGACGGCGCAGCCCGCACTCGCATAATATCGGCGGCGCGTTCCGCCCTTCCTGACCCCAGCCCCCTCCCGCGTGCGGGAGGGGTTCGGAGCATCGCATGACCAATCCGTTCGATCTCACCGGCCGCGTCGCGGTCGTCACTGGCGCCAACACCGGCATCGGCCAGGGCATTGCGCTGGCGCTGGCACAGGCAGGCGCCGACATCGCCGCAGTCGGTCGCTCCGCCGCCACCGAAACCGTCGAAAAGGTCCGCGCGCTGGGCCGCAAGGCCGAGATCATCAGCGCCGATCTGTCGTCGATCGAGCCTGTGGGCCGGATTGTGGATGAAACTGTGGACAAGCTCGGTGGCTTGCACATCCTGGTCAACAATGCCGGCATCATCCGCCGCAACGACGCGGTCGACTTCACCGAAGAAGACTGGGACGCGGTGATGGACACCAATTTGAAGTCGGTGTTCTTCCTGTGTCAGGCGGCGGCGCGCCACATGATCCCCAATGGCGGGGGCAAGATCATCAACATCGCGTCGATGCTGACGTTTCAGGGCGGCATCCGCGTGCCGAGCTACACCGCGTCGAAAAGCGGCGTGGGCGGGCTGACCAAGCTGCTGGCCAACGAGTGGGCGAGCAAGGGCATCACCGTCAACGCGATCGCGCCGGGGTACATCGCGACCAACAACACCGATGCGCTGCAAAAGGACGAGACGCGCAACCGCCAGATCCTCGAGCGCATTCCGGCGGCGCGCTGGGGCGATCCGGCCGATCTCGGCGGTGCTGCAGTATTCCTCGCGTCGCGCGCATCGGACTATGTGCAGGGCCACATCCTCGCGGTAGACGGCGGCTGGCTGGCGCGCTGACGCCGGCCCAGCTGAGGAGACATCATGGCCGGCCACATCGTCTGTTTCGGGGAGTTGCTGCTCCGCCTGACCGCCCCGGGGCGCGAACTGCTGATTCAGACCGGCAGCCTCGACGTCCATGTCGGCGGCGCGGAGGCCAATGTCGGGATCGGCCTCGCCAACCTAGGCCATAGGGTTTCGATGGTCAGCGCGGTGCCGGACAATCCGCTGGGGCAAGCCGCGATCCGCTTTGTGCGCGGGCAGGGCGTCGATACGCGCAATGTCCAGCTGCGCGACGGGCGCATGGGCCTCTATTTCCTCTCGGTCGGCGCTGGCCTGCGCGCATCGGACATCGTGTATGACCGCGCCGGATCGAGCTTCGCGACCGCGCCCGCCGATGCGTTTGACTGGCGCAGCATTCTCGATGGTGCGGCGATGCTGCATCTGTCTGGCATCACCCCCGCCCTCGGCCCCGCGACCGCGGCTGCAGCAATCGCCGCCGCGACGACCGCGAAGGAGATGGGGGTTCCGATCAGCTTCGACGGCAATTACCGCGCACGGCTGTGGGAAAGCTGGGACAGCAATCCGCGTGCTGTGCTGACCGAACTGGTCAGCCTGGCCGACACGATGTTCGGCAACCATCGCGACGTGTCGCTGCTGCTCGGCCAGACCTTTTCGGGCGATGGCGCGGACCGCCGCCGTGAGGCAGCGGAAGCCGCGTTCGACGCCTTCCCAAATCTTCAGCGCATCGCCTCGACCGCGCGCCATGTCGACGATGCCGACCGTCACCGCATCGCGGCGCGCGTCGACACGCGTGAGCGCGGCTATCAGACCGATGAAGTGGTCGTCGCGGGCATTGTCGACCGGATCGGCGGCGGCGACGCCTTTGCCGCGGGAATCCTGCACGGCGTGCTGTCGGGACAGGATCTGGAGGCGACAATTGCCTCGGGCCTCGCGCTGACCTGTCTCAAACACTCGCTGCCCGGCGACGCATCGCTGTTCGGGCAGCGCGACATCGACGCGTTCCTTGAAGGCGGACTGGACGTGCGCCGGTGATGCGGCGCCGGACGCTGCTGAGTGCAGGCGCGGCGCTGGCCGCCCTGCCCTCCGCCGCGTTCGCCAAGGGCGATCCGGTCGCGACCGGCATTTCCGGCCGCTGGCAGGGCAAGCGGGACGGAGCCACGCAGGCGTTCCTTGGCATCCGCTATGGCAACGACACCAGCCGCACGCGTTTCCGTGCCGCGACCGCCCCGACGCGCAGCCGCGACACGCTGCGCGCGACCGAGTTCGCGGTAAATTGTCCCCAGCGCAGCACTTTGCCCAATCAGGGCGAGGACTGCCTGTTCCTCAACGTCTGGACGCCGCAAGCCAACCCCAATGCGCGCCGCCCGGTGATGGTCTATTTCCATGGCGGGGCTTACTCCAACGGCACCGTGATCGAGCCGCAGGTGTTCGGCGCAACACTGGCGGAACAGGGCGACGTCGTCGTCGTCACCGTCAACCACCGGCTCAACGCGCTCGGCTATCTCTACCTCGCCCGGCTCGACCCGCGTTTTCCCGACAGCGGCAATCTCGGCCAGCTCGACCTGATCCTCGCGCTCCAATGGATTCGCGACAACATCATCGGCTTTGGCGGCGACCCCAATCGCGTGATGGTGTTCGGCCAGTCCGGCGGCGGAGCGAAGATCGCGACGCTGATGGGCATGCCGGCCGCCCGGGGCCTGTTCCACAGCGCCGCGACGATGAGCGGCCAGCAGGTAACGGCCAGCGGCCCCCTGAACGCGACCGCGCGCGCCAAGGCCCTCCTTGCCAAGCTCAACGCCAGCCCGGCCGACCTGATCGATATGCCGGTCGAGCGGCTGATCGATGGCCTGTCCGCCGAAGACCCGATTCTTGGCGGCGGGGTCTATATGGGCCCGGTGCTCGACATGACGTGGCTGACCCGCCACCCCTTCTGGCCCGACGCCAACCCCCAGGGCAACGCGATCCCGCTGATCCTTGGCAACACACGCGACGAAACCCGCGCCTTCATCGATCCGAAGGGCGAACTGGTCCGCACGCTCGACTGGTCCAACCTCGCCGCGCGTATCGCGCCGCAGCTGCGCATCGACGCTCACCCCGAATGGGTCGTGAACGAATATCGGCGCCAGTTCCCCGACTGGACCGCGCAGGACATTTTCTACGCCAGTACCACCGCCGGGCGCAGCTGGCGCGGGCAGGTGATCGAGGCGGAGGAGCGCGCCCGCGCCGGCGTCCCCGCCTGGGTCTATCAGCTCGACTTCCAGTCGCCGGTGGCGCCCGAGCGCGGTGCGGCGCACACACATGACATCCCGCTGGTGTTCGGCACGATCGGCGCAGAGGGGACGGTGTCAGGCACCGGCCCGGGCGCGCAGGCCGTCTCGGCGGCAATGCAGCGCGCCTTCGTCAACCTCGCCGCCACCGGCAATCCCAATGGCGCGGGCGTGCCGGAGTGGCCAAAGCACATTCTGCCCGATCGCCAGACGATGATTTTCGACACGCAAAGCCGCGTCGAAGCCGACCCGCGCAAATGGCAGCGCGAGCTGTTCGCCCGCATCCCCTATATTCAGCCGGGGACCTGATCCGCCAAGACCGGCGCCAGCACCAGCCGGTCGAGGATCGCGGCAACATCGTCCGCCGCCATGTCCGGCGCACGGTCCAGCCACCAGGTCAGGATGGTCAGCGCCGCCCCGACCAGATGGGTCACGACCAGTTCGCGCGGCAACGCGGCCGGCGTTTCCGCCGGGCTGGCGATCGCCTGCTCGACCGCGCGTTGCGTGACCACCTGCCGGATCGGATCGCCCGCACCCGTGAGCAGCGCATGGCACAGCGTGCGGCGCGCGACGACCTCCTGCGTCAGCGTGCGCATCAGGCCAAGGCCATCCCCCTGCTGGAACAGCGGGAGCAACTTGACGAGCAACTCGGCAATCAGGCTGTCGGCCACCTCGACCAGCACCGCTGACAGATCGTCATAGTGGCGGAAAAAGGTGGCATAGCCCACCCCTGCCCGGTCGGTCAGCATTGCGATCGTGATGTCGCCGAATGCGCGTTCGGCCACCAGTTCGACCATCGCTGCACCCAGCGCAGCGCGCGAGCGCACGACTCGCGCGTCCCTTGAAATCTGCCCCGGCGGGGCTAGTTTATGATCCACCATATATCACTACCGGAGTTTCTCATGGCCTCGCATCCCCGCGCCGCGCTCGACCAGACCGCACGGTGCCCGGTCGATCATGCGCGCGATGACCGCAAGTCCGCAAGCGCGGCGCGCGGCGGGCTGCTCGATGCGCCCATCGTGTCCGGTTACGATGCGGTGCGCGCGGTGCTGCGCGACACCAATGGCCGCCAGGCCGGGTTCAAGGCCGAAGTGATCGGCAAATATCGCAGCCAGGCGCGCCCCCCGATCCTGTACCTCCATGGCGAGGCGCATCGCCGCCAGCGCAGCGGCACCGCCCGCTTCTTCACCCCGCGCGTGGTCGAAACGCGCTATCGCGAACTGATGGAGCGGACCAGCGACGCGCTGATCGCCCGGCTGGTCAGCGATGGCGGCGGCGATCTCGACAAGCTCTCGCTCGACATGGCGGTCGCCGTGGCGGCGGAGATCGTCGGCCTGACCGAAAGTGACGTTGCGGGCATGAGTCGCCGGCTCGACTCCTTCTTCAGCACCGCATTCCAGACTCGGCGCGGACGGTTTGCCGAGCTGGTCAGCTTCCTGCTCAACCAATGGCGCATGCGGCGCTTCTACGCGATGGATGTGAAGCCGGCGATCGCCGCGCGTCGCGCCACACCGCGCGCGGATGTGATCTCGCATTTGCTGAGCGAGGCCTATACCCCGCTCGAGATCCTCACCGAATGTTTCACTTATGGCGCGGCGGGCATGGTGACGACGCGCGAATTCATCACCATGGCCGGCTGGCATCTGCTCGAACGGCCCGAACTGCGCACGGAGTTCCTCGGCGCCGACGCCGATGGTCAGATCGCGATTCTCGAGGAAATCCTCCGGCTCGAACCTGTGGTCGGCACTCTTTATCGCCATGTCGAGGGCGGCACGGTCGCGCTCGACATCCGCTCGGCCAATGGCGATGCGACAGCGGTCGGCGCCTGCCCGCATGCGCTCGACCCGGATCGCGAACGCGCGCCGCGCGTCACCGGCCCGGGGCTGGCGTTCGGCGATGGCGAGCATCGCTGCCCCGGCGCCGGCGTTGCGCTGCACGAATCCGCCGTGTTCCTCGACCGGCTGTTGCGCGTGCCCGGGCTGCGGCTGGCGCGCGCGCCCGATGTCGGCTGGAACCCGCTGGTCGCCGGTTACGAGCTGCGCAACTGTCGCCTCGCCATCGATCCGGTCACTTCGCCGTGACCGGATAGGCGACGATCAGCACCAGCGGCTGATCGCCGATCTGGCGGATGCCGACCCGTGCGCCGGTGTAGAGATAGGCGGTCATCCCTGGCTTCAGACGGGCGGTGACGCCGTCCGATACGACCTCCCCTTCGCCCGACACCACCGCATAAACCTCGTCATGGTCGATCGGGTGGACACCGATCGCGGCGCCCTTGTGCAGTGCGCGCTTGCGATACTCCATCGTGCGTCCCGGTATGCCATCGCTGATTCGCCACGCGGTGCTCATCCCGATCCGCCCATGCGGCGGCGGTTCCTCGACGCGCTTGCTCGCCTCGTCGACCACCACCATCGGCCGCGCGCCGCGCCCGGCCGCCCAGTCAATCCCCCCGATGACATGATCGACGACGCGCGCGTCCGCCCACGCCGCGCGGGTGTGGCCAAGACCGGTGTAGAAGACGCGTCCGCCCTCAAAGCCGTGCGCCCACGCCACCGGGCGCGGATTGACGCCCTGTTCGCCGATCGACGCGGGATCGAGCGTCAGCAACGGACGCAGCCGCGGATTGAAATCGTCGAACCAATACCATTCGTCGGTCAGCGCCGCGCGATCGGGGAAATGGCGGATCGCCGGATGATCGCCGGGTTCGCGCGTAACCTGTCCGGTCGGTGTCCCGGCCGGATGCCGGGCAAAGCGTGCCCCGATCATCCGCCCGTACCAGTCCCAGTGATAGTGCGAATCCGCCGCGCCGTGCACGCCGACGATCCCGCCGCCGCCGCGGACATAAGCAACCAGCGTGTCGCGCCGCACGCCAGTGAACCATTCGCTGCCGGGGTCTGCCGGCCGCGTCGTGGTGCTCAGCAGCACGATTGCGGCAAAGCCCCGGACACGCGCGGGGTCATCGAACAGCGCCGGGTCTTCGCTTGCCTCGACCCGATAGCCGCGCGCCGTCGCGGCTTGGCGGATCGCGGTAATCGCGGTCGGGATCGAATCATGCCGCCAGCCGGTGGTGTGGCTGAAGATCAGGATTGCCGGCGGCGGCGGCGCTGCCGCTGCACCGAGGAACAGTGCCGCCAGCAGCGCCAGGATCGCCCGCATCGCCGTCTCCCCTCAGTTACGCATGGCCCGGTCGCGCGCCGACATGCTTTCCTGGATCGGTCCCTTCTGGCCCGGATACAGGCCAGACTTCGGCTCCATCGTGTCGAGGTTCCAGTCGGCCTCGACAAAGGGTGCGCGTGTTTCCTGCATCACCGGATACCCGCCCACCTCTTTCTCGTCGTCGATGATCTCGCCGCGTCCCTCCGCGACAAAGAACAGGACGCGGATGTCATGCGCGTCGCGATCCCATGGGCGCGCGCCGGCATTGGCCAGGACATGCGTCTCGACATCGCGTGCGGGCAGCACGGGCAGACCCGCCGGCCACACCACCGGCTTCTTCGCCTCGATCAGCTGCGCCCGCGTTTCGCCATAGCGCCCGAACAACGGCAGCGGCTTGCCCATCTTGTCCACCGCGATGTTGTCGCGCCCGTGATAGCGCAGGTCGCCATCGCCGCCGAGCATCAGGAATGGCAGCCCGGCGTCGGTCGACGGCCCGCCGCGCATGACATTGCCGACCGCGCTCAGCTCGCCGAGCTGATACGGGACCCCCGCCCATTCCAGCGCCATCAGATTATAGTGCACCGCGCGCTTGCCCGGATCGTAGATCAGATTGTTGACCACCGCGGCATGCACCCCGCCCTTCAGCAACGGGCTGCGCTCGACATTGTGCGCATAGACGTTGCGATAAATCAGGATGCCGGTGGCATTGTCGTGGATCAGCGACCCCTTGCTGTGTTCGCCCTTGGGGTGGCTGGCATCGGCCAGCCCTTCGGCGAGCAGATTATAGCTGAAGGTGATGTTGTGGCTGGTCCCCTTGCGCCATTCCGCGACGGTCTTGCCGGTAAAGCGCGGCCCGCTCGCGGACAGATTCTCGTCGACGCCCCACGTCATCGTGCAGTGATCGACGATCACATTGTACGCGCCGACGGTCGAGAAGGAGTCGGCCTCCCACCCGGAACGCTTGGGCTGTCCATCGACGCCCGACCGGATGCGGATATGGCGCACGATCACGTCATGCGCGCGCAGGTCGATGCCGCCGCGGATCAGCGTGATTCCGGGCGACGGCGCGGTCTGGCCCGCGATGGTCAGATAGGGTTCGGTGATCGACCAGCTTTTCAGCCCCATGTCGATTACGCCGCCGACCTCGAACACCACGATGCGCGGCCCTTTGGCCTCCAGCGCTTCCTTGAGGCTGCCCGGTCCGTCGCTGTTGAGGTTGGTGACGCGGATGATCCGCCCGCCGCGCCCGCCCTGCGTCACGGCGGCCCAGCCTTGCGCGCCGGGAAAGGCGGTGGCGGCGACCGGCGCGGCTGCGTCGGACTGCGCCGTTGCGGCTCCGGTCGACAGCGTCAGTGCGAGCGCCCCGATCAGTCCTGCGGCAAGGTTGCGCTTCATCGTCCCTACTCCTTACTCGGCCGGGCAGCGGAGCATCAGCCCCCGGCCAGTTCGTTCAGATAATCCTCGACATCGGTATAGCCGTTGCCGTCGCGGTCGCCCGTGGAATCGTCGCGCTTCGGGTCGAGCCCGCGCTGGCGTTCCCACGCATCGGGCATGCCGTCGCCGTCGCTGTCGCGCGGCGCGGCGGTCGTGCGGAGTTCAGGCCAGCCGCCGACGTCGCGCTGGCTGTCGATCTGCTTGCCGGTGCGGGTGCGCACGCCGGCGATGATCGCCGTGTCGACGCTGTCGCGGCTGCGCGACGCGCCGGCGCCGGCCAGGACCGTCGCCTCGGCCTTTGCGCCGCCGGCGCAACTGATGTCGGGCATTTCGACCGGGGTGGCCAGCTTCTGCGCCGGAACGGCAATGCCGCTCACCAGCGACCATGGATCGGCCGGGACCACCCCGTCCATCGCATTGTCGGCGAAGAAGGATCTGGCGACTGGGTTGCCTTCGTTGAACGCGATGCCCTTGGTCGACTGCGGGCCGCGGACATAGGCATTGCCGACGAAATTGTACCGCGACAGGCTGTCCTTGTCGGCATTGTAGCCCGACCGGCCGCCGCCCCAATTGTAGAAGAGGTTGCAGCGGAAGTCGAAGAACGCGCCGTCCGGATCGCTGGCCGCCGGGGCGTAATTTCCCGGTCGCGGCATCCGCGCGCTGTGGTTAGCCCACAGATTGTGGTGAAAGCTCGCCCGAGCGCCGCGCCCGCCGCGCACCAGGCTGCCATAGCCGTGCGTGCCCTTGGCATGAAGCGACTTGGTCAGCGAATCCGCGATGATCGACCATTGGACGGTGACATCGTACCAGCCCTCGCCCGGCTCGGCATAATTGCCCGAGACCGACAGGGTTTCATCGACCGACCAGCTTGCCGACACATGATCGAGGATGATGCGCCGACCCGCCCGGATCCAGATCGCATCCGCCTCGGTCTTCGATTCATCTCCAAGCCGTGACCGGATGAAGCGGATCACGACATCGTCGGCCTGTACCACCAGCGGCTGATCGCGCAGCGTGATGCCGTCGCCGGGTGCGCTCTGCCCGGCGATCGTCACTCGCCCCTCACGCACCGTCAGCGGTTTGGTCAGCTGGATCGTGCCGGACACCGCGAAGACGATGATCCGCGGCCCCTTCGCCTCGACCGCGGCGCGCAGACTGCCCGGGCCGCTGTCCGCCAGATTGGTGACCGTCAGTACCTTGCCGCCGCGTCCGCCCTGCGCCAGCGCGCCAGCACCCTGCGCGCCCGGAAAGGCGGGGAGCGGCGCTGCCGCCCCCGTCCCTGCCGTGGCAGCCATCAGCAGCAGCGCCCCCAGCATCAGAAGGCCGCGCGCACGCCGATGGTGACGATGCGGCCGGTGCTGGCATAGCTGCTCGACACCGGGTTCGCCTGATACATGGTGCGGTACTGGGTGGTGTTGGTCAGGTTGCGCCCTTCCAGCGACAGGCGGATCTCCTTGGTGATCGCATAGGACATCGAGAAGTCGAGGTTGAACGTATCCTCGTTATACCCGAAGTCCGCCACCACCGGCGAGTTGCACGCGCCGCCGGCATTGGTTGTCGTGCCCACCGCGCAGGTGCCCGACGACAGCGGGAAGCGGTTCACATATTCCTTGCGATAGGCACCCGAAACGCGCGCCTTGAGCGGGCCGTGCTCGTAATAGAGCGTCGCGTTGAACGAATGCGGCGAGGTGTTGAGGAACGGTGCCGTCGCGAAGTCATTGACGGCCGTGGAGCCGGTCTGCCCCTGCGTGGTCGAGAGCGCGGTCCCGGTCAGATAGTTCAGTTCCGACTTGATATAGGTATAGTTGGCGGTGACGCCGAAGCGCTGCAGGAAGCCCGGCAGGAAGAAGAAGTTCGACTGGACGTTGAGCTCCAGCCCCTGGATCTTGCCACCCGGCGCGTCGTTGAACTGGCGCACCGCGAACACCCCGCCATCGCGGATATACTGGGCCAGCGTCACGCTGGTGATGTTGGGCAGGATCTGGTCGATGATGTCCTGCGAATACACATCCTGCAGCGCAAATTCGCCCGCCACCTGCTGCGGGAAGGAGTTGATGTCCTTCTGGAACAGCGCGAGGCCGACAAAGCCGTTGCTGCCCCAATAATATTCGAAGCTGAGGTCGAGATTGGTCGAGCGGAACGGATTGAGATACGGGTTGCCGACGGTGATCGACGGCGCAGCGCCGGCCGCGTTCAGCCCCGTCGGGAACGAGGTCGTGCCCGGCGTCAGCGCCGACAATTGCGGCCGCGACATGGTCTTGGCGGCAGCAAAGCGGATCTGGAAATTGTCGGCGACCTCATAGGTGAGGTTACCCGCCGGCAGCACGTCGGTATATTCGTTGCGCGCGGTCACGATCGTGCCGACCACGCCATTCGCCGCGCCGCCCACCGATCCGGTCCCGTCGACGCGCGTATTCGCGACGCGCACGCCGACATTGCCGCGCAGCCGGCGGTCCATCACGTCGAGGTCGAAGTCCATCTGGACGAAGCCGGCCATGTCGCGCTCACGCACCGCGTTGCGCTCGCGCCCGTCGGTCTGCGCGCGATAGTCGCCCCACTGGTTGATGCAGTTGCAGTCGATCGAGAAATAGCGACGGAATGCATCGAGATCGGGCGCGTAAAAGCTGGTCGGTGTGCCCGGCGTGACGTTCAGCCCCTGACCGAAGCCGACCGTCCGGCCAAGATCGGTGATCTGCAGCCCGGCCTCGACCAGGGTCGGGTTGATCGCCTCGATCCCCTGGTTGCGGCGGCCGGTGAGGCTGGCAAATTCGAACGTCTTGTAGGTACCGCCAAAGCGCAGCGTGAACTGTTCGGACAGATCGAGCTCGAAATTGGCGCGACCGACGCGGAATTCGTTGGTCACTTCATTGGTGAAGTAGCGAATGGTCGACAGGCCCTTGACCAGCGTCCACTGACTGGGATCGGCCACGTTGAAGCCGGGGTTGAACACCGGCATCCGCCCGCCGCCGCGCTCGTCGAAGACATAGCCGTCGCGGTCGATCGCGTTGAATTCGACCAGCATGCCCTCGGCGGCGAATTCGGACTTGGACCAGCCACCGGTCATTGCGACGCGGAAGTTGTCGCTGAACTCATGGTTCACGTTCAGCGTCGCCTGCTTGAAGTCGGTCTGGCCGATCTGCGCATCGGCAAAGCTGCGCCAGTCGACATTGTCGAGCACCAGATAATCGGCCTGCCCCGCGGCATTGACATGCGCCTCACGGATCTGGGTACCCGGGCGCCCGAGCAATTCGTCATAGAAGGCCGTCCCGTTCGCGCTCGGGATGTACCCGGGCGAGACCGGCGAGTTGTAATAGTCGAACGGGTCAAGGTTGCGCGGGTTGTAGCTGGCCCGCGTACCGGCAACCAGCGTATTGCCGTACAGCGACTGGCCGCAATCGAGCGACGCGCTGGCATCGCAGCGCGGATAGAGCGCGCGCCGGTCGGCAAGGCCATTGGTGGTGTTGATCGCCCGCAGCGTATTCTGCGTCACCCGGGTGTTCGTGCCGTTGCGGTTCAGGCCGATCGGGGTAATGCCCTGCGAGTTCGACGTCTGGCGATAGCGCGAATAGACAAAGTCGCCGATCACTTCGGTCCGCGACGTCGGCTGCCACTGCGCGGTGAAGGTGACGCCCAGCCGGTCATATTCCAGATCCTGCCGCCCGATCTGCGGCAACGCCGGAATGATCGTGGTCGGGGTCACCAGCGCATAGGCGGCAGGGTCCGATCCGAACGTCGGCCCCGTACCGGTCCCTGCCGGGCGGGCAAAGCCGAACACGTTCGGCGACACGCCGGCATGCTGCGCATTGCGATAGGCATATTCGAACTGGCCGGGGCTGCGGCGATAGGCATCGATCTGCTGGCGCTGATCCTGGAACGCGACCGTGCCGAGGATACCGAAATTGTCGGCCAGCCGCTTGGAGAACAGGCCGGTCAGGCGCGGGTTCCAGCTGTCGCCATTCTCGCGATACTCGGCCTCTGCGCCGACCGCGATGCGGTCGCCCTTATAGGCGAGCGGACGTCCGGTGATCAGGTCGATGATCGCGCCGAGCGACCCTTCCTCGTCCTTTGCAGTCACCGACTTGGTGATCTTGACCCCGCTGAACAGTTCGGAGGCGAAGGTGTTGAAGTCGAACCCGCGCGAACGGTTTGCGCCTGCGTCGGACTGGTTGCCGCCAGAGATGTTCTGCGCGTCCGCCCCGTTCAGGAACACGCTCTGGAAGTCGCCGCCCAGGCCGCGCACGGTGATCGATCGCCCTTCGCCATTGTCGCGGTCGATCGAGATGCCCGGCAGGCGCTGGATCGATTCGGCGATATTGGCATCGGGGAAGTCGGCAATGTCCTCGGCCGTGATCGAATCGACGATCTGATCGGCCTTGCGCTTGTCGCTCAGCGCATTGGCGAGGCTGGCGCGGAAACCGGTCACCACGACCTCGTCGCCCTCGGCCTCGACCCCGCCGCCCTGCGGCGCCCCGTCCTGCGATGCCAGTGCCGCTGCCGGCGCGACCAGCGTCAGCGCCGCCGCGAGCGCCGCTGCCGAACCCGATCCGCGCATGATGTGTAGATAGCGTGCCATTCCAGCCCCTCCCTCAATCCCTGAACTGCGGACCTGTCCCGGCCCGTCGTATGACACCGGTATCAAGCGCATTGCACGATTTCAACTGCAAATGAGTCGCGACACCGGGGCGCAGCGCAACTGTTTGACCACGAAACAAACCCCGGAGTGTCGTGATGCCAGCAGGACCGCACGAACACCGGGTTGACACACCCCCCGCTTTCCCCGAAAACACGATGACACCGGTTTCTCACGGAGATCAGGTGGTCGACCATGAGTGCATGGCGACAAACGGAGAGGATCGGACCGGCGCCGGCAACGGCAAGCGACCGCACCCTCCCAAAATCCATGGACCCCGCACATGACGCGGGACCGAATGAGCCACCGGTGTCATCGACGCCGAGAGAGAGGGGAATATCAATGCGGTTCACCGTCCGCCGCGGCAGCGCACGCCTGCTGGCAGCTACCTCCGCCCTTGTCATCGCCACCGCCGCCCAGGCGCAGGATGCGCCTGCCGATCCGGCAACGGCCGAGGACGAGGAAATCGTCGTCACCGGTTTCCGCGCCTCGCTCGACGCCGCGCTCAACGTGAAGCGCGAATCGGTTGCCGCAGTCGATGCGATCGTTGCCGAAGACATCGCCAAATTCCCCGACCAGAACCTGGCCGAATCGCTGCAGCGCATTCCCGGCATCTCGATCCAGCGCGACGGCGGCGAAGGGCGTGCGATCACCGTGCGCGGCCTCGGCTCGCAATTCACCCGCGTCCGGGTCAACGGGCTCGAAACCATCACCACCAGCCATGATGGCGCCTCGTCCAACCGCGACCGCGCGTTCGACTTCAACGTGTTCGCATCGGAGCTGTTCAGTTCGATCGTGGTGCACAAGACCGCATCGGCCGATCTCGACGAAGGGTCGCTGGGCGCAGTGGTCGATCTCAACACCGGCAACCCGCTTGCCGGCAAGCAGGGGTTCACCTTCGCGGCTTCGGCGCAGGGCAGCTACAACGACCTGTCGGACACCTGGGGTCCGCGCGTCGCCGGCCTGATCGGATGGAAGTCGCCCGATGGCACGCTCGGCGCCTCGATCTCGGCGGCTTATCAGAACACCACGACCAAGGAGATCGGCAACAACACCGTGCGCTGGGCGCAGGCGCGGTTTGACTCGGTCAACGGCACCTCGTGCTGGACGGCGCCGAACCGCGGCGGCACCTATGTCGCCGGCGCGGCCTGCGATCGCGCTGCGGTCGCCTTTCACCCGCGCATCCCGCGCTATGGCGAAGTCACCCATGATCGCGAGCGGCTGGGCCTGACCGGCAGCATCCAATGGTCACCGAGCGACGCGACCAAGCTGTCGATCGACGGCCTTTATTCGAAATTCTCGGCCGATCGGCGCGAGAAGTGGGGCGAGGTGCTGCTGCGCTCGAACGAGCGTTCGATCGACGTCGTCAACCCGGTCTATGACAATAACAACAACATGATCGCCGCGACGCTCAACGACGCATGGGTCCGCACCGAACATTATCTGAAGCAGAGCTCGACCGAATTCTATCAGATCGGCGGCACCTGGGATCAGGACGTCACCGACAAGTTCCGCTTCACCCTGATCGGCGGCTATTCGCGCTCGGACGCCGATGTTCCGGTCGAGACCACGATCGTGTTCGACGATCGCGATGCCCAGGGCTATAGCTACGACTATCGCGACATGCAGGCCCCGGTCCTGACCTTCGGGACCAGCGTGACCAACCCGGCCAATTTCCAGCTGGCCGAAATCCGCGACCGCCCGTCGAATGTGCTCAACCAGTTCCGCACGGCGCAGCTGCGCACCGAATGGGACGTGACCGACAAGCTGACGGTCAAGGCGGGCGCGGTCTGGCGGCGTTACAATTACGACATCGTCGCCTTCACCCGCGATACTGCGGTCTGCGGCAATGGCGGCACCGATCTGGTGCTCGGCACCATCACCTGCTCGCCGAACACGCTGTTCGGACCGACGGCAATCTATGGCTTCCCGGTCACCAACGCGCTGTCGGAAGTGTTCACGCTGCAGGGCGCCAATGCTCCGGCCGGCACGACCACATCGTGGCTGATCCCCAACCTCGACGCCACTACGGCCTTCACCGGCCTCTACAACCGTCCGTTGCGGCTCGACACCGGCAACAATCGCGGCGTCGAGGAAGAGACCAAGGGCGCCTATCTGCAGTTCGACGCCAAGGGCACGGTCCTCGGCCTCGACTATGCGCTCAATGCCGGCATCCGCTACGTCCGGACCGACCAGTCGTCCTATGGCATCAACAGCGGCGTCGTGGTCGATGTCGAGCGCAGCTATGAAGACTGGCTGCCCTCGCTCAACGTCGCGCTGTATCCGAGCGACGACCTGATCATCCGCGGCGCCATTGCCAAGGTGATGACGCGCCCGTCGCTGGGCAACCTCACCCCCGGCGGATCGGCCGACGGCTTCAACTATCGCGTGACCAGCGGCAACCCGTTCCTGCTGCCGTTCCGCGCGACCAATTTCGACGTCGCGCTGGAATGGTATTTCGCGCCGCAGTCGATCTTCTCGGTCGCGCTGTTCAAGAAGGATGTGGCGAGCTTCCCGGTCGGCATCACCCGCACCGGTACCTTCACCGAAACCGGCCTGTCGCCCTCGGTGCTGGTCCCGTCCTCGCCGGCCGCGCTCGATCCGTCGCTCCAGTCGCAGCCGATCTGGACGATCGCCACGACCGGCAACGGCGCCGGCGCATCGCTTGAAGGTGTCGAAGTCGCGCTGCAGGCACCGTTCACCTTCCTGCCCGGGTTCCTGTCGAACTTCGGCGGTATCGTGAACGCGACCTTTGTCGACAGCTCGGCCACCTACACCCAGCAGGGGCCGGCAACCGTGCCGGGCGGCTCGCTGCCGTCGGTGACGGTCGAAAACACGCTCTATGGCCTGTCCAAGACGCAGTACAATGCCACCCTCTATTATGAGGACAGCAAGTTCAGCGCGCGCGCATCGGTCAGCTATCGCGATGGCTTCACCGATGGCGGCTCGGGCACCGGCAACGTGTTCGAAGGCTATTCGGCGATCACCAATGTCGATGCCTCGGTGCGGTACAAGGTGACCGACTATCTCGAACTGTCGGTTGAGGGGACCAACCTGACCGACGCCTATCGCGAGCGCTGGACCGACATCACCGCGCGCCGCAACTATGAAAGCAACCATTTTGGCCGCACCATCCTGGTGGGTGCGCGGATCAAGATGTGACGAACGGGGAACGCATGACCGACCGGACCGAACTCCTCCCTCAGCCCGGCCGGCGCGCGTTCCTCACCCTTGCCGGGGGCGGCGCCGCGCTGATCGCGTCCGCCGCCTCCGCGCAGACCGCCCCGCCCGCAACCGGCAAGCCCGGGCCGGCGGGCTTGCCCGACCCGGTCGAGACGATCGACCTGTGGCCCGGCGGCGCGCCGGGACTGCCGGCCACCCCGCCGGTCGAAACGGTCAACGAGCGCAGCACCGACCGCGACCTGACCGACCGCGCGGTATTCGGAATCACCCGTCCGCGCCTGGTCGTCTTTCGCCCGCACCGCCCCAATGGCGCGGCCATGCTGATCACCCCGGGCGGAGGGTATCGCTGGGTCGTGGTCGACAAGGAAGGCTATGAGATGGGCCGCTGGCTGGCGGCGCGCGGCTTCACCGTCTTCGTGCTTTTCTATCGCCTGCCGGGCGAAGGCTGGGCCGCCGGGCCGAATGTTGCGCTTGCCGATGCACAGCGCGCAATGCGGCTGATCCGCCATCGCGCCCGCGACTATGGCATCGACCCGCAGCGGGTTGGTGCCATGGGCTTTTCCGCCGGCGGGCATCTGTGCGCCGATCTGCTCACGCGCTTCGATGCGCCGGTCTATGCCCCGGTGGATGCAGCCGACCGGTTCGGCGCGCGCCCCGACGCCGCCGCGCCAATCTATCCCGTCGTCAGCATGAGCGCGCCGCACGCCCATCCCGGATCGCGCGCGCTGCTGGTCGGCGCCAGCGCCGATGCGGCGCGCGAGGCCGCTCATTCGCCGCATCGCAACGTCCCTGCCAATGCGCCGCCGGTGTTCCTGCTGCATGCCGAGGACGATGCCGTCGTCCCGGTCGAAAATGCACTGCTGCTCCGCGCCGCACTCCGCGCGCAGGGCGTAGCGGTGGAGACCCATTTGTTCACCCATGGCGGCCATGGCTTTGGCCTGCGCAAGACAATGGGTAAGCCGGTCGCCGCCTGGCCCGACCTGTTTCTCAGCTGGGCCGGTGGCCTGCTCGTCTGACTGAAGGAAAATTGTGATGCGTTTCAATCGCCGCGATCTGATCGGTGCCGCCACAATTGGTAGCGCTATCACGTTGACGCCCGGTGCGCGCGGGCAAGCGGCCGCGGCGCCTGCCGCTGGTCCGGCTCCCGACTGGAAGCGCGGCTTCGACAATCAGCGCATCCCCGACCTTGGCGACGGGCGCTTCCTCAACCCGCTGATGGCGGGCGACCATCCCGATCCGACGATCCTCAAGGACGGGAAGGACTATTACATGACCTTCTCGACCTTCGATTCCTATCCGGGCCTCGTCATCTGGCACTCGCGCGATCTGATCAACTGGCAGCCGGTCGGCGCGGCGTTGACGAAGAATATCGGGTCGGTCTGGGCGCCGGAGCTGTGCAAGCATGATGGCCGCTATTTCCTCTACATTCCGACCAAGGGGCCGAACACCAGCTGGGTGATCTGGGCCGACCGGATCGAGGGGCCGTGGAGCGATCCGATCGACTTGAAGCTGCCCAACCATATCGACCCCGGCCATGCGGTGGGCGAGGACGGGTCGCGCTGGCTGTTCCTGTCGGGCGGTGATCGCGTGCGGCTGTCCGATGACGGCCTCAGCCGCATCGGTGAGCCCGAACATGTCTATGACCCGTGGCGCTATCCCAAGGACTGGATCGTCGAGGGCTTCGCGCCCGAGGGGCCGAAGATCACGCGCCATGATGGCTGGTTCTACATGATCACCGCGGTCGGCGGCACGGCGGGTCCGCCCACCGGTCATATGGTCATCGCCGCGCGCTCACGCTCGATCCACGGGCCGTGGGAGAATTGCCCGCACAACCCGCTGGTGCGCACCACCTCGCTGCAGGAAAAATGGTGGTCGCGCGGCCATGCGACGCTGGTCGAAGGGCCGGCTGGCGACTGGTGGAGCGTCTATCACGGCTATGAAAATGGCTATTGGACGCTCGGGCGGCAGGCGCTGCTCGATCCGATCGAATGGACCGATGACGGCTGGTTCCGCATGAAGGGCGGCGACCTGTCGCAGCCGATCGCTAAGCCCAAAGGCGGCGAGAAGACCGGCCCGCACGGCATGAAGCTGTCGGACGATTTCGCGACCCTGGATATCGGCCCGAAATGGAATTTCTTCCGCCCCGCCCCCGATGAGCGCAGTCGCGCGCGGGTCGCGAACAATGTCCTCCACCTCGATGCACGCGGCACCGCGCCGTCCAGCTCGTCGCCGCTGCTGCTGATCGCGGGCGACCCCGCCTATCGCTTCGAATGCGATATCGAGATCGCACCGGGCGGTACCGCCGGCCTGATCCTGTTCTACGATGACAAGCTTTATTGCGGCCTCGGCTTCGACGAGAAGCGCTTCGTCACGCACCAGTACGGGATCGAACGCGGCCGCCCCGCCAACCCGCACGGGCGCAAGCTGCGGATGCGGGTGACCAATGACCGCCACATCGTCACCTATGACACCAGCGCCGATGGCGGAAAGACCTGGCACCGCTTCGATCGCGGCATGGAGGTGTCCGGATATCACCACAATGTCCGCGGCGGTTTCCTGATGCTGCGCCCGGGCCTGTACTCGGCGGGGGCCGGCACCGCGAAATTCGCCAATTTCCGGTTCGAGGCACTGGGCTGAGCCGGTGCCCCGCCGGGCACCGTCGCCGCGGCTGGCCTATTCCTCCAGGATCGGGCCGATCGGTTTCAGCTCCGCCTCGATCGCCATGCGGACCACCTCCGCCAGATTGCGCGCGCCAAGCTTGACCATCAGGTTGGCGCGATAGCTTTCGACCGTGCGAAAGGACAGGTCCAGCCGCCGCGCGGTCATCTTGGCGGACAGGCCCATCATCATGCCATAGACCACCTCCATCTCGCGCGGGGTCAGCGGCGCGAAGCGATCGCGTGCAGTGGCGAGCTTCTCGCGCGTAGCCGCGACGGCAAGCCGGCGGACGCGCGCCATCTCGATACAGTCGCGCAGCGCGTCGAGCTGGGCGGGCTTCTCGACGAAATCGACCACCCCGGTCCGCAGCGCCGCAACCGCCGTCGCGATGCTCCCGGTTCCGGTCAGCATCACGACGACATGCTGGCTGTCGCGCTCGACCAGCGCCTTGTGCACCTGCATCCCGTTCATCCCCGGCATGGTCAGGTCGAGCACGATGCATCCCGGCGGCAGATCCGCCTGGACCTCCAGAAACGCCTCGCCGCTGGCAAAGCCGCGCACGACATAATCGGACTCCGCCAGCGCATCGGCCAGTTCGTTGCGCAAATCGGTATCGTCATCGACCAGATAAACGGGATCCATTGCCCCGGGCATGGCAGCGGCGTCGGTCATTTCAGGCTCCATGGCGGCGAAAGCGGAAAATTCAGGGTCAAGGTGGCGCCATGACCGTCACGATTATCGGCCAGGTCGATCGTTCCGCCAATCTCATCGACGATCTGGCGGCAAATGAACAGGCCCAGCCCGGTCCCCTTCCCCGCCGGCTTCGACGTGCTGAAGGCATCGAACGGCGATTCCGCCAGCGCGTCGCCCAGCCCGCTGCCGTCATCGCGGATCGCGATCGTGACATGATCGGCGGCCTTGGCGATCTCGATCCGGATCGCGCCGGCTTCCGGACGCTCGCCGCGCGCCTGTTCGATCGCGTCGGCGCCATTTTGCAGGGCGTTGACGATAATCTGCTCGATCCCGATCCGGGGCAGCATCATCGGTTCGACGCGCGCCCGGACCGAGATGGTCAGGTCGATGCCGCGCGCCTGCAGCACCGGGCGCATGAACCGCGCGGCATCGTGGATCGCCTGTACCAGATCGGTCGGCTCGCGATCGCCGCGTTCCTCGCGGGCATAGACCGAGGTCCGCTCGATGATCGCCGATGCGCGCGCCACCTGTTCGAGAATGCGGGCGAATTTCTGCCCCGCCCGCTCCACCGCTGCCGGCGTGCGCTGCAGCATCGCCGCGCCGTTTTCGGCGGCGAGCGAGATCGTGAACAGTGGCTGGCGCAGCTCATGGCTCAGCGCCGAGGCCATGCCGCCCAGTTCGATCAGCCGGGCATTGTGCAGCATCTTGGTCTGCATCGCCTGTGACGCGCGCAGGCGGACGATGCAGCCAAAGCGCCATTCGCCGGCGGCCGGATCGAAATCATGCGCCAGCAGCAGGAACCAGTGCTGGCTCTCGGTTCCCGCGAGCCTGAATTCGGCCATGATGTCATGTGTCCCGCGCAGCGAGGTCAGCGCGCCACGGTCGGCCGGATTGAACGGCAACACCACCGGGGTCGAGCCGGCGCCCGGGGTCAGTTCGACATAGTGGAGCGCATCGTCACCGATGCGCAGTCCGCTCATCAGCCGCAGGTCGATCGCGTTGCGCAGTTCATCGACCGTGCGGGCAAGGCGCTCGCGCTCCTCATCGGCGTCCAGATAATCATCGGTGGCGCGGCGCAGCATCGCAAGCACGGCATTGGATTCGATGAACGGCGCCTCGCTGCGCGGAAAGCGCTGACGCGCGGCAAAGCCCTGCACCGCGTTGTCCCACAATCGCATCGACCGGCCCAGCGCGTTCCGGAATCCGAGCAGCACCAACTCCGCGAAGAACAGGTACGCCATCAGCGGCAACAGGCCGGCCATGATGTCGCGGAAACTCTCGAGCACCAGCGGGCGCGGAGAGACCAGCACGCTGCGCGAATCGAAACTGTCGGCCACCACACAGACCCGCAGCCAATAGGTGAAGGTGTTGCGGTCATCCGGCCCGCCGCGATCGCCGCGATCGGTGCGGCTGCACCCGAGCGCGCGCGCCCCTTCGGCAAGGTCGCGGGTTTGCACCACCCGCAGCGGCAACGCGACCGAGGATCCGGCGACCCGGATCGTATCGGGAAGCGGCCGGCCCGGCGCCGCCGTGCGCGCTTCGACCACAACGGCGTGGATCTGATCCTCCACGATCGTCAGCCGCTCGCCGACATTGCTGAGCGTGCCGATCATGAACAGCGTCGCCGCCCCCGACACCGCGACCGATACCAGCGCGTTGAGCGACAGCTGCAGCGACAGGATCCGCGCGCGCGTTACGCCCAGCCCGCGCTCGCGCCGGACCACCAGCAGCGTCACGATGTCGGCAAGGCCAGCCAGCGTCACCTCGCACAGGATCTTCCGGAACAGCACGACCGCGATGATTTCCACCGGCGCGCTCGCCGACAGATAGAACAGGATCACCGCCACCGCTGCGCCAAAGGTCAGCTGATAGCCGAGCGTCACGGTCGCAAAGCTGATCTGGCGCGGGCGGAAATAGGCGACCGCGAGCACATGCCCGACGGCCAGCGCGACCGAATAGAAATGTCCCCACCACCAGATCGACGGCGCCATCGTCAGGACTGCGGTTACCAGCCCCCAGCGCAGCCCGAACCAGCGATAGGCGACGAGATAGAAGAGCGGCCCGAGATAGAATTCAAATCCCGGCGCCACCACGAACCGGCTGCTCGATGCCGCAACCGCACCGGCAAGCAGCACGAGCCAGCCCGCCACCGCCGCGATCCGCCCGGGGCCGGGCAGCGCGATCGAACGCGGCACTGCGATCATACCGTCTCTCCGGCCATCAACTGCTGGAGCATGCGCGCAGACACCGGCTTCAGCAACAGGCCGAGGCCCAGCGTCGCAATCTCGTGCCGCGACGCGGCGGTCAGGTCGAGATGCCCGGTCATCAGATAGGCGCGCGGCCGCACCGCTGTCGCATCCGCCATGACGGGCAGGGACCGCAGCACATCAAGGCCGTTCTCGTGCTCGAGCTTATAGTCGCACAGGATGATGTCGAACGTCCCGCCCAGCGCCCGCGCGCCGCGCCCGCTGGCGACGCTCGTCACCGCGAACCCCCACCCCTCGAGCAGGTCGACCAGCTCCTCGCGCAGGGCGTCGTCGTCCTCGATGATCAGCGCCCTTGCCATCGTGCCCCTCTACTGCAGAGGGGCCTTTCTATTGGTAAACGCGTCGAACGCGATGCCCGTAGGAATACGATGCACGGCATTCAGCCATTCCCCCGCCGGGGTGCGCCGCGCGTTCCCGTTCCGCTTTGGTCGACAATGCCCTGCCCGCCCATCCGGCATAAGCCTGCGCGGCCTGATACGTCCCATCGACCGGTGGATGCTCGCCGAGGCCATCGAGATTGCTGTCCGGCACGTATCGGTGGCGCCGGCCTGCCTGTGTGACAATCTGCCGCCAGGGAAGGTCGCGCGCCCGGCAAGCGAGACGTGCCCCGTCGCCGTCACAAAACGACCGGACGCCGCATTGGTCACCGGCGCATTTTCGATCCAGAAGCTATCGACCCGTCACGGCCGCACCGGGCCGCTTCGGGAAACATAATGCGTTGCAATGCAATGCTTTAGGTTGGTGGAGCTGAGGGGAATCGAACCCCTGACCTCTGCAGTGCGATTGCAGCGCTCTCCCATCTGAGCTACAGCCCCGCTCCACGCTCCGGCATGCCGGAAGGCCGTTCGTCTAGCTTTCCTCCTTTCGCTTTGCAACGCCAAACGCGCCGATTTTCCGGTGGGCCGGTCCCTGCCCCCGCTCGTCGCACCGGCGCCCGCGCAGTCGGAACAAGCCCCGCAACACATTCATTTTTTTGCCATGGGGCATGCGGGTGGCGCGTGTCCGGAAACCAGCAGCATGGAGGAGGACCCGATGGGCTACGAACCCTATCGCAACGACAATCGCAATGACTGGGGCGTTAGCGACGGCACTGCGTCGCGCGGCTCCGGCTACGGCTATGGCTATGGCTATGATCCGGAGCGCGACCGCGGCCGGTCGAGCGCACGCGAATATTACGCCGCCGATCGGGAGGAGCGCGGTCGGGGTGATCGCGGGATCGACCGCTATGGCGCGCGTGGGCGCGACTATGACGACCGCTATACCAGCGGCAGCCGCGGCTATCGCGCTCAATATGACGAAGGTCGCAGCGGCCGCGGGCGCGAGCGCGGGCCGGACGGTTATAACTACGACGATCGCGGCTTTTTCGACCGCGCGGGCGACGAGGTCCGCTCATGGTTCGGTGACGACGAGGCGGAGCGCCGCCGCGCGGCGGATGCGCGCTATGACGCACGTTACGGCAATGATGGCCGCGATGACGACTATCACGGCTGGCGCCGCCGCCAGATCGAGGACCTCGACCGCGACTATCATGAATATCGCCGCGAAAATCAGGCGCGCTTCGAGAACGAGTTCGGCGCGTGGCGCACCGAGCGTCAGGGTCAGCGCAGTTCGCTCACCCGGGTGAGCGAACATATGGAAGTGGTCGGATCCGACGGCGCGCATGTCGGCACGGTCGACAAGGTGCGGGGCGACCGCATCATCCTGACCAAGAGCGACCCCGATGCCGGCGGTCATCACCATTCGATCCCGTCGCGCTGGATCGAATCGGTCGATGACAAGGTGACCATCCGCAAGACGGCGGAGGAGGCCAAGGCCGCGTGGCGCGATGAGGACCGCAACGGCGCGCTGTTCGGCGATCGCGACCGCGACGCCGATCGCGGCCCGCATTACCTCAACCGCAGCTTTTCCGGCACCTACTGACCGGAACTCCCAGGCGGAGCCGGTTCGCCGGCCCGCACCCTCGGGCCCGGGCGGAAACGCCCGGGCTTTTTGGTGTCCGTCAGTCGGGGATCGGCTCGGCCGAGCGAATCTCGATCGCCTCGCCGCGCCCGGCGAAGTCGACATATTCGCCGACCTCCGCGCCCAGCATCGCAGCGGCAAGCGGCGCCTGGAATGCGATGCGGTCCTGCGCCGGGTCGGCTTCGTCATGGCCGACAATGTCGATCGATCGTTCGCGCCCGTTCAGGCGAAAGCCGACGCGCGATCCGATCGCGACCACATCCGCCTCGGGCACTGGTGCGATCTGCGCGGTGGTCTGGCGCGTGTGCCAGTAGCGCAGGTCGCGCAGCAGCGGCGCGCGCGCCTCCTCGCCCTCCAGCCCGTCGAGCTGCGCCTCAAGCGCGCGCACCTGTTCGTCGATCAGCGCCAGCCCGCGCGCCGTCACCAGATTGGGGCCGGCCGGGATCGGCAATTCGAACCGGGGTTCCTTATGCTCCTCGTCGCTCTCGCGGCGGAATGCGACACTCATTCAGTCATCCTCAAATCGCGCCGCTGAACGTGTCGCACGCGGCGGGGTTGCCGCTGTCCAGGCCGCGCTTCAGCCACTTCATGCGCTGCGCCGACGTGCCATGGGTAAAGCTCTCCGGCACGATCGTTCCCTGCGCCTGCTTCTGCAGCGTATCGTCGCCGATCGCCTCGGCCGCGCGCAGCCCTTCCTCGATATCGCCGGCTTCCAGCCGGTCGCGATTCTGCGCCGCCCACACGCCGGCATAGCAATCCGCCTGCAATTCGACCCGCACCGACAGTGCATTGCCCTCGGCCTGGCTCATCCGCGCCTGGCGCGCGCGCACCTGCTCCATCGTGCCGGTGACATTCTGGATATGGTGGCCGACCTCATGCGCGATCACGTAATTCTGCGCGAAGTCGCCCGCCGCGCCGAACCGCGTCGCGAGTTCGCGAAAAAAACCGGTGTCGAGGTAGATTCCGCGATCCGCCGGGCAGTAGAACGGCCCCGCCGCCGACGTCGCCCGCCCGCAACCCGACTGCACCCCGCCTTCATAGAAATTGAGCACCGGCGCCGGATAACGCTGCCCGTCCGCCGCGAACAATTTGGTCCAGGTCTGCTCCGTGCTGGTCATCACCCGGCATGCCTGCAACTCCTCGGGCGTGTCGCACGCCTTTTGCTGCGCGACCTGCTGCCCGCCGCTGCCGGTCGTCCCGCCACCGCTCAGCAGCGCGCCGCCACCGCCCAACGTCATGAAGATCGCCGCGCCAATGCCGATCAGCGCAATCGTGCCACAACCCAGCCGGCTGCCCAGCAGCATCGGCAGCAGCGCGAACAGGATGTTACCCCCGCCCCCGCCGAGCCCGCCACCGACCGAGCCGAGATCGCGGACATTGTTGCTGGGATCGAGATCGTCGAGCCGCATGGCCCATCCCCTTTGTTCGTTTCCTTCCCGCCACAATGCCCCAAGCGGCATCGCGTTGCATGAAGAATCCCGCATTGCCCTTCGCGCTGCGTTGCACCACATGTGCGCCATGGCCGATGCCGATCCACAGCGACGCCGCAAACCCGGCCGCGATGCGCCGCTGCCCCTGCCCGGCTGCGTTGCACTGGTGCTGCAGGGCGGCGGCGCGCTCGGCAGCTATCAGGCCGGGGTGATCGAGGCGCTGGCGGGCGCCGAGATCGAGCCTGACTGGGTCGCGGGCATCTCGATCGGCGCGATCAACGCCGCCATCGTCGCAGGCAACCCGCCCGAGCGCCGGGTCGAGCGGCTCGAGGCGTTTTGGAACCGCGTCACGAGCGGCCTGCCCAGCTTCCCGATCTTCCCGCAGGATCAGGTGCGCGAACTGGTCCATGAATGGTCCGCCGCAGCGGTGCTGGCGCAGGGCGTCCCCGGCTTCTTCCACCCGCGCACCGTCCCGCCCTTCTTCGCCACCCCGGGCAGCTGCGCCGCGCTCAGCTATTACGACACTGCCGCGCTGGCAGAGACGCTCGACGCGTTGATCGACTGGGACCTGCTCAACACCGGCCCGGTCCGCCTCTCGGTCGGCGCGGTCGAGATCGAGAGCGGCAATTTCCGATACTTCGACACGACCACCGACCGCATCGATGCGCGCCACATCATGGCGTCGGGCGCGCTGCCCCCCGGCCTGCCCCCGGTCGAGATCGACGGCAACTATTATTGGGACGGCGGCCTCGTCTCCAACACCCCGCTGATCCACGTCCTCGATCATCAGCGCGACGCAATGCTGGTATTTCAGGTCGACCTCTTCTCCGCCGCTGCCGCGATGCCGCACACGATCACCGACGTGATGGCGCGCGAGAAGGAAATCCGCTTCTCCAGCCGCACCCGGCAGGTCAGCGACGAGCGGCTGAAGCTGCGCAAGGAGCGCGAACTGATCCGCAAGGTGCTCGCCAAGCTGCCCGACAGCCTCGCCGACGATCCCGATGTCGCGGCCCTGCGCGCCGCAGCCGATGAAAAGCCGGTCAGCCTCGTCCACCTGATCTACCGCGCCAATGCGTGGGAGGGCGGCAGCCGCGATTTCGAGTTTTCGGCGCGGTCGATGCGCGAACATTGGCAGGCGGGCCGCGACGATGTCGCGCGCACCATGGCCAATGCGCGCCTGATCGCCAGCAACATCGCCGACGGCCGCACCGCCGCCTTCGACCTCACCAAACGCTAACCGGGAGTATCCCATGTTCCTCAAGGGCAAGTCCGCCATCGTCACCGGCTCCACTTCGGGCATCGGCCTCGCCATCGCCAAGGCGCTGGCAGCCGAAGGCGCGAGCGTGATGATCAACGGCTTTGGCGACGCGGATGCGATCGAAGCCGAGCGCGCGGGGCTTGAGGGGATCAGCGGCGCCAAGGCACTCTATGACGGCGCCGACATGAGCAAGCCCGACGCAATCTATGCGATGGTCGACCGCTGCCATGCCGAACTCGGCGGCCCGGACATCATCGTCAACAATGCCGGCATCCAGCATGTCGCCAAGATCGAAGAGTTCCCGACCGAGAAATGGGACGCGATCATCGCGATCAACCTGTCCTCGGCCTGGCACATGATGCGCGCGGCAGTCCCGCATATGAAGGCCGCGAAATGGGGGCGTATTCTCAACACCGCCTCGGCGCACAGCCTGGTCGCCAGCCCCAACAAGTCCGCCTACGTCGCCGCCAAGCATGGCGTGGCCGGGCTGACCAAGACGATCGCGCTCGAAACCGCGACCGACGGCATCACCGTCAACTGCATCTCGCCCGGCTATGTCTGGACGCCTTTGGTCGAAAACCAGATTCCCGACACGATGAAGGCGCGCGGCATGACGCGCGAGCAGGTGATGAACGACGTCCTGCTCGCCGCCCAGCCGACCAAGGAATTCGTCCTGCCCGAACAGGTCGCGGCGCTGGCGCTGTTCCTGTGCCGCGATGAAGCCCGCGCGATCACCGGCGCGAATTACAGCATGGACGGCGGGTGGACCGCGGCATGAAGCGCGCGCTCACCCTTACCCTGCTCGCCACCGCGCTGCTCGCAGGCTGTACCCGCGACGGGCGCGGGCTGGTCGATACGGCACAGGAAACGCGCTGGCGCGCGGTGGCGACGGACGAGGACCGGACCCGCCTGCGCGGCTGGCGCAGCGCCTGGGTCGCCGCGCTTCCGGCCGCACGGACTGCCGATGCCACGGCCATTGCGGCGGGGGGCGCGCTGTTCGACCCGGATCGCGCGCTCGCCACCCCGCTGCCCCCCGCCGGCGCATATCGTTGCCACATCCACCGGCTCGGCGCGCGCACCCCCGACCGCCCCGCCTTCGCTACGCTGCCGCCCGCCGCCTGCCGCATCGACGCCGATCGCGCGCTGACCCGCTTCCGGGTCGAGGACGGCGCCCAGCGTCCTGCGGGACTGTTCTACGCCGACAGCGAAAGCCGGTCCGTATTTCTCGGCACGCTTGCGCTCGGCGATGAACGCCAGGCGCTGGCCTATGGCCTCGACACGCGCCGCAACCTTGCCGGCTATGTCGAACGCGTCGGGATCGATCGCTGGCGACTGGTGCTGCCCGCACCCAGCTTCGACTCGCTGATCGACGTGATCGAGATCGTCCCGGCGCAATAGCGCGCTTCGCCGTTGCGTCGCGGCGGCAGGCGGCTAGGCTGGCGCGATGAAGACGCTCCTCGCCACCGCCGCCGCGACGCTCGCGCTCGTCACCCCAGCCGCCGCCGATGGCGTCCGCGACGCCACGACGCGCGAACTGCCGTCGCTGATGGCGCTCTATCGCGACCTGCACGCCAATCCCGAGGTCAGCGAAGCCGAGGTCCGGACCGCCGCCAAGCTCGCCGCCGAAGCGCGCAAGGCCGGCTACGCGGTCACCGAACAGGTCGGCGGAACCGGCGTGGTCGCGGTGCTGAAGAATGGCGACGGCCCGGTGGTGATGATCCGCGCCGATATGGACGGCCTTCCGGTGACCGAGGAAACCGGTCTGCCCTTCGCGTCCAAGGTGCGCACCCGCACACCCGAAGGGGTCGAGAGCGGCGTAATGCACGCCTGTGCGCACGACACGCACATGACCGCCTGGGTCGGCACGCTGCGCAACCTCGCGGCGATGAAGGATCAGTGGCGCGGCACGCTCGTGATGGTCGCACAACCGGCGGAGGAGAACAGCGCCGGCGCGCTCGCGATGCTCAAGGACGGGCTCTACACCCGCTTCCCAAAGCCGACTCACGCCATCGCCTTCCACAACAGCGCCGCGCTGCCCGCCGGAACGATCGGCATCCGCAGCGGCCCGACCTTCGCCAGCGTCGATTCGGTCGACATCGTGGTGAAGGGTGTCGGCGGTCACGGCGCCTATCCCGCAACGACCAAGGACCCGATCGTGCTTGGCGCGCGCATCGTCTCGGCGCTGCAGACATTGGTGGCGCGGGAGATCGACCCGCTCGATTCCGCCGTGGTCACGGTCGGCAGCTTCCAGGGCGGCACGCGCCACAACATCATCCCGGATCAGGCACTGCTGCTGCTCACCGTCCGCGCCTATACGCCAGAGGTGCGCAAGCAGCTGATCGACGGAATCGCGCGGATTGCGAAAGGTGAGGCGATCGCGGCCGGCGTGCCGGAGGATCGCATGCCGATCGTCACCGTGCGCGAACCCTTCACGCCGCCCGCCGTCAGCGACCCCGCGTTCGCAGGCCAGCTGAAGACGCTGTTCACCGCCCGCTTCGGCGAGGGTCGGGTGCAAGACATCGCCCCGACCATGGCGGGCGAGGATTTCGGCCGCTACCCGATCGCGGATCCGTCGGTGAAAAGCGTGATCTATTGGGTGGGCGGCGTCCCGCAAGACGCATGGGAGAAGGCGCAGGCCAATGGCGGCGTGGGCCTGCCCTCGCTGCACAGCCCGAAATGGGCGCCCGATGCAGAAAAGGTGATCGGCACCGCCGCGGAAGCGATGACCGCGGCGGCGCTCGACGTGATGAAGCGTTAGGTTGCGAGTTAATCCTCCCCCGCCAGGGGGAGGTGGCGCCGGAGGCGACGGAGGGGGAGGACAGCTGCGCCCTCTCGTCTCTCGCCGAGGTGCTTCCGCCCCCTCCGTCAGCTGCGCTGACTCCTCCCCCTTGCGGGGGAGGATTGATATTTACTCCGTCTCAGCCCTTTTCTTCGCCAGCTCGGCCTCCTTCTCGGCATCATAGCCGGTCGCGGCTGGCGCCTGGTTCGAATGCACCGGCTGCGTCCCCGAGGGCGGGTCGGACGCATCCATCGATTCGTCCAGCGCGCGGTCGAGCCGCGCCTGCTTGCTCTCGGGGTTCTTTTCCAGCCGCTCGGCGATGCTTTCGTCAGTCCCGGCGTCGCCGCGCTTGTTATCGTCGTCCATCGTCTCTCTCCCATCTGGGTGGACGATCAAAACGCGCGCCACGCGTCCCGCGTTCCGCCCCCGAAACGCAGAAGGGCCCGGCCATCGCTGGCCGGGCCCTCCCGATTTCGTCACGGCGTCGCGGATTATTCGCGGTTGCCGATCAGGCTGAGGATGAACTGGAACATGTTGATGAAGTCCAGATACAGCGTCAGCGCACCCATGATCACTGCCTTGCCGACCATGTCGGTGCCGGCGACATACTGATAGACGCTCTTGATCCGCTGCGTGTCATACGCCGTCAGACCCGCGAAGATCAGCACGCCGGCGACGCTGATGATCAGCGACAGCGTGCTCGACTGGGTGAAGATGTTGATGATCGACGCGACGATGATGCCGATCAGGCCGACGATCAGGAAGCTGCCGAACCCCGACAGGTCCTTCTTGGTCGTGTAGCCATAGAGGCTGAGGCCGGCGAAACCGGCTGCCGCGGCGAAGAACGCCTGCGCGACCGACGTACCGGTGTAGCGCAGCAGCAGCGTCGACAGCGACAGGCCCATCAGCACCGTGAACGCCCAGAACATGCCCTGCAGCGCAGGGGTCGAAAACTTGTTCTGGCCAAAGCTCATCGCGAACACGATCGCCAGCGGCGACAGGATGATCAGCCACACCAGCGGCCCGCCATTGGCGAAGACCGAATAGGCGATCGATTCGGTGCCGCCCCAGGCGAACATCAGCGCGACGATGCCGCTCAGCAGCACGCCCGAAGCCATGTAGTTGTAAACCGAAAGCATGTAGGACCGCAGCCCCGCATCATACGCGGCGCTATCCCGCGTACCTGCGGCCGTCGCGTACGGCGCGGCGGTCGTGTGGGGGTCAGACCAGTTAGCCATCTCAAACTCCTTTGCCCGGCGGTCTCTGGATATCGGCCGCCCGGATGTGATCGAATATCATGCTTTGCCGGGCGAGATTCAAGGAAAACCGGAATCGCCGTCTCTGACGAAATGGGTTAATCCCCGGCAATGCACCGCCTGTTCGTCGCATTGCGCCCGCCGCCGCCGATCCGCGAGCTGCTCATCGATCGCATGGACGGGATTGAAGACGCCCGCTGGCAGGATGACGATCAGCTTCACCTCACGCTGCGCTTCATCGGCGACGTCGATTCGCGCATGGCGGAGGACGTCGCCGTCGCGCTGTCGACCATCCGTGCCGACCTGCCGCCGCTGCGCCTCGACGGGTGCGGCATGTTCGACAGCAAGGGGCGCCCCAATGCGGTCTGGGCCGGGGTCGCGCCGCGCGAGCCGCTCGCCGCACTTCACCGCAAGATCGACCGGGCGATGGTCCGCATCGGGCTTGAGCCGGAGCACCGCGCCTATCTGCCGCACATCACGCTGGCGCGGCTCGCGCGCTCGGCGGGGCCGGTCGATGCCTTTCTCGCCCGCCACGCCGCGCTGACCAGCCCGGCGTTCAGCGTCACGCACATGACATTGTACGAAAGCCGCCTCGGCACTGGCGGCGCCAGTTACGAGCCGATCACGCGCTATCCGCTGACCGGCCCGTAAACACGATTACCCGGCCGCGAACACGCCGCACGCGATGCGGTCGCCGCTGTTGCCCGACGGATCGGTCTTCTGGTCGTCCGGCCCGGCATGGACCACGAACGCCGCGCCATCGGCGTCGAGCAGCCCGTCCATCGTCCCCGACCCCAGCTTGTAGGTCAGCGTGCCGGTGCCATCGGGCTGCACGATCAAATTGGGCATGTCGCCGGCATGCGCGCCCTGCGGATTCTCCAGCCCATGCTGTGTCGCGCCCGGATTCCAGTGCCCGCCGGCAGTGGTAAAGCCCGGCGCATCGCACTTGCCGGTCATGTGTACATGCACGCCATGCGGCCCGGGCGAGATGCCGGTCACCGACACGTTCACCGACAGCCCGCCATTGGTCACGGTCGCCACCGCGCTGCCCGCCGCGCTGCCATCGGCGCGCTTGAGCTGCGCCGTGGCGCGCGCGGGGTCGCTGCTGGTGGCGCCACCGCTGCACGCGGCGGTGAGGGCAAGCGCGGCGATTGCGCAACCGGTCCGGATCATCTTCTTCTCCTGTTCTGGAAACCCGCCACCCCAATGGGTCAGCGGGGAAAGGGTTCCGCGCTCACGCCCGCGGATGCGCGTTGCGATAGACGTCGAGCAGATGCGCAGCGTCCACCGCGGTATAGATTTGCGTCGAGCTCAGGCTGGCATGGCCGAGCAGTTCCTGCAAGGCACGCAGATCCGCCCCGCGCCCCAGCAAATGCGTGGCAAAGCTGTGGCGCAGCGCATGCGGCGTCGTCCGCTCGGGCAGGCCCAGCCGCACCCGCGCCGCCCGCACCGCCCGCCGCACCAGCGCCGGATCGAGCGGCCCGCCGCGCGCCCCGCGAAACAGCGGCGCGCCCGGCGCCGTGCCATAGGGACAGAGGCGCACATATTCCTCCACCGCCGCGCGTACCTGCGGCAACAGCGGCACGATCCGCGTCTTGTCGCGCTTGCCGGTCACCCGCAGCGTCTCGCCGAGCGGCAGCGCCGCGCCGGTCAGCGCCATCGCCTCGCCGATGCGCAGCCCCGCGCCATAAAGCAGCAACAGCACTGCCAGGTCACGCGCGGCGATCCACGGCTCGCGCGCATCGTCCGCCACCTCTTCCGCCAGCGCCACCGCTTCATCGGGCGACACCGGGCGCGGCACGCCCTTGCACACACGTGGGCCTCGCAGCCGGGGCAGCTCGGCGTCCGCTCCGCCCGCAAAGGCGAGGAACGCCCGCACCGCCGACAATTCGCGCGCCGCGCTGGCATTGCCGATCCCGTCGCTGCGCCGCTGCGCCAGATAGGCGCGCAGATCCGCCGCGCTGACCTTGCCCAGCGCCGCGCGATCCACCGCCCCGCCCCAATGCCCCGACAAAAACGCGATCAACCGAGCCGCCGTCGCTTCATAAGCGCGCACCGTATGCGCCGAGCGCCGCCGATCCCGTGCCAGGTGGGCACCGAACAACAGGGGAAGCGGGCGGTCGTCCATGGCGTCACCCTAGTCACGCGCGACGTGCGCGTCATGGTTCAATCGACACAACTTTCCGCCTAAGACCCGTCCCATGATCAACGCCAACGGCCACCGCCTCGCCTATCGCCACACGCCCGGCACCGGGCCGACCATCGTCTTCCTCCCCGGCTACGCCTCCGACATGAGCGGGAGCAAGGCGGTCGCGATCGAGGCCTGGGCGCAATCCACCGGCCGTGCCGTTCTGCGCTTAGACTATGCCGGCTGCGGCGAAAGCGAAGGCGCGTTCGCGGATCAGACGCTCGCCAGCTGGCGCGACGATGTCCTTCTGCTGATCGACCGCGTTATCGAAGGGCCCGTCATCCTCGTCGGATCGTCGATGGGTGGCTGGATCATGCTGCTGGTGGCGAAAGCGCGACCCGAGCGTGTCGTCGCCTTGGTCGGCATTGCCGCTGCTCCCGACTTCACCGACTGGGGGTTCACACAGGCGCAGAAACTGACCCTGCTCAACGAAGGCCGCCTCGAACAGCCTTCGGAATATTCGCCCGAGCCCACTCTCACCACCCGCGCCTTCTGGTCCTCGGGCGAGGCGAACCGGCTGATGCACGGCCCCATCGACCTCGACATCCCCACCCGGCTGATCCACGGCCAGCGCGACCCCGATGTGCCATGGGAACGCAGCGTCACCCTTGCCGGCCTGCTTCGTTCAGACGATGTGCAGACACTCCTCGTCAAGGACGGCGATCACCGCCTGTCGCGCCCGCAGGACATCGCCCTGATCCTGCGCACCCTTGAGGATCTCGTCCCGACGCCATGATGTTCCTGCTCCTCGCCGCCGCCCAGAGTGTCACGCCGCCCGCGCCCGTCGGCCCGCCCTCACCCGAGGAACAGCGCTGGGAACGCTGCGTCGAACTCGCGGTCGACGAACCCGCGGCGGGAATCGCCGAAGCCAATCGCTGGCGCATGGCGGGTGGGCGTTTCCTCGCCGAACAATGCCGCGGCATGGCCTATGCCCGGCAACAGCGCTGGGTCAGCGCGGGCGGCGCGTTCGAAACCGCCGCGCGCGAGGCCGAAGTGGCGCGCGACCGTCGTGCGTCAAAATACTGGGCGCAGGCCGGCAATGCCTGGCTCGCCGCCGGTGAGGCGGCCAAGGCGCGCGCCGCGCTCGACGCTGCGCTCGCCACCGGCACGCTGGAGGGCTTGGAGCTGGGCGAAGCGCATTTGGACCGCGCCCGCGCGCTGGTCGCATCGGGCGACCTTGCCGGCGCGCGCAGCGACCTCGACAAGGCGCTGGTCCACGCCGCGAAAGACCCGATGGCGTGGCTGCTCTCCGCCAATCTCGCGCGCCGTACCGGCAATGTGCCCCTCGCACGCGAACATATCGGCAGGGCGGTGGAGATGGCCGGCGACGACGCCTCGGTCCAGCTTGAGGCGGGCAATATCGCCGCCGTCGCCCGCGACGAAGCCGGGGCCAAGGCCGCCTGGACCCGCGCCGCGCAGCTCTCGCCCGACGGCCCGATCGGCGCCTCGGCGCGGGCGGCGCTCCAACAATTTGCAACCGAGGAATAGCAACCGGGGCATTTTTCCCTATCTCTGGCCCGAACCAGCGACAGGGACTCCCGATGCACTATCTCCACACCATGATCCGGGTGACCGACCCGGACGCCTCGATCCGCTTCTTCGAACTGCTCGGCCTCAAGGAAACCCGGCGGATGGAGAGCGAGAAGGGCCGCTTCACGCTGATCTTCCTCGCTGCCCCGGGCGACATTGCCGCAGAGACCTCCGAGCGTGACGGACGCCCGCGCGCCGAGGTGGAACTCACCTATAACTGGCCGCCCGAGGATGGCAGCCCGGCGGAAACCTACACCGGCGGCCGCAATTTCGGGCACCTCGCCTATCGTGTGGAGAATATCTACGAAACCTGCCAGCGGTTGATGGACGCCGGCGTGACGATCAACCGCCCGCCGCGCGACGGCCATATGGCGTTCGTGCGCAGCCCGGACGGAATCTCGGTCGAGCTGCTGCAGGACGGGCATCTCGACCCCGCCGAACCCTGGGCCTCGATGCCCAATACCGGGGTCTGGTGATGGGGATCGAGGTCGTCCGCATCCCCGCGCTCAGCGACAATTATATCTGGCTCGCGCATGATGCCGCGTCGGGGGAGACGATCGTCGTCGACCCTGCCGTGGCGGAGCCGGTGCTGGAAGCTGCCACAGCGCGCGGCTGGACGATCTCGGCCATCTGGAACACCCATTGGCACCCCGATCACACCGGGGGCAATGCCGCGATCAAGGCTGCGACCGGCTGTACCGTGATTGCGCCGGCCGCCGAAGCCGCCAAGATCCCCACCGCCGACCGGCTGGTGGCGGAGGGTGACACGGTGACGCTCGGCGCGTTTCAGGCGGCGGTGATCGACGTCCCCGCCCACACCGCCGGCCATATCGCCTATCATCTGCCCGAGGGGAGACTCGTCTTCGTCGGCGACACGCTGTTCGCGATGGGCTGCGGCCGCCTGTTCGAAGGGACGGCGGCGCAGATGTTCGCGAACATGCAACGGCTTGCCGCGCTGCCCGGCGATACGACCGTCTATTGCGCGCACGAATATACCCAGTCGAACGGCCGTTACGCGCTGGTCGCCGAGCCGGACAATCGGGCGCTCAGCGAACGCATGGCCGAAGTCGATGCGATGCGCGCGCAGGGCCTGCCGACCGTGCCGACCACCATCGCGCTCGAGCGCGCCACCAACCCGTTCATGCGCGCCGCCTCGGCCGAGCAACTGGCCGAACGCCGCGCAGCCAAGGACAGCTTCCGGGGCTAACGCTCCCGCCGCTTCCACGTCACCACGCGATAGCCCCACACCAGGACAACCGCCGCCGTGGTGACGACCGCGACCGGCCCGACATAGACCTGCAGCTCCTGAAACCGCGACCCCAGCAACAGTCCGGCATAGGCCAGCACCGCGTTCCAGATCGCGCTGCCGACGAACGTCGCGAGCAGGAAGCGCGGCAGCCCCATCTTGGCCATGCCGGCGGGAAGCGAGATCATCGTCCGGAAGGTCGGCAGGAAGCGGAAGAAGAACACCACCCACCCGCCGTGCCGGTGGAAGAAGGCGTTGAGCTTCTCGACATCATCCCATGTCAGCGTCAGCCAGCGGCCATGGCGCTCAACGAACGGTTTGAGCCGCGCAATCCCGATCCAGCGCCCGACGCCGTACCAGAACATGTTGCCGAACGTGGTGCCCAGCGTCGCGACGATCAGCAGCGGGGTCATGTCCATGTCGCCGCGCGCGACCGCCATCCCGCCCAGCCCCATGATCACCTCCGACGGGATCGGCGGGAACACATTCTCGAGCGTCATCAGGATGAAAATCCCGATATAGCCGCCCCAGGCGATCAGGTTGAGGATAAATTCGGTCATGGGTGACGCGTAACGCAGCAGTGGCCGATTGGATCAGGCGCGCGCGGCCACCCGTGCCTCGATCGCATCCCAGATCATCGCGGCGGTGTCCGTTCCGTTGAACTTGTCGATCGCGACGATCCCCGTCGGCGACGTCACGTTGATTTCGGTCAGCCACTCGCCGCCGATCACGTCGATCCCGACAAAGATCAGCCCGCGCCGCTTGAGCTCGGGCGCCAGCGCGGCGCAAATCTCGGCCTCCTTCGCGGTCAGCTCGGTCTTCGCCGCCGTGCCCCCGACCGCCAGGTTCGACCGGATCTCGCCCGCGCCCGGCACGCGGTTGACCGCCCCCGCCACCTCGCCATCGACCAGCACGATGCGCTTGTCGCCCTTGGCCACATTGGGAAGGAACGCCTGCACCATATGCGGCTCGCGATAGGCGGTGTTGAACACCTCGATCAGCGACGACAGGTTCGCGCCGTCGCGGTCGATCTTGAAGATCGCCTTGCCGCCATTGCCGTGCAGCGGCTTGACCACGATCGCACCATGCTTGGCGAGGAACGCCTTCGCCTCGTCATAGTCGCGCGTGATCAGCGTCGGCGGCATGAAGCGCGCAAAGTCGAGCACCCACAGCTTCTCCGGCGCATTGCGCACGCTGGCGGGATCATTGACCACCAGCGTCCGGTCGGCGATCCGCTCGAGCAGATGCGTCGCGGTGATATAGCCCAGGTCGAACGGCGGATCCTGCCGCATCAGCACGACATCGGCGTCCTCGCCCAGATCGAGACTGACGGGATCGCCGAACTCGAAATGATTGCCCGCCACGCGCTGCACCGTCACCGGATGCGCCTTCGCCCATACCCGCCCATCGGCATAGTTCAGCGCCTCGGGCACGTAGTGAAACAGCCGATGCCCGCGCGCTTGCGCCGACAGCATCAGCGCAAAGGTCGAGTCCCCCGCGACATTGATCGAATCGAGCGGATCCATCTGGACAACGACGGTGAGGGGCATCGAGACTCCTTCCAAGTCCGTCACCCCAGCGAAAGCTGGGGTCTCATGCGGCTTGAGAGCCCAGCTTTCGCCGGGTGACGGCGAAGTAGGGTGCCGGAAGCCGATTGTCACCCGATCCACGCATTCTCGATATGCCGCGGCCGCACTCCGGGCGCGAGCAGCAGCACGTCGACCCGGATATCCTCGCCATTCGCGGCAAAACGCGGCATCAGATATTCCGCCGCCGCCGCCACCCGCGCCAGCCGCCGCTCATCGATCGCAAAGTCCAGCTCGGCCGCAGTCTTGCGCGCCTTGACCTCGACAAACGCGACCAGTCTGCCCCGCCTGGCGACCAGATCGACCTCTCCCGCCGGGGTCCGCACGCGCCGGTCGAGAATCCGCCACCCGCGCAACCGCAAATACCACGCCGCCCGCGTCTCCCCGTCGCGGCCCGATTGCTCGGCAGCGCGGCGGTCTCTCACCCCTTCAGCTCCATCGCCCGCGCGTACAGCGCCTTGCGATCCAGCCCCAGTCGTTTGGCCACCTCGCCCGCCGCCTTGGACGCCGGCAGCCGCGTCAGCGCTTCGGCCAGCGCCGCATCGGCGTCCTCCGCGCTTGCCGGCGCCGCCTCACCCGGCGGGGCGACCACCACGACGATCTCGCCCTTCGGCCCGCCCTCGGCATAGCGCGCCGAGAGTTCGGTCAGCGTGCCCGTCACGCATTCCTCGAATTTCTTGGTGATCTCGCGCGCCACCGCCGCCTCGCGGTCCCCCAGCCCCTGCGCCAGCGCCGCGAGCGCCGCCGACAGCCGTGGCCCGCTCTCGTAAAACACCAATGTGGCGCGCACCCCGGCGACTTCGGCAATCGCCTCGGCACGCGCCTGCTGCTTGCTCGGCAGGAACCCCATGAACAGGAACCGGTCGGTCGGCAGCCCGGCCAGCGTGAGCGCTGCAATCCCCGCGCACGGGCCGGGGATCGTCGTCACCGCATGCCCCGCCGCCCGCGCATCGCGCACCAGCTTGTATCCGGGATCGGAGATCAGCGGCGTGCCCGCGTCCGACACCAGCGCTACCGCCTGGCTTGCCATCCGCGCCACCAGCCCGGGCCGTACCGCCTCGGCATTATGGTCGTGATAGGGCGTCATCGGGCGCTTGGCCCCCAGATGCCGGAACAGTCCCGCTGTCACCCGCGAGTCCTCCACCGCAACCACATCGGCGTTCAGGAGTATTTCAGCCGCGCGTGGAGATAGATCGCCGAGATTGCCGATCGGGGTCGCGACGATGTAGAGGCCGGGCGCAAGAACAGAGGTCATCGGGGAGTCGTCATGACAGAGGTAGCAGCGAAACGCCAACCGGGCATGGCAACACTCTTGCGGGGACTGGTCATCGGCGCCGCGCTGGCGCTGTCCGCCTGCGTCCGCCCCTCCGCCCCGCCGCCGGAGCCGGTACGCCCCGAACCGGTTCAGCCGGTCCGCCCCGCCCCCGGCCCGGTCCGCCCCGGCCTGCCCGAAGAGGATGTGGCCCGCCACCGCGTCGCGCTGCTCGTCCCCACCTCCGGCCCCAATGCCGGGATCGGGCGCAGCATCGCCAATGCGACCCAGCTCGCGATTCTCGACACCAAGGCGGACAATGTCCGCATCACCACCTATGACACCGCCCCGGGCGCCGCTGCCGCAGCGACCCGCGCGCTGGCCGATGGCAATACCCTCATCCTCGGCCCGCTGCTGTCGGAGGATGTCCGCGCGGTGGCGCCGCTGGCGCGTCGCGCCGGGGTTCCGGTGCTCAGCTTCTCGAACGATGTCGGGGTCGCCGGAAACGGCACCTATGTGCTCGGCTTCACCCCCGCCCAGTCTATCGAGCGGGTGGTCGATTACGCCCGGCGCAGCGGTATCACCGAGTTTGCCGGGCTGATCCCCAGCGGCCTCTATGGCGAACGCGCCAGCACCGCCTTTCTCCGCGCGGTCGAGGGTGCCGGCGGCAAGGTCACCGCGCTCGAGACCTATAATCGCGGCGCCCCCGCGATGAATGCCGCGATCGCCCGCCTCACCCGCTCGCCGTTTCAGGCGGTGCTGATCGCCGACAGCGCCACCGGCGCCGTCACTGCGGTCCCCGGCATCCGCCGCGCCAGCGCCACTGCGCGCATCCTCGGCACCGAATTGTGGAACAGCGATTCAGCCGTTGGCGGGATGACCGCGCTCAACGGCAGCTGGTTCGCCAGCGTCTCGGACACGCTCTACCGCACCTATGCCAACAAGTATCGCGCGCGCTTCGGCGCTGCGCCCTATCGCCTCTCGACGCTTGGCTATGACGCTGTGCTGCTCACCGTGCGCATCGCCCGCGACTGGCGCCCCGGCGACCGTTTCCCCGCCGACCGGCTGGTCGATCGCGACGGCTTTGGCGGGATCGACGGCGCGTTCCGCTTCGGTCGCGACGGCGTCGCCGAACGCGCGCTCGAGGTGCAGGAGCTGCGCGGCGGCACCACGGTCACCGTCTCTCCCGCGCCGCAGGGCTTCGGGCGGTAGCCGATCAATCCTCCCCCGGCTTGCCGGGGGAGGACCCTAACGAACCACCTCCCGCAATATTCCTTCGAGCACCGGCATCCCCGCACCGGTCACCCGCAGCCGATCGCCTGCGCGCACGATCAACCCGTGCGCCGCCAGCCGTTCCACCGCCGCCAGGTCGACATAATCCGCCCCGATCCGCGCCAGATCGACGCCCTCGGCCAGTCTCAGCCCCATCACCAGCGCCTCGGTCGCGCGCTCGCCCGGCGACAGCGCGATCTCCTCCTGCAGCCCATGCCCGTTGCGCGCGACGGCATTCAGCCAGTTTTCCGGCTTCTTGTGCCGCGTCGTCGCGTGCCCGGTCCGCCGCCCATGCGCACCCGGCCCGACCCCGGCATAATCGGTGTAGCGCCAGTAGCTGAGGTTATGCCGGCTCTTCGCCCCCGGCCGCGCATGGTTCGACACTTCGTACAGCGGCAGGCCCGCCGCCCCGGTCAGCGCCTGCGTCACATCCCACAGGTCCGCCGCCGCATCGGCATCCGGGATCACCAGATCGCCCTTCGCCGCCAGCGTTGCAAAGCGCGTCCCCGGCTCGATCGTCAGCTGGTACAGCGACAGATGCTCGGTCCCGAAACTCAGCGCCCGCGCCAGCTCCGCCTCCCAGTCCGCCACCGACTGCCCCGGTCGCGCATAGATCAGATCGAAACTCACCCGCCCGAAATGCCGCTGCGCCGTTTCCAGCGCGCCCAGCCCTTCGGCCACGCCATGCGCCCGCCCCAGAAACGCCAGCGCATCATCGTCCAGCGCCTGCAGCCCCAGCGACACGCGATTGACCCCGGCGGCGGCGAGATCGGCGAACCGCGCCGCCTCGACCGATGACGGATTGGCCTCCAGCGTTACTTCCAGATCGCCCTGCGGCGCCCATGCCGCTACCGCCGCATCGATCACCGCCGCCACCGTCTCGGGCGGCATCAGCGACGGGGTGCCGCCCCCGAAAAAGATCGACCCCAGCCGCCGCCCGGGCAGCAGCGCTGCCTCATGCGCCAGGTCGGCGAGCAGCGCCTTGCGCCACGCATCCTGATCCACCACCTCGCGGACATGGCTGTTGAAATCGCAATAGGGGCATTTGGACACGCAGAACGGCCAGTGGACGTAAAGCGCCAGCGGGGCCGCAGCGGTCGGTTCGGAACCATTCATGTTGCGCGCGCTATGCGCCGGATCGGGAGTTTCCGAAAGATGCTGCTGCCGTTCCTGTTCCTTGCCGCCTGCTCGCCCCAGAACGAAGCGCCCAAGGAGTTCGTCGAGCGCCGCGAGTCGATGGCTCCTGCCCCGGGCGGTGCCGAACGCCTGCGCAGCGCGATGCTCGCCGCGCACAATGCCGCCCGCGCCGCCGTCAACGTAGCGCCGCTGACCTGGGACGATGCCCTTGCCCGCGACGCCGCCGCCTATGCCCGCGACCTTGCCCGACGCGGCGCGTTCGAACATTCACGCCAGCCGCGCGGTCCGGCAGCGCAAGGCGAAAATCTGTGGAAGGGTACGCGCAGCGCCTATCGCTACGAAGAAATGGCGGGCCATTGGGTCGCCGAACGCCGCGACTATCTGAACCGCCCGATCCCCAACATCAGCCGCACCGGACGTTTCGTCGATGCCGGCCATTACGCCCAGATCGTCTGGTCGCGCACCACCCGCGTCGGCTGCGCGCTGGCAAGCAACGCGCGCGAGGACGTGCTGGTCTGCCGCTACTCCCCGGCCGGCAACGTCATGGGTCAGGTAGCGTTGCCCTGAGCTCATTCCTCCCCTGAGCTTGCTCAGGGGAGGTGGCAGCGCGCAGCGCTGACGGAGGGGCCGCCCCCGCAGAGGGCGGAATTTTGCCGAGCTGTTCACGGCTGTTTTGCCAGCCGCCCCTTCATCCGCTCCACCCGCGCGAACGACGCCTCATTCCGCCCGAACAGCTGGAATTTCGGCGTCCGCCCCGCCGCCTCATCGGCCTCCAGCCGGCGCTCCAGCTTGCGGATGCCCCAATTGCCCTTCTCGCAGCAGATGCAGCCGCACGGCGCATTGCCATTCGCGCCGGGCATATAGCGCCACCCGGTCACTTGCGGCAGCATCTTGAAGCGCAGAATCTCCGACTTCGCGATCGGCCGCGCGATCGCTACCTGAAATCCCTCGGGCGAGGATGGCAGCGCCCGCCCCCGCTGCACCGCATTCGACGCCTTGTCCGCCACGCGCGCTGTCGCCGGATCGCGCTGCTCGGCTGCCAGCATCAGCGCCACCGCCTCGGCCGCGCGCATCTCGACCGGCGCGCCGTTATAGTGCGACACCGCGACGATCTCGTCATCGGGAATACGGAAATAGACCCCCGCGATCGTCCCGCTCCCGGTCCGCCGCAACTCGCGCAGCCATTGATGCGCGATGTTGAACTCGCGCGTTACCGGCAGGGCATAGATACGGTCGGGCCGCCATCCGTCCTTTTTGACAAAGCCGATCCCGCCGCGCCGGATCCCGGGCAGGTTGCGGTGGCTGGTCAGGTGGACGAATGTTGCCATGCCCCCCCCTATCGCGCGCAGATCGCTCCGACCACCACAGGACCGATTTTGTCAGGGAGCGTAGCGCAGAGCCACGCGTTCTGCGTCGATGGCCGACACCCTTACCCCCCACGCTCTGCTGATTGTCGCACTTCAGGATTTGCACGATGCCGAACTGGCGTGGATCGAGCGCTCGGCTGATCTGCAACGCAACGCGTCCTACCGGACCGGAACCTATCTCGCCGAAGAGGCACGCGCCGCGCAGGCACAGGCGGAGCGGCTGAAGTCGGCGATCGCGGCGCTGGACGGTGACGTCCAGGGGCCGCGCAATATCTGGCTGCGCGCCATTCTCGACGATGCCGCACGCGACGCCGATACCATCGCGCCCGGGCCGCTGCGCGACACCGCGCTGGTCGGCGCATTTCGCAAGGGCAAACAGGCCGAACGGGTCAGCTACGAGACCGCGATCGGCCTTGCGCGGCGCATGAACCGCGACGCGCTGGTGCGCACGCTGACCATCTCGCGCGATGAGGAAGCGCGTACCGATGCCGCGCTCGTCATCCTGCTCGACGCGATCCTGCGCGACCTGGTGGTGTAGGGTCGGGTCCAGCAAAGCGGAACCGGCCCCGGCCACACAGAAAGACCCTAGAACACCGCCGCAACAAGCTGGGCGAACGCGTCGGCGCGATGGCTCATCGCGTGCTTCGCGGCTGGGTTCATTTCGCCAAAGCTGCGCGCATGCCCCTCGGGCACGAACATCGGGTCATAGCCGAAGCCCTTGTCCCCGCGCGGCGGCCAGACCAGCGTCCCGTCGACGCGCCCCTCGAACCATTCGACATGCCCGTCGGGCCACGCCAGCGCCAGCGCGCACACGAAATGCGCCGCGCGCGACGTGCCCTCGGGCAGCGCCTCCAGCTTGTAGTTCACCCGCCGCATCGCCAGGTCGAAATCGCGCCCTTCGCCGGTCACCGGCTCCAGCCCGGCAATCCCTGGATCGGCCAGGCCCCAACGCGCGGAGAAGATCCCCGGATCGCCGCCCAGCGCGTCGACGCACAGCCCGCTGTCATCGGCCAGTGCGGGCAGCCCCGACAGGTCCGCCGCCTGCATCGCCTTCAACTCGGCATTGGCGACGAAGGTCGTGCCGGTCTCTTCCGGTTCGGGCAGGTCGAGCGACGCCGCGCTGATCGGCTCGATACCATAGGGGGCGAGCAGGTCGCGAATCTCGCGCACCTTGCCCTCATTATGGCTGGCGATGACCAGCTTGCCCGGCTGGAGCTTGCGGATCGCCTGCGGGGCGTCGCCCTCGCCGCTCACCGTCCCGCTGCCTTCAGCTGCGCCGCGAAAATCTCGCCGCACCCGATCCGCGCGAGGCGGAGCAGCCGCAGCAGCCCTTCCTCGTCATAGGTCGCGCCCTCGGCGGTCGCCTGCGCCTCGGCGATCTTGCCATCGGCCAGCAGCACGAAGTTCGCATCCGCATCCGCCGCGCTGTCCTCGTCATAATCGAGGTCGAGCACCGGCGTACCCTGATAGATGCCGCACGACACCGCCGCGACCTGCTGCATGATCGGATCGCCGGTCAGCTTGCCCTCGGCCATCAGCTTGTCGACTGCCAGACGCAACGCGACCCACGCGCCGCTGATCGCCGCCGTGCGCGTGCCGCCATCGGCCTGAATCACGTCGCAATCCAGCGTGATCTGGCGCTCGCCCAGCGCCTTGAGGTCGGTGACCGCGCGCAAGCTGCGCCCGATCAGCCGCTGGATCTCCTGCGTCCGCCCCGACTGCTTGCCCTTCGCCGCCTCGCGGCTGCCACGGGTATGCGTCGCGCGCGGGAGCATACCGTACTCGGCCGTGACCCAGCCCTCGCCCTTGCCGCGCAGGAACGGCGGCACCCGCTCCTCGACACTCGCGGTCACCAGCACCTTGGTATTGCCGAAACTCACCAGCACCGATCCTTCGGCATGGATGGTGAAGTTCGGTTCGATGCTGATCGCACGCATCTGATCGGGGGCGCGGCCGCTGGGGCGCATAAAAATATTCTCCAAGGTTCGTTTCGCTGCGGACCTAGACGCACGGGAACGAACGCGCCAGTCTTGCGCTTCGCTCCGTCGGAGAAATGGCATGAAACGGCTTGGGTTGATCGTGGTGCTGGGACTGGCGATCGCAGGCTGCGCGCGCACGCCCGCGCCAGAGGTCCCGCCCCCCGCCGCCGCCGTGACCCAGATCAGCTACAGCACCGGCCCCTGTTTCGGCGCCTGCCCGGTCTATGCTTTCACGGTTCAGGCCAATGGCAACGGCAGCTTCGAAGGCAAGCGTTTCACCCAGACCGGCGGCACCAAGTCCTTCAAGCTCACGCGCGCCCAGTTCGACAGTTTCGCCGCCGCACTCGCCCCCTACCGCCCCAAGCCCGGCACCAGCCGACGCTACGCGCATGGCGAAAAAGGCTGCGAACGCGCCGCGACCGACATGCCCAGCGCCGAAATCAGCTGGACCGGCCCCGCGGGCAAGAGCAGCCTCTCCTACTATTTCGGCTGCGACATGGACGCCAACCGCGCCATGGCCGACGCCATCGGCAACGCCCCCGACCTGATCCCCGCACTAACCCCGCTGATCGGCGAGCGGCCTTGAGAGCAGCCGCCAACACGCTACATTCGCATTCGTGACCACCCCGCCGATCACCGAGCTGACCGACCGCGCCCGCGACATCTTTCGCGTCGTGGTCGAATCATATCTCGACGCGGGTCAGCCGGTCGGCTCGCGCACCATCTCGCGCGCGCCCGGCCTCAACCTCTCCCCCGCCTCGATCCGCAACGTCATGCAGGATCTGGAGGAGCTCGGCCTGCTCGCCGCGCCGCATACCAGCGCGGGGCGGATGCCGACCGAGCTTGGCCTGCGCCTATTCGTCGATGGCATGATGCAGGCCAACGAACCCTCGGCTGAGGAGCGCGCCGCGATCGAGGCACGCGCCGACGCGCGCGGCCCGGTCGAGGAGGCGCTCGCCGCCACCACCGCCGCGCTCTCGGGCCTCTCCGCCTGCGCCGGCATGGTGCTGGTGCCCAAGGCAGAGCGCGTGTTGCGCCAGTTCGGCTTCGTGCCCTTGGGCAATGACCGTGCGCTGGCCGTGCTGGTGGGCGAAGACGGCTCGGTCGAGAACCGCGTGGTCGAACTGCCCCCCGGCCTGCCCCCGGCGACGCTGGAGCAGGCCGCCAATTACCTCACCGCCACGCTCGGCGGCCTTACGCTGTCGCAAGCGCGTGCCCGCATCGCGACCCAGATCGCGAGCGAACGCGCCGCGCTCGACGATGCCGCCCGCACCCTGGTCGAGCGCGGCCTCGCCGTCTGGTCGCAGGATGGCGACGATCGCCCGGTGCTGATCGTGCGCGGTCAGGGCCGGTTGCTCGAATCCGCGCTGGCCGAGGATCTCGACCGCGTCACCCGCCTGCTCGACGAGCTGGAGGGCAAGGAGGAAATCGCCCGCCTGCTCGACAGCGCGCGCGAGGCCGACGCCGCGCGCATCTTCATCGGGTCAGAGAACAAGCTGTTCGCCTTGTCCGGCTCCTCCGTCATCGCCAAGCCGGTGCGCGCGATGGACGGCCGCGTGGTCGGCGTGGTGGGTGTTATCGGCCCGACCCGGTTGAACTATGCGCGCGTCGTGCCCATGGTGGACTTCACGGCATCGACCCTGGCCAGATTGCTGGCCTGAACCATAAGAAAACACGCAGGAACCATGACCGAAGAACCCAAGACCGAAGCGACCGACGACCTCCGTCAGGAAACCGCAGAGGGGGCCCCCGAAGTGGCCGAACAGGACCGCGTCGCCGCGCTTGAGGCGGAACTCGCCGAAGCCAAGTCCGCAACGCTTTACGCCCGCGCCGAGGCGCAGAACCTGCTGCGCCGCGCGCAGAAGGAAGCCGAGGACGCGCGCAATTACGCCGCGACCGGCTTTGCCCGCGACATCCTGTCGGTCGCCGACAATCTCGGCCGCGCACTCGCCGCGATCCCCGAGGAATTGCGCGAGGACGACAAGATGAAGGGGCTGATCACCGGCCTCGAAGCGACCGGGCGCGAACTCGACAGCGTCTTCGCCCGCCACGGCATCTCGAAGATCACCGCGCTCGGCGAGGCGCTCGACCCCAATCGCCACCAGGCGATGATGGAAATGCCCAGCGCCGACGCCGAACCCGGCACGATCGTGCAGGAAATCCAGTCCGGCTACATGATCCGCGACCGCCTGCTCCGCCCGGCGCTGGTGGGTGTGGCGAAGACGCCGGACTAAATCTTTCGCCCCTCCCCTTCAGGGGAGGGGATGGGGGTAGGGCCGCGAAGTCTCACCGAGACCGGTTGCCAAGAGGATAGCCCCCACCCCAACCCCTCCCCTGAAGGGGAGGGGCTAAGAGGCGGGTAGCGCGATCGCGCGACCTCCCCTATCTCCCCCTCATGTCCGGCCGCTTTGACTCCATCCCTCACCGCCGCGCGATCGTCGACCGGCGGGCGCTGGCGGACGACCTCGCCGCGCTTGACGCGCCCGACACGATGCGGCTGCGCCAGGCCGCCGCACTTCGCCTCAAGCGAGCCTTGGAGGATGGCCGCGCCGAGATCGCCCGCCGCCTGATCGACCACCCGGCCAAGGGGCATGAAAGCGCGGCGAGCGGCGCGTTCCTGATGGATCAGCTGCTGCGCACGCTGTGGGACTTCACCCTCACGCGCCTTTATCCCAACAGCAACCCGACCGCGGCCGAACGCATGACGCTGATCGCGGTCGGCGGCTATGGGCGCGGCGAGATGGCGCCGCACAGCGATGTCGATATCGGCTTCATCACCCCGTGGAAGCAGACCGGGTGGAGCGAGCAGGTGATCGAATCGATCCTCTACTCGCTATGGGACATGGGGCTGAAGGTCGGCCACAGCTCGCGCTCGCTCGACGAAATGGTGCGCGAGGCAAAGGCCGACGTCACCGTCTGCACCGCGCTGGTCGAGGCACGCTATGTGTGGGGCGATACCGCGCTCTATGACGAGGCGGCGGCGCGCTTCAAGGCCGAGATCCAGGGCGGCGGGGCGCGCGGTTTCATCGCGCAGAAGCTCGCCGAGCGCGACGAGCGCCACCGCAAGATGGGCGACAGCCGCTATGTCGTCGAACCCAATGTAAAGGAGGGCAAGGGCGGCCTGCGCGACCTCCACACGTTGTTCTGGATCGGCAAGTTCGCGCATGGCGTGCGTGAACCCGCCGACCTGGTCGAAGTCGGGCTGCTCACCAAACTCGAATATCGCCAGTTCCGCCGCGCCGAGAATTTCCTGTGGGCGGTGCGCTGCCACCTCCACACGCTCGCCCGGCGCGGCGAGGACCGGCTGACCTTCGACTATCAGCGCGAGATCGCCGAGCGGATGCGCTACGCCGACCGGCCGGGCAAGTCGAAGGTCGAGCGCTTCATGCACTTCTACTTCCTTCAGGCGAAGATGGTCGGCGACCTGACCGGCGTCTTCCTCGCGCATCTGGACGAGAAATTCGCCGCGCGTGGCAGCCGCTTCGGCCTGCCCCGCATCCGCCGCTCCCCGCGCAAGCTCAAGGGTTTCGTCCTCGACCGCGGCCGGCTTGCCTTGCCGCGCGACGATTTCTTCCGCGAGGACCCGGTCCGGCTGCTCGAACTGTTCCAGCTCGCCGACCTGCATGGCCTTGAAGTCCATCCGCTGGCGATGCGCGCCGCCAATCGCGATGCTAAGCTGATCGCCGACTGGCGCGACGACCGCCGCGCCAACGCGCTGTTCATGGACGTGCTGACCAGCCCGCGCGACCCGGAAACCGTGCTGCGCTGGATGAATGAAGCCGGGGTATTCGGCGCCTTCGTGCCGGACTTTGGCCGCGTCGTCGCGCAGATGCAGTTCGACATGTACCACCATTTCACGGTGGACGAGCACACGATCCGCGCGGTCGGGCTGCTCAACCGGATCGAGCGCGGCGAGCTCAGGGACGATCACCCGCTCGCCAGCGGCATTTTCGGCCAGATCGCCTCGCGCCGCGCGCTCTATGTCGCGGTGCTGCTGCACGATATCGCCAAGGGCCGCGGCGGCGACCACAGCGTGATCGGGGCGGAGATCGCGCTCAAGCTCGGCCCGCGCTTCGGCCTGACTGCGGCAGAGACCGAGACGGTGTCGTGGCTGGTCCGCTATCACCTGCTGATGTCCGCCACCGCGTTCAAGCGCGACCTCAGCGACTTCAAGACGATCCTCGACTTCACCGCCGTGGTGCAATCGCCCCAGCGGCTGATGATGCTGCTGATCCTGACCGTGGTCGATATCCGCGCGGTCGGTCCCGGCGTGTGGAACGGGTGGAAGCGCCAGCTGCTCACCAATTTGTTCGACAGTGCCGAGGAAGTGCTGCGCCTCGGCCACAAGCAAAAGGGGCGCGGCGAGCGGATCGCCGCGAAACAGGCGGTGCTGGCCGCTGCGGTCGGCGCCGATGTCGGCGACTTTGTCCGCCGTCTGCCCGACGCCTATTGGATCGCCGAGCCCGAGGACGTGATCGAACGCAATGCGCGTTTTGTCGGCCGGGTCGGCGGGGCGCAGCTGTCGGTCGAGGCGACGGTCTATCCCGATCGCGGCGCGACGCTCGTCACCGTCTATGCCGCCGATCATGCCGGCCTGTTCTATCGCATCGCCGGCGCGATCCATGCTGCCGGCGGCAACATCATCGACGCGCGCATCCACACGACGCGCGACGGCATGGCGCTCGACAATTTCCTGGTTCAGGATCCGCTCGGCCGCCTGTTCGACGATCCTGGCCAGCTCGCGCGGATCGAGACGGCGATCGCCGAGGCGCTCGCCAACCGCGCCAAGCTCACCGAAAAGCTCGCCGCCAAGCCCTTGCCGCGCCTGCGCGCCGACGCGTTCGACATCGAACCCAATGTGCTGATCGACAACAAGGCGTCGAACCGCTTCACCGTGATCGAGGTGCAGGCGCGCGACCGCCCGGCGCTGCTCCATCACCTTGCCTATGCGCTGTTCCAATCCAAGGTGACGATCCATAGCGCGCATGTCGCCACCTATGGCGAGCGCGCGGTCGACACCTTCTACGTAACCGACCTGACCGGCGACAAGATCACCGCCGTGCTGCGCCTGAAGTCGCTCGAACGCCGATTGCTGGATGCCGCGACCGGGCTGGGCGAATTCGCGTCGGCAGCCTGACCTTATCCTCCCCCGCCAGGGGGAGGTGGCGCCGAAGGTGACGGAGGGGGAGGACGGCTGTGCGCTAGAGCCTCTTGCCGTCGCGCTTCCTCCCCCTCCGTCAGCTGCGCTGACACCTCCCCCTGGCGGGGGAGGATTAAAGCTCCATCGTCGGCCCGGCCTTGAGCCGGGCCCGGGCCTCTTCTTCAGCACCGGCCAAAGACAGCCCGGCCCCGGGTCGAGCCGGGGGCGATGATAAGGATGGATTTGCCCGCCTGTTTCCCTACTCTCCCCCATCACCACGGGAGGACCGAACAATGGGTGTACTCGGCATGGGCGGACTATTCTTCCGGGCCAAGGACCCGGACGCGCTCAACACATGGTATCGCGAGCATCTCGGCATCGGCGCGGGCTGCGTCGCCGAGGATAGCGGGGGCGAGGTCAATGAATGGACCTGGCACACCCAGGGCGGCCCGATGGTGTTCGCCCCGTTCAAGGCGACCACCGACTATTTCCCCGCCGACAAGCAGTTCATGATCAACCTGCGCGTCCGCGACCTTGAAGGCATGCTCGAACAGCTCAACGCGGCGGGAATCGACATCATCACCAAGGATGAATGGGATTCGCCGGAGGTTGGCAAATTCGCCCGCATCCACGATCCCGAGGGCAACGCCATCGAATTATGGGAGCCACCCGCATGACCGCCGTCTGGATCGCACTCGGCGCAGTGGCCATTTCGCTGGTCACCGTTGCCATCTCGCTCAACGCGGCGAAGACGGCAAAGCGCCGAAAGGATGGCGGCGACGGCGGCACCAGCTACGCCAGCGACACCGGCGACCGCGACCGCACCGACAGCGACTCGGGCGGGGATAGCGGCGGAGACGGCGGCGGCGGCGGAGACTGACCCGTTCCTCCCCTGAGCTTGCTCAGGGGAGGGGGACCATGCGCAGCATGGTGGAGGGGCCGCGCCAAAGGCGCGGAAAGCGTGCCGCAAGCGACCCGCTGCGTCTACGCGCAGCGCCCCTCCACCACCCGCTACGCGGGCGGTCCCCCTCCCCCAGCAAGCTGGTGGAGGAATATGCCCCCATCGTCAGCCCGGCCCTGAGCCGGGCCAAGGCTTCTTCATCCAACGCTGCAAGAAAAGCCCAGCTCCGGGTCAAGCCCGGGGCGACGGGGAACTACAACCCGATCGGCGACCCCGCGACAGGCAATTCAGCACCAAGCCAGTCATGTGCAGCAAACGCCTCAGCATCGCCCCAATGCAATTCATCGCCATCGACCCAGATATTCAGTGTCATGTTGGCATCGAACCCCAACCGAACGCCGACATCGTGGCCATCACGGGTCAACGCGTGAAGCAACGTCACCCCGGCGCCTCGCAAATGCGCCGCGATCATATCGGTGACATCGGCAACATCGACTTGCCCATATTCCGCCACGTCGAACGGCCGATCGAGCGGCAGCCGATCGACCATCGCCCGGAACCCGTCTCCGGCAACCCCGATCCGGAGCGAGCGGCTGTCTGCGAAGCGCAGCAATAGCCGGATCGGCGTGCCGCTCGGCTGTCCCTCAAAGAGATGACGGTTGGCGTGGATTGCGGTCAGCCTCAAACAGCCCCTCTCAATCCCGCTGGTACACCCGCACATAATCGACTTCCATCGCTGCCGGGAAGGCCTTGGGGTCGATCCCCTTCTGCCCGCCCCAGCCGCCGACCGCGACGTTGAGGATCAGATATTCGGGCGTCCCGAACGGCCAGGTCTGCGGATCACCCTTCTTGTCATTCTCGAACCGCATATAGGCGCGCCCGTTCATCCCGATCAGGATGCGGTCTTCGTTCCAGTCGAGCTGATAGGTGTGGAACGTCTCGCACACGTCGCGCTGCACGACATGCGCGCCCTTTTGCGTCTGCGCGACATGGTTGTACGCGCCGGTGTGCACCGTGCCATGGACGCGGCCATTGTCCCAGCCGACATGCTCCATGATGTCGATCTCGCCCATTGCGGGCCAGCCCTTGCTGTCGTCCGATGCCAGCATCCAGATCGCCGGCCAGATGCCGCGCCCGCACGGCAGCTTGGCGCGAATCTCGAAAAAGCCGTAGCGCCAGTCGGCGATCCCCTTGGTGAAGATCTTGCCCGACGCATAATCCTGCCCGCCATGATCGGGCTTGTCGGACAACCGCTCCTGCGTCGCCGTGATGATCAGCCGGCCACCTTCGACGCGCACATTCTGCGGGCGCGCGGCGGCATAATATTGCTTTTCTTCGTTGTGCCAGCCGAGCTTGTTGCGGTGGGTATCATAGGCCCAGCGCTTGGGATCGGGCAGGCCGTCGACATCGAACTCGTCCGACCAGACCAGCCTGGCATCCGCCGGACGGACGAGCGGCTCGTCCGTCCCGGCGGTGATCGCTGGGCTGTGCACCAGCTGCGCGGCCGCAGGAAGCGGCGCGGCCAGCGCAAGCACCACCGCCCTCATTTGGGCGACAGCACCATCAGCATCTGGCGGCCTTCCATGCGCGGATAGCTCTCGACCTTCGCCACTTCGGCGCTGTCCTCCTGCACGCGCTTGAGCAGGTTCATGCCCAGCTGCCCATGGCTCAGCTCGCGTCCGCGGAAACGCAGCGTGATCTTGACCTTGTCGCCCTCGCCGATGAACTTCAGCACCGCCTTCATCTTCGTATCATAATCATGATCGTCGATGTTCGGACGCATCTTGATCTCCTTGATCTCCTGCGTCTTCTGGGTCTTGCGGGCGGCATTGGCCTTTTTCTGGGCCTCGTACTTGTACTTGCCGACGTCCAGGAACTTGGCGACGGGCGGATCGGCATTGGGCGACACTTCGACCAGGTCGAGGCCCAGCTCCTGCGCCTGCTCCATCGCTTCGCGCGTGTACATCACGCCCAGATTCTCGCCTTCATGGTCGATCACGCGAACCTTGGGCGACTGGATGAATTCGTTATAGCGCGGGCCGGTGGGCACCGGGGGCGCGAAACCGCGCCGGGACATGGGAGGACGTATAGGAACAGCTCCTGTTATAATTTCGACGACTTACGATAACGCAGAAACGCGCGAACGGGTAGCCCCGCCGCGCGGCCCTGACGAAAAAGCCACACGCTGTGGCGCGCGGGTTACGCCTTCATATCGGGTGGCGTCGCCGCATCTGCAAGCATCGCGATGGCGTCGTCGAGCGACATGACCTTCTGCCCCTCGCTGCCCAGCGTACGGACGGCGACCGTCCCCTCCTCGGCCTCGCGCTTGCCGACCACCAGCAGATGCGGAACCTTGGCAAGGCTATGCTCGCGCACCTTGTAGTTGATCTTCTCGTTGCGCAGGTCGCTCTCGACCCGGATCCCCGCCGCCTTCAGCTTCGCAACCGCGTCCTTCGCATAATCGTCGGCGTCCGACACGATCGTCGCCACCACTGCCTGCACCGGCGCCAGCCACACCGGCAGGCGGCCCGCGAAATGCTCGATCAGGATGCCGATGAACCGCTCATACGACCCAAAGATCGCACGGTGCAGCATCACCGGCCGGTGCCGCTCGCCATCCTCGCCGACATAGCTCGCATCCAGCCGCTCGGGCAGCACGCGGTCCGACTGGATCGTGCCGACCTGCCACGTCCGCCCGATCGCGTCGGTCAGGTGCCATTCCAGCTTGGGCGCATAGAATGCCCCCTCACCCGGCAGCTCTTCCCAGCCATATTCTTCGGTCGCCAGCCCCGCGCGCACCACCGCGTCGCGCAGCTCATTCTCCGCCTTGTCCCAGTCGGCGTCGGAGCCAAAGCGCTTCTCGGGCCGCAGCGCCAGCTTGATCGAATAGCTAAAGCCGAAATCGCGATACACCCGATCCGCCAGCTCGCAGAACGCCTGCACCTCGGCGACGATCTGATCCTCGCGGCAAAAGATATGCGCGTCGTCCTGCGTGAACTGGCGCACGCGCATCAACCCGTGCAGCGCGCCATGCGGCTCGTTGCGGTGGCAGCAGCCATTTTCGTAGAGCCGCAGCGGCAGCTCGCGATAGCTCTTCAGCCCCTGGCGAAAGATCAGCACATGCGCCGGGCAGTTCATCGGCTTCAGCGCCATCCAGTCGGCCTCGCCGCTGATCACTGGGCCTTCATCCTCGGTGTTCGGCACCTCGTCGGGGATCACGAACATGTTCTCGCGATACTTGCCCCAATGGCCCGACTGCTCCCACTGGCGCGCGTCCATCACCTGCGGCGTCTTGACCTCGCGATAGCCCGCACCGTCGATCGCGCGGCGCATATACGCCTCGAGCTGGCGCCACACCATATAGCCCTTGGGGTGCCAGAACACGCTGCCATGCGCTTCCTGCTGCAGGTGGAACAGGTCCATCTCCGCGCCCAGCTTGCGATGGTCGCGCTTCGCCGCTTCCTCGAGCTTGTGGAGATGCGCGTCGAGCTGCTTCTTGTTCAGCCAACCGGTGCCGTAGATGCGCGTCAGCTGGGCATTCTTCTGGTCGCCGCGCCAATAGGCCCCCGCGACCCGCATCAGCTTGAACGCCTGCGGATCGAGCTTGCCCGTGGAGGCCAGATGCGGCCCGCGGCACATGTCGAGCCAGTCGTCGCCCGACCAGTATACCGTCAGCTCCTCGCCCTCGGGCAGTTCCTTGGCCCATTCGGCCTTGAAGCTCTCGCCCTCGGCGGTCCAGCGGTCGATCAGCGCCTGCCGGCTCCACACCTCGCGGCGCAGCGGCTTGTCGGCGCGGATGATCTCGCGCATCTTCTCCTCGATCGCGGGCAGATCCTCCATCGAGAAGGGCGCACGCGAAGCCGGGGCCATCACATCATAGTAAAAGCCGTCATCGGTCGCCGGGCCAAAGGTGATCTGCGTGCCGGGAAACAGCGCCTGCACCGCCTCGGCCAGGATATGCGCAAAATCGTGCCGCGCCAGCTCCAGCGCATCCGCCTCGTCGCGCGCCGTCACCAGCGCCAGCGCGGAGTCCTTCTCCAGCGGCCGGTTGATGTCGCGCAATTCGCCATCGACCCGCGCGGCAATCGCCGCCTTGGCGAGGCCGGGCCCGATCGCGGCCGCAATGTCGCCCGGCGTGGTCCCCGGCGCGACCTGTCGCACAGAGCCATCTGGAAGCGTGATCGAAAGAAGGTCGGCCATATCAATCCTGCATGTTTGACGTGCCTATGCACGGGGCAGCGCCGTAGGAAAAGAGGCAGGATCGGGAGGAGCAGCGCCATCTCACCCGATCCCGGGCAAGAGGGCCAGCGCCGGGCTTCAGCCGCGCACGCCAAACCCTCCCGCCGCGGCGGGAGGTGTGGTGGTAGTGCTGGCAAAGCGAACGGCCATGCGCAGGGTATAGCTACACCCGCCCGTCAACGCCAGCGCCCCCGTCCACCCCCTCGTCGTCCCGGCCTTGAGCCGGGACAGGGCTTTTCTTCGGCGACGTAAGAAGGAGCCAGGCCCCGGGTCAGGTCCGGGGCGACGAGGGAGGGAACGGCCGCCCGTCTTCGCGCCCTCGCGTGAATCAAAGCTTCTTCTTCACCCTGCCTAAAGCTACCCTCCGGCCATGCCCGCCGACCACCGCATCGCCGCCATCCTCCCCTGCCGCGACCTGCAGGCCAGCACCGCATTCTACCAGCGCCTCGGCCTCACCCTCGACAGCGACTGGGGCGATTACTGCATCCTCAGCGACGGCAATGGCTGGCACCTCCACCTGCGCCACGAACCCACCACGCCCCAGGCCCCCGACAACCCCTTCGGCCTCTACCTCTACGCCGAAGACGTGGACGCCATCGCTGCCCGCGTCCGCGACGCGATCATCGAACCCGGCGCACCGCATCTCAAGCCATGGGGCATGTATGAGTTCGCCGTCAGCGACCCCGACGGCGTCCTGGTGCGCGTGGGGCGGGAGGCATGAAAGTGTCGCGCCGCGTGGCAATCGCAGCCGTCGCGATCATCGTCACCGGCTGCGAGCACAAGGTCGACACGCTTGCCCAACCGGAACAGGCAAATACGACCGCGTCGATCGTTCAACCGTTCAAGGATCGCCGCGTCACCAACCCGTTCCCCGGCGCAACCGAAGTCCGTCTGTTCGTCGAGGTCAGCTACACCAAGGACGACAAGCCGATCCTCAGCAAGCGCAACGGCGTTCGGCTCAACGCGGCGCAACGCAAGGCGTTCGAGGATAGCCTGAAGATCACCGCCGCGCCGGAATACGATATGATGTGCTTCATCCCGCACCATTTCTTCCGCTATTATGATGCGCGCGGCCAAGAGATCGGCACGGTTTCGGTCTGCTTCTGCTGCGATGGCGTCGAGGCGTCTGGATCGAAGGCGCTCGAACCACCGGACAGTGCAACCCTCAACGCGGACTACCGGCAATTGAAGGCGCTGGTCGCAGCGCTGGGCGAGCCAACGGACATACTCTGCGACTAATCTCTAGCCCCTCCCGCTTGCGGGAGGGGTTGGGGAGGGTCTTCTTCTGCCAACACCTCACAGATTCCTCACTCCCGCCTCATTACCCCGCACCCAAATCGAGCCATTTCCTTGCCCTGCAACCAGCAGGAGCCACCCATGTCCTCCACCACCGCCTATCGCAGCGGCCTCGCGCTTTTCGGCCTTACCGCGTTCCTGATCGTCTGGACGACTATCGTCCGCGACGACGGCAGCGGAGCTGGCAATTTCATGATCATCCTCGCCGCGGTTGTCGGCGGCTATGCCGTCCGCTTCGATGCCGCCGGCCTCGCTCGCGCGATGGCCGGCGTCGCGACGATGCAGCTCATCCTCGGCCTGCTCACCGCCACCGCCCCGATCACCGCAACGCTGGACAGCGGCGCCCCTAAGGCCTTCGCCTTCCACGCCGTGTTCATGCTGTTCTGGCTCGCAAGCGCCATGCTGTTCCGCTTCGCGGGACGGGGTTCGCTTGCGGCAAGGTGACGGATCAGGGGTGGGCGTTCCGGTGGATCAGTTCATACACCCTGCGCGGGTCCTGAATGCGAAAAAACCGCGTCGGGCTGGCCAGTGCCGGAAGCCACCAATTCAGCCCGTTCGCGGCCATCCAGCCGCTAGTCCCCGGCTCGAACGCCAGCGTTCCGGTGCCGTCGCGATGCTGCGCAAGGTCCAGCCGGGGCAGGCGGCGGATGTCGAGCGAACTGACCGACCCTCCCCGCAGCACGATGACGCGCTGGTCGGTGACGGCGTAGAAGATGCGTCTGCGCAGCCAGGCATCGTGAACGAACCGGCCCGCGATCAGGTACAGACCGATGACGAGAAACGGCAGCCCCCACAGCTTGAAGAACCAGTCCGCCCCGCCATCATCCACACCGCCGAACGGTCCGAACCACACCATCGCGTTCCAGAAGATCGCAAACCCGCCCCACATCAGGCTGAACGGGATAAGCAGCGCATCCATCCCGCTCAGTGTCAGGCCCTGTTGCGGCTGGCCCGACCACAGAATCCGTTCATGGGGAAGGAGGTGCGGTTGGAGCTGCTGGCGAAGATCAGCGTTCATCCGCTTTGCGTAACACCGAAACCGTGCCGCACCACCCCTGAAAACCGGCTTTCCTACATCTCCCCGAAAAGCGCATAGGCTGATCGATGCGCCCTCCGTCCGACTCGCTCTGCCAGACACGCGTCGCACGCGCGCAACCGGTTCCGGTCGCCCCCGCCCCGTACACGCGTGTTTTTGTCAGTTTCGTCCGGCAGCCGTCAGCCCCGACCTCACATCACCCCGAACGGTACCACCCGGTTGAGCGCGATATGCCCGATCCCCGATCGGCCGAGATACGGCACGCCCATCTCGCGGCACCAACGGATGATGACCTGTTCCAGCGATTCGCCGAACGGCACGTCATTGTCGACCATGTCGGTCACCGCGCCCAGCCGCACCCCGGCAATGCCCTGCAGCTGGGTGGCATGCGCCATCTGGAACAGCATCCGGTCGATCCGGTACATCGGCTCGCCGACCTCCTCGATATGCAGGACATGGTCGGTCAGGTCGGGCAGCCACGGCGTGCCGATCATCGCCGCCAGGATCGACAGGTTGAACGCCGCCGCCGGCCGACCGTCGAGAGTCGGCTCCAGCCCGTCACGCTTGCCGTCGATCAGCCAGCTCAGCACCCATCCGGCATCGGTGCCCTTGTCATTGACGCCCATGGCACTCGCCATCGACCCATGCGCCTGCCGCCCGATCCGCCGCGCATAGAGCGCACCCAGCATGAACCCCATGTCGGAATAGCCGACATAGGTCTTGTTCCGCGCCGCCGCCCCGAGCTGCGGCATCGCGACATCAAGGATGCGGTTGGAGCCATAGCCGCCGCGCGCGAACCAGATCGCGTCGAAGCCTGCGTCATTGGCGAATTCCAGAAACGCCGCCGCGCGAACCTCGTCGGGTCCGGCGAAATGCCCCTCGGTCATGAAGCATTGCGGGTGGAACACGATCTCGTGCGCGGGCCAGTACAGCGCCATGAACGCCTGCATCCGCGCCGCCGATTCCGCGCTGACTGTCCGTGCCGGTGCGACGACCCCGATCCGCATAGCTTCCCTTCGCTTGTCCCGCTCATGCTGAGCTTGTCGAAGCACCGTTCTTTCTGCGCGACCCGGCGAAGAAGAACGGCCCTTCGACAATCTCAGGGCGAACGGAAGTGGGACATGCTTGCCCCCTGTCTCCGAACCCGCGATAGCCTGTGACAATGCACAACGGCAAACCCCATTTCTTCGTCGGGATCGGCGGCAGCGGCATGATGCCGCTCGCGATGATCCTTGCCGGGCAAGGCGCACAGGTCGCCGGCTCGGACCGCAGCCTCGATTCCGGCCGCCTCCCCGCCAAGTTCGACGCGCTGCGCGCCCTCGGCATCGACCTGTTCCCGCAGGACGGCAGCGGCATCACCTCCCCCGATCAGGTCGTAATCGCCTCCGCCGCGGTCGAGGGCAGCGTCCCCGACATGGTTCAGGCGGCGGCGCTCGGCTGCCCCCGCATGACCCGCGCAGAACTCAACGCGAAACTGTTCAACGCCGCCCCGCTGTCGATCGGCGTCGCCGGGACCAGCGGCAAGTCGACCGTCACCGGCATGATCGCGTGGATCCTGCACCGCCTCGACCGCGATCCGACGGTGATGAACGGCGCGGTGATGAAGAATTTCGTCCGGCCCGAAGCGCCCTTTGCCAGCGCGTTGGTCGGCGGCGGCGACCTCTATGTCAGCGAAGTCGACGAAAGCGACGGATCGATCGCGCTCTACAATCCGCACGTCGCGGTGCTCAATAATGTCAGCCTCGATCACAAGAGCCTCGAAGAGCTGCGCAGCCTGTTCGGCGATTTCGCCGGGAAAGCGCGGACGACCATCGTCAACATCGGCGACCCCGAAAGCGCGGAACTGGCCAAAGCGCTCGATCCGACCCGCACGCGGACCTTCGCGGTCGAGCGCGACGCCGACCTGTCCGCCCGCAACCTTTCGCCCGAGCCCTTCGCCATTGGCTTCGATCTGGCGATGGACGGAGTCACTCGCCGCATCCGCCTGTCGGTCCCCGGCGCGCACAATGTCGCCAATGCCCTCGCAGCAATCGGCGCCTGCATCGCCGCCGGTCTCGACCCCGACGCCGTGTGCGAAGCGGTTCAGGGCTTCACCGGCCTGCGCCGCCGCTTCGAGCTGGTCGGTACCGCCAATGGCGTCGCGGTGATCGATGATTTCGGGCACAATCCCGACAAGATCGGCGCGACGCTCGACACGCTGCACGCCTTCCCCGGCCGCATCCTTGCGCTGTTCCAGCCGCACGGCTATGGCCCGCTCAAGGTGATGCGCCGCGAACTCGTCGCGATGTTCGCCGAAAAGCTCAGCGCCGACGACCAGCTGATCCTCCCCGACCCGGTCTATCAGGGCGGCACCGTCGCGCGCGAAGTGACCAGCGCCGACATCGTCGCCGACATCGCCGCCACCGGCCGCGACGCGCGCCACATTCCCGACCGCGCCGCCGCCGCCGCCCACCTCGCCGCCATCGCCCAGTCCGGCGACCGCATCGTGATCATGGGCGCGCGCGACGACACGCTCAGCCAGCTCGCGCAAAGCATCCTCGACGATTTGGAAAGCTAGGCAATCTTTTTGTAAAGTCAGGTTGACATAATCCGACGACTCGCCGTAAAGCTCACTTGTCATTTGAACAAGGGAGCTTTCCAATGCGCACTGCCGCCGCCAAGCGCTACCAGCGCCGCATGGTCCTCGTCTCGACCGCCTATGTCGTGCTGATCGGCGCCAACACCGCGCTCACCCATCTCTTCGCCCCGCCGGCCGCCATATCGGCCGCGATGGCGGTGATATCCGCGCTGCCCATCGCCGGGATGCTCGCTACCCTCGGCCTGTACCTCGAAGAGGAGAGCGACGAATTCCTCCGCGATCGCATCATCCGCTCGATGCTGATCGCCATCGGAATTCTACTCTCGGCAACGAGCGTCATCGGGATGCTGCAGTTCGAGCAGCTGGTCGGTGAGGTCCCCGTTTTCCTCGCCTTCCCGCTCTGGTGCGGCATCTGGGGCATCGCCCAGTCCTGGCTCAGCTGGCGCGACAAGCGGGCGGAGGAAGCGGCATGAAAAATCGCCTCCGCGTTCTCCGCGCCGAGCGCGAATGGAGCCAGCAGGACCTGGCCGAACGGCTCGAGGTCTCCCGGCAGAGCGTCAATGCGATCGAAACCGGCCGCTACGACCCCTCGCTGCCGCTGGCCTTCAAGATCGCCGATCTGTTCGGCCTGACGATCGAAGACATTTTCACCAACCCCGCAAAGGAGGCCTGAGCCATGTTCCGCCTGATCGCCCTACTGGCCCTCGCCACAACACCGCTCGCCCCTCCGGCAAGTCACGCCCAGACCGCCACCGCCGAACAGCGGATGCCACACATCTCGATCGTTGCCCTCGGTGAAGCCAAGCCCGGCCGCGAGCCGGTCTACCTCATCCCCGGCCTGTCCAGCCCCCGTGACGTCTGGGACGGCATCGCCCCCGATCTCGCCAAGGACCAGCAGGTCCTGCTGGTCCAGGTCAACGGATTTGGCGGCGACGCACTGGGCGAGAATGGCAAGCCCGGCATGACCGACGGCATCATCGCCGACCTCCTCGCCGATGCTGCCAAGCGCGGTGCCAAGCGGCCCGCGATGATCGGCCACAGCTATGGCGGCCTCATCGGCATGATGCTCGCTGCCCGTCACCCCGACCGGGTCGGCCGCTTGCTGGTCGTCGATACCCTGCCCTTCTTCGGCAAGCTGTTCGACCCCGCCGCCACCCCCGCCAGCATCGCGCCGCGCGCCGAACAGCTTCGTGCCATGACCATTGCCGGGGCCGATCGCATGAGGGCGATGCCCACTGTCACAAGCGACCCCGGCGGCATCTGGTCGAACACCCCCGAAGGTCGGATCAAGGTCGCCAATTGGGGTCTCAAGGCTGATCAGCGGGCCGTCGCCCAGGCGCTGTACGAGGATATCGTCACCGATATCGGCCCGGAACTGGGCAAGGTCACCGCCAAGCCCTTTACCATCCTCTACGCCGCCGGTGTCGGCGAGGCCCGGGCGAAGGCGATGTGGGAACCCGCCTATGCCGGCACCCCGGCCAGGCTAGTCGCGGTCCCCGACAGCTATCATTTCATCATGCTCGATCAGCCGCAGCGCTTCGCGGCAGAGGTCAAGGCATTCCTCGCCGAGTGACCCCGACGAAGAAGGGCCGCCCCGGCATCCCGGGACGGCCCTTCTGCAATTCGCCCATGTCCAATCAGGCGATGGTCTGCCCGGTCTTCGCCCAGTCGGACAGGAAGCCCTCAATCCCCTTGTCCGTCAGCGGATGCTTGACCAGTTGACGGATCACCGCCGGCGGCGCGGTCATCACGTCCGCCCCCATTTTCGCCGCTTCGAGAATATGGACCGGATGGCGGACACTGGCGACCAGGATCTCGGTCTCGAACGCGTAGTTGTCATAGATCAGGCGGATGTCGCTGATCAGCTGCATCCCGTCAAAGCCGAGATCGTCGTGCCGCCCGACGAACGGCGAAATGAAGGTTGCCCCGGCCTTTGCCGCCAACAGCGCCTGCGTCGCGGAGAAGCAGAGCGTGACATTGACCATCGTCCCGTCGCTGGTCAGCGTCTTGCAGGCCTTGAGCCCGTCGATCGTCATCGGCAGCTTGACCGCGACATTGTCCGCAATCTTCCGGACCACCTCGGCCTCGCGCATCATTCCGTCATAGTCCAGCGCGACCACTTCGGCCGACACCGGACCATCGACGATGCCACAGATTTCGGCGACAACCTCAAGGAAATTGCGGCCCGACTTGTGAATCAGCGATGGATTGGTGGTGACCCCGTCCAGCAGGCCCGCATCGGCAAGATCGCGGATATCCTGGGTGTCAGCGGTGTCGGCGAAGAACTTCATTAGGGATCCCTTTGCACGGATGTGACGTTTTGGTGACGCTTGTGTTACAGCGCCGGCACTTCGAATCGGGGCGCTTATACGCGCCGTCGGCGAAAGCGGCACCCTCTGGAGATTGAACCTGTGCGATTGATCGTCTGTGCGCTCCTGTTTGCAGCAGTCGCCCCCGCCGCCGCGCATGCTCAGAGCGAGGACGCACAGCTTTGGGCGAAGCTGTCGGCGCAGACCAGCCTGTCCGAGTCGATCTCGCTTGAACTTGAAACCAATCAGCGCCTGGGAGATGCCGAGGGCGGCATTTACGAGAGCCAGTATGTCGCCACGATCGGCGTCGACATTGGCGGTGGCTTCACGCTCACCGGCGGCCTCAACCGCGTCATCGCGGTCGCAGATGGCAGCGTCGACAATACCGAATGGCGCCCGCGCCAGGAACTAGGCTTCCCCGACCTTGCGATCGGAACGGGTGCCGTCAGCGGCCGCATCCGGCTGGAACAACGGTTTCGCAGCGATGGCGACAATGTCGGCCACCGCGTCCGTCCCGAGATCAGCTACACGCTGCCATTAAGCGACACCGTCGATCTGGAGCTGGGGCATGAAAGCTATTTCAACCTCAACAACACCGATTTCGGCCAGCGCACGGGGCATGAGCGCATGCGCAATTTTGTCGAGATCGGTTTTCCGGTGACCGGCAAGATCGACGCGGCAGTCGGTTACCTCAACCAGTATCGCTTCAACCGCACCGCTCCGGACCGGATGGAGCATGCCCTGACGGTTGGTCTCACTGCAACCTTCTGATTGACGCAAAGCCTTTCCAGCGCCGTCGATAGCGCCGATATGGGCGCTTCATGTCCCGCGCCCGCGTCATCGTCCTCAACTCAGCGCTCGGCCCGCTCGATTACCGTGTCCCGCATGGGATGGCGGTCGCGCCGGGGTCGATCGTTGTCGCACCGCTTGGCCCCCGGCAGCTGATCGGCGTGGTGTGGGAGGCGGAGCGGCTGCCGACCGAGGAGATCGGCGACAATCGCCTGCGCAACCTGCTCGCCGTTGCTGACGCGCCGCCGATCCCTGCGCCGCTCCGCCGTCTGATCGAATGGACCGCCGACTATTATCTCGCGCCGCTCGCCTCGGTGCTGCGCATGGCGCTCAGCTCCACCTCGGCGCTGGAGGGCGGCAAGACCATTGTCGAGTATCGGGCGACGGGCGAAGTGCCCCCACGCATGACCGCGCAGCGCGAACAGGCGCTGGAGCGGATCGGCGACCGGCAGGGGTTGATCCGCGAACTGGCGACGATTGCCGATGTCTCCGACGGCGTGATCCGCGGACTGGTGAAGAGCGGCGCGATCGAAGGGGTGACGGTGGCGCTCGACACCCCCTACCCCCTGCCCGACCCGGGGTTTGGCGCACCGGCACTGTCGGACGCGCAGGCGCGGGTAGCGACCACGCTGCGCGAGGCGGTTGCCGCGCGCAGCTTCCATGCCTTCCTGCTCGACGGAGTGACCGGATCGGGCAAGACCGAAGTCTATTTCGAGGCCGTCGCCGAGGCAATCCGCGCGGGCCGCCAGACGTTGGTGATGCTCCCCGAAATCGCGCTGACCGAACCCTTTCTCAAGCGCTTCCATGCCCGTTTCGGCGTCGAGCCGGTCGCCTGGCATTCCGGCCTGCGTCAGTCGCAGCGCCGCCGCGCCTGGCGGGCCATCGCGACGGGCGAGGCGCTGGTCACCGTTGGCGCGCGCTCATCGCTGTTCCTGCCCTACCCCAATCTCGGGCTGATCGTGGTCGATGAGGCACATGAAACCAGCTTCAAGCAGGAAGAAGGCGTCCATTACCATGCCCGCGACGTCGCGGTGATGCGCGCCCATTTCGATTCCTGCCCGGTGATCCTCGCCAGCGCGACCCCGGCGATCGAGACGCGGCACCAGGTCGCGCTCGGCCGCTACACCGAACTCAAGCTGCCCGGCCGCTATGGCGTGGCGGAGATGCCCGCGATCGCTGCAATCGACCTGCTCGCCGATCCGCCGATGCGCGGGCGCTGGCTCGCGCCGAAGCTGGTGCGCGCGATCGAGGCGACGCTGGAACGCAAGGAACAGGTGCTGCTGTTTCTCAATCGCCGCGGTTATGCCCCGCTGACCTTGTGCCGCACCTGCGGGCACCGCTTCCAATGCCCGAATTGCACGGCATGGATGGTCGAGCACCGGCTGATCAACCGTCTTGCCTGCCACCATTGCGGGCACACCATCCCGACCCCACGCGCCTGCCCCGAATGCGACGCCGAGGACAGCCTGGTCGCATGCGGCCCGGGAGTCGAGCGCATCGCGGACGAAGTGGCGGCGCTTTTTCCCGATGCCAAGACCGCCATCGTCACCTCAGACACGATCTGGTCCCCGGCCAAGGCGGCGGAGTTCGTTGCGCGGATGGAAGCGGGGGACATCGATATTGTCGTCGGGACGCAGTTGGTGACCAAGGGCTATCACTTCCCCAACCTGACGCTCGTCGGCGTGGTCGATGCGGATCTTGGCCTCGAAGGCGGCGACCTGCGCGCGGCTGAGCGCAGCTTTCAGCAGATCTGTCAGGTCGCCGGGCGCGCCGGGCGCGGCGAAAAGCCCGGGACCGTCCTCATCCAGACGCACAGTCCCAAGGCACCGGTCATGCGCGCGCTGGTCAGCGGCGATGCCGAGGGCTTCTACGCCGCCGAGACCGAGGCGCGGCGCGAGGCCGGCGCCCCGCCCTTTGGCCGCTATGCCGCGATCATCGTGTCGAGCGAGGACAAGGATGCCGCACTCGACACCGCCCGCGCGATCGGCCGCAGCGCGCCACAGGTGGAGGCGATGCAGGTGTTTGGCCCAGCCCCCGCCCCGCTCGCGATGCTGCGGGGGCGTCATCGGTTCCGCCTGCTGGTTCACGCGCGTCGGACGCTCGACGTCCAGACGGTCATCCGCGACTGGCTGAACGCGCTCGACTGGTCGCCCAAGGTCCGCGTGGTGGTCGATGTGGATCCGTATAATTTCCTCTGACGGCCAAGGCCGACCGTTCTCGCGAAACAGCAGACTTGCGCGCATCGCCCGCTTTCGCGCAGGAAAGCGAACCATGCGCAGCCCGACCTTGCTCCACCGCCTGCTGCTGGCCCTTGCGCTGGCCGTGGGCCTGTGCGCCGCGCCCGCCCGCGCCGACGACATTTCCGCGGCGGGACGCGGAGTGGTGCGAATCGTCACCATCGCGACCGTCGAGGGCGAGGTCGTCGGCTTCGGCCATGGCAGCGGCTTCGCCGTCGCCCCCAACCGGGTCGTGACCAATGCGCATGTCGTCGAGGCGGCGGAACGCTACCCGGGCAATGTCCTGATCGGTGTCGTTCCGTCAGAGGGCGACAAGTCATTCCAGGGTCGGCTGATCGCAATCGACAGCGACCGCGACCTAGCGCTGATCGAATTCACCGGCATCCGCCTTCCCGCGCTGACCTTTTACTCGGGCCCGGTCAGCGAAGGCGATTCGATGATCGCGCTTGGCTATCCCGGCAATGTCGACCTGGCCACTGCGCGTACCGCCGCCGACTTCATCACTCCGCTCACTCCGATCCGCTCGCAGGGCGTTTTTTCAGGACGCCGCGACCTGCAGGGGGTGAAGGTCCTGCTCCACACTGCGGGGATCGCGCGGGGAAATTCCGGCGGGCCGCTGCTCGACCCGTGCGGGCGCGTGCTCGGCGTCAATGCCGCGCTGACCCGCGCGGACGACGGGGACGCCAGCTTCGGCTTTGCAATTGCCAACGAGGAGGTGGCCGCCTTTCTGCGTGAGGCGCAGCAGCCGATGCCCGCCAATGGCGTTGCCTGTACCAGCATCGCCGAGCGGCTGGCACAGGACCGCACTGCCGCCGAGCAGGCGCGCGAGGCCGACGAACTGCGCGCCCGCGAGGCCGCCGCCAAGGCCGCCGCCGACCGCGAGGATGCGATCCAGACAGCGCGCAGCGCGAATATCGTGACCCGTGAAAACTACATGGCCGGGGCTACGCTGCTGCTCGTCATGGGCGCCTTTGCCCTGGGCGTCGGCGGGCTGCTGTTGATCCGCGAGCAGAAGCGCGAGGCCGTGCTGACCGCGCTGGGCGGCGGTGCCCTGATCATCGCGTCGGTCGCCACCTTCGTGCTGCGCCCTGCCTTCGATCCCGCAGCGATCGACGGGGGCGCCCGCGTCGCAGTTCCCCCGCCGGTGGCCGAGCCCGGCGGCCTGGGCAAGATGGTCTGCACCATCGACCTACCCCGCTCACGCGTGACCGTGTCGGATACCAAGGACGTCGCGATCGACATCAATCCCGATGGCTGCGTCAATGGCCGCACCCAATATGCCGAGGCCGGACAGAATTGGCAGCGCATTCTGGTGCCGGACGAGGAAGCGACGGTCTCGGTGCTCGAATATGCCCCGACGACGCGAACCTACTCGACGACCCGCTACCTGCTCTCTGCCGCACAGATGGAGACCGCGCGCGCACGTCGCGCCGATGTGAAGGTCAAGGCCTGTTCGTCCGATCCGGCGGCGCGTGCCGACCTTGCCGCACGGCAACAGTCGATCCGCACCGCCCTGCCCCAGATCTTCAACGAACGTCTGGTCTATAGCTGCAAATCGGCAGGCTGAGATGGGCTGGCGGGCGATGGCCGTCGCCGATCTGCCGGCGGTCGCCGAGATTTCGGCAAAGGTTCATGGATGCTATGCCGAGTCGCACGCGGTCTATGCCGAACGCCTCGCGCTATGGCCGACCGGATGCTTTGTCTGGCAGCGTGGCGATGTGATTGCGGGCCTGCTCGTCGCCCATCCATGGCACCGCGCGACGTCGCCCGCGCTGGGCGCACTGCTCGGCGCGATCCCGGCGGACGCGGACAGCTTTTACCTCCACGACATCGCGCTCCTTCCCGAAACACGCGGGCAGGGTGCGGGCAGCGCCGCGACGGCGCTGGTCATCGCCTGCGCGCGACAGGCCGGCTTCAGCGATGTCACATTGGTCGCGGTCAATGGCGCCGAGGCGTTCTGGGCGAGCCAGGGCTTCGCGATCGTGGAGGCGGGCGGCTACGGACCCGGCACCTTCCGGATGCGGCGCGCCGTCGGCTAGGTGTCCTGCACGCCCTCCCGCGCGCGCAGCACCTGCTTGCGCGCGATCCCATAGGCATAGCCGCCCATGCTGCCGTCGCTACGCTGCGCCCGGTGGCATGGAATGACAACGGCAATGTTATTTGCTCCGCACGCCGTCCCTGCCGCCCGCACCGCGCCGGGCCGCCCGGCGGCAATCGCCAGCTGGGTGTAGCTGCGCGTCTCGCCAGGCGGGATCGCTCGCAGCGCCTGCCATACCGCTTCCTGAAACGCAGTTCCGCGCACGTCGAGCGGCAGGTCGGTGTGCCGCCCGGGCTGCTCGACTTCGCCCACCACCCGTGCTGCCAGATCGGCCAACGCAGCGCCGCCCGCGACAATCTCAGCGCACGGGAAGCGGGCGGCGAGTGCCAGGCTGTCCTCGTCGAACGCGACCCGGCACAGCCCCTTGTCGGTCGCAGCGATCAGCAGGGGCCCAAGGCTCGTCGCCGCGACGGTCCAGCGGATCGTGACGCCTGCCCCGCCATTGCGCCACGCGCTCGGCGTCATGCCCAACCGGTCGGCGGCGGTTTCGTAAAAGCGGCTGGGCGCCGAATAGCCTGCCTCATAGATCGCCGCGGTCACGCTTCCCTCCGTATCGAGTGCGGAAGCCGCGCGCCGCGCGCGCACCCCCCGGGCATAGGCAGCCGGGGTGACCCCGGTCGCGCGCTTGAACAGGCGCTGGAAATGATGCGGCGCATAGCCGACCTGCTCGGCCAGTGCTTCAAGCCCGATCGCCTCTTCCGCGCCTTCCAGCAGCGCTACAGCCGCTGCCACCGCCACCCGCTCGCGCCCGATCTCGTCGGGCTTGCAGCGCAGACACGCGCGCAGCCCGCTTGCACGCGCACTCGCCGCATCGGGAAAGAAGCGCACATTGGTGCGCAACGGATGCCGCGCCGGGCAGCTCGGCTTGCAATAGATGCCGGTGGTCAACACCCCGGCGATCACCCGCCCGTCATAGGCGCGGTCGCGGCGCTGAAAGGCGTCCCAGGCTTCATCGTCGGAGAGCATCGCGTCGGTCATGTCGCCCAATATAACCGATCTTGCACGCGGTGCTTCCCGCGCATTGCGTCCAAAGCGCGACGCCTTTAGGGGGACGCTTTCCCGCAGCTTTCAGGGCAGGCGAATGGCGGACACACCACTGGTCGGCATCATCATGGGCAGCACCTCCGACTGGGAGACGATGCGCCACGCAGCCGAGACGCTCGCCGCGCTCGGCGTGCCGCACGAGACCAAGGTCGTCTCCGCCCATCGCACCCCGCAGCGGCTCTACGACTATGCGAACGGCGCCGCCGACCGCGGGTTGAAAGTGGTGATCGCAGGTGCGGGCGGCGCGGCGCATCTGCCCGGCATGGCGGCATCGATGACCCATCTCCCCGTGCTTGGGGTCCCGGTCGAATCGAAGGCGCTGAAGGGCATGGATAGCCTGCTTTCGATCGTTCAGATGCCCGGCGGCATCCCCGTCGGCACGCTGGCGATCGGCAAGGCCGGCGCGATCAACGCGGCCCTGCTCGCCGCCGCGATCCTGGCTACCAGCGACGCCGATCTCGCGGAGCGGCTCAAGGCATGGCGCGCGCGCCAGACCGAAAGCGTGGCAACGGATCCCGAATGACCGCAGTTCCGCCCGGCAGCACTCTTGGCATTCTTGGCAGCGGCCAGCTCGGCCGGATGATCGCGGTCGCGGCCGCGCAGCTCGGCTACCGCTGCCACATTTATGCGCCCGAAAGCGGCCCGGCATGCGACGTCGCCGCCGCCTTCACCTGCGCGGCTTATGACGACGCTGAGGCGCTCACCGCCTTTGCCCGTGACTGCGCCGTCGTCACCTATGAGTTCGAAAATGTCGACGCGCTTGCCGTTGCGACGATCTCGGCACACGCACCGGTCCGCCCCGGCTACGCTTCACTCGAAACGGCGGCGCACCGCTGGAACGAGAAGCGCCTCGCCGAGGAATGCGGCGGCCGCCCCGCCCCGTGGCATCCGGTCGCGTCGCGCGCCGATCTCGACGCCGCACTCGCCACGATCGGCACCCCCGCGATCCTCAAGACCGCGACCGAGGGCTATGACGGCAAGGGCCAGGTCCGGCTTGCGTCTGCCGCAGATGCCGAGGCCGCCTGGGCGACGCTGGGCGAACGCGACTGCGTGCTTGAAGGGCTGGTCGCCTTTACCCATGAATTCTCAGTGCTGCTGGTACGCGGCGCCGACGGCGCCAGCATCGCCTATCCGACGCCGCATAACGAGCATGTCGGCGGGATCCTCGACCGCTCGACCGCGCCCGCGCCGCCCGCAATTCTTCAGCAGGCTCCGGCCGCGATCGCGCTCGCGACACAGCTTGCCGACCGGCTCGACCATATCGGCGTGCTGACCTGCGAATTCTTCGCCACGCCCGATGGCCCCGTGTTCAACGAAATGGCCCCGCGCGTCCACAATAGCGGGCACTGGACCATCGAGGGTGCGGAAACCTCGCAGTTCGAAAACCATGTTCGCGCGGTCCTCGGTCTGCCACTCGGCCCGGTCGGTTTGACCGGCAGCGCAGTCGAAATGCGCAACCTGATCGGCGACGCCGCCGATGCTTGGCACGACCTGCTCGCCGAGCCCGGCGCGCACCTGCACCTCTATGGCAAGCACGAAGCACGGCCAGGCCGCAAGATGGGCCATGTCACCCGCGTGCGGCGCTGAACCCGGTCAGGTAACCTTCTTGTAGATCGTCACGCCCAGGATCAGGAACAGCGCGGCGACCGCCAGCGCGATGAAGAACAGAATCTTGGCGATGTCCCAGGCGAACCCGGCGATCCCGCCAAAGCCCAGCAGGCCAAGCACAAGTGCGATGATCGCGAAGATGAAGGCGGCACGCAGCATGCGAAGTCTCCCTTTGTCGCGACGAGAACGCCCGAAGCGGCGCGAGTTGTCCTGCGGCCATGAAAAAGCCCGCCACCCTGACGGGCAGCGGGCCATTTCAACGCAGCCGATCATTCGATCAGGCGCGCGTGCCTTCCATCGGGAAGCTACCGAAGGCGCCGGCAGTAACCGTGCCCTTGATCGCGTCGCCGTCGACCGTGGCTTCGCAGGTCAGCGTCATCGGCATCGGCACGGTGATGTTGAGCGACCAGCTCAGCGTGTCGCCATTGACCTTGCCGTCAGTGATTTCGGTCGAACCCATCGCGCCGGCATAGGTGCCGGTGAAGCTGTCACCCGCGCTGGTGACGGTCAGGGTCGCCTTCTGATCGCCCATCGGCGAGTGGGTAACGGTATCCCAGGTGCCATCGACATTCGCCATGTTCGTCTCTCCTGTAATCCGGTTTCGCCTCAGTTTCCGCCTGCACCAGGGCCGACGGCTTCGGGCTTCACCACCTCGACAGGCAGGCCGAGGCTGTCAAGCTGTCCGCGCACCTTCGCCGCGTCGCCAACGACGACCCAGACCAGCTTGCTGGGGTCGAGAGCCGCGCGCGCCGCAGCGTCAACCTGCGGAATCGTGAGCGCACGATATTTTTTCGCCAGCTGCTCCTGATAATCGTCGCCGCGGCGCATGAAGTCGTTCGACTGCATCGCACCGAGCACGGCGCCGGCGGTTTCATACTGGCCGGCCATGCGCCGAATCGCGCTGATGACAGAGCGATCGAACTCGACCTTGGTGATCCCCTTGTCACCCAGATAGGCGCGCAGTTCCTTCTGGATCTCGGCGATTGCCGGGCCGGTCTTGTCCGCCTGGACCGGGGCCGAGACGACGAACGGCACCGCATGCTCAAGCCGGCTGATGCCGCCCCGCGCGCCATAGGACCAAGCCTTGTCCTCGCGCAGGTTCATGTTGATGCGCGAGAGGAAGTCGCCGCCGAGCACTTCGGTCGCGGTACCCAGCGCGATCGGATCGCCGAACGGATCGACCGGAGTCATCTGTCCGGCAAGGATCAGCGACTGCGGCGAATCGGGCCGGTCGATCAGCAGGATCTTCGGCGCAGCCTGTTGCGGCTTGGCGGAGAAATCCTTCGTCCCCGGCGCACCCTCGCCCTTCCAGTCGCCGAACTTCGCTTCGAACGCTGCCTGCACTTCGGCCAGCGGACGGTCCGAAACGACAAAGATCTTCGCCTTTTCGGGGCGGATCCACGCCTTGTAGTAATTGACCAGATCGTCGCGGGTCAGCGTGCGCACGGCAGCGGGGTCACCGGCCAGCGCCGCAGTCTTCGCGTAAGGCGAATCCTTGCCGTAGATCAGCGTCGGCATCGCCATCTGCGCCAGACCGGCCGGGTTGGACCGGATCTGCGCGATCTGGGCGAGCGTCTGGTTACGCACCCGCTCGATCTCAGCCTGCGGGAAGGCCGGATTGCGGGCGATATCCGCCATCAGTTCCAGCGAACCGGCAAGGTTGGGGCTCGGCGTGAACATCGAAATGCTCGCACGGTCGGCGCTGCTGTCGGCGCCGATACCGGCACCCAGACGCTCCTGCGCCTCCGCGATCTGGATCGAATTGCGGGTCTTGGTCCCCTCTTCGAGCAGCGCGAGCGCCATTCGCTCGGTCCCCAGCGCCGTCGGGACGTCGGAGGAGACGCCGGCGTCAAAGCTGATCACGGCCTGCGTGACCGGCACGGCATCGCGCTGGGCGTAAACCAGTTCGATCCCGTTCGACAGCTTGGCACGGCTGATCGCCGGGAAGTCGATGTCCTTCACCTCGGCGACATCGGGAAGCGCGCCGCGGGTGCCCTTCACGACTTCGTCGGCGGCCGCTGCGGGCTTGGCCTTCGGTGCGGTCGCCGCCTCGGCATAGGCCTCGCGCGCGCCCGGTTCGATCGTCAGCGAATAGGCCGGGCGCGACAGCCACTTGGCGGTCACCGCGCGCGCCTGTTCCGGCGTCACTCCAGCAAGCTGTGCAAGCTGGGTCTTATAATAGCCCGGGTCGTTCATGTAGAGCGCGCCCGACGCCAGCGTCACCGCCTTGCCGCCAAAGCCGCCCACCGACTCGAGGCCGCGAATGCGCGCCGATGCCGTGCGGGTCTTGTACCGCTCCAGCTCCTCGGCGGTCGGACCGTTCTTCAGGTAATCGGCGATGATCGCATCCAGCCGCTCGCCGACCTTCGCTGCATCCACGCCTGGACGGACGTCGGCCGAGATCAGCACCATGCCGGCCTGGGCCAGCGCCTGGTTGAACGCGCCAACCCCGACAGCCAGCTTCTCCTGCTTGACGAGAATGTTGTCGAGCCGCGAGCTGGCGAGGCCGCCAAGCACGCCGATCGACGCATCGAGCACCGTCGAATCCGCTTCGCGCATGCCCGGAACCGCCCACATGCGATAGATGCGGGTCACCGCCACGCGGTCCTTCATCACCTCGCTCTTCGCGGCGTCGAGCGTCGGTACCGTCACCTTCGGATCCGCAACCGACGGGCCGCGCGCGATCTTGCCGAAATACTTTTCGACCAGCGGCTTGGCCGTTTTCGCGTCGATATCGCCGGCCAGCACGAGCACGGCATTGTTCGGGCCATAATATTGGCGGAACCAGTTCTTCACATCGTCAAGGCTGGCGGCGTCGAGGTCGGCCATCGAACCGATCGTCGAATGGCGGTAGGGATGCCCCTCGGGAAACAGCCCTTCGGTGATCTTGTACCGCAGCAGGCCATAGGGCTGGTTGTCGCCCTGGCGCTTTTCATTCTGGACCACGCCGCGCTGCTCGTCGAGCTTCCCCTGCGTCACGGCTCCGAGCAGATAGCCCATGCGGTCGCTCTCAAGGAACAGCGCGCGATCCAGCGCGGCGCGCGGCACCGTCTGGAAATAGTTGGTGCGGTCTGCATTGGTCGTGCCGTTATAATCGGTCGCGCCGACTTCCTTCAGCGGCTCGAAAAACTCGCCGGGGGAGTTTTCCGACCCGTTGAACATCAGATGTTCGAACAGGTGCGCAAAGCCGGTCTTGCCCTTGGGCTCATGCTTCGAACCGACATTATACCATACGGCAACGCCGACGATCGGCGCCTTGCGGTCGGTATGCACGATGACGCGCAGGCCATTGGCCAGAACGAACTGTTCGTACGGAATGTCCACCCGCTTCACCAGATCGGCAACGGGGACCGCCGCAACGGCAGGCGCCGGCGCCTGCTGGGCATAGGCAGGCGCGCTGAGCACGACTGCAATCGCAGTCAGGCTGACGATAGCTGAATTCATGGTGAGATTGGTTCCCGCACTGAAAGGTTACAACCGCAACAACATACCGGCCCACCGCATCCGCGCAAGCCTGCGTTGTTTTCCGCACTTGTCGGGCGTCGCTGCGATCGCCAGCATCGCGATGCGCGAAATAGTGTTGCGCGGGACTTGTGTTGCAAATCTGCAACACCATCTCGGGCAGCGAAAGGGACCAGACGATCATGAACCTCGAAAAGTTTACCGACCGCGCCAAGGGTTTCCTCCAATCGGCGCAAACCGTTGCCATCCGCATGAACCATCAGCGGATCAGCCCCGAGCACCTGCTCAAGGCGCTACTCGAGGACGAGCAGGGCATGGCCGCCGGCCTGATCCAGGCGGCGGGTGGCGACGCGAAGCGCGCGGTGGCCGAAACCGATGCCGCGCTCGCGCGCGTGCCGGCCGTCACCGGCAGCGGCGCGCAACAGGCTCCTGGCCTCGACAATGACGCCGTTCGTGTGCTCGATCAGGCCGAACAGATTGCCGGCAAGGCTGGCGATAGCTTCGTCACGGTTGAGCGGTTGCTGCTCGCACTCTCGCTCGCCTCGACCACTAATGCCGGGCGCGCACTCGCCGCCGCAGGCCTCAAACCCGAAGCGCTCAACGCGGCGATCGACCAGCTGCGTGGCGGCCGCACCGCCGACAGCGCCGGGGCCGAGGATCGCTATGACGCGCTCAAGAAATTCGCGCGCGACCTGACTCAGGCGGCAAAGGACGGCAAGCTCGACCCCGTCATCGGACGGGACGAGGAAATTCGCCGCACCATCCAGATCCTCGCCCGCCGCACCAAGAACAATCCCGTACTGATCGGCGATCCCGGCGTCGGCAAGACCGCGATCGCGGAAGGGATGGCGCTGCGCATCGCCAATGGCGACGTCCCCGACACGCTCAAGAACCGCAAGCTCATGGCGCTCGACATGGGCAGCCTGATCGCCGGCGCGAAATATCGTGGCGAGTTCGAGGAGCGGCTGAAGGGCGTGCTTGACGAGGTGAAAGCCGCCGAGGGCGACATCATCCTGTTCATCGACGAGATGCACACGCTGATCGGCGCGGGCAAATCCGAAGGCGCGATGGATGCTGGCAATCTGCTCAAGCCTGCGCTGGCGCGCGGCGAGCTGCACTGCATCGGCGCGACCACACTCGACGAATATCGCAAATATGTCGAGAAGGACCCCGCGCTCCAGCGCCGCTTCCAGCCCGTCTTCATCGGTGAACCGACGGTCGAGGACACGATCTCGATCCTGCGCGGTCTCAAGGAGAAATACGAGCTTCACCACGGCGTGCGGATCACCGACGCGGCAATCGTCGCGGCGGCGACGCTGAGCAACCGCTACATCTCCGACCGCTTCCTGCCCGACAAGGCGATCGACCTGATGGACGAAGCCGCGAGCCGAATCCGCATGGAGGTGGAGAGCAAGCCCGAAGAGATCGAGACTCTCGACCGCCGCATCGTCCAGCTCAAGATCGAAGAAATGGCGCTGGCCAAGGAGACCGACGCCGCGTCGCAGGACCGGCTGGGCAATCTGCGCCACGAACTCGCCAATCTCGAACAGCAATCAGCCGAGCTGACCGGCCGCTGGCAGGCCGAGAAAGACAAGATTGCGGGCGAGGCGAAGATCAAGGAGCAGCTCGACGCCGCCCGGCTCGAACTCGAACAGGCCCAGCGCGCCGGCGACCTCGCCAAGATGGCCGAGCTCAACTACGGCACGATCCCCGCGCTGACCAAGCAGCTGGAAGAGGCGCAGGCCACCACCGGCGTCGCGATGCTGCGCGAGGAAGTGACCGCCGACGACATCGCCGGCGTCGTCAGCCGCTGGACCGGCATCCCCATCGACCGCATGCTGGAGGGCGAGCGCGAGAAGCTGCTCGCGATGGAGGAGCAGCTCGGCAAGCGCGTGATCGGGCAGGCGGCGGCGGTCAAGGCCGTGTCCACCGCCGTCCGCCGCAGCCGCGCCGGGCTGCAGGACCCGAACCGCCCGCTCGGCTCGTTTCTGTTCCTCGGCCCGACCGGCGTCGGCAAGACCGAGCTGACCAAGGCGCTCGCCGAGTTCCTGTTCGACGATTCGAGCGCGATGGTGCGCATCGACATGAGCGAGTTCATGGAGAAGCACTCGGTCGCGCGCCTGATCGGCGCCCCTCCCGGCTATGTCGGCTATGAGGAAGGCGGCGTGCTGACCGAAGCCGTCCGCCGCCGCCCGTACCAGGTCGTGCTGTTCGACGAGGTGGAGAAGGCGCACGGCGACGTGTTCAACATCCTGCTCCAAGTGCTCGACGATGGTCGCCTGACCGACGGACAGGGCCGCACGGTCGACTTCACCAACACGATCATCGTGCTGACCTCGAACCTCGGCAGCCAGTTCCTGACGCAACTCGAGGACGGACAGGACGTGTCCGCCGTCGAGCCACAGGTGATGGAGATCGTCCGCGGTCATTTCCGCCCGGAATTCCTCAACCGGCTCGACGAGATCGTGCTGTTCCACCGGCTCGGCCGCAGCGAGATGGCGCCGATCGTCGACATTCAGGTCGCGCGGCTCGGCAAGCTGCTCAAGGATCGCAAAATCACGCTCGACCTGACGCCCGAAGCGCGCGACTGGCTGGGGCGGGTCGGCTATGACCCGGTCTATGGTGCGCGCCCGCTCAAGCGCGCGGTGCAGCGCTACCTGCAGGACCCGCTTGCCGACGCAATCCTGCGCGGCGAGGTCAAGGACGGCGCCACGGTGCGGGTGAGTGAAGGCGATGGGGGCTTGGTGCTGAGCGCGGCCTGAGCAAGCGTGGGTTCCGCCATGTCGGCGCGTCCGGCATGGCGGCCCTCACGTCTGAGCAACCGCAAAGACTTGCACTGGTCGCCGCGCGCCGAGAGCGCGGCGTGTCAGGCCAGTCGCGGCGCAATTACGGGCCGCCGGCGGGCCGCCCGGTGCCATGCTCCACGATCGCGCGGGCAACCGAATTGCCGGCGTCGGCAAGCCGGGTCCATTCCGCGCGCGTCTTGCACACCCGCTCCTTGCGCGCGAGCGACCCGGTCACGTCGATACGCTTGCACAGCTTTTCATTGGGATCCGGTGCAGCGGTCGACGGCGCCGGCGTCGTTGCCTGGAACGCTGCTGCAATCAACAAAGCAATCGACATGGTAACTCCCTTTCAATTCAGCAGGATGCTAGCATACCCGAAATGACTGGCAAGGGTGCAGTGCAGCATCAGTCGATCGCGCGGTCGGCGATCGCACAATAGTCCGCAATGACTGCGCGCTCCGCATCGGTCAGGTGTGGGTTCCATACATCGAAGATGAGGATCGCGCGCAGTGCGTCGCTGTCGTTCCAGGCCTCATGCTCGATCGTGTCGTCAAACGCGAACGGCTCGCCCTCGACCCACGCGCGCGTTTCGCCGCCGACTCGGAACCCGCATCCCGGCGGGACGATCAACGGAAGATGGATGATCGCCCGGCTGTTGGTGACGCCGGTATGCGGCGGTATCCGCGTCCGTGGTCGCAGGATCGAGAAGAAAGCGCTCGGTGCCCGCCCGGGAATACGCGCGCCCGGCAACGCCGACAACGCGGCTGCAGTACGCGGGCACCGGTCCAGCACCGGTTGGTTCGGCGCACCATATTCCCACAGAAAACACGCCCCCCATGCCAGATTGTGATTGAGCGAGTCCCACCGGCTTTCCGGGGTACCATCCTCCATCCGGACATAGGGGCGCAACGCATCCCCGGGATCTGCAAGCAATGCGCGCAGTTCGGCGCGGATCGCATCGGTTTCCGCCGCAAGCGCCGCGAACCACGGGAAGTGATGCGCGTCGAAAAACTCGTCCGCCGGCAAGAACGGATAATGGATGCCCGCACATTCATTGCGATAGATCGCGCGACGCCCCAGCGCATGGTCCAGAAATGCGGTGGCCCGTCGGCGGGAGGTCGGATCGACCTTGTCCAGCTCCGGCCGAATGTCAGCCGCAACCTGGCGCGCCAGGCCCTCGGTCTGCGCCGCGCAATAGGCAGCGGCATGGTCAAGCAACGCGACCAGATCGGGCGACGGCGCGGCAATCTGTGCACCCAGTTGCACCACCGCACTCCACCGATGCAGCGCATCGCGTCGCTCGTTCCGGCGCTCGTGAAGCTGGGCAAGTCGGATCAGCGCCTGCATGTCGCGCTGATCACAGGTCAGCGCCCCTTCGAGCGCGGCACGCTCCCCGGCATCGTCACCGCACAACCGATGGGCATGTGCCAGGTTGCGATGCAGGCTGCCCGCACCGGGGTCCGCGTTGATCGCAGCGGTGAAATGGGTGGCGGCGAGCGCCGCATTGCCCGCGCGAAGCGCGGCCAGTCCCTGTGCATTGGCCTGTTGAGAGGGCGATTCCATTGCGAAACCGTAATGGGTAGGATCGAACGTTGAAAGCGACGGGATTGCCCGAATTGACGCATTCGATTTTCCGGCGTTCGCATCGGCAACAGCTCGCGCTGGGAACGATTCGGCCCTAGTCTGGCGATCATGTCCAGCACCTCGTTCGACCCAGCCGATCCCATTTGGCTAGCCCATCGCTACGACCGGTCGAGCGACCGTATCCTGTACCGCCATGTGCCGCGCAGCCTGCACGCGGCCGGGCCATTCCTGACCGACGAACTGGTCGGCGCGCAACCGCAACAGATCGTGCCCCGCGCGGTCGCGGTCGCTGGCGCGCGTGCCGTTGCCGCACCCGTCCACTTCCTGTTCCATTCGGCCTTTTGCGGGTCCACGATGCTCGCCCGCGCGCTGCACCTGCCGGGTCGCGCCATGGCCTTGTCCGAGCCGGTCCTGCTCAACGACGTCACCGGGATCCGGCGGCGCGGCGAAATGCCGGGGCCGGAAATCGCCCGGTTGCTGGACGACGCCATGCTGCTGCTCGCGCGGCGCTGGGGACCAGGCGAGACGGTCGTGATCAAGCCGTCCAACATCCTCACCGGGTTAATGGCGCCAATGCTGGCGCTGAGGCCGGAGGCACGGGCGCTGCTGCTTTATGCGCCGCTGCCGGATTTTCTGGCGTCGGTCGCGCGCAAGGGCCTGTGGTGCCGGCTCTGGGTCCGCGAGCTGCTGGAAGGGTTCCTGCGCGACGGGCTGGTCGACCTGGGCTTCGATGCAGCGGACTATTTCCGGATGAGCGACCTGCAGGTCGCGGCGGTCGGGTGGCTGGCACAGCATCGCGTCTTCGCAGCCCTCGCGGCCAGCCATCCCGGCCGGCTATTCACCCTTTCGGCGGAACGGTTGATGGCCGATCCTGCGCGAACGGTGCAGGCACTGGGAGAAGCCGGCTTCGTACCGGCGACATCGGGACTTGCCGACGCAGTCGCGGCGAATGGCGCCTTGGGCCGGCACAGCAAGTCCGGCACCGCCTTTTCGCCAGAGGAGCGCGAACGCGAGCGCGCCCGGGCCGATGCCGCGCATGGCGACGAAATCGCAAAGGTCCATGACTGGGCCCGGGCGGTCGCCGAGCGGGTGGGCGTCTCCTTCGACCTCCCCGCCCCCCTCATCTGACCACTTGCCAAAGGTTCGCCCGGCCGTGCGGCACTGACTTCGGCGTACAAAAAAAGGGGGCGGGCATTGCTGCCCACCCCCGAATTTTGACGTGCTGTCCGGATCAGAACCGGATTTTGGCCGCAGCGACGTAGCGACGGCCAACCGCGTCATAGGTCGACGGGAAGGTGTTGCCGCTGTTGAACGAGGTCGAACCCGCTTCACCACCGACCAGCGGCGGCTTCTTGTCGAACAGGTTCTGGACGCCGACCGTGAAGGTCAGGTTGTCGCTCACATTCACCCGCGTGGTCAGGTCGAAATAATCAGCCGCCGAGATGCGGTTGAAGTTCGCCTGGGTCCCGGCCAGCGTGCCGGCGCTTGCCGGCAGCGAACCGCTGAACAGGTTGCGGGTCGTCGGCGCGAAGCCACGCGCGGCGAAGTCCGGAGCCTGGCCTTCATACACGGTTCCGCCGATATGGCGCCACAGCAGCGAGACGTCGAACATGTCGAACGCCAGCGTGCTGCGGACCGACCAGGTCCATTCGGGGATCGGCTGGCCGCAGTTCGACGAATAATAGCCGACGCAGTCGCGGATGAAGCCGCCCGGGACCGCCTGGAACTTCGACTGCTCGAGCCAGTTCAGCGCGCCCGCCAGGCTCAGCTTGGCGAAGCCCACATCCTGCGAATAGTCGACGCGGACGTCGATACCGCTGGTCTTCAGCATGCCGAGGTTCGACGTCGACAGGAACAGACCCGGGGTCGTGTTCGGGTCGCCGTTGAGGCCGGCCGTCAGCGGATCGCGGCGGATCGAGGTGCACGCCGCGGTTCCGGCGGCGCCGGTCGGCGGGCTCAGCGGGTTGCTGCCGAAGCACGCGGTGATCGCATCGCCCGGGGTGGGCGAGGTGATCGCGCCGGTGATCTCGATGTTGTAGTAATCGACCGACAGCGAGAAGTTCGGCAGGAAGCTCGGCGTCAGGATCGCGCCGACCGTCCAGGTCTTGCCGACCTCGGGCTGCAGGTTGAGGTTACCACCGCCGGTCGAGTTCGCCTGACCGGCGATCGGCTGGGCGATCGAGTCGATGTTGCCCGTGGTTGCACCCTGCGCAAGGCAGATCGCGCGCAGTTCACCGGTCGGGTTCGGCCGGATCCGTGCACCCGCGTCGTTGAACGTGGCGCAGGGGTCATCGGTCAGGTTGGTCAGGCCCGTATTCACCGGCGAGAACAGCTCGGCGATGTTCGGGGCGCGGACCGCGCGGGCGTAGTTGCCGCGGAACTTGATGTCCTCGATCGGGCTCCAGCTACCCGCCACCTTCCAGGTGGTGGTGTTGTAGGACGGGTTGCCCGGTGCATCGACCGAATAGGACGAATAACGGATGCCGCCTTCGATGGTTAGGTTCTGGAAGAACGGACGGTCCTGAACGAGCGGGAGGATGAGTTCGCCGATCGCTTCATAGACGTTGTAGCCGCCATTGATGTTCGGAGCCGCGCCGCCGGCGCCACCCAGATCACCACCGGCCGCAAGCGTGTCCGATGCCTGCGATGCGGTGTATTCACGGAACTCGCCGCCGACCGCGAAGGCGATCGGGTCCGATCCGAACGGGCTCGCGACGCCGAAGTCACCGCTGACCATGGCATGTGCCTGAGCCAGCGAGACCTTGGTGCGAACGGTCGAAACTTCGTTCAGGAAGTCAACCGCATCCGCCGTCCAGCTGCTGTTGTTTTCCGGACCGAACCAGTTGATCGGAACGCAGCCCGCTGCGGTGCCCGAGAAGCAGCTCGTGGTGTTTGCCGCGAGGAAGCTGTCACGGACGCGCGAGTTGAGCGTGTAACCCTTGATCTGCTGGAGATTCTCCGACTCGCCGTAGCTGCCGAACACGTTCCAGTCGATCGAGTCGGTGATGCCGCCGCGCATGCCGAGGCGATAGTCGAAATAGGTCGTGCTATATTCGCTGATACGCGGACCCACTTCGGTCGCACGCCGGAACAGCGAGCTGGTGACCGTGCGATAGGCAGCATCGCCCGGACGCAGCGCCGGGTTCGAAGCCGCAAGACAGGTCGCCGCATCGATGCCGTTCGCCGAGCAGAAGGTGTCGCGGATCGACGAGGTGAGGAACGGGTTGTTCAGCGGAATCGCAACCGCGATACCGAACGAACCCGACGGAGCGATGATCGTTTCGACCGTGTTCTTCGAGAAGATGCCGCGGGTATAGACTTCAACCGCGTCGCTGACCTCGTAGTTCGCTGCGCCGTACATGTTGTAGCGCTCGAACGGGGTCTGATAGACGTTGTACGGGTTGAAGTTGAACGCGGTGAATGCGGTCGTCGGGTTGAACGCGGTGCCGGCGGCGTTGATCTGCCTGGTGCCGAGGCCCGGCAGCGAGAAGCGCGACGGAACCGCGGTACCCGAGCCGCCACCGCCGCCCGAGGTCGAGCTCAGTGCGTTGATGCCGGAGTCGCGGGCGCCCTGATAGACCGCATCGGATTCCTGATAGCCGACGCTGAACACGGCGTTGCCGCGGCCGTCGTCGAAATTGGCACCGATCGTGACGTCGGCACGCAGCGTGTGGCCGTCGCCTTCCTCGGTGATCTGGTTCGAGATGTTGGCTTCGATGCCCGAGAAATTGCGGCGGGTGATGAAGTTGACCACGCCCGACACGGCGTCCGCACCATAGGTGGTCGACGCGCCGCCGGTCAGCACGTCAACGCGCTCGATCAGCGCGAGCGGAACGTTGTTGAGGTCGAAGCGGCCATTGAGTTCGGCCGGCGCGAGACGCACACCGTCCAGCAGCACGACGTTACGGTTCGAACCGAGGTTGCGCAGGTTGACGAACGAAGCGCCGCCGTTGCCGTTGTTGACCGCGGAGCCGATCGACGGGGTGACACCCGGCAGCTCGCGCAGCAGCTCTTCGGCGACGTTTGCCTGCTGCAGATCGATTTCGTCGGCGCCGATCACGGCGACCGGGGTGGCCTGCTCAAGATTGGGGTTCTTGATCAGGGTGCCGGTGATGACGACCTCCTGGCTGTCGGCAGGTGCGGCTTCGTCCTGCGCGAAGGCAGGCGACGCCGCCATCGACACGCCGATCAGCAGCGTCGACGCCATCAGGCGCGTGCGGAAAGTGGATTGCATACGTTCAAACCCCCTAAGTCTGACCGGAATGGCCATTGCATGCTTGGCCGGACGGACTCCGGCGCTAGCGTGATGTCTAAATCCCGCCGATCCCGCGCGGCAATGCGCAATCACGCAACTGTCTTTGTTTCGTAACCACTGTGACATATCCGACACATTCGGTCATGCTGCAGCGCACCACGCGCATTTGATGATGCGCCACCCCGCGTCGCGCGTTACATAATTACGCGAGGAGAACCGACATGATGCGCGCCCTGGCCCTTCTGACTATCGGCATCGGGCTTGCCGGACCGGCGTTGGCGCAGCAGGCACAGGGCGACGGATCGTCCGCCCTGGTCGACGATATCGCCGCATGCCGCAGCGTCGCCGACACCACCGCCCGGCTCGCCTGCTATGACAAGGCAGCAGCCGCACTGCAGTCCGCGCGCGACCGACGCGAGTTGATCGTGATGAGCAAGGAAACGGTCAAGCAAACCCGCCGGCGGCTGTTCGGCATCGCTTTGCCGCAGATCAAGCTGTTCGGCGATGGCGTGGACGAAGGCGAGGCGGTCCAATCGATCACCGCCAAGGTGACGTCGGCGCGGCGCACCGACTATGCGCGCTGGAGCATCAAGCTGGACGATGGCTCGACCTGGACGACGCTTGAGGATTTTCGCCTGCGCGGCCCGCGCTCGGGCGACACGCTGGTGATCAAGCGCGCGGCAATGGGCAGCTTCCTCGGTTCGCTCAACGGCGCGCGGTCGGTCCGGATGATGCGCGTCGAGTGATCCGGGCCTGCTAGTCCGCCACTACCGGCATCGCCCCGGCGATGAGCAGCGGGTCAATGCGTGCCGCCCCCCATTTCATCCCCCAGTGGAGGTGCGGGCCGGTCGAACGGCCGGTGGTGCCGATCGCGCCGATCCGCTGGCCGCGCCGCACCACATCCCCGACCTTCACATCGATCCGCGACAAATGCAGGAACGCGCTGTTCAGCCCCATGCCGTGATCCAGCATCAGCAGCTTGCCTTCCAGCGTGAAGTCCTGTTGCGCGGCGAGGATCACGACGCCATCGGCGGGCGCGATGATCGGCGTTCCGCTCGGGCGTGCGACATCGACCCCGGAATGATAGGCGCCGGGCTCACCCTTGTAGATGCGCTGCGATCCGAACAGGCCGGAAATCCGGCCCGTGACCGGCCACAGGAAATCCTGACGCCACCCATGCACATCGTGGGACTTCGTGCGGGCCACATTGATCTGGGCCAGTTCCGCGGGGCGTCGCCGCTGAAACTCTGCGCTCGGCTGGGCAAAGCGCGGCAAGCGGTCGAGCCGCTCGATCCGCCAGGCGCGGGGCTGAACCGACAGGCGCTGACGGACCACGCTGCCATCCACGCGGGTCGCGACGAGTTCGGCCACCGGCTGGGCATCGCGATCGAACGCGATCAGGAACCGCCCGTCGGCGGCCATCGCCACGGCCTGTCCGTCAAGCGTCAGGCGGCTGGTCAGCGCCGGCGCCGTGCCGAGCACCGCACCGCCCTGGATCATCGGCCCGTCGAAGCGGAACTGGTTGCGCTGGGGCGCCGCCTGATATGCGAGCGCCAGCGATGCGGCGCCACCCGCGCCCAGCACCGCGAGCACCGCTGCCGCGATCCATTTGCCGGCAGGAGTCATCGTCCCGCCATGGCCTCCGTCGCAATCTCGGCCGAGGCATAGGCCTCCTGGTGCGCAACGCTCCAGTAGCGCAGTGCATCAAGCGGGATCTTCGCCCCGCTCGACGCGCATACGACATGATCGCCCGAGGTGAGCACGCGAAAGCCATTCGCCATATAGTGCAGCCGCGCCGGGCGGGAGGTGTTGGACGACATCAGCATGGCTACGCTCACTCTTTGCTTCGGAACCGGATCAGAACAGGCCCGGTTGTTCGGGCTGGTCTCCAGCATAGGCCTTGCCCCCGCCCCGCTCAACCCGCGCCTCGACCGTGCCGTCGCGGAAATGCAGCAGCAGCGCGCCGGCGGCGCGAGCGTCAGCCGCGCTGGCGATCACCTTGCCGCTCGCCTTGGCACCGACCCGGACATAGCCGCGCTGCAACAGATTGTCGGGATTGACCGCGTCGAGCAGCTTGCCCGCACCCTCGAGCCGGTGGCGCAGCCCCTCCAGCTTGCGCTCCAGCACCGCCGGACGCAGCGCGCCGCCGGCGCGGTCGAGCACCCCGCGCGCCACCGTCACGCGCCGCTCCAGCCCGCGATCGAGCCGGGCAGCGAGGTCATCGGCCTTTTGCCGCTGCGGCCCGAGCAGCGCATCGCGGCGCGGGAGGACGCGCACCAGCGCCTGCAAGCGTTCAGCGCCGCGCTCATGATAGCGCCGCGCACAGCGTTCGGTGCGCAGCGCCAGCGTCGCGACATGGTGGGACAGGTCCGCGCGCACCGGCACCGCCATCTCGGCAGCCGCCGTCGGGGTCGGGGCACGCACGTCCGCGGCGAAATCGCACAAGGTGGTGTCGGTTTCATGCCCCACGGCCGAGATGATCGGAATGCGGCAGGCCGCAACTGCGCGCACCACCGGCTCCTCGTTGAACGCCCACAAATCCTCGATCGAGCCGCCGCCGCGCGCGACAATGACCAGGTCCGGGCGCGGCACCGGGCCGTTTTCGGGCATGGTGTCGAACCCGCGCACCGCCGCCGCGACCTCTGCCGCCGCGCCATCGCCTTGGACCTTGACCGGCCAGACGAGCACGCGGGTCGGGAAGCGATCGGCGAGGCGGTGCAGGATGTCGCGGATCACGGCACCAGTGGGCGAAGTGACGACGCCGATCACGCGCGGCGCAAACGGCAGAGGCTGCTTGCGGGCGACATCGAACAGGCCCTCACCCGCCAGCTGCGCCTTGAGCCGCTCGAACAGCGCCATCAGGGCGCCCTCGCCGGCCAGTTCCATCCGCTCGATCACGATCTGATATTTGGAGCGGCCGGGGTAGATGGTGAGCTTGCCGGTCGCGACCACCTCGATCCCGTCCTGCGGGCGGAACGGCAGGCGGTCGGCAGCGCCGCGCCACATCACGCCGTCGATCACCGCGTCGGCATCCTTCAGCGCCAGATAGACATGGCCCGACGCCGCGCGCTTGAAGCCCGAAATTTCGCCGCGCAGCCGGACATGGCCGAATTCGCCTTCGACCATCCGCTTCAGCCGGTGCGACAATTCGCCGATGCTGAGCGGCGCGTCATTGTCCCCTTCCCGCCCCTCGGCTACGAGCCGCGGCATATCGCTATCGTCGAAGGGGTCTGACATGAACGTCCTGTTGCTTGGGTCGGGTGGCCGCGAACATGCGCTGGCCTGGAAGCTCGCGCAATCGCCCAGGCTCGATAGCCTGCATGCGATCCCCGGCAACCCCGGAATCGCCGAACATGCAACCTGCCACGATGTACCGCTGACCGATCACGCGGCGGTGATCGACTTCTGCCGCGCCCACGCGATCGGCTTTGTCGTGGTCGGTCCTGAGGCGCCGTTGGTCGATGGCCTGAGCGACAGCCTGCGTGCCGCCGGCCTGCCCGTGTTCGGCCCGTCCCAGGCCGCCGCCCAGCTCGAAGGGTCGAAGGGCTTCACCAAGGATCTGTGCGCACGCGAGAATATTCCGACCGCCGGCTATGTCCGGGTCAGCGACCTCGACACCGCCCGCGCGGTGCTGGCGCGCGATTTCGGGCGCCCGGTGGTGATCAAGGCCGATGGCCTGGCCGCAGGCAAGGGCGTGACCGTCGCGATGAGTGAGGAGGAAGCACAGGCCGCGGTCGCCGCGATCTTCGAAAAGCCGGGCGGCGAAGCGGTGATCGAGGAGTTTCTGGACGGCGAGGAAGCGAGCCTGTTTGTCCTGACCGACGGCGTGAATTTTCTCCCGATCGGGTCGGCGCAGGACCACAAGCGCGTCGGCGATGGCGACACCGGCCCCAATACCGGCGGCATGGGGGCGTACAGCCCTGCTCCGGTGCTCACCCCCGCGCTGGAAGCAGAGGCGATCGAGACGATCATCAAGCCGACCATCGCCGGCATGGCCAAGGCCGGAACGCCCTATTCGGGCGTGCTCTATGCAGGGTTGATGCTGACCCGCACCGGACCGAAGCTGATCGAATATAATGCCCGGTTCGGCGATCCCGAATGCCAGGTGCTGATGATGCGACTTGAAGAGGATCTGCTCGAGCTGATGCTGGCAACCGAGGCTGGCGCGCTGGCCGGGCGCGCGGCGCCGCGTTTCTCGGCCGACACCGCGCTGACGGTGGTGATGGCCGCGCGCGGCTATCCCGGCACCCCCGAGAGTGGCGGCACGATCGCGGGCATCGCGGCTGCGGAAGCGACCGGGGCCAAGGTGTTCCAGGCGGGGACCCGGCGCGACGGTGGGCAGCTGCTGGCAGCGGGCGGGCGCGTGCTGACCGTTACGGCAACCGGCGCCTCGGTGACCGACGCGCAGGCCGCGGCCTATCGCGCGGTCGACGCGATCGATTTCCCGAGCGGTTTTGCCCGGCGCGACATCGGCTGGCGCGAAGTGGCCCGCGAACGCGGCTGAACAGCGGGACGTCGACGCAGCCAGCGGGCGGACCGCGTCAGGCCTGCTCGCTGACCAGCAGCTTGTCGATCTTGTGCCCGTCCATGTCGACGACTTCGAAGCGCCAGCCCTGTTCGACAAAGCTCTCCCCTTCCTCGGGAAGGCGCTTGAGCACCGCGAGCGCGAGCCCTGCGACGGTCGCGTAATCGCGGTCCTCGGGCAGGTCGATGCCGATCCGCTCGGCCAGCACATCGGCCGCGAGCTGCCCCGACACGAGCAGCGACCCGTTGTCGCGCACCGTAATCGCCGGGTGATCGCCAGGGTCGGCGTCCGACGCGAACTCACCGGCAATCGCGGCGAGCAGGTTGGCCGGGGTAACAATCCCCTCGAAATGGCCATATTCGTCGTGAACGAAGCCCATCGGAACCGCCGCGCGGCGCAGCGCGCCCAGCGCGTCCATCGCGTCGACCTGATCCGGCAGCACCGGCGCCTGCTGGGCCAGTGCGCGCAGGTCGAGCGGACGCCCCTCGATCAAGGCGGCAACGACATCGCGGGCCTGCACCACCCCGATGACTGCATCGACCGACCCGTCCGCCACTGGCAGCCGCGTGTGCGGGGTTGCGGCCAGCGCGGTACGGATCGCCGCTTCATCCATGTTCGCGTCGATCCAGTCGACATCGGTGCGCGGGGTCATCACCTCACGCACCGGTCGGTCGGCCAGCCGCACCACACCGGAGATGATCGAACGCTCATGCTCTTCGATCACGCCCGAATGCGTGGCTTCGGCGACAAGCATGTGCAGTTCTTCGGCAGTGACGCGATTTTCCGATTCGCGTTTGAGGCCGACCAGGCGGAATACCAGCGCGCTGCTGCGGTCGAGCAGCCACACGATCGGCGCGGTGATCCGCGACAGCCACAGCATCGGCGTGGCGACCAGCACCGCGATCGGCTCGGGCGAGCGTAGCGCAAATTGCTTGGGCACGAGCTCACCGACGATCAGCGAGGCATAGGTGGTCAGCGCGATGACAATGGCAAAGCCGATCGTCTCGGCCAGTTCGGCCTCCACGCCCAGCGCCGCGATCCGTGCCGCGGTCGGGGTGCCGAGGCTGGCACCCGAATAGGCGCCGGCGACGATGCCGATCAGGGTGATGCCGATCTGGACGGTCGAGAGAAACTTGCCGGGGTCGGCAGCGAGGTCGAGCGCGGTTTGCGCGCCGCGCTTGCCCGCGCGCACCAGCGCATCGAGCCGCGCCTTGCGCGCCGACACGATCGCCAGCTCCGACATGGCGAAGGCGCCGTTAAGCGCGACCAGCGCGAGGATAATCGCAACGTCGATCCAGGGAAAAGGGGGAAGCGGGTCCATTGGCCTGCGCCCCCTTTGGCTTATTCAGCTCGGTTTCACAACGGAAGATTACCACCGTGTCGGTGCGCAGGCGGAACAAGGTTCGGGTCCGATCCGTTTGACGCGCGCAAGTTTCAAGGAGGTATCGATGCGTATTCCAGCCAATTGGCCCCTTATCCCAGCGCTCGCCGCAATGGCGCTGACGGGCGCCTGTGTCACCGACCCGGTGACCGGTGACCGCACCATTTCCAAGGCCGGCATCGGCGCGATCGGCGGCGCGCTCGGCGGCTATCTGCTCGGCGACATTGTCGGCGGGCGCCGCGACCGGACCGAGAAGATCGTCGGCGCCGGCATCGGCGCTGTCGCTGGCGCGGGGATCGGCGCCTATATGGACCGGCAGGAGCGTGAAATCCGCGAGCGGACCGCCGGCACCGATGTGGAAGTGATCCGGCGCGGCGACGACCTCATCCTCTCGATGCCGTCGGGCATCACCTTCGCCACCGACAGCGCGACGGTGCAGGCGCAGTTCCGTCCGACGCTGGACAAGGTTGCCGACGTGCTCGACCGCTACAATCAGACCTATGTCGATGTGTACGGCCACACCGATTCGACCGGATCCGACGCGTATAACCAGGGGCTGTCGGAACGCCGCGCAGTCGCGGTCGCCGATTATCTGGTCGGTCGCGGAGTCGAGGCGGCCCGGCTCGAGACGCTGGGCTATGGCGAGACGCAGCCGATTGCGTCGAACGATACGGTCGAGGGTCGCGCTCAGAACCGCCGCGTCGAGATCAAGATCGTGCCGATTCGCGAAAGCGATATGCGGCGCTGATGCATGTCCCTCCCTCCGCGTGCGGGGAGAGGGACATCAACGCCGCGCGGCGAAAAAATCGCGCAGGAGTGTTGCGGCCTCGCCCTCACCGATTCCCGAATAGACTTCAGGACGGTGATGGCAGGTCGGCTGAGTGAAAAAACGCGGACCATGTTCGACCGCGCCACCCTTGGGATCGGCGGCGGCATAATAGAGCCGGCCGATTCGCGCGTGCGCAATCGCGCCCGCGCACATCGCGCACGGCTCCAACGTCACCCACAGGTCGCAATCTTCGAGCCGGTCGCGCTCCAGCGCCTTGGCAGCCGCACGAATCGCCAGTATTTCGGCATGCGCCGTCGGGTCGTGCAACGTGCGTGGCGCGTTGGCCGCGACCGCGACCACGCGTGCGCCCTGCATCACCACCGCACCGACGGGCACCTCGCTCGTCTCGGCAGCAGCGCGCGCCGCGTCGAGTGCGACGCGCATCGGTTCGGGCAGTGGAAACATGGCACCGCTATGCGCCAACCCGCGCCGCCCCGCCAGCCGGGACGACGCGGGGCATGCGCTTACTTTGCCGCTGCGGCGGGGGTCGGCTCGGCCTTTTCGACCTCGACGGTCGGGACTTGGATCGTCTTGTTTTCCATGGTGATCGTCGGCACCTGGATGGTCTTGTTGGTGGTGCCCATGCCGACATCGCCGACATCGGCGGCAATGCCCGGCGCCTTGCCGCCTTCGAATGTTACAGTGGGGAATGCCCCCGGCTGCATCTGGATGCTCAGCATGCCAAGCGACATCAACACCACGATCGCGACGGCCGCGAGGCCCAGTATCGCCAGAAGTCCACGCATCGGTCCGATCTCCCTATTCGAATCGTTTGCGAAATAACGCGTCATTCACCATAGGGGTTGCACGGCTCCGGCGAAACAAGGCGATGCATGGTTGACGCAACCGCCCTGTCCCGTTATCGGGCCGCTCTTTCCCGGCACCGCCGGACAGGCTGAAACCTAGGAACGATTCGATGTCGCGCATTTGCGAGCTGACCGGCAAGGGCCGGCAGGTGGGACACAATGTTTCCCACGCCAATAACAAGACCAAGCGGACCTTTCTGCCGAATCTGCAGAATGTGACGCTGATGTCCGAGTCGCTCGAGCGGTCGGTGCGCCTGCGCGTCTCGACGCACGGCCTGCGCTCGGTCGAGCACAATGGCGGCCTGGACAACTGGCTGCTCAAGACCAGCGATGCGAAGCTGTCGCTGCGTGCACGCCGCCTGAAGCGCGAGATCGTCAAGGCGACCGCCGCAGCCTGATCGCCTCGGCGTGACGGTTCGAACCGGCCCGCTCCCGATCCGGGATGCGGGCCGTTTCGCGTTGGGCGCGATCAGCGTCCATCGTCGCTTCGCGGAACCCCATCGAGGCGGAATTTGAGCAGCAGCGAGCGCTGCAGGCCCCATTGATTGTCATCGGACGCGATCCACAGGATCGTGTCACTGCCCGAACGGCTGACGGCCAGTGCCTCGAAATTGTCGCGGATGACCGTGCCGTCGAATCGGGCAATTTCCTGTCCGGTCACGATTGCCGCCGGCCGGATGGCGCTGCGCGGGACAAGCGTGAGCACCGCACTGAAGCGCACGGGCGGCCGGAAGCGTCGGTTGAGAATGGCCAGCCGGCCGTCGGGAAGCTCGACCATGTCGGTCGGCTCGAACCCGGCGGGCGGGCGGTAGCTGAAGCCGAAGCGCGCGCGCGACTCCTGCGTCGGATCGCCGGCAAAGGCCCAGCCGCGCACCGTGCCGCGGCGCCGGCCGCGACGATCCTCGGCCAGCACCAGGAAAGCGCCGTCGCGCAAACGCACCAGCGATTCGGCACCGCCATTGCTGGGCCAGTTGGCCATGGCCGCAGGCGTGCCATGCGCCTCGGCGCGGGCCAGGCCCGGAGCATAGCGCCAGATCTGATTCGCACGTTCAAAGCCGATCCACACCTGGCCGGTCGCAGGATCGTGCGTCATCGATTCGCTGTCGCGCTCGCGCTTGTGCCATCCCCGCCCCGGGCCAGCGGGCAGTTCGGAAAAGCGCACCGCGCGCGGGACCCAGTCCTTCCCCATCGAAAACTGCACGACATTGCCGCCATCGCTGAGCAGCGTGAAACGATCGCCCTCCACACGCAGCGCGGAAAAGCCCCCGAATGCGGGCTGCGGACCCCGTAACTGCACGCCGCCAAGATAGGTGAGGGCGCCGATGCGACGACGCTGGGGCGCGGCAGCATCGAGCGGAACGGGCGACGCGGTTACCGTTCCGACCGCGGGTAACAGCGGCAAGCGCGGCTCGCCCGACCAATCGGGCAGCAAGAGCAGGAGCAGCAGGACCGACCACAAAATACGCATCGCATCCTTCATAGCCGCCGCATTCCCGCCGCAAAGCTGAACCTTGCATAACAATTCCGTTCAGCCAGCGCTCAATCCCGTTCATCTAACCGTCAGCCAAGCTTGATCCGCACCTGGTGCGGACCTGCCCGACATGCCGGTGCGATCCGAACGCCCTGCCACAATTCCCGTGTAGCGTATCGGGATGCTGGCACTCCCCCCTTGGGCGCTCCGGGCGCACCGGCCCCCTCCCCCATTGTGGCACTGGCACGCGCAGCGTTGCCGTCAGACTCCATCGGTCGAGATGAACCGCGCCTAACCGGACCGTTCAGGAACCTATCAGCGGCGCCGTGCGAAACCCCGCTTATCGACTGGCCGAGTCCCTGACCCGGCATCTGACATCCGGACCAAGGAGACTGACATGTTCAAGAAGCTTTCCCTGATCGGCGCGGCACTGGCGATGACCGGGACGGCGCTGGTCCCCGCGACGCAAGCCGCCGCACAGAGCCGGTATGAAACGCGCGACTATCGCGATTATGACCGCAGCGGTTATCGCGATGGTCGCGGCTATGAGCGCGAACGGTATCGCGACTATCGGCGCGGTGACCGTCGCTATACCTATCGCGGCCGGACTGCCGATCGCTGCCGCGACGGTGATGGCGGCACTATCGTCGGCGCGATCGCCGGCGGCCTGGCTGGCAATGCGCTGGCGGGACGCGGCGACAAGACGCTCGGCACCGTGCTCGGCGGCGTCGTCGGCGCGCTGGCGGGCCGCGAAATCGATCGGGCCGACCGCCCGGGCTATTGCCGCCGCTAATCCCGTCGCGTGATGGTGTGAATAAGGGCCGGCTCCTCACGGGGCCGGCCCTTTCTATTTGAACAAATTGGCTATTCGCGCGTTGGGCGGACATGCTGAGACCCTGTAATGATTCCGCACATCCGCTGGCGGAGCGCTTTCGGGCGTTCGTCAAATCTCCCGATTTCCCATGCGTCGGCGCGAAGTCGGCGCTGAGCCGGGATCGCATGCGCTTCGTCGTCGGCAAGGATATCGGGTCGGCCTGGGACGATCTGCGCATTCTGCCCAACCTGCACGACTTGGCCGCCAGCTATCGCGCCGAGCCGGAGCTGTTCCAGTCGCTCGTCGTGCTGTTCGAGCAGGACAGGGCGCTGGATGAGCCGACATTCGAGGCGAACCTGTGGGCGCGGCTGCAGTCGCTGACCGACAAGGACGAATGGCTCGGGCAGCAAGCCGATCCGCGGGTCAGCCATGACCCGGAGGACCCGCATTTCTCGCTCAGCTTCGGCGGAGAGGCGTTTTTCGTCGTCGGCCTGCACCCGCAGGCAAGCCGGCCCGCACGCCGGTTCGAGCGCCCGGCGCTGGTGTTCAACCTGCACGACCAGTTCGAACAGCTGCGCGCGCAGGGGCGGTACGAGAAGTTGCGCGACTCGATCATCGCACGCGATGTCGCACTGGCAGGCGCGCCCAATCCGATGCTGGCGCAGCACGGCACCGTTTCGGAAGCCCGGCAATATAGCGGGCGGGCAGTCGACCTCGCATGGCGCTGCCCGTTTCGCGGACGCGGAGGTGCCCAGGATGCCGCATAGGATCGAGCCGCGCTCAGGCGTCGCATTCGAATTGCCCAAGGGCGCCTTGCTCACCGTCACCGATCCGACCGGTGAACAGGTTGCCGACCTGCTCGCCTATCGCAAAGGCGATGTCGGCGAGGTGATCTCGTCCGGCCGGACGCTGGATTATGCCAGCCGCATCTATCTGACGACGGGCGACAAGCTCTATTCGAATCGCAGCAACGTGCTGCTGGAGATCGTCGCGGACGATGTCGGGCGGCATGATTTTCTGCTGACGCCGTGTTCGAAAGATACGTTTCGGATCATCTATGGCGACACCGATCCGCATCGCGGTTGCTTTGGCAACCTCGCCGCCGCGCTTGCGCCCTATGGGATCGAGGAGGATGCAATCCCGACCGCGTTCAACTGTTTCATGAACGTGCCGGTTGATGGAGAAACGGGCGAATTGCGCGTCGATCCGCCGCTCAGCAAGGCCGGGGACCGGATCGTGTTTCGGGCCATGGAGGATTTGGTGATCGGACTGACCGCCTGTTCGGCGCTGCAGTCGAACAACGGGTCGTTCAAGCCGATCGACTGGGAGGTGACGCTGCCGGAATAGCCCGGCAGCGCCCAAATCCCCTTAGTTTCCAGTCGGAAAGCCGCGGCGCTTGAACAGTGCGTTGACGTCCGGGTCGCGACCGCGGAAGGCCTTGTACGCTTCCTTGCGGTCGGTTTCGTTGCCGGTTTCCAGCAGGATCGTGCGGAATTTGTCCGCCACGCCCTTGTCCCAGACATTGCCGCTTTCCTCGAACGCGGCCCAGGTGTCGGCGTCCATCGTTTCCGACCAGAGGTAGGAATAATAGCCCGCCGAATAGGCGTCGGAAGAGAAGAGGTGATTGAATTGCGGCAGGCGGTGCCGCATCACGATTTCCTTTGGCATACCCAAAGAAGCGAGCGTGTCGCGTTCGAACGCGTCGGGATCGGTCACCGGGGTTTCGCGATTGTGGAGTTGCATGTCCACAATGGCGGATGAAAGATACTCGACCGTGTCGAAGCCCTGATTGAACGTCGACGCCTTCTCGATCTTTTCCACCAGTGCCGCCGGAATCACCTCGCCGGTCTTGTAGTGCTTGGCGAAGCGGTTGAGCACGTCGGGGGTGAGCAGCCAGTTTTCGTTCACCTGGCTGGGATATTCCACAAAGTCGCGCGGCGTGCCGGCGAGGCCCGGATAATAGACCTGGCCGAGCAGGCTGTGCAGCGCGTGGCCGAATTCGTGGAACAAGGTCGAGGCGTCGTCGATGCTGATCAGCGTCGGCTCGCCATTGCCGCCCTTGGTGAAGTTGTTGTTGTTCGACGCCAGCACGATATCGTCGCCGCGCAGCCCCGAACGGCTGCGATAGCTGGTCGCCCACGCCCCCGAACGCTTCCCCGCGCGCGCGAAATTGTCGAGGTAGAAGACGCCGATCGTCTTGCCCAACCGCTTGACTTCGAACGTGCGGACATCGGCCTGGAACACCGGGATCGCGCCGGTATTTTCCTTGAACTCAAGGTCGTAGAGCCGCCCTGCGGCATAGAACATGGCGTTGACCATGTTGTTGAGTTCAAGATACGGCTTCACCTCGCTCTCATCGAGGTCGTATTTCGCCTTGCGGACCTTTTCCGCATAGTAGCGATAGTCCCAGCCCTCGATCTTGATCTTGGGCCCCTTGCCCGCCTTCGCCTCCTCATCGGCCAGCGCCTGCATGTCGGCGACTTCCTGCTTCACGCGCGCGACCGCTGCGGGCCAGACCGACATCATCAGCTTGGTCGCATTCTCCGGCGTTTCCGCCATCGTGTCGTCCATGCGGTAATGCGCATGGGTCTTGAAGCCGAGCACCTTGGCGCGTTCCTGCCGCAGCTTCAGGATGTTGGCGATGATCGCGTTGGTATCGTTGGCGCCGCCATTGTCGCCGCGGTTGATGTACGCGTTATAGACCTTCTCGCGCAGCGCACGGTTGGTGGCGTACATCAGGAAGGGCTGCATCGACGAGCGCGTGTTCTTGACCGCCCATTTGCCAGCCTGCCCGCGCGCCTTGGCTTCTTCCGCCAGGCTCGCCTTGAAACTGTCGGGCAGGCCGGCGAGGTCCGCCTCGTTATCGATGATGATCGCGGTTTCTTCATCCGCCAGCACGCGGCGGCTGAATTCGGTATAGGCGACAGACAATTCGCCGTTGATGCGCTTGATCTCGGCCTTTTGCGCCTCGTTCAGCAGCGCGCCCGAGGTGACGTAATCGCGATAGGTGCGCTCGAGCAGGCGCATCTGCTGGGCATTGAGGCCGAGCGTCTGGCGCTTGTCGTAGAGCGTCTTCACGCGCGCGAACATCTTGGGATCGAGGCTGAGTTCGGTCGAGAAGGCCGACAGCTTCGGGCTCCATTCGCGCGCGATCTTCTGCACCTCGGGGCTGGCGAGGTTGCTGGTATAGACACCCCACACCGGGAAGACGCGCGACAGCGACGTCGTCGCCTTGGCCGGTGCCTCGATCGTGTTGGCGAAGGTCGGCGCCTCGGGGTTGTCGCGCACCTTAATGAAGGCGGCGCGCGCTTCCGCCATCGCCGCTTCGAACGCCGCCGGGAACATCGCCGGGGTCACCTTGTCCCACTGCGGAACCCCGTCGAACGGGCCGGGCCACGGGGCGAGCATCGGCGTCGCATCGACGGTGGCGGGCGCAGACTTGGCCGCCGGGGTCTGGGCAGCGGCGGGCAGGATCGACAGGAGCGAGGCGGTGGCGAGCAGAATCGCGCCGGATACGGGCTTCATGAACTTCCCCTGGGAGATGGTGTGATAGCCAATTGATACGGCACGATCGCCGATTGGCAAGCTTGACTCGACGAACGGTTAGAACAAAATAGGAACATATTCCCCGAGTCGGAGTCTGTACCCGGATCATGGCCGATCCCGCGATCATCAGCCAGTTGCGCGAAACGCTGAGCGCAATCGAAGGCACCGGCTTTCGCCGTCGCCCGGTGCTGCCGTTCGGCATGCAGCGGCTCGACGCGCGGCTGGCCGATGGTGGCCTGCGGCTCGATGCGCTGCACGAGGTAGCGGGGGCGAGCGCGGACCTGACCGACGATGCCGCCGCGACCCTGTTCGTGGCGGGGATCGCCGCGCGCGCCTGGGGGCCGGTGCTGTGGGTGGTACGGCGGCGCGACCTGTTCGCGCCGGGCCTGTATCAGGCGGGGCTGGCCCCCAAGCGCGTCCTCTATGCCGAGGCGAAGGACGATGACGAGCTGCTGGCGATCATGGAGGAAGGGCTGCGCCATCGCGGGCTGGGCGCGGTGGTGGGCGAAGCGCAGCGCGTGGCGATGCCGGCGACCCGGCGGCTGCAGCTGGCGGCCGAGGGCGGGCGCACCATCGCGCTGCTGATGAAGCGCCATCCGCGCCAGGGCGGCGACCCGCTGGCCGCCCCATCGGCGGCGGTGACGCGCTGGCGCGTAGGCTGTGCGCCGTCCTCTCCGCTGCCCGTCGAAGGCGTCGGGCGCGCGCGCTGGCAGCTGAGCCTGGCCCGGCAAAAGGGGGGCGATCCTTTCGAAATCCAAGTGGAGGCGTGCGATGAAACGGGTCGCTGCGCTCTACCTGCCCGACTGGCCCATCGAACGGCTGTGGCAGGCGGAGCGAACCGGACCGCCGCTGCCGCCTGAAACCACGCCCGGCATCGCGCTGGACGCGACGCTGGGCATGTTGAGCGACGCGGCGGCGGCGGAACAGGAACAGGCATGTTCGGTCCCGCGCGGCGGTGGCTGGCGCCCCGGCGCGCGCTGGGCGCGCGAGGAGCGCGCGCGCCAGATTGCCGCGCTCCCCGCGCATCAGCAGCCGACACGGCGCGAACTTGGGCGGCGTGACGAAGCCGCAGGGAATCCGTTTCGGCCGATGCAGTCGGATGAGGTGCGCAGCCAGGTTCCCGCGGGGGAGCCGCCCGCAAAAATCCTCCCCGGAACGGGGAGGGGGACCAAGACGCGAAGCGGCTTGGTGGAGGGGGCCCCAGGCAGGCGATCCGCTTCGGGGTGGGCCCCCTCCACCACCGGCTTCGCCGGCGGTCCCCCTCCCCGTTCCGGGGAGGAATTGATTCCCCTCGTCACCTCCATCCGCACCGGCAATCGCGTGCTGGTTGCCGCCGCCTGCCCGGCCGCGCGCGCGCTGGGTATCGTGCCGGGAATGGCGGTGACCCAGGCGCGGGCGCTGATGTCCGGGCTCGACATTCGCCCGGCCGATCCGGCGGGCGATCTGGCTGCACTGCACAGCCTGGCGCTGCTGGCGGCGCGGCGCTGGGCGCCGAGCGTCGCGGTCGAGGGGGCCGACACGCTGTTGATCGACCTGACCGGTGTCGCGCATCTGCATGGTGGCGAGGCGCGGATGGCGCGGCGCATTGTGCGGCTGCTGGCGCGGCGCGGCTATCGCGCACGGATCGCCATTGCCGATACGCCGGGTGCGGCCTGGGCGCTGGCGCATTTCGCGGTGCGCGATGCCGTGCTGATCTGCGCGCCCGGCCAGCAGGCCGACGCACTCGCCCCGCTCCCCATCCCCGCGCTGCGCGTCGATCCGGCGGCGGTCGAGCTGCTGCGGCGGCTGGGGGTCGAGCGGATCGGGCCGCTCGCCGCAATGCCGCGTGCGCCGCTTGCCCGCCGGTTCGGCGGAGCGCTGGTCACCCGGCTCGAACAGGCACTGGGCACCCTGCCCGAACCGCTCGATCCGGTGGTTCCGCGTGAGGCGATCGCGGTGCAGCGGCGCTTTGCCGAACCGGTCGCGACCGCCGAGGGAATTGCGCACTGGATCGGTGCGCTGGTTCCCGAACTCTGCGTCGCGCTGGAGGCCGCTGGGCTCGGCGCACGCGCGGTCGAGCTGGTTGCCGACCGGGTCGATGGGGTGCCGCAGCGCATCCGCATCGGCCTGGCCCGTGCCAGCCGTGACGCGCTGCACCTCACCCGCCTGATCGCGCGGCGGATCGAGGATGTGGAGCCGGGCTATGGCATCGACGCCATCGCATTGCACGTCCGCCGCGCCGAGCCGCTGGCCGCACGCCCGTTCGACGAGCGGCTGGACGAGGAGGCCAAGCCCGACCTTGCCCCGCTCGCCGACACGCTCGCCACGCGCATCGGCCCGCGCCGGATATGGCGCAGCCGTCCGGTCGAAAGCGATGTGCCCGAACGCAGTGTCGGGCGCGACGCGATCCTCGATCCTCCCGACCGCGGCGCCATGCGGATGAAGCCGGACGATGTCCGCCAGCTGCAGTCGTCGGCACCGCCGGACCCGTGGCGCCCCGACTGGCCACGCCCGGCGCGGCTGCTCGCGCGGCCCGAGCGGCTCGACCATGTCCTTGCCGAACTGCCCGACCAGCCGCCGCGCCGCTTCACCTGGCGCGGGCGCACGGTGCGCGTGGTGCGCGCCGACGGGCCGGAGCGGATCGCCGGCGAATGGTGGCGGCGTTCGGCCGAGACGCATGCCGTGCGCGACTATTTCCGGGTCGAGGATGAGGGCGGGCACCGTTACTGGCTGTTCCGCCGCGGCGATGGCGAGCGCGCGGTGACGGGCGACCTCAGCTGGTATCTCCACGGACTGTTCGGGTGAGCTACACCGAGCTTCAGGTCACCACCCATTTCTCGTTCCTGCGCGGGGCGTCGTCGCCGCAGGAGCTGTTCGCCGCAGCCGCACTGATGGGATATCGAACACTCGGCATCACCGACCGCAATTCGCTGGGCGGGGTGGTGCAGGCGCTGTTCGCGTGCGACCAGCTGGCGCAGCAGGGTATCGCGATCCGCCCGGTCTATGGCTGTCGCCTCGACCTCGCCGACGGGGCGTCGCTGCTGGTATGGCCGCAGGACCGCGCCGCGTGGAGCCGCCTCACCCGCCTGCTGACACTCGGCAAGGCGCGGGTCGATGCGCAGCGCGGCGAAAAGGGCCAGTGCATCCTGCATTGGGAGGATGTCGCCGGATATTGCGACGGGCTGGTCGGTGCGCTGGTGCCGCGTGGTGTCGAGGGTGATCTGGCGTGGATGGCCGATCTGTTCGGCGCGTCCGGCCATGTCTGCATGACCGCACTGCGCCGCCCGAACGAGGCGGTGCGGCTGAATGACGTGCATGCCGAGGCGCGGCGCTTTGGGCTGACCCCGCTCGCGACCGGGGATGTGCTGTACCACCATCCCGACCGGCGGATGCTGCAGGATGTAGTGACGGCGATCCGCGAAGGCTGCACGATCGACGCGCTGGGTCTGAAGCGCGAACGCAGCGTCGATCGGCATCTCAAATCGCCCGAGGCGATGGCGCGGCGCTTCGCGCGCTGGCCCGATGCGGTGCATGCGAGCGCGGCGATTGCCGAGCGGTGCAGCTTCAGCCTGCGCGAATTGCGCCACCAATATCCGCAGGAAGAGGTGCTGGCAGGGCAGACGCCGCAACAGGCGCTGCGCATCCTGGCCACCAGCGGACTGATGCAGCGCTTCGGCGGCAGGCCGTCACAGGCGCATCTCGACCTGCTCGAGCATGAGCTGGGGCTGGTCGAGCAGATGGGCTATGCGCCCTATTTCCTCACCGTCAATTCGATCGTGCAGTTCGCGATCAGCCAGCAGATCCTGTGCCAGGGGCGCGGGAGTGCGGCCAATTCGGTGATCTGCTTTGCGCTGGGCATCACGTCGATCGACCCGGTGAAGCATCAATTGCTGTTCGAGCGGTTCATTTCGACCGAGCGCAAGGAGCCACCGGATATCGATGTCGATTTCGAGCATGAGCGGCGCGAGGAGGTGATCCAGTGGATCTATGACAGCTATGGCCGCGACCATGCCGCGCTGACCGCAGTGGTCAGCCGCTTTCGCACGCGCGGCGCGGTGCGCGAGGTGGGCAAGGCGCTGGGGCTGCCCGAGGATCTGACCGGGGCGCTGTCGAGCCAGGTGTGGGGCTGGTCGAGCGACGGGGTGCCGGAGGAACATGTCGCCGCGCTGGGGCTGGATCCGGGCGATCACCGGCTGGCGCTGACGCTGAGCCTTGCGCGCGAGCTGATCGGGACGCCGCGCCATCTGTCGCAGCATCCGGGCGGCTTCGTGCTGACGCGCGATCCGCTGCACGAACTGGTCCCGGTCGAACCGGCCGCGATGATCGACCGACAGGTGATCGAGTGGGAGAAGGTGGACCTGGAATATCTCGGCTTCATGAAGGTCGACATATTGGGGCTGGGGATGCTGGGGTGCATGCGGCGCAGCTTCGATCTGCTCGCCGCGCACAAGGGGGTGCGCCTGACGATGGCGTCGCCGGTGATGCAGGAGGACGATCCGGCGACCTTCCGCATGATCCGCCAGGCCGATACGCTGGGCGTGTTCCAGATCGAAAGCCGCGCGCAGATGTCGATGCTGCCGCGGATGAAGCCGGTCAATTTCTATGACATCGCGATCCAGGTCGCGATCGTGCGGCCGGGGCCGATCCAGGGGAATATGGTCCACCCCTATCTGAAGCGGCGACAGAATCCGGCGCTGGTCGAATATCCCTCCCCCGCGCTTGAGACGGTGCTGAAAAAGACGCTGGGCGTGCCGCTGTTTCAGGAACAGGCGATGCAGGTGGCGATCGTCGGCGCGGGGTTCAGCCCGAGCGAGGCGGACCGGCTGCGCCGCGCGATGGCGACGTTCAAATCGACCGGGGGGATCGGGCCGTTCGAGGCGAAGCTGATCGAAGGGATGCTGGCCAACGGCATTGCCAGCAACTTTGCCGAACGGCTGGTCGAGCAGATCAAGGGGTTCAGCAATTACGGCTTTCCCGAAAGCCATGCGGCGAGCTTTGCCAAGATCGCGGTCGCATCGTGCTGGATGAAGTGCCACCACCCGGACATCTTCTGCGCGGCGCTGCTCAATTCCCAGCCGATGGGATTTTACGCTCCGGCGCAGATCGTGCGCGATGCGCGCGCGCATGAGGTGGAGGTGCATCCCGTGTGTATCAACGCCAGCGACTGGGATACCGCGCTGATCACAGGCCAGCCCAATCGCCGCCCGCGCCATGCGGCCTATTGGGGCGATGATGCGGGCTGGGCGGGGCTCATGCCGCTGCGACTGGGGATGCGCATGGTACATGGGCTGGCCGAGGCGGAGGCGCGCGCGATCTTGGCGGCGCGGGCAGCCGGCGGGCCGTTTACGGGGATCGAGGAGCTGTGGCGGCGATCGGGCGTGCGGCCCGCCGCGCTCGAACGGCTGGCGCGGGCCGATGCATTTGCGGCGCTGGGGCTCAACCGGCGGCAGGCATTGTGGGCGATAAAGGGGCTGGCCAACAAACCGCTCGACCTGTTCGCCGCCGCCGACCTGCGCGAGGGGCGGACGCGGGCCGAGAGTAGCGAGGCGCCGGTCGCGCTGGTGCCGCTGACTGCGGGGCGCGAGGTGGTGGAGGATTATCGCGCGACGCAATTGTCGCTGCGCGCCCACCCGCTCACCTTCCTGCGCGGCACGCTGGCAGCGCGCGGCATCCGCCCGTGCGGCGACCTGACCGGCATGAAGGACGGCGCGCGGGTCGAGGTGGCGGGGCTGGTGCTGGTGCGCCAGCGTCCGGGCAGCGCCAAAGGCGTGGTGTTCATCACGCTGGAGGATGAAAGCGGCATCGCCAATGCGGTGTTGTGGTCCGACCGGTTCGAGCAATATCGCCGCACCGTGATGACCGCGACGATGCTGGGCATTCGCGGGCGGGTGCAGCGCGAAGGCATCGTCATCCACGTCGTTGCCGACGCGATCACCGACCTGACCGGCATGCTGCGCGAGATCGGCGAGATCGACCTGCCGCGCATGACCATGCCCGGCGATGGCGCCAGCCATGGCGGCGGCCCCGACCCGCGCGAGGCCGGACCGCGCTGGCCGCAGCCCTATGACAGCAGCCACTGGCGCGACCCGGCGGACCGGATTCCCGTGCGCTCGCGCGACTTTCACTGACCGGCGCACGGCGGAAAGGCCAAGTTCCGACTCGCCTTGCCCGGCGATCCCGGGCTTAATGGCACCGATGGCACCTGCGCTCCCCGACCGGCTCAAGCTGGCAATGGCCTTTGACCCCGATCGGCTGGCGGCCGACCTGGCGCACATCGACCGCGACTGGATCGCCCATCTGGTCCGCCAGAATTACGAGGGCGACTGGTCGGTGCTGCCGCTGCGGCACAAGGCCGGGGCGACGCACCCGGTGATGATGATCTATGCCGATCCAACCACCGACGATTATGTCGACGGCGCGCTGCTGGAGAAAACGCCCTATTTCCGCGCGGTACTGGCAGCCTTTCGCTGCCCGTTGACCGCAGTGCGGCTGATGCGGCTGGCGCCCGGTTCGGTGATCAAGCCGCATCGCGACCACGACCTTGCCGTCGAACTGGGCACTGCGCGCATCCATATCCCGATCACGACCAACCCCGATGTCAGCTTTCTGCTCAACGCGCGCCCGGTGACGATGCAGCCGGGCGAAGTCTGGTATCTGCGGCTGAGCGATCCGCACGCGGTGGTCAATCGCGGCAGCGCCAGCCGGGTGCATCTGGTGATCGACGCGACCGTCAATGACTGGCTGGCCGATCAGCTGGCTGCTGCCGCCGCCGCACCGGCGGCTTGCTGAATCGCGTTTCCGTCCGCACACAGCGACAGGGATCGCGCCGGACCGCGGCGCAGGCGGGGGAGACACGGGATGCACAGTCACAGCGGGACGGTGGCCGCGCGCAGCGTGCGGGACGCGGTGCTGGCCAGCCCGGCACTTCAGGCGCGGCTCGGCCAGCACGAAGATCCGGCAGCATTCGCGCACGAGGTGCGCAGCATCGCGGACATGCTGGGCCTCGACCCCGACGCGGCGCTGACGACGCTGGCCGATCCCGGGCCCGACCCGCTCGGCATCTCGCGGTTTGAAGCAGCGCCGGTCACGCTCGATCGCTGGCCCGCCACCGGCTGGCTGCCGGTTCGCGCGGTCCCCGGCGCTGCCGGCCCGGCGTTCGACTGGGCATGGTTCGGCGATCGCCGGCTGAGCGAGCCACTGTTCGAAGACAGCGTGATCCGCATGGCATCGCGCCCGCTCAGCCGCATCCTGCGCACCCGTACCGACCTTGCCGCGCTGATCGCCGGCGCCGCCGACGCGCAGCTACCGGCGCCGGACGGGCTTGTGTTCCACATGTCGCGCTGCGGATCGACGCTGGTCGCGCAGATGCTTGCCGCCGTGCCGCAGCACATTGTCGCGTCCGAAGCCGCGCCGGTCGATGCGGTGGTGCAATGGGCGCTGACCGCCGGTGTACCGACAGCGGAACAGGTCGCCGCGCTGCAGGCGATCGTCGCGGCGATCGGGCGCCGGCGCGCTGGCGATGCGACGCGCTATTTCCTCAAGCTCGATGCGTGGCATGTCCTCGCGCTGCCGCTGTTCCGTGCCGCCTTTCCCGCAACGCCGTGGATCTTTCTGTACCGCGACCCCGGCGAAGTGATGGTGTCGCACATGGCGATGCCGGGCATGCATTTTTCGGCCGGGATGGCGCCGGGCATCGCGCCCGATCCGGGCAGCACCCCGGCCATCACGTCGATCGAGGACCAGGGCGCCGCCGTGCTGGCCCGCTATCTCGACGCCGCGACCGCCCAGGCCGAGGATCCCAGCGGGATGCTGGTCAACTATGCCGAACTGACCGCAGCGATGGAAAGCCGGATCCCGGCGCATTTCGGTTTCACGCCCAGCGCGACCGAACGAGCCGCGATGCTGACCGCGACCCAGCGTTATTCGAAGGCACCCGATCAGGCCTATGCCGACGATCGCGCGCGCAAGCGTGCCGCCGTGACGCCCGCAATCGCCGCCGCGATCACGCGCCACCTTTCCGCCCCCTATGACAGAATTGAGGTGGCCCGCCGTAAATATATTGGATAGTAATTCATCCTATATATTACAGAAAACGCATCGGTTGACTCGCCCATCCACGTCGTTACACATGCGCATCTAGTGATAATATCGTGACGGGTCGCCAACTTCGGTGACGATCCAGTCAATCGATGCACCGGACAGGTCACTGGGACCGTTCGTAAGGTGAAGTGGGGGATCAGCATGTCACCGTTCATTGGCCAGATTCTGACTGTCGGGTTCAACTTCGCACCCCGGCATTATGCGATTGCCGCCGGACAGATCATGTCGATTGCGCAGAACTCGGCGTTGTTCTCGCTGCTGGGCACCACCTATGGCGGCAATGGCCAGACGACGTTCGGCCTTCCCGATCTGCGCGGTCGCGTCGCGCTGGGTGAAGGCCAGGGTCCGGGGCTGTCCAACTATATGCTCGGCCAGATGGCCGGAACCGAGACGACGACGCTCATCAGCGCGAACCTGCCCAGCCACAGCCATGGCCTGGCCGGCGTGACCGGCACGATGAGCGCGGTCGACATCAAGGGCACCGAACAGGCGCCGCAGCCCAATGGCTATCTTGCCCGTGCGATCGATTCGGCGCCGGTCGCCGATTCGATCCCGGAAATCTATGTCCCGGCAGCGACGGGCAATCCCGCGCCCAAGGTTCCGCTGGCCGGGGTCAACATTTCCGGCAACACGTCGGTCGCGGGCAGCAATGTGCCGTTCTCGACGATGCAGCCCTATCTGGTGCTCAACCAGTGCATCGCGCTGCAGGGCGTTTTCCCGTCGCGCAACTGATCCGGGGCATTCCGGGCCGGCAGCGTGCCGGGCCGGAATGCAGTGACGCCGGAAGTCGAGACTAACGTCCGGACTGATCGCAGTCCGCGCAATTATGGGGATTGGTATGACGCCGTTCATTGGCCAGATCATGACCGTCGGGTTCACCTTCGCACCGCGCGACTGGGCATTTTGCGCAGGGCAGACCATGTCGATCGCCCAGAACAACGCCTTGTACGCGCTGATCGGCACCACCTATGGCGGGGATGGGGTAACGACCTTCAAGCTGCCCGATCTGCGTGGGCGCGCGGTGATGGGCCAGGGCCAGGGGCCGGGCCTGTCGCCGCGCGTGATGGGCGAGGCCAGCGGCGCCGAGCAGCAGACGCTGAACACGGCAACGATGCCGGCACATGTCCATTTCGTGATGAGCCAGAGCGGCCATCTGAACGCGGTCGACGTTATCGGCACAGAACAGTCGCCGCAAAGCGGTGGCTATCTGGCGCGGGGCACCGATTCGGCGGTCAACCCGGACATGATCCCGCTGATCTATATTCCGGCAGCGTCGGGCGGGTCGGGCACGTCGGTCCCGCTGGCCGGGATCAACGTCGCCGGAAACACCGATCCGGTCGGGTCGAGCGTCCCCTTTTCGACGATGCAGCCCTATACCACGCTGAACCAGTGCATCGCCCTGTTCGGCATCTTTCCGTCGCGCAACTGAACGGGATCTGCCGGGTGCGCCCCGGCAGAACTCAGTTGAAGATCGCCTGATAATAATTGCCGGGCGCCGAATCCGGCGGAGGCATGGTCTGTTCGAGATAGACAAGGTCCGGGCCAAAGCCAGTCCCGCACCGCATGGTATAAATCCCCGCGGCGAGCTGAACCTGCGGCGCCGAATGAAACATCAACAAAAAGGGCGGCCGCGTCGATGGGCGATGGTTGACGAGCGGCGATGCCGAAATCAGCGTGATGTCGACATTCCGCGGTTCACAGTCGAGACGAAACATCTTGCCGACATGCGGCTGAAATTCGTCGATGACCATCGGGCGAGGCAAGAGTTCGGTCGTCATGACCGCGATCCTATAAGGTTTCGGGGCAGGATCAACCAGCCTGTTGCAGGATCGGGACAGTGAAGATGCGTACGGGGGACAATCCGGATCAGGACCGGGATTGCGCGCTCGCCGAAGCGCTGACGGCGTTGGCACCGCCCCTGACGCTGCGCGCGCGGCGTGCGGAGGATGAAGAGTTCCTGCTCGATTGCACAATCGCCTGTTCGCCGCTGCACGGTACGCTGCCCGCACCGATGATCGCCGCTCAGGCCGCGTTGCAGCGCAGCGCACATGACGCCGCGCATCGCGATGCAAGCCATGCGATCATCCTGCGCGCGGGGACAGCGATCGGCCATGTCCGGATCGCCTGGTCGGCGCATGGCACGCATCTGATCGATCTTGCCATCCTGCCCGCACACCAGCGCGGTGGCGCAGGCAGCAGCGTGCTGGCCGCATGGCTGACACTCGCCGATGCGTCAGGCCGTGTCGCGACGCTCGACGTGCAGGCCGACAATCCGGCGCGCCGGCTCTATGCGCGGCTGGGCTTTATCGCGGATCCGGACGATCCCTGGGCAGCGTTCGTCACGATGCGTCGCGATCCGCGCTGACCCGCTGGTCGTTCGCTGCGTGCCACGCCGCAGCCTCCGCCGCAGGAACGAAGCAGGAGAGTGGCGCATAATGGGCAAAGGAGCGCGCCGCGCCGGTCAGCGTCACTTCGCCGCAGCTGGTCCAGGCATGAGCGCGCAGTTCGCGCGACGCCGCTTCGCGATCGACCCCGAGATAGACCGCGCACGGGACCCCGAACAGCCAGCACAACGCACGCGCGGCCATCGCCTGGGGCAGGCAGTTGGAGCGGAACGGGGCGTAGCGTGCGGCGATGGTGACGCTGGCGCCGATACGCCGTGCGCGCATGGCCTGGCGCGCCGTGCAGGCCGGGCGGTGCGCCACTGCGCCGAGATTGACGCCGAGCAGGGGCGCGATGCGACGGAACGGGACGAGCGCGAGCATCGCGGATGCAATCCCGATCAACAGCCATGCGGGAAACAGGCACAGCAGGACGCTGAGCGGCTGCCGCCACGCCACGCCCAGTTTGCGCCGGATCGTCGCCGCACGCAGCATCCGCCATCTCCTTCATGGTGCGACCGCACGGCGCAAGCGCATGCCGCCCGCGGCGCGGTTGAGGCCATGCTCTAGCATCGGTTGGCGCAACGGCCAATGCCGGCGACCCGGCCGGCACTGCCACGATCCGCCGTGAAACCGGAATCAGGCAGCGCGGCGCAGGTCGAGGCGGCCCCAGATTTCGACCAATGCCGCGGTGAGTTCGGCCATCATGGCTTCATCATGGGCAGGGCCCGGCGTGAAGCGCAGCCGTTCGGTCCCGCGCGGGACCGTCGGATAATTGATCGGCTGAACATAGACGCCATATTCGGCAAGCAGGATGTCGCTGATCTTCTTGGCGCGCACCGGATCGCCGACCATCAGCGGGACGATGTGCGTGACGCTGTCCATCACCGGCAGGCCGGCATCGGCGAACATGGTCTTGAGCCGCGCGGCGGCCGCCTGCTGCCCGTCGCGCTCTTCGCTCGACTGTTTGAGATGGCGCACCGACGCCAGCGCCCCGGCGACCAGCACCGGGGACAGCGAGGTGGTGAAGATGAAACCGGGCGCATAGCTGCGGATCACGTCGACGATCGTGCGGTCGGCCGCGATATAGCCGCCCATCACGCCGAACGCCTTGCCCAGCGTGCCTTCGATGATGGTCAGGCGCGCAGCTGCCTCATCCCGCTCCGAAATGCCGCCGCCGCGCGCGCCGTACATGCCGACGGCATGCACTTCGTCGAGATAGGTCAGCGCGTTATACTTGTCCGCCAGGTCGCAGATCGCGTGCAGCGGGGCGACGTCGCCGTCCATCGAATAGACGCTTTCGAACGCGATCAGCTTGGGCACGGAGGGATCGTCCGCGGCAAGCAGTTCCTCGAGATGCGCCAGATCATTGTGGCGCCAGACACGCTTTTCGCAGCCGGAATTGCGGATGCCCGCGATCATCGAGGCGTGGTTGAGCTCGTCCGAATAGATGATGCAGCCGGGGAGCACCTTGGCGAGGGTCGAAAGCGTCGCCTCGTTCGAGACATAGCCGCTGGTGAACAGCAGTGCCGCTTCCTTGCCGTGCAGGTCGGCAAGCTCGGCTTCCAGATCGACATGGTAATGGGTGTTGCCGCCGATATTGCGCGTGCCGCCCGATCCGGCGCCGACATCGTGCAGCGCCTCTTCCATCGCGGCGATCACGGCGGGATGCTGACCCATGGCGAGATAGTCGTTGGAGCACCAGACGGTGATCGGCTTGGGACCGTTATGGCCCGCAAAGCAGCGCGCATTGGGGAACATGCCCTTGTTGCGCAGGATATCGATGAAGACGCGATATCGGCCTTCGGCATGAAGCCGGTCGATCGCCTGGTTGAAGACGCGGGAATAATCCACCGCGCGCGGGCCTGCCTCGCTGCTCATGCGCCTCCCGTTAGCGGGTTTTTGCGTGGTGCGCCACTGGGGGGAATTACGCAGAGTTTCGATCAGCCTGATCGCCCCGCCATGCACGACACGGCTTGCTCCAGATCAGGGCGGACGCCGCAGGACCTGTTATAAGCGGGGCATGCCGCGGGCCGAGACTCGAAGCGACTCCGCCCCGGTACGGGTTGCGATGCTGCCGCTGTCGTCGATGGAGTTCCTTGCGATGCGTCAAAGCGACTATGATTATTACGCCGAGCGCGAACAGATCGAGCGCGTCAACGCCGCCCGTGCGGTCGACCCGATGGTGCGGGACGCGCATCAGGCGATGGCCGATATCTATGCCGAACGGCTGAAGGCGGCATCGCGTCGCCGCCCCTTGCTGTCGCCCTGAATCCGTCCCGCGCGCTATAGCTGCTCAAGCGCGGTCAGGCCGAAGCGGCCAAGCGCGGGCGCGAGCGCCGGATCGGGCGCCGCGGTGAAGACCGCCGTCCCTGGAGGCGCGAGATCCGGCCAGGTTTGGCCTTCGGTCAACGCAGCGATTCGCCGGGCAATGCCGGGGCCGCCATCGACAAAGGCGACCGTCCGGCCCAGCGCGCGCGTCGCAGCTGCACCCAGCGCGTCCGCGACCAGCGGAAAATGGGTGCAGGCGTTGACGATGACGTCGATGTCCTTCCCGCCGGGCTGGTCGAACAGCCCAGCCAGCACCGCATCGAACCGCGCCGGATCGACCGCCGCACCGCGCAGGCACGCTTCCGCCAGCTGCACCAGCTCGGCACTGCCATGGCGCAACACCGTGCAATCGGCGGCAAAGCGCGCGGCGAGATCGTCGACATAGGGCTGGCGTACCGTCGCCTCGGTCCCGAGCACGCCGATCGTGCGGCTGCGCGAGCGTTCGGCCGCGGGCTTGATCGCTGGCACGGTCCCGACGATCGGCACGTCGAGCGCGGCGCGGACATGGCCGAGCGCGATGGTCGAGGCGGTGTTGCACGCGATCACGATCAGGCGCGGGCGATAGCGTTCGGCAAGCCGACCGAGCAGGGCCGGTACGCGCGCGGCAATCTCCCCCTCGCTGCGGATGCCATAGGGGAAGCCGGCGCTGTCGGCGGCGTAGACCAGCGGTGCGCGGGGCAGCAGCGCGCGCGTCGGAGCCAGTACCGACAGGCCGCCCACGCCCGAATCGAAGAAAAGAAGGGGCCGGTCATCGGCCATGAGGGAGTTCCGCTGATCGAGATTGTTGCGCCCGCTTACCGAACCCCCTAGCCTTTGTCCAAGCAAGGGACCCATGCAGACCGACCTCATCTCAACCGCCGCGATGCTGGCCATCGCACTGGGCTATCTTCTCGGCGCGATTCCGTTCGGGGTCGTGCTCACGCGGCTCGCCGGCGCCGGCGACCTGCGCCAGATCGGATCGGGCAATATCGGCGCGACCAATGTCCTGCGCACCGGACGCAAGGGGCTGGCGGCGGCGACGCTGCTGCTCGACCTGCTCAAAGGCGCCGCAGCGGTCTGGATCGCCCAGGCGCTGTGGCCGGGCCATGAGCTGGTTGCGGCGGCGGCAGCCTTTGTCGGGCATTGCTATCCGGTGTGGCTGAAGTTCCGGGGCGGCAAGGGCGTGGCAACGCTGATGGGCATTGTCCTCGCGCTCAACTGGCCATCGGGGCTGGTGTTTGCGATCGTCTGGCTCGGCCTGCTCGCGACGCTGCGGATTTCGTCGGTCGCGGGCATGACGGCGGCGATCAGCGCGCCGGTCAGCGCCGCGCTGATGGACCGGTTCGACCTGGTCCTGCTGCTCGTCGCGCTCGCGCTGATCGTGCTGTGGAAGCATCGCGAGAATATCGAGCGGCTGATGGCGGGCACCGAGCCGCGGATCGGCAGGTCGCATGGCTGACGAGGCCGAGCGCCTTGCCAGCCTCCGCCTCATCCGGTCGCCGCGGATCGGCCCGGTCACCTATCGCCAGCTGATCGCCCGGTTCGGCAGCGCGCCAGCCGCGCTGGATGCCCTGCCCGCGCTCGCCCTGCGCGGCGGCGGCGCGGCACCGAGCATTGCCGACGCAGCCACCGCGCGGCGCGAACTGGCGGCGGTCGCGCGACTGGGCGCGCGCCACGTCTTTCTGAGCGATCCGGACTATCCCCCGCTGCTGGCCGAGCTGGAAAATGCGCCGCCAGCCCTGATCGTGCGCGGCGACATCGCGCTGCTGGCGCGGCCGTGCGTCGCCATGGTTGGCGCGCGCAACGCATCGGCAGCGGCGTGCCGCTTTGCCCGGCAGCTGGCCCAGGGGCTGGGCGAGGCGGGTGCGACGATCGTGTCCGGGCTGGCGCGCGGCATAGACACCGCGGCGCATCACGGGTCGCTGGCCAGTGGGACCGTCGGGGTCATTGCCAGCGGCATCGACATCGCCTTTCCGCCGGAAAATGCCGAGCTGCAGGAGGCGGTCGCGCGCCAGGGCCTGCTGATCGCCGAACAGCCGGTCGGCGCCGAGCCGCTGGCGCGGCATTTCCCCGCGCGCAACCGCATCATCGCCGGGCTGGCCCAGGGAACCGTGGTGGTCGAGGCAGCACCGCGATCGGGATCGCTGATCACTGCCCGGATCGCCGCCGAAGCCGGGCGCGAGGTGATGGCGGTACCCGGTTCGCCGCTCGACCCACGCGCGCAGGGGTGCAATTTGCTGATCCGGGAGGGCGCAACGCTGGTGCAGGATGTCCATGACATCCTCGAGATGATCCGCCCGATCGACCCGCGGGCAGTGCGCGCCCCGGTTGCCGGGTTCGGCGCCGAACCCCCGGACGAACCCGACGCGGCGGGACGAAGCCGGATTGAAGACCTGCTCGGCCCCGTGGCGGTGCCGGTCGATGAGCTGATCCGCCAGTCGGGATTGCCCGCAGCCGCAGTCCAGCTCGTGCTGCTGGAGCTCGAGCTGGCCGGGCGGCTGGAACGCCACGCCGGCGGGCGGGTCAGCCTGCGGTGAGCGCGACCGATCTGGTGGCGGCAGCGATGGCGACAGGCGGTTGCCCCATCAGGGGCGCGGAACCGGACTTCAGGCGGCGATCATCCGCGCATAGCTTTCGCGCAGCGTGACGGTGCCGCACGACAGCGCCAGCGGAAACAGGATTTCATTTTCGATCCGCACGCGCGCCGCGAGCGCCGACAGCATCTGCTTGCTCGATTCGATGAACAATTCGCGGTCGGCGCCGATTTCGTCCGCGGTCCAGTCGTTCACATAAGCGCGCCAGTCGCCGGCCAGCCGGTCGAAATCGCCCATCGCGATCTCCGCCGCCTCGCGCTGCGCCATGTCGCCCTTGGCCAGAAGATGCGGATAAACCTCGATATCCTCGGTCGCGAGATGCGCCGCGATTTCGGCATCGAGACCCACGATCATCGTGCGCAGCATCGTCGGAGTCGCGCTGCTCCCCGCGCGCAGCAGCGCGTCGCTGCGCGCCATGATCCGCGCATGTTCATCGATCAGCCGCTCGACCGAAATCATTCCACGCTGCCTCCTGTCGCGACTTGTATAGGGGCGGAAGGTTAAGAGGGGGTGGCGTTGCGCTTGACGCAGGCTATGGGGCCTCCCCATCCTCGCGCGTACACGTAAGGAACCGCCACACCCCATGCAGCTCGTCATCGTCGAATCGCCCGCCAAGGCGAAAACCATCGAGAAATATCTGGGCAAGGACTATCGCGTCCTGGCGTCGTACGGCCATATCCGCGACCTGCCGCCCAAGGACGGGTCGGTGCAGCCCGATGACGGCTTTGCGATGGAGTGGGAAACCTATCCCGACAAGGCCAAGCAGCTCAAGGCGATCACCGACGAGGCCAAGAAGGCCGATCGCCTGATCCTCGCCACCGACCCCGATCGCGAGGGGGAGGCGATCAGCTGGCACGTTCAGGAAGTGCTGGCGAAGAAGAAGGCGCTGCCCAAGGAGGTCGAGCGGGTCACCTTCAACGCGATCACCAAGGCGGCGGTGACGCAGGCGATGGCCGCGCCGCGCCAGCTCGATACCGACCTGATCGACGCCTATCGCGCGCGTCGGGCGCTCGACTATCTGGTCGGCTTCACCCTCTCGCCGGTGCTGTGGCGCAAGCTGCCCGGCGCCAAGTCGGCGGGCCGCGTCCAGTCGGTCGCGCTGCGCCTGATCGTCGAGCGCGAGCGCGAGATCGAGCTGTTCAAGCCGCAGGAATATTGGTCGGTCGTCGCGCATCTCGAGCATGACGGCACCGCGTTCGACGCGCGGCTGGTGCGGTTCGAGGGCAAGAAGCTCGACCGGCTGTCGATCGGTACCGAGGGCGTGGCGATGCGCGCCAAGGCCGCGGTCGAACAGGGCCGCTTCAGCGTCGCCAGCGTCGAGACCAAGCCGGCGATGCGCAACCCGCCGCCGCCCTTCACCACCTCGACCCTGCAGCAGGAAGCGGCGCGCAAGCTCGGCTTTTCCGCCAGCCACACGATGCGGATCGCGCAGGCGCTCTACGAGGATGGCGCGATCACCTATATGCGTACCGATGGCGTGCAGATGGACGGCAGCGCCATCGACGCCGCGCGCAAGGCGATCCATGACCGCTATTCGGGTGCGTACGTCCCCGACAAGCCGCGCCAGTACCAGACCAAGGCCAAGAATGCGCAGGAAGCGCATGAGGCAATCCGTCCGACCGATTTCAGCAAGGATCGCGCAGGTTCGGGCGACCACGCCAAGCTGTATGAGCTGATCTGGAAGCGCGCGCTGGCGAGCCAGATGGCATCGGCGCGGATGGAGCGCACCACGGTCGAGCTGGAGGAGCCGACCGGCCAGGACGCGCTGCGTGCCACCGGCCAGGTGGTGCTGTTCCCCGGCTATCTCGCGCTCTACGAAGAAGGCCGCGACGACGAGGGCGACGAGGATTCGCGCCGCCTGCCGGTGATCCGTCAGGGCGACACCCCGGCGAAGAAGGGGGTCGATGCCGAACAGCATTTCACCCAGCCGCCGCCGCGCTTCTCCGAAGCCTCGCTGGTCAAGCGGCTCGAGGAACTCGGCATCGGCCGCCCTTCGACCTATGCCTCGATCATTCAGGTGCTCAAGGACCGCGCCTATGTGCGGGTCGAGAAAAACCGCTTCTTTGCCGAGGAAACCGGGCGGCTGCTGGTGGCGTTCCTCGAACGCTTCTTCGAGAAATACGTCAATTACGACTTCACGGCGGGGCTTGAGGAAGAGCTGGACGACGTGTCCGGCGGGCGGGCCGGGTGGCAGGCGGTGCTCGCCGCCTTCTGGCGCGATTTCCAGCCGCGCACGGCGGAAGTGATGGAGCAGAAGCCGAGCGAAGTGACTGCCGAGCTCGACAAGTTCCTCGAACCCTATCTGTTTCCCGACAAGGGCGATGGCACCGATCCGCGGCTGTGCCCGTCCTGCGGCGTCGGCAAGCTGGCGCTGCGTGGGGGCAAGTTCGGCGCGTTCGTTGCCTGCTCCAACTATCCCGACTGCAAATTCACCCGCCGCTTTGGCCAGCCGGGCGGCGAGGATGGCGGCGATAGCGGACCCGAAGTGATCGGGCAGGATCCGGAGACCGGCGAGGATATTTCGCGCCGTTCGGGCCGGTTCGGGCCGTATATCCAGCGCGGCGAGGGCAAGGAAGCGGCGCGCGCGTCGATCCCCAAGGACATTCCGGAGCTGGATCTGGACTGGGCGGTCAAGCTGCTCAACCTGCCGCGGACGATCGGCGACCATCCCGAAAGCGGCAAGCCGATCACGGCATCGATCGGCCGCTATGGCCCCTATCTGGCGCATGACGGCAAATATGCGCGGCTGGCCTCGACGACCGAGGTGTTCGAGACGGGGATGAACGCCGCGGTGGTCAAGCTGGCCGAAGCGGCGGCCGGCGGCGGGCGGCCGCAGCGCGGGTCGCGCGAACCGTTGAAGGTGATGGGCGCGCACCCGGTATCGGGCGCGGAGATCAAGCTGATGGAGGGGCGCTACGGCCCATATCTCACCGACGGCACGACCAATGCGACGCTGCCCAAGGCGGTCGATCAGGCCGCGCTGACGCTCGACGAGGCGGTCCAGCTCATTGATGCCAAGGCTGCCGCCGGCCCCGCCAAGAAAAAGGGCGGACGCAAGGCTCCGGCCAAGAAGGCGCCGGCAAAGAAGGCCGCGCCGAAAAAGGCAGCGGCAAAGAAGTAGCGGGTCAGGCCGCGCGCAGGGTCGTCATCTGCAGCCAGGCACGCGCCTGTTTCTGCGCTTCGATGATTTCGCGCGCGGTCATTTCTTCCGCGATCTCGGCCCGCATATAGGGGGCGTGCGCGCTGCCCTTGAGCGCGGCGATGTTGAACCATTTGTGCGCTTCGATCAGGTCCATGTCGACGCCCGACGCGCCGCTCGAATAGACCATCCCGAGCTCATAGGCCGCGTCGGCGCTACCGCGCGCCGCATCCGCCAGCCGGCTGTCGATCAGGAACTGTGCGCTCTTAATGCTGTTGCCCATGACTTTGCCCCACTTTTGATCGCTCTCATCATGGGAGCGAGAGTGCGGCATTCATGGTAAGCAAAAGGTTAACGGCGTTATCCGGTCATTCCGGTGGCGCGACCGCAATATTGTCGATCAGGCGCGTGCCGGCAATGCAGGCGGCGGCGAGCAGGCGACGGGGCTTGCCCGCGACCGGCGCGCCAAGGCTGTCGGCGTCGACCAGCTCGACATAATCGACCGCGAATCCAGCCGCCTCCAGCGACGCGCGCGCGGTGGCGAGTGCCGCCTGCGCATCGTCGCCCTTCTCGACCGCCCGCGCGGCGACGCCCAGCGCGCGCGGCAGCGCCACCGCTGCGGCGCGATCCTCGGGCGCGAGATAGGCGTTGCGCGAGGAGAGCGCGAGGCCGTCATCGTCGCGCTGGGTCGGCACGCCGCGGATGTCGATGTCGAAATCCAGGTCCGCGACCATCCGCCGGATCACCGCGAGCTGCTGAAAATCCTTTTCGCCGAACAGCGCGACATCGGGCTTCACCTGGTTGAACAGCTTGGCGACGACCGTGGCCACGCCATCGAAATGACCGGGCCGGGCGGCGCCGTCGAGCGGCTCGCTGACCCCCGACACCGCGATATTGGTCGAATGCCCCTCGGGATACATCACCTCGACCGGCGGCATCCACAGCACGTCGACGCCCGCCTCGGCGAGCATCCGCGAGTCGGCCAGCTCCTTGCGCGGATAGCGCGCCAAGTCCTCGGTCGGGCCGAACTGCTTGGGATTGACGAAGATCGAGACCACGACCCGCTGACCCGCCAGCTTCGCCTCGGCGACCAGCGCCATGTGCCCGGCATGCAGTGCGCCCATCGTGGGCACGAACGCGATGCGTTCGCCCGCGGTGCGGAATCCCGAAATGGCATCGCGAAGCTCGGGGAGATGACGGATGGTTTGCACGCGTACAAGGCCTTGGATATGGAACGAGCGCGGCCTTCTATGGGGGGGAGGCCCGCTGTTCAATCAGGGAAGTTGAGTGACCGACGCATCGAACCCGTTGCACGTGATCGTCTTCGCGAATGAAAAGGGCGGGACCGGCAAATCGACCACGGCGGTGCATACCGCGATCGCCCTGGCGATGAAGGGGGCGCGCGTTTCGTGCTTTGACCTCGATCATCGTCAGCGCACCATGGGCCGCTATCTCGACAACCGCCTCGAAACGATGAACCGCGCGGGACGGCCATTGCCGATGCCGCGGTACGAGACGCATGATGGCGAGAATATCGCCCGCTTTTCCGAAAGCCTTGAGCGATTGGGGCAGGACGCCGACTTCCTGATCATCGATACGCCGGGGCGCGACGACAAGTTCGGGCGCATCGCGATCACCAATGCCGACACGCTGGTCACGCCGATGAACGACAGCTTCGTCGATTTCGACCTGATCGGACAGGTCGATCCGGACACGTTCAAGGTGGTCCGACCCAGTTTCTATTCCGAGCTGATCTGGGATTCGCGCAAGCGCCGCGCCAAGGCCGACGGCCAGACGATCGACTGGGTGGTTCTGCGCAACCGCATGCAGCATATTGAGGCGCGCAACATGAAGCGCGTGTCGGAGGCGATCGACCAGCTCGCCAAGCGCGTCGGGTTCCGCGTGATCCCCGGCCTGTCGGAGCGGGTGATCTATCGCGAATTGTTCCCCAAGGGCCTGACCATGCTCGACAGCCGCGAATTCGGTGAAATGGGCCTGGCGCATGTCGCCGCGCGGCAGGAATTGCGCGAGATGATGGCAGGCCTCGCGCTGCCCGAGGTCGAGGCGACGATGCCGCTGTTCGCATGATCTTCAAATTCCTGATCGGTGTGCTGCTTGCCTGGCTCGGCTGGCGGCTGTGGCATGGCTGGGGGCGTCCCCTGCCCGGCACGCCGATCCCGCCCCCCGCCCCCCGCCCCGACCCGGCCGAGGCGGAGGCATGCGCCGTGCTGGGCGTCGCGCCCGGCGCCGCTCCCGAAGAGATCCGCGCAGCGCATCGCCGGTTGATCGCCAGCGTGCATCCGGACCGCGGCGGATCGCCCGAGCTGACGCGGCAGGTCAACGCGGCGCGCGACACGCTGCTGAAACCGAAGCCCGGGCCGAAAAACTGAAACGCATTGGCTTTAGCCGCGTTTGACGGTTGCACTTTGCGTAACGCGCGCGAAATGAAGCGCGTCGATTTTTCCGGGAGGCCCAATGACCCATCGTTTCGATCCGACCTCGCTGCGCGAATATGACATTCGCGGAATCGTGGGCAAGACGCTGGGGCCGGATGACGCGCGCGCGATCGGGCGCGGCTTTGCCACGCTGCTGCGCCGCGCCGGTGGCACCCGCGTCGCCGTGGGCCGCGACGGGCGCATTTCCTCGCCGATGCTCGAGGCGGCGCTGGTCGAGGGACTGACCGCAGGCGGGTGCGACGTGGTCCGGATCGGCCTCAGCTCGACCCCGATGCTCTATTATGCCGAGGCAATCCTGGAGGTGGATGGCGGCATCCAGATCACCGGCAGCCATAATCCGGGCGATTACAACGGGTTCAAGATGGTGTTCCAGCACCGCCCGTTCTTCGGTCAGGACATCCAGACGCTGGGCAAGATGGCCGCAGAGGGTGACTGGGACACGGGTGAAGGGACGGTCGGCGATGCCGACATCCTTGACGATTATGTCGGCCGCCTGCTTGCCGGCTATGCCGGGGGCAGCTTCCGCATCGGCTGGGATTGCGGCAATGGCGCGTCGGGACCGGTGATCGATAAGCTGGTCAAGCTGCTGCCCGGTGAGCATCACACGCTGTTCACCGAGGTCGATGGCAATTTCCCCAACCATCATCCCGACCCGACCGAAGAGAAGAATCTGGCGCACCTCAAGGCGCTGGTCGCGGAAAAGAATCTCGACTTCGGGCTGGCGTTCGATGGCGATGGCGACCGGATCGGCGCGATCGACGGTCAGGGCCGCGTCATCTGGGGCGACCAGCTTCTGTCCATTCTGGCCGAACCGGTGCTGCGCAAGGATCCGGGCGCGACGATCATCGCGGACGTGAAGGCCAGCCAGGCGCTGTATGACCGCATTGCCGAACTGGGTGGCGCGCCGCTGATGTGGAAGACCGGCCACAGCCTGATCAAGACCAAGATGAAGGAAACCGGCGCGCCGCTGGCGGGCGAGATGAGCGGGCACATCTTCTTCGCGCAGGATTATTACGGGTTCGACGACGCGCATTATGCCGCGGTGCAGCTGATCAACGCGGTCCATCTGATCGGCCAGTCGATGAGCGCGATCCGCAGCGCGATGCCGGCGATCGTCAACACGCCCGAAATGCGCTTTCAGGTCGATGAAAGCCGCAAATTCGCGGTGATCGACGAGGTGCTGGAACGGCTCAAGGCCGAGGGCGCGGACGTCAATGATACCGATGGCGCGCGGGTCAACACCCCCGATGGCTGGTGGCTGCTGCGCGCATCGAACACGCAGGACGTGCTGGTCGCGCGCGCCGAGGCCAAGGACGAGGCGGCGCTGGAGCGCCTCCTCGCCATGATCGACGCGCAGCTTGCTGCCAGCGGGCTGAAGCGCGGGCCGCAGGCGGGGCATTGATTTGAAGGCGGCACCGGCCCGCCCCCCCCACCCGGCCACCCATAAAATACACTGCCATTGGGTGGCCGAGTGGGGGCGCGGGCCGGTGCGGTCTTACATAAAACAACTCCAGGGGTGGTGGAATCGCGGGTATGCCTCCACATGGGGGCATGGCTCCCGCCCCGCCCCAGATCATTCGCGTCATCGACCTTGAAACCACCGGCAGCGCGCCGCCGCAGCATGGCGTGTGCGAAATCGGGTGGCAGGACGTCGCGCTGGGCAAGGACGGGCGCTGGGCGCTGGAGGGCGAGGGCGGCGCGCGCCTGGTCAATCCCGGGCGGCCGATCCCGCCGCTGACCATGGCGATCCACCATATCCGCGACGAGGACGTTGCCGATGCGCCATGGTGGCACGATGTCGCGCGCCCGATCCTGGACCCGTGGCCGCGTCGGGTGGCGCTGGCGGCACACCGGGCGAGTTTCGAGGAACAATTCTGCACCGCATCGCTGACACGCGGTGCCGACTGGATCTGCACCTATAAATGCGCGCTGCGGCTGTGGCGCGACAGCCCGGGCTTTTCCAACCAGTTCCTGCGTTACTACCGCATGCCCGCAGGGTTGGAGCATGAACGCGGGCTGCCCGCCCATCGCGCCTTTCCCGATGCCTATGTGACCGCCCATCATCTGCGCGACATGCTCAACGAAGCGAGCGTCGCCCAGCTGATCGAATGGTCGAGGCTGCCCGGCCTGCTCCCGCGTGTCCGCTACGGCCCGGACCGGGGCAAGGAGTGGAGCGAGATCGACGATGAGTCGCTCGATGCCTTTCTGCAGGATCGCGACGAGGACATTCGCTACACCGCACAGGTCGAGCTGGAACGGCGCCGAGGCCGGGGACCGGAATATAAGCCGGTCCGCCAGCCGCAGCTGTTCTAGACTGTTCCGCATCCCCCTCTCCCGCGCGAGAGAGGGGGATCAGGCATCAATATTCGATGCGCGTGCTCTTGATCTTGCGCTTTTCCAGCATCGCCTGGACGCTGTCGGCGCCAGACAGATGGCCAGCACCGACCGCCATGAACACCACGCCCGGCTTGTCGAGCCGCGTATCGATCCATTCGGCCCAGCGCGCGTTGCGATCGGCGAGCAGCATCTTGCTGAGCTCCGGCGAGCTGCGCAGCGCTTCGTTCATGATCGCCGCCAGCCCTTCGGCATCACCCTGCGACCATTCGTCGACCATCTTCTGGAATTCGGGGCCGACATTGCCGAGCTGCCCCAGCGTTTCGGTCAGGAACTGGATCTGCGCGGCTTCGGACAGGCCGTCGAAAAAGCCGAACTGCATCTCGATGCTTTCCAGGCCCGACACTGGCTTGTTCGCCGCCTTGGCCGCCGCGGCGAGTTCGGACTCCGCGCCCGATGCCGGGTTGTAGCCTGCCTTCATCAACGCGACGAGCGAGAGCTGATTGGCCGCGAACCACGGCTTCAGCCGGGCAAAATTTTCGGCCGGGATGCCGGCATCGGCAACCGCCTTGGCGAACGCCGCACGCTTGTCGGCGGGGAGCCGGTCGATCAGCGCGGGGCCGGTCGGGTTCACCCCATATTTCATGATCAGCGGCTGAACGCTGGCTGGGTCCGGCATCTCGCCGATTTCGGTGACCATCTCGCCGCTGGCGTCGAACGCCTTGCGCACCGCTTCGTCAAACCAGCTGAGCCCAGCGGGCAACACATGGATCGTGCCGAACATGTAGATGGTCGTGTCTTCATCCTTGACCACCCACAGGGCCGGATCGGCGTCCTTGACCTGGGTGGCCGGGGCGGGCGCCGGGGCCTGTTGTGCGAGGGCAGCGGGGGCGACGAACAACAGGGCGAGCGCCGTCGCTGCGCGAGGCAGGTACTTCATCATCACAAACTCTCCGATGTTAACGGGTTGAGACAGGTTCAGGGACGTAGTTTCTTGTAGCCATAAGCGAGCATCATCACCGCGAAGGTCGCCACCGCGAGCGCCTCATGCTGCGGCTCGCGCACCAGCCCGCCGCGCCACCAGAGATACCAGTTGGCGTAGAGCGCGAGATAGAAGTTGAGCGCGATTGCCGACGCCCAGAGATTGTCGCGCCGCTCCAGCTCGTCGGTGACGCGGTTGTAGCGCCAGCCGCCATAAACAAGCGCGACCGTGCTGATCAGCGATGCGGCAATCGCCCAGGCGGCGGGAATGCCTTCGAGAAATTCGCCGCCATCGACCTCGAACAGCGCCGAGAAAAAGCCGACCACCGCGCCGGCGCCCATCAGCGTGAACAGGATGATCCGCTGGCGCCGCGTGCGGGCGCGGGCGGCGGCGAGGCCGTCCTTCACTTCATTCGCCATCGTCATGCTCCGCGTCATCGAAAATCTCCTCGATGCTCAATCCGAACAGTCGCGCGATGCGGAAGGCGAGCGGGAGCGAGGGGTCATATTTCCCCGTCTCGATCGCGTTCACCGCCTGTCGCGACACGCCGAGATGGCCGCCAAGCTCCGCCTGGCTCCAGTTGCGTTCGGCGCGCAGCACTTTCAGGCGGTTTTTCACAGGCCGTCACTGCTCCATGACATTATGTCATCCACGAATGACTATATGTCAGGTTAGCATGACACGCGTCAAGCGGATTTTTTGCCGGGTGGAATCGCGGCAACGATGGCAGCGGCGAGTGTGCCGATGCACAGCAGATAGGGGAAGGCGAGCGCGGTCGATCCGAACGCGAAGGGCTGGAGCAGGAACACCGTGACGAACCCGGTGAGCAATGCGGCGATCACCGATGCGGTACTGCCCCGGTTCGTGAACAATGCCACGGCATAGACGCCGAGCAGCCCGGCATAGGCGAACGCCATCACCGACAGCACAAATTCGAGCAGCGGCATGTCGCTATGCTTCTGCCAATAATAGCTCAGCACTGCGGTCGCGAACATCGCCACCGCCACCGCCGCCATTCCCCAGCGCCCGGCATGGACATAATGTCGGTCCGCCGCGCCACCATGCGCCTCGCGCCACGGGCGATAGAAATCGCTGACGACCACCGACGCCATCGAATTGAGCGCCGAGGTCACGGTCGACACCGCCGCCGCGATCACCCCGATCGTCACCAGTCCGCGCAGCCCGGGGGGAAGCTGGGTCAGGATATAATGGACGAACACCGTGATCTTCTCGCCCGCGAAATTCGCCGAGACGCTGTTGGTCGCGCCCATCAGCTCGGGCCGGTCGTAGAAGATGTGCAGCAGGAGCCCGATCGTCACGAAAATCGCGATGATCGGCACGCTGCCGAGCGCCGAGAGGATCAGGCTGCGCGCGCCGGTCCTGGCGTCGGGGCTGGCAAGCAGCCGCTGGGTGGTGTCCTGATCGAGGCCGGCACTGGCGGTGTTGAGCAGGAACAGCCCGGTGACCGCAGCGAGCAAAGTGAACGGTTTGGACAGGTCGGTCGACAGGTCGAACAGCCGCAGCTTGTTGGTGCCGTCGGGCGCAGTGCGCAGCGCATCGATCAGCGCCGTATTGTCGAGCGGAATTGCCGCGCGCAGGAAGATCAGCACCGCGACCGCTGCACCGGCATAGACGATGAACTGGACGAAATCGTTCCAAATGACGGACTTGAGGCCCCCGCGCAGCGTGAAGGCCAGGCTTGCAAGCATCACTGCCGCCGCCGACAGGATGATCGACCCGGCATCGATCGCGTTGAACCCGACCATCGCGATCGCGATCGCCGCCAGATAGACGCGCGCGCCGCCCGACAGGATTCGGCCGGCCAGATACATGCCCCCCGCCCAGCGCATCGCCCGTGCGTCGTACCGCGTCTCGAGCAGCTCATAGACGGTGGCGACGCGCAGCGCGTAAAAGCGCGGGATCAGCACATGCGCGACGAAGAACGCCGCCAGCACCGCGCCGACCACTGCGCCCAGATAGCTGTAATCGCTGCGATAGCCGTAATCGGGTGCGCCAATGAAGGTCGCGGCCGATTGCTGCGTCGCCAGCACCGAAACCGCCGCCAGCCACGCCGGAACGCTGTTCCCCGCGAGAAAATAGTCGCCCGCATTGCGCGTCTCGACCCGGTTGAAATGCCAGGACAGCCCGGCCAGCACGGCAAGGTAAAGCCCGACCACCAGCCAGTCGAGCGCGGCGAAATGCTGCATCATTTCGATGGTGTAGCAGAGGCTTTGCCGAGGTCACGCGGCAAGTCGCTGTCCATGACGGAACGACTCCCCGCCTCACGCTTTGAATCGGCCTCGCAACAACAAGGATGTCCGATGGCAGCGCGCGCATATTGGCAGGGACAGATCCGTCTCGCGCTGGTCTCGATTCCGGTCGAAATCTACAGCGCCACCAAATCGGGCGCGCAGGTGGCGTTCCACCAGGTGCACGAACCCTCGGGCAAGCGCATCAAATATGAAAAGGTCGTACCCGGCATCGGCCCGATCGACACCGACGAGATCATGAAGGGGTTCGAGGTCGAAAAGGGCGAATATGTCCTGCTCGACCAGGACGAGATCGACGCGGTCAAGCTCGAGTCCAAGAAGACGCTGGAGCTGACCCAATTCGTCGACGCACATGAGATCGACGTGCTCTATTACGAAAAGCCCTATTTCGTCGTCCCCGCCGACGATCTTGCCGAAGAGGCGTTCGTGGTGCTGCGCGAGGCGCTCAGGCGGACGAAGAAGGTCGGACTCGGCCAGCTGGCGATGCGCGGGCGCGAATATGTGGTCAGCCTCAAGCCATGCGGGCGCGGCATGGTGCTCGAAACGCTGCGCTATGCCGATGAGGTGCACAAGGCGCAGGGCTATTTCCGCGACATTTCCGATGCCGAGCCGGACGCGGATCTGCTGGACCTCGCCGAGACGCTGATCGAGAAGAAATCGGCGAAATTCGACCCGCAGGAGTTTCACGACCGCTATGTCGATGCGCTGAAGGGCCTGATCGCCCGCAAGCAGAAGCAGAAGGGCAAGCGCAAGATCATCGAGGACAGCGATGCCGGCGACGATGCGCGCGGGTCCAATGTCGTCGACCTCATGGCAGCGCTCAAGAAGAGCCTCGAAAAACCCGGCGGCGCGGCCAAGTCGGCGAGCAAGACGCCCGCGAAAAAGGCCCCGGCGAACAAGTCCGCGGCCAAGGCGCCGGCGCGCAAGCGGGCGTGACGCGATGGAGCTGAACCCGCCGGTCACCTTCGCCGCGCTCGGCTGGGACCCATGGCTCCGGCTGGGCGGCGCGGCCATCGCGGGACTGCTGCTCGGCCTCGACCGGGAAGTACGCGGCCATGGCGCGGGACTGCGCACCCATGCCATCCTGTGCTTCTCCGCCGCGCTGATCACCGTCTCCGCGCTCGCCCTCTATTACCAGCTCGGCGGCACCGAATCCCAGGCCGACCCGCTCCGCGTGATCGAGGGCACGGCGGCGATGGCCGGCGTGATCGGCGGCGCGCTGATCGTGTTTGCCAAGGGTGAGATCAAAAATCTCACCACCGCCGCGCATATCTGGCTCGCGGCCTCGATCGGGATCGCGTTTGGTGCCGGGCTCTATCCGATCGCGATAATCGGCACGCTGGGGTCGGTGCTGCTGCTAACGCTGTTTGGCTGGATCGAGCAGCGCGCCTTCAGGAAGCGTAATGGCCAAGACTGATCCGCTCGCGCGCTACAATGCGATGCGCGATTTCGCGAAAACCGCGGAGCCGCGCGGTGAAATCGGCAAGGGTGAAGGTCAGACCTTCATGGTCCAGAAGCATGACGCAACCCGCCTCCACTGGGATTTCCGCCTCGAAATCGACGGCGTGCTCAAGAGCTGGGCAGTGACGCGCGGCCCCAGCCTCGACCCCGACGAGAAGCGCCTCGCGGTGCGGACCGAGGATCACCCGATGTCCTACGCGACGTTCGAAGGGACGATCCCCAAGGGCGAATATGGCGGCGGCACGGTGATGCTGTGGGATCGGGGCACCTGGGCGCCGGTGCCGGGAAAGAGCGCGGAGGATCTGGAGAAAGGCCATCTCCATTTCACCCTCGATGGCGAGCGGATGAAGGGCGAGTGGCTGCTGATCCGCCTCAAGCCGCGGGCCGGGGAAAAGCGCGAAAACTGGCTGCTGCGCAAGATCGACGACGCCTATGCCGGGGCGACCGATGCACTGGTCGAAACAGGCCTGACCAGCGTCGCGACCGGTCGCACGATGCAGGAGATTGCCGAGGGCAAAAATCCGCCCCGGAACGGGAAGGCTGGTGGAGGGGGCCCGAGGCACCGGAATCCCTTGCCTCGGGCCCCCTCCAACACCGCTGCGCGGCGGTCCCCCTCCCCGTTCCGGGGAGGAATAAAGCCCCCCGCTTTCCGCCCACCCCAGCTCGCCACCCTTGTCGACAGCGTTCCCGGCGGAAACGGCTGGCTGCACGAGATGAAATATGACGGCTACCGCGCGCTCGTCGCTACGGGCAAAGGCGGACCGCGCATCTATACGCGCAGCGGGCTCGACTGGACCGACAAGTTCGCCAGCATCGCCGAGGCAGCCGCCGACCTCCCGGCATCCTCCGCGCTCATCGACGGCGAAGTGGTCGCGTTCAAGGCTGGAAAGCCCGATTTCTCGACCCTGCAGGACGCACTCTCGAACGGCAGCGGCGCGCTCGCCTTCTTCGCCTTTGACCTGCTCGAACAGGATGGCGAGGACCTGAGCGACCTTCCCCAGATCGAGCGCAAGGAGCGGCTCCGTACACTCATCGCCGGCGCCGACCCGCGCCTGCTCTTCTCCGAACACATACTCGGCGCAGGTGAGAAACTGTTCGAGGCGATGTGCAGCGAGGGGCATGAGGGCGTGATCTCGAAGCGCGCCGACGCCCCCTATCGCGGCACCCGCAGCAAGAGCTGGCTCAAGATCAAATGCACGCGGCGGCAGGAATTCGTGATTATCGGCTGGCTGCCCAGCAGCGCGCGCGGACGCGGGCTGAAATCGCTGCTGCTCGCTGTGCACGAAGACGGCGCGCTGCATTACGCGGGCAAGGTCGGTACGGGGTTTAACGCATCGAACTCCGCCGCATTGATGGACAAGCTCGCGCGGATCGCACGCAAGACCCCGCCCGCCGATGTGCCGAAAGTTGCGGCACGCGGCGCTCACTGGGTCTCGCCCAAGCTGGTCGCGGAGGTTGCCTTTGCCGAGTTTACTGCGGAACGGGTCGTCCGCCACGCCAGCTTCATTGCGCTGCGCGACGACAAGCCTGCCGATGACGTCGTGACCGAACGCGCGGCCCCGCCCCCTGCGCCGCACAGCGATGTGGCGATCAGCCACCCCGACCGCGTGATCTTTCCCGAAGCCGGGATCAGCAAGGGCCAGCTCGCCGATTACTATGCCGCGGTTGCGCCGATCCTGCTGCCCTGGCTCGGCCACCGTCCGATCAGTCTGGTGCGTTGCCCGCAGGGGCGCGCCAAGCAATGTTTCTTCCAGAAGCATGACGCGGGCAGCTTCGGCGACCATGTCCACCATGTCGACATTCGCGAAAAGGACGGGTCGGTCGAACCCTATCTGTGGGTCGACGATGCCGATGGCGTGCGCGCCTGTGTCCAGATGGGGACGATCGAGTTTCACGGCTGGGGCAGCCGGGTGGAGGATGTCGAAAAGCCCGACCGGCTGGTGTTCGACCTCGACCCAGATGAAGGGCTCGACTTCGCCAAGGTGAGGAAGGCGGCGGCGGATCTGAACCGGCATCTCGCCGATCTGGGTCTCACCAGCTTCCCGATGCTGACCGGCGGCAAGGGCGTGCACGTGATCGTGCCGCTGACCCCGCAGGCGGAATGGCCCGCCGCGAAAAGCTTTGCCGAACGCTTCGCCCGCGCGCTGGCACAGGCCGAGCCGGAGCGGTTCACGGCGAACCTCAAGAAAGCCGAGCGCAAGGGCCGCATCTTCATCGACTATCTGCGCAACCAGCGCGGCAGCACGGCGGTGATGCCCTATGTCGCCCGCGCGCGCGCCGGCGCGCCGGTATCGGTGCCGCTGAACTGGAGCGAGCTGCGCGATGTCGACAGCGCGCAACGGTTCAGCGTCCGCGACGCCGCGACGCTGCTCGACCGCGCAACCGGCCGCGCGCTGGCGGGTTGGGGGCAGGCGGATCAGGTGCTGCCCGACATTTAGCCGCCAGAACCGAAAGCGTGTTGCGCGCACCGGCGCGGCCCGTCACAGAATGACCCGCAAAGGGGGCAAAGCATGGCGAGCGCGGCGGCGGACACCGGGGAAGACACAGCGGCGGTCGCGCGGCGCTGGCTGACCGACTATCGCGCTGCCACCCCGGCAACCGATGTGCTGCATGCAGCGGGCCCTGCCGATCCCGCGTGGAACGCAGTGCTGGAAGAACTGGCCGAGCGGGCCGGCGACGACCTGATCGCGGCGCGGGAGAAGGCGCAGCGGCATGCCGAGGATATCGGCACCGGCTTTCGCATCCCGGGCGAAAGCGAGGAACGGCCATGGCCGCTCTCCCCGGTTCCGCTGCTGATCGAAAAGGACGAGTGGCAGGGGATTGCCGAGGGGGTCGCGCAACGCGCCGACCTGCTCGAAGCAGTGCTTGCCGATTGCTATGGCGACCAGACGCTGGTGCGCACGGGCAGCCTGCCGGCCAGCCTGCTGACCGGCAGCCCCTATTTCCTGCGGCCGATGATGGGGCTGGCGCCGCCGGGGGGCTGCCATCTCCATTTCGTTGCGTTCGACCTGTGCCGCGGTCCGACCGGCACGTGGCGCGTTCTTGCCGATCATCTGCGTGCGCCGGCCGGCGCCGGCTATGCGCTGGAGAACCGCCTTGCCATCGCGCGGATGCTCGACGGGCTTCAGCTGCGGCTCAATATCGAGCGCCATGCGCCGTTTTTCGCGGCGTTTCGCGACGGCATTGCCGCGCGCTGCCGGCGCAGCGATCCACGCATCGCGCTGCTCACCCCGGGGCGACTGAACGCGAGCTATGCCGAACAGGCGCACCTTGCGCGCTATCTGGGCTTTGTGCTGGTCGAGGGGCCCGACCTCGCCGTGCTCGACGACCGCGTCTATCTGCGCACCATCGCCGGCCTGAAGCGGGTCGATGCGGTGTGGCGCCGGGTCGATCCGCGGCTGATCGACCCGCTTGCGTTCGATTCGCATTCGGCGATCGGCGTCCCCGGCCTGATCGATGCAATGGCGCGGGGCGAGGTGGTGATCGCCAATTCCCCGGGCGCAGGCATGCTGGAGGCACCTGCCTTTGCCGCATTCCTGCCGCGCCTGTGCACCCGGCTGACCGGCGAGAGCCTGAAACTGCCCAACATCGCGACCTGGTGGTGCGGCCAGCCGCAGGAATGCGCCGAAGTGGCCGGCGATCTCGACAATATGGTCATCGCCCCCGCGTTCGGCGTGGCAACCAATGTGCTGGCCGATGGTACCGCGCTGCTGGGATCGGCCATGCCCGCCGCGCAACGCGCCGAACTGGTGGCGGATCTGGCACGGCGGCCGCAGGACTATGTCGGGCAGGAAGTGATCCACCTGTCGACCATGCCGCTGGTCAGCGCAGGGCGGCTCGAGGCGCGGCCCTTTACCCTGCGCGTGTTCGCCGCGCGCGACGCGGACGGGCGCTGGCAGGTGATGCCAGGCGGGTTCGCACGCATCGGCGACACCCCGGATGCCCGCGCCGCGGTGATGGGAACCGGGACCTGGTCCGCCGATGTCGTGGTGCATGGGTCCGCCCCGGTGGCGCCGGTCACGCTGCTGCAGTCGGCGGACAGCATCCGGCTGCGCCGCAACCCCGGCACCCTGCCCAGCCGCGCTGCCGACAATCTGTTCTGGCTCGGCCGCTATCTGGAGCGCGGCGAGGCGCGACTGGGGGTGATCCGCGCGCTGCTCGGCCATTCGATCAGCGCGGACAGCGGTGCCGCACTCGCGGCCGATACGGTTCAGCGCCTGGTCGGACTGGTCGTCAACGCCGGTGCCGCGCCCGCGCCAGGCGGACTGGGACGCGCCCACCTGTCCCGCTTTGCCGAAGCGGCAATGGACGCGACCGATGGCTGGAACAGCGTCCGCGCGATCAACCGGCAGGCGCGGGCGATCGGCGCGGTCAGCCGCGACCGGCTGTCCGCCGACATGATCCGGCTACTCGATGCACCCTATCCGACGCGCGGCAGCGCGCTCGACCGGGCGGGGTCGCTGCAGCGGCGCTATTCGGCGCTGGCCGGACTGTCGTCGGAGCATATGGGCCGCACCGATGCCTGGCGCTTCCACGATCTGGGCCGCCGCATCGAACGCGCCATGGCGACCGTCTATGCGCTGCTGGCGCTGGCGCATGACGAAGCGACCAGCGACGACCTGTCGGCACTGCTCGACCTTGCGGACAGCCAGATCAGCTATCGTCAGCGCTATCTGACCGGAATGGCGCGGGTTGCGGTCATCGACCTCGTCGCGCTCGACCCCGGCAACCCGCGCGGGGTGGCGTTCCAGGTCGCGGCGATCGCCGCGCATCTCGACGCCCTGCCGCGCCTGTCCGACGACGGGCTGGACGAACCGCAACAGGCGCTGGCCCGCGCGCTGGCCGCGATGGTGACGACCGCATCGGCGCCGCAGGTCGGCACGGACACGCTGCTTGCCCTCTCCGCCAAGCTGGCGGCGCTGTCCGACGCGGTGGCGCGCCGCTATTTCCTCCATGGGTCGGAAGCGCTGCGGGCCGAGGGGCTGGTGGTCGGCTGATGCGCTATGCCATTCGCCATGTCACGCGGTTCGACTATGCCGAGCCGGTCGGGTTTGCCCGCTGCAACCTGCGGCTGCGGCCGATCCATTGGTCGGGGCAGACCATCCATGACTATCACCTGAGCGTCGAGCCGGGCGGCGACACCGCCCCGGCGCGGGCCGAGGCGGGCCTCGCCAATGTCGTACGGCTGGTGGTGACGCAGCCGGTGCGGAGCCTGACGATCGAGAGCTGCTGCACGATCACCGTAGATCGCCCGGTACCCGTGCCTGCCGCCGACGACCCGACGCTGGCACAGATTGCGGCTGACGCGCGCGCCAGCCGCGACGCGGGGCCGGCCAGCCCGGCATCCTATCTTTTCCCCTCGCCGCTGATCCCGCTCGACCGCGACATCGCGCAATGGTGCGCGCAGGAACTGGACCCGCAGCGCGGCGCGCTCGACGCTGCGATCGGCCTTGCCCGTCGTATCCAGAATGAATTCGACTTCGATCCCACCGCGACCCTGGTCGATACGCCCCCGCGTGAGGCGTTCCTGAAGCGCGGCGGCGTGTGTCAGGACTTCGCGCAGATCATGATTTCCGGCCTGCGCGCCGCCGGTCTTCCTGCCGCCTATGCCTCGGGCTATCTGCGCACGCTCCCCCCGCCCGGCCAGCCGCGGCTGGTCGGGGCGGACGCGACCCATGCCTGGGTGCTGCTGTGGTGCGGGCCGGAGCGCGGCTGGGTCGGGGTCGATCCGACCAACGGCATCTGGATGGCGAGCGATCATGTCGTCGTCGCGATCGGCCGCGATTATTCCGACATCGCCCCGATCGACGGCATCGTGCTGGGATCGGGCGCACAGAATATGACGGTGTCGGTCGACGTCGCGCCGCTCGAAACACGCAGCTGACTTGCATCCACCGGCACTTATACCGATGTAGCGGTGCAATACACGAACACCAGACCAACCGGGGAAACACGTGGCCGATCCTTACGCAACCTTGGGAGTCTCGCGCGGGGCCAGCGAGGACGAGATCAAGAAGGCGTATCGCAAGCTCGCCAAGGAACTCCACCCCGACCGCAACAAGGACAATCCGAAGGCGGCGGAGAAGTTCAGCACGGTCACGCAGGCCTATGACCTGCTGACCGACAAGGACAAGCGCGCGCGCTATGACCGCGGCGAGATCGATGGCGACGGCAATCCCGCATCGCCCTTTGGGGCCGGATTCGGCGGCGCCGGCTTCGGTGGCGCACGCGGCCCGCAGGGCGGGTTTCGCCCCGGCGGCAGCGGGTTCGATTTCGGCGGCGGCGGTGGCGAGGCCGGGTTCGAGGATATCCTGGAAGGGTTGTTCGGCGGCCGCGCCGGCGGCCAGCCGGGCGGGTTTTCGAGCGGCTTTGGCCGCCGTCCGCCCCCGCCCAAGGGTGCCAATGTCGCCTATCGCCTGCGCGTCCCGTTCGAGGATGCCGCCGCGCTCAAGCCACAGCGGATCCAGCTGCGCGACGGATCGACCATCGACCTGAAACTGCCCAAGGGCGTCGAAACCGGTACGCAGATGCGCCTTGCGGGCAAGGGCGATGCCGGGCCGGGCGGCAATGGCGACGCGATCGTGACGATCGAGGTCGAGCCGCACCGCTATTTCACGCGCGACGGCGACCATATCCGCCTCGACCTGCCGATCACGCTCAAGGAAGCGGTGGCGGGGGCGAGCGTGCGCGTACCGACGCCCGAGGGTCCGGTGAATCTGAAGGTCCCGGCCGGATCGAGTTCGGGCAAGACGCTGCGCCTCAAGGATCGCGGCTTTCACGGCAAGAGCACGCGCGGCGACCTGCTTGTCACGCTGATGATCGAGATTCCGGGAAGCGACGCGAAGCTTGCCGAGTTTGTCGCCGGCTGGACCGATCAGGGGAACCCGCGCGCCCGGCTGGGCGTCTGAACGGGCATTGTGACCGATCCCGTTTCCCCCGAATCGCCCGAGGCACGGCGCCACGGCTTTCACAAAAGGCTGTCGGATCTGGGCGTTACCGACCGGGCGATCGAGGTGACCAAGCGGGTGGCGGTCGGCGCGTTCAACGACGGCTTCACCCATGCCGGCAACCTTGCCTATCTGAGCCTGGTCACGCTGTTCCCCTTCTTCATCGTTGCGACCGCGGTCGCGCGGCTGGTCGGACGGACGGGCGATGGGCTTCAGGCGGTTGCCGCATTCCTGCGCACCGTCCCGCCCGAGGTTGCCGACCTGCTGCGCCCCGCGATTCTGGAGGTGCTCGAGGCGCGCTCCGGCTCGCTGCTGTGGCTGGGTGCGCTGGTCGGGCTGTGGACCACGTCGGGCTTTGTCGAAACGGTGCGCGCGATCCTGCGCCAGGCCTATGGCATCCCGTCCGGCACGCCGTTCTGGCGGCTGAAGCTGGCGACGATCGGCATGGTCATCGCCTCGGTCATCCTGGCGATGATGGCGTTCAGCTTCCAGCTGGTGCTGAGCGGCGTCGAGCAGTTCATTCTGCGCGTGATCCCGTTCGCGTCGGATGCGGCGCGCATAATCTCGCTGACCAAGGTCGCCCCGGGCATCGCGCTGTTCGGTGCGATGTACATCCTGTTCTACACGCTGACCCCGACCCGTTATCGCAAGGCACGCTGCCCCAAATGGCCCGGCCCGGCGTTCGTCACGATCTGGTGGATGAGCTGCACCGCGGCATTGCCCAAGGTGATCGGCGCGTTCGGCGGCTATGGCCTGACCTATGGCAGCCTTGCCGGGGTGATGGTCGCGCTCATCTTCTTCTTTCTCATCGGCTTTGGCGTCGTTATCGGCGCCGAGCTTAACGCGGCGCTGGCGGAAACGCCCGAGAACGGGCTAGAGAAGCCGCAAGAAGGGACCGGAGGTTAAGACGTGACCGGATTGATGCAGGGTAAACGCGGGCTGATCATGGGGCTCGCCAACGATCGTTCGCTGGCATGGGGCATCGCCAAGAAGCTGCGCGAACATGGCGCGGAACTGGCGTTCAGCTATCAGGGCGAGGCGCTGGAGCGGCGCGTGCGCCCGCTCGCGGCGGAACTGGGCAGCGATTTCCTGATCGACTGCGATGTCAGCGACATGACGGAGCTCGACAAGACCTTCGCGACGCTGGCGGAACGCTGGCCGACGATCGACTTCGTGGTCCACGCGATCGGCTTTTCGGACAAGAACGAGCTGCGCGGCGGCTATGTCGACACCAGCCTCGACAATTTCCTGATGACGATGAACATCAGCGTCTATTCGTTCGTCGCGGTGGCCAAGCGCGCGCAGGCGATGATGCCGAACGGCGGATCGCTGCTGACGCTCAGCTACTACGGCGCGGAAAAGGTGATCCCGCACTATAACGTGATGGGCGTGGCCAAGGCGGCGCTGGAGACCAGCGTCCAGTACCTCGCGGTCGACCTCGGCAAGCAGAATATCCGCGTCAACGCGATCAGCGCCGGCCCGATCAAGACGCTGGCGGCGAGCGGCATCGGCGACTTCCGCCTGATCCTCAAGTGGAACGAACTCAACGCCCCGCTCAAGCGCAACGTGACGATCGAGGATGTCGGCGGCGCCGGCCTCTATTTCCTGTCCGACCTGTCGAGCGGCACCACGGGCGAAACCCACCATGTCGACGCCGGCTACCATGTCATCGGCATGAAGGCCGAAGACGCGCCGGACATCGCGCTGGCCTAGCGGTGAGTCGCTCCGACGACTTCCACAACGGCATCGTGCGACCGCTCGTCCGGTCCGGCTGCATCGTGACGGGGCTTTTCACCGTGGCGGTTGTTGCGACGTTCCTGACCCGCAACGGAAACTGGTTTTTTGGGGTGATGCTGGGCGGTTGCCTTGTGCTTTTCCTGACAGACCGCTGGCTCAGGCCGAACAAAAGCGAGGAGGATGCTGCGAGCAGACGTTGGTTTGGGATCGACCGGTGAGGACCAAATGACCATTGCCATCCGCCCCGCCACCGGCGGTGACGTCGCTGCGATCGATGCGTTGCTCCGGCGCAGTTTTCCTGCGGCGGATGAGGCGTTGCTGGTCCAGCGACTGTGCATCGATGGCGACATGGTGCTGACCTTGGTCGCGGATGACGAGGAGACCGGCGCGCTCGCAGGCATGGTCGCGTTCAGCCGGATGGATGTGCGCGTCAACGACGTCGCCCTTGCCGCCGTCGCGCTCGCACCGGTCGCGGTCGCGGCGGCGTATCGGCAGCAGGGCGTGGCCGAGGCGCTGATCGCCGCTGGGCACCGGCATCTCGGCGATGCCGGCTACCTGCTCAGCTTCGTGCTCGGCGATCCGGCATATTATGGCCGCTTCGGCTATGCCGCCGACCTCGCGCGCGGGTTCGACTCGCCCTATGCCGGCGACAACCTGATGGCGCTCGCGCTGCAGGACGGGAAGGTTCCGTGCGGCGTGCGCGGTGTCGCCGCCCATGCGGGCGCCTTTGCAGCGCTCGCGCGGGACGCATGACACCATAGCGGCTTTGCCCGACCCGCGATCCTTCTTGCTTCCAAATCGTGTGGCTTTGAGCGAGGAGGTGACGCCATGAGCTTCAACACCTTTGGCCGCGTCCTGCGCTTCACCACTTTCGGCGAGAGCCACGGCCCCGCGATCGGTGCGGTGGTCGATGGCTGCCCGCCGCGCCTCGACCTCAGCGAAGCTGATATCCAGCCCTTCCTCGACAAGCGCCGCCCCGGCCAGTCGCGATTCACGACGCAGCGGCAGGAACCGGATCAGGTGCGCATCCTGTCCGGCGTGTTCGAGGGGCGCACCACCGGCACCCCGATCGGCCTGCTGATCGACAATGTCGACCAGCGCTCAAAGGATTATTCGGAGGTCGCGAGCGCCTATCGCCCCGGCCATGCCGACTATGCCTATGACGCCAAATATGGCTTTCGCGACTATCGCGGCGGCGGGCGCTCTTCGGCGCGCGAAACGGCGATGCGCGTCGCGGCGGGCGCGGTTGCGCGCAAGGTGATTCCGGAGGTCACGATCACCGCCTGGGTCGAGGCGATCGGCGGCGACGCGATCGACTATGCGAAGTTCGACGCGGCGGAGATCGGCAACAACCCGTTCTTCTGCCCCGACCCCGATGCGGCGGCGCGCTGGGAAATACTGGTCGACGCTGCGCGCAAGGCGGGGTCGTCGCTCGGCGCGGTGATTGCGTGCGAGGCGACCGGGGTTCCGCCGGGCTGGGGCGCGCCGCTTTATGCCAAGCTCGACAGCGAACTGGCGAGCGCGATGATGAGCATCAATGCGGTCAAGGGCGTCGAGATCGGCGACGGCTTCGCGGCGGCCGCATTGTCCGGGGAGGCGAACGCCGACGCCATGCGGCCGGGCGCAGACGGTCCGGAATTCCTCGCCAATCACGCCGGCGGCATTGCGGGCGGCATCTCGACCGGTCAGCCGGTGCGCGTGCGCGTCGCGTTCAAGCCGACCAGCTCGATCCTCACCCCAGTCGAAACCATCACCCGCGATGGCGAAGCCACCGAGATCCGCACCAAGGGCCGGCACGACCCGTGCGTCGGCATTCGCGGCGTCCCGGTGGTGGAGGCGATGATGGCGTTGGTGCTGGCCGACCAGAAGCTGCTGCACCGCGCGCAGTGCGGCTGATCGGTCCGCCGCTCTGGCAGCGCAGCTGAGGGGCGAGCCGGGCGTCATCGCCGACGGGCCGAGGAACCGGCGTGCGACTTCTGCCGAGCAAGGCGCGTTCAATCCGCGCTGTGTAACCAGGAGTATCCCATGCGCCACAAGACGCTGTTCAGCCTCATCGCCCTGTGCGGATCGTCCGCCGCCATCGCCGCGATCGGCACGCCGCAGATCGAACCGCCGCTGCAGAATGACATGACCAACCAGGTCGCGCCTGACGACACGACCGCGCCCGACACGCTGTCCAATGCGACCGATATCGAACCGAGCGCAGAACCGGGCGACCCGACCCAGAACGGGAGCGATACCGCCCCCGAGCCCAACGCAACTTACTACTGACGCTTCAGATGACCGGAGGCGGCGTGCCGCGTCCGGTTACGCTCAGTCCGCGAACGGGTCGCGGACCAGGATCGTGTCCTCACGCTCCGGGCTGGTCGAAACCAGCGCGACCGGGCACCCGATCAGTTCCTCGATCCGGCGGATATATTTGATCGCCTGTGCCGGCAGCTGCGCCCAGCTGCGCGCACCCGCAGTCGACTCGCTCCAGCCTTCGATCTCCTCATAGACCGCGACCGCGCGCGCCTGATCCTGCGGGCTCGGGGGCAGATAGTCGTAATGCTTGTCGCCGACGGTATAGCCGGTGCAGATCTTCAGCGTCTCCATCCCGTCGAGAATGTCGAGCTTGGTCAGCGCGATGCCGGTCACCCCGCTCAGCGCGACCGACTGGCGCACCAGCACCGCGTCGAACCAGCCACAGCGGCGCTTGCGCCCCGTCACAACGCCGAACTCACGCCCGCGCGTGCCGAGCAGCTCGCCGATCTCGTTATCCTGCTCGCTCGGGAACGGGCCGGAGCCGACGCGCGTCGTATATGCCTTGACGATCCCCAGCACGAAGCCGACCGACCCCGGCCCAAGGCCCGAGCCCGACGCTGCCGATCCGCTCACCGTATTGGACGAGGTGACGAACGGGTAAGTGCCATGGTCGATGTCGAGCAGCGCGCCCTGTGCACCCTCGAACAGGATGCGCTTGCCCGCTTGCTTCGCGCCCTTCAGCGTCAGCCATACCGGCGCGGCATAGGGCAGCACGGACGGCGCGATTTCACGCAATTCCTCGATCAGCCGGTCGCGGTCGATCGGCGGCTGACCGAAGCCGGCGCGCAGCGCGTCGTGATGCGCGCACAGCCGGTCGAGCTGCGGCCCGAGATCGTCGAGATGCGCGAGGTCGCACACGCGGATCGCGCGGCGACCGACCTTGTCCTCATAGGCCGGGCCGATGCCGCGGCGGGTGGTGCCGATCTTGCCCGACCCGCTCGCATCTTCGCGCAGCGCATCGAGGTCGCGGTGGAAGGGCAGGATCAGCGGCGCGGTCTCGGCGACCTGCAGCGTGTCGGGCGTGATATCCACGCCCTGCGCGCGCAGCTTTTCCATTTCCTCGCGGAAGTGCCAGGGGTCGAACACCACGCCATTGCCGATCAGCGACAGCGTACCGCGCACCAGGCCGGACGGAAGCAGCGAGAGCTTGTACACCTTGTCGCCGACGACGAGCGTATGGCCAGCATTATGTCCGCCCTGAAAGCGGACGACGAGGTCGGCGCGGCTGGCGAGCCAGTCGACGATCTTGCCTTTGCCCTCATCGCCCCACTGGGCGCCGATCACCGCGACGTTCGCCAAAATTCCGGTCCTTCGAGAATGGCCATATGGCCGGTCCCGGTCCCCCTAATCCCCCCGGGCGCGCGCGTCCAGCGCTGGCCCGATCAGGCGTCGAGCGCCGCGCGCACCCGCGCCGCCAGCAGATCGACGCCGAATGGCTTGGGAATCAGCGCCGCCGCGACACCGGGGGTCGCGGCAATGATCGCTTCGTCGGGCGTATAGCCGCTGGTGTACAGCACCTTGAGCCCGGGCTGGAGCGCGACGGCGCGGCGTGCCAGCTCGTCCCCGGTCATTTCGGGCATCACGACATCGGTGAACAGCAGCGCAATCGGCGGGCTGCGTTCGATCACGCGCAGCGCTTCGACCCCGTCGGGCGCCTGGAGCACGGTGTAGCCAAGCTCGCGCAGCGCCTCGACCGAATGGTGGCGCACCCGCTCCTCATCCTCGACGACCAGGATCACCTCATCCGCAGAACCTGGCGGCGGTGCGCCGGTGAGCGGGCGCTCCGCAGCGGCAGGGGACTTCACGTCCGGCCGGGCATCGTGACGCGGCAGCAATAGCGTGACGCGCGTCCCCGCACCGGGCGCAGTGTCGATCCCGACATGCCCCCCCGATTGCCGGGCAAAGCCGAACACCTGGCTGAGGCCAAGCCCAGTCCCCTTGCCGACACCCTTGGTGGTGAAGAAGGGATCGAATGCGCGCGCCGCCACATCGGGCGCCATGCCCGATCCGGTATCGCCCACCGTTAGCGCCAGATAGTCGCCCGGAGGCAGACCCAGGTCCGCGCCCGCTTCGGCATCGAGCACGCGCAGCGCCGTGGCGATCGTCAGCCGCCCGCCATCGGGCATCGCGTCGCGGGCGTTGACCGACAGGTTGAGAATGACATTTTCAAGCAAATTGGGATCGGCAAGCGCCGATGGCAGCCCGCTCACCAACCGCGTCTCGACCGTCACCTTTTCGCCGAGCGTGCGCATCAGCAGGTCGATCATCCCGGAAACCAGCGCGTTCACGTCCAGCACGACCGGCGCCAGCGGCTGTTGCCGGGCGAAACCGAGCAGCCGCTGCGTCAGCGCGGCAGCGCGGGTCGCGCCGTCGCGCGCCGCGACGATATAGCGATCGAGATCCGTGACACCCTGCGCGATGCGCCGCTCAAGCATGTCGAGCGATCCGATGATCACCGCCAGCATATTGTTGAAATCATGCGCAATGCCGCCAGTAAGCTGGCCAACCGCCTCCATCTTCTGGGCTTGGCGCAAGCGTTCTTCGGCGACCATCAGCTGGCGCGTGCGCTCCTCCACCGCCGTCTCGAGCTGCTCGCGCGATTGCGCCAGCACCTCGCGTGCATCGACGATGTCCTGGATGTCGGTACAGGTGCCGAACCAGCGGGTAATCGCGCCAGTGGCATCGCGCACCGGCTGCGCCCGCCCGAGCACCCAGCGATACACGCCGCTGTGATGCAGCAACCGATATTCGATATGATAGGGCGCGCCCGTCGCCAGGCTGTGCTGCCACAAGCTGTGGATCCGCGCCTGATCGTCGGCATGGAACAGCCCGGTCCAGCGCTCGCCGTCGGTCGATCCATGGGGGACGCCGGTAAACTCGTACCAGCGGTCGTTGAAATAGTCGTGATAGCCATCGGGCCGGGTCGACCACACCATCGGATCGATCGAATTGGCGATGGCGCGAAACTTGGTTTCGCTTTCGCGCAGGGCGATCACTGCAACCGCACGCTCGACCGCATCCCAGGCCGATTGCGCCACCGCTTCGATCAGTGCGACGTCCTTGTCGCTCCATCGGCGCGGGCTGGCCTGATTGGCGTACAGGGTCGCCACCCAGGCACCGCCACGCATCAGCGGGACGCCGACCGCAGCGGGCGAGTAACGGCCAAGATCGCTCCCGGCGAAGCGCGGGTCGCGGGCCGAATCCTCGGTCACCAGCGTGATCCCGTCGCGATACAGCGCGTTGGCTGGCCCCATGTCGATGCGGACCGAGCCATCCAGCGCGGGCAGCAGGCCGTTGGTCACGCATGCACCGAATTCGACCGCGCCCTCGCCGAGCACACGGTAGAAGCCGACCCGGTCGATGCCGAGCCGCTCGGCGAGCGCACCGGCGCTCAACCGCATGATCGCATCGGGGGTATCGAGCGCGCGCTGGCGACTGGCGAGGTCGAACAGGAAGGTCTGGTCGTGGGTCAGCGCCTCAAGGTCCGCCGCAGTCCGGCGCGCCGCTTCCTCGGCCTCCCGGCGCTCGGTGACGTCGGAGCTGACGCCGGGAAAGCGGACGGGACGGCCGCTTGCATCGTAGCTGCACCGCCCCTGCGCGGTGACCCAGCGGATGCGGCCATCGCCGTCGATCAGGCGATATTCGATGTTGAGCCGATCGCCACTGCGGATCGCGGTGTCGATCGCCGCGCGCGCGCGCGCTGCATCGTCAGGATGGATCTGACGAAAGAACAGCTCGACCGGCCCGCCTTCCTGCGCGACCGCCGGATCGACGCCGTACAGTCGCACGAAGCGGGCGTCGGCGCGGACGCGATCGTGAACCAGGTCCCAGTCCCAGATGCCGACCCCGTTGGCGGCATCGAGCGCCAGCTGCAGCCGCTCCTCGCTCTCACGCAACCGGGTTTCGGCGACGACGCGCTCGGTCACGTCATTCGCCTCGATGAAGATCGCGGTCGTGGCGCCGGTCGTGTCCTTGATCGGCTGAAACACGAAATCGACCATGCGGGTCTCATTTACCCCATCGCGCAGCAATTCGACCGGCTGGCCCGACGCGCGATAGGCGGTCCCGCTGTCAAACACCTGGTCGAGCAGGTCGACGAACCCCTGATCGGCCACCTCCGGCAGTGCTTGTGCGACGGACCGGCCGAGCAGTTCGCGGTGCCCGGTCAGCTCGTAATAAGCGGGATTGGCAAGGGCGAAGACATGATCGCGTCCCTGCAGCAGCGCGACCGCGCCGGGCGACTGCTGGAACAGCTCGCGCAGCCGTTCGACCTCCGCGCGCCCTTCGCGTTCGGCGACGATCGTGCGGGTCGTCTCGTTCCCCTGATTGAGGATGCCGCAGACCCGGCCATGCTCATCGCGGATCGGGGTAAAGCTGTAATTCCAGTAGGTTTCGCGCGGCACACCGTCGCGCAGCATGTCGAGCCGCTGGTCATAGGTGGCAAAGCCCTCGCCGGTCGCAAGGACATGCTCGAACTGCGGGCCGACCACATCCCAGATTTCGGGCCATATGTCGCGCCCCGGCTGACCCAGTGCCGCCGGGTGCCGCTCGGCCGGGATCGGTGCCCAGGCGTCGTTGTAGAACAAGCGCAGCTCCGGGCCCCAGTAGATCGCGGTCGGCATCTGCGAACCAAGGCAGATGCCCAGGACAAAGCGCAGCGTTTGCGGCCAGGTGTCAGGCGGGCCAAGCGGGGTTGCGGCCCAGTCATGCTCCCGAATACGGCGACCCATCTCGCCGCCTTGCTCCAGGAATCGAAGCTCGGAATACATGCGTTGAGCGTTGCGGGTTGCGCTCGCGCCTGTCAATGCAGGGTACGAAGGTATTCGACCGAAACCAGCCGGTTAGACGGCAGGCGAGCCTTGAGCAGGAGAATCAGCGTGAAACTGGCCAGTCTTAAGCACGGACGTGACGGTCGCCTTGTCGTCGTGTCCAGCGATCTCGCCTGGTATGCCGATGCCGGCCATATCGTCGGCACATTGCAGGCGGCACTTGACGATTGGGATCGTTATGAGGGGGCGCTTCGCAACCTTGCCACCGATCTCGACCATGAGGTGATCCCGCGCGAGCGGTTTCACGAGCGCGAGGCGGCTGCCCCGCTGCCGCGCGCCTATCAATGGGCCGACGGGTCGGCCTATGTGAACCATGTCGCGCTCGTCCGTCAGGCGCGCGGCGCCGAGATGCCCGAGAGCTTCTGGCACGATCCGCTGATGTATCAGGGCGGGAGCGACGGGTTTCTCGGCCCGCGCGATTCCATCCCGCTGGCCGATGAAAGCTGGGGATGCGACCTTGAGGCGGAGGTCGTGGTGGTCACCGGCGACGTGCCGCTGGGCGCCAGCCGCGACGAAGCGCTGGCCGCGATCCGGTTGGTCGGACTGACCAACGACGTCAGCTTGCGCAACCTGATCCCCGGCGAACTGGCCAAGGGCTTCGGCTTTTTCCAGTCCAAGCCGGCCAGCGCTTTCTCGCCGGTGTTCGTGACGCCGGACGCGCTCGGCGACTGGTGGCGCGATGGCAAGCTGCATCGCAAGCTGATGGTCGACCTCAACGGCCAGCCCTTTGGTCGCGCCGAAGCGGGCGAGGACATGACCTTCGACTTCGGCACGCTGATCGCGCATGCGGCAAAGACGCGCGCGCTGGGCGCTGGCACGATCATCGGGTCGGGCACGGTGTCGAACCGCGACGCTGATGGTGGCCCCGGCAAGCCGATTGCACAGGGCGGGGTCGGCTATTCGTGCCTGGCCGAGGTGCGCACCGTCGAAACGATCCGCGACGGGAAGCCGAGCACGCCGTTCCTCAAGGCCGGCGACACGGTCCGTATCTGGGCCGAGGACGATCGCCATCATCCGATTTTCGGGGTGATCGAGCAGACGGTCGCTGATCGCTGAGCGCAAGCGGACGGGGGTCAGTCGCCCTCGTCCGCGTCGTCGCCGCGCAAGGTGCGCGAGCAGGCGGCATGGCAGGCACCCGGACAGTCGCTGCCGCGGCGGTCGCCCTTGACCGGGATCGGTTGCATGCCACCGCCGCACATCGGCACCCAGACCACATCCCCGGCAATCGCCGCACGCACCGGCAGGACCGCGAGCGCGAGTGCTGCGGCAAGCGCGCACAGCTGCGGGACCGGCCTAGCCATTCGGCCCGTCCGCACGGTCGTCATCGATCAGGATGCGCAGCGCGGCGCCATCGAGATCCTCGAACTGGCCGCTCGACGATGCCCAGAAAAAGGCGCCGAGGCCGACCAGGCCCAGCAGCAGCGCAATCGGGATCAAAAAGGCGACAATGCTCATCGCGCCGCGCCCTTGAGCCGCAAGGCGTTGGCGATCACCAGGACCGACGATCCCGACATCGCCACCGCGGCGACCAGCGGGGTGACATAGCCGAGGATCGCGAGCGGAACGGCGATGATATTATACCCGATCGCCAGCGCGAAATTCTGACGCACCACGCGCATGGTCCGCCGCGCCGCCACGATCGCGACGGGAACCGGCATCAGCCGCTCGCCAAAGAACACGACGTCCGCCGCCTGGCGTCCGACATCGCTCGCCGCCGAGGGTGCCATGCCGACCGATGCGCTCTTGAGCGCCGGGCCATCATTCACCCCGTCGCCGACCATCAGCACATGATGCCCCGCCTGCTCGAGCGCGCGCACCGCGTCATGCTTGTCCGCCGGAGACATGCGCGCCCGTGCGGCGATACCCAGTGTCGCGGCCAGCGGCCCGACCACGTGCGGCGAGTCGCCGGACACGAACTCGACCTTCGCCGCAAGCCGCCCGAGCCGCGCGACCGCTTCGACTGCATCGGGCCGCAACGCATCAGCAAACAGGATCCGGTAGCAGGGACCGGAATCGATCGCGAAGCATGTCGACACCGCGTCGGCATCGCCAGCCACTGCCGCATCGGGGCAGGCCCAGTCCTGCCGGCCCAGCCGGGCACGAACGCCATCGGCGATCAGCTCGACGCCGCAGCCGACCTGCTCGCGCCATTCCTGGGCAATGACCGGCACCACGCCGTCCTGTTCCAGCTGCTGCGCGATTGCGCGCGCGTGCGGATGCCGGGTCGCGAGCGCGAGGGTCAGCAGGATTCGGCGCTGCCCGGCATCGACCGGCAAACCGTCCACCGGCACCAGTTCGCCCAGCGTCACCGTCCCGGTCTTGTCGAGCAGGACGGTGTCCACCCCGGCCAGCTTCTCCAGCGCCGCGCCGTCCCGCACCAGAATCCCGCGCCGCATCAGCGCGCCCGATGCCACCACCTGCGCCACCGGCACCGCCAGTCCGAGCGCGCAGGGGCAGGTGATGATCAGCACCGCCACCGCGATCAGCAGCGCGTCATGCCATCCGGCGCCGACGATGATCCACCCGGCAAAGCTCAGCGCCGCCAGCAAATGGACCGCCGGGGTATAGAGCCGCGCCGCCCGGTCGGCGATGCGGACATAGAGCGACTTGTGCTGCCCCGCCGCGTCCATCAGCCGTGCAATGTCGGCGATGACCGTGTCGGACGCAGCGGCGGTGACCCGCACGGTAATCGGCGAGGTCAGGTTGAACGTCCCCGCCAGGACGGCCCCGCCGGCATCGACCGGCTCGGGCACGCTTTCGCCCGTCACGATGCTGCGATCGATATCGCTGCTGCCATGTTCGACCACCCCGTCGACGCCGATCCGGTCGCCGGCCGGCACCAGCACGCGCATCCCCGGCGCAACCAGCGCCACCGGCAGATCGCGCAGCGTCCCGTCGTCATCGAGGACCCGGACGGTGGCGGGCAGGCGATGCAGCAGTGACGCCACCGAATCGCGCGCGCGCTCCCGCATCAGGCTGTCGAGCAGCCGGCCGGCCAGCAGGAATGCCAGCAGCATGACCGCCCCGTCGAAATAGGCATGGGCGCCGTCGATCGCGGTTTCGTACAGGCTGACCGCGCAGGTCAGCACGACTCCCACGCTGATCGGCACGTCCATGTTGGTCCGACCGGCACGCAATGCGCGCCACGCGCTGTCGAAGAACGGGCGCCCGGCATAGGCGACGGCGGGCAACGCGATCAGCGCCGACAGCCAGTGGAACAGCGTCCGGGTAGCCCCGTCCGCGCCCGACCAGACCGAAACCGACAGCAGCATCACGTTCATCGCGGCAAAGCCGGCGACCGCGAGCGCGCGGGCAAGGCGCCGGCTTTCGTTCGGCCCGGCCTCCTGCTCGGCGAGTGCATGGGCCTCGAACCCGATGCGGCGCACCGCGGCGATCACCCCCGCCTCGTCCAGCGTCGCGTCATGCGCGACGTGCAGGCGGCGCGTGGTGAAGTTGAGCCGCGCCGCGGCGATTCCCGGCACGGCGGCAAGGCCATGCTCGATCTTGGCGATGCAGCTGGCACAGCTGACGCCCTCCACCACCAGATCGGTGGCGGACAAGGCCGCGCGCCCGCCGATCGGCGCGGTTACGGCATTCACAGGCGGATTTCCTGCAGGAACCGGGCATCGACGCCGTCACGCTCCGCCTGGATGCGCAGCCGCCAGCGCCCGGCGGGAAGCGCATGCGGCGCGACATAGCGCCCTGCGCCGACCGGGTTCAGCGCAAAGGCGCGCCCGGGCATCCGGCCCAGCGGATGCTCGGCATCGATCGCCACCAATGCGCCGTCAATCGCGCCATCCGGACCGGCGAGCGTAACGACCAGCCGGTCGCCCTGCACCGTCGCGCGCGCGACCCAGCCCAGCTTGTCCTGCGCGCGCGCCGCGTCGAGCCAGCCGTTGAACCGCTGGCTGGCGACATAGCTGTTCTGCACCACGACCCCGCCAAAGGTGCGGACGGCATTCGATGCCATGAACAGGTTGACCGCGATGATCACGCCGAAAAAGGCGACCATGATCAGTGCCATGTGGCGTCCGGTGAAGGTGCGGGTCATGGCTGGGCCTCCGGGCGTTCGAAATGGCTTGCGGCCACTGCCGTCTCACCGGCGGGGTCGAGCGCGCGAACGGTGAAGCGCACGTCCTGCCGTTGCGGCCCGGCTGCGGGCGCGGCGATGAAGAAGCGGGTCTTGGCCACCTTGTCCGCCTCGAGCGTCAGGCGCACGCTGCGCGTTGCGCTCGTGCGATCGCCTTCCTCGCGCCACAGGACGCCGACCCCGTCGATCGACAGTTCGACAGTCCGCGGTCGCGCCTCGAGATTGCGGATCTTGATCTGATAACCGTTGCGGATCGACCCGTCGGACAGGCGTACCCAGAGCGGATTGCGTGTCTGGAGCACGCTGACGTCGAGCCGGCTGCGCCCGTCGAGCGTCGCGAGCATGAACAGGCCGATCGCGCACCATGCGGCGAAATAGACGAGTGTGCGGGCGCGCAGCAGCCGGCGCAGCGCCGGGACCGACGCGTCGCCGCGCTGCTCGGCCTGGGCGTCGAGTTCGGTGGTATAGGCGATCAGCTTGGGCGCGCGACCGAGCTTGGTCATGACCGAATCGCACGCATCGATGCACAGGCCGCAGGTGATGCACCCGATCTGCGGTCCCTGGCGGATGTCGATCCCGGTCGGGCACACCGCGACACAGGCATCGCAGTCGATACAGTCGCCGGTCGGCAGTGCCGGTGCATCCTTGGCGCGCTTGACGCCATGGGTACGCGGCTCCCCGCGCCAGAATTTGTAGGTGATGGTCAGCGAACGCTCGTCCATCATCGCCGCCTGGATGCGCGGCCAGGGGCACATGAACTGGCATACCTGTTCGCGCAACAGCCCGCCCAGGACGTAAGTCGTGGCGGTCAGCGTGAAGATGGTCGAATAGGCGATCCACGGCGCGTCGCCAGTGAACAGGTTGCGCGCCAGCGTCGGCGCATCGGCAAAGTAGAAGATCCACGCGCCGCCGGTCAGCGCGCCGATCAGCAGCCAGGCGCCATGTTTGGCAACGCGGCGCCCGGCCTTGGCCACGCTCATCGGCGCAGCGGCGAGCCGGATCTGGGCATTGCGATCGCCGTCGATCATCCGCTCGACATGCTGGAACAGATCGGTCCACACCGTCTGCGGACAGGCATAGCCGCACCATGCCCGGCCCACCGCCGAGGTGACGAGGAACAGGCCGATCGCCGCCATGACGAGCAGGCCGGCGACATAATAGAATTCGTGCGGCCAGATCTCGATCGAGAAGAAATAGAAGCGGCGATTGGCCAGATCGACCAGCACCGCCTGGTCCGGGGCATAGGGGCCCCGGTCCCAGCGCAGCCACGGGGTCACGTAATAGACCAGCAGGGTTGCGGCCATGACCAGCCATTTGAAGCGGCGGAACGGCCCCTCGACCGCTTTCGGCAACACCTTGCGCCGCGCTTCGAACAGGCGCGAGCCGGGACCAAGGCCGAGGGGAGCGTTCATCGCTGCCTCACTTGCCGCCGGCCGCGGCGGTCGCGACGGGGGTTGCGGCGGGCGCCGGCGTCGGCGTCGCTTCACCGCCGCCCAGCGCGTGGACATAGGCGGTAAGCATCTTGATCGTCGCCGGATCCAGCTGATTGGACCAGGCGGGCATCATGCCGGCGCGCGCCTTACCGATCGTTTCGGTCAGCGATGCGACATCGCCGCCATAGAGCCAGATCGGGTCGGTCAGAATGGGCGCGCCGAGCGCGCGGCTCCCCTTGCCATCGGCGCCGTGGCAGGCGACGCAGTTGGTGGCGTAGCTGGCCTGCCCGCGCCGCGCCGCCGCATCGAGCGGCTGCTGCCGCGACAGCACGCGGACATAGGCAACGACATCGGCGATTTCCGCGTCGGTCAGGATACCGTCGCGGCCAAAGGCGGGCATCATCGACTGATGCGTCGCCGCATCGCCCGGCTGGCGGATGCCATGTTCCAGCGTCTTCTGGATCGCCGCGAGGTCACCGCCCCACAGCCAGTCATCGTCGTTGAGGTTGGGGTAACCCTTGCTGCCCGCCGCGCCAGCGCCATGGCAGGCGGCGCAATAGACCTTGAACGCCGACCGCCCGCCCTCGACCGCAGCCGCGAACAATTTGGGATTGTCGGGCAGGCGTTCGATCGGCGTCGCGTTGAGCGCCTCGATCACCGGCGCGCGCCGGGCACGTTCGGCGGCAAGCTCCTGCTCGAGCTGGCCGTGGCTGGTCCAGCCGAGCATGCCGCGCGTCGCCCCGCTGATCATCGGCCAGGCGGGATAGGCGATGCAATAGGCGATCGCGAACAGGACGGTGGCGTAGAAGGTCCACAGCCACCAGCGCGGCATCGGCGTATCGAGTTCCTCGATCCCGTCCCATTCATGTCCGACAAACTGCGTGCCGGTCTTTGCGTCGATGCGCTTGTCGTCAGCCATCGATTGGATCCTCGTCTTCAAAGATGCTGGTCGCGGCGCGCGCGCCGTTACGACGGGCGGAGGGCAGGAAGGTCCAGCCGGTCAGCCCCAGGAACAAAATGGTCATCGCCAGCAGGCCCCAGCTGTCGGCGAAATGGCGCAGGGCGTCGTAGCTCATTTCGCCTGCTCCCGTGCTGCGGCAGCGCGGAAATCGACCTGGGTGCCGAGCATCTGCAGATAGGCGACGATCGCGTCCATCTCGGTCACTTCGCCCGGCTTGCCGTCAAAGTCGCGCGACTGGGCCTTGGGGTAGCGCGTGGCGAGCTCGGCCGGATCGCCGCCCTGCCCCGCCTGGGTTGCCAGATCCTCCTGCGCCTTGGCGATGTCCGCCTCGGTATAGGGGACGCCGGTGATGCGCAGCGCGTTGAGATGGGCCGCCATGTCGCCCGGCTTCAGCGCCCGCTCCGCCAGAAAGGCATAGGGCGGCATGATCGATTCCGGCACCACCGCGCGCGGATCCTTGAGATGCTGGACATGCCATTCGTCGGAATAGCGGTTGCCGACCCGCGCCAGGTCGGGACCGGTGCGCGACGAGCCCCATTGGAACGGGTGGTCGTACATGCTCTCGGCAGCGAGGCTGTAATGGCCATAGCGTTCGGTCTCGTCGCGGAACGGACGCACCATCTGGCTGTGACAATTGTAGCAGCCTTCGCGGATATAGATGTTGCGGCCCGCCAGCTCGAGCGGGGTGTAGGGGCGGACCCCGTCGACCTTGGTCACGGTCGACTGGATCCAGAACAGCGGCGCGATCTCGACGATCCCGCCGATCGCGACCACCACCAGCGCCAGTGCGCCAAGCAGCGTCACGTTGCGCTCGATCTTCTTGTGGCCTTGGACAAGGCTTGCCATCGGTCGGTTTCCTTATTCGGCGGGCACGGCGGCCGCACGGCCGCGCTGTGCGGGGAGCGGATGGTCACGCGCGGGGTCGAACGGCGCGTCGCTGAGCGGCGCTTCGTCGCGCTGCTTCCCGGCGATCGTCATCCAGATGTTCCACACCATGAACAGCGCGCCGAGGAAGTAGAGGCCGCCGCCCGCGAGGCGGATCACGTAATAGGGATGCATCGCAGCGACGACCTCGGCGAAGGAGTAGACGAGGTAGCCATCGTCCCCATATTCGCGCCACATCAGCCCCTGGGTGATGCCGGCGACCCACATCGAGGCCGCGTAGAGCACGATGCCCAGCGTCGCGCACCAGAAGTGCCAGTTGACCATCCGCAGCGAGTAGAGCCGCTGCCGCCCCCACAGACGCGGCGCCATGTAATAGATGGCGGCGAAGGTGATCATCCCGTTCCAGCCCAGCGCACCGCTGTGGACATGGCCGATGGTCCAGTTGGTGTAGTGGCTGAGCGAGTTGACGCTCTTGATCGACATCATCGGGCCTTCGAAGGTGCTCATGCCGTAGAAGGCGAGCGCGAAGACCATCATGCGGATGATCGGGTCGGTGCGGATTTTGTCCCAGGCGCCGTTCAGCGTCATCAGGCCGTTGATCATCCCGCCCCAGCTCGGCATCCACAGCATGATCGAAAAGACCATGCCCAGCGTCTGCGCCCAGTCGGGCAGCGCGGTATAGTGAAGATGGTGCGGACCGGCCCAGATGTAGAGGAAGATCAGCGACCAGAAATGGATGATCGACAGGCGATAGCTGTAGATCGGTCGCTCGGCCTGTTTCGGCACGAAATAGTACATCATGCCGAGGAAGCCCGCGGTCAGGAAGAAGCCGACCGCGTTATGGCCATACCACCATTGCGTCAGGGCGTCCTGCACGCCGGAGAACAGCGAATAGGATTTGGACCCCGCCCAGCTGACCGGGATGGTCAGGTTGTTGACGAGGTGCAGCATCGCCACGGTGATGATGAAGCCGAGATAGAACCAGTTGGCGACGTAGATGTGCGGTTCGGACCGCTTCAGGATCGTGCCGACAAATACCGCGAGATAGGAAACCCAGACGATCGTCAGCCAGATGTCGACATACCATTCCGGCTCGGCATATTCGCGGCCGGCGGTGACGCCGAGGACATAGCCGGTCGCCGCCAGGACGATGAACAGCTGATACCCCCAGAATACGAACCGGGCGAGCCACGGCATGGCCAGGCGCGCGCGACAGGTGCGCTGAACCACGTAGAAGCTGGTGGCGATCAGGGCGTTGCCGCCAAAGGCAAAGATCACCGCCGAGGTATGCAGCGGGCGCAACCGGCCGAACGTCGTGAATTCGGACGACAGGTTGAGCTGCGGATAGCCGAGCTGAGCGGCGATCACGATCCCGACCAGGAAACCGACAACGCCCCAGAAGACCGTCGCGATCACGCCCCAGCGGATGACGTCGTCATAATATTGGCCGTCAGCCAGCCCGGCCGATCCCGGCGCGGTAAGGCCAACGCGGTTGACCGTCAGAAATGCAGTCGCGATCGCGGCCGCGGCGAGGATCGCCATATGCACCGCAAAGGCGCCATCGACGGACACCGCCGCGACGAACACGGCGAGAATCCCGAGCAACAGCCAGGCACCCCCCTGCCAGATGATGTCGTCTTCCATGCACAGCTCCACTTACCGGCCGCCCGCATGGCAGCCGTCGTTCCCCGGGGAGGTCGAATTGCACCCCATCGGGCCCATGCCCCGGAAGGGAGCGGCGCGTATGTGCGTAGATTCCCCTAGCAAATCGGGGCGGGGAGCGGCGCCGCGGCAGGCAGCGGTCGCGCGTCGCTGGTCAGGACCGCAGGATGCGCCCGTCGAGCAGCTCGATGCGGCGCGGGCATTGCGCCGCGATCATCTCGTCATGCGTCGAGATCAGGAAGCTGGTCCCCATGCTCTGGTTGATGGCGCGAAGCAGCGCCATCACCTGCTCGGCCGACTGGCGGTCGAGATTGCCGGTCGGTTCGTCCGCCAGGACCAGCGCCGGATTGTTGATCAGCGCGCGCGCGACAGCGACCCGCTGCCGCTGGCCGCCCGACATTGCGGCGGGCCGGTAGTCGCGACGATGCGCAAGCCCGACCGCGTCGAGCAATTCGGTGGCGCGGCTGCGCATCGCGCGCGTCTCCCGGCCCGCCGCGGCAGCGGCCGGCATCATCACATTTTCGAGGGCGGAGAGATCGGGCAGCAGATGATGGAACTGGAACACGAACCCCAGATGCCGGCTGCGAAAGGCGGTGCGCTCGGCATCGCTCGCATGCATCAGGTCGGCGCCGAGCATCATGTGCGTGCCGCCACTGGCGCGCATCAGCGTACCGAGGATCGTCAGCAACGTGCTCTTGCCCGAGCCCGACGGGCCGAGCAGCGCCGCAACCTCGCCCCGCTTCATCGCCAGGTCGATGCCCTTGAGCACGAGCGTTGCCGCCTCGCCCTCGCCGAAGCTCTTGGTCAGGTCGGTAACCGCAAAGACCGGGGCACTGGTCATTGGCCGATCGCCTCGACCGGATCGATCCGCGCCGCGTTGCGCGCCGGCAGGATCGACGCGACCATCGCGGCAAGCGTGGTCAGCAGGATCGCCAGCAGGAAATCGCCCTGCGCGCGATCGATCGGCAAGCCGCCGCCGCGCACCTCGCCCACCGGCGGCAACGGCAGCAGCGCGGCCCAGGCCAGCAGCGCACCGGCGAGCGCGCCGACCAGTCCGATCAACGTCCCTTCGAGCACGAAGATCGCGATCACCAGGCGCTTGCTTGCGCCCATCGCCCGCATGATGCCGATCTCTGCCTGACGCCGGACAATCGACAACAGCATCGCGCTGGCAATCCCGACGATGATGGTGATCAGTGCGAACGCCTTGATGATCGTTCCGGTCCGCGCCTGGGCGTCGAGTCCTTCGAACAACTGGCTGTTGTCCTCGGTCCACGCCGTCGCCTTGAGCGCCGTCGCGCGCCGCAGCGCCGCCGCGACGCGCGGTGCGTCGGTTGCGGGTGCGACCTTGATCTCGATCCGCGAGATCCCGGTGGGCAGATCGAACAGCGCGCGCGCGGTGGCGAAATTCATATAGACTGCCTGCCGGTCGGCGCTGGCGACGCCCAGGGTGAAGATCCCGGCAATGCGAAAGCTGCGCGCGCGGCCACGGTCGGAGCTCAGCCGCACCACCTGTCCCACGCGCAAGCCGAGATCGCGCGCCAGCCGGCTGCCGATCAGGATACCGTCAGCGGCCAGCGCGGCGCCGCCGTCAACGATCGCGCCCTCGATATCCGCAATTGCCGAAAGCTTGCCGGGCATGACCCCGATCACCCCGACCGGCGCGACCGCCTGTCCCCGTTCGACAAAGGCCGAACCCCGGATCTGCGGCGAAACGGCAGTGACCCCGGCGGTTTGCGCAATGATCGGGAGTGCCGGTTGCCAGATCGCAATCTGTTCGCGCCGGCTCAGATCCTTTTGCACGACCACCTGCGTATTCCCCGGCTGCGGCAGGATCGCCGGGTCGCGATCGGGCCGCTCCAGCACGATGTGCGGGATGCTGCCGACGGTCCGCTGGGTCAACAGCGTGGCCAGCCCGCCGATCAGCGCGCTCATGAAGATGAACACGCTGACCCCGACCGCAACCCCGGCCATCAGCAACAGCGTCTGTCCCGGATGGGCCAGCAGGTGCCGGGTCGCGAGCTTGACGGCATAGGGGCTCATGTCACGGCGTTGCCCGAACCGCCTCACCGGGGCTGGCCGAGTCCGGGTCGGCCAGCACGCGATCACCCAGCCGCAGCCCGCGCGTCACGATCACCGACTCCGCCGGCCAGTCGACAAAGGCGATTGCGCGTTCGGCGACCAGGCCGTCGGCACCCACCACCCGCACCCGTGCGCCATCCGCCGCCGGGATCAGCGCGCTGCGCGGCACGCTGAGCGCGCGGTCCCGCCGCTCGATCAGCAGATTGACCGATACGGTCAGTCCCGCCGGCACATCGTCCAGGGGCTCGACGAGCTGCAGCCGGACATCGCGCGCACCGGTGGCCGGATCGACGCGCGGTTCGACATGCACGACGCGCGCACTGCGCGGACGCGACTGGCCGGGCAGGCTGACCTGCGCTGCCATGCCCGGCCGCACTTCGGCGGCGTAGAGTTCATCGACCTCGACGGTCACTTCGGGCTGCGCCAGATCGGCCAGCCGATAGATGATCGTGTCGAGGCCAACGGTCTGACCGGGATCGACCGGGCGTTCGAGGATGATCCCGGCAAAGGGCGCCCGCAGCGTGCGGCGATCGCGCTGTTCGCGCACTTGCACCACCGTTGCGCGCCGGCGGCTGAGCTCCCGCGCGCCCTCCTCCACCGCCAGCCGGCGCTGTTCGACCTCGCGCCGGGTCGCGAACTGGCCGAGCGCCTCGAACCGTGCCAGATCGCGCCGCGCCTGCGCGAGCGCGGCCTGCTGCGCACCGACGGCGGCTTCGGCCTCCTGGATCGCCGCGCGTTCCGGGCCATCGTCGATCCGCGCGATCATTGCCCCGGCGCCGACCCGGTCACCGACATCGAACGGCAGATCGATCAGCGTGCCGCCGAGCGCGGGCCGGATATCGACCTGCAAGCGCGGCCGGATGCGGCCATTGACCGCAAGGACGCGGCTCGCCGGTGCCGGCTCGATCATGAGCGTTGCAACGCTACGCTCGCGCGGGGTCAGCGCCCAATAGCCGCCCGCGGCCGCGCCCAGCGTCAGCAGGATCGCCGGAATGATCTGGTACCGCGTAACTTTCATCGAACCTCGCCCCCCGGCACGCGGCGGATAGGGTGCGCGCGCAACCGGCGTCAAGGCGCCGAGCCGGCAACTCAGGGTTGCGCAGCGCAGCGCGGGGCTTCCCTTGCCAGCCGCCATCGGGCATCAGCACGGCATGCCCGACGCACCCGACCATTCCCGCCTGGACCGCATTGTCATCCGGCGTCCCGACGACTGGCACGTCCATCTGCGCGACGGCGCGATGCTGGCCGCCGCGACCGCATGGACCGCCAGCCAGTTCGCGCGCGCGATCGTGATGCCCAACCTGTCGCCCCCGGTCACCACCAGCGCGGCGGCACAGGCCTATCGCGACCGCATTCTCGCCACGCTCGCCCCGGGAACGGCGTTCACGCCGCTGATGACGATCTATCTGACCGACGGCTCGGATCCGGACGACATCGCCGCGGGGTTCGCGCAGGGCATCGTCACGGCGTGCAAGCTCTATCCCGCGCACGCGACCACCAATTCCGCGCACGGCGTCACCGACATCCGGGCAATCTATCCGGTGCTCGAGCGGATGGAGCGGATCGGCATGCCGCTGCTCGTCCATGGCGAGGTGACCGACCATGACGTCGACATCTTTGACCGTGAAGCGGTGTTCATCGAACGGGTGCTGCGCCCGACGCTGCGCGATTTCCCCGCGCTCAAGCTGGTGTTCGAACATATCACCACCGCCGACGCGGTCGCCTTTGTCGAGGACGCCCCGGCCCATGTCGGCGCGACGATCACGCCGCACCACCTGCAGATCAACCGCAACGCCATGTTTGCCGGCGGGATCCGCCCGCATCTCTACTGCCTGCCGATCGTCAAGCGCGAGCAGCACCGGCTGGCGCTGCGCCGCGCCGCGACCTCCGGATCGCCGAAATTCTTCCTTGGCACCGATTCGGCGCCGCATGCGGTTGGCGCCAAGGAAGCGTCCTGTGGCTGCGCCGGGATCTTCAACGCGCCGGTCGCGATCGAAAGCTATGCGGCGGTGTTCGACGAGGAACAGGCGCTGGACCGGCTGGAAGGCTTTGCCTCCGAACATGGCCCGCGCTTCTATGGCCTGCCGCTCAACGACACCCGGATCGCGCTGACCCGGACACGCGCCGAAGTGCCGACGCTGTACGATCTGGGCGGTCATGACGTGGTTCCCTATCACGCCGGAACGACGCTCGAGTGGAGCTATGCCGGGGTCGCCACCGACTGATCGGGGGCTGCGGCGCCGGCGCCATCGAGTCATCGATGTGACGCCGACCTGTCATCAAAGCGTATCGCACGCTTTCTAGCTGGCCCCGCATGGGGGTCAGCCAGTTCGCCAGTGAGATCATGCGCGGCACCGGCTGGGGCCGGCTGCGCGCCCGCGTCGCGCGCATGACCCGCCGCGACGATGCCGAGGACCTGCTGCACGACGCCTGGATTGCCGTCGCCGAACACACGCCCGTTGCGCAGAACCCGGCCGCGCTGCTCGCCCGCTGCGCTGCCAATCGCGGGATCGATGCCTATCGGCGCGAGCAGCGGATCGGACGAATGCTGGTCAGCGACCGCGCCGCTCCCGCAGACGGAATCGCGGACGACGGGCCACTGCAGGACGAGCTGGTCATTGCCCGCCATCGGCTTGAGCGCCTGCGCCTGGGGGTCGCGCGGCTCAATCCGCGGACGCGCGAGATTCTCTTGATGCACCGACTCGAGGGGCGTAAATATCGCGAGATCGCGCTGGATCTCGGGATCAGCCAGAGCGCCGTCGAGAAGCATATCGCCCGCGCGATGGCCGAACTGGCCGAATGGATGGAGCATTGGTGACGTGATCTTCCGCAGCGTGCCGGACGGAGCCAACCGGCAAGCGGGAGAGTGGCTGGCACGGCTCCATGCCGACGACCGGACCCCCGATGACGATGCCGCCTTTCGCGCATGGCTCGGCGCCGATCCGTCGCATCGCGACGCGTTCGAACGCGCCTCGGCGCTGTGGGACACGCTGCCGGGGCTGCGCGATGCGGCACGGCCGCAGCCACTGCCAACCGGGCCGCAGCTGTCGCGCCGGATGGTGCTGGCGGGCGGCAGCGCATTGATCGTGGCAGGCGGCGCGACGCTGGGCTGGCGCGAGGCCTATGCCGGCGTGATCCGGACCGAAATCGGCGAACAGCGGCGGCTGGTGCTCGACGATGGCAGCCGGGTGATGCTCGACACCGATACGCAGATCCGGTTTCGCGCGCGCGACACGCTGCGCGTCCTGACGCTGGCGCAGGGGCGCGTCGATCTCGACATTGCCACGGACCGTCGCCCGTTCCGGATCGACCTTGGCCTGCGCAGCGCGACGGTGCGCTCGGGCCGGCTCGACCTGCGCCGCGACCAGGGGGCAATTGCGCTCACCGCGCTCCGCGGCGTGGCGCAGATCGACGCGGGGCCGGCAGGCGCCGCGCCGGTGACGCTGGCATCAGGCTCGCGGCTCGCCGTCACTACCGGACAGGCGGCGCGGGTCGACCGGCCCGAACTCGACGAACTGACCGCCTGGCAGAGCGGGCGCCTTGCCTTTCACGACGAAACGCTGGCCGAGGCGGCGGCCGAGATGAACCGCTATTCGCGCCGCGCGCTCGTCATTGCCGATCCGCGCGCGGCGGCGATGCGGCTGAGCGGCGTCTATCGCGTGGGCGACCCGGAGGCTTTCGCCCGATCGGTCGCGCTGCTGCTGCCGATACGGGTCGAGGCGAATGGCGATGCGATCCGCATCGTCGCCCAGCCGGAAAAAAATCTGTCCTGACCGGGTGAGGTAACCGGGTCCTGGATCGTCAAGGGACCGGGCGCTCGCAGGGAGCGCGAAACCGGGGGAATTGACGTCATGACCAGTTTGAAGCGGCAGCTGTGCCGATCGGCCGCGCTCGCGCTCACACTGTCCACGCTTGCCATCGCGACCCACGCTGCGGCGCAGGCCAATGCGCCGCGTGTGCGCGTGACGATCGCCGAACAGCCGATGGACCGGGCGCTGGAACAGCTCGCCCGGCAGAGCGGCAGCGACATCCTGTTCACCCGCGCCGCCGTGGCGCAGCTGCGTGCCCCGGCGCTGTCGGGTGAATTCGATGCCGAAACTGCGGTGCGCCGCCTGATCGCCGGCACGACATTGACGGTCGTGCGCGACGGGTCGGGCGCGCTGATCGTCCGCGCCGCCGCGCCGGCCGCGCGCCAGACCCCGTCGAGCGCGACGCAAAGCACGGAAGAGGTCGAGGAAGTCGTCGTGACGGCGAATTTTTCCGACGGTGTCGAGCGCTCGCTCGAGGTCAAGCGCCGGGCGGATTCGATCTCTGACGCGGTTGTCGCCGCCGATATCGGCAAACTGCCCGCCAACAACATCGCCGAAGCGCTGCAGCGCGTGCCGGGTGTGACGATCGTGCGCGAAGCAGGCGAGGGTCAGTTCATCAGCGTGCGCGGCCTCGGCCCCAATTTCCAGGCGGTCACCTTCGATGGCATGCCGCTCGCGTATAACGAGAATATCCGCAACTCCGGTCAGTCGGGCCGACAGTTCCGGCTTCAGGTGCTGCCCGCCGCGCTGATCGATTCGGTAGTGGTGACCAAATCGCCGACCGCCGATCTGGTCGAAGGCGGCGTGGGATCGAGCGTCGACATCCGCCTGATCCGCCCGCTCGACCGCGACAGCTTCATCGCTGCCAGCGCCTATGCCGGCTATGAAGAACGCACCGATGCGCTGCAGCCCAACGGCTCGATCGCCGCCGGCTGGCGCAACGCCGACCGCACCTTCGGCGTCCTCGCCGGCTTGTCCTACACGCAACGCGACGTGCAGTTCGATCGCCTGCGGCTCGGTTGGCAGGACACCGCCGTCCCCGGCTTCGGCACCATCCGCGCGCCGGGCGATGCGCAGCCCTATCTCGAGCTGGAAAATCGTGAGCGGATCAGCGCGGTCGCCGGCCTGCAGTGGCGCCCGGCCGATGGCGTCGAGTTCAAGTTCGACGGGCTGTTCTCGCAGTTCAACAACGAAACGATCGAACGCCGCCTGACCTATTACATCCCCAGCCAGATCGCCCGGCTCGACCCGACCACGGCCGTGGTCCGCGACGGCCGGTTGCTGGCGGGCACGATCCGCGGCGCGCGCATCCGCAACTATGCCGAATATCTCGACCAGTCGCACCGGAACCTGCAGCTCAACGCGTCGTTCGCGCTCGACCTTGGCGGCTGGCGAATCGAACCGCGGCTGAGCTTTGCGCGCGCGACCAGCGATCTCGATACGCCGATCCAGCGGGTCCAGTATCGCACGGCCAGTGGCGCTGGCGGCAACCTGACCTTCGACTTCAGCAACGATGTGCTGAACGACGGACGGGTCAATGCGTTGTTCACCGATCTCGACCTCACCACCGGGGTCATGAACTTCGAGAGTTTCGCCGTCCGCCCGATCAATTCGAAGGATGAGGACAAGACGGCGGTGCTCAACATCGCCCGGGACCTCGACCTCGGCCTTGGCGGGCTGACCTTCACCGGTCTGCGTTTCGGCGGCCAATATTCGGACCGCTATCGCGACTATCAGCGCCGCGACCGCAACAACGCCACGCTGCGCAGCGGGGCGACGCGGACCGAAGCGTTTCTGCGCTATCCGGTTCCGGCCAATGCGTTCGACCAGTCGATCGCGCGCGGCCAGGCCTGGGCCAATGTCGATTGGGGGCTGTTCAACCAGAACTACACGCTCGGCACCGAGTTCGACGGTGTGAACCCGAGCGCCTATGACCTCGCGCCGACCGCCGCCGATCTCCAGAATTCGTACCGGATCGGGGAGGAAATCCTTGCCGGCTATGGCCGGCTCGATTTCGAAGCGACCATGGGCGGTGTGCCGGTGACCGGCAATCTGGGCCTGCGCTATGTCGAAACGCGCACCGATGTGCGCGGCACGACGGTATCGCCCGTATCCAACGGATCGGGCGGCGTGACCACGGCGGTGACGCCGACGACCACGCGCGCACGCTATGTCGAATGGCTGCCCAGCGCCAACGCGACCCTTAAATTCACCGACAATGTCCAGCTGCGTCTCGCGGTGGCGAAGACGATGACGCGACCGTCGCTGTCGGAGCTGCGCAACTCGATCAACACCAACAGCGTGACGGTCACCAGCATTTACAATCTTGGCGCCGCTGCGCTGGCCGATCCGACCCTCAATCTGCAGGCGAGCGCCGGCAATCCCAATCTGCGCCCGTATACGGCGTGGAACTTCGACGCCTCGTTCGAATGGTATTTCGACAACTTCGGCGCGTTTACGGTGGCGGCATTCCACAAGAACATCGACGATTATGTCGCGTCGGACTTCGAAACCCGCACCCTGGCCTTTGCGGTCCGCGACGGATCGACACTGCCGGTCGACATCCTCGTCGCGACCCCGACCAATGTCGGCACCGCCAAGATTTCGGGCGTCGAGTTCGGCTATACCAACAAGCTGAGCTTCGGCCTCGGCGTCACGGCCACCGCGACCTTTGCGACGACCAAGCTCGAGCTCGACCGCACCGGGGTCGGCCTGCAGACTGCGGGGATCCAGGGCGTGTCGGACGTCAGCTACTCGATCACCCCGTTTTTCGAGCGCGGGCCGTTCGAATTCAATGTCAGCTACACCTATCGCAGCGACTATATCACCGACGCCGGCGCACTGGTGACGTCGCTGCCGACGCCGGAGGATGTCGTGGCCTATTACCAGAAGGGCTTCGGCATCGTCGATCTTGGCATCAGCTATCGGGTCAAGCCGGGCATCGAACTGTTCGGCCAGGCGGTCAACCTGCTCGACCAGCGTCAGGTGTCGTTCGCCGGAACGCGCAGCGAGTTCAGTGAAATCCACACCTTCGGGCGCACCGTGAACTTCGGCGTGCGCGCGAAATTCTGATCGCACCCACCGGTGCCGGGCGGACGTCGCAGCATGCTGCGACGTCCGCCTGTGCACAATGTTCATTCTCCCCCCGGAGCGCCGCATGAACCGCAGATCGTTTGCCGCCATGCTGCTGGTCAGCGGCCTGCTGGTTCCGGCGGCCGCCCAGCCGAGCGCCGAGCGCCGCTGGCGCGCCGGCGACCATCATGTTCACAGCATCTACAGCGCGCGCTATCGGCCCGACCCGGCGCATCCCGACCGCGTCCCGCAGCCCGAAATCGGCGGCGATTCGGCCCACACCATCCTGCAGAACGCCCAGATGGCACGGCGCTTCGGCCTCGATTGGATGGTCATTACCGATCATGGCGGCCCGGTTCATGCCGCGCTCAATCACGCCCGCGCCTGGCCCGATCTGGTAGCCGTGCGCCAGGCAATGCCACAACTCACGCTGTTCTATGGCTGGGAGTTCGACGTTCCGGGCGGCGAGCACGCCACGCTGATCCTGCCGCACGATCCGCGCGAGCGCGACATGCTGCGCGCGATCGAGGCCCGCTTCGGCAAGCGCGAGGTCTGGCCCGTCGACCCCGTGCGAAACACCAAGCCACATATGATTGCAGCGTTGCGCTACATGGCGCGTCTGCCTGCGCCGCCCGTGCTGATCGCCAATCATCCCGCGCGTACCGCCACCGGACGCGGGCGCTGGGGCCTGCATGCCCCGTCCGAATATCGCAACTGGTACCGCACCGCACCGCAGGTCGCGATCGGCATGGAAGGCGCACCGGGGCATCAGGCCGCGATGCCGCGCACCGGGCGCGATGCCGCGCATGGCAGCCGCGGCCTCTATGGCGGTTATCCGACGCTGGGCGGCTTCGACCAGATGGTCGCGGTGCTGGGCGGAGGCTGGGACGCCCTGCTTGGCCAGGGCATACGCTGGACGATCACCGCGACGTCGGATTCGCATGGGCATTGGAGCGCGGGTGGCGCCGACTTCTGGCCGGGCGAATATTCCAAGACCTGGGTCCATGCCGGCCCCACCCCTGCCGACCTTCTCGCCGGGCTGCGCGCAGGGCGGGTCTTTGCCGCGACCGGCGGGCTGATCGAGGGGCTGGAGTTCAGCGCCGTACCGACGCGTGCGCCGCAGCGAGGCGGAGCGATGGGCGACCGCATTGTCGTGCGCAAGGGGGCAGAGCTACTGGTCACGATCCGCTTTCGCCCGGCACAGCGGCCCAATCCGGCCGGTGCAACGCCCATGGTCGATCATGTTGACCTGATCGTCGGCGGTCGCACACGCGAGCGGAGCGACCAGAATCCGACAACGCGCGTGGTACGCCGCTTTACGGCCGCCGACTGGACCGTCGAGGGCGATATGCGGGTCATTCGCCACCGCTTGCCCGCCCCCGGCACCGGCTATCTGCGCCTACGCGGCACCAATACCCACGCCGGAGAACCCGAGGCGGATGTCCCCGGGGAGGATCCGTGGCAGGATCTGTGGTTCTATTCGAACCCGATCTACCTCGCCGGCTAGCTGTACATCGGCACTCGGGCCAGCATGGCCGCGACGACATCGGCCAAGCGGGTGGACGACGCTGTCGGATGACATGGTAACGTTGTTGCGCTAGCGCGGCCCGGCAATGAACGCATGGGTCCGAGAGTCGACGGTAGGCAAGGCGCTTTTCGCGATTGCGCTCCTGCTCGCCCTGTCATTGCGCATACTCCTGCCAACCGGCTTCATGCCAGTGGTCAACCACCAGGGTCTGGTGGTCCAGCTCTGCTCCAGCGTCGGCGGCGAGACGGTCACGATCGACCTCGGCGAAACGGACCCCGGCGAGCAGCCACAATACCCCACTGCCGGCCCCTGCCTCTTCGCTGGCGGCTCCGCGCCTGGCGTCATGGCAGGCGCCGAACTGTCGACGATCGTGCCCGTTGTTTTCGGGCGGCCCCCTGTCGTCGGGACCGCGATCGCGGATCTGACCAGCAACCGGCTTGCAGCGCCGCCGCCGCCCTCTCAGGGACCGCCCGCGCTGAGCTGATCTCGCGCGGCGCGCCGCCAACGCGACGTTCGCTGCCGACCCGCGTCCGGGCTGTGCCTGCGCGTGCATCTGACACCCGTTCGGGGTGATCAGCGATCCAGTAAACGGGGTTTTCCATCGCTTCAGAGACCGGAGCAAGCGCGCCACGTACCGCGCCTGCCTCACCCGATTCTGCATGGGACCCAATGTAAAGAGACAGCGAAATGAACGCCTCCCTGCTTGCCATCTCCGTTGCGCTGGCGGCGCAGTCCCAGCCCCCCATCGACGAGGATCAACGCGCTTCAGCTGAAACGATCGTGGTTGCCGCGCCCAGGATCATTGCCCTGGAGAAGGTCGCCACCGCCGAAGATGAACCCGCCACGAGCCCGGACGGCGCTGCATTCATCGCGCAACAGCCGGGCGCAGCGCTCGTCGACAATGGCGCGCTGTCCGGCCAGGTGCAGATGCGCGGGCTGTTCGGCGAACGGATCGCGCTCCGGATCAACGGCCAGCATTTCGCCACGGGCGGTCCGAACGCAATGGACCCGGCGATGCACTATGCTCCGATGGTGCTGATCGACCGGGTCGAGATTGCGCGCGGCATTTCCCCGGTGCGCGACGGACCGGGCCTTGGCGGTGGGATCAACACGGTCCTGAAACAAGTCGGCTTCAGCGCGGGCGAAACCCTGGCGCTGCAAGCGGACCTGTCCGGGCAGTATCGCAGCGTCGATGACGGGATCGCACTTGGCGGGATTGCCGGCCTTGCCAGCGAGCGCTGGCGGATTGGTCTGATCGCATCCGAGGAACGGGGCAGTGACACGCGGTTTCCCGGCGGCCGGGTCGCCACGACCGGATATCAACGCGCCGTCTATGGCGCACATGCCGGCTTCCGCACGGATTCGGGCGAACTGAGCATCGAATATCGCCGGCAGCAAACCGGCCGTTCCGGCAACCCACCATTCGCGATGGATATCATCTATTTCAACACAGACTTTGCGCGCTTGGCGTTCGAAGGCAACCTGTCCGACCGGGTCCGGCTCGAAGCGCATGCAAGCTATGCCGGGGTGAGCCACCGGATGAACAATTTCGAACAGCGCCCGGCGCCCGCAACCGCGATGACGCGCCAGTCGGACACCTATGCCGACACCATGGGTACAGGCATGGCGCTTCGGTTCGGTTCGGCCATGCGTCATGTGCGGTTGGGTGCCGATGTCGAACTGATCGACAAGGGCTACATGCTCTACAATCCGCTGGCGGCCGCCTTCTTCATCCACCCGCTGGATCATGCGAAGAGCGACCGGCTGGGCGCCTTTGTCGAATGGCGCAGCGGGGTCGGCCCGATCGAGCTGGAACTGGGCGCCCGCATCGACCGGCATCGCGCGCAAACCGGCGCGCCTCGCTTTGGTCCCGGCGTGCCGGCGGGGCCTGCCGATCTTGCCCGGGCGTTTGCCGGTGCGGATCGGAGCTGGTCCGGCACGACAGTCGACGCTTCCGCGCGGCTCTGGGCAGAGCTCGGCGCGATCACGCCCCGCCTCACCCTCGCCCGCAAGACCCGCGCGCCGAGTCTGATCGAACGCTTCTCATGGCTCCCGACCGAGGCGAGTGGAGGGCTTGCCGACGGCAACATCTATGTCGGATCGCCAGCGCTCAAGCCCGAAAGCGCGTGGATCGCCGAAGCCGGGTTCGACTGGTCTGGCGCATCCGCCCATGTGCGTCCGGTACTCTATTATCGGCGGATCGATGACTTTATCCAGGGCGTGCCCTTCGATGCGACGCCGGGTCTGGTCGATACGCGTGTGGAGATGGTCGCTCAGGCGAACGGCGACGCCACGCCGTTGCGGTTTGCCAATACCGACGCTGAGATATGGGGCGCCGACGTCGCGTTCGGTACGAGGATTACCGGGCCGCTGCGGATCGATGGCGTGGCCAGCTATGTCCGCGGCACGCGGCGGGACATCGCCGACGACCTTTACCGCATGGCGCCTGCAAATGGTCGTCTTGCACTGACCTGGGATGCCGGACACTGGTCAATGGCAATGGAAGGGCAAGCCGTTGCTGCGCAGCGGAACGTATCGCGCACGAATGGAGAGGCAGCGAGCAGCGGATATTTTCTGGCCAACCTGTACGCACATTGGATGGTCCGCGCCGGACTCCGTCTCGACATCGGCATCGAGAATCTGTTCGATCGCTGTTATCTTGAGCATCTGTCCGGGTACAATCGGGTTCAGGGATCGGACGTCCCGCTCAACACGCGACTGCCGGGCGCGGGTCGATCCGCCTTTCTAAGGCTGCGCTGGGCGGTGAACTGACGCAAGGGGCGTCTGGCCTGCACGCGGCAGGCCAGACCGCTGTGCCGGAACGTGCGCGTTCCGGGTGCAACGGCGCTCCGAGCGCCCGACCATGAAGTGTGCCTGAGCTCCGATATGGGCCGGGCACCCTTCCGGGCCCCCGGCGGGACGAGGGACGACAATCGGTTTCGCGAGTTCGTGGATATGGCGGAGCGGGAGGGATTCGAACTACTCCCGACCGACTGAGGGAAATCCGGTCCCGAGTCCGACGGGGAGGGACGAGAATGCCCCCTGCGGTGCCCCCAGTCGTTCGCGTGCCGCAATCATCGATCGATATCGACCACGCTTGAGCGGCTACAGCGCAAACCTTCCTCACGATTGTGGTCCACTTTTAGGCTGCCATCGCATTGGCGGCAGCGACGCCTCTAGAAGGCTCTGTTGGTTCTCGGCTCTGGAGGGGAGAATGCTGCTAGCGCGCCCTATCAAACGTATACCGGATACTGTCGCCAGCGATGTTCAAGACCCCGTCCGCATCCGGGCCGAGCGGATTGGGCAAGATGTCGATCGTCGTCGAGCCGGTCTGGCCGATGTTTGCCACATAGGCGATCACGTAGCGGTCGGCCGATCTCGATCGCGCGATGTCGCGCGCGCGACGGACCTCGGTTTCCCCCAGCTCAAACTGACAGGGATCCTCGGTGCTCGCCTTCACCTCGATGTACCAAGTTTGCTTGTTGAAGCTGATGCAGAAGTCATAGCCGAGGCCATCTTCGCCTTCGCGGCCGGTGAACGGACCTGCGTTTCCCGACACCCAGCAGCGATCAATATCCTGGCCAGGCTGCCGCGCCTTGAGCCAGTGGTAGACCGTCAGTTCACCGAGCCGACCGATCATGTCCTTCTTTTCTTGCGGGATCCCCTTATAGACGCCACCGCCTCCGCCGCTCCCCGGCGTCCGACCCCGCCTGCGTGCCGACTCGACCGGCGAGAGATCGACGAATTTACCGATTGGTCGGTTCAGCAGCTTCTTCGACAGGTTTTCGGATATCTCCTCCGACAGCTTCAGCCAATCCACGTCCTGCGGATCTCGGAGTTCACCGTTGAGACGCACCGACCGCGCCTCCCGATTCCGGCGGTCACGTTCCAGGCGCGCCTTCTGAGCCTCCGCCTCGATCTCGGTTTCGGGAACGCCGAGCTCATCACGATCCAGAGTGCGCGGCATGTTTGCCGGCCATGCGCCTAGCCTCGCAAACCAGATCAGGAACTCGGCCTCACTCCAGGTGCGGCAGTCGAACGCCCCCGCGTCGTCGAGGTGCCGCCGAAGCTCGACCTCCGCTTGGGCAGCGTCGCGCCAGAGGTCGTGAACCTGAACGGAGCGCTGAACACCCCAGGCTCGAACCAGCGGCTGCGCAATGCGCGCGAATTGCCGCAGGGTCGCCGTGTTGGCGGCGCGCACCGCCATCAGTTCGCCTAGGCCGTTCGGGTTCCCACCCATCGACGGGGCTCCGGTGGCAGTCAGCCACGTCGCTATGTGCGCCGCAAGGAGATCCTCGGGTATCCGCTCGTACCGCCAGAGCCACTCTGGATCGGGCTTCAGACCGGACAGTGCCTCCAAGGCGGACTTGTAGCGCGAGTCCGGCTCAAACTTGAGAATCGTGGGCGCCACCATATTGCGCAGTGCGTCAACGACAGCGATGCGGTTGTCCCGGACGTAAAATTCAAGCTGGTGCGCCTGACCTTCCGGGTCGACGTCCGCCGGGCTGCCGATCGCCATTAGGCTCGCGTTGAACTCGGCAAAATCCAACCCCAGCCTCTCGCGCAGCTCGCCAGTCGAGAAGCTGACCTTCACCGCCTCCATGACCTCCTCCGGCTCCGTGCCGTCTGGGGGAAGGCACGAGCGCAACAGATCCACTAAGGTCGCGCGGTCCCCGGTCGCAGCGAGCTCGCTCTCCGACCACCGCTCGAGTGCTGCCTCGCCGCCAAGATGAAAAACAACCGCCCTGAACCAGGGAAGCAGGCGGTCGATCCGCTCCCCAAGCGAATCCCTCGCGGCCTCGCTCGCCTGCTCAGTGAGATCGAGCGCCTGGCAAAGGTGGAGCAGATCCTCCTGCCCCATCGGTCTGTCTTCGACTGCCGCGCCCTCCAAGGATAGCTGCCGGATTAGCAGCTTCATGTGGGGCACCACGGCGGAGTGCTGGACCGCTTCGCCGATCGCGGGCAACGCTGCCTCCACATGCGACCAAGTCAAGGCGCCCTCGCCGACGATGATCACGAGCGGCTCGCCCTCAACCCGCTCGAACTGATAGGCTGCCCGCGCTGTCGGCGGGGTCACATCACGCCCCTCGAGCAGGAACTTGACGCTCGCCTGCAACTGCAGCTCGATGCGGTCGAGCGCCTGCACGATGCCCGATCTGTCCGCCGGCAGGCGGTTGAGATCCACGCTGTCCAATGCTTCAAGCGCCACCGCCAGCACGGGCCGGAGCCATGGGCACCGCTCCACTAGTCTGGGTCCGACCGGCAGTTCTTCCAACGGAGCACCATCGACTTGGATCGCGTAGGCCAGTTCGGACGTGCGGCGGATGCGCTCGCCGTACAGCTTCTGCAGCAGCACTCCCAAGCGACCGGGCTCGGTCAATCGGACATCTACCAAGGGATCCCCGATGACCTCCACCAGGCTTGCCGCAATCGAGTCCGCGCTGTCGCGGACGTACACTGTCTCAGCATCGCTCCCGGTGACCCTCGCGACACCCAACTGACCGCATCGCCGGACGATTAGCCAGCACGGCGCTTCGCCTATCGGCGCAGCCGCGTCGGGAGAGCCGTGTTGCTCCGCCAGCCGCGCCCAGCAGCGGCTATAGATGTTCATCAGTTCGCGTTCGTAGAACCGCCTGACGCAGCCCTCCGCGAATTGCGCGGCGAGGAAGCCGGCCTGCTCCAGTAGCGTGTCATTCGCGTTGAAGGTCCGGAATTCTGCGTATTTTCGCAGATTGTCGATCGCGCCGTCGGAGGCGCGGTCCAGTGCCCTGGCCAGCTTGTAAGATGGACGCCGCAGAAACGGCGGGTAGCGGTCCGTGCTTCTCGACAGCCACACCTCGTGACCGGTGCATCGCCGCCGCCTCAGGCCGTCACCGCCGGGCTCGTCGCACGGTATCCACGCCGTAGAACGGAGGAACGCCGCGAGCGGAGTCGGCCAGTCGCGGTTGTCCGATCGGTAGCTGTAACGGTGCTTCACCTCGGTCCAGAGATGCCTGCGCTCCACACGGCCAACCCATTCCACGATCAGCTTCGCGTAAGCGTCTAGGGCGTCGTCGCTGAACTCGTCGATGTCGGCCTGGCCTGGCATCCACCAAAGCGCGCCCACGTCGTAGTCGGTCGAAGTCGGCAACCAGAGCGAAATCCCCGCCCGGCTCGCAATGTCCTTCTTGAGCAACGGGCCGAACGATTCCGGGAGCCCGAGATCCCCCAGGAAGTCGAAGCTCGTGACGCGCGATGCAGACACGTAGTGCTTCAGCTCGTCAGACCGAGGCTGCAGTCCTCGCTGGACGCCTACACCGGCGAGAAAATCGGTCCACTCCTCAGTGAACCGCGTCCCGAACACCGCGCTGGAGGGCGGCGCGATCCGTCGTGCACGCACTTCGTCGATGTCCCTCGAGTCTGCTGGCGCAAGCTCGAGGAACTGTTGCAGCTGGTCGCCGAGTGTCCGGTCTGGCCAAGAAGACGAGAACACCGCCTCCGAGGCTCGAACGAACTCGCCGTCCATGGTCGGGACGAACAGTCGATAGGCGGCGGAAAGCGCCACCGGCCGCTTGATGGCGACGGAACGGCGCCAGATGGCGAATGCCCAGCGAAGACCTGCTGTCCGGACCTTCTTCGTCGCGTCTCGTTCGACGATCTGCGAGATCCGCGTCAGCAGCGCCTCGCTCTCAAACGGCGTCGCTAAGTCCTTCTCGAGGAACTGGCGCGCGGCGGCCAGGTCTCCGTACCAGGGGAGCGCGTCATGCAGGAACGCAAAGAACTCGCGGACCGGTGCCGGAGGATAGAAGTCCTCGCCAATGCTCTCCTCGGCGTCGCCGCGACGGGGAGGAACGAACACCGACGCCTCACGCGCGCCTCGGCGCCTGCGCCGCTTCGCGCCATCAGCGTCGGTCAACTCCGCAGATAGGTTCGGCCGCATCGCCCTCAGGGTGCCGTCCTGACAAATCAGTATCTCTAGCCCGACCAGCCCGCCAGAATCGCCACCCATGAAATCAGAGAGGTCGCGGTAGAAGGCAGTCCAACTTTTCCAATCAGGCTTCCTCGCTTTAGCGAGCGCTTTCGCTACACCACCCACGATCTCGGCGCGCTCCATGGTGGTCATCTGTTCTTTGAAGCGCCCGGGTGCATGGAGCCGGAGGAAATCTGCCAGCAGCTCGGTCCGGCGTTGCCCAAGGCCTGGCCAAATCGGAGCGACACCTGCGGAACGCCCGTAGCGCGCGATGACCTCCAACGAGAAGAACACTCCGGCGGCTGGGCGTCTCGCAGTCGCTGGACTCATCCACGTAATCGGGCCGAATTCTGGCCGCCCGAGGGCATCGCCCGTCCAGTCCCCGAGGCACGGCACGAACGCCGCATTGCCCAGCGACGACGCAGACCAGCGACGCGCGATCTCGGCCGCCATAACCTTGCCGAGATCGACGGCCTCCTCGTCGTCTTCATCTTCATCCCAGCCGGCGAGCAGACTCGTCGGCGTCGTCCAGATCAGAAAGTCCACCGCTGCCCTCGCGGCGGTGACGACTGGAACGGGCGAGTCCTTCTCGGTCGAGCCGTGCTCCTCAAGCCACCGCGCGGTGTCCGATGCCAGCCTAACTGCGTGTTCCAACACCAAGGAATTGACACGGACCGTCGGGTCCAGGCTCACGCGGTTCGAGCTAGGGAAGAAGCTGCCGTGGAGGTGTCCTCGGAATGGCGACGTGGCACCGCGCCCCATCGGAAGGAAAGTGTAGAGGCGCGGATGGAAGCTCTGCCGGTCCTCACTTACTGGCACGGCCACCGCCACCTCGCCCGTGCCCTTCCAGCCCTTCCAGCTCTGCGGGAGTTCCCCGGACTCGAGGCCCTCCGCCACGGCAGCCTGCATCTCTGGCTCGGGAATATCCGCCCGCGCCACCCAGAACCGCCCGTTCTCGCCAAGATCGACCAACCTCGGGCCCGACGTGCCGACGAGCGGCTCCTCGTTCCTGTCGAGCTCAAGCGCGAATGCGTCATCCTTGAGACGTTCGCCCTCGATCTTGGCTTCGAGGCGGCCGATGCGCCGCAGGAATAGCAGCATAGGCGCCTCGGCCTTCGCCAAGCCGACCATCTCGTTACGGACCACCTCAAGCGCCGCACCGTTGCGAATCGGGAGCCTAATCACGGTTGAGAACCCGCGACACGCGAAATCGACCACCGCGCTCGGCACGTCGTCAATCCAGCGCGGGATGTAGAAGGCCGGTAAGTCCGAGCGCGCTAGCGCGCGCGTGGTCTCGTCCGGCAGAAGCGGATCGAGCTCCGCGCCGCGTGCAAAAGTGAAGCAGTACCCATCAAAACCATCGCCGGGCCCGCCCTCGATCAGACGCGAGAAAACCTGCGGTGCGTCGGTGACGTGGCGAACGCTGCGGAAGCCGAGCCCCTTGTTCCCGACCGCTTCACCCGGCGGTTTGCTAGACAGGCCCATCTCGCAGAGCGCGTCGACGTTCTTCGGTCCGAACGGCCGGCCCCGGTTTGCGACATATAGCGTTCCGCTCTCACCTTCATCGCTGGCGAGCAGGATCGCGATCTCACCGTCTCGACGCTCCCTGTCGTGCGCGTCGTGGCCGTTCTGAATCAATTCGATCAGGAAACGGCCATGGTAGTCGGCAATGATGTGCTGCGAGAGACTCTGGTTCTGCTTGTGGACAGGATCGTAGTACTCGCCGTCATCATCGATCGTGCCCAGGAAACCTGTGATCTTGCGCGTAGCTATGCGCTCGACGTGCGCACGAGGTATCGGCGCAACTGCTCCGAAGTGCACATCGGTCGAATCGGCGGCGGTGGCGATTGGTCTTTCCCCCTAGATTGCAGGTTGCCCAACGCCTCGGCCAGACGCAAGCTTAAGCCAAGCCGCACTGCGGTTTCGAGTTGGCGCGCCGAAGCGAGCGCCAACTCCTACAAACGCGGGTCGGCCGGCTCGAATACCATCGCGAGCACACCAAAGACGCATGTTGCACGCGGGTGAGCGTGCGCATGCTCGATGAATCGGTGCAACGCTTCCTAATGGCCGCTTAGAGGGGCAGCTCGGACATGAACTGAGATCGTTTTCCGAGGCCAGAACTAGGATCGTCGCGTCGGAGGGCGTACCGGGCGGGGCGCTGCAGCTTCTCGAGAATGCCGGCCTTGTGCGCCCGATCCAGCCAAAGCCGGGCTTGAGAGCGTTCCAGTTCGAATCGATCGGCAATCGCCGTGTCCGGTTGAGGTCCATCCGTCAGCCAAGCGGTAAGCCCCTCTAAGAAGAATGCGTACAGCGACTTCGCCGGGTCGGTGACTGCAGCACGGCTCGGTGGGTTCTCTTTTGCCAACAGGTCTAGCTGTGATGAGCCTGCGTCCTCGCCCGCGAACAAGAACTCCTTGAGGCTTGATGATTCGCCGACCCAACGCTGGGGGATAGGCCGCAAACCGAGGTCGGCAAGGCGGGGGTTGCCCGCTGGCGCGTCGGCGGCCACTCGCACAAATGCGGGAGTCCACCGATGTTTCTCATTCTCGATGGCGCCGGACCACGTCCCGCCCTTGATATCGCTATCCACAACCACCGCCGCCGAGGCGAGCGCGTACATATACTTGTTCCGGTCCATGGCCTTAGCGACCGTAAAGTTTGCTTCCGGATCGTAGGGAGAGATAAGCACGAGCTTGCCGGCGAGAATGGGATCGCGGTTTCGCTTCGCCAGAACTGCCTTTGTGAGCGCGTCCACAAGGACCGCAGTAACGCTGCCTCCCTCCTCGAGCGCCCCGTCCATTGCTGCACGGTCGACGCCGCGCGCGTCGCCAGAAACGACAGTAAGACCCTCTGACGCGCATCGTTTTCCCAGCTCGGCCGCGAACTCCAGTCCAGAGGGCGACACGTTCCGAGATCCGACGACGCATACTGCTTCAGAATCCAGCAGGTCAGAGTTCCCAGCAATGTAAAGGACCGGCGCCGCTGCGCCCCTCAGCTTCTTCTTTAGGGACTTAGGATATGCGGTGTCGCCTCGGCCAACGACCCTTATCCCAAGCCTTGCCCAGCGCTCGACAGCCAAGGCCAGCGACGTTCCACGGGACAGCAGAGTCGTTAGTCGAGCCCTGTCCGCCACGAGACCCTTCGGAACCTCGTGCATGATGTCCGCTGGTCGTAGACCAAGCTCGTGCAACTGTTTCGCCAGCCGGTTGTACTCGACAGTCGTTAGGGGCTTGGCCTCAGACGACTTGGAAAAGCGCCCTACTAGTAACAACGTTGTCTGGGTGTCCGGCGTCAATGCTTCCAGCACAGGACTCAATCTCCTGCTGCCGATGCCGAAGCCAGCACCAGCGGGAATACCGGACCTGCTCCAGCCTCCCGGAGCAGCGCTCCTATGACGGTGAGTGACCACCGGGAGTCGACAACGTCATCGACCAACAGCACTGGTCCGTCCTGCACCAGGTCGTTGTCGACCTCGAACGCTCCGTCTAGGTTGCTCGATTGTTGCCAGCTGTTCATCATGTTTCGTTGGCGCTGCGTCTCCTTCACCTTTGACACAGCATCGATGAATGGAATGCCAAGCCGAGCGGCCAAGCGCGCCGCAAAGTCGGGAACGAGGGCTTCACTCCGCGGGGAGGGGATGCAGGTCACCCACGTCGGAACGGGCTGCGGGTGCCACCGCTCCTCGATCATTTCTGCGCACGCTTCGACGAGCTCATCACTAAACCGTCCCGCCTCCTTATCGTCGTCGACCCGAGTCCCCCACCCTGCGTCTCTCCAGATGGAAAGTGCCCGTCCTTCTTCGGATTGAAGCTCCGCCGGGATATTACCAGTCCAGCCATAAGCGGGGAACGCTCCACCCTCCCAACGCTTCCGAGGTTTGATTGCCACGTCGCTTCGCTTGATAAAACGGCTCGCCTCGGCGATCGCGGCGGCGCTAACCTCGACATCGACCACAGGATGTCCAAGGCAGTTGGCGCAGCGTCCGCAATCGGCGGCATCGGGGTCGTCGAGCGCCTCCCCCAGAAATCGCATGAGACATTGATCAGTCTTCAGATAGGCTTGGACATGATCCCACTCTTCCTGTCGCTGGTTGGTCAGCCGCATAACACGCTCTTGGTCGGGCTGGTATGGATTTACCGTCCGGTACCAACGTGACCCTTCCTTCGTCACGAGGCCGCTACTCGCAACCGAGAGCATCTTAAGAACCTTTTCGATCTGCGACCTGCGAAGGTTTATCTCTTGGGTGAGGCCTATCACGGACATGCCATTCTCAGCCTGCCCCAGAGCTTCCAGAATCCTTTCAACTTGCCACTCCGGAGGGAACGACTGGCCGATGAAGTAGCTGTTGATCTCGTCATCTTCGGCGCCGCCGAGGAGCACCCCATATGCATCCTCGATGCCACGCCCGGCTCGGCCTACCTGCTGATAATAATGGACGATGGACTGCGGGGCCTGGAAGTGAACGACGAAGCTCAGATCCGGCTTGTCGAATCCCATACCGAGGGCGTTCGTCGCTACCAAGGCCTTGATCTCATTCCGAAGCAGCATGCCCTCGAGCTCTTCCCGGGTAGCTACTGGCTCGCCATCCTCGTCCTCTCCGCCTACGCCGCCGTGATAGGCGCGGGCGTCGATCCCCTGTGACACGAGCCATTCTGTAACACGATTCACGTCTCGCTTTGTGAGCGCATAGACAATGCCGCTCCCGGGGAGCTGGCGCAGCGCCTCTGCCAACCAAGCGAGCCGCACCGCGCGATCAGGCAGCGCCACTGTCTGAAGGCTTAAGCTCTGCCGAGCTAACGGTCCACGCTGCAAGTGGGTGCCATTGCCGAGCTGCGCCATAACGTCGGCCACAACGCGGTCATTGGCCGTGGCAGTCGTCGCGAGCACCGCCACGTTCGGCGGCAGCTGGGCAAGAATACGGTCTATTCGTTGATAATCAGGCCGAAAGTCGTGCCCCCAGTCAGAGATGCAATGCGCCTCGTCCACGACCAGAAATTGTATTCGATCTGCAATCGGCAGAAGGCAGTTGTCGAGGAAGTCTTGGTTGGCCAGCCTCTCCGGGGACACAAGGAGGAGGTCGATTTCATCGGCGCGGACGGATGCCATGATTGTGTCCCATTCCTCACGATTCGTCGTGTTGATGGTCACCGCCCGAATGCCGAGCCTCTCCGCAGCTTCGAGCTGATTGCGCATTAGAGCCAGCAACGGAGAGATGATGAGTGTCGGCCCCGCGCCGGTGTCGCGTAGAATGCGAGTCGCTAGAAAATAGACCATGCTCTTGCCCCAGCCCGTGCGCTGGACGAGGAGAACGCGCTGTCGGCTGTTCGCTATGGCATCGATCGCGGCCCATTGGCCGTCCTTGAACTCTGACGCAGCACCCTCGGTGGCTCTGCGCAGTAACTCCCGCGCCTCATCATATTCCATGGTTTCTCCCCCGTTTCGCGATCCGTTAGCAGCACTTAGGCCAGTCGCGAAGGACAGGTAACGCTGAGCTAGCAGCGAGAGCGCGGTCCGAGGTCGATAACCCCGCTGCACGCGAATACATCTTTTCAGGAGGAGGGGTGGTGTTAGGCTTGGTCGTTGCCATCGCGCTGCCAAACAGCTTCAGCCGTCGCGAGCCGGAAGCCGCGCAGGATGTAGGCCGCTGCCAGTTCGCGATCGTCGGCCGCAAGCACGTCGCGGAGTGTCGGCGGCTCGGGCTGCGCTGCGATCCACGCATCGAGCTTCGCGAACAAGGCGTCGTCAACAGCATATCGTTGAACAAGCAGATATCGGCCGTTCAGCGTCTGAACGATGTTTCCGTCGACCACCGTCTCCGGCGGGCTCTGCACCAGTGAGGTCGTGATATGGGTGCCGTCGCGGAAACGCTGCCTGCGGTCGCCGCTGACCTTGCCTGCGATAAAGAACCGCCCGTCACTCAGAACGCAGCGGACCCAATCGCTCAGTACAGCATCACATGTCTCGGAATTGTTGATCGTCATTTCTTTCGTCCAGCAGGGTTCTACATCCACTCCCCCTGTCTCTGCCGGCGGAGGACGAGACGGTGACGACGGTACCGTGTCCGATCCCGCCGCACTTTCGATCAAAAAACGAGGCTATCGACATCGGCCCAGCGAAATGATGAGCGGGGTACATCCGGCACCTCAGCGAAGGAGGCCAGTCCAGGGTGCTCGTCAACATGATCGGTGATCCAGGTGGCAAAATCGCGCCACGTCTGGCGGGCGAGGCCGGGCTCCTGCACTTTCCCCCAGAACTGAGCTGCAAGCCAGCATCCTACGGCGTCAGTCTCGCAGTAGCTCTCAAGCTTCGTCCAGTCCCCGTCAGCAACGAGCTTCGCCACGCGCGCAGCTGGTGTCTGCTTCACGGGAATCGAAAATGGCGAACAGAGCTGGCGCAGGCTGACTGGCGCGGCGTCGCGCTTGACCTGCTCGAAGAGGTCCGCGTGTCTCCCAACGCGCGACCGATTTTGCAGATCGATGAGCCTGGGGACGTGCACTTCGTGCACCATGGCCCGTGTAGCGAGGACTGGCAGATCGAAGCGGATGCCGTTGAACGTGAACACTACGTTTGCATCTGCAACCGCCGCTTCGACACTGGCGATGAGTCCAGCTTCGGAATGGGTGCGCCTGGAAAAGCTTTCGACTGCGTAGAGGTGCTCGCCGTCGACCATGCGCGTAACGGAGAACGCGCTGGCGCAAACGATCTGGTGCAGCGTAAACGGCGCGAACTCGTCGGAGGGCGTATAATCGCAGCGCTCTGCGACTTCGTGGTCGAGGACCGTTTCGATATCGAATGAGACAGTTTTCATCGGGCAAGCCTGTGGAAGCGGGTGTGTTGAGGCGAGCTCTCCCGCCCGTGAGCGGGAGAGCGAGGGATCGGTTGTGGCGGTCAGCCGTGCTGGGCGAGCCAACCGACCCACTCGTCTGCGAGCACGGCTTTGGGCGGTCCCTTCAGCAGCGGCGTGAAGCCTAGAAAATTGCTGTCGTGGAGTTCGCGGGCGAAAATCAGCAGGTGGCAGTGCGGCTTGCCTCCGGCGTAACCGCTCAGACCCGGCTGGTGCTGTACCAGGACAAGAGGGACCGCCCGCTCCACGCAAAGCTTGGTCCAGGCGAAGGATCGTGCGATTTCGAATTGTGAGTGAAACGTCCCCCCGGTTTCGAACCTTACCGTGAACAGGATCATCAGGTCGCGCGTGTCCGGGATTCGCTGCCCTTCATACCGCTGAAGAATCGTGCTCAGGTCGCGCAGCATGTCCGTCGCTCGCGGCGGGATCAGAAGCTCGTGCCGATGGCAGCTCGATGAACCTTCATGCAGAGCCAACCTGCGGCCGATGACCTCGTGCGTGTGGTTATACCTGCCTCGGTGCTCCCCCGGGATGATGCCGCCGGCAACGTCCGCTGCCACTTTGGTTCGGTCAGCTTTGTAATCCGACATGGCTCAGCCCTCCCAACACGCAGAGAGGGCCGCGCGGGCGTCAAGGATGCCCCGCTGGCGCTCGTCCATGGTCGCGAAAGGCATGTTCTGGTCGGCGAACAGGCTGTGATCTTCGATCCGGAAGCACGGACCAGCCCGACCCATCGCGGGCACAAACACTGCCGGCTCGTCGGCGCGCGGGAGCCACAGGTAGAAGCGGGGGTGCCACATGTACTTCCAGTGAAGCCGAACCCCCATGGCGAACACAGGGGCGGGAGCCGCTCCGACTTTGATGTTGAGGCGTCCCAGGATGATGTCGGAGCTGAGCCGCTCTCCGGTACGCTCGATCTCGGCAAACTTGAGGCCGGTCTGCTCGATGGCAGCCACCATCACCCCGCCGGGTCTATCCTTAGCGGGCAGCCCGGCCAGCCTGCGAACAGCGGCCAGAATGGGGTCGATGGGGTCGACCGCGAAGGCGATCTTGTGATGAGGGTTGATGAACAAGGGCGTATCCTCTTGGAGGTGGATCGCTCCTCAACTCGATCTTCTTTCATTCCACCGGGCGGAGCATACCCGCCCAGCTTTCCCTGATTAAATGGCGATCGTTCGCCCTTAGCGCCATTCATCCCCTTTCCCCCTTAGCAAGGCGCGCCCGGCCGAACGGTGCGATTGCTAATCTAACACCAGTTGGCCTTAGGCTGCGGCATGGATTGCAAGCCCGACGTCGGTCACGCTTGCTCGGCAGCCTTCTCCCATGCACAAAGCAAGCGCATGGCGACGCTCGACAATCCTATCCTGAACTCTCCCTATCGTGTGCCGACGCGGCACTGGGTGCTCGACGATTCCGGCAAGCCGACCGGCGAGTGCGTGGCCGAGCGGCGGCGCTCCGAATATATCGTCGCGGTCGCGACGCCGAAGCGGAAGCGCGGCGGGCAGGAAGAGATGATCTTCGACGAGGATGCGCGGTCCGAGCAGCGCGCCAACGATCGAATTAACGCCATCCGCGCCGAGGTCGACAAGTGGCGCGCCGCGCCGGAATCATCCTGGAGCGTCACCTATGAGACCGCCCGGCTGCTCAAGCATTGGCGAGACACCAGTGATCGCTAGCGCCCGCTGTTCTTCTGTCAAGTCGAGGCGGCCGAGACCATCATCTGGCTAACCGAAGTCGCGTCGAAGGCAGGCAGCGGCCATCTCGGCTATTTCGAGGAAGCCGGCGAGGCTGCGAATCCCGGCCTGTTCCGCCTGGCCATGAAGCTGGCGACTGGCGCCGGCAAGACGACCGTCATGGCGATGTTGATCGCATGGCAGGCGATCAACAAGGCCCGCCGCCCGCAGTCGAAGACGTTCACCGATGCCTTCCTGCTGATCGCGCCCGGCATCACCATCAAGGATCGGCTGCGCGTCCTTCTCCCCGAGACAACGAACTCGATCTACGAGCGCCTGTCGATCGTGCCGCGCGACATGATGGACGATCTCAAGAAGGCGCGGATCGTCATCACCAACTTTCATGCCTTCCAGCTCAAAACCAAGACCGAGATCAGCAAGGGCACCCGCGAGGTTATGCGCGGCCGCGATGATCCCGAGGAGTTCGACGCCCGATTCCGCGAGACCGAGGACGAGATGGTGATGCGGGTCGCCCGGCCGCTGATGGGGCGGCGCGGCATCATCGTCATCAACGACGAAGCGCACCATTGCTACGAAGCGCCGCCGACGACAGCCACCCAGCCGGTGGCGCGGTCAGAGGAAGAGAGCCAGGCCGAAGCGGACGCTGAAGCCGAAGCGAGCCGCAAGGAAGCGCGGGTCTGGATCAACGGCATTCGTGCCGTTGATCGCGTGCTGGGCGTGAAAGTCGTCTACGACCTTTCCGCCACTCCCTTCTTCCTGCGTGGGTCGGGACAGGAGGAAGGCAAGCTCTTCCCATGGGTCGCGTCGGACTTTTCGCTGATGGATGCGATCGAGGCCGGTATCGTCAAAGTGCCGCGCGTGCCGACGCACGACGATGTGGTGAAGCGCGAGGAGCCGATCTTCCGCCACGTCTACAAACATGTTCGCGAGGGGCTGCCGCGCAAAGGCCGGCGCAAGGGTGGTTCGCTGTCGCCGGGCGAGCTTCCCGCCCAGCTCGAGGCCGCGCTGAAGGCGCTCTATCGCGACTATGCCGCGCGCTACGAGGAATGGATGGCGAAGGGCGCGGAGACGCCGCCTGTGTTCATCGTCGTCGCCAACAACACCTCGACCTCCAAGCTGATCCACGATTGGATCGCGGGCTGGTGCGAGAATCCGGACGAGGAGGATCCCGCCAAACGCCGCTGGCGTGCGGGCAACCTGCCGCTTTTCAACAATGTCGAGGACGGCCAGCCGCTCAACCGCCGCCGCACCGTCCTGATCGACAGTCACGAGCTCGACAGCGGTGACGCGATCTCAGACGCCTTCAAGGCGGTTGCATCAGACGAGATCGAGGCCTTCCGCCGCGAACTGCGCCGCACGCCCGGACGGGATGCGGACGCGCTGACCGACGCCGATCTGCTTCGGGAGGTAATGAACACCGTCGGGCAGAACGGCAAGCTCGGCGGCCCGGTGCGCTGCGTCGTCTCGGTGTCGATGCTCACCGAGGGGTGGGATGCTAACACCGTTACGCACATCCTCGGATGCCGCGCCTTCGGCACCCGGCTGCTGTGCGAGCAGGTCGTCGGCCGCGCACTTCGCCGCGTTTCCTACGAGCCCGACGACGAGGGCATGTTCAGGCCGGAATATGCCGAGGTGCTGGGCGTGCCGTTCGATTTCATGCCGGCCAACTCAGCCAAGGACTTCGCGCCGCCCAAACCACGCACTCGCATTTTCGCCGACGAGAAGCGGCCCGCGCCCGAGATCCGCTTCCCTCGCGTTCTCGGCTATCGCGTGCAGTTCCCAAAGGGCCGGCTCAACGCCACGTTCGGCGATGGCAGCACGATGCGACTGGGCGCGGATACCCCCATCCCCCGGGAGACCGAGATCGATCCGCTGGTGGGCGCGGGCAACCGGCTCGACCTGGGTGAGCTTGACGCGATCCGGCCGCAGACGATCGCCTATATGCTCGCTAAGCGCGCGCTGGAGCGCTGGGCGCTGATGGCCGAGAACATGGGCAACGAGCCTCTGTTCCTATTCCCGCAGTTTCTCGCCATCGCGCGGCGCTGGCTGTCTGAATGCCTGCACCTCGCCGACGGGCGCACCGTCGGCTATCTGAGCCTGGCCGGCTTTCGCGACGAGGCCGTGGAGAGGATCGTCCGCTCCTGCGCCAAGGCGCTCGACCGCGCGGGTAAGGAGGAGATCCTCCCCGTCCTGCCACCCTTCGACCAGGAGGGGTCGAGCCGGCATGTTGACATGTTCACCGCCAAGACCACCCTGCTCGAGACCGATCCGGCGAAGTGCCAGGTGAACTACGTCGTCTATGACAAGGACTGGGAATGCGCCTTCGCGGAGCGGCTCGAGCGCATCCCGCAGGTGCTGGGCTACGTGAAAAACCACGGTCTGAACTTCGAGGTGCCCTATGTCTTCATGGGCCAGGAGCGAAGGTATCGCCCCGATCTTATCGTCCATTGGGATGACGGCAAGCCCGATCCGCTCCAGCTCGTCGTGGAGATTAAGGGGCGGCGCGATGCGGATGACGAGGCGAAGATCGACACGCTGCGCTCCTATTGGATCGAGGCCGTGAATAATGACGGGCGGTTCGGCCGCTGGGGGCCGCCGATCGAGATCACCCAGCCCTATGACATGGAAAAGGCTTTCGAAGACATGGTGAAGGCGTTCGAGGCGGCCGTTCCGCCGGCCCAGAAGGTCGCGGCCTGATCGTGGCGCGGGGGGTGAAGAAGCCGGTGGAGGTGGCGACCGTCCAGCACCGGCGCGACCGGCGGCGCAATAATCCAACCATGGAGCTGCAGAGCTTCCTCTCGGAAGAGGAGGCCGCGCCTGAGACGGTGACGCTAGCGCGCGCGACTAGCCCGGCAACGCATCCGGAGCTTTACGAAAGAAACAAGGCGCTCGACCCGCAGCTGGTGTGGGCGAACGGCAATGACGGACAAGGGGCAGTGCAATTGGCGTGGCGGGGCAAGGACGAGCAGGACGCGGAGCCGCTGAGCGTGGATGCGGTGCCGATCTATACGGCTGAGAAGATCCATCCCAAGGCGATCATCGACGACATCCGCCGGCGCGCGGCGGCGAACGCGCCGGAAACCGATTCCCCGGACCTGTTCGCCGACTTTAACGGCATTGATGACGAGGACCGGCTCGACTTCTACCAGCACACCCAAAAATGGACCAACCGCCTTATCCTGGGCGACAGCCTTCAGGTGATGGCGAGCCTAGCGCAGAAGGAAGATCTTCGCGGTAAGGTCCAGTGCATCTATTTCGACCCACCGTATGGCATCAAATTCAACTCGAACTGGCAGGTGAGCACCCGCTCGCGCGAAGTTCAAGACGGCAAGTCAAACGATCGCAGCCGCGAACCAGAGCAAGTAAAGGCGTTCCGAGACACATGGGCCGACGGCATCCATAGCTATCTGAGCTACATGCGTGACCGTCTGATCATCATGCGCGAGTTGCTGAGCGAGAGCGGCTCGATCTTTGTTCAAATTGGCGATGAAAATGCGCACCGCGTTCGCGCAGTCCTTGAAGAGGTATTCGGGCGAGAAAATTTCGTCGTCGAGATTGTCTTTTCAAAGACGAGCAGCTCGACCGGTGAGGTTATCGCCCCAACGATTGATCGCATTCTGTGGTTTGCCGTCAACAAAGAACGCCTCAAATGGCGACCTTTCTGGATAAGAAAGAGGCCGGGCGAAAGGGGCGGAACTGGATACAAAAATGCGCGCGCAGTTTCCGGTGAGCGTCGCCCCCTCTCGGATGCCGAACTGTCTGGATCAGCCACGCTTCCTGAAGGCTGGCGCACATACTTCCGAGACAATTTGACCAGTCAGAGCATCGGTCGAAGCAAGGGAGAGGGCGCGGCCTCTTGGTTTCCCGTGACCCTCAAAGGCAATGAGGTCAGACCAGCGCAAACGGTTCGTTGGAAAACGAACGAGGAGGGCATGGCTAGGCTGCTGAAAGCAGATCGTGTTGAAGCTAGCAGCTCGGACAAGCTAGGCTACGTTCGATATCTCGATGATTTCGCTGCATATGCGCTCGGTGATATCTGGACGGACACGCTCGGACAGAACCAGTTTGGTGGCGATAAACTGTATGTCGTGCAGACCGGCCTCACCGTCGTCCAGCGCTGTCTTCTCATGGCCACCGATCCGGGCGACCTGGTGCTCGACCCGACTTGCGGGTCAGGCACAACGGCCTTTGTCGCCGAGCAATGGGGTCGGCGCTGGATCACCATCGACACCAGCCGGGTCGCGCTGACGCTCGCGCGGACGCGGCTGATGGGCGCTCGCTATCCTTGGTATGCGTTGAAGGACAGCGAGGCGGGTGCAGTCGAGGAGTTGGCGCTCACGCTCGGCCGCAAGCCGACCGACTCCGAGGCAGCCGAGGTGCGCAAAGGCCCGTTCACGAACGACATCGCTCACGGCCTGGTCCTGAACCGCGTGCCGCACATCACGCTTAAGTCGATCGCGAACAACAAGGCGATCGATGTGATTTGGGATCAGTGGCAGGAGAAGCTTGAGCCGCTTCGCGACGCGCTCAACGCTGCTGCCGGCACCTCATGGGAAGAATGGCAGATTCCGCGCGCGCCCGTGCATCCGTGGGACGAGAAGCCGACCAAAGTGTACATCAAGGTCAAGGCGCTGATCGCCGAGCGTGAGCGGATGCGGTCGAATTGGGATCGCGGCGACGAGGAGATCGACGAGACCGACATCGCCAAACAGGACAAGAAGATCGGCAAGGCGATCGGAGAGCTGAACAAGCTGCTCGGCCGCACCTACAGCATCGACACCCTGCCCGAGCATGCCGGCGATCCGCTTCCCGCTGCCGCGCTGGAGCCGCACGCCGCCTGGTGGGAAGCCCGGATCGGCCGGCAGACGGAGATTGACAAGTCGATCGCCGACAATGCCGAGACCGAATATCTGGTGGACAAGCCCGTCGAGTTGAAGGGCACGGTGCGGGTCGCCGGGCCGTTCACGGTCGACAGCCTCTCGCCCCATCGCGTGCTTCCCGCCGACGAGGACGACCCGCTGTTGCTCGCCGCGCTCGATGAGGATCAGGTGGCGCCGACCCGGCTCGCGGCACGGAGTGACGGCGGCGAGGCGAGCGACGACTTCATGCGCGTCGTGCTCGACAATCTGAAGGTCGCGGGCGTCGGCAACACCAAGAAGGGCGAGCGGTTGCGCTTCACCGCGATCCGCCCCTTCGCCGGCCGCTATGTCAATGCCGAGGGGCGCTACACCGAGGGCGACACAGAGGGCGCTCCCGAGCGCCGCGCCGCCATCTTCATCGGACCCGAATATGACACCGTCACCCGGGCGATGATCGTCCAGGCCGCGCGCGAGGCCGCCGATCTGTTCGACGTGCTGGTCGTGTGCGGCTTCGCCTTCGAGGCGCATGCCTCGGCCGACACCATGCAGCTGGGCCGCCTGACCGTGCTCAAGGTCAATATGAACCAGGATCTCCGCATGGGGGATCGGCTCAAGACCGCCGATCAGGGCAACCTGTTCGTCGTGTTCGGCGAGCCCGACGTGAAGCTCCGCCGGCGCGGCGACGGCGACTATGAGGTTGAGATCAAAGGCGTGGACATCTTCAACCCCAACACCGGCGAGCAGAAATCATCCGGCAAGGTCGAGGACGACGTGGCCTGCTGGTTCATCGACGATGATTATGACGATACCAGCTTCTTCGTCCGCCAGGCTTATTTTCTCGGCGGCAAGGATCCCTACGAGAAGCTCAAGACCGCGCTCAAGGCCGAGCTGGACGAGGACGCCTGGAGCGTGCTCAACTCCACTGTCTCCCGCGCCTTCCCTGCGCCGACGACCGGCAAGATCGCCGTCAAGGTGATCAATCACTACGGCGACGAAGTGATGAAGGTCTATCCCGTCGCCGAGGCGGAGGGCTGAGGCGAACATTTCGCATGCGAGCTGACCGTCTTCGCGCCTTTCCCGGCCAGCAGCGTCCCGCTATCGGCGACCCCGGAGGGGCCAAATGCCATCGTTGACCGGCGACATCATCAACCGAGTCCGTCGCCTGCCAAAGCCGACCAGCGCCGCTGAAGCGCTCCAGCCGATGTTCGAGGCTGTGAGCAATGCGATGCACGCCGTCGACGATCTGGGCCGGCCGGGGCGAATCGACGTCACGATCACGCTGGGAGCCAAGCCCAGCGAGCATGTCATCACCGTTCTCGACACGGGAGTTGGACTTGATCCGGGTCGCTTTGAGGCCTTTCTGACGACGGACACCGACTTCAAAAGCAACCGGGGCGGAAAGGGTATTGGGCGGCTCCTCTGGCTTGACGCCTTCGAAAGCATCTCGGTCGACAGCATCTATGAGCATGACGGCAAGCTCTTCCGCCGTGCCTTCAACTTCGTTCTGGCTAAGAACGAACAGGTTCAGGGCGAGATTGTCGAGGAGCTTGAGGAAGGCTCCGCCGCAAGCGGAACCGGGATCACGCTGCGCGGGCTGCGAGGAACCGCCTACCAAGGGAAGTTCCCGAGCCGCCCCGAGACGATCGTGCGTCATTTCGGCTCGCATTTCCTTGCCGAGTTCATTCTGGGCCAGTCGCCTCCCGTCCATTTGACCGTTGCCGATCAGACAGTGGAGTTCCCTGGCGCGATCAAGGATCTGCTGATCGAGGAGAGGGGGCGGTCGGAGATAGATGCAGGAGAATTCGGGGCGCTGACCATCGATCATTTCGTGTTCGACAAGGCCGCAAGCTCTGACTTCGACGGGAATCACCAGCTCCACCTCGTCGCCAACGGTCGAACCGTCACAACGCGCAAGGTCGACGGACTGCTCGGCGTCGGCCGCTTCGGGGAGAACGCGCGAGCGGTTTATCACGGGTGCGTTCAGGGCGACTTCCTGGACGAGCGCGTCAATCAGGAGCGAACCAACTTCAATTTCAGCGAAGCGGTTGCGGACGAGATCACCAAGGTTTGCGCGCGCGCCGTCTCGGAAGAAGCACTGGACGATGAGGTGAAGGCCTTCGACAGCTCACGCCTCACGACGATGAATGAATTTCTGCAAAAATATCCGTCGTTTGGCTTCGCGAGCCCGGAGGAGTTGCTCGAGAAAACCCCGAAGAACGCGGTCAAACCTGAGCAATTCGCCCAGGCTCTAATCCCGACACGCATACGCCGCGACACCGAGCGTGATCGGCGGGTCCAGGAGGTGGTGAACAAGCTCGGTACCGGAGAAGCCTTGTCCGGCGACTTCGCCGAGCTGGTGCGCGCGGCCGCCGACGACGTGAAGGCGGAAGAGCAGCGTCAGCTGACCGAATATGTGCTTCGCCGGAAGCTCGTTCTCGACGTAATAGAATTGCTTATCTCCCGCGTCCGCGAGCGGACCGGGCAGGATGACTTCCATCTGGAGGAAACCCTCCACCAGTTCATCTGTCCGATGCGCGTGCGCGGTGACGATTCGAACCGGATCGAGACCTCCGACCACGACCTGTGGGTGGTCGACGAGCGCCTGACCTTCGCTACATATTTTGCCTCGGACGTCCCGATCTCTCAGCTGGTCAGCGAAGCCCGGAGCACCGAGCGACCCGACATTGTGATCTGGGACAAGATTCACGGTCTGGGTGTCGAGAGCGAGGATCCGCTCAAGCGGGTGCTGCTGATTGAGTTCAAGAAGCCAGGCCGTGAAGATTACAGCGAGCGATATTCACCGCTCAACCAGGTGTCCCGCTATCTCAATCAGCTGGAAAAGGGCTAAATTGAGGGCCTGAACCGCCAGCGGGTGAGAGTGGCGCCGGACTGCGTCTTCTATTGCTATGTTGTCGCCGACATCGTCGGCGCGCTCGATATCCATACCTCCACATGGAAGACGACGGCCGATGGCCGAGGCCGGTGGACCGAGCTCAGCGGCAAATTTCGCGGCTCGATCGAAGTGATCGAATGGCGGGATCTGATCGGCGACGCCCGAGCCCGCAACGCCGCCTTTATCAAGTTGGCGAGCTGAGCGTGCGCCGGGCTGGCGATCCCGGACCGGGCAGGCTCACTCGTCCCTTTCCATCTGCGCGGCCTGCCACGCCATCAGATCCTCAGCCGAGTAGCCCGCCTGGGGTTGAGCTTCGGCGTGAAGCGGCTCTCGATCACGATCCAAACCCGAAGCCCTGAGGGCCGTCGCGCTTCTACGCTCGGGCTCAGCCTCGCCCCTGAGCAGCATCCGCTCTCGGACGTGCTGCAGCATCGCGATGCAATCGGAGTCCTCAAGGGCGAGAAACGCCGGACGCCTCACTTCGTAACGGCTCGGCAGGGAGTTCAGCATATCTCGCGCGGACATGTAGGAAGGGTCGAGCGAGGAGCTCAACAGCGATCGGCTCCAATCATCGAGCGCTTCATTACGCTTCCGCTGCAGGAATTCCTGAACCCGGGGATTGTCGTCGAACATCGCATGTTCAGCCAAGCGCTTGTTGCGACCGTCGGCCGGGTCATCGTTCAACACGATCTCGAGCGGGCCCGAGCGGCCACTCTCCTTGGTATCTCCGGGCATTTCGCGACGCCGAAGAAGGGCCAGCGAAGTTCTCGAGCTCTCTGATCGCCCGATCGATGCGCATCTCTCGAACAAGATCGTCAGCGAGGTCGGGCTCTTCCCAGTGGATGGCACTTGGAGCTGTGGCCGGGGTCGAGAGATCGGGTCGTTCCACGACCTCCTTCACCGCCGTCAGCGACAAGCCGTCCGCATCAAGAACCTCGATGCCGAGAACAGCGGCGCGCTCGGCGACCAATCGAAGGTAGGCTTCCGGGCCTCGAGCCGTGACCGAGCCCCAGCGGGCGGCGGCGATCCTAAGCGCTTCGTCGATGCCGTCGGAGCGATCGACGGCATGAACGACGATCGCTATCCGATGGTCGGTGAAGAGCGGGGTTCCCTCGGGCAGCCGATACTCAGTCGCCCAGCCTGTCTCATTGCGATCAAGATGAGACGGGACTTTCCACTGTTCCTCGACGCCATCGACGGCCGCCGGAAGGAGCAGGCAGGGTGAGATGGCTGGCGGTGGCGCCACCGGCTCGCCCGCCTGGGTCCACGCTTTCTCGGTCAGCCGATGCTTGGTGCAGCGCGCGATCGCCCGCTTGAACGCCTCGGCGATGCTCTCGTCCGCCGCCTTCGCCTCAGCCTTGATCGACTGCGTCACCACCTTGGCAGCGCCCGGCGGCAGCGTGGCGGTCGTCGCCGACACCCAGTTCGCCAATCGCCGACGTTCCTCGTCACGGGCTAGGCGAAGGCTCTTCAGCTGCCCATCGAACGCATTGCGGTAGGCCTCGTAGGCGGGGTTCAGCCGGATTAGATCCGGCTCGAAGGGTCCGAGCCGCTGCTCCAGTCGCGGGCGCGACAGGGTTGCGTGAACCTCCGAAGCGGTAGCCGACGCGCCTTTGTACGAAATTCGCGCACCGCTGCCGGCCCTATCGTAGGCGACCCCGATCTCTTCTAGGGTCGAGTGCAATTCCGACCAGCTGAGAGCGCTCTCCGCAGCCGCAATCATGTCAGCACGCTTGGGCCGCATCCTCGCCGGGATCCGGTGGTGCTTCCGCCCGATCGCCTTGTACCAGCCGCTGATGAACTGGCCGTTCGCATCGCGAACCATGATGTCGGTGTCCGCGTCGTAAACCGCGCCCTCGCGCGCCACGTAAAGCGCGTTCGGCTCCCGGGCCCGACCTTGGCGCTCCTCCACAAGAGCCAGCGCCTGATGCAGGTCGTCGACGAGCCAGTCAGTTCCGGCCTTATAGCCGGTAAGCGGGTCGACCCGGACGATCGACAGATGAAGGTGGGCGTTCGAAGTGTTCGAATGTTGGGCCCAGATCACCTGGCACCGCTCAAGTCCCAACGTCTCGAGGATGATGGTGATCGCCTCCTCGCGCTGCTCCTCGGTCCACGACTCGCTTTCCTGAAGGCTCAGGATGATGTGGATCACCGGGCTCTTCATCCTCGGGGCGCGCGCTGCGACGGCGAGCATCTCGGCCTGCCGCTCGGCCAAGTTCGCACCGAACAGATTCCGAACACCGGAGGCCTCGACCTTCTCTCCGGGTTCGATACCGGCCGCCTCGACGGCGAGCGCATAGTCGGACAAGGAGACAACATCGCGCCCAACGTCGGCGATGAGCGAGTAAGGATCGGCATCGACGATGTAGCGGGTCAGCGCGAACAGGTTCTCGCGCAGCCGCTGCAGGGCGGCTCGCCGCTGCCTTCGGTTCATCCTGATGAGCTTGCCGATCACCGCAAGACCTCCTCGCGCGCGATCCGCGCGAATTCGCGCAGGATCGATCGAAGTTCGTCCAGCTGTTCGGCGGTGATCGTCCTGCTCGTCATGACCGCGTTGTGAATGGCGATCACGTATCCAAGCGCGGCCACTGACGGCCAAGACTCCGGTTCGTCGCCGAGCAGCAAGTCGGCGATGTACGTGCCACGGTAGGTGCTGGCCTCAGCGGCCTTGGCCTCGAAGAACCTGACCCGCTTGGGCGGGAGCCGGATGGAGACGGTCTCCCGGGCCTCTGGCGACTTTTCCTTGCGCGCGGTCATTGCGCGAGCTCCAGCTGCGAGAAGGCTCTCCGCCGAGCAGCTACGCGGTCACGTATACGTGACCCATCCTGTTTCCCTTTTTCCTCCAATTTCCGGGGCAGGCCGCCGGCCGGCCCCGCCGTCACATTGGAGCTGTCGGAGCGGCCTGGGAGGCACCGCGACGGCATTACTGGTCCGAGCAGGCCGCACGTCAAAGAGGAGTTTCGAGTATAGCCACGTGACCCGCCGGCGGATCCGACAGCGGACGGCCATCTGGCGCAACCGCAGCAGCCTCCCGCTTGCGGCATTCCAAGCGCCGCGTCACCAACGAGCCTCGCAAGACTCGGCCGGGGGTCGGCCGTCATCGAGGCGATGTCGTCGGCTGCATGGAAGCCGCCGAAGTGGCGTTCTGCGAAGCACCGAGATGGCCGGCTTGATCCCGGGCAGCCAGAGCCACGGTTGCGAGCCGCGATGTCGATCAGCGTGGGATTCTGGCGAGCGCGGGCTAAGCACCAGGCGCCCCGCCACATAGCGGTCAAAAACGGGTTTGCATCTGCCGACACGAACGCAGTCGTGGGAACCGTTGGCTGGGCGTTGTCAGAGGGAGTGTCGCCCTGACAGTCGAGAAGTCGTCTGAGCTCTGGCACACCGGCCGTGGGCAGTTGCGCAAAATCCGCCAGAGGAAAGTCAGCACAACGGTCTACCGGCTGGCGCTTGGCGCTCAGGCAATCCGTCCTGCAGGAAACCGGGAAGGCAGCGGCCACCGTCGCATCAAGCGATGCGCTTGGCGCTGGCAGGCGCTTCCGACCTGTCATCGGGCGGGCAACTTTGTCGGTCGAGAGACCGGCTAATTCGCAATCAGTCGGGCCGCCGCGCGCAGGCCAACGCAACCATGAGGACGGAAGTACGCCCATGGGCGAGTTAGGCGACAAGACGGACTGAGACCAGATCAAAATATCCATTCCGCTTGAATCAAGTAGAATGTTCCCTTGGTCAACAGGTCTTATCGATATTGCTGGCTCAACTACCGTAAACCGTAGTCAATTCCTGTCACGTTACGCCATCAACATAGCCTGATCTTACAAGACGCCCGTGTTCGTTTTAGATATGTGTCCGAGAGGTAGAAATGAACACTGTAGACAAGTGGCGTCGTGATGCCGATCGCATGCTCTCGGCTCCGGTCGAGCGGAAGCGGAACATCAATTCGATTACCGGCCGGGTTGAGGACAGGTTCGAAGCCATCCTGAACGCTCGCCGTCGCGGAATGCCGTGGGCTCAAATTGCTTTAGCGCTCGAGACTGATGGGCCGGTGAGTGCCGACGCCGTTGAGAGCGCTTGCAAGCGCATTTGCAATGAGCGTGGTGTGGTACCACCGCGAATGCGGAAGCCCTCCTCGTCCGCGAACAAGGCTTCGCAGAAGCCCGTCACGTGCGGCGGCGAAGCGGCGAGCGACGGGCAAGCCACTCTTGTCGACCGGCCGCAGAAGCGCTGGGTCGATGATGGCGATTAGGGCGCGGCGGTCCGCTCGCATCAACATTAATGCTCCTGGGGATATTCATAATGACTGATAAATTGGGCCGCTACTCCGGTCTCACCGTTTTCGTTACCAGCACGCCTAAGGGCGGTGCTGGTAAGACCGAGACCGCCGACCTTCTTGAGGCCGGCCTGACCCTCAGCGGGTCGAAGTGCGTGCTGGTGGACGTCGACGATGGCAATCGCGGGCTGAAGCGGCGAGTTGGCGAACGGTCGGTTGTTAAGACAGACTGGACGAGCTCGGTGATGAAGGCGTTTGCCTGGCTCGGAACCAACGCCGCTGACGCCGACGCGCTGATCTTCGACCTCGGCGCGGGGATCGACAGTTCCGATCTGCCGATCATGGCCTTTCTGGCGACCGTCTGGAGTCTTCTTCAGCAGGGCGGCGCACGCATCATCTTCTGCGCCGTCGTGTCTACCAACGCGCCGACCTCTTCCTTCATCGACAGGATCGGTCGGAGCTTCGGCGATCTCGGTGAGGTCGCGATCGTCTGCAACAATCAGGACGGCTCTAAGGAATTCCCCAAGGAGCTCGCCGGTCGGCCGGAGCCGAAACTCAACCTGCGGCAGTTGGCTGCGGGCATTCAATCTGTCCGCTTGGCTCGGCAGGAACCGCTCAGCACGGTTCTGCGGACGCCGGCGAGCGATTACCATCTCGCCACGGCTCTCATGGCTCAGCGCCTTCTCGCCTTCGCTGCGCAGCCGATCATCCGCGAGGTGGTTTCGCCGGCCGCCACGGAGTGGCTGGATGCTCTTGCCCGGCGGGCGGCACCCAGGCTCCACTTCACGGTATCGCGCAAAGCGCTTGCGACGGACGCAGCCATCGAACTGAACGCTCGGGTTGCGAGGGCCGACGATGCCCTGCTGGCGCCGGGCATCGAAGGTTCGGCGCTGCTGGACGCGGCTCGTGCCTATCGCCGTGAACGGGCGGCGTGGGCTGCAGCAACGCGGACGCTGAAGTAAATCTTTCCTTCATCATCAGATGCTTACCGACCAAACCCCTTAAGTGGATTAGCGTCGGTGAGAGCATTGGTGAAAGATAAGGGGTTTCCGACGAGTTATGAGCTGCGCAAGCGGGTCATCGATCTTGAGGCGGCTAAAGCGCTGTTCTCTCAAACATTCATGACTGCGGCATTCGAGGCTGGGGGGCACCGATCAAGGAGCAAAACCGAGGACTGCAGCACGCAGCAGCGTTCGGATCTCGCGCTTCGCAGGTGGATCAACAAAGGGGGGCATGACGCCGTCGCAAGAGCTTGCCTGGCCTACGCTCTTTCCCTCGAGCATCAGATTGACCGCCCGGCTGAGAGCAAGTTCGAGGATCTGCTACGCCAAATAGCTCATGGCGCGACCCGGATCGCACAAGCGGCCGATACTCTCGCCGCTCAGGTTCTTACGCACTATCAGGAGACTGGCCAGGTCGACCGCCTACGGGCTGAGGCGCTGTATCGGCTCGGACACGCGCTCGAAGGAGGGTTCGATGAGGGAATCGGGAGTTTCGAGCGATCGTTGATGCCCCGGCTTAGCGGCCACCCACTTGGGGGCCTCGATATGAACCACGGAATGGCAAACTGCGTCATGCTTGCCGACCGAGCTGAACGGGTCTTGGAGGACTATCGGGCATGGGCCAAAATTATGCGCGCCGCGCCACCCGCGCGCCGGGGCGCAACAGCATCGAAACCGAAGACGCTGCCGATGAAAAGCGGAAAGCGGCCGAACCGGGACCGCGACGCCTTCATTGAGGATCTCGCCGCCATCTATGAGCGAGGCTCAGGGTATCAGGCCAAGGCCAATCGTGGATCCTTGACCAACGGTGACGTCTCACCCTTTGCCCGCTTCGTCGAGCGTGTATTCCATGAACTTCGTGCGCAATCCTACCTCCCGAACGACGACAGATTTGACGCACCCTCGGTGGACGCAATCCGAGCGGCGCTGAAGCGGCGACAGGGCCGCCGAAAGGCGCAGAAGCAGGGCGCAAAATCCGAAAAATCCAACGGAACTTCAGATAGTTAGGGAAAATCCATTCCCCTATGTCTACAGGGGTGGAGCACTTCGGCGACAATGATCTCACCAGCCAAGGAGGTCATATGAAGTCTAGTTTTCCGAAGTTCATCAACATCAAGCAGATCGCTGCCGGTTTCGGCATAAGCGAGTTAACTGCTAACCGGTATTCCATCGGACCGGACTTTCCGGAGCCCTTTTATTTCAGCCCGGGAAAGAAGGTCTGGCTGGCGGAGGAGGTTCTGGCTTGGTTCATGAGCCGCCGTGGGAAGCGGCGCGCCTAGTGCGTGCTGCAGCACCTCAGCTCTTGCGCCGCCGACGACCAGCTACGAGGTCTTCGGCGGCGCAAGCATCTTGCATCAGCATGGATACCCAGATCGTCGACAACTCCCGCCGCCGCTTGAGAATCTTCGCCTCATTATATTTCAGCTCGGTCGCGGAGACCCCTTCAGGAATGTGAGCAAGCATCAGGTCAATTGCCAAGCGGTCCTTCTCCCGCCCATGCTCCACGGCCCATTCGTTCATAATTGTGGAAAACGTCCCACGCCATCCATGAGGCACGTGACGGCCTCGCAAGCCTTCCCTCAAGTAAAGGTAGCTCAAAGCATTTTCGGACATCGGCTTGAGAATCGACCGTCCTCCAGGGAAAACATAGTCGCTTCCCCAATTAATGGCGTAGGACGCGCGGAGGGCTTCGACGGCCTCAGGGACCAGGGGTACGACGTGGTCGTGGTCGTCGTCATGCTGCCGTCCAAGTTCGAGCTTCATCTTCGCTGCAGGCACGCGCCAGACTGCCCCCGGGCATTCGTCCACGCCGGTCAGGTCGAGGTTGTGCAAATCATCCCAGCACAACCACCGGATCATTCCGGGGCGCTGGGCGGTGATAGCGAGCAGCCGCGAAGCGAGCTTGACGGTCGGAGATGCCTCGGCGGTGTCGGTGATGCCGAGCACCTTCCGCACATCCTCGATATTCTTGACCCTCGGCCAGCGCTTCCCAGCAGGCTTTGGCTGGAGCGCCTTGCCAAGCGAGGCAGCGGGATCGAAGGCGGCTCGACTCTTCGCAATTCCATAGACAAAAATGGCCGAGATCCGCTGGCGGAGGCGGTGAGCGGTCTCAATGGCGCCCCGGGCTTCAACCTTCTCGAGCGTCGCCAGCACGAGAGGAGCATCAATCGAGGCAACGGGCAGAGCGCCAAGATCAGGGAAGATATCCCGCTCCAGGCTTTCGATGACATCAGCCGCATGGACCGGCTTCCAGCGTGCAAGCTGCTTGCCGTGCCACTCGCGCGCCAGAAGCTCGAACGTATCCGCAGCCGAGAGGCGGCTCGCTAGTGCGGCGCGCTTAGCTTCAACGCAGGGATCCTTCCCTTGGCGGAGCAGCCGCTTGTCCTCGTCACGGAGAGTACGCGCCTCCTTTAGTGAGACGTCCGGATAGGTGCCGAGCACTCGCTGCTTCTCTTTGCCCGCAAAGCGATATTTGAAGTGCCAAGACCGATGACCCGTCGGGGTTACGTAAAGAATAAGTCCGCCAGAGTCAGCCAACTTGTACGGCTTCTCGCGCGGAGCTGCCCCCTTGCATTGCGCATCCTTCAACACAAAACATTTCCTCATTTGAGCAATCACTCTGCTCATAGAGAAAGTAACCTTCGTGCGACTAAATCATAGCTGACGGGGGAGTCGTTGATAAACTTTGACAGGATTTAGACTCACGTGATAGTACTTGGAGACTATCGAGTAGTTTATCCTGTCTGCCATAGTGCGAATGATCACCGTTGTGCCGACAGGCGGGCTCCGCACCGGAATAGTCCCGCCGCTCAAGAGGCCTCACCAAGGGCTCCGCGCTGACGCTGGCCGATTGTGGCCGGTAGCGGTCCGACCGCTTTCAGGTGGAAGCACAGCGAAACCCGACCTCACACGCAGATGTAATCGCCGGTCCTACTGTTGAACGACATGCGTCCGACCTCCTTCAGATCGGACGCTCCTTCCATCGCCATCAGCGCCTCCCGCGTCGGCGCGATCATCGCGACGTTGTCATCCTTGTCGAAACCGCCCCAGCAGAAGATCTGTCCCGGCGAGCCCGGATCGACCATCGGGAACAGCGTCTCGGCCAGCCCGCTACCGGAAAAGAAGACGGCGGACCCCGTGGCGGCGAAGGTCATGCCGGTGCTCACGACACCGATGACGTGGCCTTCCTTGTTCACCACCGGTCCCCCGCTCATGCCCCCCGGCCAGTCGCGGTCGACGCGGAAGAACGGCCACGGCCGTCCGCGCCCGGCGTCCGCCGGCTCGACGTCCGTTATCATCGCCGATGACCCATAAAGATACTGGGAGATCGGCCTCAGCTTGTCGTTCTTCTCGGCCTCGGCACCGACGTCGAGATCGGCGAACCCGAACGCGCTCACTTGGTCGCCAATGGTCGGCCGCCACCGCCGAAGGTCAAGGCCCAGATGGAGCGCGGGCCCAGCGGCTACCGACGAGCGCGCAATCTGCAACGACGCTAGCTCAGTCACGTTGCGCAGTTCGGGCGCCTGTCCGAACTCGCTGCGCACACCGCATATGGTGAACATCTCCTCGAACGTCCGCCATTGCTCCGGTTTCACCACCGGCGCACCATAGGGGATCCCTTCCAGCTCCAGCGCGACAAGTCGGACGTTCTCGCGCAACGCCGCCTTGCCATCCCTGGCCTCTAGCAGCTCCTCGATGACGTGATACGCAGTAGCGCAGGCGCCCCACGGATTGATCCTGAAGGTCGTCCCCCGTCCCTCTGGTCGTTCCGACAGGTCGCGCTTATCGATCGCGAACAACGGCATGATCATGGATCGCAGCGCCGGGTCTTGGACTAGGAACAGTCCACGCTCGTCGAGCTCAAGCTCCATCGAAATGCATCCTAAACGCCCGGCGAATCGCCTCTGCCTCAAGCATGTTGGCACGACCCAGCTTGTTCGCTCGAAGGATGATCCCTGCGAAGCCCAGACCCGGCCTTCGCTGCTTCATCCCATGGATGAAGAACACCGGTGCACCGCTCATGCCATCATGGTCTTTCGGAATTGGATCCTCGCGCCTCGCCGGTTCGAGCGGCACGAGCCCAGATTTATCCCAATCGTTCGTCTCGTCCTGGCGAAAGTAGAGCTTCCACCATCTCGAGACGATATCCACGCCCGTGACGCTATAATCCTCGTCGTAGCTGGTCTCGTAGTCGGTGTCGCTGGTCGGAAAACCGAGCGTGAAGATCGCGTCGATCGAGCCTGCGGGCACCGCGCGTAGGTCGGGCACGTTCAGGAGATCCATCTGCAGGAAGTGCGGGGCGAGATCGCGTTCAGCACTATGCGGCGCGTATTCCGCTAGCAGGATGTCGGCCACGTCCGCATAGTCGGGGTCGACCGCCGGATCGAGAACCGCTTGGCTCACCTCGTTCGGGTTGATCGCCACCCGTCGGCCGCCCTCGACATCGATTATCATTACGATGTCCCCCGGGCCGCGACCCGCATTCGTCAGTTGGTGCCGGCTGCACAGCAGGAAGTTGCGGTTCCTCACCCGGACGCGGAGGCTGGTTCCTGAGAAGGAAAGCTCGTGGGTTTGGCCCTCGTTGTAGAACGCCAGCGGCCGGACAAAGCGCAGTAGGCTTCCCGGAACCGAGGGAGCGGCAAGGGCGAACCCGTTCACCTCAATGGAAAGCGTTAGGTGCGCCTGCGTGTACGGATCGATCGACATCATCGACAGTCGCTTAGAGAGTTGGCGGAAGGGAGACGAGCAATTCCGGCCGTATGCTATGGTTCACGGCTGCATTCGCTTCGGCGCAGGCCTCCACCCCTCCTCAGTGACATGGCCAAGCCGAAGTCGCCGTGGCGTTCACGCGGCGTCGCACGCCTATCATTCGCCGCTGAGGAAAACGACCGCGCTCCTGTCCAGCTGATCATCGTCGTCCCCGTCGCGGCCAGCGCGCGCGAGGATACGCTCGACGACGTCGGGGATGCCGTCGCCGATCCTTGGATGAGGCACCGCACGCAAGTCGATGTCGAGTTCGCCGGCCGTCCGCGCGAGGCGATCGCGATCGAAGGCGAGGAGGGCGGCGATGTCGATCGGCCGGGGCATCCCGCCGGAGTCGAGCGTGCAGAGCAGGAAGGTGAGCGGCATCATCAACGGCGAAAGGGTGGTGAACCGCTTGGCCGAGGCGGGAAAGCTCTTGCCAGCCACGTTACGGCGGATGTGGCGAGCGATCGCATGGCCGTTCGCCCAGTTAACCCCAGCGCAGTGCGACGGATAGGAGGTGTCGGGCGGCGCGCCTTGGTCGCAGTTATAGAACAGGTAGATCGGATAGATTGTCGCGCCCGTCCGACGAGAGCCGGCGACGTAGCCGAGCAGCTTGCGCGCCTGAGCGCCAGGCGCGGTGCGCGGATGGGCGAGCTCGTCGAATGCCCACAGGGCACTGTTCTGCCGGTGATAGTGGAGGATTTTTGCCTGCAGCGCCAATCCGATATGGGTGCGGGTAGCGCGATCGACGAACCACCAGTCCATGTCGGCGGCGGTCACCGCCTCGTTCGACGCCTTCACCACGATCCGGGGATCACGCAACGCACGCAGGCCGCGCAGCATCCGGTCCGTCCAGGTCGTCTCGCGCCAGGGATGGCCAAGCCGGCGGGCGTCGGTGAGCTCGTTGCCGACCTCGACAGAGAACCAGTTGGCAAAGGCGCATAGCGGACGCGTCATGCGACGCTTGTAGAGTCGAGGAGCGGTCCCGCCAAGCGCGGCCGGGGCTTACCCGCCCACATAAGCACTTGCAGGAGCGAACGCTTCGCTCACTTGAACGGGTGTCGGCTTTCGAGAATCTCAGAAATGCGGCTGAGTGTCCGACATGGGGCGCACTCCCGTCATTCCGCGTCAACACCCGAACCGCGCAACAAGCCGATGCCCCCATGTTGGAGCTCCGTGCCCCCCAGCGTGCCACGGCTTCTCTGCGCATGCCTGAATACGGCTGACATCCCTTCGCCACTAAAGCTTAGGTTCTTCAGGGAGTTGCGGCAATCCATGGCGATGATTGACATCGCTTGTAGCGCGTAAATGGCGGAGCGGGAGGGATTCGAACCCTCGATACGGTTTTGCCGTATACTCACTTTCCAGGCGAGCGCCTTCGACCACTCGGCCACCGCTCCGCATCGCTGGAAGCGCGGTGCCTAGAGATTTGCCGGCGACTGTGCAAGCGCGTTGCGTCCTGGCGCGCGGCGTGACAGCTTCACTGCATGTTGAGCCTTACCCTCGCCTTCGCGCTGCAGGCTGCGGCGCCCGTGCCCGCCCCTGCCCCGTCCGACCCGCACCCTGCCGACTGGCGGGACATCCCGGCCGACGAGCTGCTGGTGCTGACCCTGCCGGAACAGCGGCAGGTCGTGATCCGCCTCGCGCCGCGCTACGCACCGGTGCATGTCGCCAATATCCGCACGCTCGCCGCCGCCGGCTGGTGGGACAGCGCGGCGATCTACCGGGTCCATGACAATTATGTCGTGCAATGGGGCGACCCGACCGAGAAAAAGCCGTTGCCGCGCGGGGTCATCGCCCAGCCTCCGGCCGAATATGACTGGCCGCGCTTTGATGCCGTGACGCGAATGACACGCACCGATCCCTATTCGACCGCGAGCGGGCACAGCGCCGATGGCTGGCCGCTTGCCACCAACGGCACGGTCGCGTGGCTGCCGCATTGCTATGGCATGGTGGGCGTCGCGCGCGACATGGCGCCGAGCACGGGCAGCGGTGGCGATCTCTATGCCGTGATCGGTCACGCCCCGCGCCACCTCGACCGCAACATCGCGATCGTCGGGCGGGTATTGGAAGGGATCGAACATCTTTCAGCGCTTCCGCGCGGGACCGAAGGCGGGCTGGGCCTGTACAAGGACGCGAGCCAGCATGTCGCCTTTACCCGCGGCCGGCTGGCCAGCGCCCTGCCCGAAGCCGAGCGCCCGCGCTTTCAGTATCGTGCGGCCGACAATCCGCGCTTTGCCGCATGGATCAACGCGCGCGAAAATCGCCAGCCGCCGTTTTTCAACGTGCCGTCAGGCGGCGCGGATATTTGCAATGCCATGCCGTCGGTGCGGCGGGTCGATTAGCGCTTACTGCCCGACCCAGTCGGCCACGTCACCCGCCACCCGGTTCGCCGCCTGGTTGAGCGCGGTGCCGGCGGCGGTCGGCGTGATCTGCGCGAGCGGTACGCGTGCTTCGAAGCGGCGCTTTTCGAACGTCATCGGCGGGCGCGTGCCGTCGCCAGCGGCGGGCCGATCGCGCACGAGCGTCGCTTCATAGACGACCACTGCGGCATTGCTGTCGGCGTCGACGCCGAACTGGCGCAATTCGCCGCCCAGCCGCGCACCGGGGTCCGACAGCGACTGGCGCAGGCCGAGCACGACGCGGCCCGTGCGCACCGCAATCGTGTCGCCCAGCACGCGCGCGAACATGCGGTTGGGCGCTTCGACCCATTGCGCGTCCTTGAGATAGGCAACCGCCGTGCCGCTGCTGCGCACCGGCACGCGGGTCACTGCCAGCTCCTGCGGCACCGACGGGACGGCGATGGTGATCGATCGCGCCGTGGCAGAGCTGACCGTCTGGCCGGTCGGCATTGTCGCATCGGCCTCAAGCTTGAGTAGCGAGGGCGGCGGTTCGGCACCGAACTTGATGCACCCGCCGAGCGACAGCGCGGCAAGCAGAGCAGGGGCGAGGAGGAGCTTGCGCATCATCGGGCTCACTTCTTCTTGGGTTCGTAGTCGGGCAGCTTGGGCGAACCGATCAGCGATCCGGCGCCCTCGCGATCGATCTTTTCCGCGACCGAAGCGAGCGCTGCGGTCATCTGGCGCAGATCCTGGATCAGCTGATTGAGTTCGGGAATCGTCTTGGTCGTCACCTCGTCGATGCCGCCATCGGCCTTGCCGAGCGTGCGTTCGAGCGCCTTCATGCTCTTGTCGGCAGAGGCGATCGCGACGCGCAGATCCTTCATCGTCGGCGCGATTTCCTTGTCGAGCACGCGATCGGTGGTGCCGGCAAGGTTGCCGATCTGCTCCGCCGCAACCCCTGCCTTCTGGACCGTGACACGCAGCTCGGCGAGCGTCGCGCGCATGTCGGGCGCGCCCTTGGCCAGCTCACCGGTCAGCTTTTCGGTATTGGCGAGGATGCCGCTGATCGACGCCTGATTGCGGTCGGACAGCAATTCGGTCAGCCGCTCGGTCAGCGTGGACAGGCGTTCGAGCAGACGCGGCGCAGAGTTGAGCAGCGCGCCCAGGCCACCCTGCTTGGTCGGAATCACCGGCACGCCGAGCGGGCAGACGCTGCGCGGATTGGCGTCGGGGCAGACGATCGGCGGCGCCCCCTTGACCGCGCCGTCGAGCTGGATCTGGCTGACGCCGGTGAAGCCGACGCCCTGGATCGTGGCGGTCGTGCCCTGCAGCACCGGCACATCGCTGTTCACCGCGATACGCACGCGCACCAGGCTGGGGTCGGGCTTGAACAGCCCGATTTCCTTGACCTGTCCGGCAGGCACGCCGGAAAAGGCGACCTGCGAGCCCTTGTTCAGCCCGTCGACCGCCTGCTTGAAGAAGATGTCATACTCCTTCTCGCTGGTCGTGTTGACGCGGGCGAGCCACACGGTGAACAACGCCAGCACGGCGAGCAGGATCAGCACGACCGCGCCGACCAGCACATGGTTTGAGCGTGTTTCCATCAGTCCCTCATGCCCCCATGGCCCCGGCGCGGTCCGCGCTCGCCACCGCCGCGCGCCCGCGCGGACCGTTGAAATATTCCTGGATCCACGGATGGTCCAAAGCCAGCAGCTCGTCGATCGTTCCCACGGCGATCACGCGCTTGTCGGCGAGCACCGCGACGCGATCACAAATTGCGTAAAGCGTATCGAGGTCGTGGGTGATGAGGAAGACCGTCAGCCCCAGCGTCTGCTGCAGCGAACGGGTCAGCTCGTCGAACGCCGCCGCGCCAATCGGATCGAGCCCGGCGGTCGGTTCGTCGAGGAACAGCAATTCCGGATCGAGCGCGAGGCTGCGCGAGAGGCCCGCGCGCTTCTTCATGCCGCCCGACAGTTCGGATGGATATTTGGGACCGGCATTGGGCGGCAGGCCGGTCATCACCACCTTGTACGCCGCAATCTCGTCGAGCAGTTGCTGGTCGAGGCCGGGGTAGAATTCCTTGAGCGGAACCTGGACATTTTCGGCCACGGTCAGGGTCGAGAACAGCGCGCCGCCCTGGAATAGCACGCCCCAGCGGCGGCGAATCTCGATCGCCGCGCGCTCATCGGCGTCGAGCACCGATTCGCCGAACACCGCGATGCTTCCAGCGTCCGGCTGCTGCAGGCCGATGATCGATCGCATCAGCACCGACTTCCCGGTGCCCGAGCCGCCGACCACGCCCAAGATTTCGCCCGGCCGCACGTCGAGGTCGAGATTCTCGTGCACCACCTGCTCACCAAAGCTGTTGCGCAGGCCGCGGACGCGAATGATCGCGTCGTCACCGTCGAAAACCGGGGCGGTCATCAATTCCACCCCACTTCGGTGAAGAACACCGCGAAGAACGCGTCGAGCACGATGACGAGGAAGATCGCCTGAACCACCGCCGTGGTGGTGCGCATGCCGACCTGTTCGGCGTCGCTCTCGACCTGCATCCCCTGATAGCAGCCGGCAATGGCGATGATCGCGCCGAACACCGGCGCCTTGACGAGGCCGACATAAAGATCGGTGATCGGCACCACTTCGCGAATGCGCTGGACAAAGGTGATCGGCGGGATGTCGAGCGCGATCCAGCACAACAGGCCGCCGCCGATCATGGCGATCAGCGAGGCGTAGAAGCCGAGCAGCGGCAGCATCAGCACCGCCGCGATCACACGCGGCAGTACCAGCGCCTCCATCGGATTGACCCCGATGGTGCGCATCGCGTCGATCTCCTCGGTCAGCTTCATCGTGCCGAGCTGCGCCGCAAAAGCGGAACCCGAACGCCCGGCGACCATGATCGCGGTCATCAGGATGCCGAGTTCACGCAGCGTGATCCGGCCGACCAGATTGATCGTGAACACCTCGGCGCCGAACTGGCGCAGCTGCACCGCGCCCTGTTGCGCGATCACGATGCCGATCAGGAAACTCATCAGCCCGATGATGCCGAGCGCCGATACGCCGACCACTTCGAAGCGGTGGACCGTTGCATGGTAGCGGAACCGGCGCGGGTTCGCGATGACCCGGCCGGCCGCCATCGCGGTAGCGCCCATGAAGCCGAGCAGGCCGTACATCGTGCGCGCCGCCTGAATCACCGCTTCGCCGACTTCGGCGAGCAACTGGGCAAAGGCGTTGAGCGGACGCGGCGGCCCGGCGATCGGATGATCGGCGGCAGCGACATGGTCGAACAGCAATTGCTGGTTCCGGTCCAGTCCGATGACGCGCGCGCCATGGTCGCGGGCAAGGCGATGGATCAGCCATGCCCCCACCGTATCCATCCGTTCGATATCGCGCAGGTCCAGCGTGGCGATCGTCCCGCCGACGGCCTGCAGCCGTTCGGGAAGATCGCCGATCGTGCGGAGTGACAGGTTGCCACTGAAGCGCAGCGTGCCCTCGGCCGCATCATGCTGAAAGTCGGCTGGCGCGCTCATCGGCGCCATCCATCGGCGATTTGGGCTGGAACGGCAAGCACCTGTGGCTAGATGGTGAGGATTGGACGGATCAATTCCGGACATTGGGGAAGGTTCCGATGCGCCGCCTGGCAATTTACGACATGGACAAGACGATCACCCGGCGCGCGACCTGGACGCCGTTTCTGATCCATGCGGCAGAGGCGCGCGCGCCGTGGCGACTGGCGCTGCTGCCGCTCGCCGGGCTCGCCAGCCTCGCCTATCTGGCCAAGGCGATCGATCGTGCGCAGCTGAAGGAAGTCACCCATCGCCTGATGATCGGCCGCGCGATCCCGCCCGCCGATCTTGCCAGGGTGGCAGAGGCGTTCGCAGACGACATGGCCGCGACCAACCTGTTCGCCGACGCCCGTGCGCGGGTCGAGGCGGATCGCGCGGCGGGCTGGGAGCCGGTGCTGGCGACCGCGAGCCATGGCTATTACGCGCAGGCAATCGCCGCGCGGCTGGACATCCTCACGGTGATCGCGACCGCCGCGCGACGCGATGCCAATGGCAATGTGCTGGCGACGCTTGAGGGCGAGAATTGCTACGGCCCCGCGAAATTGCGACTGATCGAGGCGTGGATGGCGCGGGAAGGTCTATCGCGGGGGGATGTTCAGGTGCGCTTCTACAGCGACCATGTCTCCGATGCGCCGGTACTCGAATGGGCGGACGAACCGTTCGCGGTCAACGCGCACGGCCCGCTGCGGCGGCTGGCGGCGCTTAAGGGGTGGCCGGTGCTGGATTGGGAAGGGTGAAAGCGGTCACAGCACCGTGTGCAGGGTGTGCAGTGTCAGCCCGACCATGCCACCCACCAAAGTCCCGTTGATGCGGATATACTGCAAATCCTTGCCCACCGCATTTTCCAGCCGGCCCGTGATCGTGCGCGCATCCCAACCGCGCACCGTGTCGGACACCAGCCGGACGATCCCGTCGCCATAATCGGCGGCGGTGCCGACGGCAGCGCGACGCACGAAGCGGTTGATCATGTGCGCCAGGCGCGGGTCGCTCTGCAGCGTTCCGCCAAGCTGGCGCAGCGCGTCGCCGAACTTGCCCGCCAGCGCGGCGTCGGGATCGCGCGCCACCCGCAGCATCGCGCCGCGCGCCTGTTCCCACATCCCCTCGATCCAGCGGGCGAGTGCGGGATTGTCGAGCATATCGGCCTTGAATTCCTCGACCTTGAGCCGCGTCGGGATGTCGAATTGCAGGTCGAAAGCGAGTTTCTCCAGTCCCTCCTCCACCTTGGCGCGCAGCGGGTGGCCCGGGTCTTCGGCGACGTCTGACACCAGCTTGTACAGCCCGTCGATGATCGCATTGGCGAGCGTTTCGTCGAGGCCAGTCCAGCGCATGATCGCGCCGGCGCGCTCGTGCACCATCCTGCGGATCAGCGCTTCATTCTGGTCGATGATCTTCGCCAGCCAGCGGAGCATCGAGTCCATCAGCGGCAGATGCCGCCCCTCGGCAATCGCGGCACCCAGTGCCTGGCCCAGCAAGGGCGCGATGTCGGTCTGGCGCAGGCGATTGGCGACCGCGCCCTTGATCAGGCCGCCCAGCTGATCCTGGTCGAGCGATTCGAGCAGGCTTGCCGCCATGCGCGATGCGCCGCGGCGCAGACGGCCCGAGCTTTCGGGCGGCTGCGCCAGCCATTTGCCGGCTGCGCCCGCCACGTCGATCGACCGCATCCGCCGCGCGACGACGCGGGGAATGAGGAAATTGTCGCGCAGGAAATTGGCGAGCGAGGTGGCGATCCGCTCCTTGTTGCGCGGGATGATCGCGGTGTGCGGGATCGGCAGGCCGAGCGGGTGGCGGAACAGCGCGGTGACCGCGAACCAGTCGGCAAGGCCACCGACCATCGCCGCTTCGGCAAAGGCACGGACGAAGCCGGCAACCGTGTAATCGGGTTCGAAGCTGCGCGCGGTGAAATACACCGCCGCCATCAGCACCAGCAGGCCGGTGGCGAGGATGCGCATGCGCCTGAGGCCAGGCGGGACAGGGTCGGATGAACGAATCACAGGACCAGAAAGCACGCGGATTGCCGGGTTCATAGCCGGAACAATCCGCGTGCCTCTTTTTGGTTCACTCGGCAGGCGCGGTGCCTTCGCTTCCGCTATGCCCGATGCGGCCGGCGGGGACGGTGCCGGCGAGGCGCGCCTTGTCCTCCGCATCGTCACCCGGGCTGAAGGTCAACAGCTTGCGGCCAAGCCACGGACCGACCCGCCGCTCGACACCCAGCGCAAGGCTGAACAGTGCCGGGACGATCAGCAGCGTGAGCAGCGTCGACAGCAACAGGCCGCCGATCACGGTGATGCCCATCGGTGCGCGCCACGACCCGTCGCCGTTCAGCGACAGCGCGGTCGGCACCATGCCCGCCACCATCGCGACCGTGGTCATCACGATCGGCTGCGCGCGCTTGTGCCCGGCGTCGACGATCGCGGTGATCTTGTCGACGCCCTTCTCCATTTCCTCCAGCGCGAAATCGATCAGCAGGATCGAGTTCTTCGCAACGATGCCGAGCAGCATCAGCACACCGATCAGCACCGGCATCGAGATCGGATTGCCGGTAATCCACAGCGCGATCAGCCCACCCAAAGCCGCGATCAGCAGCGACGAGAGGTTGACTAGCGCCGCCATCACGCCGCGATAGAGCAGAACCAGCACCGCGAAGACGAGCAGGATGCCGGCTACCAGCGCGACGATGAAGTTGACCAGCATCTCGGTCTGCCACTTGGCCTGACCGACCTCCAGCTTGCCGACGCCCATCGGCAAATTGCGCATCGTCGGCAGCTGATCGACCTTTTGCATCACCGCGCCCAGCACGAACGGCTTGCCGGTCTTGGGGTCGGTGGCGAGGTCGGCGCCGACGACCAGGCGCCGCTTCTGGTTCAGCCGGTCGATACGGGTCGCGCCCACGCCGAACTTGATGTCCGCGACCACGCCCAGCGGTACCGATCCACCGGTCGAGGTCGAAACGGGCAGGTTACGGATCGTCTCCAGCTCGGCGCGCGAGCTTTCGGCAAGTGCGACGCGGATCGGCACCTGGCGATCGGACAGCGAGAATTTCGCGCTGTTCTGATCGATATCGCCGAGCGTCGCGATGCGGATCGCGTTGGACAGGGCTGCCGTGGTCACGCCGAGATCGGCGGCCAGTTCGGTGCGCGGCTCGATCACGATCTCCGGCCGCTGCAGGTCGCCGGTGATGCGCGGTGCGCGCAGCTCGGGCATTTTCTCCATCTCGGCAACGATCTTGAGCGCCGTGTCGTTGAGCAGCTTGGGATCCTCGCCGCCCAGCACGATCGATACGGCCCGGCCGCTGCCGCCCCAGCCGCCCTGCGAGCGCACATTGACCCGCGCATCGGGAATCTGGGCAAGTGCCGGCTGAAGCTGCTGTTCCAGCTCGACGCTGGTGATCGGACGATCGTCCTTCAGGATCGCAACGACGCGACCATTGCCGACAAAGGTGCGCGAATAGACATTCTGCACGACATCGGTGCGCGCCGCGACGATCGCGGTGACCTTGTCGACCACCGTCTTGGTCTGCTCAAGGCTGGTCCCGGGCACCATCTCGACCTGGACCGTGATATCATCCTGGTCCTGGTTAGGCTGGAAAGTGAACGGGATCGGCCCACCGGCGGCGAGGAAAATCTCGAGCGCAAAGGCAAAGACGAACGCTGCCACCGCGACCCAGCGATGCATCAGGGTCCAGCGCAGCACGCGGACATAGCCGTCCATCATCGCGCCCTCGCCATGGCTGGCATGGCCCTTGGCCTTGAGGAAATAGGCCGCGATCATCGGCGTCAGCAGACGCGCAATCGCCAGCGACATCAGCACGGCTGCAACTACGGTCAGGCCGAAATTCTTGAAGAACTGGCCCGAAATGCCCGGCATCAGGCCAACGGGCAAGAACACAGCGACGATCGACATGGTGGTTGCCAGCACCGCGACGCCGATCTCGTCCGCCGCGTCGATCGATGCCTGATAGGCGGATTTGCCCATGCGCATGTGCCGGACGATATTCTCGATCTCCACGATCGCGTCGTCGACCAGGACGCCCGCGACCAGGCTGAGCGCGAGCAGCGTCATCTGGTTGAGCGTGAAGCCGAGCATCTCCATGAACCAGAAGGTCGGGATCGCGGAGAGCGGAATCGCCAGTGCGGAGATCAATGTTGCGCGCCAGTCGCGCAGGAACAGGAAGACGACGATGACGGCGAGCACCGCGCCCTCGATCATCGCGACCATCGCCGAATTATACTGCGCCTCGGTATATTTGACGCTGTTGAACAGGACGTTGAACTGAACGGCCGAATTGCGCTTGTTGAGCGCCTCCAGCTTCTTTTCCGCTTCCTCGAACACCGTCACATCGGACGCACCCTTGGCGCGCTTGATGTTGAACGACAGGACCTGGCGGCCGTTATACTCGGCCAGGCTGCGCTGTTCGGCGTAGAGATCCTTGACGTCGGCGATATCGCCGAGCCGGACATTGCGGTCACCGCCAATCGCAATGCGCGTTTCCGCCAGCGCCTTTGCATCCTGCGCGTTGCCGAGTACGCGGACCGACTGCTCGCTCCCCGAAATCTCGGTGCGCCCGCCGGCGGCGTTCAGATTGACCTGGCGTAGCTGCTGGTTGACCTGCGACGCGGTCAGGCCGAGCGACTGGATTTTCGGCAGGTTGAGGATGACGCGAATCTCGCGGTTGACCCCGCCGATGCGCTCGACCCCCGACAGGCCATCGATCGACAGCAATTCGTTGGCGACCGTATTGTCGACATACCAGGACAGCTGTTCGATCGTCATGTCGGTGCCGGTCGCGGTGAAGGTCGCGATTTCCTGATCCGACGTGTTGGCGCGACCGACCAGCGGCTCCAGAATCCCGTCGGGCAGGTCGCCACGGATCTGGGCGATCGCATCGCGCACGTCGCTGACTGCACGGTCGATCGGCGTACCGATGTCGAGCTGGATCACCGTTTGCGAATTGCCTTCGCTGACGGTCGATTCGATCTGGTCGATGCCCTGCAGGCTGCGCACCGCCGCCTCGACGCGCTGCGTCACCTGGGTTTCGAGCTCGCTCGGCGCGGCGCCCGGCTGGCTGATCGACACCCAGACGATCGGGAAGTCGATGTCCGGATCATTGTTCACGTCCATCCGCGCAAAGCTGACAAAGCCAGCGATGGTCAGCGCCAGGAACAGCACGATTGGCGGAACCGGGTTCCGGATCGACCAGGCGGAAATGTTGCGAAAGCTCATGGTCCGGTGTCCCTTAACGCTTCAGCGTGGTGAGGTTCGGCTTGACCTTCTGGCCCGGGTTGAGGAACGCACCGGCGGTCAGCACCACCCGCTCGGTTCCTTCAAGCCCGCCGGTGATCGCGACGCCCGCATCGGAAACTTCCCCGGTCGTAACCGCGCGGCGCTCCGCCTCGTCCTTGGCGTTCAGGATGTAAACGTAATTACCCTTGGCGTCGCTCTGAATCGCCGATTGCGGGAGCAGCGGGGCGACGGCGCCACCGGCGGTGATCCGTGCCGAAGCAAAGCCGCCCGGACGCAACGCGCGGTCGAAGGACAGCGCGATGCGGGCGATGCCCTGACGGGTCTGCGGATCGATCACCGGCGACACCTGCCACACTTCGCCGCTAAAGGTGCGGTCCATACCAACGGGCGTCACCTCGGCGCGCGCGCCGACCGGAATGCGCTGAAGATCAGCCTCGGCAAGCTGCGCCCGCAACTCCATCTGGCCACCCTGGGCGACGCGGAACAGCGTGCCCGAGCCGGCGCTGACGATCTGGCCCGGTTCGACCGCGCGGGTCAGGACGAGGCCGGCGGCGGGCGCGCGGATGTCGAGGCGACGGTTGCGCGCCTGGGTTTCCGACAATTGCGCCTGGGCGACGCGGACGCGCGCCGCGGCAGCATCGCGGGTCGCGGTCTTGCGGTCGATATCGGCCTTGGACACGAAGCCGCGCGCGAGCAGCTGCTGGGCGCGGTCGAGTTCGGCCTGGGCAAGGCTGAGATCGGCCTGGGCCACGCGGATATTGGCCGCCTGCGACTGGGCGGTCTGGCTCTGGACCGAGCGATCGACGGTCGCCAGCACCTGGCCGGCATTCACCCAGTCGCCCGGCTCGACCAGCACGCGGGTCACCAGTCCGCCCTCGCCCGCCACGCCGACGGGCATTTCCCGTCGTGCGGCAAGCGAGCCGGTCCCGCTGACGACGGTCGTGATCGACTGGCGACCGGGGACTGCGACCGTTACGGTCGGCAGCTGGCGCGCGCCCGCCGCGCCACCAGCAGCGCCACTCTTGGCAGGCTCAGCCGCCTTCTCCCCGCCACCGGAACCGAAAACCATCCACGCGCCGACCATGGCAGCGATGACCAGGACGATAGCGACGATTCGCCAGATCCGGCGCGACTTTGCCTGCGGCTCACCGTCCAGTGCCAGCCGTTCGTCCCCACCCACCATGCGACCCTCGTAGTTCATGCGCGACCTCTCTCACCCCCGGCGCAAGCGCCAGTGCGGGCCTTCCCCGTCACGCTGTATTAGATGAATAAGTCACCAGCCTCAAGGGCCGTTTTGTTACCGCGGCGGAATGCCCGGTTTCCAGTGTCCGCGCAAGCAGTTCCACCGCGCGATTGGGGGTAGGCAGCGAGGCGATCCTGGGGCAATCTCGCCCCGCCCGCCGCCATGACGTCGGGTCATAGCAGGAGGCATGGATGCCCGAGGGAATTTTTGGTTGGATCCTGATCGGCCTGGTGGCCGGAGTCCTTGGCAAGCTGATCATGCCGGGCAAGGATCCCGGCGGTCTGATTGTCACGATCCTGATCGGCATTGCCGGCGCCCTGCTTGCCGGCTTCGTCGCGCCGACGATCGGCGTCGACCTGTCCGGCGCGCTCAACAGCTATATCGCGGCGACGGTCGGCGCGGTGGTCCTGCTGGCGCTTTACCGACTGGTCATGACGCGCCGCACGCGCTGAACCTGCGCTGCAAGGCCCGTTCAGCGCGCGTTGTTCAGACCCCGCCTATCGCGGGGTTCACACACCGTGCTGAAAGGGCCTTGCCGACCATGATCCGTCTGTTCACCGCCGCCGCGCTTGCCGCCACCATCCCGCTTGCGGCTGCCGCTCAGGTCGCGCCGCCGGCGGCGGGGACGAGCGAGGGTACGCTGCTCGACGTGGTGGCCGAGGGTCAGGTCAACCGCGTCCCCGACATCGCCGTGATCCGCGCGGGCGTGGTCAGCCAGGCTGCTACCGCGGCAGAGGCGCTTGCCGCCAACGCACGCCAGATGGCGTCGGTGCACACCGCGCTCAAGGCTGCAGGAGTCGCCGACCGCGACATCCAGACCGCGACGATCGCGCTCAACCCGCAATATCGCTACGCCGACAACCAGCCGCCGGTCATCACCGGCTATCAGGCGACGAACAGCGTTTCGGTGAAGTTCCGCGATATTGCGCGCAGCGGCTCGATCCTCGACGCGCTGGTCCGGCAGGGCGCGAACCAGATCGACGGGCCATCCTTCACCATCGACGCGATCGACGCCGCCGCCGATGCAGCGCGGATCGATGCGGTCCGGCGTGCCCGCGCCCGCGCCGAACTCTATGCCCGCGCGCTCGGCATGCGAGTCGACCGGATCGTCGCGGTCAGCGAAGCGGGCGATGGCGGCATGCCCGGTCCGGTGCCGCAGCTGATGGCCCGGGCCGAGGCAAAGGACTCAACCCAGCTCGCACCGGGTGAACAGCAGGTCACCGCCAACGTGCGGATCCGCTTCCTGCTCAAATAGCCAGACCGCTGAAATGGGTTCCGCCCGCGTTTTGAGGCGCGGGCGGATGGGAGAGACGGTTATGTTCCGGCAATCGCCGGGGTTCGGGACCGGGGCGGTGCCGTAAGCGGGACCCGTCAATATTTCTGCTGGCGCTCGTACAGCGACTTGTAGTGCTGGATCCGCGTCACGCGCAGCCCGGGCATGCCCGAACGATCGATCGCACGCTGCCAGCCCGCGAACTCCTCGACGGTCAGGCCATAGCGCTCGCACACTTCGTCGATGGTCAACAGACCGCCATTGACCGCAGCGACCACTTCCGCCTTGCGCCGCACGACCCAGCGGGTCGTTTCCGGCGGCGGCAGCGTGTCGAGCGTCAGCGGCTCGCCGAGCGGCCCGATGACCTTTGCCGGGCGGATCTTCTGGTTCTCAATCATTCCTTACCTCGATCAGGGCGGGGGGTCCCCAACTGCATCTGACGGGAGAGATACCCGCCCCGGATTTCGCTTCGCCTAAACGGCACGGTAAACGCCGCGTTCATCGCCGTTTCCACCGGGTTAGCGCGCGTTCGGTGGCCAGGCTGAACGCGCCATGCGCCGGTGCGAGCAGAGTGCTCACCGGCAGGCGCTGGTCCAGCCGGACCTGCAGCCGGGCGGTCGGGCTGGCGGCCTGCCGCACCGACGCGCCAGCCAGCAGCAGCGCGATGGGCATCGCCACCGGCGTCGCCGCCACATCGCGGTCGAATCGAAAGCTCAGATCCACGTGCGCGCATGTCCATCGGTCGAGTTCATCCGACCCCGTTTAGCGCCGAAGGCTGAAAGCCCGGTAAATGCAGCGCTTTTGCATCGCCCCCGTGAAACCACTATGTGCGCCGCCATGTTCACCGGAGATTTCCAGCTTGACGGGCCGCTTGCGCAGCGGCGGATCGTCGTTGCCATGTCGGGCGGGGTCGACAGTTCGGTCGTCGCCGCGCTCGCCGCGCGCACCGGCGCGGAGACGATTGGCGTCACGCTGCAGCTTTACGATCATGGCGAAGCCGTCGGGCGCGCGGGCAGCTGTTGCGCCGGGCGCGACATTCGCGATGCGCGCGCCGTGTGCGATCGGCTCGGCATCGCGCATTATGTATTCGACCATGAAAGCAGCTTTCGCGAGAGCGTGATCGACGATTTCGCCGACACCTATCTCGCGGGCCGTACCCCGATCCCGTGCGTCAAATGCAATATGGGGCCGAAATTCACCGATCTGTTCACGCTCGCCCGCGATCTGGGCGCCGACTGCCTTGCCACCGGCCATTATGTGCAGCGCGTACAGGGACCGGAGGGGGCGGAGCTGCACAAGGGCGCCGACCCGGCACGCGACCAGAGTTATTTCCTGTTCGCGACCACCAGCGCGCAGCTCGATTTCCTGCGCTTTCCGCTGGGCGTACTGCCCAAGGCACGGGTACGCGAAATCGCGGCAGAGATCGGGCTGGGCGTCGCGGGCAAGCCCGACAGCCAGGACATCTGCTTCGTCCCCGACGGCGATTATGCCCGGCTGGTCAAAAAGCTGCGGCCCGAAGCCGACACCGCCGGCGCGATCGTCGATGAGGCAGGCAACAAGCTCGGCGAGCATAAGGGGCTGATCCACTTCACCGTCGGTCAGCGCCGGGGGCTCGAGATCGGGGGCAGCCCCGAGCCGCTCTATGTGCTGCGGCTCAATCCGGCGACGCGCGACGTGGTGGTCGGCCCCAAATCCGCGCTGGCGATCAGTGCGGCGCGGATCGAGGGGCTGAACTGGATCGGCGGCAGCCATCAAGGCCCGCTGACGGCCAAGGTCCGCTCGATGGCGCGCCCGGTGCCGGCGCGGCTGGAGGGGGACCGGGTGGTGTTCGACGCGCCCGAATATGGCGTCGCGCCGGGTCAGGCCGCCGTGCTCTATGCCGGCGAGCGCGTGCTGGGCGGCGGGTGGATCGCCGCGACCGAGCGCGCGGAGCTGGCGGCGGCCTAACCCTTCAGTTCGTTGGCTTCACGCAGCGGTTCGCCGGGGCAATCGACCTGCCCGGCCGGATCGACATGGATCAGGATTTCGGTGCCCGGGAATTCGGCTTCGAGCCGTGCTTCGAGCGCCTCGACCACGTGATGCGCCTGCGCGACGCTCATCGATGCGGGAACATGGATGTGGAATTGCGCAAAGTCCTGCGATCCGCTGGTGCGGGTGCGCAAGTCGTGCAGGCTTTCAAAGCCGGGAATCGCGGCGGCGCAGGCGATGAAGGCCCGACGCTTCTCCTCAGGCCATTCGCGGTCCATCAGCTGGCCGATCGCGTCGCTCGCGGCATGCCACGCGCCCCACAGCAGCCAGAGCGCGATGCCGATGCCGAACAGCGGGTCCGCGCCGCGCAGATGCAGGACCGATTCCAGCACGAGCGCAGCGATCACGCCCGAATTGAGCAACAGATCGGACTGGTAATGCAGCCGATCTGTGCGGATCGCGATCGATCCGCTCGCGCGGATGGCGCGCGCCTGATAAGCGGTGAGCGCGAGCGTCACGCCGATCGCGATCACCGAAACGACGATCCCGGCCTCCGGATCGGCCGCGACCTCCCCGCTTGCCAGCCGCTCGATCGCGCGCACCGCGATGAAGGTCGCCGAGGCCGAGATCAGCAGAACCTGGAACAACGCTGCCAGCGCCTCGGCCTTGCCATGACCGAAACGGTGATTGGCGTCAGCAGGCTGGGCAGCAATGCGCACTCCGGCCAGCGTGACCAGCGACGCGACCAGATCAAGTGCGCTGTCCGAGAGACTCGCGAGCATCGCCACCGACCCGGTCGCCCAGACTGCGTAGCTCTTGAGCGCGCCGAGAATCAGCGCGGCAAGGACGCTCGCAATCGCAGCGCGGGTCGGCGTGGCGCTCACGGATACAGCATCCCTTCGTCCCAGCCTTCGCCACTGCGCGTGAAGACGCGGCGCTCGTGCAGGCGATGTTCGCGGTCGAGCCAGAACTCGATCCGCTGCGGCGTGACACGATAGCCGCCCCAATGCGGCGGGCGCGGCACATCGCCGCCGTCGAACCGCGCCTGCATCTGCGCAAACCGCGCTTCGAAGGTCGCGCGATCGGCCAGCGGGCGCGACTGATCGCTCGCCCAGGCGCCGAGTTGTGAGTCGCGGCTGCGCGTGGCGAAATAGGCGTCGGATTCGGCATCGGATACCCGGCTCACCGGTCCTTCGATGCGGATCTGGCGGCGCAGCGACTTCCAGTGGAACAGCAACGCCGCGCGCGGCACGGCGTCCAGCTCGCCCGCCTTGCGCCCCTCGCGGTTGGTATAGAAGGTGAAGCCTTCGGGCCCATGGCCCTTGAGCAGCACCATCCGCACCGATGGCTGGCCGTCGGCGCTCACCGTCGCCAGTGCCATCGCGTTGGAATCGTTGATCTCGGTCGTGCGCGCCTCGCGGTACCAGGCGTCGAACAGGGCAAAGGGATCGTCGGTCATGCCCACGCCATAGACCCTTGGCGCGGCGGGCGGGAGGGGGAATGGCGATCCCGGCATTGCCCTTTGGTGCATCGCGCGGCATGGGGAGCGCAGACTCTGGTCAAATTGTTCGAGGACGCGATGAAGGACAAGCTGGTGACGTTGATCGGCGGCGGCGGTTTCGCCGGACGCTATATCGCGCAAAGCCTGCTCAAGGCCGGCGCACGGGTGCGCATCGCACAGCGCGATCCGCGCGCGGCATGGTTCCTCAAGCCGCTCGGCGGGCTCGGCCAGACGCAGTTCGTTGCCGCCGACGTGACCCGTCCCGACACGCTGGCACGCGCGATCGCCGGGTCGGACGCCGTCGTCAATCTGGTCGGCGTGTTCGGAAACCGGATGGATGCGGTCAACGCACGCGGATCGGGCAACGCTGCCAGGGCTGCTGCCGATGCAGGCGCGAGCAGCTTCGTCCAGATGTCGGCAATCGGCGCCGATAGCGACTCACCCTCGGCCTATGGCCGGTCCAAGGGTGACGGCGAGGCAGCGGTGCGCGCCGCCTTCCCGACCGCCACGATCCTGCGCCCCAGCCTGATGTTCGGGCGGGAGGATCAGTTCGTGAACCGCTTCGCCGCGCTGGCGGTCAGCCTGCCGGTGGTACCGGTGCTCAAGGGCGGTACGAAGATCCAGCCGGTCTGGGTTGCCGATGTCGCGCAGGCCGTCACGCGCGCCATTGCAGAACCTGCGCCCGTTGCGGGCCAGACGATCGAACTGGGCGGCCCGGAAATCCTCAGCTTCACCGAATTTCACCGCTGGTTGCTCGGGGCGATCGGGCGCGACAAGCCGATCGTCGAGCTGCCCGATTTTGCCGGCGCCGCGCTGGCGTCGCTCGGCTTCCTGCCCGGGGCGCCGATCAGCTGGGACCAGTGGTTGATGCTGCAGCAGGACAATGTCGCGTCCGGCGACGGTCTGGCCCGCTTCGGCATCACCCCGACGCCGCTCGGTGCGGTCGCGCCGCACTGGCTGGTCCAGTATCGCAAGCACGGGCGCTTTGCTGGCGCACGCCACGCCTGAACCCCGCCGCATTCGGCACGTTTGAACGGCCGGGCCTGGCCGGTGGAGAAGCCGCGCCATGAGCGACATCGCGATCTACATCATCCTCGGCATCATCGAGGGGCTGACCGAATTCCTGCCCGTGTCGTCGACCGGGCACCTGATCCTGGCGGGCGAACTGCTCGGCTTTACCGGTGAGGGGTCGGTCGCGTTCAAGGTCGCGATCCAGCTCGGCGCGATCCTTGCCGTGCTGGTTGCCTATTGGCGGCGCTTCTGGGGGATCGGCATGGGGTTGCTGCGCGGCGAGCGCGAAGCGATCTGGTTCACCCGCAACATCCTGATCGGCTTTCTGCCCGCGATGCTGATCGGCGCCGTCGCCTATGAGGGGATCCGCGCGCTGATCCAGTCGCCGATGACCGTCGCGGTCGCGTTGATCGTCGGCGGCGTCGCGATCCTGCTGATCGAACGCATGGTCAAGGTGGTGAAGGTCGAACGGGTCGAGACGATGCCGTTGCGCACGGCAGTTTCCATCGGGCTGGTCCAGTGCATCGCGATGATCCCGGGCGTCAGCCGGTCGGGCGCGACAATCATGGGCGCGCTGCTGATGGGCGTGGAACGCAAGACCGCGGCGGAGTTCAGCTTCTTTCTCGCGGTGCCGACCATGGCGGGGGCGACGGCCTATTCGCTGTACAAGGATCGCGACCTGCTGAACGCGGACGATCTGGGCGGAATTGCAATCGGGCTCGGCGTATCGTTCATCGTCGCACTGCTGGTGGTGAAGGCGTTCGTGAAGATCGTCGGCCGCTTCGGCTTTGCCCCGTTCGCCTGGTACCGGATCGCACTCGGCGCGGTCGCAATCATCCTCCTTTCGCTGTAATAGGGCCGCATCGGGCACAAGTGCGCAATGAAATTACGCAGCAATAGCTGACCCCGACGAGCGCCCTGGATAATATGGCAGCAATGCTGTCCCATATCCCAATTTCTGCGTGACTCGGTAACAAAATGCTGTCATCCGCGCCGCATGGGCAAGGATGTGATGCTTCAATTCGTCGACCGCGCGCAGGCGTTTCCGCCCAAGCGCGATCCGGAACTGCGCGCGCAGGATTTTCGCGAGATCGCGGAGCGCTATGCTCCACCGAGCGCCGAGGATCAGGCCGGGCGCTGTTCGCAATGCGGGGTGCCGTACTGCACGGTGCATTGCCCGCTGCACAATCACATCCCCGACTGGCTGCGCCTGACCGCCGAGGGGCGGCTGCGCGAAGCCTATGAGCTGTCGAACAGCACCTCGACCATGCCCGAGATTTGCGGCCGCATCTGTCCGCAGGACCGGCTGTGCGAGGGCAATTGCGTCATCGAATCCTCGGGCCATGGCACGGTCACGATCGGGTCGGTCGAGAAGTTCATCACCGACACGGCGTGGGATCAAGGCTGGGTCGAGCCGTTGCAGCCCGGTCCGGCGCGCGGCCAGTCGGTCGGCGTGATCGGCGCGGGTCCGGCGGGGCTGACTGCGGCGGAGTATCTGCGCGTGCTCGGCTATGACGTGCATGTCTATGACCGCCATGATCGCGCGGGCGGGCTGCTGACCTATGGCATCCCCGGCTTCAAGCTGGAGAAGCACATCGTCACGCGCCGCACCGATCGGCTGGCGGCGGGGGGCATCGTCTTTCACCTCGGCTTCGAGGTCGGCAAGGACGCGACGCTGGAGCAGTTGCGTCACAAGCATGACGCGATCCTGATCGCGACCGGCGTGTACAAGCCGCGCGCGATCAAGGCGCCGGGCGTCGGCGCGAACGGCGTGGTCGATGCGCTCGACTATCTGATCGCATCCAACCGCAAGAGCTTTGGCGACAGCGTCCCGGCGTTCGAGGATGGCAGCCTCAACGCGGCGGGCAAGAATGTCGTGGTGATCGGTGGCGGCGACACCGCGATGGACTGTGTCCGCACCGCGATCCGCCAGGGCGCGGCGTCGGTCAAATGCCTGTATCGCCGCGACCGCGCCAACATGCCGGGCAGCCAGCGCGAAACCGCCAATGCCGAGGAGGAAGGCGTCGAGTTCGTCTGGCTCTCCGCCCCCGAGGCGTTCGAGGGCGGCGATAAGGTGACGGCGGTGAAGGCGGTCGGCATGCGCCTCGGCGCCCCCGACGCCAGCGGTCGCCGCGCACCCGAACCCGATCCCGACGCGAAGTTCGACGTCCCCGCCGATCTGGTGATCAAGGCGCTGGGCTTCGACCCCGAAGACCTGCCGGTGCTGTTCAATGCGCCCGAACTGGGCGTCACCCGCTGGGGCACGGTGCGGACGGACGCGCGCACGATGATGAGTAACCTCGACGGCGTGTTCGCCGCCGGCGACATCGTCAAGGGCGCGAGCCTGGTGGTACAGGCGATCCGCGACGGTCGCGACGTCAGCGAACGGATGCACGCATGGCTAAAGGCGCAGAAGGTCGCTCGCGGTGCGCGCAGCGAACTGGCAGCGGCATGATCCGGGGTGTCATCCTCGCACTGTCGCTGATCGCGGCACCGGCTGCCGCAACCGCCGCATCGGGGCCATGGCAAGCGCAAGGCGGCGCCGTCGATCCTGCGCGGTTGGCTGCTGCAAAGCGGACGATCGACGTGATGATGCCGCCTGCCCAGCGCAAAGCGATGTTCGAAGCGATGCTCAACCCGATGCTCGCGAACCTGCAGCAGGCGATCCTGTCGCGTCCCGACATTCGAACGGCCCTCGACGCCGATCCCGAGGCAAAGGCGACGCTCGATGCCTTTCTGGCCGCGCAGCAGCAGAAAACGATCGCGCTGCTTCAGGCAGAGCTTCCGGCCATGTTCGCGATCATGGAGCGCGCTTACGCGCGCCGGTTCACGGTCGCGCAACTCGACGAGATAACCGCCTTTTTCAACACGCCGACCGGACGGCTCTACATGGACGAGAGCATGAAGATGCCCGCCGATCCGGAGCTGCTTGGCTGGCAACGCGACCTCATGCAGCGGTCCATGGCGGACAGCCAGAAGGATCTCGAGCAGCTGCAGGCTGATCTCACAGGAAAGTCGAAGAAGTGACCACCGAAACCCAACGCGAACGTCTCGCCCGTGAAGGCATGTACCGCCCCGAGTTCGAAGGCGATGCCTGTGGCGTGGGCATGGTCGCGGCGATCGACGGTCAGCCGTCGCGCCGCGTGGTGCAGGGTGCGATCGATGCGCTGAAGGCCGTCTGGCATCGCGGCGCGGTCGATGCCGATGGCAAGACCGGCGACGGCGCGGGGCTGCATGTCGACCTGCCGTTGCGTTTCTTTGACGATGCGGTGCTCGCGAGCGGGCATCGCGTGCTGCCCAACCGGCTGGCGGTCGGCATGATCTTCATGCCGCGCGTCGATCTGGGCGCGCAGGAGGCATGCCGCACGATCGTCGAAAGCGTGCTGATCGATGCGGGCTACACTATCTATGGCTGGCGGCAGGTGCCGGTCGATGTCTCGGTCATCGGGCAAAAGGCGCAGGCGACCCGGCCGGAGATCGAGCAGATCATGATCGCCGGGCCGATGCCCGACGAACAGAGCGAGGCAGAGTTCGAAAAGAACCTCTACCTCGTCCGCCGTCGCATCGAAAAGCGGATCATCGCCGCGCAGATCAGCGGTTTCTACATCTGCTCGCTGTCGTGCCGCTCGATCATCTACAAGGGGCTGTTCCTCGCGGAGTCGCTGAGCGAATTCTATCCCGACCTGCGCGACGAGCGCTTTGTCAGCCGGGTCGCGATCTTCCACCAGCGCTATTCGACCAACACCTTCCCGCAATGGTGGCTGGCCCAGCCGTTCCGCTGCCTCGCGCATAATGGCGAGATCAACACGATCCGCGGCAACAAGAACTGGATGCTGAGCCACGAGATCAAGATGGCGGCAACCGCGTTCGGCGAGCATTCGGAGGATATCAAGCCGGTGATCCCGGCGGGTGCATCCGATACCGCCGCACTGGACGCGGTGTTCGAGGCGATCTGTCGCTCCGGCCGTGACGCGCCGACCGCCAAGCTGATGCTGGTGCCCGAAGCGTGGCAGGCGATCGATTCGATGCCGGACAAGCATCTGGCGATGTACAAGTATCTCGCCAGCGTGATGGAGCCGTGGGACGGCCCCGCTGCGCTGGCGATGACCGATGGCCGCTGGGCCGTGGCCGGTGTCGACCGCAACGCGCTGCGTCCGCTGCGCTATACCCGCACCTCTGACGGCCTGTTGGTCGTCGGGTCGGAGACCGGGATGGTCCAGATTCCCGAAGCGACCGTGGTCGCCAAGGGGCGGCTGGGGCCGGGGCAGATGATCGCGGTCGATCTCGACGAAGGGCGCTTCTACACCGATGGCGAGGTCAAGGACCGCATCGCCGGCGAGTATGACTATGCGTCGATGATCGGCGAGTTCATGGGGATCGACGACCTGCCCGACGCGGCCGACGCGACGCCGGCATGGACCCGCGCGGAACTGACCCGCCGCCAGGTCGCGGCCGGGCAGACGCTGGAGGATATGGAGCTGATCCTCTCGCCGATGGTGACCGACGCCAAGGAAGCGGTCGGATCGATGGGCGACGACACGCCGCTTGCCGTCATCAGCGACAAGCCGCGGCTGATCAGCCAGTTTTTCCGCCAGAATTTCAGCCAGGTGACCAACCCGCCGATCGACAGCCTGCGCGAACGGCATGTGATGTCGCTCAAGACGCGCTTCGGCAATCTCGCCAACATTCTCGACACGGCGGAAACCGCGAACAAGGTGCTGGTGCTCGAAAGTCCGGTGCTCACCAACCGTGACTGGGCGCGGCTCAAGGGCCATTTCGGGAACCAGGCGGCCGAGATCGACTACAGCTTTCCGGCCGGCGGCGGACCCGAAACCCTGCGGGCAGCGATCGCCAGCATCCGCGACCAGGCCGAACAGGCGGTGCGCGCGGGCAAGACCGAGATCTTCCTGACCGATGAAGCGGTCGGGCCGGACCGCATCGCCATCGCCGGCGTGCTGGCGGCAGCGGCGGTGCACACGCACCTCGTGCGCAAGGGGCTGCGCAGCTACGCCAGCGTCAACATCCGCACCGCCGAATGCCTCGACACCCATTATTATGCGGTGCTGATCGGCGTGGGTGCGACCACGGTGAACGCCTATCTGGCCGAAGCAGCGATTGCTGATCGCCATGCGCGCGGCCTGTTCGGCGACCTGTCGTTCGAACAATGCCTGAAGAACCACCGCAAGGCGATCGACGAAGGCTTGCTCAAGATCATGTCGAAGATGGGGATCGCGGTGATCTCCAGCTATCGCGGCGGCTATAACTTCGAGGCGGTCGGATTGAGCCGCGCGCTGGTCAACGATTTCTTCCCCGGCATGCCGGCCAAGATTTCGGGCGAGGGCTATGCCTCGCTGCACCTCAACGCGACGATGCGCCACGATGCCGCCTACGACAGCGCGATCGCGACGCTGCCGATCGGCGGATTCTATCGTCAGCGCCACGGCGGCGAGACGCATGCGTACAGCGCGCAGCTCATGCACACGCTGCAGACCGCGGTCGCGACCGACAGCTATTCGACCTATCTGCAATTTGCGCGCGGCGTGCGCGATTTGCCGCCGGTCTATCTGCGCGACCTGCTGGAATTCAACTTCCCGACCGAGGGCGTTGCAATTGACCAGGTCGAGGCGATCACCGAGATCCGCAAGCGCTTCGTGACGCCGGGGATGAGCCTCGGCGCGCTGTCGCCCGAGGCGCATGAGACGCTGGCGATCGCGATGAACCGCATCGGCGCCAAGGCGGTGTCGGGCGAGGGCGGCGAGGATTCGATCCGCTACAAGCCCTATGCCAATGGCGACAACGCCAATTCCAACATCAAGCAGATCGCAAGCGGCCGCTTCGGCGTGACTGCCGAATATCTGAACGCATGCGAAGAAGTGGAGATCAAGGTCGCACAGGGCGCCAAGCCCGGCGAGGGCGGCCAGCTGCCCGGGTTCAAGGTGACCGAGTTCATCGCGAAGCTGCGCCATTCGACGCCGGGCGTGACGCTGATCTCACCCCCGCCGCACCATGACATTTACTCGATCGAGGATCTGGCGCAGCTCATCTACGACATCAAGCAGATCAACCCGCGCGCACGGGTGTGCGTCAAGCTGGTCAGCAGCGCGGGGATCGGCACGGTCGCTGCGGGCGTGGCAAAGGCGCATGCCGACGTGATCCTGGTCGCCGGCCATGTCGGCGGCACCGGCGCCAGCCCACAGACTTCGGTCAAATATGCCGGCACGCCGTGGGAAATGGGGCTGTCTGAGGTCAACCAGACGCTCACCCTCAACGGCCTGCGCGGCCGCGTGAAGCTGCGCACCGATGGCGGGCTCAAGACCGGGCGCGACATCGTCATCGCCGCGATCCTGGGCGCCGAGGAATTCGGCATCGGTACGCTCAGCCTCGTCGCAATGGGCTGCATCATGGTACGCCAGTGCCACAGCAACACCTGCCCGGTCGGCGTGTGCACGCAGGACGAGCGGCTGCGCCAGAAATTCACCGGATCGCCGGAAAAGGTCATCAACCTGATGACCTTCATCGCCGAGGAGGTCCGCGAAATCCTCGCCAAGCTCGGCTGCAAGAGCCTGGACGAGGTGATTGGCCGCACCGAATTGCTGCGTCAGGTCAGTCGCGGGGCCGAGCATCTCGACGATCTCGACCTCAACCCGATCCTCGCGAAGGTCGACGCGGACGAGAGCGAGCGGCGCTTCAGCCTGTCGACCTGGCGCAACGCGGTGCCCGACAGCCTCGACGCGCAGATCATCGCGGACGCGCGCGCGGTGTTCGAGCGCGGCGAGAAGATGCAGCTCGCCTACAACGTCCGCAACACCCATCGCGCGGTGGGCACGCGACTGTCGAGCGAGATCACGCGCAGCTTCGGCATGTCGAAGCTCAACGATGGCCACGTCCAGATCCGCCTGCGCGGATCGGCGGGCCAGTCGCTCGGCGCATTTCTGTGCAAGGGCGTGACGCTCGAAGTATTCGGCGACGCCAATGACTATGTCGGAAAGGGCCTGTCGGGCGGGACCATCGTCGTGCGCCCGCTGGTCAGCTCGCCGCTCGCCAGCCAGGACAATACGATCATCGGCAACACCGTCCTCTATGGCGCGACCTCGGGCCGGCTGTTCGCGGCGGGTCAGGCGGGCGAGCGCTTCGCTGTGCGCAATTCGGGCGCGCAGGTGGTGGTCGAGGGCTGCGGCGCCAATGGCTGCGAATATATGACCGGCGGCGTCGCGGTGGTGCTGGGCGAGGTCGGCGCGAATTTCGGCGCGGGCATGACCGGCGGCATGGCGTTCATCTATGACGAGTCCGGCACATTCGACGCGCGCGCCAATGGCGAGAGCATCGTGTGGCAGCGCCTGACCTCGCTGCATTGGGAAGCGGTGCTCAAGAACCTCGTCACCGACCATGCCGAAGCGACTGACAGCAAATGGTCGCGCGGACTGCTCGAGGATTGGGAACGGGTGCGCGGGCATTTCTGGCAGGTGGTGCCGAAGGAAATGCTGACGCGGCTGGCGCATCCGCTGGATGACAGCGTGGAAATGGTCGCGGCGGAGTAATCCGCTTTCCTCCCCTGCTCCGCAGGGGAGGAATTTGCTCGCGTCCCTTGCCGCCCACCGCCCGCCCCGCCTATGCCGGTCAGCATGTGGCAGCTTTACCAATTCCCCCTGTGCCCCTTCTCGCGCAAGGTGCGGCTCGTCCTGGGTGAGAAGGGCGTCGGCTATGAGCCGGTGCGCGAATCGCCCTGGGCGCGGCGCGACGAGTTTCTCGACATGAACCCCGCCGGGCAGACCCCGGTGATGGCCGACGATCGCGGCGTGGTGCTGATCGACTCGGTCGCGATCTGCGAGTTCTTTGAGGAGACGGTGAGCAAGGCAGCACTGCTCAACGGTACCGCCGCAGACCGCGCCGAGATTCGCCGGCTGGTCAGCTGGTTCGACAATCAGTTTTTCCGCGACATCACCGGGCCTTTGCTCAACGAGCGGATGATCAAGCGTATCGTCCAGCGCGCGACGCCCGACAGCGGCGCGTTGCGTGAGGCGATGAAGGCCGCGGTTGCGCATCTCGATTACATCGACTTCCTGCTCGACCACCGCACCTGGCTCGGCGGCGCGACCATGAGCCTTGCCGATCTGGCCGCTGCCGCGCAGATCAGCGTCGCCGATTATCTGGGCGGGATCGACTGGAAGAGCCATGAGCAGGCCAAGCGCTGGTATGTCGGCATGAAGAGCCGCCCGAGCTTCCGCCCGCTGCTCGCCGAGCGGATGGAGGGGATCAACCCGCCGGCGGATTACGAGAAGCTCGACCTGTGAGTGCCGGAAGCGCGGTCATTATCGGTGCGAGCGGGGGAATCGGCGGAGCAGTCGCCGACGCACTCGAAGAGGAGGCCGGCCACGCGAAGGTCTGGCGCTTTGCTCGGTCGCTTGCCGGGGACGCGCATCTCGATCTGACCGATGAAGCGAGCATCGCGGCCGCCGCTGCACAGGTTGCCGCCGGGCCGCCACCGTCGCTGGTGTTCGTCGCGACCGGCATATTGGGCGAGGGCGAGCGCGGACCGGAAAAGTCACTGCGCGACCTCGACCCCGACTGGCTGGCACGCGTGTTCGCGATCAACACGATCGGCCCGGCGCTGGTCGCCAAGCATTTCCTGCCGCTGCTGCCGCGTACCGGGAGCCCGGTGTTCGCTGCGCTGTCGGCGCGCGTCGGGAGCATCAGCGACAATCGGGTGGGCGGCTGGCACGGCTATCGCGCGTCCAAGGCGGCGCTCAACATGCTGATCCGCAATTTCGCAATCGACGCCGCCCGGCGCAACGATCGCGCGATCGTCGTCGGGCTCCACCCGGGGACCGTGGATACACGCCTGTCGGAACCGTTTCGCGGGACGGTCGCGCCGGGCAAGCTGTTCGATCCCGAGCGCGCCGCGCTGCAGTTGCTGGATGTGATCGAAGGGCTCAAGCCGGTCGATAGCGGCAAATGCTTCGCCTGGGACGGCGCGGAGATTCCCGCCTAGAACTCGTCCTCGGGGACCGGCTCACGCCGCGCGCGATCGCGCGGTTCGTCCACCAGTTCCTCCTCGACCGGCCCGTCGCGACGCGTGCGGGTCACCTCGATACTGCCATCGCGGTTGACCCGGACACCCAGGTCGCGGTCGCCAAAGCTGCCTTCAAACTCGACGCCGTCGTCGATGAAGTTGTCCGGGTCCTCGACCGGAAGGTCGCTGACATTCTCCACCACAGGCTCGGGCCGCGGCAAGGCAGAGACGCCCAGCGCCTGGCTCATGAAATCGCGCCACACCCGCGCCGGGGCGCCACCGCCGGCCAGCCCGGCATTGGGGCTGTTGTCGTCATTGCCCATCCACACGCCGGTAATGATCCCGTCGGCATAGCCGAGGAACAGCGCGTCGCGATTGTCCTGCGTCGTTCCGGTCTTGCCGAACGTGTCGATGGCAAGGGCAGCGGAACGTCCCGTGCCACCCGAAACGGTTGCCGACAGCAGGTCGCGCATCCCGTCCAGCTCGCGCCGCGACAGCGACCGCACCGATCCGGTCAGGCGCGCCGCCCAGCCGGGCTCATCCGCTTCGGCCAGTCCGCGCGCGCGCACCGGGATCGTGCCGCTGGCGATGGCGGCATAGGCGGCGGTCAGTTCGAGCAGCGACACGCTCGACGTGCCGAGCGCGATCGACGCTTCGTTCGGGATCGGGCTGGTGATGCCCAGATCGCGCGCCGCCTGGATCACTGCCGGCACGCCGACCCGCTGGGTCAGCCGCGCGGCGGCGACGTTGCTCGACCGGGCAAACGCCTCGCGCAGCGTGATCGGGCCGCGATAGCGCCCGTCGCTGTTCTTGGGGCTCCAGTCGCCAAGGGTGATCGGCTCGTCCCGCACGATCGAGTCCGGTGTCATCCCCGACCGCAAGGCGGCGAGGTAGACGAACAGCTTGAACGTCGACCCCGGCTGGCGCTGTGCCTGGGTCGCACGGTTGAAGGGTGAAGCAGCGTAATTCTTGCCGCCGACCATCGCGATCACCCGTCCATCGGGGCGCATCGCAACGATCGCGACTTGCGCCTTGCGCAGCGCGGCGTTGCGCACCGCGCGCTCGGCGGCGCGCTGCATCCGCGCCTCCAGCGTGGTGGTCACCGTCTGGTTGGTCGCAATCTCGCCCGAGCGGTCACGTGCCTGCGGGAGCACCCAGTCAGCGAAATAGGTGCCGCTGGGCAGCGTTTTGACCTTCGACAGCCGCAGCCGCGCCGGGCGGACCGCCTTTGCCTCCGCCTCAGTCAGAAAACCGGCATCGACCATCGTCTGGACGACCACCGCCTGGCGCTCGCGCGCGCCCGACAGGTTTGACGACGGGGCGAGCCGCGACGGCGCCTTGACCAAGCCAGCCAGCATCGCCGCCTGCGCGGTGGTGAGGTCGGTCGCCGGACGGCTGAAATAATGGCGTGCAGCGGCATCGAGGCCGTACTGATTGTCGCCGAAATAGACGTTGGACAAATAGCGCGAGAGGATCTCGTTCTTGGTCAGCCACGCTTCCAGCCAGAAGGCGATCAGCACCTCCTGAAACTTGCGGCCGAACGTGCGGTCGGAGCTGAGAAACGCGTTCTTGGCCAGCTGCTGGGTGATCGTGCTGCCACCCTGGCGGCTGTTGTCGGTGAACAGGTTATTCACGAAGGCGCGCAGGATGCCGCGCGGATCGACGCCCCAATGCGACTGGAAGCGGCGATCCTCGACCGCGATGAACGCCTGGACGACATGGTCGGGCAGTTGCGACGCATCGACCGGCTTGCCCACCACCGCACCGGTGCGGGCGATCGGCGTCCCTTCGGCCGAGAGCAAGGTGATCGACGGCGGTACCGGCGGCTCGAGCGACTTGCTGAGCGGGGCGGTGAACACCAGCCACGCAACCGCCGCGAGGAACAGCAGGATCAGCACCGCCAGAATCCGTGGCACCCAGCGCCACTTGCGCTTGCGCACGATGACCGGAAGGTTGACCGTATAGTCGCCAAGCGGCGGCGGCGGCCCGCCGGCCGGCGCCGGTTGGCGCGGATCGGGAGGACCGCCGCGCGGGTCGCCGAGTTCGGGATAGAGCGTGTCGTAGCGCATAGAGCCTGACACTGTATTATTCCGATATGACAGCAGAGGCAAGCCAGCACCAGCACGATGCGGCGCGCGCCCTGCCCGATCCGGCGCGCAGCCTTTCATGTGCTCGCCGCCGATCGACCTTTCCGCCGCTCATGTCCGTTCTCCGCTGCAAACCCCTGCTTAGAGCAGTTTGCGCGTTACCGGAACTGCATGCGGTTCATGCGTCCAGCTCGACGTCCCAATAGAGCCAGTCGCGCCAGGTATCGTGCAGATAATTGGGCGGGAAGCGCCGGCCATGTTCCTGCAATTGCCAGCTGGTCGGGCGGATCGGCGGCATGAACAGGGGCATTGCCGCCTGTTTGGGGGTGCGCCCGCCCTTTTTCAGGTTGCACGGCGCACAGGCGGTCGCGACATTTTCCCAAGTCGTTCGTCCGCCCTGCGCGCGCGGGATGACATGGTCGAACGTCAGATCCTTGTGGCTGCCACAATATTGGCATTCGAACTTGTCGCGCAAGAACAGGTTGAACCGGGTAAACGCCGGAAATTGCGACGGCTTCACATATTGCTTGAGCGCGATGACGCTGGGCAGCTTGATCCGCGCCGTCGGACTGCGCACTTCGCGTTCATAGTGGCTGACGATGTCGACTCGGTCGAGGAATACCGCCTTGATCGCGGTCTGCCATGGCCACACGCTCAGCGGGTAATAGGACAGTGGAGTATAATCAGCGTTGAGAACGAGTGCAGGGCACCCTTCCGGATGTCGGATCAGATCGGGATGGTACATAAACCCCCTATCGCCGCGCTTCACTCGCCGTCGGTGCGTCTCTCGCCCCGGGCCGTGACATGCATATGACAGCACGTCGCGCGACTCGCGGTCAAGGGCCGGGTTTCATGTCCTGCGATTGCGCGCTTAGTCGGCATAGATCATCCGCCGGCTCATCCCGCCATCGATCACCAGCGCCTGACCGGTGGTGAAGCCGGCATGATCGCTGAGGTAGATCACCGCATCGGCGATGTCCTCCGGCGTCCCGACCCGGCCCACCGGATGCTGCGCGCGATCGATCGGCCGGTGCGCAGGATCGCGCCGAGCCGAAGATTTCTGCCACGGTCCCGTCTCGATCCATCCGGGGCAGATCGCATTGACGCGGATGTCCGGGCCCAGGCTGACTGCCAGCGCATGGGTAAGCGCGACCAGCCCGCCCTTGGCCGCGGCATAGGCTTCGCACTCGGGCTCGGACTGGAATGCGCGGGTCGATGCGATGAAGATGATCGCGCCGGAGCGTCCGCGCAGGCGCGGCACTGCGGCGCGCGTCATCAGAAAACCGCCGGTCAGATGGCTGTCCTGCCAGCGCCGCCAGTCCGCGAGGCCCAACGTTTCGACCGGCCCGCTGACCGGATCGGCGATCCCGGCATTGCTGACGAGCAGGGACAGCCCATCGGCGCCGCAGTCCCGCGCCCATGCATCGAAGGTGGCAAAGGCAGCGGCCACCGCATCCTCGTCCCCGACATCGGCCTGATGGGTAGCTAAGGGGCGCGAGGCGTGCGCTTCGGCGAGCTCGCGCAGCGCCACCCGGTCGGTATCGATCGCCATCACGCCCCACCCATCGGCAAGCAGCCGTTCGACCAGCGCGCGCCCGATGCCCTGCGCCCCGCCGGTCACGATCGCCATCCGCATTGTTCGTCTCCCTGGTTGTGCTGCAACGCAACGCATTGCTGCGACGGAAAGGTGCATCGATGCTGCCAGCAGGGCTTTCACCATGGCAAGCGATCCGCTAGGCGGCGGCGATGCCAGCGACCATCCATTGCGACGTTGCCATTGTCGGAGGAGGATTGGCGGGCGGGCTGATCGCGCTCGCGCTGCGCCGCAGCCATCCGACGCTCGACATCCGCCTGATCGATGGCGGCCGCAGCCTGGGCGGCAACCATCTCTGGTCGTTCTTCGCGTCCGACGTCGCGCCGGCAGACCGCTGGCTGGTCGCGCCGCTGATCTCGTATGGCTGGACCAGCTATGACGTGCATTTCCCGGCCCATGCCCGCACGCTGAAGGCCCCCTATTATTCGATCGAGTCCGAACGGTTCGATCAGGTCGTGCGGGGCGCCATGGCCGAGGGGTCGGTGATGATGCGCCGCAAGGTACTGGGCGCGAGCGCGCGCGCCGTCGTCTTTGCCGATGGCGACCGGGTCGAGGCGGGGGGCGTGATCGATTGCCGCGGACCGGGCGATCTGTCTAAGCTCGACCTCGGCTGGCAGAAGTTCGTCGGGCGCGAACTGGCGCTTGCCGAACCGCACCCGCTCAAGCGGCCGGTGATCATGGACGCGACGGTCGCGCAGCTCGACGGCTATCGCTTCATGTATGCCCTGCCGTTCGCCGCGACGCGCCTGTTTCTCGAGGACACCTATTACAGCGACACGCCCGACATTGATCCCGGCGCCTATGCCCAACGCATGGACGCATGGGCCAGTGCGCGGGGCATCGCTGTGGAGGCGGTGGTGCGCGAGGAAGCGGGCGCGCTGCCCGTCGCCATGGGCGGCGATTTCGAGGAATATTGGCGGTCCGGCGGCAACCGCGTGGCCAAGGCGGGTATGCGCGCCGGGCTGTTCCACCCGGTCACCGGCTATTCGCTGCCCGACGCGGTGCGGCTCGCTGCAGCGATTGCCGCCGCGCGCGACCTGTCGGGGCCGGCGCTGCACGATCTGACCTATGGCTATGCCCGCCGCGCCTGGCGCCGGCGCGGATTTTACCGCATGCTTTCAGCCATGTTGTTCCGCGCGGCAGAGCCGGCCGAACGCTATCGCATACTCGAACGCTTTTACCGGCTGGATGCAGGACTTATCTCCCGCTTCTATGCTGGCCAATCCAGCATCTACGACCGCGCCCGTGTCCTCGCCGGCAAACCGCCGGTGCCAATCGGGCGCGCGATCGCAGCTATCAGGGGACCGCGCACATGAAGCAGGCAGTAGTGATCGGAGCCGGGTTCGGCGGACTGGCATTGGCCATCCGGCTGCAATCGGCAGGCGTCGACACCGTCGTGGTCGAGGCGCGCGACAAACCCGGCGGGCGCGGCTATTACTGGGAGAAGGACGGGTTCGTCTTCGACGCCGGCCCCACCGTCATCACCGCGCCGGAAGCGCTGGAAGAGCTGTGGGCGCTGTCCGGGCACCGCATGGCGGACGACGTGACGCTGGTCCCGGTATCGCCATTCTACCGCCTCAACTGGCCGGACGGCACCAATTTCGATTACACCAACGACGACAGCATCCTGACCGCCGAGATCGCCAAGCTCGATCCCGCCGATATTGCCGGCTATCGCCGTTTCCTCGACTATTCGGCTGGCGTCTATCGCGAGGGATATGAAAAGCTCGGCCATGTCGCCTTTCTTGACTTCACCTCGATGGTGAAGGCGGCGCCGGCGCTGATGAAGTATCAGGCGTGGCGCAGCGTCTATTCGATGGTGTCGAGCTTCGTGAAGAACGAGAAGCTACGCGAGGCGCTGTCGTTCCACACCCTGCTGGTCGGCGGCAATCCGATGACCACCAGCGCGATCTATGCGCTGATCCACAAGCTGGAGCGCGACGGCGGCGTGTGGTTTGCGATGGGCGGGACCAACCGGCTGGTGGCCGGGATGGTGCGCCATTTCGAACGGCTTGGCGGCAAGCTGGTGCTGGGTGATCCGGTCGAGGAGATCGAGACGTTGGGCGAGCGCGCCACCGCCGTCCGCACCAAGTCCGGCGCCCGGTTCGAGGCGGACGCCGTCGCGAGCAATGCCGACATCGTGCACAGCTATCGCGACCTGCTCAAGGGCTCGCGCAGCGCCCAGCGCACCGGATCGCGGCTGCAGCGCAAGCGCTTTTCGCCCTCGCTCTTCGTCGTGCATTTCGGGATCAAGGGCACCTGGCCGGGCATCCCGCACCACATGATCCTGTTCGGCCCGCGCTATAAGGGGCTGCTCGACGACATTTATTCGCACGGCGTGCTGAGCGAGGATTTCTCGCTCTACCTGCATCACCCCACGATCACCGACCCGTCGATGGCGCCGGAAGGGCATTCGACCTTCTATGCCCTCGCCCCGGTCCCGCACATGGGCAAGGCCCCGGTCGATTGGGACGCGGTGCGCCCGGTTCTGGAAAAGCGAATCCTCGACGAGGTCGGTCGCCGGCTGATCCCCGACATCCATGACCGGATCGTCACCAAGTTCAGCTACGCCCCGACCGACTTCCAGCACGATCTGGCAGCGCATCTGGGCAGCGCGTTCAGCCTCGAGCCGGTGCTGACCCAGAGCGCCTATTTCCGCGCGCACAACCGCGACGATTCGATCGAGAATATGTATTTCGTCGGTGCCGGCACCCATCCGGGCGCGGGCATCCCCGGTGTGGTCGGCAGCGCCAAGGCGACCGCCGCACTGATGCTGGAGCAACCCAACCCGTGAAGCGCCTTGCCATTTATTGCGGATCCGCCACCCCGGCGGACCCGGTCTATATCGAAAATGCCCGGTTCGTCGGTCGTACGCTGGCCGAACGCGGAATCGGCGTCGTCTATGGCGGCGGGCGGCTCGGCCTGATGGGTGCGATCGCCGACAGCGCGCTGGAAGCGGGCGGCGAGGTGATCGGGGTGATCCCGCAGGCACTGGTCGACGCCGAAGTCGCGCATCGCGGTTGTACCGAATTGCACGTCGTGCGGACGATGCATGAGCGCAAACAGGCGTTCACCGACATGAGTGACGGCTTCATCACTCTGCCCGGCGGGACCGGGACAATGGACGAATTGTGGGAAGCGATGAGCTGGGCGCAGATCGGCTATCACGCCAACCCGGTCGGGCTGCTCAATGTCGCCGGCTATTATGACGGCCTCATCGAATTTGTCGGCAAGATGGGCGATGTCGGCTTTCTGCGTGCGCAGCATCGGTCGATCCTGATCATCGACGATCATCTCGACGGGCTGCTCGCGAAAATGGCCGCGCATGTCCCCACTCAGACCGTGGGCCAGATCGGCAGCAAGGACCTGTGACCGCCACGCCGCCGCGCCGCGAAGCTGTCGTGGCGGCAGCCCGCGACAGCATCCGGATCGGGTCGAAAAGCTTTGCGGCGGCCAGCACCCTGTTTGATGCCCGGACGCGCGAACGCGCATGGCTGCTCTACGCCTGGTGCCGCGCCTGCGACGATATCGCCGATGGGCAGGACATGGGGCATGACGCCCAGATCGTCGCCGACCCCGCCGCCGCTCTGGCCCGCATTCGCGGCCAGACCGACCGCGCCCTGGCCGGGGAGTGGACCGGCGAGATGCCGTTCGACGCGCTGCACATCGTCGCCGAAGAAACGCGCATGCCGCATCGCTTTGCCCATGACCTGATCGAGGGTTTCGCGCTGGACGCGCGCGGGTGGATGCCGCGGACCGAGCAGGATCTGATGCAATATTGCTATCATGTCGCCGGAGCGGTCGGCTGCATGATGGCGGTGGTGATGGGCGTCGATCCGGAGGATGATGCGACGCTGGATCGCGCCTGCGATCTCGGCCTGGCCTTTCAGCTTGCGAACATCGCGCGCGACATCGAGGCGGATGACCGCATCGGGCGGTGCTACGTGCCGATGGACTGGCTGGTCGAAATGGATATCCCGCCAGGCCAGCATATGAAACCGCCGTTCCGGCCCCGGCTCACCGTGCTGGCCCGCCGCCTCGCGGCGCGCGCGGCGCTGCATGAGGCGAGCGCGCGACAGGGAACCCCCGCGCTCGGCTTCCGCTCCGCCTGGGCGGTGCTGTCGGCGGCGCATATCTATGGCGCGATTGCGCGAACCGTGGCGCGCCGCGGCGACCATGCATGGGATCATCGCGCGGGAACGGGAAAACTGGAAAAGCTGGGGTGGATCGTGCGCGCCTTGGGCGAATCGACGGTTCGGCGCCGCCTTCACGCACCAGAGCCTCGCCCCGATCAGCTATGGACCCGACCGCGCTAGACGCCGGGGTCCGCGGCGCGGTTCAGCGGGCGCGCGGCTGAGGAGTCGCGCGTGCCATTTGCTCCCCCCGTCGCTGACACGTGGCTGCGATCGTCGGGAAGGAAATATCGGTATGGCGCGGAAGCACCCGTGCCGTGGCCGCCTGGCATTGTGCCGCGCTTTCGTACCGGACCGGCTCGATCCGTACCTGCTGGCATTGCTCGGCAAAGTCGCCGCAGCCTAGGATGGCCATCACGTAGAAAACCGGTTCCATCGTCTCGCTCCTTAACGGGGTCAACGCGTGCACCGCCGGGGCGTTCCACCGCGCGCCCGTTGCATCCGCGCGCGCGCGGCCCCAGATAGCGAACATGCCTCCCCAGACCGCGACCTCCGGTAGCGAACGCCCGCTGTTCGCGACGCTCCGGCGCTTTCTCCCCTATCTCTGGCCAGCCGGCGCGATCGGGCTGAAGGCGCGCATCATTGCCGCGCTGGTGCTGGTCGTGCTGTCCAAGGTCGTCCAGGTCTATGGCGCTGCCTATGCGCTGAAGGCGGCGGTCGACACGATGGCGCTGAACGAACGTGGCGCGGTCACGCTCGTCGTGCTGATGGTGGTCGGCTATGCGGCGGCACGGTTGTTCACGACGGTATTCGACAATCTGCGCAATACCGTGTTCGAAAAGGTCGGGCAGGACGCGACCCGGCGGCTTGCAATCCTCACCTTCCGCCACCTGCATCAGCTGTCGCTGCGCTTCCACCTGGAGCGCCGCACCGGTGCGGTGACGAAGGTGGTCGAACGCGGGACCAAGAGCATCGATTCGATGCTCTATTTCCTGCTGTTCAACATCGCGCCGACGATCCTTGAGCTCGCGCTGGTACTGCAGATTTTCGGGTCGAAGTTCGGCATGTGGCTGGTTGCCTCGACGCTTGCGATGGTGGTCGTCTACATCGCCTTCACGCGCTGGGTCACCGACTGGCGCGCCAAGCTGCGCGAGGCGATGAACGATCTCGACACCGGTGCAGTCGCGCATGCGGTCGACTCGCTGCTGAACTTCGAGACGGTCAAATATTTCGGTGCGGAACAGCGTGAATCCGACCGCTACGAACGCGCCGTCGAGGCCTATGCCAAGGCCGCGGTGAAGTCCGAGAATTCGCTCGCCTGGCTCAACATGGGCCAGTCGCTGATCACCAATGCGATGCTGGGCGCGGGCATGGCGGTGGTTGCCTGGGGCTGGTCGACCGGTCGCTTCACCGCAGGCGATGTCGTGTTCGTCTCGACGCTGCTCAGCCAGTTGTTCCGCCCGCTCGACATGCTGGGCTGGGTCTATCGCACGATCCGCCAGGGGGTGATCGACATGGGCGCGATGTTCGACCTGATCGATACCCAGGCCGAGGTGAAGGATGCGCCCGACGCAAAGCCGCTGGTGGTCGATCGCGGCGCGGTGCGGTTCGAGGATGTCCGCTTCGGCTATGATGCCGGACGCGATATTCTGAAGGGTATCGACCTCGACATCCGGCCCGGCCAGACGGTCGCGATTGTCGGCCCGTCGGGTGCGGGCAAGTCGACGCTCGCGCGGATTCTCTACCGCTTTTACGACCTGAGCGGGGGACGGGTGACGATCGATGACCAGGACATATCCCGGGTCAGCCAGGCATCGCTGCGCGCCGCGATCGGCATCGTGCCGCAGGACACGGTGCTGTTCAACGACACGATCGGCTACAATATCGCCTATGGCCGCGAAGGGGCGACGCCCGAACAGGTCGCGGCTGCCGCGCGCGGTGCCGCCATTGCCGGCTTTATCGAGGCGATGCCTGACGGTTATGAAACGCGGGTCGGCGAGCGCGGGCTGAAGCTGTCAGGCGGCGAGAAGCAGCGCGTTGCCATCGCCCGGACGCTGCTCAAGGATCCGCCGATCCTGATCCTGGACGAAGCGACCAGCGCGCTGGATTCGCGGACCGAGGCCGAAATTCTCGACACGCTCGAGGCGATCGGGCGCGGCCGCACGACCATCGTCATCGCGCACCGCCTGTCCACCGTGGTCCATGCCGATCGCATCGTCGTGCTGGAAGGCGGCCGGATCGCCGAGCAGGGCACCCATGGCGAACTGCTCGAGCGGCGCGGCATCTATGCCGAAATGTGGTCACGCCAGCAGGCGGAACGCGAGGCCGCGCCCGCCTAGCCAATGCCGACGGCCTGTGCGGTTGCGGGGGCGGCCGCCATCGGCGGCGCCCCCTTGCTGGCGATTACTCCGCCGCGACCCCGGCGCCATCGAAGAGTCCGCCCTCAACCGCGTCCTCGTTCGCAGCCTTGCCGGCCTTCGCCTTCTGGCGCTTGTCGAACGAATCCCACACTTCGTTCCAATTGCCCTTGGTCGCGCCCTTCGAATATTCCGTCGCGCGGGTTTCGAAGAAATTGGCGTGCTCCACACCGTTGAGCAGCGGGGTGAGCCACGGCAGCGGGTGTTCGTCGATCATGTAGATCGGCTTCAGCCCCAGCTGGTTCAGGCGCCAGTCGGCGATGTAGCGGATATACTTCTTGATCTCCTTGGGCGTCATGCCGGGGACCGGGCCCTGTTCGAACGCCAGGTCGATGAACGCATCCTCCAGCCGGACCGTGGTCTGGCACACGTCCATGATGTCGTCCTTCACCGCCTTGGTCAGGCAGTCGCGTTCCTTGGTGAAGGCGTGGAACAGGCGGGTGATGCCTTCGCAGTGCAGCGATTCGTCGCGGACCGACCAGCTGACGATCTGGCCCATGCCCTTCATCTTGTTGAAGCGCGGGAAGTTCATCAGCATCGCGAACGACGCGAACAGCTGAAGCCCCTCCGTGAACCCGCCGAACATGGCGAGGGTCTTGGCGATATCCTCGTCATTATCGACGCCGAACTGCTGAAGGTAATCGTGCTTGTCCTTCATCTCGGCATATTCGAGGAACATGCCGTACTCGCTTTCGGGCATGCCGATCGTGTCGAGCAGGTGGCTGTAGGCCGCGATGTGTACCGTTTCCATGTTGGAGAAGGCGGCGAGCATCATCTTGATCTCGGTCGGCTTGAACACGCGGCCGTATTTTTCGTGGTAGCAATCCTGCACCTCGACATCCGCCTGGGTGAAGAAGCGGAAGATCTGGGTGAGCAGATTGCGTTCGTGATCGGTGAGCTTTTGCGCCCAGTCGCGGCAATCCTCTCCCAACGGCACCTCTTCGGGCAGCCAGTGGATCTGCTGCTGGCGCTTCCAGAACTCATAGGCCCAGGGATATTCGAACGGCTTGTAGGTCTTGCGGGCTTCGAGAAGAGGCATGGGGTTACTCCGAGACGAATTCGATGATTGAGACGAGTGCCACCAGCACAGCGAATGCGAGCAAGGTGGCGCCGAGAAGTCGGTTCGCTTTTGGGCTGAGATTACCGGACGCGGGCCAAAACAGCATTTGCATGGCCATCATGAGCCAAACTGGGGTCAGGAGCGGAATCGGCCCGCCAACAAATGACCACATGCCCCCGATTTCGAGAAATACCGCGATCATGACCGGTACGCAGATCACCAGCATGGTAATCCGATAGGCTCTTGGGACCGGATTCGGCGCAATATCGCCGCTCATGCCCCACCCACCATGCCGGCCACCAGCGCGAAGCCGGTGAGGAACAGGCAGAGCGCGACCAGCATCGTGCCGGCGATGCGCAGCGCGTAGGTGCCTTCGGGCGAGGCGGCGCGGCGGCGCAGCAGGGTGAGGCCCGCTACGCCCGACGCGATGCCGATGCCGGCCTGAATGGCGAGCGCGCGCGTCACTGGTCGATCACCGTACCGCCGCGGTCGCGTACGATCACGCGTTCCTTGATGATCACCTTTTTCCCGCGATTGGCACCGACGCCGAACACGCAGATGCCGAGGAAATAGCCGAAATCATACCAGCCGCCATTGTTCGGCACGGCATAGACCGCGACGTCGGGGACGAACAGCGAGAGCACCCAGGCGACCGGGAAGATGAAGCCATGCCACAGGCCGAGCAGGAAGCCGGGCGCGCCGGGCTCGACCGCCGTCCCGACCTGCTGCGCGCAGGCGGCGAGGAGCGGAAGCAGGGCAAGCGGGAGGAGGCGTGCCATCCGGATCATTGCGAATCTTCTCCTTGGAACGCGGGCGTTAGGCAGGGGATGGAAACCGCAAGAAAGGAACCAAGATCATGGGGCATGCCAGCAACGTTCGCGAGGGCATGGAAGTCATTGGCGCGGACGGCGTCCATCTCGGCACGGTCAGCCAGGTGCACCACCACCGCATTCGCCTGACCCGCGCCGACAGCGGCATGGGCAGCCATGAGGGCCATTACCATTTCCTCCCGCTCGGCCTGGTCGCCGAAGTGGAGGGCGACAAGGTTCGCCTGTCCGCCACCGCCGCCAACGCGCTTGCCTTTATCGAGGAAGAAAGCACGACCTGAACGCCGGACGGGGCGGCGCGCACGTCGCCCCGCCCCCGAGCGCGCCACCCCCGCCGCAGCGGCGGAGACACGCGGGCCGGAACGGACGCGCGCCAACCGCATCTTACTGACAGGCCAGGCATTCGTCATAGTCGGTCGTCTCGCCGAGTTCGAATTTCGGCGCGTCGATCGTGTTGTCGGCCTCGACCCCGCCCGCGAAGCCGGCGCGCTGCACCGATTTCGAGCGCAGATAATAGAGCGACTTGATGCCCAGTTCCCAGGCGCGGAAGTGGAGCATCAGCAGATCCCACTTCTCGACATCCGCGGGGATGAACAGGTTCAGCGACTGGGCCTGGTCGATATAGGGCGCACGATCGCCGGCGAGTTCGAGCAGCCAGCGCTGGTCGATCTCGAACGACGTCTTGAACACGTCCTTTTCCTCCTGGCTGAGGAAATCGAGATGCTGGACCGAACCGCCGCGCTCGAGGATCGAATTCCAGACATTGTCGCTGTTCTTCGACTTTTCGATCAGGATCTTTTCAAGATACGGATTCTTGACCGAGAAGCTGCCCGACAGCGTCTTGTGGGTGTAGATGTTGGCCGGGATCGGTTCGATGCACGCGCTGGTGCCGCCGCAGATGATGCTGATCGACGCGGTCGGCGCGATCGCCATCTTGCAGGAAAAGCGCTCCATCACGCCCATGTCGGCAGCGTCGGGGCACGGCCCGCGCTCGACCGCGAGCTGCATCGAGGCTTCGTCGACCTGTGCCTTGATGTGCTTGAAGATGCGGCTGTTCCAGCTCTTCGCCATCGCCCCTTCGAACGGCAGGCCACGCGCCTGCAGGAAGCTGTGGAAGCCCATCACGCCAAGGCCCACGCTGCGTTCGCGGCTGGCCGAATAGGCGGCCTTTTCCATGCCCGGCTCGGCGCGGTCGATATAATCCTGAAGGACATTGTCGAGGAAGCGCATGACATCCTCGATGAACCCCTTTTCGTCCTTCCACTCGTCCCAGGTTTCGAGGTTGAGCGAGGACAGGCAGCAGACCGCCGTGCGCTCATTGCCCAGATGATCCTTCCCGGTCGGCAGGGTGATTTCGGAGCAGAGGTTCGAGGTCGAGACCTTGAGGCCCAGATCGCGATGATGCTTGGGCATGTTGTTGTTCACGTGATCGGCGAACACGATGTACGGTTCACCGGTCGCGAGGCGGGTTTCGACCAGCTTCTGGAACAGCGCGCGCGCGTTGACGGTGCCGCGGACACTGCCGTCCTTGGGCGATTTCAGTTCCCACTCTTCACCATTGCGCACCGCTTCCATGAACGCGTCGGGGATCAGCACACCGTGGTGGAGGTTCAGCGCCTTGCGGTTGAAGTCGCCGCTGGGCTTGCGGATCTCGAGGAACTCCTCGATCTCCGGGTGGCTGATGTCGAGATAGCAGGCGGCCGAACCGCGCCGCAGGCTGCCCTGGCTGATCGCGAGGGTCAGCGAATCCATCACGCGGACGAACGGGATGATACCCGACGTCTTGCCGTTGAGGCCGACCGGCTCGCCGATGCCGCGGACATTGCCCCAATAGGTGCCGATGCCGCCGCCGCGCGAGGCGAGCCAGACATTTTCGTTCCAGGTGTCGACGATGCCGTTGAGGCTGTCGGGCACGGAATTCAGGAAGCAGCTGATCGGCAGCCCGCGCCCGGTGCCGCCGTTCGAAAGCACGGGGGTGGCGGGCATGAACCACAGCTTCGACACATAGTCGTAGATGCGCTGGGCATGCGCGGCGTCATCCGCGTAAGCCGAGGCGACGCGGACGAACAGGTCCTGGAAATTCTCGCCGGGCAGCAGATAGCGGTCCTTGAGCGTTTCCTTGCCGAATTCGGTCAGCAACGCGTCGCGCGAATGATCGACCTCGACCGGGTAGATGCGCGGGGCGACCGACTTGGTATCGACCTTCTTGCGCGGCTTGGCGCTCTTGGCCGCCGCATCCGGGATGGTCGTGGCGACTGCGTCTACGGTTTCGGTCACGGTTTCACTCACGCTTGCTTCCTGGCCTTCCCTGAAATCCATCTGACGCCCCCTGCACTTCGTCGTCCGACTCGGGGGCCGTGTGGCGATGCTACATCGCCCGCGCGGGCATGAGAACAAAAAGTGTCCATTTGCCCGGCCCAGACCGCAGAAGAACGCCCCGCGATATGGGATCGCGAGCGGTGCTCCACCAGTGCTTGGGCTTGTCCCCCTGTGTGACCACTAGAGATTGTGCCAATCCGACAGCAGAGGCAATACCGTAAATGACAGTTAAGGGACTCGGTTCGTCGCTGATATGACTCGGTTCATGGCACGTCGACCGGCACGGATGCACCGCGACGCGCGGACCTTCCTTGGCTTTTCAGAATGCAAGAGAACGCGGGGCGAACGCCCGTTTTTTTTCGCCGCCCGATTCATCCACAGCTTTCTGCGCGCAGGCCGGCGCGGCAGCGACCTCCGCGCCGCCGATCAGCGGGCAGTCGCCGGTGTCGCGGTCCGAATCAGCGACCGCCGGGCATCCATTCGCGTCCAGGCGCGCTCGTGAAAGAAAAAGGCGATCGCGTTGATGCACGGCTCGATCAGCGCAATCCCGCCAGCGAGCGCAATCGAGCCGGTAAAGGCATAGGCGACCGAGAATCCGACGAGCAGATGCACCGCCAGATAGGTCAGCGTCTTGTGGACATCGCGGGACATGGGACGGCTCCGGTCAACGGGGGAGCCCGAAATCTAGGGATGCGCCTGCAGGCGGGCCAATGCGAAACCATGGCCAGAGTAATCGACTGCGCCACTCGCGCCAGTCGTGCCGGGCCCGCGCTGGAGCCCGGCGCAACCCTTAGCGCGTGGCATTCTCCATCCGCGCATCGTCGGCATCGTCAATCGCGTCCGCCTTCGCTTCGCCGGCCTCCTCGACATTGTCGGCCTGCTGCTCCAGCGCCTCTTCCATCGTTTCATTGGGGGCCATGTCAGCCTGCGCTTCGAGATTATCGGCCTGCGCCTCAGCGGCCGCTTCGACATTGTCCGCCGCCTGGTCATCGGCATTCCCGCCACAGGCCGCAAGCGCAAGCAGCGCGACGCCGGCAAGCGCCGCCTTGATCGTCGATTTCATCGGTAATCCTCCTGTTCGATGCCGGCCATCAATGAGCGGCGGGCAAAGCGGTTCCCGGATCAGCCCGATCGCAGCCGGCGCGGCCATCCGTCGCGCAGCCCGCGACCGCTCGCCAACAGGCCGCTGGACCTTCCGTCCTGCGCGCCCTACAACCGCGTCATCCCCGGGGGAGCGCTGACGCGCGCTTGAGAGGGTGGCGGGCACGCATGAAGCTAGTAGCTTCATGGGACCCAGAGCAGCCACCGACCCGCTGAACCTGATCCGGTTGACACCGGCGTAGGGAGGGAGCGGCCCGTTAGCCATGGTCCGTTTCCTCCACCTGGAGAGGAACATCATGGCAGACATCCCAGCCCGCAGCGAACTCAAGGTAACCACCGGCGCGATCCGCGGATCGACCAAGATCCATGTCGGCCCGCGCAAGGTCGCGATGCGCGAAATCCATCTCGAACCGTCGAGCGGGGAACCCCCGGTCCGCGTCTACGACACCAGCGGCCCCTATACCGACCCCAATGCCCGCATCGACATCATGGCCGGGCTTCAGGAGCTCCGCCGCGACTGGATCCGCGAGCGCGGCGATGTCGAGGAAGTGACCCAGCGCGAGGTGAAGCCGGAAGACAATGGCCAGCTCGGCCCCGACCGCAGCGGCGGGGTCCAGCCCTTCCCGAACGTGCGCAAGAAGGTGCTGCGCGCCAAGCCCGGCATGAATGTCAGCCAGATGCACTATGCGCGGCGCGGCATTGTCACCCCCGAAATGGAATATGTCGCCACCCGCGAAAATCTCGGCCGCCAGATGCTGTCCGAGTATGTCCGCGACGGCGAAAGCTGGGGCGCGTCGATCCCCGATTACGTGACGCCGGAGTTCGTCCGGGACGAGGTCGCCCGCGGCCGCGCGATCATCCCCAACAACATCAACCACCCCGAAAGCGAGCCGATGGCGATCGGCCGCAACTTCCTGGTCAAGATCAACGCCAATATCGGCAACTCCGCCGTCGCATCCGACGTGGCGAGCGAGGTCGACAAGATGGTGTGGGCGATCCGCTGGGGCGCCGACACGATCATGGACCTGTCGACGGGCCGCAACATCCACGACACCCGCGAATGGATCCTGCGCAACAGCCCCGTGCCGGTCGGCACCGTGCCGATCTATCAGGCGCTCGAAAAGGTCGGCGGCATTGCCGAGGACCTCACCTGGGACATTTTCCGCGACACGCTGATCGAACAGGCGGAGCAGGGCGTCGACTATTTCACGATCCACGCCGGCGTGCGCCTGCCCTATATCCCGCTGACCGCCAAGCGCGTCACCGGCATCGTCAGCCGCGGCGGATCGATCATGGCCAAATGGTGCCTGGCGCACCATCGCGAGAGCTTCCTCTACGAGAAGTTCGACGAGATCACGGAGATCATGAAGGCGTATGACATTGCCTACAGCCTCGGCGACGGCCTGCGCCCCGGATCGATCGCCGACGCCAATGACGAGGCACAGTTCGCCGAACTCTACACGCTGGGTGAACTGACCAAGCGCGCCTGGGAACAGGATGTGCAGGTGATGATCGAAGGCCCCGGCCATGTGCCGATGCACAAGATCAAGGAGAATATGGACAAGCAGCTGCAGGCGTGCGGCGAAGCCCCCTTCTACACGCTTGGCCCGCTGACCACCGACATTGCGCCGGGCTATGACCATATCACCAGCGGCATCGGCGCTGCGATGATCGGCTGGTACGGCACCGCGATGCTCTGCTACGTCACGCCCAAGGAGCATCTCGGCCTTCCCGACCGCGACGACGTGAAGGTCGGCGTGGTGACGTACAAGCTGGCCGCCCACGCCGCCGACCTGGCGAAAGGCCACCCGGCCGCCAAGGTCCGCGACGACGCGCTGAGCCGCGCGCGCTTCGAATTTCGCTGGCGCGACCAGTTCAACCTGTCGCTCGACCCGGATACGGCCGAGCAATATCACGACCAGACGCTCCCGGCCGAAGGCGCCAAGACCGCCCATTTCTGCTCGATGTGCGGCCCCAAATTCTGCTCGATGAAGATCACGCAGGAGGTGCGCGACTTCGCAGCGAAGCAGAACCAGCCCGCCGATGGGTTTATCGCGGCGGAGCCGATCATCGACGTCGCCGCGGCGGAAGCGGGGATGGAGGAGATGAGCCGCAAATATGACGCGCTGGGTCGCGAGCTCTATCTCGGCGCGGGTGACCGCGCGCATGACTGAATGGCCGTGCCGCCCCGCCCGGCGTTGACCGGGCGGGGCTGGTGGCGACCGGTCAGAAGCGACCGGTCAGTTCGATGCCATAGAAACGCGGCTCGGCCGGGATGAAGGTCGGGATACCGAACGCGCCGCCGGTGTTGCCGGCGTCGAGCAGATAATCCTCGTTCGACAGGTTGCGACCGAACACCGCCAGCTCGTAGCGATCCTCGGCGAACGAGACGCCGGCACGCGCGTTGAACAGCGTCACACCCGGCTGGCTGATCAGCGGATTGTTCGGGATCTCGAAGAAGATCTGCGAACGATAGGTGACGGTCGGCGTCGCGAAGAGGCGCATGCCGCCCAGCTCGGTGTTGAGCGTGAAGCCGCCTGCCGCCTGTACTTCGGGCTGGAGACGGAAGCGCGCGCCGGAGAAGGCGGGTGCGACCGAATTGCCCTTTTCGATCTTCGCATCGATATACGCGCCATTGGCGAAGACGGTGAGCCACGGGGTCGCGCGGACGCTGACCTCGGCTTCGACACCGAAATTGCTGGCCTTGCCCGCACTCTGCGTCACCGTCGTGCCGTTGGACTGGACGACGCTGACCTGGAAGCCGTCATACTTCTGGTAGTAAACGCCGAGCGTGCCCGAGACCGGGCCGACGCGGCCCTTGAGCCCGGCTTCATAGTTCCACACCTTTTCCTCCGCGACGAGGCTGAGGTTGGCGACCGGACCAGCGGCCGTCGCGCGCGCCGACAGCTGAACGACCGGCGAGCGGCGCCCCTTCGACACGGTGGCGAAGACGTTGATGTCGTCGGTCGCGCGATACAGGATGTTGAAGCGCGGCAGCACGGCGTCGAAACTGTCTTCGGCATGGAGCGTGCGGCCGGCGGTATCGACCTGGCCCGGGATCAGCGACGCGCCGCCGCTGAGCACCGAACGCGGCACACGCGCGAAATAGCCCGAGCGACGGGTTTCGGTCAGCCAGCGCACACCGGCGGTCAGCTCAAGCTGATCGAACGGGATCCAGGTGCCGTCGGCGAACACCGAAAAGCTGTTGTTGCGGCCCTGATTCTCGAACACCGAGCTGTAGGGGAGCGTGGTGACGAGGCCACCGGTGGCGAGCGCAGTCGCCTGCGCCGCGGTCACGACGCCCGCCGAGTTGATGCAGCCAAGGCCCGGGATGATGTTCGCCGCGCACTGCAGGAAAATGCCTTCTTCCGACGAGAAGGGCACATTCTGGAAGCTGTCTTCGGCGAACACGTTAAAGCCGAACGAGCCGCGGAACTTGGCGCCGGTATAGGCAAAGCGGCTTTCCTGGCTGATCTGCCAGCCCTTGGCGAACTCGGCGAACTCGAGATACCAGGCCGCCGAACCATCGGCGTCGAAAACTTCGAGGCTGTCGAACTCGCGATAGCCGTTGACCAGGGTCAGCGACCAGCGATCGGTGATGTCCCACGCAAGCGTCAGGTTGGCGTCATAGACCTCGCGGTTGAGGCCCAGCTTTTCCATCCCCAGCACCTGCGCCGAGACGGGCGAACCGCCCAGATGCGCAGCGCCGAACGGATTGCCCGGGCCGGCCGTCGTCGGGAGAGCGCGGGAGATGAAGGGGGTGCCGCTGTTGCGCTGCTGGTCGTAGGTGAGGATCAAGTCGGCGCGGAACGCGTCGCTCGGCTCGAAGCGCAGCGAACCGCGCACACCGAGCTGGTCCTGCGCATAGAGGTCATCCTGGTTGGCGGCAAGATTTTCGACATAGCCGTCGCGCTTCTTCACTTCGAACGCGATGCGGCCGCCGAACACCTCATTGCCGGCATTGACGAAGCCGGCGACGCGCCATGCGTCGAAATTGCCGTAGCTGGCGGTCAGCTCGCCCGAGAAGCCCGCTTCCGGACGTGCCGAGATGATGCTGATCGCGCCGATCGTCGACGCCGTGCCAAACAGGGTCGCCTGCGGCCCCTTGATCACTTCGACACGCTCGAGATCGTAGATCGCCTGATAGGACCCGCGCGAGCGCGAGATATCGACGCCGTTATAATAGAGCGAAACGCGCGGCCCCTGCTGCGCCGAACCCGAGTCCGAGGTGATGCCGCGGATCACGATGCCGGGGTTGTTCGCGCTCTGCTCCTGCACGTTGAGGCCGGGGACATAGTTCGACAGCTCGTCCAGGTCCTGCACGCCCAGCTCGCGCATCCGTTCGCCGCTGTTCGCGCTGATCGTGATCGGCACGTCGACGGCGCGCTGCTCGCTCTTCTGCGCGGTGACGATGATGTCGGTGTCGTCGCCCTCGACGCCGACGCGCGATGCCGGTGCTTCCTGCGCGAGCGCGGTGCCAGAAACGGTGGTGAGCAGCGCCGCGAGTGCGACGCCGGAAAGGCGCAGTGCCATGATCGTTGTTCCCCCGAAATAATACAGGTTTTGAGTAGCCGTCCCCTGCGCGCGATCTGTTGCAGCGCAACGTGAATTCGATGACGAACCCGCGCTAATTCGATGACGTTTTGACGACATCGTTACGCTTGAGACCGTCGACCCGCAGGCTTAGGGTGCAAGGGCATTCCCGCGATCCGGAGACCCCCGTCATGTCGTTGCTTCCCGCATTGTTGCTGCTCGCCGCCGGACCGGCGATGTCCGACTCTGCTGCGCCGCACACCGCGCCGACGGCCGGTGCCGAACTGATCGAGGAACGCTCGATCGACGACCTGGCCGCCGATCTGGCCGCCGGCCGCACGAACAGCGAAGCGCTGGTGCGCGCCTATCTGGCGCGGATCGAGGCGATGGACCGCACGGGGCCGATGCTGCGGTCGGTGATCGCGACCAACCCGGAGGCGCTTTCGCAAGCGCGCATGCTGGATGCCGAGCGGCGCGCGGGCAAGCTGCGCGGCCCGCTGCATGGCATCCCGGTGCTGGTGAAGGACAATATCGACACGGTCGGCATGGCGACCACGGCAGGCAGCCTGGCGCTGAAGGACAATATGACGGGCCGCGACGCGCCACTGGTCGCGCGGCTGCGCGCGGCCGGCGCGATCATCCTGGGCAAGACCAACCTGTCCGAATGGGCCAATATCCGTTCGTCGCGGTCGATGAGCGGATGGAGCGCGGTCGGCGGGCTGGTGCGCAACCCCTATGCGCTCGATCGTACCGCGTGCGGTTCGTCGAGCGGGTCGGGCGCGGCTGCGGCAGCGAGCCTGGCCGCCGCCACGGTGGGCACCGAAACCGACGGGTCGATCACCTGCCCGGCCGCGTCGAACGGACTGGTCGGCCTCAAGCCGACGTTGGGGCTGGTCAGCCGCACCCACATCGTGCCGATCAGCCACAGCCAGGATACTGCGGGTCCGATGACGCGCAGCGTCCGCGACGCCGCCCGCCTGCTCACCGCGATGGCGGGCAGCGATCCGGCCGATCCGGCCACCGCGCGCGCCGATACGATGCGCCGCGACTATGCCGCCGGCCTGTCCGTCGACGCGCTGAAGGGGGTCCGGGTCGGCGTGCTGCGCCCGGCGGGAATGTCACCCGATCTGGCCCGCATCTATGACGCCGCGCTGGAGTCGCTGAAGGCCGCCGGCGCCGTGCTGGTCCCGGTCGAGCCGCCCGCGACGCCGGGCCTTGGCGCCGCCGAGTTTCGCGTGCTGCTGACCGAGTTGAAGGCCGACCTCAATGCCTATCTGGCAACGACGCCAGCGGCGGTGAAGACGCGGACGCTGGACGCCCTGATCGCGTTCAACACCGCCGAGGCGGGCCGCGAAATGCCCTATTTCGGGCAGGAATTGTTTATCGAAGCGGCCAAGACCAAGGGCCTGGACGATCCCGACTATCGCGCCGCGCGCGAGACATCGCTGCGTCTGGCCGGGCGCGAGGGGATCGATGCCATGCTGGCCAAGGCCGGTGTCGCGCTGCTGGTCTCGCCAACACGCGACGCGGCTTGGCCGTCGGACCCCGTGCATGGCGATCAACCAAGCGGGCCGTCGGCCAGCAGCCTGCCAGCGGTTGCGGGCTACCCGCATTTGACCGTGCCGATGGGGGATATTCGCGGGCTTCCGGTCGGGCTCAGCCTGTTCTCGACCGCGTGGCAGGACGCGCTGGTGCTCAACGCCGGCTATGCCTTCGAGCAGCAGGCCAAGGCCCGCCGCGCGCCCCGCTACCTGCCCAGCATCGATGCGGGACCGGGAATCGAAGGATCGCGCTGAACGCTTAGTCGCACCAGCCCATCCGCCGCCCGCGATAGGGGCGCGCCAGCCCCTCGGCGACCAGCGTGTCGCCGACGCCGCGCCCGTCGACGGTCACGCGGCGAAGCTTGCGACCATAGCGGTCCGTATCGCGATCGATCGGGTGCAGCGCAACCACGCCAGCGTTGAGCAGCGTGTGGAGGCGCCGAGTGGCGGCCGCCCCCAGCGCGGCTTCGCGGGGACAACGCGCGGGGCGGGTTTCGGGCGTGTCGATATCGGCAATCCGGATCCGCGCCCCGTCCATGCGGAACGTGTCGCCATCGACCACGCAATTCAGCGTGCTGCCGTCGCGACAGTAGGAAAAGGCGACACGCTCCCCGCCCGGCGCGGACAGCGGCGTCGCTGCGGGCTGAAGGACCAGGCCGAGCGCGCCGCCGCACCCGGCAAGCGCGATCAGGGCAAGCGGCAAGCGCAGGCGGCGTTGGCCAGCGGGGCGGCGGCGATGCGGGTCAGTCGGGCGGTTCACGGCAGGGCGTCCATTGCCGCCGTGCCTTAGAAACCCTTCCTGACCAGAAGCTTACCGACGCGATCCGGGCGAGCCCGATGCGCCCGCCCGATCGCCCGTCACTCAGGCATTTGCAAGCCCGAGCTGCCACAGGATGAACGCGTTTTCGTCTGCCGCTTCGCGCAGGCTTTCCCAGCGGCCCGATTTGCCGCCATGGCCGGCACCCATATTGGTCTTGAGGACGAGCACGTTGGAGTCGGCCTTGGTCGCGCGCAGCTTGGCCGCCCATTTGGCGGGTTCCCAGTACGTGACGCGGGGGTCGTTGAGGCCGCCCGAGATGAACAGCGGCGGATAGGCCTGTGGCTTGACGTTATCGTAGGGCGAATAGCTGCGGATCAGGTCGAACGCCGCCTTGTCGGTGATCGGGTTCCCCCATTCGGGCCATTCGCCCGGGGTCAGCGGCAGGCTGTCGTCGAGCATCGTGTTGAGCACATCGACGAACGGAACGTCGGCGACGACCACCGCCCACAGATCGGGATCGGAGTTGATCACCGCGCCCATCAGCTCGCCGCCGGCGCTGCGACCGGCAATCGCGATGCCGCCCTTGTGGGTGTAGCTGCGATCGATCAGCCCCTTGGCCACGTCGACGAAATCGTTGAACGTGTTGGTGCGCTTTTCCAGCTTGCCGTCGAGATACCATTGCTGGCCGAGGTCATCGCCGCCGCGGATATGCGCGATGGCGAAGGCCACGCCGCGGTCGAGGAACGACATGCGCGCGGTCGAGAAGCCCGGCGGGATGGCATAGCCGTACGCGCCATAGGCGTAGAGATAGACTTTCCCGGTGCCGTCGCGCGGGAAGTCCTTGGGATAAACGATCGAGCACGGGATGTCGGTGCCGTCGCGCGCGGCGATGTGCAGCCGCTCGGTCGCATATTTCGACGCGTCATAGCCCGAGGGGATGATCTGGACCTTGAGCGTTTCCAGCGTGCCGGTGGCGACGTCATAGTCATAGACGGTGCCGGGCGTGACCATGGACTCGTACCCGATGCGCAGCTTGCCCATCGCATATTCGGGATTGTCGCCGAGGCTGGCGACATAGCTTGCCTCCGGGAAAGCGATGCGCTTGCCGGGACCGCCTTCGTACTGATGGATCTCGATCTGATCGAGGCCCTGTTCGCGCCCCTCGACCACGAAATAGTCGGCGAAGGTGGTGACGCCGGTCATGTAAAAGGTTTCCGACGGCGCGATCCGCTCGTGCCACTCACCCGGCGCATCAAGGCTGGCGGTGACAAGGCGCCAGTTGGTGTGGGTGTCGTTGGTGTGGATGAAGAGCGTGCCGTCATGCTCCTCGACATCGTACTCCCGCCCGGTCTGGCGCGGAGCGACGAGGATCGGGTCGGCGAGGGGATTGTCCGCGGGGAGGAGGCGGATTTCGCTGGTGACATGGTCGCCAGTCGAGATGACAAGCCACTTGCGCGACTGGGTCTCGCCGACGCCGACGCGATAGCCTTCGTCATCCTCGTGATAGAGTTCGACGTCCGCCTCGACCGGATCGCCGAGCTTGTGCCAGCGGGCATTGTCGGTGCGCCATTGGTCGTTGGCGACGCCGTAGAGGAAGCCCTTTGAATCCGAGGTCCAGACGAGGTCGGACAGGACGCCGGGGATCATGTCGGGGAGGAGGTCGCCGGTGGTCAGGTCCTTGACCCGCACCTCGAACCGTTCGGAGCCGTTGTCGTCGAAGGCGTAGGCGAGATAGCGGTCGTCGGGGCTGACCGAGAAGCCGCCGAGCACGAAATATTCCTTGCCCTCGGCGAGCCTGGGTTCGTCGAGGATGAGTTCGGCGTCGCCGCCTGCAACGGGCCTGCGCCACCAGCGGCGATATTCGCCGCCGGTCTCGTGATCGGTCCAGTAAAGGTACGCGCCGTCCTTTTGCGGCACCGTGGCGTCGTCTTCCTTGATCCGCCCGCGCATCTCCTGAAACAGCGTTTCGGCGAGCGGCTTCAATGGCTCCATCACGGACTCGAAATAGCTGTTTTCGGCCTCGAGATAGGACAGGATCTCCGTGTCCTTGACCTCGGGATAGCCCGGGTCGCGCAGCCAGTGCCACGGATCTTCGATGGTGACGCCGTGGCGCTCATAGCTGAAGGAACGGGTGGCGGCGACGGGGGGATTGGTCTGGCTCATCGCGCCCGTCTAGCGCAGCGGCGGGGCGGCGCAAACGGTTGCCGTGGACGGAAGCTGCGCTAGGGTTGCGAAAACGGGAGGATCGGATGGGCAAGGCGATGCTGGTGGCGGCTGCGGGCGCCGCGCTGCTGTGGGGCGGGGCGGCGGAGGCCAAATACCGCTATTCCGCGACGATCACGCGGACGACGCATGGTGTGCCGCACATCGTGGCACAGGACTGGCGCGGGGCGGGCTATGGCGTGGGCTATGCCTACGCGCAGGATAACCTCTGCATGATCGCCGAGGAGTTCGCGACGGTCGCGGGCGAGCGCGCGCTGCATTTCGGAGCGAAGGGCAGCGCGACCCTGGGCTTCCAGAGCGTCGACAATCTGTCGTCCGACATCTTCTTCCGCTCCGCGATCGACCTGCCTGCGTTACGGCGTGGGGCGAAGGCGCAGGGGGCGGCGGCGCTGGCGCTGACCGCCGGCTGGGTCGCGGGCTATAATCGCTATCTCAAGGATCTGGGGCCGGACAAGGTACCCGCCGAATGCCGCGGCAAGGCGTGGGTGCGGCCGATCACGGCAGACGACATGCTGCGGCTCAACGAGAAGCAGATGCTGCTCGCCAGTTCGCTCAACTTTGCGCCGGCGATTGCCAATGCGGTACCACCGGGCGCCGAACCGGCGGCGAAGGTCAGCATGACGCTGCCCGATCCCGCAACGTTCGAAGTGGCCAGCAATGGCTGGGCGTTCGGCGGCGATGTCACCGCCAATGGCAAGGGGATGGTGATCGGCAACCCGCATTTCCCGTGGCACGGGCCGAGCCGTTTCTGGCAGATGCACGTGACGATTCCGGGCAAGATGGACACGGCGGGTGTCGGGATTGCGGGGTCGCCCTTCCCTACCCTTGGCTTCAACCGCGACATTGCCTGGACGCATACGGTGACGGCGGCGCGGCATTTCACGCTGTATCAGCTGATGCTCGATCCCAATGATCCGACCGCCTATCTGGTCGATGGCAAGAGCGAGAAGATGGTCGCGAAGACCGTCACCGTGCCGATGCCCGATGGCGCGGCGCCCGTGACTCGGACGCTCTATTCGACGCGCTTCGGTCCGGTGATCGTGATCCCGCAGGCGATGGCGAACTGGAGCAAGGCGACCGCCTTCACGCTGCGCGACGCCAATGCCGGGAATCAGCGCGGGATCGGCACCTGGGTGCGGATCGCGACGGCGAAGAGCGTCGGCGAGGTGCGCGCGGCGGTGAGCGAGACGCTGGGCATTCCATGGGTCAACACGATCGTCGCGGATCGCCATGGCGATGCGCTGCACGCCGATGTGACCGCGGTGCCGAACGTGTCGGCGGAGAAGGCCAAGGCGTGCGCGACGCCGCTGTCGCCGGTGGTGGCGCGTACCGCGATCCTGCTCGACGGGTCGAAGTCGGCGTGCGCATGGGATGCGGTGGCGGGTACGCCGGTGCCGGGGCTGATGCCCGCCAGCGACCAGGCGGTGCAGGCGCGGCGCGATTACGTCGCGAACATGAATGACAGCTATTGGCTGAGCAATGCGGCCCATCCGCACCCGGTGCTGTCGCCGATATTGGGCGAGGCGGAGAAGCCGGTTTCCTTGCGCACCCGGTCGGGGTTCATCGAAACCCGCGCGCTGATCGCGGGCGGCAAGGTCGACCACGCACGCGCCAAGGCGATGACCTTTGCCAACAAGAGTCATGCGGGCGAACTGGCGCTGAAGCCGCTGCTGGCGCTGTGTGCGGGCAAGGCTGAGGTGGCGGATGCCTGTGCGGCGCTGGCGAAATGGGACGGGCGGTTCGAGCTCGACAGCCGGGGGGCGTGGCTGTTCGACCGGTTCTGGATGAAGGTCGCGCGCCAGCCCGGCATCTGGGCGGTGCCGTTTGACGCCAAGGACCCGATCCACACCCCGCGCGATCTGGTCACCAGTGGCGAGACCGGCGACAAGCTGGTCGCGGCGCTCAAGGCGGCGGCGGAGGATGTGACCAAGGCGGGGATCGCGCTCGATGCGCGCTGGGGCGATGTCGCCTTTGCGCAGCGGATCACGGATCGCATCCCGATTCATGGCGGCGATGGCGCGCTGGGCGTGCTCAACGTGCAGATGATGGAGCCGGCAACAGGCGGGGTGACCCCGCGCCACGGGTCGAGCTATGTCCAGGTGGTCGGGTTTGATGACGCCGGGCCGGTGGCGGACACGATCCTGTCCTATTCCCAGTCGCCCGACCCGCAATCGCCCTGGTATGCCGATCAGACGCGGATGTATTCGGCCAAACAGTGGGTGCGGTTCCCGTTCACCCCGGCACAGATCGCGGCGGCAAAGGTCGGGGAGGCGGTTCGAATCGCGGAGTAGGGCGACCGATGCCACTATCCTCCCCCGCCAGGGGGAGGTGGCACGCGCAAGCGTGACGGAGGGGGAGGAGGCACGCCGGTCGAGAGGACGCAGCCGTCCTCCCCCTCCGTCGCCTTCGGCGCCACCTCCCCCTGGCGGGGGAGGATAAAAGGCGTCACTCCGGCGTGACGACGCCGCCCAGCCCGAGCCGCTTGCCGCGCGTGATGATCACCTTGTCGCCCAGCTTGGCCTGCGCGAAGACCAGCTTGGCGAATTCGGTGGGCACGCCGATGCAGCCATGCGTCGCGCGTCCCTCCTCGACCTCGGACCCGTGGATGGCGACGCCGTCCCAGGTGAGGCGCATCATGTACGGCATCGGCGCGCCATAGAGGTTCGAGATGTGGTGGACCTTTTTCTGCTTGATCGTGTGCACGCCGAGCGGGGTCGGCTTTTCGTCCATGCCGTAGAGGATCGCAGTCGCACCGATTTCGTAACCGTCGCGGAACACCGACATGGTTTGCGCCTCGAGATCCACCGTGATGACCAGCGGACCCCCGGCCGGGACACCATCGGTGTTCCAGTAATAGGTGCCGAAACTGATCGGGCCGGGGATGTCGAGGATGCGCTTGACCGTCATTGCCTCCAGCGCCGGCGCGGCGGGCGGAAACGCGGCCGCTGCGACTGGAGCGGGAGCAGGTGCGACAACCGGCTTGGGCACGGATGCAGGAGCCGCCGTGACCGGGGCTGCGCTGCGGGCGGGTTCAGGCGCCGGGATCAGTGCAGCGCCAGCCATTGCGCCGGCGCCAAGCGTCACCACAATCCCCGTCCGCACCATCCATCCGCCTGCGCGCATCAATCTCCTCCACGGCATCAACGCCAGATCGTGCATTGGGGTGCGCCTGACCACCCCCCGATTTGGGCGCGTATCGCCATGGGACAGGGCGCGGGGGCGTTAACCTGACCGCGTCCGACCATCCTCCCCCGCCAGGGGGAGGTGGCACGCGTAGCGTGACGGAGGGTGAGAAGCACGCCGGCGAAAGGGTTGGGGGCAAGAAGGTCAAGGACGCAGCCGTCCTCCCCCTCCGACGCCTTCGGCGCCACCTCCCCCTGGCGGGGGAGGATTGATTGGCCCCCTTTTCAACCCGCGTCGCTTGGGCCACCAGAGCCGCTTAACGGCGCGCGATCTGCTCCCCATATCGGACGGAGTCGCTGCCCAATTGCATTCGAGGACCGTTGCCATGTCGACCTATGCCGCCCGCCTTCAGGCCCTGCGCGAGCAGCTCAACCGCGATCAGCTCGACGGGTTCGTCGTGCCGCTGACCGACGAGCATATGAGCGAATATGTCGGCGCCTATGCGCAGCGGCTCGCCTGGCTGACCGGGTTTCAGGGGAGCGCGGGGAGCGCGGTGGTGCTGCCCGAGGCAGCCGCGATCTTCACCGATGGACGCTACACGATCCAGGTGCGCCAGCAGGTCGATGGCGCGCACTGGGACTATGTGCCGGTGCCGCAGGTGAGCATCGCCGACTGGCTGCGCGACCATGCGCCGCAGGGCGGGCGGATCGGATATGACCCGTGGCTGCACACGCGCGGCTGGGTCGAGGAGGCGAAGAAGGCGCTGGCCGAGCGTGGCGCCGAACTGGTGGCGGTCAGCCGCAATCCGATCGACGCGGTGTGGGACGACCAGCCTGCACCGTCGGACGCCAAACTGATCGTGCAGCGCGATGATGCCGCCGGGCGGACCAGTGCGAGCAAGCGCGCCGAGATCGCCGACTGGCTGGCCGAGCGCAAGGCGGATGCCGTGGTCCTGTCCGCGCTCGATTCGATCGCCTGGACGTTCAACGTGCGCGGGGCGGATGTCAGCCACACGCCGGTCGCGCTCGCCTATGCCATCGTCAACGCCGACGGCACCGCCGATCTGTTCGTCGCCCGGGACAAGGTGGGCGAAGATGTCGCCCAGCATCTGGGCAATGCGGTGCGGGTGCATGACCGCGCCGCCTTTGCCCCGGCGTTGCAGCAATTCGCGGGCAAGCGCGTGGCCGCCGATCCGGCCGGATCGGTCGCGGCGATCTTCGACGCGCTCGACGCTGGCGGCGCGACGATCCTCGCGACGCGCGATCCGGTGGTGCTGGCCAAGGCGATCAAGAACGACGTCGAGATCTCCGGGCACAAGGCGGCCCAGGCGCGCGACGGCGCTGCGCTCGCCCGGTTCCTGAAATGGGCCGAGGCGGAAATGCCCAAGGGTGGGGTGACCGAATGGTCCGCCGCCGCGCGGCTGCAGGCGTTCCGCGAGGAAACCGGGGTGCTGCGCGACCTCAGCTTCGACACGATTTCCGGAACTGGCCCGAATGGCGCGATCCCGCATTACAAAGTGACCGAGGAGTCGAGTCTGCCAATCGAGCAGGGCCACCTCTATCTCGTCGACTCGGGCGGGCAATATGAGGACGGCACCACCGATGTGACGCGCGTGATCCCGGTGGGCGAGCCGACGCAGGAGATGCGCGACCGCTTCACCCGCGTGCTCAAGGGCCATATCGCGATTGCGACGGCGGTGTTTCCGGCGGGAACGACCGGTGGCCAGATCGACGCGTTCGCGCGCCGCCCGCTGTGGGAAGTCGGCTGCGACTATGGCCATGGCACGGGCCATGGCGTCGGCGCCTATCTGTCGGTGCATGAAGGGCCGCAGCGCATTGCCGCGCCCAACTATCCTGGCGGTGGCCCGGCCGAGCCGCTGCGCGCGGGCATGTTCCTGTCGAACGAGCCGGGCTATTACAAGGCGGGCGAGTTCGGCATCCGCATCGAGAATCTGGTGCTGGTGGTCGAAAAGGACATTCCCGGTGCCGAATCGCCGATGCTGGGGTTCGAGACGCTGACCTTTGCCCCGATCGAACGCAGCCTGATCGAGCCGAGCCTGCTGACCGAGGACGAGCGCCGCTGGCTCGACGCCTATCACGCGCGCGTACTGGAGATTCTCGGCCCGCAGCTGTCGCCCGACGAGCGGGCGTGGCTCGACGCCAAATGCCGGCCGATTGCGGCGCGCTAGGGGGCGTTGTGCGTGACGGCAGCGGCTGCAGGCCGGTGGCGTCTCAATCAGAGTCGCGCGGCGGCGGCGTTTCCTGCTCCGCCGCTGCCCGCGCCTGCGCCTTGCGCTTGCGCAGATTTTCGCGAAGCGCGGCGGCGAGGCGGGCCTTTTTGTCGGCGTCGGTCATGTTCGCGCGATAAACCGGGCCACCGCGCCTTGACAATGGGGCGCTCCCGCGCGAAAGGGCCGCCTCCCAGCGCGGAACGGACCTGCCGCCCGCGCCGAGTGCTGCCGTAGCTCAGTGGTAGAGCGCATCCTTGGTAAGGCTGAGGTCGTGAGTTCAATCCTCACCGGCAGCACCATTTTCAGACTGATCGCGCGGCGACGCGCCGCGGGTACCGCGGCGCGCCGGCTTCAGCAGCGTCTCAGAAGGTCAGCGCCAGCCCTGCGCCTGCGGTCCACTGGTGCCGCGTACCGGCGATCGTAACCAGCGGGCTGTCGGCCACGTCGCCAACCAGTTTCTTGTACGATCCGCCCGCGACCAGCGCGAGCCCCTTGGTCAGGTTGCCGGTGATGGCATGGGTGAACATGCCGCCAAAGCTGATGTCCTTCTGCCCGCCTTCGGGGCGGAAGGCCGGCAGCCCGCTGGCGACACTGCCTGCCGGGGTGACCCCGAAATAGGTGCGGGCGTAGCGGTCGCCGATGATTTCCGAACTGGCGAACAGCGTCACCAGCGCCTTGGTGCTGAGCGGAGTGGTGTAGTTGACCGTCGGCGTCCACACGCCGCTGCGGTGGATCCGCGTCACGTCATGGCGGTAGCTCAGGCTGATCGCCAGCGTGTCGAAATCGTGGATGATCCCGGTCTTGGCGATTCCGGCATAGCCGCCCACCTCGACCGCGGTATCGATCTCGCCCAACGCGCGGACGCGCCGGTCGGCGATGGCGTCGCGGTTGGTGCGGTTGAGGTTGACGACCGCAACCGGGCCGAGCTGGAGGTTCCAGTCCTTGCCCGCAACTTCGGGGATGAGGTCGAGGCTGGCGCGGTTGCCGAGCACGGTGAAGCTCATCCCCGCGACGGTGCCGTTGGCGGCGGGTGCGGGGATCCAGCGCTGATCGTCCGACCCCTCATAATCGGGCAGCCAGACGCCACCCACCGCGATGCTCAGGCGCGCGCGCGCCTCTTGCGCGGCTTCGGCCTGTTCGGGGGACGGCGGGCCATCCTGCGCCAGTGCGGGGGTGCCAAGGCTGGCAGCGAGGAAGGCGGAAAGAACGCGGATACGCATGAGGATGATTCCCTGAACCTGTTTCAGGGGCGCAACGCTGCAGTGCGGAAATGGATGCGTCTGCGACGCGAATGCGTGGTTGCCGGCGGCCCGATCAGAGCATGTAGCGCATCTTCACCTGCTGCTTCGCGCCGTCGAGCGGGAAGCACGCCGCCTTGAACTTGGGCGGGCCGAAGGTGATCGTCGGGTTGCGGCTGAAGCCGAAACCTTCCTTGGGAATGCCCATCATCGTGTCGAGCTTCTTGTTGCTGTTCGCGTCGTGGATCACCGCGACGGCATAGGTCGCGGTGGCCAGCCCTTCGAACCGGACCGCCGGATGCGCGGCCGAGATGGTCCGCGAAATGGCGCGCGGGTCGTCCTTGCAATCGGGGAAGCTGTCCGGCCGCGCGGTCAGACAGATCTGCAGCACGCCCTTGGCGTTGCGCAGGCCCGTAATCTCAAGGTCGAGCGTCTCGACCGGCGAGGCCGCCGGAAGAAACAGCAACGCCGCGGGCAGCAGCGCGCGCATGTGCTTTCTGGAAATCGCCAATCCCCCGGTCGGTGCCGCACAGCCGGTCCCAGAAACGGAAATAGAGACCATAGTTGCACCCATATTGCTCATGGTGCCGCTGATGATGGCTCGCGGTGATCAGCCATGCTCCCAATGGCCCCCGCCACATCATCCGCGGGAACACCTCCCACCCCATGTGATTGGTTACACCCATAAGGGTCATGATTCCAAGCACCAAGGCCAATGCGCCGACATGAATTGGAATTGCGAAGACCAGTGCGGGGATGACCACCGCGCCGGTCAGCGCCTCGATCGGGTGAAAGCTCATCGCCGCCCAGGCGGTCGGCGGGCGGCTCTCGTGATGCACGGCATGCGCGATGCGGAACCAGCGTGGCTGATGCATCCAGCGATGCGTCCAGTAGAACCAGGTATCGTGCGCGAACAGATAGAGGAACACCGACAGCGGCAGATACCAGAGCGGATAGGCCGAAACATCGGCGTAGATCCGCGTCCAGCCCAGATTCTGCCACCCCCAGGCGACCACCCCGGCAGGGATGCCATAGATGGCGGCGCTGGCGAGGCTCCACAGCAATTCGCGCCGCATCTGGCGGTCGAGCCCGGCATAAAGGCCGGGGTGCCGCACACGCGTGGCCCAGGCAAAGGCACCGGAAACGATCAGATAGCGCACCCCGACGATCATCGTCATCGCGAGTGCCGACAAGAGGATGGCGAGCCACATGCCGCCGCTCTACATGAAAGTGATGCCCGCCAACAAACGGAGAAACCCGTAATTTCGTCCGTCACTACCCGCTTCGCGCCGAGCCCGACCGGCCGGCTGCACATGGGCCATGCCTTTTCGGCGATCGGTGCGCATGATTTCGCGCGGGCGCGCGGTGGCGCGTTCCTGCTGCGGATCGAGGATATCGACGGGACGCGCAGCCGGGCGGAGCATGTCGAGACGATTCTGGCGGACCTGCGCTGGCTGGGGCTGGACTGGGATGGCGATGTGCTGTTCCAGTCTTCGCGGCTGGATGCCTATCAGGCGGCGCTGAACGATCTGCGCAAGCGGGGGCTGATCTACCCGTGTTTCTGTACCCGTGCCGATATTGCGGCGAGTGCGAGTGCGCCGCATGGACCCGAGGAGCTGGTCTATCCGGGGACGTGCCGCGGGCTGGTCGCGCCGGATCTGTCGCGACCGCATTGCTGGCGGTTGGATGTGGGGGGAGCGATCCAATCACTAGACCGTCACCCCCGCGAAAGCGGGGGCCCATCTCGTGCGATTGCGTCTGACCGCGCCGGTGCCGAGGGTGGACAGTCCGGGAGATGGGCCCCAGCGTTCGCGGGGGTGACGGATGGGTTGGAGTTCGAGGATAGCCGTTTCGGCACTATTTCCGCCGATCCGGCGGCGCATGGCGATGTCGTGCTAGCGCGCAAGGATGCGCCGGCGTCGTACCATCTGGCCGTCACCATCGACGATGCGGCGCAGGGGGTGAGCGATGTGGTGCGCGGCGAGGATCTGCTGGCCGCGACGCATGTGCATCGGTTGCTGCAGGAACTCCTCGGCCTGCCGGTCCCGCGCTATCACCATCACCGGCTGCTGACCGGACCGGACGGGGAGCGGCTGGCGAAGCGGCACGGCGCGCCGACGCTGGCGGCATTGCGCGAAGGCGGGGCGGATGGACGCGCACTGGCCGATGCCTTGCGCCGGGGTGACGTACCGGTCTGAACCGCTGCGCACTGCACCCAAGTACAGGGGTTCTATCCGGGCGCGATACGGACTAGATATGGACCATGCAGCTGTTCCTCGTCCTTTTGCTCGTCGCCGCGATGCTGGCCACCGTCTTCGCGCTCATCAAGGGCATCGTCGCGTTCCTGCGCACGACCGAAGCCGAGCTGAAATCGGGTGATGGCCCGAGCCAGTCGGCGCTGAAATCGAACAAGGCGATGCAGCAGCGCATCTTCTTCCAGGGCATCGCGATCGCGATCGTCGCGCTGCTGCTGTTGCTGGCGAGCGGAAAATAGGGCGCGAGCCGCGCCGATGGTAAAACTCAACAAGATCTACACGCGGACCGGTGACGACGGCACCACGGGGCTGGTCGACGGGTCGCGCGTAGCCAAGCATGACGCGCGGCTGGCGGCGATGGGCGATGTCGATGAGGCGAACAGCGCCATCGGCGTGGCGATTGCCGCGATCGGGGCGGGGCATCCCGCGCCGCTGCTGGAAACGGTGCAGAACGACCTGTTCGATCTGGGCGCAGACCTTGCCACCCCTGGTGACGATTTCACGCCGGGCGAGATGACGCTGCGCATCGTCGCGGGGCAGGTCGCGCGGCTGGAGGCAGCGATCGATGCGGCCAATGGCGCTTTGCCGCCGTTGACCAGCTTCATCCTGCCGGGCGGATCGGCCGCGGCAGCGGCGATCCATCTGGCGCGCGCGATCGTGCGCCGGGCCGAGCGCAGCGCAACGGCGGCGGCCAGCATCATGCCGATCAACCCCCAGGCGGTGATCTATCTCAACCGCCTGTCCGACCTGTTGTTCGTCCTTGCGCGCGAAATGAACCAAAATGCGGGTGGCGACGTTCTGTGGAAACCGGGGGCGCATCGCTGAATTGAGGATTTGATCCTCGTCGCGCTTCGGGCTAGGAGAACGAAATGCGAACGAAGGCGAGTCCCGCCGCGTGCTGCACAACGCTTGAAGCGCGGTTTCGCGCGGTTCGAGCGCTATCCGCCGATCTGGTCGCGGCGCTGTCCGACGCGGATGCGAGCGTTCAGTCGATGGACGATGCCTCGCCTGCCAAATGGCATCTCGCGCACACGACCTGGTTTTTCGAGACATTCGTCCTGCGCGATTTCGTGCGCGGCTACCAGCTGCACGACGACCGCTTCCCGTTCCTGTTCAACAGCTATTACGAGGCCGAGGGGCAGCGCCATGCGCGGTCGCGGCGGGGCATGGTGACGCGGCCGTCGCTGGCCGAAGTCCTGGATTACCGCGCGGCAGTCGATGCGGCTTTGGTCGCCGCGCTGCCCGACCTGCCCGAGGCGGCTGCGGCGCTGGTTGAGCTCGGCTGTCACCATGAGGAACAGCATCAGGAATTGCTGCTGACCGACATTCTACACCTGTTTTCGTGCAACCCGATCGAGCCGGCAGTCTGGCCGGGCGATCCCAAGGTGCCGGTGGCGATGCCCGGGCCGATCGTCTGGATCGAAGGCGCCGAGGGCGTGGCCGAGATCGGTGCGCGCGGCGATGGCTTTTCGTTCGACTGCGAGGGGCCGCGTCATCGCGTGCTGCTGCACCCGCATGCGATTGCCAACCGTACCGTGACCAATGGCGAGTGGGCGGCGTTCATCGCCGATGGCGGCTATCGCGACCCGCGCCACTGGCTGTCCGATGGCTGGGCCTGGGTGCAGGCGCAGGGGATCGACGCGCCGCTCTATTGGGAGCAACGCAACGGCGGCTGGACGCGGTTCGGGCTGGATGGGCGGCGGCCGATCGATCCCGCCGCTCCGGTGACGCATGTGAGTTTCTTCGAGGCCGACGCCTATGCCAGCTGGGCCGGCGCACGATTGCCGACTGAGGCGGAGTGGGAGGTTGCGGTGAGCGGGCATGACCCGGCCGGCGGCAATCAGCTCGACCGCGCCGGGCCGGTCGAACCGCGCCCGGCCGCTGCAGGCCCCGCCTTCTTCGGCGACGTATGGGAATGGACCGGCAGCGCCTACCGCCCCTATCCCGGCTTTGCCGCCGCCGAGGGTGCGGTCGGCGAATATAATGGCAAGTTCATGAGCGGGCAGTTCGTCCTGCGCGGCGGCAGCTGCGCGACGCCGCGCGGCCATGCGCGGGCGAGTTACCGCAATTTCTTTTATCCGCACCAGCGCTGGCAGTTCACCGGCGTGCGGCTGGCGAAAGACATCTGACACCCCCCCCACCGCATCGAGGAGCCCAAGCGATGCTGAAGCAGGAAATCGAAGACGGCCAGGCAAGTCTGGCCGACCCGGCGTTTCGCGCCGATGTACTGAACGGCCTCGCCGCGCGTCCCCGGGCGATCCCCGCGCGCTGGTTCTATGACCGCCGCGGGTCGGAGCTGTTCGAGGATATCACGCGGCTGCCCGAATATTATCCGACGCGAACCGAAACGGCGCTGCTCGAGCGCGTTTGCCCGGAGGTGGCGCGGGAAACCGGCACTGGCGGCGCGGTGGTCGAGTTCGGATCGGGATCGTCGGTGAAGACACCGGTGTTGCTGCGCGCGGTGCGTCCGGCCGCTTATGTGCCGATCGATATCTCGGGCGACTTTCTGCGCGATTCGGCGCGGGAGATCGCCGCGCAGTTTCCGGTCATGGCGGTGGAACCGGTGGAGGGCGATTTCCTCAAACCGCTCAAGCTGCCTGCCGGGATTGGCGGCCTCGCGCGGCTGGGGTTCTTCCCCGGATCGACGATCGGCAACATGGCGCCAGTCGCCGCGGTGGACCTGTTGCGCGCGATGCGGACGTCGCTGGGCGAGGGGTCGTCACTGCTGATCGGGATCGACCGGATCAAGGACCCGGCAGTGCTCGTACCGGCCTATGACGATGCGGCGGGGGTCACGGCGGCGTTCAACCTGAACCTGCTGGAACGGATCAATGCCGAGCTGAACGGGACCATCCCCGTCGATGCCTTTGCCCATGTCGCGCGGTGGAATGACGCGCGTGCGCGGATCGAGATGCATCTGGAAGCGACGCGCGCGGTGGCGTTCGAGGTGGACGGGCGCGGCTTTGCGATGGCCGCGGGCGAGACGATCCATACCGAGAACAGCCACAAATATGGCGACCGCGATGCACGTCTGCTGCTGGCGGCGGGCGGATGGACGGTGACGCGGGCATGGACCGACGATGCCGGGCTGTTCGGCCTGTATCTGGCCGAGGCGCGCGCGGAGGAGATGGCGCCCTGATTTCCCCTCCCTGAAAGGGAGGGGTTGGGGGTGGGTGCGCGCGTCTGCGCGCTTAAAGGACTCAATCCGACCGCCCGACAAAACAGCAGCAATCAAGGCATCGAGCCTCGCTTGCTGCTAAACCCACCCCCTGCCCCTCCCTTTCAGCGAGGGGAGTTTGAAGGGGCGACATTCCCGCTTGCCCGCCAGCGCCCGCGCAGCAGCCGTGCCGCAAGGCCGGGCGCACCTGGCCGAACAAACAGCCAGTCGCGGATCGCGGGACCGGCCTCTGCGCCGATCACGCGCTTGTACCCGCTGTCGCCCGCGCCCCAGTCGACGGTCGTGATACCGTCCGCAAGCGCGCGGACGAGATTGCGGTAGTAAAGCAGCTTCCCCGGCGAATGCTTGGCGACGGCCGGATCATAGCTGTTGGCGATGGCGTATTTGAGCGACCCGGCGTTGAGGTCGAACGAGAAGGCGGCGGGTGCACCATCGATCCGCAGCACTGCTGCCCAGAGCATGTCGGCAATCACCGGATCCTGCGCTGCGGCGCGCCAGAAGGCGCCATGGCCGGTATCGGTGAACTTGGCATCGCGGCCGTCAGTGCGGTCGGCAATCCAGCTCTTGCGTTCGATCTCTGCCAGCGCGTCGAACGCCTCGCCGGTCCAGTCCGCGCCACTGACAAAGCTCCAGTCGGGTTCGCCATGCTCGGCGAGATGCTTTTCATGGAAGCGGTTCTTGCGCAGCGTCGAGTTGCGCGGCCAGGTGCCCTCAGCCTGCAACGCCGCCATGTCGAGCAGGAAGCTTTCGGCGACGAAGCGGTCGAGCGCGATCCAGCCGCGCGTCGCGGCCGCGGCGCGCAATCCGTCGAGCGCGGGGTCACCGTCATAGACCGGGCCGATGCGCAGCGCATTGGTGTGGCGCGCGAGCAGGTCGAGCGCGACCTCGAATATCTCGGCCCCGACATCCTGCGCGACGGGGAATGAACGGAACGGCCAGTAGCATCCGGGCACCTGTGCCGCCCGTAGCGGCGCGGGTCCGGTCGCGACCAGTGGCAGCGCGAGGACCGGGACACCTTCGCGCGCCACGATGAGCGTGCGCGCGGCACCACCATAGGCGTGCAGCGCGGCAGCGAACCAGCCATAGCGCAGGAAGCGGTGCGTCGGCGCGGCGGCGACGGCGACGGTATCGATCGCGCTCGCCAGCCCGTCGCCGATGCTGGCGTTCAGCAACGGCGGCAGGCGCGTGAAGTCGGCGAGCGGCATCGGCTTCGTCATGGGCGCGGGTCTATCGCCAAGTCGTTACGAATGGGTGGAAGTGTTGCTTGCGCTCGCGCGTTGCGCTCCTAGTGTTTGCTTCGCTGTGCTCGGCAACGGCACCGGCCCGCTCCCCCACCCGGCCACCCACAGAATACGCTGTCGTTGGGTGGCCGGGTGGGTGAGCGGGCCGGTACCGAACGGGTTCAGCTTGTCTGAACCCAACCAAAGGCGCCCACATGCAGGCCCCCATGATCTCCACCGTTGCCGCGACGATCCAGATTTCGATCGCGCCCGTGTTCCTGCTCGCCGGCATTGCCGGGATTCTCAACGTACTGGTCGGACGCATGGCGCGCGTGGTGGATCGCGCCCGCAAACTGGAGCAGCTGCACCCGGTTTCGACCGGTGCGGAGCATGAACGGCATGTGTGGGAGCTGCGCCTGATCGACCGACGGCTCGCGATCATCAACACATCGATCTGGCTGTGCGTGGCCAGCGGCATCGCGATCTGCCTGGTCGTCGCGTTGCTGTTCGGGGCGGAAATCGTCCATCTCGACATCGGCGTCATCGTCGCGGCGGCGTTCGTGATGTCGATGCTGCTGCTTACCGCCGGGCTCGTCGCGTTCCTGTTCGAAGTCCGCCTGTCGGTCCGCGCGATCCGGGTGCGCGAGGAGTTGCTCGAGCGCGAGCGCGACCCGCGCTAGCGGCCGCGCATCTCGCCGTCGGCAAAGCCTAGCGTGGCGCGCGCGCCCGGGCGACGGCGCGCCGCAGGGTCGGCAGGTCGACCATGCCGGGAATGATCTGCGATCCGACCAGCAGGCCGGGCGTGCCCGACAGGCCGAGCGTGCGGGCATGGCCGTTGGTCCGCGCGAGCAGCGCATCGATATCCGCCTTGCGTCGTAGCTGATCGCGCTCGAGCCGCTTCCAGTCGACGCCGGCAGCATCGGCCGCAGCGCGGATCTTGGCCGCATCGATCCGCCCCGGCTGCGCCAGCAGCGCGCGATGGAAGGGCAGGTGCCGCCCCTGGAAGCTTGCAGCGATCGCGGCGCGCGCGGCGGGTCCGGACCCGCCGCCCAGGATCGGCCAGTCGCGATAGACCACGCGCAGCTTGCGATCCTCCGCCATCAGCGCGTCCAGCGTGGGGTTGAAGCGGCGGCAATAGCCGCATTGATAGTCGGAAAACACGACGATCGTCACGTCATGGCCGCGCGGCGCGATGGTCGGCGCGAGCGGATCGCTGCGGACCTGCGCGAAGACCGCTTCGGCCGCATCGCGACGGCGGGTATCGCCGGATTCGGCGACACCATCGGGCTGGGTCGCAGCGGCAGACAAGGAAAGGCCAAGCGTGGCGGCAGCGAGCAGCAGAGCGTATCTCATGCCGCGACCCTATCACCGTTCCGCGCCGAATGGGAACGGTCGATCCTGGTCATCCTGGCTGCCGGTCATGGTGGGCGCTGACGGGCTCGAACCGCCGACCCTCTCGGTGTAAACGAGATGCTCTACCAACTGAGCTAAGCGCCCGACGGCGCCCCGATAGGCGGAAGCGGGCGGCACGTAAAGGGAGTGCCGCGCGCATGGTTTCCATCGCGATGGCAAATCGGCTAGCGCGCGGGCATGACCAATGCTCCCGTCGTTACCCGTTTCGCCCCCAGCCCGACCGGCCATCTGCACGTCGGCAATATCCGCACCGCGCTGCACAACTGGATGTGGGCGCAGCGCATGGGCGGACGCTTTCTGCTGCGCATCGACGATACCGACGCCGAACGGTCCGACGAGTCCTATGTCACCGCGATTCGCGCCGACCTGGCATGGCTGGGGCTGAACCCGGATGGCGAGGCGCGCCAGTCGGAGCGATTCGCGCTGTACGAGCAGCGGTTCGCCGAACTGGTGGCCGCAGGGCGCGTCTATCCGGCCTATGAAAGTCAGCAGGAGCTTGAGCTCAAGCGCAAGATCCAGCTCGGCCGGGGCCTGCCGCCCATTTACGATCGCGCCGCACTCGCCCTCAGCGATGCCGATCGCGCCGCGCTCGAGGCAGCCGGCACCCGCCCGCACTGGCGGTTCCGGCTCGATCATGACGCGCCGATCGTGTGGACCGACCTGATCCGCGGGCCCCAGCGCTTCGATCCGGTAACGATGAGCGACCCGGTCGTGCGGCGTGCCGACGGGTCGTGGTTGTATCTGCTGCCGTCGGTAATCGACGATATCGACATGGGCATCAGCCATGTCGTGCGGGGCGAGGACCATGTGTCGAACACCGCGGCGCAGGTTCAGATGTTCAGCGCGCTGGGCGCGACGCCGCCGGCATTTGCCCATGCCGCGCTGCTCACCGGAAGCGAAGGGAAGCTCTCGAAGCGGCTGGGGTCGCTCGGCGCCGCGCAGTTCCGCGACGCCGGCATCGAGCCGCAAGCGATCGTGGCGCTGCTGGCGCGACTCGGCACCAGCGACGCGGTCGAGCCGCTGGCGGACCGGGCGCCGCTGATCGAACGGTTCGACTTTGCCCGGTTCGGGCGCGCGCCCGCCCGGTTCGACGAGGGCGAACTGGCGCAGCTGAATGCGCGGATCGTTCACCAGCTTCCCTTTGCAGCGGTTCGGGATCGACTTCCCGCGAACATGGATGCGGCGGCGTGGGACGCGATCCGGCCAAATCTCGAAACCGTGGCCGGTGCGGCGGAGTGGTGGCAGGTGATCGCCGGTCCGATCGATGCCCCCGCCGACCCGGACGACCGCCCGTTCCTCGCCGCGGCCGCCGCCATGGCAGCGACGATCGACTGGGGCGCGGACCCCTGGCATGCGCTGACTGCTGCGCTCAAGGAAACGAGCGGGCGCAAGGGGCGCGCATTGTTTCACCCGCTGCGCCGCGCGCTGACCGGCCGGGACTCGGGACCGGACATGGCCGCGCTGCTGCCGCTGATCGGGCGCGACCAGGCGATCGCCCGCCTTTCGGCCTGAGCCCGGAAACCCGCACCCTCGTTCGCCCCCGCCGGTGTCTGCACGGACCCGCCAGGTAAGGAATTTGCAAAAGCATTGTGATGGTATAACATCCATTGAACCGGCACAGACCGGAAGCATGGAGAGCCTGTGATGCACACGACACGCTATCAGCCATCTGCCCACCGCCCGGCCAGCGCCGGGGCATCCCTGATCATCCTGGGCGCCATCGCCTTCGGCGCGACGCTGGTCGGGCCGACGCTGGCCCCGATCGTGTTTGTCGATCCCGTGCTCAACACCACGCATATTCCGCTCGATCAGCCCACGCCCGAGCCGGTGGTGCAGGAGCGCGACAAGCGCACCGCCGTCCCGCTCACCCAGCCGCGCCCGCATCAGCCGGCGCCCAACGTCATCGTCCCCGGCAGCGGGACGCCGATCGGCACGACGCCCGACCCCAGCCCTCCGGCAGGACCGGTGGTCGCCGACCCCGGCCCGCTGTCCGGCGGCGCGCCGATCGCCCCGCCCGCTCCGCCGGTGATCGTCGGCGCGACGGTCGACCCGCGCTATGCCGATGCGTTGCAGCCGCCCTATCCCCAGTCGGAAATCCGTGCCCAGACCGAAGGGCGGTTGACCGCACGGGTGCTGGTCGGGGTCGACGGACGGGTCAAGGCGATCGAGATCCTGCGCAGCCCCAGCCGCGGCCTTGCCGAAGCGACGCGCCGCCACGCACTGACCAAATGGCGGTTCAAGCCGGCGACCCGCGACGGCGTGCCGTATGAAGACTGGATGACGATGACGCTGAGTTTCCGTCTGGTGGACTAGCGGGGACTGGCCCCATGGCCGTTCAAGCCCTATCTTGGCGGCCATGAGGTGGTTCAAACCCGATCGCCCCGTTTCGACGGTCGGCGCACTGGCCGATTTGCGCAGCGTGCTGCGCATCCGCCATCGGTATCAATGGTGGTTCCTGCTCGCCGCCGCACTGGTGACGGGCCTGATCCTGTTCGGCTTTTACAAGGACTCCTATGTGGAGAAGCCGTACAAGCGCGAAATCATCTATTTCGAGAACTGGCGCGCGGACCGGACGCTTGAAGAGATCATTGCCAAGCAGAAGATCGACGAGCCGATCCGCCAGAAGCGGATCGCCGAGGAGAAGGCGAAGGCCGAGAAGAAGCGTCAGGAATACAAGAAGATCGACGACAAGCTGAAAGAATACGGGATTTGAGTGACGCCGCATGGATGGGCGCGGCGCTGGCGCTTGCGGCGCGCGGTCGCGGACGCACGGCACCCAATCCCAATGTCGGTTGCGTGATCGTCCGCGACGGGCAGGTGGTCGGGCGTGGCTGGACCCAGCCCGGCGGGCGCCCGCATGCCGAGGCAATGGCGTTGGACGCGGCCGGACCGTCCGCGCGCGGGGCGACCGCCTATGTCACGCTCGAACCCTGTGCGCATGAGTCGCCGCGTGGCCCGGCCTGTGCCGATGCGCTGATTGCCGCCGGGATTGCGCGGGCGGTGATCGCGCTGCGCGACCCCGACCCGCGCACCGATGGCCGCGGCATCGCCCGGCTCGAAGCTGCCGGGATCGCGGTCACGCATGGCATCGGCGCATCCGCCGCAGCACGCAGCATGGCCGGGTTCCTGACCCGCCGCGCGCTCGGTCGTCCGCATGTGACGCTGAAGCTCGCCACCTCGCTCGACGGGTGCATCGCGCTGGCATCGGGCGAAAGCCGCTGGATCACCGGCACGCAGGCCCGCGCGCACGCCCATCTCGAGCGCGCCCGGCACGAGGCGATCCTGGTCGGGCGCGGGACGCTCGACACCGATTCGCCACGCCTTGACGTGCGCTTGCCGGGACTGGGCGACCGCGCACCCCGGCGGGTGCTGCTGTCACAGCGCGATGCGCCGGGCTGGACGCGCATCGCCGACCCCGCCGCGATTGCGACGCTCGCCGGCGTCGACCATCTGCTCGTCGAGGGCGGCGCGCAGACCGCCGCCGCCTTCCTGCGTGCCGACCTGGTCGACCGTTTGCTGCTCTATCGCGCGCCGATCCTGCTCGGCGGAAAACCGGGCCTCGCCGATCTCGGCCTGGCCAGCCTCGCCCCGGCACATGGCCGATGGGTCATAGCGGACGCGCGCATGCTTGGCAGCGACCGGCTCGAGGTTTACGAGCGCGTCAAAGCATAAGGTCCGACCCAGCATGTTTACCGGAATCATCACCGACGTCGGCACGATCGATTCGATCGAACAGCGCGGCGATCTGCGCGTGCGGATCAGCACCAGCTACGCCATGGCAGAGGTTGCGCTTGGCGCATCGATCGCCTGCTCGGGCGTGTGCCTGACCGTGATCGACAAATCCGCGCCGGGTGTGCCGGGCTGGTTCACGGTCGACGTCTCGCACGAAACCGTGTCGCGCACCGCCACCGAGCAGTGGCAGACGGGTCGCCGGCTCAACCTCGAACGCGCGCTGAAGGTGGGCGACGAACTGGGCGGACATATCGTCACCGGGCATGTCGACGGGGTCGGCACGATTGCCGATCTGCGCCGTGACGGCGACTCGCTGGCAATCGCGATCGCGGCACCGGCTTCGCTCGCGCCGTTCATCGCCGCCAAGGGATCGATCACCATCGACGGCGTCTCGCTGACCGTGAACGACGTGACCGATCAGCCCGACGGCACCGCCCGGTTCGCAATCAACCTCATCCCGCATACCCAGGCCGTGACCACATTGGGCACCGTCGTTCAGGGGCAGGCGGTCAATCTCGAAATCGACGTGCTCGCGCGTTACCTGCAAAGAATGGAGGCCGTCCGTGGCCAACGCTGAACTCTCCCGCCTGCCCCACGCGTTTCTGTCGTCGCCCGAAGAGATCATCGACGAAGCGCGCAACGGGCGCATGTTCATCCTGGTCGATGACGAGGATCGCGAAAATGAAGGCGATCTGGTCATCCCCGGCCAGATGGCGACCCCCGACGCGGTCAATTTCATGGCCAAATATGGCCGCGGGCTGATCTGCCTCGCGATCACCCAGGCGCGCGCCGACCAGCTCGGGCTCGAGCCGATGTCGCGCCGCAACGGCACCAGCATGGGCACCGCCTTCACCGTGTCGATCGAGGCCAAGGAAGGCGTCACCACCGGCATCTCGGCCGCCGATCGCGCGCGCACCATCGCGGTTGCAACCGACGCGACCAAGGGTGCGGCCGACATCGTGTCGCCGGGCCATGTCTTTCCGCTGGTGGCGCGCGAGGGCGGGGTGCTGGTCCGCGCCGGCCATACCGAGGCGGCGGTCGACGTGTCGCGCCTTGCCGGCCTGAGCCCGTCTGGCGTGATCTGCGAGATCATGAAGGACGACGGCACGATGGCGCGGATGGACGACCTCGTCGCCTTCGCCCAGCTGCACAATCTCAAAATCGGTACGATCCGCGACCTGATCGCCTATCGCCGCCGCCACGACCATCTGGTCGAGCGCCGTGCCGAATCGGTGTTTACCAGCCGCTGGGGCGGCGACTGGCGGACCATTGCCTTCTGGAACAAGGCGACGGGCACAGAGCAAATCGCCCTGGTCAAGGGCCGCGTGACCCCCGACAAGCCGACCCTGGTCCGCATGCACGCACTCTCTCCCTTTGCCGATGTGTTCGGCGAAGCGGGGGATCGCGGCGTCCTGCTTCAGCGCTCGATGGAGATCATCGGCGAGGAAGGCGCCGGCGTAGTCGTGGTCATCAACAAGCCGCGCGCCGACGCCTTCACCATGGCGGTCGAGCGCAAGGCGGGGAAGCGCACCGAAGTCGAAATGGAGGAGTTGCGCGATTACGGCGTTGGCGCGATGATCCTCAACGAACTGGGGGTCGAGGAAATGGTGCTGCTCACCAATACCCATCACACACTGGTCGGCCTCGACGGCTATGGGCTACGCATCGTCGGCGAGCGCGCCATCGACCTGGGAGCCGCATGATGGCGAACATCCTGATCGTCGAAGCGCGGTTCTACGACCATTTGAACGACATGCTCCTTGCCGGCGCCCGCGCCGCGATCGAGGCGGCGGAACATTCGCATGAGACGGTCACCGTCCCGGGCGCGCTCGAAGTGCCCGGCGCGATCGTGCTGGCCGAGGAAACCGCGCGCTATGACGCCTATGTCGCGCTCGGCGTGGTGATCCGCGGCGAAACCTATCATTTCGAGATCGTCTCGAACGAGAGCGCGCGCGGCATCATGGCGCTGACCATGGACGGGATTCCGATCGGCAACGGCATCCTGACCACCGAGGATGAGGCCCAGGCGATCCGCCGCGCCGATCCGGCGCAGTTGAATAAGGGCGGTGGCGCGGCCGAAGCAGCCATGGCCATGCTGGCGCTCAAGCAACGGCTGTGACCCACCCGATCCTCTTCACCGAACGGCTGATCCTGCGCCGTCCGGCGGCGGAGGATCTGGATGGTTGGGCGGCTTTTTCCGCCGATCCGGTCGCGACCGAGCATCTCGGCGGCCCGGTCGAGCGCAGCGTCGCCTGGCGCCAGCTCTGCACCATGGCCGGCGCATGGGAGATCAACGGCTTCGCGATGTTCAGCGTGATCGAGCGCGCGACCGGCAAATGGGTCGGGCGCCTGGGGCCATGGATGCCCGATGGCTGGCCCGGCACCGAAGTCGGCTGGGGCGTGGCGGGCGAGTTTGCCGGGCGCGGCTATGCGTATGAAGGCGCGGTCGCGGCGATGGATTACGCCGTCGAGGTGCTCGGCTGGAGCGAGGTCATCCACACCATCGCGCCCGAAAACACCCGGTCGATCCGGCTTGCCCAGCGACTCGGCTCGACCAACCTGCGCCCGGTCACGCTTCCCGCGCCTTATGCCGATGTGCGGGTCGATGCCTGGGGACAAAGCGCCGATCAATGGCGCGCGGGACGTGCGTCGCGATGACCGATGTTCCGCCCAGCCGCTACAAGGTGGTCGAGCGTGACCGGCGGCTGGTGGTGGTCGACACGCTGACGGGCAAGCCCACCAGCGCACCGGGGCCGGTCGCGCCGGTGCGGCGCGACGATCCGGCGCCTGCGCCGGGGCCGGAGCTTGCCGAACGCCCCGTTGCCGAAGCGGAACCGCGCGGGATCGATGACCGCAGCGGCGCGCGGATCCTCATCACTTCGCCGCTCTACGATCTCAAGGCGCCACGCCGGATCGTGATGGACGACCGCTTCAGCGAAAAGGTCAGCAATGCGGTCGGCAGCGGCGTTATCGGGGCATTCGTCGTCTTCACGATCGCCTTCATGTTCTTTCCCTGGCTGATCGCGGTCCCGTTCGTGCTGGCATTGCACCCCGGTCTTCGCGCGGCGGTCCGTCGCTGGACCACCGCGCGGATCGACGCGATTCAGGCCGGCTGATCTTCCAGCGCCGGATAGTCGCTATAGCCCTCCGGCCCCTGGCTGTACCACGTCGCCATATTCCCCTCGGCCAGCGGGGCGCCGCTGCGCAGGCGGGCGGGCAGGTCGGGATTGGCGATGAAGGTACGACCGAAGCTCACCGCATCGGCGGTGCCGGCATCGAGGACCGCCTGCGCCTGCTCGCGCGTCACATAGTCGGAATTGACAACCAGCGGCCCGGCAAAGGCGGTGCGGATCGCCGGGCTCAGCTTGGGCACATCGGTGCGCCCGAACGTGCCGTCGGGCCCCGGCTCGCGCAGTTCGAGAAACGCGATGCCAAGCTCCGACAGGCGGGCAGCGGCGGGGACGAACAGCGCTTCGGGGTTGCTGTCATCGACCCCCTGGCTGTCGCCATTGGGCGACAGGCGAACGCCGGTACGGTCCGCACCGATCGCCGACACCACCCGTTCGGTCACTTCGCTGAGCAGGCGGATGCGGTTGTCGACGCTGCCGCCATAGGCGTCGGTGCGGTGATTCGCGCCATCGCGCAGGAACTGGTCGATCAGATAGCCATTGGCCGCGTGAATCTGGACGCCGTCGAACCCTGCCTTCATCGCGTTCTCGGCCGCGCGGGCATAGGAATCGATGATGCCGGGCAATTCGGCAAGGTCGAGGGCACGGGCGGGTTCGGACGGCTGGCGCCCCTCATAGGTATGGATATGACCCTTGGTCTGCGTGGCCGATGCCGAAACCGGCTGTTCGCCGGTGACCGAGCTATGGACCTGGCGTCCCATGTGCCAGAGCTGCGCGACGATCCGGCCACCGGCGGCATGGACGGCGGCAGTGACCGGCTGCCACCCTGCGACCTGCTCATCGCTCCACAGCCCCGGCGCAAAGGGCCAGCCAAGACCCTGACGGCTGATGCCGGTCGCTTCGGAGATGATCAGCCCGGCCGACGCACGCTGCGCATAATAGTCCGCCATGATCGCCGTCGGCACCGCGGCACGATCCGCGCGCCCGCGGGTCAGCGGGGCCATCAGCACGCGGTTGGGCGCATCGATGGCGCCAAGGCGGATCGGATCGAACAGGTCGGACATCAACGGGTCTCCAAATCATTTGCGTTGCACAAGAGTTAGGGCGCTAAGGGCATCATGCACGACTCCACCCCGCCAAGAAAAGTTGCATCCGTAACAAGCAGCGCTGCGTTGCCCTTTGCCGCGCTGCTGCTCGGCAACATCGCGCTCGCCTTTGGCCCCTGGTTCGTGCGCGCCGCCGATGTCGGGCCGGTCGCGGCGGGATTCTGGCGGCTGGCGCTGGGGGTGCCGATGCTGTTCGCGATCCTGCTGGTCGGGCGGAGCCGAGCGCTCGACGGTACGCGCGGACTGTGGGGCGTGCTGATCCTGGCCGGCGTCGCCTTTGCCGCGGACCTTGCCTCGTGGCATGTCGGCATCCTGCACACGACGCTCGCCAACTCGACGCTGTTCGGCAATTCGGCGACGCTGATGTACCCGATCTGGGGCTTCCTCGTCGCGCGCGCCTGGCCGACGCGGCAACAGGGGCTGGCGCTGGCGCTTGCCGCGATCGGTGCGGGACTGCTGCTCGGGCGCTCCTATGAATTGTCGCCGCAGAACCTGTTCGGGGACCTGCTGTGTCTGCTCGCGGGCGCGCTCTACACCGTCTATTTCATCCTGATGGCCCGCGCGCGAAAGGGGATGGCGCCGTTGCCCGCGCTCGCCTGGTCCAGTCTGTTCGGCACCCTTCCGCTCCTGATCTTCGCCTGGGCGCTGGGGGAGCGGATCTGGCCAGACAATTGGACCGTGCTGCTTGGCCTCGCGCTCGCCAGCCAGGTCATCGGGCAGGGGCTGATGATCTACGCGCTCGGCCATCTTTCGCCGCTCGTGGTCGGGATCGCGCTGCTCACGCAACCGGTTGTCGCCGGGACGGTCGGCTGGATCGTTTACGACGAGCGGCTGGGCGTTCCCGACTTTATCGGGGCGGCGCTGGTCGCGGTTGCGCTGGTCCTTGTCCGGCGCGGCAAAAGCCCTCCGGGACAGGTTGCGTCGACGGGAACAGGGATTAAATCGGGAACATGACCGAAGTCGCCGACATGACGCTGGACGAGCTGCGCGACGCACTGGCGCCGCACCTTGCCCCCAATGCCGCCTTTGACGGGTGGAGCGCGGCAGCGGTTGCGGCGGCAGCGGACGCCATTGGCGCGGATCGCGATGTCGCGCGGCTCGCGATTCCCGACGGCGCGGTTGCGATGATCGACCTGTGGTTCGCATATATCGATCGCGAGATGGCGCGCCGCCTCCCGCCCGAGACGCTTGCCGAGATGAAGATCCGGGCGCGCATCGCGGCGCTGGTCGAAACCCGGCTCGACATCCTGGCCCCGGACCGGGAGGCGCTCCGCCGCGCGGTCGCGATCCTTGCCATGCCGCAAAATGCAGTGCGGGCGACACGGCTTGGCTGGCGGTCGGCCGATGCGATGTGGCGGCTCGCCGGGGACACCGCGACGGACTATAATCACTATACCAAGCGCGCCATGCTTGCCGGCATCTATGCCGCGACGATTGCGGTGTTCCTGAACGACGAAAGCGAAGGTCAGGTCGACAGCCGCGCCTTCCTCGCCCGCCGGATCGACAACATCATGCAATTCGAAAAGGCCAAGGCGAAGCTGGCCGGGCGCAGTGACCATCGCTTCAGCATGTCGCGCTTCATCGGCCGGCTGCGCTATAACGCACGGTGATTGCGGCGCGATTGCCCACGCGGTCAAAGCTGCCTAGGCTGCGGGTCCATCCACGAGGGGGGATCACCGATGAAGGCCGCAGCAATCATTCTGAATTTCTTCGTTCCCGGCGTTGGCAGCCTGATCATCGGCAGGACCGGCGCGGGCATCGCACAGCTGATCATCTATTTTGTCGGCCTGTTCTTTGCGTTGACGCTGATCGGCATCATCATCGGCGGCCCGATGATGCTGGGCGCATGGATCTGGGGTCTGGTGACCGCCGCAACGCATGTCGAACAGCCGGTGCAGGTGCGCGTCGTGGACAGCCAGCAGCCCGACACGCCGGGTCTCTGATCGCGCGTCGTCCGCGCGCGGCATCATGACGCCGCTTCCCTATCCCGCGCTCTATGCCAGTCATGGCGGGATCTGGGTTGCAACGGCCGAGGGCACACGCAGCATCGGCCGGGGCGAAGCAGTCCGCATCGCCGCGGACACGCCCGTCATTCTGCTCAACGCGCCGCTGACGGGTCAGCGGCTGGGCTATCCCGACCTGTCCGGGCTCGACCTGCTCGAATTGTTCGCGTTTCTGCGGCCGGCGCGCTTCATGGTGCCGACCCCGCGCGGCATCGCGCGCGCGCTCGCGCTGGATGAGCCCGGGCGCGACTCCGACGTCGCCGCCTTCCTGCGCGCGGCGGCGGCAGCGATGCTCGACATCGCCGGCTCCGACTGGCCCGAGCGCGAAGGTGCCTGGCATGCGGCGCAATCGCTGGCACGGCTGCGCTGGCCCTGGGCGCCGGCAGTGGCCGAACGGCTGCACCGCCCGGAGCGCGCCGACCGCTGGCTGTTCGCCCGCCTCCCCGAATGGGAGGAAGGCGCGCCGCGCCCGCCGCCGCGCACCGTGGCACTCGATCCCGACGCGGTACGCGCCCGCCTGTCCGCATTGACCGGCGCCGGCGCCGAGCAGCGCGAAGGGCAGCACCGCTTTGCCGAAGCCGCGGCCAGCGCCTTTGCTCCACGCACCGTGCGCGAATCGCCCAACCTGGTGCTGGCGGAAGCCGGAACCGGGATCGGCAAGACGCTGGGCTATCTCGCCCCCGCCTCGCTCTGGGCCGAGCAGGCCGGCGGCGCGGTGTGGATTTCGACCTTCACCAAAGCGCTGCAGCGCCAGCTCGGGCATGAAGGCGAGCGGCTGTTCGCCGATCCGGACATACGCAAACGGCGAATCGTCACACGCAAGGGCCGCGAAAACTACCTGTGCCTGCTCAATCTTGAGGACGCGCTGCAGGGCGGTTTTGCCGGCCGCGCGGCGATTCTGGCGCAACTGGTCGCCCGCTGGGCCGCCTATACGGCGGACGGAGACATGGTTGGCGGCGATCTGCCGGGCTGGCTCCCCGCCTTGTTCCGGCGCAACGGTTCCACCGCACTGACCGACCGGCGCGGCGAGTGCGTCTATGCCGGCTGTCCGCATTACCGCAAATGCTTCATCGAGCGCGCAGCCCGGGCCAGCGCCGATGCGGACATCGTCATCGCCAATCACGCGCTGGTGATGGTCAATGCCGCGCGCGGACGCGAAACCGCGACCCGCCCGACCCGATATGTGTTCGACGAGGGTCACCACCTGTTCGACGCCGCCGACGCGATGTTCGGGGTCGCATTGTCCGGGCAGGAAACGATTGAGCTGCGGCGCTGGGTGACCGGGCCGGAAAGCGGATCGCGCGGGCGCCGCCGCGGGCTGGCGGCGCGCCTGTCCGACGTCGCCAGCTATGACGATGCCGGCGCAATCGCGATCACGGAGGCAGTCGATGCGGCGCGCGCGCTGCCGTCCGATGGCTGGCTGCAACGCGTCGCGGAGGGCCAGCCCTTTGGGGCAATCGAGCATCTTCTCGCGGCGGTACGCGGCCTCGTCTATGCCCGCGATGCCGATGGATCGGGCGAGGCGGGCTATGGCATGGAAACCGAGCTGGCCGAGCCCGACGCCGCGCTGGTCGACGCGATTCCAGCCGCAGCCGCCGCGCTCGAAAGCCTGTTGCGCCCGCTGATGGCACTGGGACGCCGGCTGCAGGCTGTGCTGGACGAGGCGCCCGACTGGATGGACGGCCCGGCACGTGCGCGGATCGAGGGGACAATCGCCTCGCTTGGCTGGCGCGCCGAAACGGTCGCCGCCTGGTTGGCGCTGGTCGCCCGCATCGGTGGCCCGGCAACCGAGGAGTTTGTCGACTGGCTTGCAGTCGAGCGGATCGAAGGGCGCGAAATCGATATCGCCATCCATCGCCGCTGGCTCGACCCGACCCGCCCCTTTGCCGAAACGGTGCTCAAGCCCGCCCATGGCGCGCTGGTCACCTCCGCAACGCTGCGCGCGGGGGGCGACTGGGACGTTGCCGAGCAACGCAGCGGCGCCCAGCACCTGCTCCATCCGGCACAGCGCTTTGCCGCACCGTCTCCGTTCGATTACCCGCGACAGGCCGAGGTGCTGATCGTGACCGACATCAAGCGCGGCGACATGGCGGCGCTGGCGGGCGCCTATGCGCGGCTGATCGCGGCGGCGCAGGGCGGGACGCTGGGCCTGTTCACCGCGATCAGGCGGCTGCGCGCGGTCCATGCCCGGATTGCCGACCGGCTCGCACGCGAAGGGCTGCCGCTTTATGCCCAGCATGTCGATCCGATCGATACCGGCACGCTGGTCGATATTTTTCGCGACGATCCCCGCGCGTCGCTGATCGGCACCGATGCGCTGCGCGACGGGGTCGATGTTCCCGGCCACTCGCTGCGGCTGGTCGTGATGGAGGGGGTCCCCTGGCCCAAGCCGAGCGTCCTGCACGCCGCGCGCCGGCTGGCCCAAGGCGGCAGCAGCTATGACGACCGCATCGTGCGCGCCCGCCTGGCCCAGGCCTTTGGCCGGCTGATCCGCCGCGCCGACGATTGCGGAGCATTCGTCCTGTTGTCGGGCGCCACGCCGTCGCGATTTCTCGATGCGTTTCCGGACGGCACGCCGGTTCGCCGACTCACCCTCGACGCGGCAGTCGAGCGGGTCGGGCGTCTTTCCTCCGTCGCATCGCTGGGGCAGAAGGCGGACGCAATCGCCGATCCGGAGGACCGATGAAGACGCTGACCGTGCTGCGCCACGCCAAGTCGAGCTGGGACGACCCCGTGTCGCGGGATTTCGACCGTCCGCTCAACGGCCGCGGCCAGCGTGCCGCGATGGTGATGGGGCGCCATCTGCGCAGCGCGGGACTGGAGTTCGACCATGTCATCGCATCCCCGGCGGTCCGCATCGTCGAGACGGTGGAGCAAGTGGAAGCGGGGTATGGCGGGGCGCTGGCCCCTGCATGGGACCGGCGCATCTACCTCGCCTCGGCCTCGACGCTGCTCGATCTGATCCATGAACTGCCGGCGGGCGCGGACAGCGTCCTGATGATCGGGCATAATCCGGGACTTGAGGATCTGGTGCTGATGCTGGTCCCCGATCGCGCCGGCGACACGCTGCGTGACGCGGTGGAGGCGAAGTTCCCGACCGCTGCAGTCGCGGTCATGGCCTTTGACGTCGATGACTGGGGCGCAGTCCGGAGCAATGGCGGGACGCTGCAGCGCTTCGTCCGTCCGCGCGATCTCGATCCGCTGCTCGGGCCTGAACACTAGGCGTTTGACCGCTGAACGGGACCGGTCGCGTTACCCGATCAGCAATCCTCGTCCAGCGCCGCCTGCAGCTCGGCGCGAACCGCCCGCAATGGCGCCGCGCGGTCACGGCGCGACGCACCCTCGGCGGCCAGCAGGCGCTGAACGCCGCGGATCGTATAGCCCTCATGGGTGAGCAGCGCATCGATGCGGCGGACCAGCGCGACATCGGCAGGACGATAATAGCGGCGGCCACCCGCGCGCTGCAGCGGTCGCAACTGGGCGAAGCGGGTTTCCCAATAACGCAAGATATGCTGGGGCCGCCCGATTTCCTGCGCAAGCTCACCGATGGTCCGGAAGGCCTCGGGGCCCTTCTCCGGACCGACCGTCATGTTACCCCCCGCTCACGATCCGGTCGCGCAGCATCTGGCTGGCACGGAAGGTGAGGACGCGGCGGGGTGCGATCGGCACTTCGACCCCGGTCTTGGGGTTGCGGCCGATCCGCTCACCCTTGTCACGCAGGACAAAGCTGCCGAACCCTGAAATCTTCACATTCTCGCCACGGGCAAGCGCGTCGCACATATGGCCGAGCAATTGTTCGACGAGGCGGGAAGCATCCGCGCGGGACAAGCCAACATCGCGGTGCAATGCATCGGCAAGATCGGCCCTGGTCAGCGTCGCGGCGATTGCCATCGTGAACTCTCCTGCCACGGTGCTGTTACCGTAACATACTGAGCGCAGTCTGCAACCATCGTTCCGTGATCGTTACGATACCGTATTTTTACGGTCAGAACCGAATTACCGCGGCGCCCCAGGTAAATCCGCCGCCCATCGCTTCCAGCACGAGCAGATCCCCGGTCTTGATCCGGCCGTCGCGAACCGCGGTATCGAGCGCGAGCGGGACCGACGCTGCCGAGGTATTGGCGTGCTGATCGACCGTGACGACGACCTTTTCCGGTGGAAGGTCCAGCTTGCGCGCGGTCGCATCGAGGATGCGGGCATTGGCCTGATGCGGAACGACCCAGTCGACATCCTCCGGCCCCAGTCCTGCGGCGGCCAGGCTTTCGGTCATCACGCTGGCCAGGTTGACCACCGCATGGCGGAACACTTCCTTGCCCTTCATGCGCAGCTTGCCGACCGTGCCGGTGGTGGACGGGCCGCCATCGACATAGAGCAGCTGGTTGTGCCGGCCATCGGCATGCAGCCGGGTCGCGAGCACGCCGCGCCCGCCATCGACGGCGCTATCCTGCGCCTGCATCACGATCGCCCCGGCGCCATCACCGAACAGCACGCAGGTGGTCCGGTCTTCCCAGTCGAGGATGCGACTGAACGTTTCGGCGCCGATCACCAGCGCGCAGCTGGCGCTGCCCGCGCGGATCATGCTGTCGGCAACCTGGACCGCGTACAGAAAACCCGAGCACACCGCGGCGACGTCAAACGCGACACAATCGGCGATGCCGAGTGCTGCCTGGACCCGGGTCGCGCTGGCAGGAAAGGTCTGGTCCGGCGTCGCGGTCGCCAGCACGATCAGATCGATCGCCTGCGCATCGATCCCGGCCGCGGCGATCGCGGCACGGGCAGCGTCCGTGGCGAGGGTCGACGTCGTCTCGTCCGGCGCGGCGATGTGACGGAAGCGGATCCCGGTCCGCTCGACGATCCATTCGTCGGACGTGTCGACCTGTTCGGCCAGTTCGGCGTTGGGCACGCGGCGACGCGGCAGCGCCGAACCGGTACCGGTAATCACTGCTCGCCGCATGGTCGCGACGGCGCCTGAGTCGTTCATGCTGCCTGGGCCTCGAAATTGCCGAGATCCTCGGCGATGCGACGGGTCAGGTCGTCGCGCACCATCTTGGCAGCGACGCCGATCGCGGTGTCGACCCCGATTTCATTGGCACTGCCATGGCTCTTCACGACGATGCCGTTGAGGCCAAGAAACACCGCGCCGTTGTGATTGTTGGGATCGAGATGATGGCGCAGCAATTCGGTCGCCGGCTTGGAGATCAGGAAGCCGATCTTCGAGCGGATCGAACTGGAGAAGGCGCGGCGCAGCAGATCGCCGACGAAGCGGGCCGTCCCTTCGACCGTCTTGAGCGCGATATTGCCGGAAAAGCCGTCGCACACGATCACGTCGACATTGCCGCGCGACATGGCGTTGCCCTCGACAAAGCCGGTGAAGCGCAGCGGGAGATGAGTCGCGGCGCGCAGCTGTTGCGCGGCATCGCGAATGCTGTCGGTGCCCTTGAGCTCTTCGGTGCCGATGTTCAGCAGCGCGACACGCGGCGAATCGAGGTCGAGCACGGTCCGCGCATAAGCGGCGCCCATCACCGCGAACTGGACAAGATTGCGGCTGTCGACCTCGGTATTGGCGCCCAGGTCGAGCATGACCACGTCATTGTCGCCAAGCGTCGGCATCCGCGCGGCCAGCGCCGGACGATCGATCCCGGGCATGGTGCGCAGGGCAAGCTTTGCCATCGCCATCAACGCGCCGGTATTACCCGACGACACCGCCGCAGCCGCATCGCCGCGCTTCACCAGATCGATGGCGACCCCCATCGATGTGGTCTTGGCGCGGCGAATCGCCTGGCTCGGCTTGTCGTCCGCAGTCACCACCTCCGGCGCGTGGACGATCTCCGACGCGGCGGTCAGGTTGGGATGGGCCTTCAGCCCTTCGCGAATCGCCGATTCGTCGCCGACGAGCAGAAAGCGCATGCCATCGAACCGGCGTCGCGCACGCGCAACGCCAGCGAGCATGACCGCCAGCCCCTCATCGCCGCCCATCGCATCGACGGCGATTCGCGCGCTTGAGGTCATGACCGACAGCCCCCTTTAATCGGGCTCAGCCCTCGACCGAGATGATCTCGCGGCCGTTATAATGGCCGCAGGCGCCGCACAGCACGTGCGGGCGCTTGAGTTCGCCGCAATTCGGGCATTCCTGGAACGCCTGGACCTTCAGCGCGTCATGCGACCGACGCATGCCACGGCGGCTCGGCGAAACTTTTCTCTTGGGGACGGCCATTTCGGCAAACCTTCTTGAACTGTCGTCTTAAAACCTGGATCGCGATACGCCCATGGCGGCAAGCGGGCAAGCGCCGGGGTCCGGCACTCGCCGGACTGCCCTGGGCCAGTCGCGAAGCGAGCGAGGGCCTATAGCGATTTCCGTTCAAGTTGCAAGGCGGCGCGCCGCATGGCAGCGAAGACGTTTCAAAGGGGGAATTCGAAATGGACGCCATCATCCTGCCCGTCACGCTGGCCGCAGCCGCCGCCTGCGCGTTGCTCAACGCCTGGCTTACCTATCGCGTCGGGCAGGTCCGCCGCGCGGAAAAGATCCTGGTCGGGGATGGCGGCAGCACCCGGCTGACCGCACGGATGCGTGCACAGCTCAACTTCGTCGAACACGCGCCGTTCGTGCTCATCCTGCTCGGCCTGATCGAACTGGCGGTCGGGACCGAGACCTGGCTGTGGGTGGCCGCGGCATTGTTTGTTGCCGGGCGCATCCTCCACGCCTTCGGCATGGACGGGTGGATGCCCGGGCGCGCGATCGGCATCGTCGTCACGCTGCTCGTGACCGTTGGCCTTGCCGGCTATGCCGCCGCCATCCCCTATCTGGCGTTTGAAGAGTCGCAGACGATCGAACTGGTCGACGTCGCAAGCTAGCCCCCTTCGACCCACGCGCTTAGCAGACTGTGGGCAATGGCATAGCGCGGCGGCGCGATGAATCGCGCGTCGCCGGCGCCGTCCAGTGCCGCGCGGGCTTCGTCGCGGGTGACCCACATCGCGTCCTCGATCTCCTGCGAGTCGAGGTTCAGCGAATCGCTCTCCGCTCGGGCGATGCAGGCGATCATCAGCGACGAAGCGAACGGCCAGGGCTGGCTGGCGATATAGCGCACGTCCGAAACCCGCACGCCCGCCTCCTCCAGCGTTTCGCGCACGACCGCTTCCTCGATCGATTCGCCGACCTCGACAAAGCCCGCCAGCGCCGAATAGCGCCCCGCCGGCCAGGCCGCCTGCCGACCGAGCAGGGCGCGGCCATCATGTTCGGCAAGCATGATCACGACCGGGTCGGTGCGCGGAAAATGTTCGGCGGCACAGGACGGGCACCGCCGCGCCCAGCCAGCGCGGAACAGGTCGGTGGCGCTGCCGCATACCGGGCAATAGCCGTGGCGCTGGTGCCAGTCGACCAGACTGCGCGCACATGCATAGAGCCCGGCCTGATCGGGCGGCATCAGCCCGAGCATGGCGAAGAGTGCGGGGGAGCGCGCTGGCCCATGCCGCTCGCCCATCCGCAGCGGCACGAAATGCGGCTTGCCGTCGATATAGCCGAGAAACAACGGATCGGCAGCATCGGGCAGGTCGGCAAGACTCGCCCAGACCAACCGCCCGTCGGCATCGATCTCCGGATCGAGCCCGTTGAGCTTCAGCAGCCGTGCGCGCCAGTCGCCCAGCGCCGCGGCAAGCGCATCGGGATCGTTCCGTTCACGATCGGCGCGGTCCAGGACGGCGCCGGTAAACCCGACCGGACCCACCCTCAGCGCGCAGCCTGCGCGTATACTGCCCGCGCCGCATCGGCACGCAGCGGCCATTTGTCGGAGGGGAAATAGTTGACCATCACCGTTCCGCGCAGCTTGCGCGCCGGATCGACCCAGGCAACGGTCCCCGCCGCACCGCCCCACCCATAGGTGCCCTTGCTCGCGCCGCCCGCAACATCCTCAAGCTGGACCGATCCGCCCGCGCCATAGCCCATTTTCGGTCCGGCCGCGCCGCCGCTGCCGCTGGGCGCGCCGGCATAGCTGACTCCGGCAGGCAACAGGTCGGACATCGCCAGCCGAACCGTTTCGGCCTTCATCACGCGAACCGTGCCGACCGCGCCACCGTTGGCCAGCATGTGCAGGAACCGGTCATAATCGCGCGCCGACATCACCAGCCCAGCCCCGCCATAGGGGAAGGAGGGCGGCGTGAGATAGGCCGAGGTCCGCGCCGGATCGAGCGGCAGGCGATTGTCTCCCGCCCAGGCATAGTTGGTCGCGAACCGACCGACCTCCGACTGCGGGACGGTCCAGTAGGTCGAGGTCATGTTGAGCGGCCCGAACATGCGGGTCTGCAAAAACTGTTCGAACGGCATGCCCGCCGCCGCCTCGATCACTGCCGGCAGCAGGTCGAGGCTGATCGAATAGCTCCATTTCGTCCCCGGCTCCGCGATCAGCGGCAGGGTGGCGACGCGCTCGGCGAATTCCTTGAGGCTGGTCGGACGCAGCGGTCGCGCCTGCGCCTCGAACATCGCGCTCACCGCGCCCGGCGTGATGCCGAGCCGCTCATATTCCTTGAGCAACGGCCCCTTGGTGATGATCGAATAGCCAAGACCTGCGGTGTGGGTCAGCAGATGGCGCACGGTGATCTGAGTCGTTGCCGGCCGGCTGTCGAGACTGTTCGCCGGGTCCGTCAGCACCTTCATCTGGCGAAAGCCGGGGAAGAAATCGGCAATCGGCTGATCGAGCTTGAGCTTGCCGTCCTCGACCAGCATCATCGCCGCCATCGCGGTGATCGGCTTGGTCATCGAATAGACGCGCCACAGCGAGTCGGGCCCGGCAGCCGCTGCATCCGCCTCCATCGCGATGCGCCCGGCGCTGGCGAACACGGGCCCCGAATCCCCGATGCCATAAGCGATGACGATACCCGGCGTGCGGTTCTGGGCGACATAGTCGCGGGCCATCGCCTCGACCGGAGCCGCAGCCTGAGCCGGCGCCGCAGCGGGGGCCACCTGCCCCGTCGCAGCCATCGGACACGCCACCAGCGCCAGCATCGCTACGCCACCACTCATCCAGGTCCGCTTCATGCCTTGCTCTCCATCACCTCGACCGCCTTGGCGAACAGCCGCGGAAGTCCTGCCTCATTCAGTCGCGCGATCGGCCACCATTCGCCCTCGACCGCGCCTATGTGACGCGCGAGTGTTGCAGTCGCAAGCACGCCGTTCAGCTCGAAATGGGTAAAGACGTGGCGGATCGGGGCGTTGCGCAGCGTCCACTCAGCGACGACCGGCGCATCGCGCAGGCCCGGCGGACGATCGGCCCAAGGCCCGGTCGGCAGCGCGCGCATGCCGCCCAGCAGCCCCTTGTCCGGACGCCGCACCAGCAGCACCGACCCCGCATGCTCCAGCCAGAAGAATGTGCCGTACCGCACCGGCCGCGCGGCCTTCTTGGTCTTCACTGGAAACGCCTCGGGCGTCCCGCCGCGCCGCGCGGCGCAGGGCTCAGCCAGCGGGCACAGCAGGCATTTGGGGTTGCGCGGGGTACAGATCGTCGCGCCCAGGTCCATCATCGCCTGTGCGAAGTCGCCCGCGCGCATGGCGGGTGTGATCGAATCGGTGAGCGCCCGAACCTGCGGTTTCGCACCCGGCAACGGATCGGCCACGGCGAACAGCCGCGTCACCACCCGCTCGACATTGCCATCGACCACGACCGCGCGCTGCCCGAACGCGATCGCCGCTACCGCCGCCGCAGTGTAAGCGCCGAAGCCCGGCAGCTTGCGCAGTTCGGCCTCGTCTTCCGGCAAGCGCCCACTATGCTCCACCGCCACCGCCCGCGCCGCCGCCAGCAGGTTGCGGGCGCGGGCATAATAGCCAAGCCCGGCCCAGGCACTCATCACCTCGGCATCGTCGGCTGCGGCGAGGCTGGCGAAATCGGGCCAGCGCGTCGTGAACGTCTCGAAATAGGGAATGACCGCCGCTACCTGGGTCTGCTGCAGCATCACCTCCGACAGCCACACGCGATACGGGTCGGGCGGCGGCGTTCCCGGCGGCGCGCGCCACGGCAGCGTGCGGGCGTTGACGTCGTACCAGGCGAGCAGCAGATCGGCGATGGCGTGAGAAACATTGTCGGGCACGCCCCGGCTATGGCATGGACCGGGCGAATGAGTAAGCCGCGCACCACGACCGACGAACCTCGCCGCAGCAACCGGGTCCGCGCCGTCGCGGATCTGGTCCCTGATGTCGGCCGCGTCGCGTTCCGCAAGTTCGGCTTTGTCCAGAGCGCTGTGCTCAGCCGGTGGAGCGAGATCGTCGGCGAACGCTATGCCGGCGTTTCCTCGCCCGAATCGATCCGCTTTCCGCGCGGCGAGCGGTCGAACGGCGTGCTCAGCCTGGTCGTGCAGGGTGCGCATGCCCCGATGATGCAGCATATTGCGCCGGAGATCGTGGAGCGGGTCAACCGCTTCTTCGGCTATCCGGCGGTCGCGCGGGTGGCGATCCGGCAGGGCGAGGTGGCGCGCAAGCCAAAGCCCGCGCCGCCGTCCCCGCCCGCCCCGCTTCCGGCGGAACTGGGCGACAGCCTGCGCGCGATCGTTGATCCGGAATTGCGCGCGGTCCTCGAAGGATTGGGGGCCGGGCTTGCGGCGCCCGCATTCAAACTTGGAAAGATCGATTGATGCGTCTGTTCGCCATCCTTGCCCCGCTGGCCATGGCGGCCGTCGTCGCTGGCGGCGCCACCGCGCAACAGCCGAAAAAGGCGCCCGCTGCACGCGACTGGTCGACCCATGTCGTCCAGGCGCCGTCGGGCGCGTATCTGATCGGCAACCCGGCCGCGAAGGTCCAGCTGGTCGAGTATCTGAGCTATACCTGCGGCCATTGCGCCGAATTCGTCGCGGAGTCGAAACCGGCGCTGAAGGATGGCTATGTCCGGCGCGGATCGGTGCGCGTCGAGGTGCGCCATGCCGTGCGCGATCCGCTCGACATGACCGCCGCCCTGCTCGCCCGGTGCGCCGGGCCAAAGGGCTTTGCCGGCGCAACCGAGGCGATCTTTGCCGATCAGGGCAGCTGGGCGCGGATCGGGTCGCGCTGGTGGCAGGCCAATCAGGCGGCACTTCAGTCCCGCCCGGAACTCGCCCGGCTCAAGGCACTGGGCGAAGCTTCCGGGCTGAGCCCGCTGATGCGCGGCCTTGGCATGAGCCAGGCACAGATCGACCAGTGCTTTGCCAACCCCGCCGACCTCAATCGCCTGGCCGCGATGGCCGACGCATCGTGGAAGACGATCAAGGGCACCCCGACCTTCGTGATCAACGGCAAGACCGGTGGCGGCGGCCATTGGGATACGCTGGAACCCGAACTGCGCGCCGCGGGCGCGCGCTGACCCATCCCCAACACGTGGAGACGTGACTTGAAGCGAATTGCAATCGGCCTGGTATCGGCGCTGGCGCTTGCCAGCTGTGGCAGCGGTGAGGAAAGCGGCAACAGCGCCGCCCCGGTCCCGGCAGCATCCCCGGTCGCGGGGAGCACGGCCCCGGCCGGCAGCCAGTGGACCGATACCGTCGTCAAGACCGCCGAGGGCGGGTTCCGCATGGGCAACCCCGACGCGCCGATCAAGCTGATCGAATATGGCTCGCGCACCTGCGGCCATTGCGCGAATTTCGCGATCACCGGGATGGAGCCGCTCAAGGCCTATATCGCGACCGGCAAGGTCAGCTTCGAGTTCCGCGATTTCCTGCTCAATCCGATCGACGTCGGTGCCGCACTGGTCGGCCAGTGCGCCGGCCCCGCCACCTTCTTCCCGATCCTCGACCAGATGTTCGCGGAGCAGCAGACGCTGCTCGGCAACGGCCCGAAGGACGGCGATCCCTTCATCACCCAGATCGAATCGATGGCGCCGCAACAGCGCATCGTCGCGATGGCGGAAAAGTTCGGCTATCTGGCCTTTGTGCAGCAGCGCGGCGTGCCCGAGGCGCAGGCGCGCCAGTGCCTGGCCGACCAGGCCGCGACCGAAGCGCTGGTGAAGGCCGCCGAGGCCGGCCGAAAGCAGTTCAACATCGCTGGAACGCCGACCTTCATCCTCAATGGCAAGGTTCTGGAAAACATCGGCACCTGGCAGCAGGTCGAAGCAGCGCTGAAGGCTGCAGGCGCCTGACCATGACCCGCGGGCGGGGCCGCTGACATGCAGATCAAGCGGCTCCGCCTCACCGGCTTCAAGAGCTTCGTCGACCCCGCCGACCTGCGCATCGAGCCCGGGCTGACCGGGATTGTCGGCCCCAATGGCTGCGGCAAGTCCAACCTGCTCGAAGCGCTGCGCTGGGCGATGGGCGAGAACAGCGCCAAGTCGATGCGCGGCGCGGGGATGGAGGACGTGATCTTTGCGGGCACCGCCAGTCGCCCGCAGCGCGACTTTGCCGAAGTCTCGATCCTCGCCGAACAGGCCGGCGGCCCTGACGATGGCGAGCTGGAGGTCGTCCGACGGATCGAACGCGGCGCGGGGTCTGCCTATCGCATCAACGGTCGCGACGTGCGCGCGAAGGATGTCGGCCTGCTCTTTGCCGATTCGGCTACCGGCGCGCACTCGCCTGCCCTGGTCAGCCAGGGGCGAATCGGCGCGATCATCCAGGCCAAGCCCGGCGAGCGGCGCCAGATGCTCGAGGAAGCAGCCGGCATTTCCGGTCTGCATGTGCGCCGCAAGGATGCCGAACAAAAGCTGCGCGCGACCGAGGCCAACGTCACCCGGCTCGATGAACTGATCAGCGATCAGGAAGCGCGCGCGGCCGCGCTCAAGCGCCAGGCGCGACAGGCAGAGCGCTATCGCGAGTTGTCCGACCGCATCCGCGTGGCCGAAGCGCGGATGATCTTCGCGCGCTGGCGCGATGCCGCCGCCGCCGCGGCCGCCGCCAAGCAGGAAGCCGCTGCCGCCGAGGCGCTGGTCGCCGAAAGCACCGATGCGCAGGAAGCGGCGCTCGCCGCGCAACAGGCGGTCGCGACCACGCTCGCCTCCGCCCGCGCCGCCGCGCTCGCCCAGCGCGACCGCGCGAGTGAGGCGATGCACCGGCTGGCGACGCTGCGCAGCGAACGCGCCGCGATCGACCGGCGGATTGCAGACCTGCACGATTCGGCCACGCGGCTGGAAAGCGACAAGGAACGCGAAGGCGCGCTCGCCCGTGACGCGGCCGATGCGCTGGCCCGGCTCGACAGTGAGAGTCAGGCGCTCAACACGCGCATCGCCGAAGCGACCGCGCACATGCCCGATCTGGACGCCGCGCTGACCGACGCCGAACGCGCCGCGCGCGATGCCGAGGTGGCGCTAGCACAAGCGCTTGCCGCACAGGCTGCCGAAGCTGCCGAAACGCGGGTCGCCGATGCCGCACTCGCCGCCGCCCGCACCCGCGCCGAGCGTGCGGCGCGCGAAGCGGCGCGGGTCGAGGCGGAGATTCGCGCGCTGGGCGATCCCGCCCCCCTCGCCGCCGAGCGCCAGCGCGCCGCCGATGCGCGTGCGCAGGCAGCACATCAGGCCGAATCCGCGCGCACCGGCCTTGCCCGCGCCGACGCCGCAGAGCGCTCCGCGATCGAGTCGCGCAGCCGCGCCCAGTCCGCGCGGGCCGAGGCGCATGCCGAACTCGCTCAGCTCGACAGCGAAGCGGCGGCCCTGTCCAAGGCGACCCGGCCCAGTGGCAGGGAACGGCTGCTCGACCGGCTGACGGTCGCTCCCGGCTATGAACGCGCCCTCGCCGCCGCGCTTGGCGACGATCTCGAGGCCGGACTGGACCCGACGGGCGAGCGTCATTGGGCGGGGGCAGAATCGCTGCCCGGCGACCCGCCGCCGCCGCGCGGGACCACCCCCTTGACCGCGTATGTCACCGCCCCGCCCGCACTCGCCCGGCGGCTGGCGCAAGTGCTGGTGGCCGAAATCGATGAGGGTCAGCCGCTCGCGGTCGGACAGCGGCTGGTGACGCTGATGGGCGTGCTGCGGCGCTGGGACGGCTATGTCGCGCGCTCGGGCGGCGCAGCGGCGGCGGAACGGCTGGAGCGAGTCAATCGGCTCCACGCGATCGAGAAAGCGCGCCCAACCGCGGTCCGCGCACTGGATACCGCCGATGCCGAGCTCAGGCGGATCGAAGCCGACATCGCCGAGGCAAAGCGCGCCGCGTCCGATTGCCGCCGCCTGCTCGACAGTGCCGAGACGGCCGGGCGTGACGCTGCGCGAGCCGAAGATCGCGCCGCCGCCGCGCTCGAACGACTCGATGGCCAGCGCGCCGACCTTGAAGCGCGCCGTGCGCGGATCGCCGCCGAGCAGGAGGAAGCCGCGACCGAGATCGCGCGCGTCGAAGCCACGCGCGCAGCGCTTCCCGATGGCAGCGAGACCCGCGCGAAGGTCAGCGCGCTGTCGTCCGAAGCCGAACGGCGCCGCACCGCCGCCGCGACCGCCCGGGCCGAGCGCGGCGCACTGGAGCGCGACATCGCGTCCGCCCGCGAGCGCCTCGCCGCCGCCCAAGCCGAACGGCGCAGCTGGACGTCCCGCGCGGGCGAAGCCGCACGCCGCATCGCCGAGATGGACGCGCGCGCGATCGAACTCGCCGAAGCGAGCGCAGCACTAGCCGGTCGCCCTGCCGAACTCGACGCGGCCGTGACGGGCGCCGAACGCGCGAGCGAGGAGGCCCGCATCGAAAGCGCCGCCGCGCAGCTTGCCGAACGCGAAGCGGAGGCCGAATTGCGTGGGACCGAAGCGGCCGTCCGCGCAGCTGGCGACGCGCTCGGCGAAGCACGCGAGCTCCGTGCCGGCGCCGTCGCCCGCGCCGAGAACCACGATCTGCGCCGCGTCGAAATGAACCGCCTGTCGGGCGAGCGGTTCGAATGCCCGCCGCCCGTCCTGTCACAACGCGTCGGTTTCGATCCCGACAGCGTACGCGGCCCGCAGGACGAATCCGCCGCGCATGACCGGCTGATCGCCGAGCGCGAACGGATCGGACCGGTCAATCTTGTCGCCGAAACCGAGCTCGCCGAACTCACCACCGCCGCGCAGACCGCAGCTGCCGAACGCGACGAGCTGATTCAGGCGGTCCACCGCCTGCGCGGCAGCATCGGCACGCTGAACCGGGAGGGTCGCCAGCGCCTACTCACCGCGTTCGAGGCGGTCGACCAGCATTTCCGTCGCCTGTTCACCACGCTGTTCAATGGCGGACAGGCGCACCTCGCGCTGATCGATTCCGACGATCCGCTCGAGGCTGGGCTTGAAATCATGGCGCAGCCGCCGGGCAAGAAGCTTCAGTCGCTCACCCTGCTTTCAGGCGGCGAACAGGCGCTGACTGCCGTCGCGCTGATCTTCGCCCTGTTCCTCACCAATCCGGCCCCGATCTGCGTCCTCGACGAGGTCGATGCGCCGCTGGACGATGCCAATATCGAGCGCTTTTGCGACCTGCTGGAGGCGATGACGCGCGAGACTGCGACGCGCTACCTCATCGTGACGCATAACGCCGCGACGATGAGTCGCATGCACCGGCTGTTCGGCGTGACGATGGTCGAACGCGGCGTCAGCCGCCTCGTCTCGGTCGATCTGGGCGGCGCCGAATCGTTGCTGGCCGCACAATGAGCAAGGCGCTGCGGCCGACCCGCTGGCGCCTGGCGCTGTTCGGATTCGGGGACTTCGCGTTCAACCTGTATTGGCAGAGCGCGACGCTGTTCCTGCTCTTCTACTATACCGAGGCGCTGGGCCTCGCGGTCGGGGTCGCGGCAACCATCTTTCTGGTCGCATCGGTGTGGGATGGCGTGGCGAATTTCGTCGCCGGCCTGCTCGCCGACCGGCATGAGCCGCGCGGCGGCCTCGGACGGTTGATTGCCCTTGGCGGCGTTCCGTTGGGGCTCGGCTTTGCGCTCGCCTATCTTCCGCCGCTGGCGCCGGGCGCCTGGGGCATGGCCGGCATTTTTGCCGGGCATATCCTGTTTCGCACCGCCTATGCGTTTCTCAATGTCCCCTATCTCGCGATGAGCGCGCGCGTGAGCGCCGACAGCAATGACCGCGCCTTTGTCGCCGGGGTCAGGATGCTGTCCGGTACGCTGGCGGCAGTTGTGGTTGCGCTCGGGACCCTCCCGGTCGGTGCCGCGCTTGCGGGCACCGCGACGCCGGCCGACGCCTATCTCGGCGCTGCCATGCTGTTTGCGCTGCTCGGCGCAGTGATCCTCGCCGTCGTCGGCATGACCTATCGCGAGGCCGATGTGCCGCCGCGCGCGCCGCATGTTCCGGTCGCGGCTGCACTGCGCGCGATCATCGCCAATCGCGCCTTCGTCACGCTCAATCTGGCGATGATGGCGGTCATCGTTGCGGTGACGATCCTGAACAAATCGGTGCTCTATTATTTCAAATACTTCCTGCATGACGAAGCCAGCGGCCAGCTCGCGCTGGCGTCGATGAGCGTGGTCAGCGCGCTGTCCTTGCCGGTCTGGATGCTGCTGCGCCGCGGCCTTGGCGCACGCGGCCTGTGGTTCCTGGCAGCGGGGGTCGCATCATGCGGCCTTGCTGCGTTCGCGGCACTCGACGTGCACCGCACAGGGGTGATGCAGGCGTATCTGATGACGATGCAGGCGGCGATTGTCGGACTGCATTTCGTGTTCTGGGCGATGTTGCCCAACACGGTCGAATATGGCGAACGCGCAACCGGACTGCGCGTTGAGGGCGCAATCTTCGGGATGGCGGCGTTGCTGCAGCGTGTGGCGATCGGCATCGCGACTGCAATTCTGGGCTTCGGCTTCAGCTCGGCGGGCTATGTTGCCAATGTCGAGCAGAGCGGCGCGACGCTGACCGCGATGCGCATGACCATTGCCCTGGTGCCGCTGGGTTTTCTGTTGTTCTCGTGCATCATGATGGCGCTCAATCCGCTGGCGCGCGGCACGCATGCACGGATCGTCGAGGAACTACGCGACTCCCCGTGATCCGGCGCCGCCCCGCGAGGAGGAAGCAGGGCGGCGCCGGTCCCGGACGGATCCGGGTAGGGGGAACTCAGGCGGCGGTGAGGGTGAAGGTCGAATGCACGCCCTGTGCCTCGGCCGACGGCGCGATCCACACGTCGAACAGGCCCGGTTCGACCGTGGGCTTGAGGTCCATGCCGATAAACTGCAGGTCGCGGCGGCGCAGCACAAAGCGTACCGTCTCGCTCGCACCGGGAGCCAGCGCCAGCTTGCGGAACGCCTTGAGCTCACGCACCGGGCGGGTGATGCTCGCCGCGCGGTCGCGGATATAGAGCTGCACCACTTCCTCGATCGCGCGGGTGCCGCGGTTGGTGATCGTCGCGGTGAACGCGATCTCGCCGTCCCAGCCGAGCGTCCCTTGTTGCGGGGTCAGCGCCGCATATTCGACCTTGCCGTAGGTCAGGCCATGACCGAACGGGTAGAGCGACGAATTGGGGCTGGTCCGCCAGCGCGTCTTGTACGGCTCAAGCTTGTCGTCGCTCGGGTTCGGACGGCCGGTTGGCTTGTGCGCGTAGTGATAGGGCTGCTGCCCAGATTCGCGCGGGAAGCTGATCGGCAGGCGCGCCGACGGGCTGTAGTCCCCGAACAGCACGTCGGCGATGGCATTGCCGCTTTCCGATCCCAGGAACCAGGTGACGAGGATCGCAGGTGCATTCTTGACCGCCCCCTCGAGCGCCAGTGCGCGGCCATTCTTGAGCAGCACGACGATCGGCTTGCCAGTCGCCGCCACCGCTTCGGCCAGCGCCATCTGCGGCGCAGGGACAGTGATGCTGGTGCGCGACTGCGCCTCGCCCGACATATTCTCGCTCTCGCCGATCGCGAGCAGCACGACGTCTGCCGCGTTCGCCGCCGCCACCGCAGCCGCGATCCCGCCATCGAGCGGTTCCTCGACCTTGGAACCGAGCGTCACCGTGACCGGTGCAGTCTTGCCGAGCGCATTGCGCACGCCGGTCGCCAGATCGATCGCCTGCTTGTTGTCGCCATAGACGCACCACGGGCCGTTCAGGTCGTGCTGCCCTTCCGCGAACGGGCCGATGATCGCGATCTTCTTGCCGTTCTTGGGCAGCGGCAGCAGATCGCCGTCATTCTTGAGCATGACGATCGAACGCTTGCCCGCCTCACGCGCCAGCGCGAGATTTTCCTTGGTCCGGGTGCGCGCCGCTTCACGCTTTTCGTCGATGCGGCGGAACGGATCCTCGAACAGGCCGAGCTTGGCCTTGAGCGCCAGCACTTTGCGCACCGATTCATCGACGCGCGCCATCGGCACCTCACCCTTCGCGACAAGGTCGGGCAGGTGGTCGCGATAGAAGCCGCTGGTCATGCTCATGTCGACGCCAGCCATGAAGGCGAGCTTGGTCGCCTCACGCGCATCGGCGGCATAGCCGTGCGCGATCATCTCCATGTCGCCGGTGTAATCCGACACGACGAAGCCGTCGAAGCCCCATTCGTCGCGCAGGATCTTGCGCATCAGCCATTCATTGCCGGTCGCCGGGACGCCCGACAATTCGTTGAACGCGGCCATCGCGGTCGGCGCACCGGCCGCGAACGCAGCCTGGAAGGGCGGAAAATAGACTTCGCGCAACGTGCGTTCGGACACGTCGACGGTGTTATAGTCGAGTCCCGCCTCCGCCGCGCCATAGGCCGCGAAATGCTTGGCGCACGCCATCATCGTGTCGATCGCCTTCAGGCTCTTGCCTTGGAAGCCGCGCACGCGCGCTTCGGCGAACAGGTTGCCAAGCAGCACATCTTCACCCGCGCCCTCGACGCCGCGGCCCCAGCGCTGGTCGCGCGCAATGTCGACCATCGGCGCAAAGGTCCAGTCGATCCCGGCCGCCGCTGCCTCAAACGACGCGGCCGCGGCCGCCTTCTGCGCGAGCAGCGGCTCGAAGCTCGCCGCCTCGCCCAGCGGAACCGGGAAGATGGTGCGATGGCCATGAATGATGTCGGCGGCGAAGATCAGCGGGATTTTGAGCCGCGACTCCTTCATCGCCGCCGTCTGCATGATGCGGCACATGCGCGCGTTGTTGCCATTGAACACGCCGGTGATGCGACCCTGGCGCACTTCGTCGACCTGCTGGTCGAAATTGGCGTTGGAGCCGCTGGGCGGGTTCATCGCAATCGCCGCGCCGCCGCCCCAGGCCGCCGCCATCAGGCTGAGCTGACCCGCTTTTTCATCAATCGTCATTTTCGCGATGAGCGCGTCGATAAAGGCCGGCACCTCGATCCGGGCCGCTTCCGCCATCAATGCGCGGGCCGGGCTGTGCAGCCAGGCAGCGAAGGCGCCTGCCCCCATCAGCGCCGCGCGGCGGGAGATCCGGGTATCGAACATCTGCTTTTCTCCTGAGCGGATCGCCGTTTCCGGCGCCGACTAAATGCCCTGCAACGGGCTGTCGCGAAAGACCGTAACCGGTTACATGCCCGGCCACGAACCAATTTGCAATCGCGAATGGCACAGGCGACAAGGGCGAAATGCGGGGTTTGGGGATCAGATGAGCGAAGCGACGATTCGGGATGTAGCGCGGTACGCCAAAGTGTCGATTGCTTCGGTGTCCCGCGCGCTCAACGGGCTCGACAATGTGCGGGCGGAAACGCGCGAGCGAGTGATCGCTGCGGCGGCCGAGCTTGGCTATGTCCCCCATGCCGGCGCACGCAGCCTGAGCCTTGCCCGTGCCCATGCCATCGGTGTTGTCCTGCCCGACCTGCATGGCGAGTTTTTCAGCGAGTTCGTTCGAGGCATGGACCGCGCCGCGAGCGGCCGCAGTTACGCCATGCTGTTATCGAACATGCATGATGACGGGGACCAGGCCGCGATGGCGCTGCGCGCGATGCGCGGACGCGTCGACGGCCTGATCGTCATGGCGCCGCACTTGTCCGAAGGTGCGTTGCGCCGCGCGCTGCCCAGCCGCCTGCCAGCGCTGATCATTCATGGCCCGCGTACGATCGACGATGTCCCGACCGTTCGGCTCGACAACGCGGCAGCGGCCGAAGCCATGGTCACGCACCTTGTCCAGAGCGGGCGGCGGCGCATCGTCCATATTGCCGGAGCCGAGGGCAATATCGATGCGGGCGAACGCGCGGCGGCGTTCCGAGCCGCGATCGAGCGGCATCTGCCCGGAGCGGTACCGATCGTGCTTCACGGCGATTTTTCCGAAGAGTCGGGCGAAGCCGCTGCCCGGGCCATCGCCAACGGATCAATCGCCTGCGATGCGGTGTTCGCCGCCAACGACATGATGGCGATCGGCTGTCTGCAGGGCCTCCGCGCCGCCGGGATCGCCGTCCCGGATCAGGTGGCGGTCGCCGGCTTCGACGATATCCCGCTGGCGCGTTATCTGGGCATCACGACGATGCGCGTACAGATTGCCGATATGGGCGCACATGCGATGAACCGGCTGATCGACATTCTGGAGGGCAAGGGCCCGGACACGCGCGCCGAGCTGCATCAGGCGGAGCTGGTCGTGCGGTCGACCAGCGCCGGAAACTAGATCAGCCGGAGCGCTACGCCGATGCAGCGTTAGCGCACCTTCGTCGGCACGCTCCGCTTCGACACGCCCGTTTCGTTGAATGCCTCGACGGCCGCGAAGTAACCGACGCCCTTGTTGAGTGCGCGCAGATCAAGGGTCGCCATCGGGCCGTCGCCCAACTCATCAGCGAACAGCTGATAGGTCAGCGTAAGCCGGTCGGGGCGAATGCCCCACATCACATTATAGCCCACTGCCCCGGGCACCTTGCGCCAGCTTATCCGGGCGTTGCGCTGATCGGTTTCGCGCACCGCCCTCACGTCAACCGGCGTGGCCGGTGCGCGGCCATCGGCGTTGCCGAACACGCGCAGATCGTTGATCGCCAGATGCGCGCCCCCGATATGGCCGTGGACATAGCGGACGAAGCGGACCTTTGCCGGCGCTTGCAGCTGAAAATACGCATTGGGCCGGTCGCGGCGCGGGGCTTCGGTCTCTGCCAGCTTGCTCCAGCTCTTGCCGTCGAGCGACCCCTCCAGCCTGAACTCGGTATAGATGTCCGGAGCGTCGCCATAGCGGCCGGACTTGTAGTCGGCGAAATTGACCTGGATCGCCCGCACCGTCTTCGCCGCGCCCAGGTCCATCGTCAGCGTCTCACCCGGCTTCTTGCTGGCCGCGACCCAGAAGGTACGCGGATTCTCGTCCGCCGCGCGGCTCGCGTCATACGCGCCCAGCGTCGAGGAAGCGGTCAGCTGCTTGCGGTACGACAGCAGCATCCAGCCGGTGAACAGACCCTCGATATCCTCGACCTTGCCCTCCGGCATCCAGTGCGGGAAATCGCCGAAGCGGGACGAAGCCCACATCTGCCCGTCCGCCTCGAACCGCGTCGGGAACAGGTTGATCCGCCGCTCGAACGTCCAGTTATGGCCGAGCCAGGGCGTGCCGCTGTTCCACCAATTGCCGTGATCATCCTGCACGGTCGAGCCATGTCCCGCGCCCTCGACGAACCCGCCGGGCTTGTAGGCGACCGGGTTCCACGGGGCGTATTCGAACGGGCCGAGCGGCGACTTCGAAATATACGCGCCATTGGCATAGGCGTTATACTCGGTCCCCGGCGCGCCATACTGAAGGTAATAGGTGCCGGCGACCTTGGTCATCCAGGCGCCCTCCATGAACGGCTTGATCGGGGTGCCGTCGGGCAAGGTGCCCGAATGATCCTGCCCGAAGCGTTCCCAGCCATGATTGTCGGGGTCGAGCTTGAACGCCTCGGTCGCGCGGCCCTTGTAGATCATCCGCCCGTCACGGAACTCGATCCCGATGCCATAGAGCGGGAAGACGTTGGACGATCCCCAATAGAAATACCATTTGCCGTCATCGTCCAGGAACAGCGCAGGATCCCATGGTCCGGGCGGCACATCGCCCGGCTTCATGTTCGCCTCGCCCCCCGGCCAGATCTGCCCCGGCAGGCGCGGCATGCGGCGGACGAAATAGTCGAGCTTGCCCGTCTCCGGCGCGTCGGAGACATAGACCGACCCCGGCTCCATCATTGACGGCATCAGGTACAACCGCTCGCCATCCGACCAGGCGGCAGGGGCGACGAAGCCGCCTTTTTCCCAGCGGCTGGGCGTGATGAAGGTCCAGTCGATCAGATTGGTCGAGCGCCAATAACCCTCGGCCAGCGTCTGGAAGAGATAATAGGCGCCCTTGTGCCGGATGATCACCGGATCGGCGCCGGTGCGGTACGAGATATCCTCGTTCACCTGCTCATAATTGTAGCGGTAATCGAGGTCGATCGGATTGGCATAGGTCCGCTTGCCCGGTTGCGCGGTCGCAGTGCCCGCGGTGCACAGACCGGCCAGCACCAGAGCAAGGGTTGCACGCATCGACCATCTCCCAAAACTGCGCCACGAGGCGCTTCGGCGTTCTGTAACCGGTTACAGTGGTCAGCGAAACCCTCATGAGCAAGACAATCCTCCCCCGCCAGGGGGAGGTGGCGCCGAAGGCGACGGAGGGGGAGGAAGCACTGACGCAAGAGCCGGAAGGACACAGCCGTCCTCCCCCTCCGTCAGGCTGCGCCTGCCACCTCCCCCTTGCGGGGGAGGATTTTGGACGATCACTCCCACCAATAGGGGCGGCGCTTCGCGGTCCCGGTCTCGACCTCGTTCATCGTGCGCGGATCGTACATCCGCCCGCCCAGCATGACGCGGTGGATCTTGTCGCTGTTGCGAATGTCCGCGGTCGGATCGGCGTCGAGGACGAGCAGGTCGGCAAGCTTGCCCGGCTCGAGCGAGCCGACGTCCTTGGCATAGCCCAGCGACTTGGCCGAATCGATCGTGCCGGTGCGCAACGCCTCGACCGGAGTCATGCCGCCGCGCACGAAGGACCACAGCTCCCAATGCGCGCCGATCCCGGCCTGTTGCCCGTGCGCACCGATCGCGACCAGCTTGCCCGCCTGCATCACCTTCTTCGCCTCACGCGCAGCTTCGTCGTCGACGAAATTGCTTTCGGGCGCCTTGGTCACCCGCATCGTGTCGGCGCGCAGCTGCGCCGGGGGCGTGTGCACCATCAGCGGGTTTTCCCAGACATTGGTCGCCTGCCGCCAATAGGGATCGCCGGCCAGGCCGCCATAGGTGACAACCAGCGTCGGGGTGTAATTGGTATCGCTCTGGCCGAAGAGCTGGATCACGTCCTTGTAGAACACCTCGCCGGGCACATTATGCTCCAGCGTCGAGTTGCCGTCGGCGATCAGGTTCATGTCCATGCCGAACAAGGACCCGCCCTCGGCGACGACCTGCATCCCCTCTGCCCGCGCGGCGGCGACGACCATCTGACGCTGCTCGCGGCGCGGCTGGTTATAGTTCTTCACCGAATACGCACCCTGTGCCTTCAGGCGACGGACATGGTTGAGCGCATCGTCATAGCTGTCGATCTGCGCATACACGCCCGCAGCGCGCGCGCCGTACACGATCTCGCCGGTCGAAAAGAGGCGCGGGGCGAGGATCTTGCCCGCCTGCTGCATCTCCGCCGCGGCAAAGACATGCGCCGCCTGGCTCGACGGATCGTGCAGCGTGGTGGTGCCGAGCGCGAGGTTCTGGAGCAGCGACCAGTTCTGCTGCGGGATCAGCTCGTCGGTGCCATAGGGGCCGTGCGCATGCGCATCGACCAGGCCGGGGATGATCGTCTTGCCGCTGACATCCACCGTCCTGGTGCCAGCCGGCAACTGGATCGCGGCGGTCGGGCCGACCTGAACGATGCGATCGCCCTCAATCACGATCGTGCCATTCTCGATCACCCCGCCATCGGCACCGGCCATGGTGACGATGCGTGCGCCAGTCAGCGCGACAGTGCCGCTCGCCTTGGCCGCCTTGACCTCCATCGCCATCGAAGTGGTGCGCGGGGTCACGGTCGCCTTGGCGCCGCCGGGGGCCGAAGCGAAGAATGCGCTGCGATCGGCGGTGTAGAGCGTCGGACCAAGGCTCCAGTGCAGCCGCGCGCCGTCGCCCGACCAGGTGATATAATCGCCGCCATCGCTGCTGACGCGCACGACCGGGAGCGCATCGCCACGCGGCGCGACCGTGACCTGCTGGCCACCCGGCATCAGCGGCATCGCGAACACCTGATAATTCTGGCGGAAGGCGACGCTCTTGCCGTCGGGTGCGACAACGAACTCGTTTGCCAGTTCGCCGGCCGCATGGACGCGCTTGCCCTCACCATTCAGGTCGGTCGAGACAAGCTGCAGTTTCTCGCCACCCTCGACCATGAAGATGCGGTCGTTCGATGCGCCGAAGTGCGGGCGCGACAGGCTGCGCGTGACCATCACCGGCGTGCCACCCGCGGTCGCAACGCGATAGACGCCGGGATTCTCACCCCATTTTGGCGCAGTCAGCCCGCCGCCATCGCCCTTTTCGAACACGATCGTCTTGCCGTCGGGCGAGAATTGCGGGCGCGCATAATGGCCCGGCTGCTGCGTCACGCTCCGCGCCGCCCCGCCAGAAGCGGGGACGACGCGGATCGACCCGAGGCTCTCGTCATTCCACTGAACGAACACAATCGACCGCCCATCGCGCGACCATGAAGGGAACAGCTCCATGCCAGCGCCATCGGCGAGGTTGGTCAGCCGCTTCGCGGCGCCGCCAGTGACCGGCTTGACCCAGAGCTTGCCCAGGCTTTCGAACACCAGCTGGCTGCCATCGGGCGAAACGCTGGCAAAGCGCGGCATCTTGGTCGTGAAGCTGTCCGGCGCGACCGCAATCTGCGGGTGCGGCGCATCGGCGACAGCGCGGCTATCGGCGACGCGGAACGGGATCACCGCGGCATTGCCGCCGTCCGCATCCACGCGCCGGATCTTGCCGCCCGCCCAGAACAGGATCGACTTGCTGTCGGGCGTCCAGTCGATGTTGGGATAGACGCCGGTGACCGCCCAGGTTTCCTGCACGTCCTGATCCAGCGCGTCATAGACGATCCGCTCGACACCGCTCGCCAGATCCTTGACCCACAGCTTGGACTTGCCCGCCTCGCGCCGGACAAAGGCGATCGACTTACCATCGGGCGAGGGCGCGGGGCGCACCGATCCGCCCAGCCCCGACACCGCCGTCGTCGTCTCACCGGTTTCAAGGTCATAGCGCTCGATATTGAACAGGTTGGTGTTCGAATCCTGCGCATATTCGAAGATCGGGCCGGGGGTGATGTTGCGCGTGAAATAGACGCCCTTGCCGTCCGCCGAATAGATCGGCTCGCCCAGTTCCTTCTGGTGGCGCTCGTTCGGGCGCTTGACCAGCTGCACGCCAGCGCCGCCCGAAACATGGTAGAGCCACACCTCACCCGTGCCGAGCGAGCGGCCGGTGGTGAAATGCTTCTTCGCGACGATATATTGCCCGTCCGGCGACCAACTCGGCTGGTTGAGCAGGCGGAAATCCTCCTTGGTCAGCTGACGCTTGTCACTGCCATCGGCGTTCATGATCCAGATATTGTCGCCACCGCCACGGTCGGAGGTGAAGGCGATACGGCGGCCATCGGGCGAGAAGCGCGGATGCACCTCCCACGCCATCCCCTCGGCAATCCGCGTCGGCGTGCCGCCCGCGATCGGCATGGTGTAAATGTCGCCGAGCAGCGCAAAGGCCACGCTCTTGCCATCCGGGCTGACATCGACGTCGATCCAGGTGCCTTCGTCGGTGTCGATCTTCGCCTGCTTCAGCGTCGCGCCCTGCGGCGCATTGACGTCCCATTTGGGCTTTTCGGCGGGCTTGTCCTGAGCATTTGCCTGACCGAGCACGAAGAGCGCGGCAAGAACGCCGGCGACCGACTGACGCATATGGGACTCCCTGAATATGTTCTGGGAGCAAGTGGTAACGGGCGAAACCGGGCGCGTCACGCGCGCTTCGTCGAAAAATGGAGTTGTTTCCAGCGAAGCGGCACCGACCCACGGCGTGAGCCGCGCAAACTAACGCTTCAGCAGAAAGACGGCGTGTTCGGCGCGAAAATTTGCTGCGGCAGAGCTGGTCAGCTGGTCGCCGGACAGGAACCACGCCTGCTCGACCGTGATCCCGCGTTCCCGCACGAACGCGCGGAAATCGTCGATCGTGACATGGTGGATATTCGGCGTTTCATACCAGGGCACCGGCAACAGCCGAGTCACCGGCATGCGCCCGCCCCACAGCAGCGACAGCCGCACCCGCCAATGCGCGAAGTTCGGGAAGGACACGACCGCTTGGCTGCCGATCCGCAGCAAATGATCGAGCACGACATGCGGCCGCATCGTCGTCTGCAGCGTCTGGCTGAGGATCGCATAGTCGAAGCTGGCATCGGGATAGTCGGCGAGATCGGTATCGGCGTCGCCCTGAATGACCGAAAGCCCGCGCCCAACCGCCGACGCAACATTGTGCGCGTCGATCTCAAGCCCGCGCGCGTCGCATCCCCGCTGATCCCGCAGCGCCGCCATCAGCGCGCCGTCGCCGCACCCGACATCGAGCACGCGGCTGCCCGGCGCGACATTGGCGGCGATGATCGCGAGATCGGGGCGCAGTCCGGTCATTCGCCCGCCCTCAGAAAGCCGTCGACTACCCGGTTCAGCTCGGGCGCTTCCAGCAGGAAGGCATCATGGCCGAAGGGAGAGGAGAGTTCGACGAAGCTGACCGGCGCACCGGCAGCGTTGAGCGCATGGACGATGCTGCGCGAATCGCGGGTGGGATAGAGCCAGTCGGTGTCGAAGCTGACGAGGCAGAAGCGCGCCCTGGTCTCGCGAAAGGCGTTGGCGAGCACCCCGCCATGCTCTTCGGCGAGGTCGAAATAGTCCATCGCGCGAGTGATGTAGAGATAGGCGTTGGCGTCGAACCGGTCGACAAAGCTCAGCCCCTGATGGCGCAGATAGGATTCGACCTGAAAGTCTGCGTCAAAGCCGAAGGTTTTGGCCGCACGCGCTTGCAGCTTGCGCCCGAATTTCTCGGTCAGCCCGGCTTCGGACAGATAGGTGATGTGCGCCGCCATCCGCGCCACGGCAAGGCCCGATGCAGGCGGCTCGCCGTCATAATAGGCGCCACCATTCCAGCGCGGATCGGCCATCACTGCCTGCCGCCCGACCTCATGGAATGCGATATTCTGGGCCGAATGCCGCGCGGTCGATGCGATGACGACCGTCGCCTCGACCCGGTCGGGGAAGGTGGCAGGCCAGCTCAGCGCCTGCATGCCCCCCATCGACCCGCCGACGACGGCCTTGAGCCGCTGAACGCCAAGATGGTCGAGCAGCATCGCCTGCGCGCGCACCATGTCGCGGATCGTGATGACGGGGAAACTCATCCCCCAGGGTGCGCCGGTCGCCGGATTGACCGTCGCGGGGCCCGACGAGCCCATGCAGCTGCCCAGCACATTGGCGCAGATCACGAAATGCCGCGCCGGATCGATCGGCTTGCCCGGCCCGACCATGCGGGTCCACCAGCCAGGTTTGCCCGTGATGGGATGGTTCGACGCGACATGCTGGTCCCCCGTCAGCGCGTGGCAGATCAGGATCGCATTGCTGCCGTCCGCCGCCAGCGTGCCATAGGTTTCATAGGCGATCTCGACCGGCGACAGCAGCACGCCTCCATCGAGCCGCAGCGGCCCCGGAAGCGTCACGCGGCGGTCGAGGCCAAAGCGCACATCGTCGGACATTGGCGCGTGCCTAGAAGCCGCGCGTCCCGCGTTCAAGCAGTTCGCGTGGGGATCGTGCGGCCCAGGATCGCCTGCGCGGCCAGCCGGCCGGTCTGCGCGCCGCCATTCATATACCCCGGAAAAGCATCCGACAGATGCTCGCCGGCAAAGATCACGCGGCCGAGCGCCGGGGCGGATTGCACGGTCGCGCCGTCATCATCCTCCATCCACAGCAGCGACCCGAAGCGGGTGAGGTGTCCCGGCGGATAGCTGCCATAGGATCCTCCGATCAGCGGATCGCGGTGCCACGCGGTGCGTCGCACCGGCGCATCGCCATAGTCCGCAGCAAGGTCGCCGAGCGCAATGCGCGCGTCGTTCGCATAACGGGCGGCGAGTGCCTGCGCCGGGTCGCGATCACCTGTAGCATCGCCGCCTAGATACCAGGTCCATACCGGCGGCCCGCCGTCCCCACGCACGCTGCCGTCCCAGCCGCTTGCCCAGCTGCCGCGTCCGCCAGCATGCCACACATCGCCGCCAGCGCCGATCGCGTCGCGCCAGCGGGGCGAGTCGGCCGTCGCAAGAATCTTTTCGTTCCGCCCCAGCGTCATCGCATCGATGAAGTTCCGCCACCGCGCCGGCAGCGGCACCGCAAAGTCGATTTGCCGCGTTCTCGGAGCCGGGACCGCAACGATCACCGCATCGGCCCGCTCCGCCGCGCCATCGGCGAAGCCGAGCGTCACGCCCCCGCTCGCCCGTCCGACGCGCCGCAGCACCCGGCCGGTCTCGATCCGGTCCGCATGGCGGCTGGCCAGCGCATCGATCAATGTGCTGCTACCCCCGGCAATCGCGTAACGCTCGTCCGATCCTCCAAGGATATCGGCGCGTTCGCCATCGACAGTGGGCAGGTTGAACAGCAACGACAGCGCCGAGGTCGCGTCAGGCTCGGCGCCATATTCGGTCCGCCCGGTCGCCTCGAGCAGGCCACGCACCCAAGGGGTAGGAAGCAGGGCGGCATGCCGGTCGAGATAATCGGCGACCGAGATCGCATCGAATGCACGTAAGGCCGCCGGGTCGGCGTCGATCCGGTCAGCGTCGCGACCAATCTGTGCGGCGATCGGTGCCAAGGCCTCGGCCAATTCCGCCTCTGCGACCGTTCGTCCGCCCGCGACCACGATGCTGCGATGCGGCTCTGCCTTGCGGTCGATCAGCGCGACGCCGAACCGGGCGGTGAGCGCGCGCATATCGTCATGGTCGCTGTTGACCAGCTGCGCGCCCAATTCGAAGGCGGGCCCGGTCGCGCTCCGTTGCGTGAACACGCGCCCACCCAGCCGCGGGCCAGCTTCGTACAGCCGGGCATCGACACCCGCCTCACGCAGGTGATGCAGCGCGGTCAGCCCGGCGATGCCCCCGCCGACGATCGCGACCCGGCCGATGCCGCTGCGCGCTGGTGCCGCAGTCGGTATCGCGGCGGCGACACCGCCGGCGGCAAAGCCCTTGAGCAACGCACGGCGCGTGGTGCCGGGCTGGGCCCGAACCGGTGCCGCTTCGCCGGCAGCGGCCAGATTCCGCCGCCGCGCCGCCGCCAATGCACTCCAGAACAGACCCCCGCTTCGCATCCCACCCCCGGCTTCGTTGCCCCGGGATTAGCGCCACGACCTTGCTATTGCGTAACCATTGGGCAAAGGGGTCGGCCATGACTGGACCGACCCCCAAGCCGTGGATCATGGACATTGCCCCCTATGTGCCGGGCAAGTCGAAAACCGATGATGGTCGCAAGGCGATCAAATTGTCGTCGAACGAGAATCCGCTCGGCACCTCGCCCGCTGCGCGCGCCGCCTTTGCCACTGCGGCAAACAGCCTTGAGCGCTATCCCGATGCCAGCGGCACCGAATTGCGCGAGGCGCTGGCCGCCAAGCACGGGCTCGATCCCGACCGGATCATCTATGGCAATGGTTCGGACGAGGTTCTGCACCTCGCCGCCGGCGCGTTCGCCGGGCCGGGCGACGAGATCATCTACGTCAATTACGGCTTCACCGTGTACCCGATCGCGACCAAGCGCGTCGGCGCGGTGCCGGTGGTCGCGCCGGACAAGGATTATGCGACCGACGTCGACGCGATCCTTGCCAGCGTCACCGACAGGACGCGGATCGTGTTCATCGCCAACCCGAACAATCCGACCGGCACGCATGCCAGCCGCGAAGAGATTGCCCGGCTCCACGCCGGGCTGCGCGACGACATTCTGCTCGTGCTCGACCACGCCTATGCCGAATATATCGATGGCGACATCGACGATGGCGGCATGGAGCTGGCGATGACCGCCTCGAACGTGCTGGTCACGCGCACCTTCTCCAAGATGTACGGCCTCGCGGCCGAGCGGATCGGCTGGGGCTATGGCGCGCCCGCGATCATCGAGGCGATGCACCGCATCCGCCTGCCGTTCAGCATCACCATCGCCGGGACCGCAGCCGCCATCGCCGCGCTCAACGACGACGACTTCGTTGCGCGCTGCAAGGCGGAGAACGCGAAATGGCGGCGCTGGTTCAGCGACGAGATCGCCAAGCTCGGCAATGCCGGGCTGCGCGCGGTGCCGAGCCAGGCGAATTTCGTGCTGGTGCTGTTCGAAGGCAAGCTGACCGGCGAAGCCGCGTATCAGGGGCTGATGGACGCGGGCTATATCGTCCGCTGGCTGCCCGGTCAGGGCCTGCCCCATGGTCTGCGCATCACCATCGGCAATGAGGAAGAAACGCGCGCCGTCGTTGCGATCCTGCAGCAGCTGGTGGCCGCCGCCGACGCCGAATGAAGCGGTTCGGCATCATCGGTTTCGGCCGGTTCGGACAGCTCGCCGCCACGCATCTGCGCGACCATTTCACGGTGGTCGTGCATGATTCACGCGACGTGGCAGACGATGCGGCGCGGATCGGGGTCGCGACCGATACGCTGGAGATGGTCGCCGCGTGCGATGTCGTGATGCTCGCGGTTCCGGTGCAGGCGATGAAACGCACCCTCGCCGCCATCGCACCGCAGGTTCGCCCCGGCGCGCTTGTCGTCGATGTGGCATCGGTCAAGATGCTGCCCGCGCGCTGGATGGCCGAAGCGCTGCCCGAAAGCGTCGATATCGTCGCCACCCATCCGCTGTTCGGCCCGCAGAGCGCGCGGCGCGGACTGACGGGTCAGCCACTGGTCGTGTGCCCGGTGCGCGGCGAGCGCGACCATCGCGTCGCCGAATTCGGGCGCGCGCTCGGCCTCAAGGTCTCGATCACCAGTGCCGAAGAACATGACCGCGAAATGGCCTATGTCCAGGCGCTGACGCACCTGATCGGCCGGACGCTGGTCAATATCCGGATCCCGGACGAGGAACTGAAGACCAACAGTTACCAGCATCTGCTGGAGCTGTGCGCGCTGATCGGCGACGATAGCGAAGAGCTGTTCTTCGCGATCCAGAACCTCAACCCGTTCGCGGGCGAGATCACGCAGCAGTTCATCGGCGAGGCAAACGGCCTGCTCGCACGTGCGCTCAAGGCCGGAAACGGCAGCGCGGATTAGTTTTTGTTACGGCACCGGCCCGCTCCTCCACCCGGCCACCCATAAATTACACTGACGTTGGATGGCCGGGTGGGGGAGCAGGCCGGTGCCGCATTCAGCGTAGCAGAATCAAAAAAACCTAAATCTCGAACGCGTTGATCCCGCGATGCACCGCCGTCTCGATGTCCTCGCGCGGCAGGCCGGGCGGGAGCGGATCGCCGAACAGGAAGGTGACGGCGCCGGGGCGTTTCGGCCCGGTGCGCGGCCAGACCTTGCCCGTCTCGCACGCGACCGGGACCACCGGCAGGCCGATCGCGCGGTACAGCCCGGCAAAGCCCGAACGCAGTGGCGGGGTCTCACCCGGCGGCGTGCGTGTCCCTTCCGGGAAGATCACCACCGAGCGGCCCTCTGCGACCGCCGCGCGCGCTTCCTTCATCATCGCGCGCAGTGCCTTGGCCGACCCGGCACGGTCGATGACGATCACGCCGTAGCGCCGCGCAACCCACCCCCACACCGGAATGCGCGCCAGTTCCTGCTTCATCACGATGGCCGGCGCATCGAGCATCGCCGCCATCGCGAGCGTTTCGTACATCGCCTGATGCTTCACCGCGTACAGCGCCGGGCCGTCGACGCGCTGCCCCGCGACCGCGACACGGATGCCGAGAATCTGGTGCGCGAGGAGCAGCCCCAAACCGGCCCACGCCATCGAGTAGCGCCGCAGCGTCGCCGTCCCGAACAATGCCACGATCGGCGCAGCCAGCACGATCGGTACCGACAGGCCATAGAACAGGATTGAAAACAGCAAGGTGCGGACGTGATCAGCCATCGCCCAGTCCGAACAGCAACGCGAAGCGGCGGACAAGATATTTGTGATATTCGCGCAGCAGCATCCGCCAGCCAGGTGAGGTGCGCACCCCGTCGCCGCGAATCGTCACGTCGGGGCCGAGCGCATGGGCCAGCTCCAGCTTGGCGCGCGGGACATGCCAATCGGCGGTCACCAGCCGGATCGACTGATAGCGATGCTGCGCCACCCAAGCGGCGGTTTCGTCCGCGTTCGAACGCGTATCGACCGCCTCATGCCCGAGGTCGATGCAGCAGCGGAACAGGCGCGGCGATGTGTTGTACTCGACCGCGAGTTCGATCGGGCGCACGGTCGGATCGGTCCCGGTGATCAGCATCCGGCGGGCGGCGCCGCGCTCCAGCAGCGCGATCCCGCGATCAATCCGCCCCGCCCCGCCGGTCAGCACCACGATCGCATCGGTTTTCACCGAATCGTCGAGCGGCTTGCCGAGCGACAGCATGAACAGGCCGAACCCGATCGCCCAGGCCAGCACCAGCAGGAGCGGAATGCGCCAGATCACAAGGTTCGCCCCAGCGTTCGCAGCACGGCGATCCGCGCCGCCGCCATCGCCAGCAGCGCGAACAGCAACGGGGTCAGCGCCAGCATTACCCAGTCGGTCTGCGCCAGCGCGATACTGCCCAGCAACTCCGACCCGAGACCGGCAGTCTGCCGTCCGAGCAGCCAGATGGCAGCAAGCGCCCCCATGGTCCCGACCAGACCGCCCAGCAATGTATCGAGCGCGATCCGCCGCTGAAACAGCCGTGCGACCTGGGTGTCGGTCGAACCCAGCATGTGCAGAACCGCGATCGTGTCGCGATGGGTATCGAGCCCTGCGCGCGCCACCAGCAGCACCACCGCAGCGGTGGCACTGGCCATCAGCAACACCAGCCCGGCGGCGAGCCAGGTCAGCGTCGCGAGGAACCGCGCCACCGGCGAAAGCCACTGCGCATGCTGGTCAACGCGCACTGCGGGCGACACCGCAGCGGCGGCAGCGCGAACCCGCGCGATCAGGGCCGGATCGCCGGACTGAAGATCGACATCGACCAGCACCGGCATCGGCAGTTCGGCATCGACACCGGCGTCGCCGAGCCAGGGCCGGAGCAATTCGGCGAGGCGGGCGCGATCGACTTCGGCAACCCGGGTAACGCCGGGGATCGCCCTGACCTGCGCGATGAGCGACCGGCTGAGGCGATCGCGGCGCGCCGCGTCGGCCTCGACCAGCTGGAGCGTGAGCCGCCCCGCCAGCTGGCGGTCGAGCGCACGTCCGGCGCCGGCCATGCCGAGGCCCAGCGCTCCGGCGAGTACGGTGAGGAACAACATGATCGCCATCACCCACATCATCGCGCGGGTGCGGCGCCCTTCGTCGAGCCAGCGATGCTGCGGGCGGCGGGAAAGCATCCGCGGCATCAGTTCGTGCCCCGATCCGGCGGAAAGCGCAGCGCGCCGGTTGGATCGAGCAGTCGACCCTTTTCGATCCGCATCATCCGCGCATCGGGGATCCGGTTGAGCAGATGAAAATCATGCGTTGCCACGACCACCGTGGTGCCCAGCCGGTTGAGCGAATCGAACAGGTGCAGCAGCCGTTCGGCCATGTCGGGATCGACATTGCCGGTGGGCTCATCGGCGACAAGGATTTCGGGACGGGTAATCACCGCGCGCGCGATCGCGATGCGCTGCTGTTCGCCACCCGACAGCGTCGGCGGCCGGGCGCTGCCCCGGTCGGTCAGGCCGACCCAGGCCAGCATCTCGCGCACCGGTGCCTCGATCTCGGTTTCGGGCATGCCGGCCACCCGCAACGGCAACGCGATATTATCATAGGCGGACAGGTGCGGCAGCAGCCGGAAATCCTGAAACACCACGCCGATGCGCCGACGAAAGCCGGGCAACCGGGCGCGGGGCAGCGCGCCGGCATCCTCGCCGAACAGCCGGACCAGCCCGCGCGTCGGCCGCTGGGCGAGGTAGAGCAGCTTGAGCAGCGACGTCTTGCCTGCCCCCGAAGCGCCGGTGAGGAAATAGAATGCGCCGGCGCTGAGCGTGAAGCTGACATCGCTCAGCGTTTCGGCGCCGGTGCCATAGCGCAGGCCGACATTCTCGAACTGAACGATATTGGCCATGTGCCGGCGTCGGCCGCTCCTGATCCTTCTGCCCCGCTGCAGCCATCGCACAGCCGCCGGGCCCGCTCAACCCGCGCCGCGCGATCGCGCGACTCGGGCCTTGCCATTCGCGCCCGGCGGGTGTTTAGATTCGGGACCGGCCCCCGCTGCGCTGCGCATGGGTGCCTAGCAACGCGTGCCGCCATGATTCTCGAATGTCCTGAATGCCGAACGCGATATCTGGTCCCCGACAGCGCCATCGGCGCTGCGGGACGGACGGTGCGCTGCGCGAGCTGCAAGCATAGCTGGTTCCAGACCGCGCTGGCGCCGGCCGGGCCCACCGAGAGCGCGCCCGCTGCCGCGCCGGAGATCGTGCGCGCGGACGCCTATTCGCAGGCTGCTCCCGCTCCGGCCGAGGCAGCGGCGCCGCGGGAGTATGACCCCTTTGCCCATGAGCCGCCGTTCAAGCCGCGCCGCAATCCGGAGAAGCGCTGGACTGCGGCCGCAGTGATCGCCGGGCTGTCGATGACGCTGGGCGCGGTCGCGATCATCTGGACCGGTGCGCCGGGACTTGCGTCGCAGCTGGGGCTGCCGATCGGGGCGGCGCGCACACCGCTGATCTTCACCGACCAGTCGGTCGACCGCAAGCCGCGGCTGAATGGCGGGGAACTGTTCGTGGTCAGCGGCCAGGTCATGAACCCGACCCGCGAAAGCCAGCGCGTGCCCAACATCCTGGCCGAGCTGCGCGACAGCAACAATGCCATCGTCTACAGCTGGACGATCACGCCCGATCCGCGCACCCTGCCGCCCGGGGGCAGCCTCGAGTTCAACAGCGGAAAGCTTGACGTTCCGCCGACCGGCAAGACGATCCAGTTCAGCTTTTCCGGCGAAGGCGGCGAATAAGCCACCATAGCCGCCCGCCATTGAGCAGCGCGGCGGCGATCATCCCGGTGCCCGAGGCATAGACGAGGCCCATCGGACCCCAGCCATGCTGGACGGTCCACAGCCCGATCGCGCCGGTCAGCAGGAAGAAGGCGATGATGCCGTTGATCCCAGCCACCACCTGATCGCCGAGCGAGCGCAGCGCGTAGACGAACACCACCTGCAGCCCGTCGAACAGGATGAACGGCGCCCACACCGCGAGCATCAGCGCGGCGAGCGCTGCGACCTCGGCCGAGGCGGGGAAGCCCGAGACGATCAGCGCCGGGGCAAAGGTGAGCGGCAGTGCGAGCAGGCCGAGGATCAGCGCGGCGAGGATCGCGGCGATGCCGGTGCGCGGCCCGGCGAGCGCCGGAACCCCCTCCCCCACCGCATTGCCAGCGCGCACGCCGGCTGCTGAACCCAGCCCGAGCGCGAAGGCGAAGGTCACGTTGTGGACCGAGAACACGATCTGGAACGCGTGGGTGACCGATTCGCCGAGCTGGGTCGACAGCGCGATCAGGATCGAGAAGCCGGCCAGTTCCAGGCCCGACGCGACCGCCGGGACCGCGCCGAATGCCAGCAGACGGCCGACGCCGCGCCACATGTCGGGGGTGCCAAGGTCGCTCCAGTCGCGGACGCCACGCTCCCTGGCACGCGGGAGCGTGAGCGCGGCGGCGGTCATCGCGACCGCGCCGACGATGGTGGCGATGACCGTCGCGCTCGCCGCACCGACCGCGCCGAATTGCGGCAGGCCGAACTGGCCGGTGGCGAGAATCCAGGCGAGCACCGCGTTCAGGGGCAGGATCGAAAGGTTCACCGCCATCACCCGGCGCGGGCGGCTGACGCCTTCGAGGAAGAAGCTGGCGGCGACGATGATCAGTTGGAAGGGGTAGGCGAGCGCCATGGTCTGGACGACGCGCGCCGCGTCAGGGGCGATACCGGGATCGACGCCGACGCCGCGGAGCATGTGCAGGGCGAAAACGAACAGCAGCGCGCCGCTGATCAGGCCGAGGATGCCGCCCAGCACCAGCCCCTGCCGCAGCACCGCGCCGGTGGCGGGGAGGTCCTTTGCCCCGTCGGCGCGGGAGGAAAAGACGAGCACGCCGGTAAGCCAGCCCAGCGCCACGACGATGCCGATGAAGGTCAGGGTGCGGCTGGCACCGAGCGCTGCCACCTCATGCGTGCTGACCAGTCCGACGACGATGACGTCGGTGACGTGGAGGATCGTCCAGTTGAGGCCGGTCAGCACCACCGGCCAGGCCAGCGCGAGGATGCGGCGAATCTCCGCGCGGGTTTCCGGGGTCAGCGTCATGGGGCGGTCGCCTTAGCCGGAGCAGGCTACAGAAAAAAGGGAGGTTGCATGCCCCCCGGGGCTTTGCTAGGGGCCGCTGCCTTACCAGCCACCCGGTTCATCGGGTGGGCGAAATCAGTGCGGTCGTGGCGGAACTGGTAGACGCGCAACGTTGAGGTCGTTGTGGCCGAAAGGCCGTGGAAGTTCGAGTCTTCTCGACCGCACCATTTCTTGAAAAATCTAGTAGAATTAACCCCTTAGGGGGATGACCCCGTGCCGGGTCCGGTACCGGCCCGCACCCCCGTTGCGGGAGCGGGCCGGCGCCGCGCCACAGATCAGAACGGCACGTCGTCGTCGAGATCGTCGGGGAAGCCGCCGCCGGCATTGCCGCCGCTGCTGCCACCACGGCTGCCGCCGCCGAAGCCGCCACCCGAACCGCCACCGCCATAGCCGCCGCCGCGATTGCTCGACTGGCCGGCAAAGCTGTCGCCGCCGCCCCAGTCATCCGCGCCGCGGCCACCGCCGCCGCCCATGCCGCCACCCTGGCCGCCGCCGGGACCGTCGAGCATCACCAGCTTGGCATCGAAGCCCTGCAGCACGATTTCGGTCGAATAGCGGTCCTGGCCCTGCTGGTCCTGCCATTTACGGGTCTGCAGCTGACCCTCGAGATAGACTTTGGACCCCTTGCGCAGATAGCGTTCGGCGACGTTGGCGAGCCCCTCGGAGAAGAGCTTGACCGTGTGCCATTCGGTGCGCTCCTTCTTCTCGCCGCTGTTGCGGTCCTTCCATGATTCGGAAGTGGCGACGCGCAGTTCGACCACCTTGCCGCCGTTGGAAAAGGTCCGGCTTTCGGGATCGCGCCCGAGATTGCCGACCAGGATGACCTTGTTGACGCTGCCCGCCATGGAAACTCCGCTGCTAATTCGATATCGAGAGACGAATGGCCGATATCCTTAACCTCAACAAGGCGCGAAAGGCACGCGCGAAGGCGCAGGCCACCGCAAAGGCTGTGGAGAACCGCGCCAAATTCGGGCGCACCAAGGCGCAGAAAGCGGCGGACGACGCCGAGCGCGCCCGGATTTCCGAAAATCTGGACGGTGCGCGGCGGGAGTGAGGTTCGACTTTGGCCTGCCCATCGTCAGGGCATAGCAGAATGAGAACATGTAGGGAACATGTTCGGCATTATCCCGCTCTTTCAGCGACTTATTGGCGGTCGCGAAAGACTAGACGGACCGAATCCGGCAGCTTCGGGGGGCGCGGCGGATTTGGCAAAGCGAACATGTCGCGGGTTTACGCGCCATTCGTCCGGTTTGGGGTGTCGCTTTTCGCGAGGTGCAAGGCGCGGATCGACAATGCCGCGTGGGCAAATCTCGGCCTTCGCCGAATGTCTGGTTTCAAGCCGCCTGATCGAGCGGCGCAACGTCGCGAATTGGGTGGTTAGCTGCCATCACGCGAAGAGCCACCAACCAACTCGTCAGGGCATCGTGCCTTTGAATATCTGGATTAGGCCGAACAGACACGCGCAGGCCAACAGCAAAGGGGCCGCGAGCAACACGCACACCAACGCCGTCTCAATGACCCCAGCCGACCCTATCACCGCCAACGGGTTACCCACCCAAGCGATACCGAACGCGAAAGCTGCCAAAAGCGCAACGGCAAAGACCGCGAGGGTCACGCCTTCAACGATCCTGCCCGATCCGCGCATGCTCACCTCGCCACTTTGATGCCATTCGTGGCCTTTTCGAACAATGACCGCAATGGGGTCGTTAGCCGACCGGCAGCTTTCAGGAAATCAATGAGGGTTAGCTGCCCCAATTGACCCCCCACCCTAAAGCCCCAACCCCTTCGCCGTCCAATAGGTCAGCCCCGCCGCCGCATAGGCCGCGGCGAACAGATAGACGATCATCACGATCGGCCATTTCCAGCCATTGGTTTCGCGCCGAGCGACGGCGATGGTCGAGAGGCATTGCGGGGCGAAGACGAACCAGGCGAGGAAGGCGAGCGCGGTGGGGAGCGGCCAGCCCTGTGCCAGCTTTTCGCCGAGTGCGGCGGCCCCGGTTTCCTCGTCCGGGGCGTCGATCGCGTAAACGGTCTGGAGCGCGGAGACGGCGACTTCGCGCGCGGCCATGGCGGGGATCACCGCGAGGCTCATTTCGTGGTTGAAGCCGATCGGGGCGAGGACGACTTCAAGGCCCGATGCGATGCGGCCGGCGACCGAATATTCGCTCTGCTTCACGCCCTCTGGCGCGACCGGATAGGAGGCGAGCAGCCAGAGCGCGACGGTGACGCCCATGATGATCGTGCCGGCGCGGCGCAGGAAGACATAGGCTCTTTGCCAAAGCCCGATCAGCAGGTCGCGGAGCGAGGGGAGCTGGTAGCGCGGCATTTCCATCATGAAGCCGCCGCTCTTGCCGCGTGTCGCGGTCAGGCGCAGCACGAAGGCGGCGAGGATCGCGCCGACGATGCCGAAGACATAGAGGCCGAACAGCACCAGCCCCTGCAAGCCGACCCCCGGCGCGACGTCGCGCGCCGGGATGAAGGCGCCGATGATCAGCATATAGACCGGCAGACGCGCCGAGCAGGTCATCAGCGGGGCGATCAGGATCGTGGTCAGCCGCTCCTTCGGATCGTCGATCGAGCGCGCGGCCATGATGCCGGGAATCGCGCAGGCGAAGGACGAGAGCAACGGGATGAACGCGCGGCCCGACAGGCCGACCAGCGACATCAGGCGGTCCATCAGGAAGGCGGCGCGGACCATGTAACCGGTCGCTTCGAGCAGCAGGATGAAGAAGAACAGGATCAGGATCTGGGGCAGGAACACCACCACCGATCCGACGCCGGCGATGATCCCCTGAACCACCAGATCGCCGATGAAGCCGCTGGGCAGGCTGGCCTGGGCATGCGCGCCGAGCCATTCCTGTGTGCCCTCGATCCAGCCGATCGGGGCTTCGGACCAGCTGTACACCGCCTGGAACATGACGAAGAACAAAGCGAGCAGGATGACCCAGCCCGCAACCGGGTGGAGGACGACATTGTCGACGGCGCGGGTGAAGGCGCGGCTGCGCGGTTGATCGGTGATCGCGAGCGCGGCGATGCGGCGGGCGTCGCGCTGGAAATGGGTGATATCCGCGTCGGGGGTAGCGGGGGCGGCGGGACGGCTGGCGCGGAGCACGCCGTCGAGTGCGGCGCGGAGGTCGTCGAGGCCGCGCTTGCGCACCGCGACGGTGGTGACGACCGGGACGCCGAGCTCCGCCGACAGCGCATCGGCGTCGATCGTCAGGCCGTCGCGCGTCGCCATGTCGATCATGTTGAGCGCGACCACCATCGGGCGGCCGAGCTGACGCAGCTGAAGCACGAAGCGGAGATGATTTTCGAGGTTGGAGGCGTCGGCGACGACGATCAGCGCGTCGGGGAGGCGTTCGCCTTCCTGCTTGCCGAGCACGACGTCGCGGGTGACGGCTTCGTCGGGGCTGGACGGATCGAGGCTGTAGGTCCCGGGCAAATCGACCAGCTCGACCGGGCGGCCATCGTTGAGCGCGAGGCGGCCCGAATGGCGCTCGACCGTGACGCCGGGATAATTGCCGACCTTTTGCCGCGCGCCGGTGAGCGCGTTGAACAGGGCGGTCTTGCCGGCATTGGGGTTGCCGACCAGGGCGACGAGCGGTTGCGCATTCATGCTGCGGGTGCCTTGAGATGGATCGCGTGAACGACATGGCGGCGCAGCGCGACCGTCATGCGCCCGATGCGCACCGCGGCGGGGCCGCCGAACCAGCCGACCGGGCGGATCAGTTCGACCTCGACCCCCTCGTCCAGCCCGAATTCACGCAGGCGGCGCACTTCGTGCGGGGCGAGCGCGGACCAGTCGATCGAGGCGACGGTGGACGGGACGTTGCGCGGGCTGCGCGCGAGGGAGTCGGTCATGTTGCGAGCGATTATCAACAGCGGTGGGGAAATGCCAGCGGGAATGCGTCACTAATCCTCCCCCGCCAGGGGGAGGTGGCACGCGTAGCGTGACGGAGGGGGAGGAAGCATGTCGGCAAGAGGCTCAAAGGTGCAGCCGTCCTCCCCCTCCGTCGCCTTCGGCGCCACCTCCCCCTGGCGGGGGAGGATTGAGTAGTTGCACCTTATGCCGCGCCAATTCCGCCCCTGCCCCGCAGGGGAGGTGGCAGCGTAGCTGCCGGAGGGGCGACCGCGCAGACGGCCGTGAACAGCACGACAAAACGCCGCCCTCTGCGGGGCGGCCCCTCCACCACCGCCTTCGGCGGCGGTCCCCCTCCCCCAGCAAGCTGGGGGAGGAATTGGTAGGTTGCAAATCGGCGCGCCATCGCGCACCCGCAGGCTTTGCCTTCAGATAGACAGACACCAATGACCGACACCGCTCTCCGCGACGCCGCGCTCACCTCCAAGGCATGGCCCTATGAAGAGGCGCGCAAGCTGCTTAAGCGCTATCCGGAGGGGAAGCCCGGCGGCGCGCCGGTGCTGTTCGAGACCGGCTATGGCCCGTCGGGGCTGCCGCATATCGGGACGTTCAATGAGGTGCTGCGCACGACGATGGTGCGGCGCGCGTTCGAGACGCTGTCGGACCAGCCGACGCGGCTGATCGCGTTCAGCGACGATATGGACGGGCTGCGCAAGGTGCCGGACAATGTGCCGAATGGCGACATGCTGGCGCAATATATCGGCCACCCGCTGACCAAGGTGCCCGACCCGTTCGGCAAGTTCGAGAGCTTCGCGCACCACAATAACGCGATGCTGCGCGACTTTCTCGACCGGTTCGGGTTCGAGTATGAGTTTGCCTCGTCGACCGATTATTACGGATCGGGCAAGTTCGACGATGCGCTGCGCCTGGTGCTGCGCAACTATCAGGGCATCATGGACGTGATGCTGCCGACGCTGCGGGCGGAGCGGCAGGCGACCTATTCCCCGGTGCTGCCGATCAGCCCGAAGACGGGGATCGTGTTGCAGGTGCCGATCGAGGTGCTGGATCCCGAGACGGGCATGATCGCGTTCACCGACAGCGACGGCGAGCGGATCGAGCAGAGCATCTTCGGCGGCAAGTCCAAGCTGCAGTGGAAGGCCGATTGGGCGATGCGCTGGGTCGCGCTGGGCGTCGATTACGAGATGGCGGGCAAGGACCTGATCGATTCGGTGACGCAATCGGGCCGAATCGCGCGCGTGCTGGGCGGACGGCCGCCCGAGGGGTTCAACTACGAGCTGTTCCTCGACGCCAAGGGCGAGAAGATTTCGAAGACCAAGGGCAACGGCCTGTCGATCGAGCAGTGGCTGACCTACGGCCCCGACGAGTCGCTCGCCTTCTACATCTATCGCGAACCGAAAAAGGCCAAGGCGCTGCACCTGGGGCTGATCCCGCGCGCGGTGGACGATTATTGGCAGTTCCGCGCCGCCTATGCCGAGCAGCCGGTCGAGCAGCGACTGGGCAATCCGGTGCACCATATCCATAACGGCCCGCCGCCGGCCGAGACGCTGCCGGTCACGTTCGGGCTGCTGCTCAACCTGGCCGGCGTCCTGCGCGAGCCGACGGTCGAGCAGGTGTGGGGCTATCTCGGCAACTATGTGCCGGATGCGACGCCGGAAAACTGGCCCGCGCTGGATGCGCTGATCGGCTATGCGATCGCCTATGTCCGCGACGTGGCGGAGAAGCCGGTACGGCGTGCGCCCGAGGGGATCGAGGTCGCAGCGCTGCAGGATCTGGACCGGTTGCTCGCTGGTGCGGCTGCCGATGCGTCGGCGGAGGATCTGCAGAATATCGTCTATGAGATCGGCAAGGCGCGGTTCGGCAAGGAAGCGTTGCGCGACTGGTTCAAGGCGCTGTACGAGACGTTGCTGGGCAGCTCGCAGGGGCCGCGCATGGGGAGCTTCATCGCGCTGTATGGCGTGGAGAACAGCCGGAAGCTGATCGCCGAGGCGTTGGCGAAGGTTTGATAATCCTCCCCGGAACGGGGAGGTGGCAGCGCGTAGCGCTGACGGAGGGGGCCATCCATGAAGCGAGCCGCTTGCCTCGGGCCCCCTCCACCACCGCCTTCGGCGGCGGTCCCCCTCCCCGTTCCGGGGAGGATTTTTAGTTCGCCTCTTCCGGCGCGAGCCAGCGCAGGCGGGCCGGGGCGGTGCCGTTGCCGGTGACGCGGGCGTCGACGCCGGCTTCGCTGAGCGCGTCGGCCACGATTTGCGCGCCATTGCCCGATATGCCGATCGGAAGCTTGATCCGCTGGGCCGCCCAGATTGCCGTCGCGAGCGCTTCGGCGTCGGGCGTGTCGTCCGCGACCGCGATGTCGGGGAGCGCGGCGACGGGCGGGACCAGCATGACGGTCCAGCCCTGCACCCCGGCGGCGACGCGGGTTTCGAGCGCGCGATAGGCGGCGAGGTTGGCGCCGGGCAGCGGGGCGGCGTTGACCACCGCGCGGCGATTGTCGCGGTCGAGCAGCACCGCGTCGGGCTTGACCCCGGCGATCAGCGCGAGCTGTTCCTGCGCGCGCGCGGCGAGGCGGTTGGCGGCGCTGGCGCTGGAGGCTTGCGCCGCGGCGACCTGAGCGGCTTCGGCCTGGGCGCCGGTGCCGACGCGGATCTGTTCGAGCTCGACCGCGACCGGGCGGCCGACCAGTTGCGCGAGCACCCCGGCGGCGCGGCGTTCGACATCCTCGCTGACACGCGGGGTCAGGACGGTGGCCGTCACCCGCACGGGATCGCTTTCATAGTCGATCTCGACCTGGCTGAGCCGCGCGGCACCTTCGAACTCGCCGCTGATCACGTCGCGAATCTGGCGCGAGGTGTTGGCTTCCCACCCGAGCTGAACCAGCACCAGCCCGAGCGGAATCGCAAAGGCCGCGAGCGCGACGGTGACGACGACCGTCTGCAGCATCGTATGCTGGGGCGAGAGGTGCGAGCCGAAGCCGTAGAGGCGCGCGACCACGGCGGCGGCGACCGCGATGGTGATGAGGTTGGTCAGGAACAGCAGCAGCGACCCGGCGAACACGGTCCAGTTCCACGTCGCAAGGCCGAAGCCCACCACCGCGATCGGCGGCATCAGGGCGGTGGCGATGGCGACGCCCACCACCGTGCCCGCCCGGCCGCGGATCATCGCATAGGCGCCGGCAAGCGCCGAGAAGAGCGCGACGAGCAGGTCGAACAGGTTTGGGCGGGTGCGCGCGGCGATTTCCGCCGTCACATTCTGGATCGGCGAAACGAGCACGAGCAGCGCGGTAAACAGGATCGCGATCACGAATCCGAGCGCGACCGCGATGGCGGACGTGCGAATTTCGTCCCAGTCGAACGTCGCAAGGCCGAAACCGAGGCCGATGATCGGCCCCATCAGCGGCGAGATCAGCATCGCGCCGATCACCACCGCCGGCGACGATAGCAGCAGGCCGAGCACCGCGATGCCCGCCGACATGAGCGTCATGAAGGCGTAGCGGCCGGTAAATCCCGCGTCGTCGCGCACCTTTTCGACGACATCGACATGATCGACCGTGGCGATCACCCGCGTGCGCCACCAGGCGACGAGCGGATTGTCGGGCTTCAACAAGGCGATGCTCATATCCGCGCCTCTAAGGGGTTTGCCGGGGCGCCGCCAGCGGTTAGGCAGGATCGGGAACCGCAATTTACAGGGGAAGTTCATGGCCGCGCGGAACAACCAGGCAGGACGATCGATGCTGCGCACCTTTTTGCAGAGCGAGGCAGCGGGCGGCATCATCCTGATGGCGGCAGCGGCGCTGGCGATGCTGGTCGCCAATCTGCCGGGTATTTCCGAAGCCTATTTCCACCTGCTGCACCTCGATACCGGGCCGGTGATCAGCCCGAAATACGGGTCGATGAGCGTGCATCTGTGGATCAACGATGCGCTGATGGCGATTTTCTTCCTGTTCGTGGGCCTGGAGATCAAGCGCGAGTTCATCGACGGACAGCTCGCCACCTGGGAGCATCGTCGCCTTCCGATCGTCGCGGCGGCGGCGGGGATGGTGGGACCGGCGCTGGTCTATCTTTTCATCACCGGGTGGGATGGCCCGCTGGTCAATGGCTGGGCGATTCCGGCAGCGACCGACATCGCCTTTGCCATCGGCGTGCTGGCGCTGCTCGGCAGCCGCGCGCCCGCCTCGCTCAAGCTGTTCCTGACCACGGTGGCGATCGTCGATGATATGGGCGCGGTGGCGATCATCGCGATTGCCTATACCGCCGAACTGTCGACGCTGTATCTGGCGATGGGCGCGCTGGTGATGGCGACGATGTATGTGCTCAACCGCAGCGGGGTGAAGCGGCTGTGGCCCTATCTGCTGCTCGGCGCGGCCTTGTGGTATTTCGTGTTCATGTCGGGCGTCCATGCCACCATCGCGGGCGTGCTGACCGCGATGATGGTGCCGATCACCACCAGCCCGGGCGCGTGCGACGATGCCGAATCGCCGCTGCACAAGCTCGAGCATGCACTCGCCCCATGGGTCGCCTATCTGATCGTGCCGGTGTTCGGCTTTGCCAATGCCGGTGTGAGCCTGACCGGCATGAGCCCGGCGATCCTGCTCGAACCGCTGCCGCTGGGCATTGCCGCGGGCCTGTTCCTGGGCAAGCAGTTCGGCATTTTCGGAAGCATCTGGCTCGCCGCGAAGCTGCGCTTTGCCGCGCCTCCGGGCGGGGCGACCTGGCTGCAGCTCTATGCGGTCGCGATGCTGTGCGGCATCGGCTTTACGATGAGCCTGTTCATCGGCGGGCTGGCCTTCCCCGGCAATGAGTTGCTGGTCGACGAGGTCAAGATCGGGGTGCTGAGCGGATCGATCCTGTCGGCGGTGCTCGGCTATACGATTCTGCGCTTCGCCCCGCGCTGGCGCGAAGGTGGCAGCGGCGACGCCGACCGCACCGGCTGATGCGCTGTTTCTACGATCCCGGCCAGCTCGCGCATGCCCCGGCGCGCGAGCTGCATAATGGCGCGTTCGTGCCCTATGCCGAAACGCCCGCGCGGGCGGCGGCGATTGCGGCGACGCTGGGCACGACCGAGCTGCCGCAGGATCGCGGCGAGGCAGCGATCCGCGCGGTGCATGACGCGGGTTATGTCGATTTCCTCAAGACCGCCCCGGCGCGCTGGGCCGAGGCGGGACGGCCGGGCGATGTCATGGGCTATGTCTGGCCGACGCGGCGGCGACCGGGACTGAAGCTCGACCGGATCGACGCGCTGGTCGGGCAGTACAGCATCGACGTGGTCACGCCGCTGACGCCGCAGAGCTGGGACGCGGCCTATCGCAGCACGCAGTGCGCGCTGGCGGCGACGCATGCGGTGCTGGCGGGAGAGCGCGCGGCGTTCGCGCTGTCGCGGCCGCCGGGGCATCATGCCGGGGCCGACTATATGGGCGGCTATTGCTACCTCAACCATGTCGCGGTCGCGGCGCAGGCGGCGCGCGATGCGGGAGTCGGGCGGGTCGCGATCCTCGATATCGACTATCACCACGGCAACGGGACGCAGGACATTTTCTGGGAGCGCGGCGATGTCGTGTTCGCATCGATCCATGCCGACCCCGCGACCGACTTCCCCTTCTATTGGGGGCATGCCGACGAGATTGGCGAAGGGGACGGCGCAGGCGCGACGCTCAACCTGCCATTGCCGCGCGGAACGCGGATCGATGCGTTCCGGCGGGCGCAGGAGCGGGCGCTGGCGATGATCGCGGCGTCGGGGGCGGAGTTGCTGCTGGTCAGTTTCGGGGCGGATACCTTTGTCGGCGATCCGATTTCGCAGTTCGCGCTGGAGACGGCGGACTATGCGGTGCTGGGGCGGGACATCGCGGCTGCCGGACTGCCGACCGCGATCGTGATGGAAGGCGGCTATGCGATCGACGCGCTGGGGGCGAATGTGGCCAGCTTTTTGAGCGGGTTCTGAGCGGCGCGCCATTTTTTCGCGGGGCGTGGAACCAAATGCGATGCGGGGGCGTTAATTTCCCGCTTGATCGAGAGAAAGAGCATTTAGACGATCCGAACCCATGTGGAACGGATCGTCCAGGGAGCCCCGCCGCAGCGATGCGACGGGGCTTACTTGTATTCGGGAAGGGCGCCTATCTCACGCCTCCCCTGCCCCGCATGAGAGGCCGCAGCGCTTAGCGATGACGGAGGCCCCGCACCGCAAAAAGCGAAACTCTGCCGAGCTGGTACCCGCCGTCTTCGCGGCGGCCCCTCCACCACCGCCTTCGGCGGCGGTCCCCCTCCCCGAGACAAGCTCGGGGAGAAATTGCCGAAGAGCCAAACGAAAGGCGCCGCCAACCTTTCGGCTAGCGACGCCTTCATTCTACTTCTCCGATCCGCTTACAGCTTCTCGGTCAACTCGGGCACGATCTTGAACAGGTCGCCGACCAGGCCGATGTCCGCGACCTGGAAGATCGGGGCGTCTTCGTCCTTGTTGATCGCGATGATCGTCTTGCTGTCCTTCATGCCGGCGAGGTGCTGGATCGCGCCCGAGATGCCGACCGCGACATAGACTTCGGGGGCGACGATCTTGCCGGTCTGGCCGACCTGATAATCGTTGGGGGCGTAGCCCGCATCGACCGCAGCGCGGCTGGCGCCGACCGCGGCCCCGAGCTTGTCGGCGAGCGGGTCGATCATTGCGTGGAACTGTTCGCCCGAGCCGAGCGCGCGGCCGCCCGAGACGATGATCTTGGCGCTGGTCAGTTCGGGGCGCTCGCTCTTGGCGATCTCTGCGCTCACGAAGCTCGACAGGCCCTTGTCACCGGTGCCCGAGACGGTTTCGACGCTCGCGGAGCCGCCTTCGGTCGCCGCCTTGTCGAAGGCGGTGCCGCGCACGGTCAGCACCTTCTTGGCATCCGACGAGGTAACGGTGGCGATCGCGTTGCCGGCATAGATCGGGCGGGTGAACTGGTCGCCCTCAATCCCGATCACTTCGCTGATCTGCATCACGTCGAGCAACGCGGCGACGCGCGGCGCGATATTCTTGCCGGTGGTGGTGGCGGGCGCGACGAACGCGTCATAGCCGGCCATCAGATCGGCAACGAGCGGCGCCACGTTTTCGGCGAGCGCATTGGCATAGGCCGCGTCGTCGGCGAGCAGCACCTTGGACACGCCCGCAATCTTTGCGGCGGCGTCGGCGGCAGCCTGCGCGCCCGAGCCCGCGACCAGCGCGACAACATCGCCCAGCTTGCCCGCAGCGGTCACGGCGGCGAGCGTTGCGTCCTTTACCGACGCATTGTCATGTTCGACCCAGACCAGAACGCTCATGCCACAACTCCCAGTGCCTTGAGCTTGCCGACAAGCTCATCCACATCCGCAACCTTGACGCCGGCGGTGCGCTTGGCCGGCTCTTCGACCTTCACCACCGACAGGCGCGGCGTCACATCGACGCCGTAATCGGCCGGGGTCTTGGTCGCGAGCGGCTTGCTCTTTGCCTTCATGATGTTGGGCAGCGAGGCGTAGCGCGGCTCGTTCAGGCGAAGATCGGTGGTGACGATCGCGGGCACGTTGAGCTTCACCGTTTCGAGGCCGCCATCGACTTCGCGGGTCACGTCGACGCTGTCGCCCGACACTTCGACCTTGCTGGCGAAGGTGCCCTGGCCCCAGCCGAGCAGCGCGCCGAGCATCTGGCCGGTCTGGTTGTTGTCGTCGTCAATCGCCTGCTTGCCCAGGATGATCAGGCCGGGCTGCTCTTCCTCAGCGACCTTGGCGAGCAGCTTGGCAACGCCGAGCGGCTCGACCGGACCTTCGGCGGTGATCAGGATCGCGCGGTCGGCGCCCATCGCCAGCGCGGTGCGCAGCGTTTCCTGGGCCTTGGCCTCGCCGATCGAGACCACGACGATCTCGGTCGCCGCGCCCTTTTCCTTCAGGCGAATCGCTTCCTCGACCGCGATTTCGTCGAACGGGTTCATGCTCATCTTGACGTTGGCAAGATCCACGCCCGTCCCGTCCGCCTTCACGCGGGGCTTTACGTTATAGTCAAGCACACGCTTGACCGGCACCAGCACTTTCATCGCGTCCTCCGCTCCAATCGCGTCGTTTTAAAGGTTCGAGTCCGTTCGTCCCTAGAAGGGTTTTTGCCGTTTTCGCAAGTCCGGTATGGAATCATACGATTGCCGTAGCGTCACCCGCGCAAACGAAAAAGGGGCCCGACGCGGATGACGCGCCAGACCCCCTTTCAATGGGTGTTCCAGGGGCCGCGATCAAGCAGCCGACTGGACCTCCGCCACAATCTTCTTCGCTGCGTCGCCCAGATCATTGGCCGGGACGATGGCGAGACCGGAGTTCGCCAGGATCTCCTTGCCCTGCTCGACATTGGTGCCTTCGAGGCGGACGACCAGCGGGACCGACAGGTTCACTTCCTTCGCCGCGGCGACGATGCCCTCGGCGATGATGTCGCACTTCATGATCCCGCCGAAGATGTTGACGAGGATGCCCTTCACCGCCGGATCGGCGAGGATGATCTTGAACGCGGCGGTGACCTTTTCCTTGTTCGCGCCGCCGCCGACGTCGAGGAAGTTGGCCGGGAACATGCCGTTGAGCTTGATGATGTCCATCGTCGCCATGGCCAGGCCCGCGCCGTTGACCATGCAGCCGATGTCGCCGTCGAGCTTGATGTAGGCGAGGTCGTACTTCGACGCCTCGAGCTCCATCGGATCTTCTTCGGTGGTGTCGCGCAGTTCCATCAGGTCCTTGTGACGGAACATGGCGTTGCCGTCGAAACCGACCTTGGCGTCGAGGACGAGGAGGTTGCCCTGCTCGGTCAGCGCGAGCGGGTTGACCTCGATCTGCTCGGCGTCGGTCGCGAGGAAGGCGGCGTAGAGCGAGGCAGCGACCTTGGCCGCCTGCTTCGCCTGATCGCCGGTCAGGCCGAGCGCGGCAGCAACGGTGCGGCCGTGATGCGGCATGAAGCCGGTCGCGGGATCGACCGAGAAGCTGTGGATCTTCTCAGGGGTCGAGTGGGCGACTTCCTCGATGTCCATGCCGCCTTCGGTCGACACGACGAAGGCAACACGGCTGGTCGCGCGATCGACGAGCAGCGCGAGGTAGAATTCCTTGGCGATGTCGGCGCCGTCGGTGACGTAGAGGCGGTTGACCTGCTTGCCCGCTTCGCCGGTCTGGATCGTCACCAGCGTGTTGCCGAGCATGTCCTTGGCATGCGCCTCAACCTCGTCGAGGCTGAAGGCGAGGCGGACGCCGCCCTTGGCTTCGGGGGCGAGCTCCTTGAACTTGCCCTTGCCGCGGCCGCCGGCGTGGATTTGCGACTTCACGACATAGAGCGGCCCGGGGAGCTTCTTGGCAGCTTCGACCGCCTCTTCGACGGTGAAGGCGGCATGCCCGGCAGCGATCGGCGCGCCGTACTTCGCCAGCAGTTCCTTGGCCTGATATTCGTGAATGTTCATGGGATCGCCCTTTGCGTTGCGGCAAAATTCGCGCCGCTTAAGCACAGGGGCGCGGCGGAATCAAATGGCTTGACATCGGCATTGCGACGCAATTGCAATAAGAGAGGTGTTCGCCGCGAAACGAGCGGCTTAGCGCGCCTCTTTGGCAAGGCCGCTGGCGCATAATCCGGCCGAGCTGGTCGCCACGGCGAGGATTTCGGGATCGCCAAGCGCGCGGACGCGGCGCAGGAAGCGGTCGAGCGACTCGGCCTCGCGCGCCTTGGGCAGGTCGGCGATCCGCATCAGCTGGGCCAGACTCAGGCGATCGACCATGCGTTCGGCCATGCACGCAGCGAGCGGTTTGGGCAGGCCGGCATTGGTGAGACCGGTGCGCAGCCGCGCTTCCGGCACGGCGCAGGCGGACAGCGCGGTCAGCGCCGCAATCAGGGGAATCACGCGTCTCGCATCGATCATGTGCAATCGCTATATCGCGCGCATGAGTCTCGCAATCGGCATCGCGCTGTTCCTGCTTACCGTCGCTCTCATGGAGGGCTTTGCCTATGTCGCGCATCGCTGGCTGATGCATGGGCCGGGCTGGTTCCTGCACAAAAGCCATCATTCGCCGCGGTCCGGCAATTGGGAGCTGAACGACCTGTACGCCGCAATCTTTGCGGTGCCGTCGTTCGTGCTGCTGCTCGGCGGGGTGCATCTGGGCTGGTGGGTCGGCTATGCGTGGATCGGCGCGGGCATCGCGGCCTATGGCGCGATCTATTTCGGGTTCCACGACATCATCGTGCACAAGCGGCTCAACACCCGCTACATCCCCAAGTCCAACTATATGAAGCGGATCATCCAGGCGCACCGGCTGCACCATGTGGTCGAGACCAAGCATGGCACGGTCAGCTTCGGGTTCCTCTATGCCCCGCCGCCCGAGAAGCTGAAGGCGCAGTTGAAAGCGCGCGGCAATGCCGGAGTGCGTGAGCCGGTCGGCCGCTTCTGATCGCCGACCCGCTCTTTTACGCGCTGGCGGTCCCGGCAGTCATGCTGCTGGGGCTGGCCAAGGGCGGCTTTGCCGGCGCCGGCGCGCTGTCGCTGCCGATGATCGCGTTCGCCACCGACCCGGTACAGGCCGCCGCGATCCTGTTGCCGATCCTGATCGCGCAGGATGTCGTGGGGGTGTGGGCGTTCCGGCGGAGCGTGGACGGGTTCGTGCTGGGGTGGACGCTGGCGGGCGCGGTAATCGGGATCGCGATCGGTTACTGGTTCGCCGCGAGCGTGTCGGCGGACGCGGTGCTGGCGATGGTCGGCGGCATCTCGATCCTGTTCGGCGCGTACCGGCTGTGGAAGGACCGGATCGGCGGGGGCGCGGCGTCGCGTTCGCCCGGATGGGTCGGGTCGCTGTTCGGAATCGCGTCGGGCTTTACCAGCCAGGTCGCGCATGCCGGGCAGCCGCCCTGGCAGCTATGGGTGCTGCCGCGCGGGTTGTCGCGCGACATGCTGGTGGGGACGACCGCGGTCTATTTTGCGCTCGTCAACTGGATCAAGGTTCCGGCCTATCTGGCGCTGGGGCAGTTCACGCGGGAGAATCTGCTGACTGCGGCGGCGCTGATGCCGGTGGCGATCGGATCGACCGTTGCCGGCGTGTGGCTGGTGCGACGCGTGGCGCCGGAGCGATTCTATACCGCGATCTACTGGCTGATGATCGGCGTCGGGGTGGTGCTGGTGGCGAAGGCGGTAGGGTGACCCAGTTCCTCCCCTGAGCTTGGCTCAGGGGAGGGGGACCGCCGCCGAAGGCGGTGGTGGAGGGGCGGCTGCGCAGGCAGCCGTGAACAGCTCGGCAAAATTCCGCCCTCTTCGGGGCGGCCCCTCCGTCAGCGCTGCGCGCTGCCCCCTCCCCCAGCGAGCTGGGGGAGGAATTAGGTCAGTCGAACAGGCTCGACACCGAGCTTTCGTCCGCAATCCGGCGAATCGCCTCGGCGAGCAGCGGCGCGATGGTGAGGTGGCGGATCCTATGCGCCTGATCGACCACGGCGTGGTTGCCGATCGAGTCGGTGATGACGAGCTCACGCAGCGCCGACCCGTCGACCCGCGCGACCGCGCCGCCCGACAGCACGCCGTGCGTACAATAGGCGACGACGTCCTCGGCCCCCGCCGCCTTGAGCGCGGCGGCCGCGTTGCATAAAGTCCCGGCCGAATCGACGATATCGTCGATCAGGATGCAGAAGCGGCCTTCGACCTCGCCGATGATGTTCATCACTTCGGATTCGCCGGCCTTTTCACGACGCTTGTCGACGATCGCGAGCGGCGCGTTGTCGAGCCGCTTGGCGAGCGCACGCGCACGGACCACGCCGCCCACGTCGGGCGAGACGACCATCAGGTTACGGTCGGAGAAGCGCGCCTTGATATCCTCGCTCATCACCGGGGCGCCGAACAGATTGTCGGTCGGGATGTCGAAAAAGCCCTGAATCTGGCCGGCATGCAGATCGACCGAAAGGACGCGGTTGGCACCGGCGGTGGTGATCAGATTGGCGACCAGCTTGGCCGAGATCGGGGTGCGCGGACCCGGCTTCCGATCCTGCCGGGCATAGCCGAAATAGGGCAGGACGGCAGTGATGCGCTTGGCCGATGCACGGCGCAGCGCATCGATCATGATCAGCAATTCCATCAGGTTGTCGTTCGCCGGATAGGCGGTCGACTGAAGCACGAACACGTCCTCGCCGCGGACATTTTCGAGGATCTCGACGAAGATTTCCTCATCCGCAAAGCGGCGCACATTCGCCTTGGTCAGCGGAATTTCGAGATAGGACGCGATCGCCTGGGCGAGCGGCAGGTTCGAGTTGCCAGCCATCAGTTTCATACGCGCGTCGCTCCCGGTGTCATGGAATTGTCTTCCCCTTAGGCAGGTGAATCGCTCGCGAAAAGGGGGCGTTTGGCCTAAGCTGTATCGCCGGCCTGTCCCGCAGCCAGACGGATCGGGTCAGGACAGCAATGCTGCCCCATCTCGACTCGCGGCTTGAAACAATATAATCAGGCGGCGAAATACTATTCCGCACGTCCATGGGCGAAGCGGAAGCCATTCTAGACGCTGGAGAGAGCATGGCGGACGCCCCGCGCCCCAACCTACCCCCGCTGAGCCTGCATGTGCCGGAGCCGCGGTTCCGCCCTGGCGATGCGGTCGATTTCGCCGCAGTCGATGTGCCGCCCGCCGGCGCACAGCCCCGTCCCGACACGGCGGCCGATCCGGCCAGCTTTCACGACCTGTCCTACACGCTGGTGCGGGTGCTGGACGAATCGGGCCAGGCGGTCGGCCCGTGGAACCCGCGCCTGTCGCCCGACACGCTGCGCACGATGCTGCGCGACATGGCGCTGGTGCGCGCGTTCGACGAGCGCATGTTCCGCGCCCAGCGGCAGGGCAAGACAAGCTTCTACATGAAGTGCACCGGCGAGGAGGCGGTGGCGATTGCCGCGACCCATGCGCTGGCCAGCGACGACATGTGCTTCCCCAGCTATCGCCAGCAGGGCATCCTGATCGCGCGCGGCTACAGCCTGGTTCAGATGATGAACCAGATCTATTCCAACAGCGGCGACGAGCTGCAGGGCAAGCAGTTGCCGATCATGTATTCGTCGCGCGAGAAGGGGTTCTTCTCGATCTCCGGCAACCTTGCGACGCAATATCCGCAGGCGGTGGGCTGGGCGATGGCGAGCGCGGCCAAGGGCGACACGCGCATAGCCGCCGTGTGGTGCGGCGAAGGATCGACGGCGGAGGGCGACTTCCACTCGGCGATGACCTTTGCCACCGTCTACAAGGCGCCGGTCATCCTCAACGTCGTCAACAACCAGTGGGCGATTTCGAGCTTTTCGGGCTTTGCCGGCGCCGAGGCGACGACCTTTGCCGCGCGCGCCATCGGCTATGGCATGGCCGGGCTGCGCGTCGACGGCAATGACGCGCTGGCGGTCTATGCCGCGACGCAATGGGCGGCCGAGCGCGCACGGACCAATCAGGGCCCGACGCTGATCGAGCATTTCACCTATCGCGCCGAGGGCCATTCCACGTCCGACGATCCGAGCCAGTATCGCAGCGCGGGCGAACCCGGCGCCTGGCCGCTGGGCGACCCGGTCGCGCGGCTGAAGGCGCATCTGATCGCGATCGGCGAGTGGGACGAGGAGCGCCACGCGGCGCAGGACCGCGAGGTCGCCGAACTGGTCAAGGCATCGCAGAAGGAAGCCGAGAAGAACGGCATCCTGGGCCATGGCCTGCACCAGCCGCTCGATTCGCTGTTCGACGGGGTGTTCGAGGAAATGCCCTGGCACCTCAAGGAACAGCGCCAGATGATGCTGGACGAGGAAGAGGCGAGCGGCCGGCCATGGGCGCGCAAGTGATTGCCCGGCGCGCCCTGCTGGGCGGTGCGGTCGCGCTGGGCGGGCTGGGGCTCGCCCCGGCCGCGGTGCTGGCCCGGTCCGGCACGGCGCGGGAAGAGACGCTGCGCGTGTCGGCGACGCGCACGACCCAGATGTGGGTGTGGCAGGCCGCGCAGCCGCGCGGGATTGCAGTGTTCTCACACGGCCATGGCGGCGCGCCGCTGCGCTATGGGTTGATCGTCGAACAGCTGGTGCGCGATGGCTGGACTGTCGCCGCGCCGCTGCATGTCGATTCGCTCAGCCACCCCGACCGCGCGAAATTTTCCGCACAGGCCGGCTTCCCCGAACGCATCAACGACCTCAACGCCGCGATCGCGCTGCTGCAGGCGCGCATGCCGGACCTGCCGGTAATCTGTGCCGGGCACAGTTTCGGGACATTGTCGGCGCTGTGCCTGGGCGGCGGGCTCGCCTATTTCTCGCGCTTTCGCAATCCGGCGGTGCGCGCGGTGGTCGGCTTTTCCTCGCCCGGCAAGGTGGCGGGACTGGTGCGGCCGACGGCCTTTGCCAGTGTCGACCTGCCGGTGCTGATGATCAGCGGGACCGCCGACACCGTGCCCGGGTTCGTCACCGACCCCGCCGACCACCTGTTCGTCAGCGAGACGGTGGCCGGGCCCAGCTATGCCTATGTGGTCAAGGACGGCGGGCACAATCTGATCGTCGAAACCGCCGCGCTGCAGCGGGTGAAGCCGGCGCTCGACGCCTTTCTCGCCGGGCATGGCCGCGGCGACGCAGGCGCGCGGCGGGCGCTTGCCGCGCTGAAGCCATCGACCGGAGACCGTTTCCTGGTGAAGAACGCATGACCGACATTGTAGAACAGATGCCCGCCACGCAGACCGGCGATGCCGGCGACACCGTGCGCATGAACATGATCCAGGCGATCAATTCCGCCATGGACGTGATGATGGCCCGCGATCCCGATGTGATCGTGATGGGCGAGGATGTCGGCTATTTCGGCGGCGTGTTTCGCGCCACCGCCGGGCTGCAGGCTAAATATGGCAAGACCCGCGTGTTCGACACGCCGATCACCGAATGCGGCATCGTCGGCGTGGCGATCGGCATGGGCGCATATGGCCTGCGCCCGGTGCCCGAGATCCAGTTCGCCGATTATATCTACCCCGCGCTCGACCAGCTGGTGAGCGAGGCGGCGCGGCTGCGTTATCGCTCGGCGGGGCAGTTCATCGCGCCGCTGACGGTGCGCTCGCCCTTTGGCGGCGGCATTTTTGGCGGGCAGACGCACAGCCAGAGCCCCGAGGGCATCTTTACCCATGTGTCGGGCGTGAAGACGGTGATCCCGTCTACGCCGTATGACGCCAAGGGGCTGTTGATCGCGTCGATCGAGGACAATGACCCGGTCATCTTCTTCGAGCCCAAGCGCATCTATAACGGCCCGTTCAACGGCCATTGGGATCGCCCGGCGGAAAACTGGTCGAAGCATCCCGGCGGCGCGGTGCCCGAGGGCTATTACCGGATCGAGCTGGGCAAGGCAGCGGTCGTGCGGCCGGGCAGCGCGCTGACGATCCTGGCCTATGGCACGATGGTGCACGTGGTGAAGGCGACGGTCGAGGATATGGGCGTCGATGCCGAGATCATCGACCTGCGCACGTTGGTCCCGCTCGACATCGACACGATCGAGGAATCGGTGAAGAAAACCGGGCGCTGCATGATCGTGCACGAGGCGACGCGCACCGGCGGGTTCGGCGCGGAGCTGTCGGCACTGGTGCAGGAGCGCTGCTTCTACCACCTCGAGGCGCCGATCGAGCGTGTCACCGGATTCGACACGCCATATCCCCATAGCCTTGAATGGGCTTATTTCCCCGGGCCGGTCCGCATCGGACAGGCACTCAAGAAGATTCTGAAGGACTGATCGCGATGGCACGCTTTACGTTCCGCCTGCCCGACATTGGCGAAGGCATCGCCGAGGCCGAGATCGTCGCCTGGCACGTCAAGGTCGGCGACCGGGTCGAGGAAGACCAACAGGTCGCCGACATGATGACCGACAAGGCGACCGTCGAGATGGAATCGCCGGTATCGGGCGTGGTGGTCGAACTGGCCGGTGAGGTCGGTGACCAGGTCGCGATCGGATCCGCGCTGATGGTCGTCGAGACCGAGGACGCGGTGGCCGAGGATGCTCCGGTGGCGGCGGCGCCGGTCGCCGCGGCGGTCGAGGAACAGGTCGAGGCGGAGACGCCGGGGGTCCCGGACGTGGTTGAGGAAAAGCCCTCTCCCCTTCAGGGGAGAGGGTTGGGAGAGGGGGACTCTCCGCAAGCGCCGTCGCCCGCTGATGTGCCCCTCTCCCCGACCCTCTCCCCTGAAGGGGAGAGGGAGATCAGGCAGGTCCTCGCCTCCCCCGCCGTGCGTGCGCGCGCCAAGGATCTGGGCGTCGATCTGGCCGATGTGAAGCATGACGGGCAGCATGTCCGCCATGCCGATCTCGACGCCTATCTGCGCTATGGCAGCGGGCAGGGCTATCACGCGCCGCACGCCAGCCGCGCGCGCGACGACGAGGCGGTCAAGGTGATCGGCATGCGTCGCCGCATCGCCGAGAATATGGCGGCGGCGAAGCGCGCGATCCCGCACTTCACCTATGTCGACGAGATCGACGTGACCGCGCTGGAGGCGATGCGCGCCGACCTCAACGCCAATCGCGGGTCGCGACCCAAGCTGACGATGCTGCCGTTCCTGATCGTCGCGATCTGCCGCACCCTGCCCGATTTCCCGATGCTCAACGCGCGCTATGACGATGAGGGCGGCGTGGTGACGCGGCACGGGCGCGTGCACATGGGCATGGCGACGCAGACCGATGCCGGCCTGACCGTGCCGGTCATCCGTGACGCGCAGGACATGAATGTGTGGCAGCTGGCGAGCGAGATCGGTCGCCTGGCCGAAGCGGCGCGGACCGGCAAGATCAAGTCGGAAGAGCTGCAGGGCGGGACGATCACGATCACCTCGCTCGGCCCGCTGGGCGGCATCGCGACGACGCCGGTGATCAACCGGCCGGAGGTTGCGATCATCGGCCCGAACAAGATCGTCGAGCGCCCCGTCTTTGTCGGCGACGACATTGTCCGCGCCAAGCTGATGAACCTGTCGATCAGCTGCGACCATCGCGTCGTCGATGGCTGGGACGCGGCGAGCTATGTCCAGGCGCTGCGCAAGCTGCTCGAAACGCCGGTGTTGTTGTTCGCGGATTGAAATTGATCCTCCCCCGCAAGGGGGAGGTGGCGCCGAAGGCGACGGAGGGGGAGGACGGCGACGTCCTCCCCTTTTTTGCCGTCGTGCTTCCGCCCCCTCCGTCAGCTACGCTGCCACCTCCCCCTGGCGGGGGAGGATTTTTACTCCACCCAGTCCTTGCGCAGGGTGCGGACTGCGAACAGCATCAGCACGGCGGCGATGACGTAGAAAGACAGCGCGGTGACCGCCGAATAGCGCAGCGCTTCGTTGCCATAGCTGGCGGTCATGGCGTCCGACATCGCGCCCATCGCCCATGACCCGGCGCCAAGCCCGATCAGATTGTTGATCAGCAGGAAACTGGCGCTCGCGGTCGCGCGCATCTGGGGCGGGACGAGGTTCTGGATCGCGGTGGTCACCGGACCGAGCCACAGGATATTGAGGCCATTCGGGATCAGGAACAGGAACCACGCCAGCGTCACATTGTCGGTCAGGAACCCGCCGGCGAACAGCGGCACGCAGACCAGCCAGGCGATCGCCGGAAGCTTGGCATAGGCGCCGCGGTCGCTGCGACCGAGCCGGTCGGCGAGCACGCCGCCCATGAAGACGCCGATGGTGCCGCCGACGAGCAGGATCGAGCCGAAGAAATAGCTGGTCGTCGACAGGTCGAAGCCGAAGCTGCGCACGAAGAAGGTCGGGGCCCAGAAAGCGAGGCCATAGCCGCACATCGAGCTGAAGCCCGCCCCGATCGCCATCAGCCAGAAGCTGGGCTTTTTCGCGAGGATGCCGAATACCTGCCCGATCGGCGCACGCGCGGCAGCGCTGGTCGCGACCGGGCGCGGCGGCTCCTTGACGATCATGCGGAAGAACGGGGCGATGACGACGCCCGCCAGCCCGACGACGATGAACGCCCAGCGCCAGTCGACGGTCGCCGCGATCCACGCGCCGAGCAAGGTGCCCGAGGCGAGGCCGATCGGGATGCCGAGCGAGTAGATGGCGAGCGCGCGGGCGCGCTGATGCTGGGGGAAATAGTCGGCGATGATCGCATAGGACGGCGCGACGCCGCCCGCTTCCCCCACCCCGACGCCGAGGCGGTAGAGGAACAGCGTCCAGAAGCTGTTGGCGAGGCCGCACAGCGCGGTGAAGCCGCTCCACACGGTGAGCGAGATCGTCACCACCCAGGTGCGACTGGTGCGGTCGGCGAGCAGCGCAAGCGGGACGCCCAGCGTCGAATAGAGAAAGGCAAAGGCGATGCCGCCGAGCGCACCGAGCTGGGTATCGGTGAGGCCCAGATCCGCCTTGATCGGCACCGCGAGGATGCCGAGAATCTGTCGGTCGAGGAAGTTGAAGGTATAAACCAGCAGCAGCATTGCCAGCACGACCGCGCGATAGCCCGGCGTGCCATGGCCCTGCGTCGTCGGTGCCGCCCCGTTGGTGGCGCTCATACCCTCTCCCTCAAAAAAATGGGCCGGACGCCCCCTTTCGACGCCCGGCCCGATCAGTCTGGCAAACTCAAACCACGAAAGCGATCAGAACTTGATCTCGAACGTGCCGGTCACGGTGCGCGGCGGGCCGTAATAGCCGATGATCGAATTGCCGAAGAGCGCGCCCGGGAAGTTGTAGCCACCGACGCGATAGCGCTTGTCGGTCAGGTTGCGCGCCGCGACGCCAAGGCGATAGCGCCCGTCACCCGAGGTCCAGTTGAGCGAGGCATCGACCAGGGCATAGCCGTCCTGGTCGAGCGCCGGGGTCGCGATTTCGAACATCTGGGTATCGCTGCGCAGCGAGACCGAGGGGGTGAAGGCGAGCACACCGCCGGCGACATCGTTCGACCAGGTCACCGACGCGTTGGCAGTCCATTCCGGCGTGTTCTGGAATGCACGCTGGTCCGACACGTCGACCGGGGTGGTGCCACCGCCGATGAAGGTGAAGAACTCCTTATAGTCGGCATTGGTGTAGCCGACCACGACGCTGGCCTGGAAGTGCCGCGACGGGACCATGCGGGTTTCAAGCTCGAAGCCGTAAATCTCGCCCTTGCCGGCATTGTCGACGAAGCTGGCGATGCCGCTGGGCAGCGCGGGCACCTGAATGGTGACCTGCTGATCCTTGTAGTTCGAGAAGAAGCCGGCGACGTTCACGAACAGCGTGCGGTCGAGGAACGCGCCCTTCATGCCCAGTTCGTAGCTGTCGATCGTCTCGGGCGCATAGCCGTTGACGGTGGTCGGCGTCAGGATCGCGTCGCCGCGCATGTCGAAGCCGCCCGACTTATAACCCTTGCCGTAGCTGGCATAGATGTTGAGGTCAGCATTCGGCTGGTAGCTGAGGCTGACGCGCGGGGTCAGCTTTTCGAAGTCGCGGCTGTTGGTATAGTCCGACCGCAGCAGGCCGGGGATCGCCGTCGCATTGCCGAACCACGGGCTGCGGATGCCGGTGAAGTTCTGGCGATAGACCGTGCCGGTCTTTTCGTCGCGGGTGTAGCGCAGCCCCGCCGAAATCTTGAACGTATCGGTCACGTCGAAGCTGAAATCGCCGAACGCGGCATAGCTCTTGGTGAAGACTTCGCCCGCCGTCAGCGTAGTAGTGTTGAGCGCGCCCAGCACCGTGTCGAACGCACCGCTGGCGCGGCCATTCAGGTAATAGAGGCCGAACACGCCCTGCAGCCGCTCGCCTTCATACAGCAGCTGGAGCTCCTGGGTGAACTGGCGGTCGGAATATTCGGCCGGGATGTCGAGGGTCGGCAGGATCGTGTTGTCGAAATCGATCACCGTGTCGGTGCTGCCATCGCGCCACGCGGTGATGGTCTTGAAGGTCAGCGCATCGGACAGGCCGATCTCGCCGGTGACCGAAAGGCCGCGCGTTTCGACGCGGTTGTCGTCGCCGATCCCGGCGCGCGTGTCATAGACGCTGGCGGTGGGCGCGTAGATCGGGTCGGTGCCGTTGGGCACCAGGCGGGTGCCGTGGCGCGGGTTCGAGCGGTCGAGCACGCGGTCGCCCGCGACGCGCACGAAGATGTTGTCGGTCGGGGTAAATTCGGCCGACACGCGCGCGGCGAGCACGTCCTTGTTGTAATGCTCGGCCCCGGTGGTGAGGTTGGTGCCGAACCCGTCGCGCCAATATTGCGCGACCGCCGCGCCGAGCGACAGCGTGTCGCCGACCGGCACCACGACCTGCCCGACCAGATCGATCTGGTTGTACGAACCGTAGGAGCCGCGGAACGACGCCTTGAAATCATTGCCGAGACGGCGGGTGACATACTTCACCGCGCCGCCGATGGTGTTGCGGCCATAGAGCGTGCCCTGCGGCCCGCGCAGCACTTCGACCCGCTCGACGTCGAAAATGTCGAGCACGGCGCCCTGGGGCCGTGCGACATAGACATCGTCGATGTACAGTGCGACGCCGGGTTCGAAGCCCCACAGCGGATCCTGCTGACCCACGCCGCGGCTGAACGCGATCAGGGTCGAGTTGGAACCGCGCGCGATCTGCAGCGTGAGGTTCGGGGTCTTGTCCTGCAGCGCGGTGATATCGGCCGCGCCGCTCTTGACCAGCGAGTCGCCGGTGACGACCGACATCGAGATCGGCACGTCGATCAGGCTTTCCTCGCGGCGACGCGCGGTGACGACGATTTCACCGGTCGATTCGGTTTCGGCAGCCTCGCCCGCCGGCGCATCCTGCGCGAGGGCCGGCGTGGCAGCGAGCGCGCTCAATGCGGCGCTGGCGGTCAGAAAACTGCGAACAGACAGACTCAGGCGCTTCATGCGTTCCTCCCCAAAAGCGGCCAGCGATCCCCCGGCCTTGTCAGTGGTTGCGCTTGGCTATAGTGAAACCTGAACCGGGTTTCAACTTCCGGATGAAGGAGGGGAGAAATGACGCAAGATCGTGGCAAGACCGCCACACTGCCCCCTGCTTTGCATCTGGGCGACAGCGCGGCGAGCGAGGGCAAGGAGCCGCGCACCGCGCGTGGCCGCCGCACATTGCGCGCAATCCTCGACGCCGCTGCGGCGGAGTTTGGCGAGAAGGGATTTCACGAGGGGTCGGTGAGCGGCATCACCCGCCGCGCGGGCGTGGCGCTGGGGAGCTTCTACACCTATTTCGATTCGAAGGACGCGGTGTTCCGCGCGCTGGTCCGCGACATGAGCGATCAGGTCCGCGAGCATGTCGGCCCGGCGATCCGCGCCGCGCCGGAACAGATCGCGGCCGAACGCGCCGGGCTTGAGAGCTTCATCGGCTTTGTCCGGGCGCACAAGGAAATCTATCGCATCATCGACGAGGCGGAGTTCGTCGATCCGGAGAGCTTCCGGCTGCACTATCAGACCACCGCCGAGCGGATCGAAAAGCGCCTGAAAGCGGCCGCCGAGCGTGGCGAGGTGCGCGCCGACGTGTCCGACGTCCACGCCTGGGCGATCATGGGGATGAACGTGTTCCTGGGCCTGCGCTATGGCGTCTGGAACGAGGAAGCGGATGCCGCGGCGGTCGCGGACACGGTCGCCGATCTGCTTGCCCGCGGGCTGGGCGCCACGCGCTGAAGCACTGGCCGGGCCGCGTGCCCGGCGCGCCGGTCAGCGGAAATTGTCGGCGTAGGCCTGAAGCTTGAGCGTCTTTACCGGGGCGGGGACGACATGCACGTCGATCCCTTCGCGCGCGGCATAGTCCCTGGCCGCTTCCAGCGTCGGGAAATTGAGCCGCAGCTGCGCGCGCGTATCGCCCGATCCGGCCCAGCCGGTCAGCGGGTCGGGACGCTGCTTCTCGTTCGATTCGAATTCGAGCACCCAGCGATCGGTGCGGGCGCGGCCCGACTGCATGGCGTTTTTCGGGCGCTGATAGATGCGTGCGGTGAACATGGTCTGGCTCTTTATCGCGATCCGTTGCGCCGCGCATCCGCATTTTTCGTCCGCAGCGTCGCATTGGCGGAAGCGGGATCGTCGGGCCAGGGGTGGCGGGGGTAGCGGCCGCGCATCTCCTTGGCGACATCAGCCCAGCTGCCCTTCCAGAAGCCGGGCAGGTCGCGCGTCGTCTGGATCGGACGCCCGGCCGGCGAAGTGAGCGACAGCACGAGCGGCGTACCGTCGCCGAGCAGCGGGTGGGTGGCGAGACCGAACAATGCCTGCACGCGCACCTCGACCGTCGGACCGCCCTCGGCGGCATAGTCGATCGCATGGCTCGATCCGGCGGGCGTTTCCAGCCGCGCCGGGGCGAGGCGGTCGAGCGCCTTCTGCCCGTCCCAGCCGAGCCGGTTGTGCAGCGCCTGTGTCAGCCCCTCGCCCGAAACCGCGTCGAGGCGGCGCTTGCCAGCCAGCAGCGGGGCAAGCCAGTCATCGAGGTCGGCGATCAGCGCCGCGTCCGCGAGTGGTTCGAGCCGCGCATAGGCGGCGCGGGTCCGCAGCGCCCGCGCAGGATCGGACCAGGGCAGCAATTCGAGGCCATGCGTCCGCACCCCTTCGCGCAGGGCAGCGGCAATCTCGTCGGGGTCGGCGGCGCTGTCGGGGCCGGCGGACAGGCGAATCGCGCCCAGCCGGCGCTCGCGCGTCGCTTCGACCCGACCGGTGCCGGGATCGAAGCGGACCTGACGGCGGGTTTCGATGCGGTTGGCGAACAACGTCTCGATCTGCGCCGGGTCGAGCGGGGCGGCGGAGAGAATGCGGGCACCGGCCGCCATCCCCTGCGTCTCAGCCACCGCGAGCCATTCGTGGCGGGCGAGTGACGAGGTCGGGTCGAGCTTGAACCCGCGCCCGCCCGCCGAGGCCCAGGTCTCACCCGACGCGTCGCGGCGGCGCGCGATGCGGTCAGGGAAGGCGAGCGCGATGCACAGGGCCACATCGTCAAAGCCCTCTCCCCTCCGGGGAGAGGGTTGGGAGAGGGGCAGAAGTGGAGAGGGCATCGCACTGCCCCTCTCCCCGGCTCTCTCCCCGGAGGGGAGAGGGAGAAGTCTCGACCAGCGTTCGGCGAGCTTGCGCGCCGCCTCGGCACGCTGGCCGCGTTCGCTGCGCCAGCGACGCATGCGCGCTTCGAGATCGGCGTCCGGACCGCCCAGCCCGCGCTCGCCGAGCAGCACCGCGACTTGCGCCGCGGTGACAGCCATGCCCAACTCGCCCGCGCGCACCAGCATATGGCCCAGCCGGGGCGGGAGCGGGAGGGCGGCAATCGCCTTGCCATGCGCGGTCGGGCGACCATCGGCATCGAGCGCGTCGAGCGTGGTCAGCCGCGCCCGCGCCTCCGCCACCGCCGCAGCGGGCGGCGAGTCGAGCCAGCGCAGGTCGCGGGGATCGGCGACGCCCCATAGCGCGCAGTCGAGCGTCAGCGCCGACAGATCGGCTTCGAGAATCTCCGGCGGGTCATAGGGCGGCAGCCCGGCCGTCGCCGCCGCCTCCCACAGCCGATAGGCAACCCCCGGCCCCTGCCGCGCGGCGCGGCCGGCGCGCTGGGTCGCCGACGCCTGGCTCGCGCGTTCGGTGACGAGCCGCGTCATCCCCGCCGCGCGATCGTAGCGGGGCCGGCGCGCGAGACCCGAATCCACCACGACGCGGATGCCGTCGAGCGTGAGCGAGGTTTCGGCGATCGACGTCGCCAGCACGATCTTGCGCCGCCCGGCCGGATCGGGGGCAATGGCCGCGCGCTGGGCCGCGGGGTCGAGGCTGCCGTGCAGCGTGTGAACCACCGCGCCCGGAATGTCGCCCAGCCGTTCGGCAGTGCGCTCGATCTCAGCGACCCCGGGCAGGAAGGCGAGGACGCCGCCCTCCGCCTCGCGCAGCGCCTGGCGGATCGCTGCGGCGACGGGTTCGTCGATCCGTGCCTCGGCCGGGCGACCGAGATGGCGCAGTTCGAGCGGAAAGCTGCGCCCGGCGCTCTCGATCACCGGCGCGCCGTCCATGAGGGCGGAAAAGCGCGCGCCGTCGAGCGTGGCGGACATGGCGACCAGCCGCAGGTCGGGCCGCAGCGCGCCCTGCGCATCCAGCGCCAGCGCCAGGCCGAAATCGCTGTCGAGGCTGCGTTCATGCACCTCGTCGAACAGTACCGCGCTGACCCCGGCAAGTTCGGGATCGGCCTGAATGCGGTTGACGAAAATCCCTTCGGTCACAACCGTCACCCGCGTCGCCGCCGACCGCCGCGTGTCCATCCGCGTGGCATAGCCGAAGGTGCCGCCGACCTTCGCGTCCGCCAGCGCCGCCATCCGCTCGGCCGCAGCGCGCGCGGCAAGGCGCCGCGGGGAGAGCAGCAGGATCTCGCCATCGCACCACGGCTCGGCCAGCAATGCCGGCGCCACCGCCGTCGTCTTGCCAGCGCCAGGCGGGGCGACGAGCACGGCGTTGCTGCCATCGCGCAGCGCGGCAAGCAGGTCGGCCAGGACGGCATGGATCGGCAGGTCGCTCACGCCCCCGCCCCTACGCAATTCGGCGCGGTGCTTGAAGCCGCGATGGCACCGGATCGCGTGGCAGGCGTTGCGCCAGATCGGAAAGGAGACACGATATGGCACGCACGGTTTCGAGCTTCACGGTCGCCGCGGACGGCAAGGGCGATTATCTGCTCAGCTTCGAGGATGAGGATGGCGAGACGATCGAGCTGACGGCGAGCTTCGAACAGCTCGACCTGATCGCCGATGCGATCGGCGAGGCGCTCGACGCGGACGAGGAAGACGCGCTCGGCATCGATGACGACGCGGACGAGCCGGTCGAGGAGTAAGCGGGCGAAACCGCGACGCTTTCCCGCGTCACGCCCGCGAAGGCGAGGGCCCATCTCCTGCGCGATCAGCGCACCGAGCCGGCACCTATTCGGATTCTCCGGGAGATGGGTCCCCGCTTTCGCGGGGATGACGGGTATTGTGTTTCAATATGCCCGCGCGACCGCGAATTCGACCGCTTCGATCATCGCGTCCTTCGCCGCGCTGGCGGGGAAGCTGCCGATCGCGTCGATTGCGCGCTGGCCGTAATGGCGCGCACGGGCAAGCGTGTCGTCGACCGCGCGGCTCGAGCGGACCAGCGCGATTGCATGCGCGAAATCTGCGTCGCTGTTGCGGCGGCCCAGCACCGCCTCACGCCAGAAGGCGCGCTCTTCGTCATTGCCGCGCGCATAAGCGAGAATGACGGGCAGGGTCATCTTGCCCTCACGGAAATCGTCGCCCGCGTCCTTGCCCATCGTGCCCGCGTCCGAGACATAGTCGATCGCGTCGTCGACCAGCTGAAACGCGATGCCGAGATTGCGGCCATAGGCGTCGAGCGCGGCTTCGTCGGCCTCGCTGCGTTCGGCGACGACGGCGGCGATGCGGCAGGCGGCGGCGAACAGGGCGGCGGTCTTGGCGCCGATGATGTCGAGATAGCGCCCCTCGTCCAGCTCGACCCGGCGGGCGGCGGTGAGCTGATTGACCTCGCCCTCCGCGATCACCGCGCTGGCGTTGGACAGGATCTTGAGCACCTTCAGGCTGCCATCCTCGACCATCAGTTCGAAGCTGCGGCTGAACAGGAAGTCGCCGACCAGCACGCTGGCGGGGTTGCCCCAGATGAGGTTGGCGGTGCGCTTGCCGCGGCGCATGTCGCTGCCATCGACGACATCGTCGTGGAGCAGGGTCGCGGTGTGGATGAATTCGACCGCGGCGGCGAGCCGGTGGTGGCGGTTACCCGGATAGTCGAGCAGCCGCGCGCTCGCCAGCGTCAGCATCGGGCGCATGCGCTTGCCCCCGCCTGCGATGAGATGGCCGGCGAGTTCGGGGATCAGCGGGATCTGCGACTGCATCCGGTCGAGAATGACCGAATTGACGTGGTTCATGTCACCCGCGACCAGTGCGATCATCGGATCGAGCGAGGGGGCGGCACTGCGGCCGATGCGATGAATGGTCGCGCTCATGGCGACGCGATGGCGGCAACTTGCCGTAAAGGCAAGGGCCAGCGCGACCGGGCGGGGGCTTGCGCGCGATGCAAAGCGCGGCAACAAGGCCGCCGACGCGATCCGCGCCGCCCGGCAGCGGCTTTCGAAGGGCCTGAACATGAGCCAAGAGACGCTGAAACGCTATCGCCAGAGCATCGACCGGATCGACGCGGCTCTGGTGTTTCTGCTGGCCGAACGGTTTCAGATCACCCAGGCGGTCGGCCGGTTCAAGGCGGAGGCCAATCTGCCCCCCGCCGACCCGACGCGCGAGGAGCGCCAGATTGCGCGGCTGCGCGCGCTTGCCGCCGAGGCGGATCTCGATCCCGAATTTTCCGAGAAATTCCTGCGCTTCATCATCGACGAAGTGATCCGCCACCACGCGCGGATGCAGGAGCCGGCGCCGCCCAGCACCTGACCCGCCTACCGGATCCATTCCGCCCGTCATGCGTCCCGCATCCAGTCGGGGCGGGACTGCACCCCGGTACGTCTTCGCACCGGCACAAATTTGCGACAAGTCGGCCGTAAGTGGCCGCAGTGCCGGAGCGAATCCGGAATTTCTGTCAGATCGACGCGTAACAGGGAGTATATGCATGCGAAACGGGGTGTGGCTGATTGCCATCCTGATGACATCGGGATCGCCGGCAGCACTGGCCGCGAGCCAGACCGGACCGGTCGCCGCGCCCGTGACCGCGCCGCAGCAGACCGATCAGGACCCTGAGCCGGGCGCCCCGGGCGGAAGCGGCGGCGCTGGCGGCGACGAGGTCGAAGAGGTGGTGATCACCGGGAGCGCGCCGCGCGGGTCGGTACCCGGCGACGTCAAGCCGGACCTGGTGCTGAACCCCGCCGACATCCGCGCCTATGGCGTCGGATCGCTCGCCGAGCTGCTGACCGAGCTGGAACCGCAGACGCGCAGCGGGCGCGGGCGCGGCGGCGGCGGTCCCGTGCTGCTGCTGAGCGGGCGCCGCATTTCGGGCTTTGGCGAATTGCGCGACATTCCGCCCGAGGCGATCGAACGGATCGACATCCTGCCCGAGGAAGCCGCGCTCAAGCTCGGCTATCGCGCCGACCAGCGCGTGGTGAACATCGTGCTGCGCCAGCGCTTTCGCGCGGTTACCGGGGAGATCGAGGGCGGCGTGGCGACCGCCGGCGGCACCGGGGGGCAGGAAGTCGAGCTGAGCCTGTTGCGGCTGATGCCCGACGGACGGCTCAACCTCGACATCGAATATGAGCAGGATTCGCGCCTGCTCGAAAGCGAACGCGACGTCATCACGACCAATACCGACAGCGCCTATCGCACGCTGCGCCCGGCGACCCAGACGCTGACGATGAACGGCGTGCTCAGCCGCAATATCGGCAAGACCGTCGCCACCGCCAATCTGCGGATGGAACAGAATTGGAGCGATTCGCTGCTCGGCCTGCCGGGCAGCGGCGGGACCGATCCGCTCGAGCGCAGCGGCGCAACCACCACGCTGCAGGGCGGCGTGTCGCTCAACGGCGACCTGTCGTCCAAATGGCGCTGGTCGGTCACCGGCAATTGGGAGCGCGCCGAAACCCGCACGCTGACCGACCGCGACACCGGCCTGACCGATCGGGCGCAGTCGGTATCGAATGTCGGGGCGATCGACACGCTGGTGAACGGACCGCTCGCCGAACTGCCTGCCGGCGCGATCAACACCAGCCTGCGCCTGTCGGGTCGGACGATCGACCTTGACGCCGAATCGCGCCGGGCCGGGCTGTTCGCCGCGAGCGACATCGGCCGGACCAGCGGAAGCGCCCAGGCCAATATCGACCTGCCGATCGCCAGCCGGAACCGCGCCGTGCTGACGCCGCTGGGCAATTTCTCGCTCAACGCCAATGCCGAGGTCGAGCAGCTGTCCGACTTCGGCACGTTGCTGACCTATGGCTATGGCGCCAACTGGTCGCCGCTCGAGGGGTTGCGCCTGCTTGCCTCGTTCACCGAGGAGGAAGGGGCGCCGAGCGCGCAGCAGCTGGGCAATCCGGTCGTTTCGACCCCCAATGTCCGCGTGTTCGATTTCGTTCGCGGCGAGACGGTCGACATCACCCGCGTCGATGGCGGCAATGCCGGGCTGATCGCCGACAATCGCAGCGTGATGAAGCTGGGCTTCAATTATCAGCCGATCCAGAAGTTCGACCTGAGCCTGAACGTCGATTACACCCGCAGCACGATCCGCAACCCGATCGCCGCCTTCCCCACCGCAACCGCGGAGATCGAGGCAGCCTTTCCCGACCGGTTCGACCGCGGCGTGGGCGGACAGCTGATCCGGATCGACAATCGCCCGATCAACTTCGCGCGTAGCGAGCGTGAGCAGATCCGCTGGGGCCTCAACATCTCTGCCCCGATCAGCTCGCCGCTGGCGCGCAAGGCGGCGGAAGCATTTCGCGCCCGGCGCGAGGCGATGCTCGCCGCGCGCGCCGCGCAGCCGCAGGGCCAGCCCGGCGCACCCGGTACCCAGGGTCAGCCGGGCGCAGCGCCGCAGCCGCGCGGTGAGGGCGCATCGGGAGCGCCCGGCGCGCGCGGGTCGGGCGGCTTTGGCGGTGGCGGTGGGCGCGGCCCCGGCGGCGGCTTTGGCGGTTTTGGCGGTGGCCCCGGTGGGCCGGGCGGTGGCGGCCGGGTTCAGCTTGGCATCTTCCACACCGTTGCCCTGACCGACACGATCCTGATTCGCGACGGGCTGCCCGAGCTCGACCTGCTCGACGGGTCGGCGACCGGCAGCCGGGGCGGCTCACCGCGCCACCAGGTCGAGCTGCGCGGCGGCGTGGTCCGCGACGGCATCGGCCTGCGCGTCAACGCCGACTGGCAGAGCGCAACCCGGGTTACCGGCGGCGCGACGGGCGGTCAGGAATTGCGCTTCGACGATTTCGCGACCGTCAACCTGCGGCTGTTCGCCAGCCTGGGTCCGCAGTTCAAATTCGTCCGCGACAATCGCTGGCTGGCCGGAACGCGCGTCGTGCTCGCGGTCGACAATCTCTTCGACAACCGGCTGAAGGTCACCGATGCGACCGGAGCGACGCCGATCAGCTATCAGCCCGCGCTGCTCGATCCGGTCGGGCGGACGGTGCGGATCAGCATCCGCAAGCTGTTCTTCTGAACCTTGCGCGACGCGCGTTACTTATCCAGCCTGCTCTTGCGGTAGAGCAACGTGATCGCAACGCGGCGATTGCGGGGATCGGCGGGGTTGTCGGCGATCAGCGGTTCGCGATCGGCGACCCCCTCGATCCGTTCAAAGCGCGCCTCGGGCACGCCGGCGGCAACGAGGCGCCGACGCGTCTCTTCCGACCGCGCGCTCGACAGCATCCAGTTGTTCATGTTGGTCGGATCGCCATAGCGCAGGCTGTCGGTATGGCCGCGGATCATCAGCGGGTTGTCCGAATCCGCGATCGACTGGGCCACCAGCTGCACCAGCGCAGCCGCATCGGGAACGAAGCTGGTCGTGCCGAGCGCGAACATCGAATAATCGGCATCGTCCATCAGGTCGATCCGCATCCCCTCCCGCGTCGGGACGAAGCGGACCTGCTTGCCGAGGCGGGTGAGACCGTTGGCCTTCATCTTGCGCTCGATCTCGCTCTTCATCCGGGCAAAGGCCTTGCGGTCGGCGGCGTCCATCGCCTCCTTGTTCTTGAGGCTGCCCTTCTCCCCCGTGCCGACCCGGTCGCCCCCGGTCGCGCCGGCGGGGATGGTCATCGAGCGGGTACCGGTCTGCTTGGCGTTGGTGGGGTAATTGTCCTTGCCCTGAATCGCGTCACCGCCGAACAGACCGTTCGACCCCGCGCTGTTCTGCTTGAACTCGATCAGCGTGGGGGCGAAATAATCGGCGAGCGCCTTGCGCTGCTTTTCATTGGTTGCGCCGAGCAGCCACATCAGCAGGAAGAACGCCATCATCGCGGTGACGAAATCGGCATAGGCGACCTTCCACGCGCCGCCATGATGACCCCCGCCGCCCTCGACGTAGATCTTCTTGACGATGATCTTGGGCGGCTGCTTCGCCGCATGTGGCGCACGCGCGGTCATTGCTTGCGCGCCTCACGGCGCGAGGCGGCACCGGCCCGCTCCCCCACGGGTCCCCGCAAAGTAATACTTTGCGGGGCTACCCGCACCCGGCCACCCACGAGAGTAACCTGATTGGGTGGCCGGGTGGGGGAGCGGGCCGGTGCGGGGACGACAAGCATCACGGATTACCGCCCGCGCAGACCGTCGAACACTTCGGCAAAGCCCGGCTGATTGTGGTGGGCAATGCCGCTGCGCGCGGCTTCGATCACCAAAGGCTGCGGGTGGCCGTGGAGCGAGGCGATGATGATCTGCTTGACCGTGTGATAGATTGCGGCGTCGGCATCGATGATCTGTTTCAGCCGCCCGGCGAGCGGTCCGACCAGACCATAGGCCAGCAGCACGCCCAGGAAGGTGCCGACCAGCGCCGACCCGATCATGCCGCCCAGGATGCTGGGCGGCTTGTCGATCGATCCCATCGTCTTGACCACGCCGAGCACCGCCGCGACGATGCCGAGCGCGGGCAGCGCGTCGGCAAGGTTCTGCAGCGCGTGCTGCGGCTCCGCCACTTCGTGATGATGGGTCTTGATCGCGTTATCCATCACCTCCTCGACCGCGTGAACGTCGAGCGTGCCGGACGAGACGACCACCAGCCGCAGCGTATCGGCGATGAGATTGGTCAGCGCGGGATCGGCGAGCAGGCGCGGATATTCAGCGAAGATGGCGGAGGATTTGGGATCCTCGACATGCGGTTCCAGCGCGATCGGGCCGTCGATTCGCAGCATCTTCATCAGCTTGCTGACCAGGAAGATGACGTCGAGATAGTCCTGCTTCTTGTATTTCGGCCCCTTGAGCACCTTCATGAAGCCGCCGCCCAGCGCCTTGAGCTCGCGTCCCGAATTGCCGATGATCAGTGCGCCGACCGCAGCACCGCCGATGATCAGCATTTCGTGCGGCAACGCGTGCAGCACGGGCTCGAGCGCGCCGCCGGTCAGCGCAAAGCCGCCGAACACCATCGCGATCAGGACGACGAAGCCGATTGCTGGAAACATGCGCGCGCTCTTCCCCCGAAGTCACCGGAGCCGCCGGACGGGCGGCCTGTTCAATCATGTCTAACGACCGGTTCACCCTGAACTTGAGCGGCTCAGCGCAGATAATCGAACAGCGACAGGCTGGTCAGCTTGGTGAAGCTCGCCTGGGTCGCCTGCAGGATGGTCAGCGTCTTTTGAAGCTGCGCGATCGCGGTCGCGGTGTCGGCGTCCTCGATGCCGGTCCGCGCAGCCTCCCGCGTGATCTCGGCCTCGCCCAGCCGTTCGGCCTCGAGATCAAGGCGGAAGGCACGTGCGCCGACCGAGGCGCGGGTCGTGCCAAGCTGGTCGAGGGCGGCGTCGAGGTCGCGCATCGCGGTCTCGACGCCGCCCGCCGCTTCGTCCGGCCCGAGAGCCGCGGCGAAGGCGGAAAGGATCTGGAACATGTCGGTGCTGCCGTTCGATCCGGCGATGCCGCCGAACGCGCGCGCGCCGCTGGTGGTGGCGGCGATCGACTCGCCCTCGCCGATCGGGATTGCGGCGGGTTCGCCGCCGCCGGTCCACGCGACGCTGCCATCGTCCTGCACGGTGAAGGCGGGATCGCCCGAGGTGCCACCGAACAAGGGCTGACCGCGCGGGTCGGTGCTGTTGGCGAGGCCGACCAGGTCCTCGAGAATCGCCTCGATCTCGACCTTGATCGCCGCGCGCCCCTCGGCGTTCACCGTCTCGCTGTTTGCCTGTACCGCAAGCGCGCGGGCGCGCTGGAGCTGGGTTTCGACCTGATCCAGCGCGGTGTCGGTCGCCGCGAGCAGCGCCTGCGCCGACTTGATGTTGGCGCCATAAGCGCTGTCGTCCGCCCCGGCGCGCTTGAGGCCGGAGAGCTGCTGCCACCCCGACGCGCTGTCCGATGGGGCGAGGATCTTCTTGCCGGTCGCAACCTGAGTCTGCAGCTTGTCGGCCTGGCTGCTGAGGCTCGCCATCAGCAGCGAGGGGCGATCATAGCTCTGGCTGGTCGTCACGCGCATGGGGATCACCGGATGTCGAAGAGGGTCTGGAGGGTTTCGCGGGCGACCTGGATCACCCGGCTCGACGCCTGATAGGCCTGCTGGAAGCGGATCAGGTCGACCGCCTCCTCGTCCACATTGACGCCGGTCACCGAATCGCGCGCCGCGACCGCGTTGCTGCGGATCGTCGACTGGACCTCGGCGATGGCGCGGCGGCCGGCGAGCGCGCTGGCGTTGCCGGTGGTCAGCGTGGTGACCTGGCTTTCAAAGCCCGCGTCGCGGCGCAGTGTCGTGAGCGCGGTCAGATTGCCATTGCCGCGTTCGCCCTCGCCCGGTGTCGCCGCAGCGATGCCGCGCGGATCGGTCAGGGCGAGGCGGAAGTCGCGCGCGCCGGTGGCGGCGAACAGCGGTGCGCCGGTCGCGCCATTGAGGTCCTCGCCCCCGGCCTGCACCGCGTTGACGCCCTCGGCAAAGTCGGTGGCGAGCGTGTCGAGCGCGGCCGCGGCATCGGCGAGGCGGGCAGCACCCTCGGCAACGCCCGCCAGCGCGCCGCCGCCGGGCGTCAGCGCCTGCGACCCTTCAAGGCCATAGACCGCGAAGGATACCGCTCCGCCGCTGCGGGCATAGGTCGCGACGGCGGCCTGATCCCCCTGCACCAGCAACGGCCCGCCGCCCCCGGCGCGCACGCTGGCGCGGCCGGCAGCGTCGAAGCTGGCGGCAACATCGGTCAGTGCCGCCATCGAATCGAGCAGCCGATCGCGTTCGTCGAGCAACGCCGCCTGCGCGCTGCTGCCCTGTGCGGTGCGACCCAGCGACCCGTTGACCTTGGCGAGGCCCGCAGTGAGCGCGTTGAGATCGTTGACCGCCGCATCGGCAGTGCCGTCGAGATCGGCAGTGGCACCGTCGATCGCGCTCGCGGTCGCGGTGAAGCTGTGCGCCAGCGTCGCGGCGGCCTGAAGCAAGGTTGCGCGCGGCGCGCTGGCAGACGGATCGGCGGCGAGCGCGGTGGCGGCGTTGAAGAATGCGGTCATGCGCTCGTCGAGCTTGTTGCCGGTCAGCGCGCTCTCGATCCGGTCGAGCCACACGATCCCCGCCTCGCTACGCGCGAGATCGGACCCGGCGGCGCGCACTTCGGCATTGCGCAGGTCGCTGCCGGTGCGCGTCACGCCGCTGACGGTCACGCCAAGGCCGTTGAGCGTGCGGCCCGATGCATCCCCCGGTGCCGCCACCTCGCGCGTCGACGCCACGCGCCGCGAATAGCCGGCGGTCCCGGCGTTCGCGATATTCTCCGACGTCGTGGTCAGCGCGGTCTGATAGGCGCGGACGCCGCTGGCGCCGATCGAGAGCATGTCGGTCATTCGGGCTCACCTTGAAGCTTCAATCCTCCCCCGCCAGGGGGAGGTGTCAGCCGCAGGCTGACGGAGGGGGAGGATGCCAGAACCGACGTCGGGGCTTCCTCCCCCTCCGTCGCGCTACGCGCGCCACCTCCCCCTTGCGGGGGAGGATTGCCTTCACCGCTACCTGCTTTCGCGAGGAATTCGGTCATTGCCTTGCCGATCCCCATCGGCGTGTGCGCGGCCATGTTTTCGGCGAGCTTCTGGTCCTGCATGTCGCGGAACTGGCCGAGCGCCTGGCTTTCGAACAGGCTGTCGGCCAGCTTCGCCTTGCGCATCGACGACAGCATCATCCTGGTGAAGATCGCCTCGAACTTCTCGCCCGCTTGGTCGAGATTGTCGCGCGTCCCCAGACGTGCGGTGTCCGTCGAGACACTTCCTGTCAGGTTTGGCTGCGCCAAACCTGGGGCGGCACCAGCCCGCTCCCCCACCCGGCCACCCACATGATCCTGCCGTTGGGTGGCCGGGTGGGGGAGCGGGCTGGTGCCGCGGTTCAGCGCAGCTGAACCCATATCAAAGGGCGGGCGAAGCTGAGTCACAGGACGATCAGCTCCGCCTTGAGCGCGCCAGCCTGCTTCAGCGCTTCGAGGATCGCGACGAGGTCGGCCGGGGACGCGCCGATCGCGTTCACCGCCTTGACCACATCGGCGAGCTTCGGACCCGGATCCATCAGGAACATCGGCCGCTTCTCCTCCTCGACGCCGACGCCGCTCTGCTGCTCGACCCGGGTCTCGCCCTGGCTGAACGGCAGCGGCTGAACGACCCGCTGGGCTTCATCGATACGGACGGTCAGTTTGCCATGGGTCACCGCAGCCGGGCTGACCCGGACGGCCGAGTTGATGACCACGGTGCCGGTACGCGCGTTCACGATGACCTTGGCCGCGGCCTCGGCGGATTCGACGTTGAGATTCTCGATCTCGCTCATGATCTGCGCGCGGACATCGGCGCCCTGCGGCGCGGTGACCGCGACCGACACGGCGTCGATCGCACGCGCGGTGCCAAAGCCGAAGCGGCCGTTGATCGCATCGGCCACACGCTGCGCCGTGGTGAAATCGGCGCGCGCGAGATTGTAGGTCAGCGTGGGTGCGGTGGCGAAGCCGGTCTCAACCGCGCGCTCGACCGTCGCCCCCTCCGGGATGCGGCCCGACGAGGGGATGTTGACGACGATCTTCGATCCGTCGGCGCCCTCGGCACCCAACCCGCCGACGGCGAGGTTGCCCTGCGCCATCGCGTAAATCTGTCCGTCCGCGCCCAGCAACGGGGTGAGCACCAAGGTGCCGCCGCGCAGCGACTTGGCCTTGCCCATCGACGATACGGTGATGTCGAGCTTCTGTCCCGGCTTGGCAAAGGCGGGCAGTTCGGCGGTGACCAGCACCACGGCGGCGTTCTTGAGCGCCGGATTGACCCCGGGCGGCAGCGCCAGGCCGAAGCGGGCGGTGACGCCCTTCATCGACTGGACGGTGTATTCGAGGTTGTCGTCACCCGTGCCCGGCAGCCCGACGACGATGCCGTAGCCGGTCAGCTGGTTGGTGCGGATACCCTGAAAATTGCCGAGATCCTTGATCCGCTCCGCCGCGACGGGCTGGGCGAGGATCAGGGTGGCGAGCAGGGCGAGGAGAAAGCGGATCATGGGACGCATCCTCAGAACGGGCTGATGACCTGGAAGAAGCGGCTGAGCCACCCCTGGCGCGCGGCGCGGGCGACATCGCCCTTGCCGGTGTAGGCGATGCGGGCATCGGCGACGCGGGTCGAAGCGACACGGTTGTTCGCGTCGATATCGGTCGGGCGGATGATCCCCTTGATCTGGATGAATTCGTCGCCGCGGTTGAGCGTCACGCGCTTCTGCCCCTGCACCAGCATCGTGCCGTTGGGCAGCACGGCGGCGACGGTCACGCTGATCTCGCCCGACAGCGCGTTGGACTGATCGGCGGCGCCAATGCCCTTGAAGCCGCGCTTGCCGCTGACGCTCGCATCGCTTTCCTTGAACAGCGACAGCGCGCCCGTGCTCGGCGGGGTCAGCGAAAAGCCGCCGCCGCTGTCGAGATTGGTACCCGCCGATTTGGATGCGCTGGTGCGTTCGACCAGCACGATCGTCACCGGATCGCCGACGCGGCGCGCGCGCGTGCCCTCGTGCAGCGCGGCATAGCCTTCGCTTGCCTGAAAGATCGATCCGTTGGCGGCGGGCGGCACCACTGGCGGCGTCGGCAGGGTGACGGTAAAGTCCTCCGCCGGCTGCTTCTTGCCGAACAGCTGTGCGTCGACCGGCGGCGCGGCGAAGGCGCAGGCGGTGAGGGCGACGAGAGCGGAGACGGTGCGCATGATCCGGCCCTCAGACATTCTGGTTGATGTACTGGAGCATCTCGTCGGACGCCGAGATCATCTTGGAATTGACCTCGTACGCGCGCTGGGTCTCGATCATGTCGACCAGTTCCTCGACGACATTGACGTTTGATCCTTCGAGCATGCCCTGACGGATGTTGCCGCGCCCGTCCTGCCCCGCGATGCCGAGATTGACCGCGCCGCTCGCCGCCGTTTCGACGAGGTAATTGTCGCCGATCGCCTGCAGCCCCGCGCTGTTGGGGAAGGCCGCGATCTGGATCTGGCCGACCTGGCTTGCCTCGGTCTGGCCCGAAATGGTCGCGCTGACCGTGCCGTCGCTGCCGACGGTGATCGAGGTCGCGCCTTCGGGAATCGTGATGCCGGGCATCACCTGATAGCCCTCGCTGGTCACCAGCATGCCTTCGGGCGAGCGCGCGAAATTGCCGGCGCGGGTGTAGCCGAGCTGACCGCCGGGCATCTGCACCTGGAAATAGCCATTGCCGTCGAGCGCCATGTCGAGCGCGTTGCCGGTGGTCTGCATCGCGCCCTGGGTATCGATCCGCGCGGTCCCCTGAATGCGCACCCCGGTGCCGAGATTGGTGCCGGTGGCGTAGCGCGTCTCGGCGGTGCTCGCCGCGCCCGGGGCGGTGACGACCTGATAGGCCAAGGCCTCGAAGCTCGCCCGGTCGCGCTTGTACCCGGTGGTGTTCACGTTCGCGAGGTTGTTCGAGATCACCCGCATGCGCATGTCCTGGGCATCAAGCCCGGTGCGCGCGATGTGCATTGCTGCGGAACCCATGGGTCTAATCCTTCCTGAGAATGCTTAGCTGACGCGCATCAAGGACGCGGCGCTCTCGTCCATCGCCTTGGCGTCGCGGAGCAGGTTCGCCTGCACCTCGTAGCTGCGCTGGTTCTCGATCATGTCGACCAGTGCTTGCGTGAGGTTGACGTTCGATCCTTCGAGCGCGCCGGACATCACCGTCGCGTCGAGATCCTGCGGCAGTGCGCCCCCGCCCCGAACATGGAGCAGATTGTCCAGCCCCTTGACCGTCCGGCTGCCGGCATCGCTGACCAGCTTGAGCTGGTCGATCACCTGCGGCGGCTGGGCCGGATCGGCGCCGGGCGGGACGATCGACAGCGATCCGTCGGCGGCAATCATGATCTTGTCGTGCGGCGGCACGGTGATGGGGCCCCCCGACCCCATCACCGGGAAACCGTCGCCGGTTTCCAAGACCCCACTCGGCGCAACGCGCAGGTCGCCGCGCCGGGTGTAAGCTTCGCTGCCATCGGTCGCCTGCACCGCGAGCCAGGCTTCGCCGGTGATCGCAATGTCGAGCCCGCGCCCGGTCTGGGTGATCGCACCCGCGCGGCGGTCCATGTCGACCACCGTCTCGACGCTGGGCTGGCGGCTGTCATGCCCGTCGCCCTGCACCAGCAGACGCTCGAAATTGATGCGGTCGGCGCGGTAGCCGATGGTCGAGGCGTTCGCGATGTTGTTCGCGATCGTCGCCTGCGCCTGCATCTGGCCCTTGAGGCCGGACAGGGCGGTGTAGACGAGTCTATCCATCGCGAATGCCTCCTAAATTGCTGAAATCAGCTGCGGATGTTGAAAATGGTCTGCGAGATCTGGCTGGCGGTATCGAGCGCCTTGGCGTTCGCCTGGAAGTTGCGCTGGGCCGCGATCAGCCCGACCAGTTCCTCGGTGATGTCGACGTTCGAGCGCTCGATCGCGCCCGCCATCAGCCCGCCAAAGCCGTTGACGCCCGGTTCGCCCAGCCGCGGTTCGCCCGACAGGCCGGTCGCGGCCCAGGTAGAGTTGCCGAGCTGACGCAGCCCCGAGGGGTTGGAAAAGTTGGCGAGCGCCACCTTGCCCAGTGCCAGGCTGTCGCCGTTGGAGAAGCTGGCGCGGACGATGCCGTCTTCACCCACCGTGACGCCATCGAGCTGGCCGACCGCCTTGCCATCCTGGCTGCGGCTGTTGACGCTGAACGGTGCGCCGAGCTGGCTGGTGGCCGAGCCGAAATCGAGCGCGATGCTCTGTTCGGTCGTGCTCGATCCCACGGTAAACGGCGCGAACTGGGTCGGCGCGGTCGGGTCGGTCAGCGCGCCGCTGGCGTCGAAGGTCAGCGTCACCGGCTGCGGATTGGCCGCATCGGTGCCGAGCTGCCTGTCGCCGACAAAGGTGTAAACCGACCAGGTCGACGGCGCGTCGGTCGTCTCGCGCACGAAATAGCTGGTCATGGTCAGCGGGTTGCCGCTGGCATCGTAGATCGTGGTCTGGGTCGAATTGTTGTAGGTGCCCGGATCGAAGCGGTCGAACGCATAGGGCGTATCCGGACCGAAGCGCGAAGCCTGCGACGGCACCGCCGAATAGGCCGACAGGTTGAGCGACAGCGCGACATTCTCGGTCGCCTCCGGCACGCCGCTGGTCTGCGGCAGGCGCAGGTTCACGGTCGAGCCGAGGCCGGTCGCGACGACCGCGCCCGAACCGTCGACCGGATAGACCTGAAGATAGCCGCCCTGCGAGTCGGTGACGTAGCGGTTGCTGTCGACCAGGAAGCTGCCATTGCGGGTGAAGTTGACCCCCGCCGCATCCAGGCTCGGCTTGACCGCGAAAAAGCCGTCGCCGGCGACCGCGATGTCGAGGCTCGAGGCCGATTGCTGCATCCCGCCCTGCCCGAATTGCTGGCGGATCGCCTTTACCACCGTGCCCGACCCGATCATCTGGTTGGGGTTCAATGACACGCTCGACGCGATCACGTCGGCGAATTCGGTGCGGCTCTTCTTGAACCCGTTGGTCGAGACGTTCGACAGGTTGTGGCTGATGGTCGACATGTCGGTCTGCGCCGCCTGAAGACCCGAGAGCGAGGTGTAGAAGGACATCGATTAGGCTCCTGTTTCGACTCAGCCGATCTGGCGGATCGCGGTGGTGGACACCTGGCCGATGCCAGGCAGGGTAAGGATGGGGTTGCCGTCGCTGCCCATCGCGACCGAGGTCACGGGGGCCCAGACGAGCGGCTGCGCGGCAACGGCGGCGCCATTGGCGTCGCGTGCGGCGACGCGGATGGTGAAGGGACCATCGCCCGCCGGTTCGCCGGTGTCGGTGGTGCCGTCCCATTCGAATTCGGTGCGTCCGGCGGGTGCCGACCCGAGCGCCACGCTCTTGAGGATCTCGCCGTTCGGCTCCTCGATCACGACATTGACCTCGGCGGCTTCGGCACCCAGTTCGATCATGCCGGCGAGCGACCCGTCGGTGCGCGGATAGGCGACATTGCCTTCGGTCAGGACCGTGCGGCCGACCCAGCTGACCATGTCGGTGGTGCTGGTTGCGCCAAGCTTGGCGGCGATCGCCTGCAGCGTCGTGTTCATCTCGCTGATCCCGGCGAGCGACGAGAATTGCGCCATCTGCGCGACCATCTGGGTGTTATCGACCGGATCGAACGGGTCCTGGTTCTTCATCTGCGCGGTCATCAGCGTCAGGAAGTTGGACTGATCCATCGCCGACGAGCCCAGCGAATTGGTGCTCGCCTGATTGCTCGTGCCGGTGCGGCCGATGCCGAGATTGCTCAGCGTCGTGTCGAAAGCGGTCATCAGCTGCGTCCCAGGTTGAGCGTCTGGGTGGTCAGCGTCTTGGCCGTCTGCATCACTTCGACATTGTTCTGATAGGTGCGGGCGGTCTCCATCATGTCGACCAGCTCGCGCGTTTCATCGACCGCGCTTTCCCAGACATTGCCGTCCTTGTCGGCCATCGGGTTGCCGGGATCGTAACGCTTGGTCGGCGCTTCGCCCGCCGCGACGACGCTTTCGACATCGACCGTGGCCATGCCGCTCGCCGCGTCGAACGCGGTGCGGAACACCGGCTTCATCGTGCGATAGGCCTCGCCCGGGCTGGACGCGACCTGGCCGACATTGGCAAGGTTGGAGGCGGTGGTGTTCATCCGCACGAGCTGCGCCGACATGGCGCGACCCGCGACCTGGAAGATGGAAAGCGGCTGATCGGACATGGCTTATTCTCCCTTCAGCGCGCGCTTGAGCGTGTCGATGCGCCCATTGAGGAAGGCGAGCGTCGTCTGATAGGCGACGGCATTCTCCGCGAACGCGGTCTGTTCGGTGGCCAGCTCGACCGTGTTGCCGTCGAGGCTCGGCTGGAGCGGGACACGGTATTTGGTCGCAGCGGAGATCGGGTCGGTGCCCGCCATGCCCGGCGTCTCGATCGCGTTCAGCGCCGCGCGAAAATCGATGTCCTTCGCCTTGAAGCCCGGGGTCGAGGCGTTCGCGATGTTCGACGCGAGCACGCCCATGCGCTGCGACCGCACCTGAAGCGCCGCGCCGTGCACCCCGAAGAGACTGTTGCTGCCCATTTGAACGGTCCTCATGCCAATGTTCGGACGGTTCCTAGCAATGGGCGTGCCAGTTTGCGGGAAGCGCCCGCAAATCGCCGCAATTGCCGGTTCTGACGAAGCGGGCGGCAAGGAATTGCCGGGCGGCGGCGGCGGGATTGCCGCTTTTGCCGGTTGTCGCCCTGTCTGACGGGCTTTCATGCGGCGCGCGTCGTTTGGCCCGGCGCTTGCAGAGCCCATGCACATGAATAGTGCCGCACCCGCCGACCTTACCGCGCTGGCTCCGCTCGACGCAGCCATGCTGCTCGACCCGATGGCGCTCGCCATCGTGCTGGGCGGGACGGCGGCGAGTGTGCTGCTGCGCCACCGGCTCGCCGATGTCGCGCGCGGAGGGGTCGCGCTAAGGACGCTGCTGCGCCGCCCGTTCGACGCCGCGCCGCTGATCGCGCAGGCCGGGGCGCTGGAGCGGATCGCCAGGCGCCACGGGCTGATCGCGCTCGACCGGTCGGTGATCGACGACCCCGATATGGCGGCAGCGGTCGCGGCGGCGGTCGATGGCACAAGCCCTTCCGAGATCGACGCGATCGTCCGCGACCGCGCCGCATCGCGCGCCGAACGCCACCGCGCAGTGATCGAACTGTGGAGCGGGGTGGCCGAGGCTGCACCCGCTATGGGCCTGATCGGAACGGTCCTTGGCCTTGTCCGCATGTTCGCCGCGATGGACAATCCCGACCGCATCGGCGCGGCGATGGCGGTGGCGCTGCTCGCGACGCTCTATGGCGCGCTGCTCGCCAACCTGGTTGCGATGCCGATCGTCGCGCGGCTGAAGCGGCTCGCGCGGGTCGAAGCGGCCGAGCGGCTGCGGGTCGCAGCGCCGCTGGCGCGGCTTGCCACGCTGGAACGCGCGCGCAAGCGCGAGCTGGCCGCATGAGCGCGGCGCTCTCCCCGGACAGCTGGGACGAGATCGCCCCCGCCAGATCGGTCTGGCTGATCACGCTCGCCGATCTGGCGCTGCTGCTGGTCGGTTTTTTTGTGCTGCTCCAGGCGCATCGCGAGGCCGATCGAAGCAAGCTGCTTGCCGGGCTGCGCAGCGGCTTTGGGGCCGAAATGCCCGCACCAGTCGGTCCGATGGCGGTCGCGCGGGCTCGGGTCGAGGGCTATGCCCCCGGCGGCACCAGCGCCGATCTGGGCGCGGCCCTGGCCTGGGCGCGCGACGCCGCCCGCGACACAAGGACGGTCATCACCATCACCGGATCGACCACGCCCGAGGACGATGTCGACCCCCGCACCGGCAGCGCCGCCATCCTTGCCGCCGACCGCGCGCGCGCGGTCGCTGTCGCGCTGGTCGCACAGGGCGCGGTGTCGCCCGACCGCCTGATCCTGCGCGTCGCGCCCGGCCAGCGCCGCGCCGTGACGCTCTCCGTCGGATTTGCCGGCGATCCCGAAAACCAAACTGGAGATCCGCAATGATCGCACTCCTGATCGCCCTGTCCGGTCCAACCGCGACCTTCCAGTCGACCGAGGCGCTCGACCAGCTGGTCGAACGCTTCGCCGGTGCCCCGATCGGGGCAGAGGGGGGCGCGCGCGCTGCCGTGGACAAACGCCTCAAGCTCGCCGCGTGCGATGCGCCGCAGCTCAGCTGGCGCTCGGCGGCCGAAGATGCGGTGGTGATCCGGTGCCAGGGGCCGCAGCAATGGCGCGTGTTCGTGCCGGTCAACGCGCTGCCCAAGGCGGCACCGACCGCCGCTGCACCGGCGCCGGTCGCGGCCAAGCCCGAACTCGTGATCCGCCGCGGCGATCCGGTGATGCTTGAGGCGGGCGCGCCCGGCTTCTCGATCACGCGCGAAGGGCTGGCGATGGCCGATGCGACCGTAGGCGCCCGTGTGCTGGTCAAGACCGACGACAAGCGCCCGCCGGTCGCCGCCATCGCGCTGGCCCCCGGGCGCGCCAAGCTGCCCGGTTTCGGGGATTGATCTAATCCAATCCTCCCCCGCCAGGGGGAGGTGTCGCCGAAGGCGACGGAGGGGGAGGACGGCCGTGTCCTTGCCCCTCTTGCCGTCGTGCTTCCTCCCCCTCCGTCAGGCTGCGCCTGCCACCTCCCCCTTGCGGGGGAGGATTGTGAAGTGCGGGGACAGAAAAATTCGCCGCCCGCGCATTTTTTCCTAAAGCTCCCCGTCGAAGCGTCGTTTCCGCGTATGTCCGCAGAAAGAGGGTCGCAGACATGGTGGATCCAGTCGGCTTCAAGCCTGCATCGCTAGCCCCCCGGCTCACGCCGGTGGCCGCCGCCGCGCCCGTGCGCCCGGCGGAGACTGCGACCGAAACCGCGACGACCAGTGCTGCTGCAGCGCTGACCCAGACCGCCGCCGCCAGCGCGCCGGTCGATGCCGAGCGGGTCGCGCGGATCAAGAAGGCGATTGCCGACGGCAATTTCCCGCTCGTCCCCTCGACCATCGCCGACCGGCTGCTCGCGCTCAAGCTGCAGTGGAATCCGAATGACGCGGCATGACGCCCTGATCCGGGTGATCGAGGCGCTGCATGCCGAGATCGCCGCGCTGAAGACGAATGACGTCGCCGCGCTGGAGCGGGCGACGCGCGAGAAACTGATCGGGATCGAGGCGGTGGGGGCCGCCAATGACGATGATCCCGCGCTGTCGGGCGAACTCAGGGCGCTGGCCGAGGAAGCGCATCGGCTGAACGAAAGCTGCCGTATCTATGTCAACCTGATGGCCGCCAATGTGCGGCGGCGGCTGACGGCACTGACCGGCAATGATTTGCCGTCCTACCGGCCGGGTCTTGCCGGTGGTTATGGGTGACTAGGCATCGCTGACGCGATGCGCGGTACCGGCCCGTTCCCCCACCCGGCCACCCAGCGACAGTGTATTCTGTGGGTGGCCGGGTGGGGGAGCGGGCCGGTACCGAACCTCTAACAGAAAATGGCACGGCTCTTGCTGATCTCGTCCCGACTCAGGGGATGAGAAGCAAGGCCTATGACCGTACCTTCGATCGGAGCCCGAACGACCGTCACCACGGCAATCGCGACGGCGAGCCAGAAGACCGGCATCGACTTCAACTATCTGCTCGGCCAGGCACAGGTCGAGAGCGGCATGCGCGCCGATGCGCGCGCGCGCACCTCCAGCGCCACCGGCCTGTATCAATTCATCGAACAAAGCTGGCTCGGCGTGATCAAGGATCATGGCGAGAAACATGGCCTTGGCTGGGCGGCGGACAGCATCCGCCAGACCGCCACTGGCCGCTTCACCGTATCCGACCCGGCGACGCGCCAGGCGATCCTGTCGCTGCGCAACGATCCGCAGGCGGCGTCGCTGATGGCCGCCGAACATGCCAGCGACAACAAGGACGCGCTGGAAGCATCGCTCGGGCGCGAGGCGACCGGCACCGACCTGTACATGGCGCATTTCCTGGGTCTTGGCGGCGCGCGCAAATTCCTGCGCGCCATGGACGCCGACCCCATGCGCGGCGCCGCAAGCCTGTTCCCCGCCGCCGCGCGCGCCAATCGCAACATCTTCTACGCCGCCGATGGCTCGCAGCGTTCGCTGGGTCAGATTTACGAGCGCTTCGCCGGGAAGCTGGACAAGGGCGCAGCGGCGGTCGGCGCGACCGGCGCGGCATCGGGCAGCCTCGACGCCCGCTTCCAGACGCTCGTCGCGTCGCTGGGCGCGGATGTCGAAGTGGTGCTCGGCAATGACGCGGTCGGCCAGGATCGTGGCTGGCTGACCACGCTCGACCGGCTCGAAAGCGCCGGGCGGCTCAAGGCATCGGCGCTGCCGACCGTCAATGCGCTGCGCCCGACGCCGGAAACGGCGCGGCTTGCCTATCTCATGCTCGCGCAGATGGGGGCCTGATCCGCAATGAACGCATTCACGCTCAAGGGCGGTATCCTTCCGGGCCTGCGCAACTTCGCACTGCCGATCGCCATTCTCGTGCTCGTCGCGATGATGGTGGTGCCGGTGCCGACCGTCCTGCTCGATGCCTTTTTCATCATGAACATCATCATCAGCCTCGCCGTGCTGATGGTGGCATTGAATGCGCAGAAGCCGCTCGACTTCTCCGCCTTCCCCACCGTGCTGCTGTTCGCGACCCTGTTCCGCCTCGGCCTCAACGTTGCCTCGACCCGCGTCGTGCTGGGTCACGGCCATGAGGGCGAAGCGGCGGCGGGGCATGTGATCGAGGCGTTCGGCACCTTCATGATCGGCGGCGACTACATCGTCGGCCTGTTCGTGTTCGCGATCCTGATCATCATCAACATGATCGTGGTGACCAAGGGCGCGGGCCGCGTGTCGGAAGTGTCGGCGCGCTTCACCCTCGACGCGCTGCCCGGCAAGCAGATGGCGATCGACGCCGATCTCAATGCCGGCCTGATCACCCCTGACGAAGCCAAGGCGCGCCGGATCGAGGTGTCGACCGAAGCCGATTTCTATGGCGCGATGGACGGTTCGTCCAAGTTCGTGAAGGGCGACGCGGTCGCCGGCCTGCTGATCCTGTTCATCAACATCATCGGCGGCCTGATCCTCGGCCCCGTCAGCCATGGGCTGACACTGGGCGAAGCGGCGCAGACCTATGTGCTGCTGGCAATCGGCGACGCACTGGTCGCACAGATCCCCGCGTTGCTGCTGTCGATCGCCGCTGCGGCCATCGTCACGCGCGTCTCGTCGAACAAGGAACAGGACCTGACCGGCCAGATCGGCAGCCAGTTCGGCAGCCACCGGACCTGGACCCCGGTCGCGGTCATCACCGCGCTGCTCGGCCTGCTGCCCGGCATGCCCGCCTTCATCATCCTCCCCGCCGCCGCCGGTTCGGGGTTCATGGCGTGGAAGATGTGGCAAGCGAGCAAGCGGCCACCTGCCCCCGAACCCGTCGCGCAAGCCGAAGCGGTCGATCCCTCGCGCATCGGCTGGGACGAGGTCACCGACAATATGCAGGTGATGATTGACATCGGCTATGGCCTCGTCCCGCTGGTCGATGAGCGCCGCGGCGGCGCGCTGATGGGCCGGATCACCGGCGTGCGGCGTCAGCTGTCAAAGGAACTCGGCTTCGTGGTGCCGCAGGTGCGGGTGCGCGACGACATCAACATGGCACCCTATGCCTATCGCATCGTCGTTGGCGGCGTGGTGATCGGGGAGGACAGTGTCTCGCCCGACGAGATGCTGGCGCTCGACACCGGGCAGGCGGTCGGCACATTGCCGGGCAAGCCCGCCAAGGACCCGACCTTCGGCCTCGACGCGATGTGGATTTCGCCGGCCGATGCCGATGCCGCGACGGGTCAGGGCTGGCTGGTCGTCGATCCGGGCACGGTGATGGCGACGCACCTCAATCAGGCGCTGATCCAGAACGCGTCCGACCTGCTCGGCCCGGACGAGGTACAGGCGCTGCTCGACGGCCTGCGCGAACGCGCGGCGCAGCTGGTCGCCTCGCTCTCGCCCAACCCGCTGCCGATCACGACGCTGACGCAGGTGCTGCGCGGCCTGCTGGCGGAGAATATCCCGCTCAAGGAGTTCCGCCGCATCGCCGCGGCGATCGCGCTTGCGGCACAGCGCAGCGCCGATGCCGACGAGATCATCGAGCTGATCCGCCCCGAACTCGGCCCGCTGATCATCCAGCGGCTGTGCGGGGTGCGCGAACCGCTGCGCGTGATGACGCTGGAGGGGCAGCTCGAGGCGCTGCTGGGGCAGGCGATCCGGTCGGATCCGTCGAAGCGCCACACGATCGAGCCCGACCTTGGCCGCCGCATCGTCGATGCGCTGCAGCGCGCCGCCCAGCCGCTCGTCGCCGAAGCCAAGCCGTTTGCCCTCGTCGTCCAGCCGACGATCCGCATCGCGATCCGCAAACTCGTCCGCACCGTCCTGCCCGACACCCCGGTGATGAGCTTCTTTGAAGTGCCCGAGGACAAGTCGGTCGAGGTCGTCGCCGTGATCGGCGCACCGGAGGCACTTGCCGCATGACCTATCAGCCCGTCCCCAATGAGTTCGCGATCACCTATGATCGCCGTGGCGATACGCGGCGCGACATGGACGCGCTGGTGCGCAAGCATATGCCGCTGGTCCGCCGGCTCGCCTGGCATGTCCATGGATCGATGAGTACGCTGATCGATGTCGAGGACCTGGTGCAGATCGGGCTGGTCGCGCTGGTCGAGGCGGCGGGCAGCTTCGAGGATCGCGGCCTGGTGAGCTTCGACCAGTATCTCCACACCCGCGTGCGCGGCGCGATGATCGATGAATTGCGGCGCCAGGCGACGCTGACGCGTGGCGCGATGAAGCGCCGCCGTGCCTATCAGGATGCGGTGACCGCGCTGACCGACGACAGCGGCAAGCGGCCCGATGAGGCGGCGGTCGCGTCGAAGCTGGGCGTAACCGTCGACAGATTGCGCAGCGACTATGCCAGCGCCGAGGCAGTGCGGTTCGATCCGATCGACGACGTCTATTCGGACGAGGGCCCGTGGTTCATGTCCGACGAACCCGACGCGTTCGACCAGTTGGCCGAGGCCGACCAGCGCGCGGCGCTGATTGCGGCCATCACGGAGCTGCCCGAGAAGGAGCAGCTGGTGATCCAGCTCTATTATGTCGAGGAACTCAATCTTGAGGAAATCGGCCAGGTGCTCGGCGTCGGTGCCGCGCGCGTCTGCCAGATCAAGAAAAGCGCGCACGACCGGTTGAAAAAGGGGCTGATGCGGCGGTTGGGGTAATCCCCAATCCTCCCCCGCCAGGGGGAGGTGTCAGCGTAGCTGACGGAGGGGGAGGACGGCGACGCCCTCTCGATCGCTGTGCTTCCTCCCCCTCCGTCGCCTTCGGCGCCACCTCCCCCTTGCGGGGGAGGATAGAAATCGAGTTTTTGCGAGACACTCGCGACTGGCGTGCTAGGCAAGGGCGGTGCGTCGTCATCTCTACCTGATCGCCGGCTTTCTGTGTCTCGGCCTCGCTGCGATCGGCGCGATCCTGCCGGTGATGCCGACGACGGTGTTCGTGATCCTTGCCGCCTGGTGCTTCGCCCGCAGCTCGCCTGCGCTCGAGCAGCGGCTGCTCGATCACCCGCGCTTCGGCCCGCATATCCTCCGCTGGCGCGAAAAGCGCGCGGTCAGCCGTTCGGGCAAGGTCGCGGCGACCATCGCCTTTGCCATCAGCATTGCGCTGACGCTTGTGCTCACCGCGATGCCATGGCCGCTGATCCCGATCGCGGCGGCTGCGGTGATCGGCGGATGGCTGTGGACCCGGCCCGAGGATTGAACGCTTGCCCCGTCGAGCGTGCCCGTTAGGGTCGCGCGGTCAGTTTGAGGGGACCCCATGAAGCGTATTCTTGCCGCCGCGCTGCTGTGCACCGCGCTCGCCACGCCTGCCATCGCCCAGACCGCCGCGCCAGCGCCGGTCCCGAGCGCCGCGCCCGCGACCGACTGGACCGTCAAGCCCGAATGGATTTCGGCGCATGTCCGCTTCCTCGCCGGGCCCGAATTGCAGGGCCGCGGCAGCGCGACGCGCGACGAGGCGATTGCCGCCGCCTATGTCGCCGCGCGCTTCCAGGGCTATGGCCTTCAGCCCGCGCCGGGCGCAGATTCCTATGTGCAAAAGGTCAAGGTGGTCCGCCCCCGGCTGGAGGGCGAACCGGGACTGACCGTCGCAGGCAAGGCGGTGAAGGGCGCGACGCTGATCCTCGGCGGCGCTGACCGGGTGACGGGCAACGCGACGCTCTATGCCGGTGCCGACGCGGCCGGCGTTCCGGCGGGCGAGGTGCTGTTCGTGTCCAACCCCGCGCTGGCGCCGTCCGCCGCGATCCGCGCCGCACGCGGCAAGGGCGCCAAGCTGCTCGTCCTGCGCGCGAGCGAGGCAACCGCAAAATTGTGGGAGCAGATCGGCAAGCAGCCGCGCCTGACCTCCTATCTCGCCGGCCAGCCGCCCCAAGGCGGGCTGTCGGTGATCGTGCTGCCCGCCGCAGCATTCGACAAGGCGGCCAAGGCGGCGGGCAAGCCGGTCGACATGACGCTGCCGGGGCTGATCCGCGAGGAGGTCGAGACGACCAATGCGATCGGCTATCTGCCCGGCACCGATCCGGCGGCCGGGGTGATCCTGCTCGCGGCGCATGTCGATCATCTCGGCGTCCAGCCCGACGGCACGGTGATGTATGGCGCGAACGACGATGCCTCGGGCGTTGCCGCGGTGCTCGAACTCGCCCATGCGATGAGCAGCGGCAAGCGCCACAAGCGCGGCATCCTGTTCGCCGCGTTCGGCGCGGAGGAAATGGGCGGCTTCGGATCGCGCGCCTTTGCCGCCGCGCCGCCGGTGCCGCTCAAGGACATTGTCGCCAACCTCGCCTTCGAGATGATCGGGGCGCAGGACCCCAAGCTACCCGCGGGCACGATGATGATGACCGGGTTCGAACGCTCGACGCTTGGCCCGGCGCTGGTCGAACGCGGCGCGCTGGTGGCGAAGGACCCGTATCCGGAGCAGAACTTCTTCGCGCGATCGGACAATTACCAGCTCGCGCTGCGCGGGGTGGTGGCGCACACCATTTCGGGCTGGGCGGTAACCCCGACCTATCATTCGCCGCAGGACACGATCGCCAATCTCGACATCCCGTTCATGGCGCGCGCGGTCCAGTCGCTGATCGGCCCGGTCCGCTGGCTGGCCGACAGCGACTATCGTCCCGACTGGACCCCTGGCGGCAAGCCGGGGGAGTAGGGACTGCCATAATCCTCCCCCGCAAGGGGGAGGTGTCAGCGAAGCTGACGGAGGGGGAGGAAGCACGACGGCAAAAGGCTCTAGCGCACAGCCGTCCTCCCCCTCCGTCGCCTTCGGCGCCACCTCCCCCTGGCGGGGGAGGATTGGATAAGTGCCGCCCTCTGCGACCCTACAAACAACGAAAAACCCCGGCGGTCTTTCGACCACCGGGGTTTCCTCGCATGCCCTTCCAACAGGGAAGGGTGACCGGCCGTGGCGCCTGTCAGGGGGGCGACGCCCCGACCGGCACACGCTTAGCGAAGCAGCGTAAGGACGTTCTGCTGCGACTGGTTGGCCTGGGCGAGCATCGCGGTCGATGCCTGGCTCAGGATCTGGGCCTTGGCGAGCGCGGTCGTTTCGGCCGAGAAATCGGCGTCCTCGATGCGGCTGCGCGCTTCGGTCAGGTTGGTGACGTTGCTGGTCAGGTTGTTGACCACCGATTCCAGACGGCTCTGGCTGGCGCCAAGGCCGGCGCGGACGGTGTTCACCGTGGTCAGCAGCGCGTCGATCGTCGCGAGCGATGCGGTCGCCGCAGTCGCGGTCGCAACCGACAGGCCGGTCGTCTCGATGTCGTCACCGACCGACACCACGATATCATCGCCGACTTCGGCCGCGATCTGGTCGCCGACTTCGGCAGCGATCATGTCGCCTTCCTCGGCGGCGATCTGGTCGCCGACCGCGACGGTGATCTCATCGCCTTCGCTCACGACGATCTGGTCGCCTTCCTCGGCCAGAACCTCATCGCCCACTGCAACCGCGATGTCATCGCCGACGCTGCCGCCAAAGCCGCCATCGACGTCTTCCTGAGTCGCCGGACGCATCAGATTGGCATCGACATCCGCCTGCGTGGCGATGCGGGTCGCGCCGGCCGTCACGTCGTCCGCAGTGGCAGCGCGGGTCACGCCGGCCGTCACATCGGCAGCGGTGGCTTCGCGCGTCGTGCCGGCATCGACATCGTCCTGCGTCGCGGCGCGGGTCGCGCCCGCCGTGACATCGTCCGCCGTTGCAACGCGAGTCGCGCCGGCGGTGACGTCGGCGGCGGTCGCCGCGCGGGTCGCTCCCGCCGTGACATCGTCAGCGGTCGCTTCACGGGTCGTACCCGCATCGACATCCGCCTGCGTCGCGGCGCGGGTGCCGGCCGACATGCTGCTGAGATCGATGTTGCCGATCGAGATCGCGACCGTCTCACCCGAGTTATAGCCGGTCTGGATCGTCGTGGTGGTGCCGGCGCCGCCGGAGGTCGTGGTGAACAGCGACACGCCGTTGAACTTGGTGGTCGAAAGCGCCGACGAGATCTGCGAGGTCAGCGCGGTCACTTCCGACTGAAGATTGGTGCGGTCGCTGTCGGAATAGGTGCCCGACGCCGACTGGACCGACAGTTCGCGGATGCGCTGCAGCATGTTGGTGACTTCGCTCAGCGCGCCTTCGGCGGTCTGGGCAAGGCTGACGCCGTCATTGGCGTTGCGGATCGCCTGGCTCATGCCGCGGATCGACGAGGTCATCGTCGATGCGATGGCGAGGCCGGCGGCGTCATCCTTCGAAGTGTTGATGCGCTTGCCAGTCGACAGACGCTCCATGGCGGTCTGCAGCGAGGCCGACGCCGTCTTCGAAGCGTTCGCGGCACGCAGGCTCGCGATGTTCGTTCCGATAACAGTCATGTCTTGTCTCCGTTCAATCCGGCGTCTCCCCGTTCCCCCCTGAATGCGAAGGAGCCCGAGCCGCCACAGGGGTGAACGGCAGGGTGGGCAGCGGATTAAGCAGTTTTCTGGGCGGTTTTTCGCGGCCCTCGCGCGCGCGTAGAGGCACGCGCGGCCAACTGGAGCCGAAAAAGGCTGTTTTTTTGAATTGGTTTACTGGTCGTTTACCACCAATCCCGCATTCCCCCGAATAACAGGGGGTTCTCGAATGCAGACCATCTTTCCGTCGGCAGCAGTCCTTCGTCAGAATTACGCACTGGTTTCGGCGCTGCGCTCGCAGGGATTCACGATCGGCGCCGCCGACAAGGTGAAGCCGATGCCGGGTGACCTGTTCATGATTGTCGAGGGCGAAGCGCCCCCGGTGTCGGCACGCACGCTGGTACTGGCCGAAGGTCCGGTCGCGGCGATCCCGTTCCATGACGGCAACCCTGCGCGCCTGTCCTATGGCGCGGACGATACCGCCGTCGCCACCGGCTTTGCCAGCGCGATGCTGCGTGGCGCGCACGCCCCGGTCGCCGCCGATCCCGAAAGCCTCGCGCTCTACGCGCTGGCCGAGCGGGTCGCCGCCGCCGACATCACCGTCCTGATCAACGGACCGACCGGCACCGGCAAGGAAGTATTGGCCAAGGCGATCCATAACGGGTCGACCCGCCGCGACGGCCCGTTCATCGCGGTCAATTGCGCGGCTTTGCCCGAAACCATGCTCGAAGCCCTGCTGTTCGGCCATCAGAAGGGCGCGTTCACCGGCGCCAATGCTTCGGGCGAGGGCTTTTTCCGCGCTGCCAATGGCGGCACGTTGCTGCTCGACGAAGTCGCCGAAATGCCGCTCGCGCTCCAGGCCAAGTTGCTCCGCGCGCTGCAGGAGCGCGAAGTGGTGCCGATCGGTGCCACTGCCGCCGAAAAGATCGACGTGCGCGTCATCGCCTGTGCCAACCGCGACCTTCAGGCCGAGGTGATGGAAGGCCGTTTCCGCGCCGACCTTTACTACCGCCTGTCGGTCTTTCCGCTTTCGACCAAGCAGCTCGCTGCCCGCCCAGGCGATGTCGCCGCACTCGCCGCCGCGATGGTCCTGCGTCACAGTGCCGGCCGCGGGCGCCTGCCATGGGTCACGCGGGAAGCGCTGGCGGTGCTGCAGGGGCATGGCTGGCCGGGCAATGTCCGCGAGCTCGAGAATGTGATCCAGCGCGCATTGCTGCTGTGCATGGGCGATGCGATCACGCCGGATCACCTGATTTTCGACCGCGCGCCGACTATGGCGACGCCGGTGCAGGCCGAACCCGGCCAGCTCAGCAACATCGTCCAGCTCAGCGAATTCGCGGCGATCCGCGAGACGCTGGCGGCATGTGGCGGCAGCCGGACCGAGACCGCGAAGCGGCTCGGCATTTCCGAACGCACGCTGCGCTACCGCCTCGCCAAGGCGCGCGAGCAGGGCGAGGACCTTGTCCGGAGGATTAGCGCATGAGCGGGATCGGCGGAGTGGGCGGCGCGGGTGGCGTCGACCGGGTGATGCAGCTGCGCGCCCAGATCCTCGAACGCAACGAAGCGCTGCAACGCGCGACCAGCGGTGCTGGGGCCCCGGTCGGGGCGCCGATCAGCCAGCCAGCCGGCCCGTCGAGCTTCATCGACACGATGGAGCAGGCGGTCGGCAAGGTGAACGGCGCGCAGACCCGCGCGAGCGAACTGTCCGCCGCCTATGAGCGCGGCGAAACGGTCGACATCGCCAAGGTAATGCTCGCCCGCCAGGAAGCGTCGGTCGGGTTCGAAGCGACGCTTCAGGTCAGGAACAAGCTGCTGACCGCCTATCGTGACATCATGAGCATGCCGGTCTGATCGCCATGAGCAACGCCATCGCCACCACCGACGCCCCTGTCCCCGCCACCAGCGGCGGCACGGCCAACCCGCTGAAGCAGATCGGCGACATCTTCGCCCAGCCCGCGGTCAGGCGCAGCCTGCCGCTGATCTTCATGCTCGGCCTGATCGGCGCTGCCGCACTTGCCTGGATGATGCTGTCGACCCCGCCGCAGCGCGTGCTGTTCGCCAATCTCCCCGAAAGCGACAAGGCGGCAGTGGCGCAGGCGCTCGACGCCGCCAGCATCGCCAATGGCATCGACGGATCGGGATCGATCACCGTTGCCGAGGATGATTATCACAAGGCGCGGATGCTGCTCGCCGGACAGGATCTGCCCAAGGCGGCGCCGGGCGGCTACGCTTTGCTCGACACGATGCCGATGGGCGCGAGCCGCGCGGTCGAGGGCGAGCGGCTGCGCCAGGCGCGCGAGACCGAACTCGCCCGCTCGATCGGCGCAATCGACACGGTGGCCGAGGCGCGCGTGCACCTTGCCACCCCCGAAGCCAGCGTGTTCGTGCGCGACAAGGCCGAGCCGAGCGCTTCGGTGATCGTGACGCTGCAGCCGGGTCGCACGCTCAGCGACGCGCAGGTGCGCTCGATCGTCAACCTCGTCGCCTCGTCGGTACCGGGGATGAAACCCGATGCCGTGACCATCGTCGATCAGCTGGGCGCATTGCTCAGCAAATCGGGACAGGAAGCGAGCGCCGGCGACGCGCGGATCGATTTCCAGAACCGGGTCGAGGCCAAGGTGCGGCAACAGCTGGTAACGCTGCTCACCCCGTTGCTGGGCGCGGGCAATTTCAGCGCCGAGGTGCAGGCCGAGGTCGATCTGGACGAGAGCCAGGCCACCCGCGAAAGCTATGACAAGGACGGCACCGTGGTCCGCGCCGAACAGGGCAACTGGACCGGCGCGCCGCGTGACGGTGCAGCGGCCCCCGGCGGCATCCCCGGCGCGCTGTCCAACGTGCCGCCGCCGCCCAGCACGGTCGCGTCGCCGACCCCTGGCGCTCCGACCGAGGCGGGCCAGCCGGCGACCCCAGCTGCCGCGCCGGGCATGAAGCAGAGCGACAGCTTTACCCGCAGCTACAGCAACGGGCGCGAGGTTTCGGTGACCCGCAACATGCCGGGCAGCATCAAGCGGCTTTCGGTCGCGGTGCTGCTGCGCGAAGAACCGGGCAAGCCGCGCGGGCAGGTCGAGATCCGCCAGATCGACGAGCTGGTAAAGGCCGCTGTGGGCTACAAGGCCGATCGGCAGGACCAAGTGACGGTGGTGAGCCGCAAGTTCAGCACCAACGCCGCTGCCGAGGCCGACGGCATCCCCTTCTACGAAACCCCGTGGTTCGCGATGGTCGCGCGCAACGTCACGGCACTGGTCATCGCCTTGCTCGTGCTGCTGCTCGGCGTGCGCCCGCTCGCCCGCGCGCTGGTGCGCCGCCGCGAGGATGCGCGTGCACCCGGCGCGCCGATGGGTGCCGCCGATGGCGTGCAGCTGCCGACGCCGGTCAGCCCGCAGATGCTCGCCGGATCGGGCCTGTCGCTCGGCGACCGGGTTGGGCTGGTGCGCGATTTCACACGCGAAAATCCGGCGCGTGCGGCTCTGGCCGTGCGCGACATGATCCGCACCGGGGAGCAGTGAGATGAACGCGCCCCGCCGCTTCACCGGAGTCGAACGCGCCGCCGTGCTGATGATGGTCGTCGGCGACGAGGAAGCCGCCGCGATCCTGCAGAAGCTCGATCCCGACGAGGTGCGTCAGCTGGGTAGCGCGATGATGGCCGTGGCCGACGTCAGCGAATGGGAAATGGCGCAGGTCCTGGACGATTTCACCGGCCGCGCGCAGGAGCGCAGCGCGATCCAGTTCGATCCGCGCCCCAAGCTGGAAACGGTGGTGACCAAAGCATTGGGGCCAGAGCGCGCGGGCACTGTGCTCGCCAGCATCCTGCCGGCCGAACCGGCCGAATCGATCAGCGCGCTGGCGTGGATGGACGCGACCGAGATTGCCGGAATGCTGGAGGACGAGCATCCGCAGATCGCCGCAGTGCTGCTCGCCCATCTCGACCCCGCGGTCGCGGCGCAGGTACTCGAAATGCTGCCCGAAGCGATCCAGCCTCAGGTGCTGCGCCGCGTCGCACGCCTGGGCCCGGTCACGCCGGACGCGATCGCGACACTGACCCAGCTGCTCGAACGCCATGCCGGCCAGCCCAAGCGCGTCGCCGGCGTTCAGATGGGCGGCGCGCGCGAGGCGGCAAAGATCATGTCCTCGGCACGCAAGATCACCGAACAGAAGGTGATGCCCAAGCTCGCCAAGATCGACCGCGAAATCGCGCGCGCGATCGAGGAGGCGATGTTCGTGTTCGACAATCTGCTCGAGCTCGACGACAAGAATATGGGCACGCTGCTGCGCAACATCGACAGCGACATACTGGTCCGCAGCCTCAAGGGCGTGGACGAGGCAGCGCGGAGCCGTTTCCTGTCATGCATGTCGAGCCGCGCGGCCGACACGATCCGCGACGAGATGGAAGCGCGCGGCCCGATGAAGATGGCCGAAGTGCTCGATGCGCAAAAGGCGATGATCGCGACCGCGCGCCAGCTGGTGAAGGACGGCACCATCACCATGCCGGGCGGCGGCGGAGATGACGACTATGTCTGATTTCGTGCCCGGCCTGGCCGCGCGCAGCGACGGGATCGCCGACGCGCTCAAGCGCGCCTTTGCCCCGCCCGATGCCTTTGCCGCGCGCGCCATCGCGCCGCGGCCGCCTGCCACGCCGCGTCACTTCGCGCCCGAGGCGCCGGGGCATAAGCCGACCGAGGGCTGGGACCTGTTCGAGGCCGACAAGGCCGCCGAGCCAGCGCCGTTCGTCGACCCGGTCGCTGCTGCGCGCGCGGCTGGCTATGCCGAGGGCCTCGCTGCCGGGCGCGCCGAGGCGGATGCGGCGGCGGCGGCACAGACCGCGTTACTGACCCGGGTGAGCGACGCGCTCGCGCGGGGGGCGCATGTCGATCGCGCGCGGATGGCCGGCCATTTGCGCCACACCGTGCTGCATCTCGTCACGCGCATGATCGGCGAGGCGGGGGTTGCGCCCGACATCCTCGCTGCGCGGATCGAGGCGGCAACCGACCTGCTCGCCGACAGCGCCGAATCGGCGATGCTGCGGCTGCATCCCGACGACGTCGCGCTGGTGCAGGATCATCTGCCCAAGACCGTCTTCCCGGTAGGCGACGCCCAGCTCAAGCGTGGCGCGTTCGTCATCGAAAGCGCATCGACCCTCGTCGAGGACGGGCCGGACCTGTGGCTCGAACAGCTCGCACAGGCGATCGACCGCGTGCCGCTTCCTCCCGCGACCTGAGGACACATGTTCAACGATTTCACCGCAGATTATCTCGACGGTCTCGCGCGTGGCGGCTTTCGGCCGCAGCCCAAAGTGTCCGGGCGCCTGTCTTCCTATGACGGACTGCTGATGGAGGCGGTCGGCCTCTCGCTCCCGGTCGGCACGGTCTGCGCGATCGGCACCGGCGATCATCGCGTCGAGGCCGAAGTGATCGGCTTTCGCGGTGGCAGAACGTTGCTGATGAACCTGGGTGGCCCGGCCGCCCTGCTCCCCAACGCGCCCGTCCGCCCGGTCGGCCCGCCGGGAGAGGCCGAGGTCGGCGCGGCCATGCTTGGCCGCGTGGTCGATGGCGCGGGCAAGCCCATCGACGGGCTCGGCCCGATACGCGGCGCAGGCAAATGGCCGCTCGCCGGTAAGATCCAGTCGCCGCTCGATCGCGGGCGCGTGCTTCAGCCACTTGATGTCGGGGTGCGCGCAATCAACGGCCTGCTCACCATCGGCCAGGGCCAGCGCGTCGGCATCATGGCCGGATCGGGCGTCGGCAAGTCGGTGCTGCTCGGCATGATGGTCCGCGCGGCCAAGGCCGATGTCATTGTCATCGGCCTGATCGGCGAGCGCTCGCGCGAGGTGTCAGACTTTCTCGAGACCAAGGTCGCCGGGGAGGCGCGGGCACGATCGGTCGTCGTCGCGGTCCCGGCCAATCACTCGCCGGTCCTGCGCATCCGCGGCGCCCTGCGCGCCACCGCCATCGCCGAAGCCTTTCGTGACGAGGGCAAGAAGGTCCTCCTCATCATGGATTCGCTCACCCGCGTCGCGCATGCCGGGCGCGAGATCGGGCTGGCGCTCGGCGAACCCGCCAGCGCGCGCGGTTATCCGCCCTCGGCAATTGCGATGCTGCCCAGCCTGATCGAACGCGCCGGGACCGATGTCCACACCGGCGGGTCGATCACCGCGATCTACACCGTGCTTGCCGATGGCGATGACGGCAACGACCCGGTGGTCGACAGCGCCCGATCGATTCTCGACGGTCATATCGTGCTGAGCCGTACGCTCGCCGAACGCGGCGTCTATCCCGCGATCGACCTCGGCCCATCGGTCAGCCGCGTGATGACCGACATCGCCGACAAGAAGCACATCGCCGCTGCGCGCGTGCTGCGCCGCCACCTCGCCACCTATGAAGAGAATCGCGATCTTGTGCTGATGGGCGCCTATCGCGCGGGCGCCGATGCGCAGATCGACGCGGCGATCGCGTGTCACGACACCGTGCTCGACTATATCCGCCAGCCCTATGACGCGACGGTCAGCCTCGACGAAGCGGTGACCGAACTGGTCGGCGTGTTCGGGGATGCGTGACCTGATAAAATCCTCCCCGGAACGGGGAGGGGGACCAGCCGAAGGCTGGTGGAGGGGGCCCGAGGCAAGGGAGTCCGATGCCTCGGGCTCCCTCCGTCAGCGCTGCGCGCTGCCACCTCCCCGTTCCGGGGAGGATTGATTGGACAAGCACGCCAGGAAGCTAAGCCGCCTGCACCGCGTCCGTACGCTTCAGTTCGACATGGTGCGCGCGAGCGAGGTCGCCGCGCGCGAGAAGGTCGCCGCCGAACAGGCGTTGCGCGCCCGAATCGAATCGCTGGCCCAAGGCGTCGCACCGGCGCCCGCGCCGCTTCCGGGCAGCGCCACCAGCCTGATTGCCGCCGCCCATTACCGCGAGCGGCTGCACCAGTCCGCCTTCGCCGCCGAACGCCGCGTTGCCGATGCCCAGCGCGGGCTGGACCACGCCCGCTCCGCGACGCAGGACGCCAAACGCGACCAGAGTGCGATCGAGAAGCTGATCGAACGTGCGCAGGCCAATGCCGCGCGCCGCGCACTGCGCGCGCTGGAGGATATGCCGGCAATTCCGAGAAAACGGCACGATCCTTGCTGATCACCGGGCGAAGGAGTTTCGCCCGACGTGACCGACCTGCTCGCCTCGACCGCCCTGACGCTGTCCCCGCCGGCTTTTGCCCAGCGCGCCACGCCCGCGGCTGTCGCCGCAGGCTTTGATCTCAAGCTCGCGCTCGACTGCGTCATGCCCGGCATCGCGCCGATGACCGGCAAACCGGTTGCCTGCACCGGCAAGGATTTGCCGGTCCCCGGCAATGGCGATGCCGATCCGGCGGATGAGGACGACGCGCTGCTGGCGTGGATGCCCGAAGGGCTGATGCTGGCCCCGCTCGACACCCCGCTGCCTGCACGCGTCGCAGTCGGCGCGCCCAGCGCGCATATCAACGGCCCGATTGCCGATCCGGTCGATGCTGCGCCGCTGCCGGTCGAGCTGGCTGACGCCACCGCACCCACTGTCGCGTCGGTCGAGGGCGATGCTCCGGCGCCATCGCTGGCACCGGCGACCCCGACCGCGACCACGCCCACGACCATGGTTCCCACCCCGCTTCGCACCTGGCGCGATCCGGTTCCGGCCCAGGCCGAGCCGGGCGTCGGGGGCGGGGTCGCCGCGGCGGAGGTGCGGGTCGACCGCGCCGCCGCTGCGGCACCCGAGATTGCGATCCGTCCCGCGCCGGTGCCGCCGCCGGTCATGCAAGCCGTGCCCGCAGCACAGGTCTTTGCCGCCGCGCGCGCCACGCCAATGGTCGAGCCGCGCGACACCGCCACGCCCGCCGACCCGGCCAGCCCCGAGATCCAGCTGCTGCGCACGGTCGAGCTGCAGCGCACCACCGTGCAGGCCACCGCACCGGCCGATCAGGCGCCGCTCGACCTCAGCCGCGACGATTGGGCCGGCAAGATGATCGAACGGATCGCCGCGCTGCGTGAGGGCGTCGAGGCGGCGGACACGCGCATCCGCGTCGCGCCCGAACATCTCGGCACCGTGGACGTCTCGATCCGCCGCGATGGCGACCGTATCCAGGTGCATTTCACCGCCGAGAATCCGGCGACCCGCCAGCTGCTCGCCGACGCCGCACCGCGCCTTGCCGAACTCGCCGAAGCGCGCGGCCTGAAGCTGGGCCAGTCGAGCGTCGACAGCGGCGGCAGCGACGCGCGCGGCCAGCCGCAACAGCATGCCCAGCAATCCACATCCGCCCGCCCGGCATCGGCGCGCGCGGACACCGGCACCGCGTCCGATGCGCGGGTTGCCTGAACCATCCTGAGGGGGAAATCCGATGAGTGACACCGAAACCAGCGCCGCGCCCGCGAAGAAGAAGGGCGGGATGATGAAATGGCTGATGATCGGCACCGGCCTGGTCGTGCTGATCGGTGGCGGTGTGGGTGGTGGCCTCTACGCCGCCAATTCCGGCCTGCTCGGCGGTGGCGCCGCGCAGGGCGAGAGCGCCGATGCCGACACCCCGCGCCTCGTCCCCAAGAGCGAGGAGGTCCGCGCCTCCGCCGGCAAGGATGGCGAAGAGGGCGGCGAGAGCAAGGGCAAGCCGACGCCGAAGGGCGAGGGCGGCGACAAATATGCCTCGACCTATTATCAGATGGAGAAGGAGTTCACCTCCAACCTGCGCGAAAGCGTCCATTTCGTGCAGGTCGGGGTCGCGATCTCGACCCCCTATGACAATCGCGTCATCGAGAATCTGAAAACGCACGAACTCGCGGTGCGCTCGGCGATCCTGCTCGCCTTGGGCGAGACCAATGAAGACGATGTCTTCACCGCCGACGGCAAGACCCGCCTGCAAAAGCGCCTCGCCGCCGCAATCAACGGCGTCCTCAAGGAAAAAGAGGGATTTGGCGGGATTGCTAACGTCTATTTTACCAATTTCATCGTTCAGTGAACGGGCATGGTTAACGGCCCTTCAGAGATGCCCCTTCAGGGGAACGCGTCGGATCGGCGCGAGCGTTCGCGCGCTGGCGCCGAACACGCGCCCGCTTTGGGAGCGGCCAACCTCAATCCGTTCGGCGACCTGCACGGCGTGCAGCACCTCACCGCCCGCCTCGCCAAGTCATTGAAGCCGGTGTTCGAGCCGCTGCTCGGCGAAGGGCTGCGCGTCTGGGCCGAACCGCTGGTGGTCCAGCGCCACGCCGATTACCGCGCGGAACGGTCCGCCGGGCTGACTGCGTGGCTGCCGCTGGCGATGACACCGGGGCGTGGCCGCGCCTTCATCCTGATCGACGGCAAGCTCAGCTACGAGATGCTCGACCGCTTCTTCGGCGGCGATGGCGAGGCGCCGCACCCGATGCCGAGCGACTTTACCGGATCGGCCGAGACGCTGCTGCACCGGCTGGCGGACAGCATCGCGGCGCAGCTGCGCCCGGCCTGGGAACTGCTCGCCGAGATCGACTTCAGCTTTGCCCCCGCGCCGACGCCGCTGTCGGTCGCGCCGGAGATCGATGGCGGCGACGCGATGGTCGTTACCCGCATCGGCATCGCGCAGGGCGGGGCCAAGCCGCACTGGATCGACATTCTCTACCCCGTCAGCGCGCTCAAACCGTGGAGCCCCGCGCTCACCGCCAAGGTGATCGGTGGCGAGCCCGAGGTCGAGCCGCACTGGCGCAATGCGCTGACCCGCGCCGCACTCGGCGTGCGGCTGCCGGTGCGTTCGGTGCTGGCCGAGCCGGTGGTGCCCGCTGCGATGCTGATGGCGCTCAAGCCCGGCGACGTGATCCCGATCAGCTTCGGCCCCGATGTGCCGGTGATGGTCGGCCCGCGCCGCATCGGATGCGGCACCGTCGGCACCGCCAATGGCCGCGCCGCCATCCGCCTGACCCGTTTCGACACCCCTGAGCTCGAGGACGCATGATGAACGACATGACCGGCAGCTTCGCCGCCGAGACCGCGGCCGCCGCCAATTTCCATCTGCTTCAGGATGTCGGGGTCAAGCTGACCGTCGAGATCGGATCGACTACGCTGACGCTGCGCGAACTGCTCGCGCTCGCCGAAACCAGCGTGATCGAGCTCGACCGCGAGGCCGACGAACTGCTCGACGTGTTCGTCAACGGCACGCTGATCGGCCGGGGCGAAGTGGTCACGGTGGGCGAGAAATTCGGCGTGCGCATGACCGAACTGGTCGCACCCGAGAAGCGGAGCTGATCGACCATGATGTGGTCCTACATCCTCAAGCTGGTCGTGCTGCTGCCGCTGGTCTGCGGCCTGCTGATCGGCTGCCTCTATCTCTGGCGCAAGCTTGAGGCGCGGCTGCCCGGCAATCAGGGCGACCGGCTGCTCAAGGTCAAGGAGACGATGATGGTCTCGACCGGCACGCGCATCGCGGTGCTGGAGGTGGAGGGCAAGCGCCTGCTGGTTTCGGTGAGCCGCAATGGCGTGACCCTGATCGACCGGATCGACGGATGAGCCCGATGCTGCGCCACCTCATGCTCCTGCTCGGCGCGCTGGCGCTGGCGCTGTTCGCGGTCGCTCCGGCGTTCGCGCAGGACGCGGCCGCCGCTGCGCCGGTCACCGCACCGGCTGCAGCGCCGACGCCCGGAGCGGGCGACGCGATCGACCGGGCGCTGGGCGATCTGGGCGGTGGCGACGCGCCGCTCAGCCTGTCGCTGCAAGTGCTCATCATCATGGGCCTGCTCACGGTGCTGCCGGGCATCCTGCTGATGATGACCAGCTTTACCCGGATCATCATCGTGCTGGCGATTCTGCGCCAGGCACTCGGGCTGCAACAGACCCCGCCCAATCAGGTGCTGGTCGGCCTGTCGCTGTTCCTGTCCTTCTTCATCATGGCCCCGACGATCGAACAGATGAACCGCACCGCGATCCAGCCCTATGCCGAAGGGCGCATCGGCGCGACGCAGATGATCGAGGAAGCCGGCAAGCCGCTCCATGCCTTTATGCTCAAGCAGACGCGGGTGAAGGACATCACGATGTTCGCCGGCATCGCCAAGACCGGTCCGATTGCCAACCCGCAGGACACGCCCTTCTCGATCCTGCTCCCCGCCTTCGTCACCAGTGAGCTCAAGACCGCGTTCCAGATCGGCTTCCTGATCTTCCTGCCCTTCATCGTCATCGACCTGATCGTCGCCACCGTGCTGATGAGCCTTGGCATGATGATGATGTCGCCGACGATCATCTCGATGCCGTTCAAGCTGCTGCTGTTCGTGCTGGTCGATGGCTGGGCGCTGACGATGGGCAGCCTCGCCTCAAGCTTCAGTGGGTAGCCGGACCATGGATGCAGACTATTTCCTCTCCGTGGCGCGCGAAGCGATGTGGATCCTCGCGCTCGCTTCGGCTCCGATCCTGATCCCGGCGCTGTTGTCGGGCCTGATCCTCGGCATGATTCAGGCGGCGACGTCGATCCAGGAGCAGACACTGACCTTCGTGCCCAAGCTCGCGATCGTCGGGGTCAGCCTGGTGATCTTCGGGGGCATGATCATGACGCTGCTCGGCGATTTCACCACGACGATCTTCGAACGCATTCCGGATCTCGTGAAGTGATTCCGACGCCGCTCTTCCTTCCGTCACCCCCGCGAAAGCGGGGGCCCATCTCCGACACCAGCCGCACGCTTTGGCGGTGTGCGGGTGGGCAATCCGGGAGATGGGCAGGTAAGATTGCCCCTGGCAATCTTAGCCATGCGCGGGGCGCATGGCAGACCTGCCCATCCCCCGCTTTCCCGGGGGTGACGACTCATAAGCCCAAAGCCGGGTCGCTCCACTGACATGCTCGGCTTCGGCCTCGCGATCGAGCCGCAGCTGTGGGCGCTGCTGTTCACGATGGTGCGTGTCGGCGCGGCGTTTCTCGCCGCACCGGTGTTCGGCGCGGTCGCGGTGCCGCTCAACGTCCGCATCCTGCTGACCGCCGCGGTTTCGATCCTGTCGATGCAGGCTGCGCCGGTCGCGGTGCCCGGCGAAGTGTTCGTGCTGACCACGATCCTTGCCGTCGCGGCAGAGGCGCTGGTCGGTCTCGCACTCGGCTTCATCCTCCAGATCGCCTTTGCCGCGCCATTGGTCGCGAGCGAGGTGATCGGCGTGTCGATGGGCCTCAGCTTCGCCACCGCCATCAACCCGCAGACCGGCCAGTCGACCCCCGCGCTCGGCCAGTTCCTGACCGTACTGCTCACCCTGTTGTTCCTCGCGGTCGACGGGCATCTCGTGCTGGTCGAGCTGATCGTGCGCTCCTACGAGCTGCTTCCGCCCGGCGGCGCGTGGCTGACGCCGGGCAAGCTCATGAACATCGTGCTGTTCGGCGGCTACGCCTTCCTCGCCGGGCTGCTGCTCGCGCTTCCGGTGGGCTTCCTGCTGCTCTGCCTCAACATCGTGGTCGGCATGCTTTCGCGCTCGGCCCCGGCGCTCAACCTGTTCGCGATCGGCATTCCCGCCAGCCTCGCCATGGGCGTCCTCGCATTGCTCGCCGGCATGCCCGCAATGGGCGACTACATGCTCGTCATCGTGCGCGAAGCGCTCGACGCCGCGCAGGCTTTGGTTCTGGGAGGGCTCGGCTGATGGCGGAGACGGCGGGCGAAAAGACACAAGCACCAACACCCAAGCGCAAACAAAAGGCGCGCGACGATGGCGACCTGCTCAAATCGCGCGAGTTCGGCGCGGCGCTGATCATGCTGCTCGGCTGTGGCTGGATGATCCTGATGGGGCCGCAATTGCTGTCGGCCATCCGCGAGGTGATGGCGGCGAGCTTCAGCTTCGGCCGCGCCGATATCGAAAGTTTTCAGCCGTGGAAGCCGCTCGCCATCGCCGGATGGAAGCTCGCCCCGTCGATGGGCGCGCTGCTCGCCATCGCGCTGGGCGGCGCGGTGCTGAGCCAGGCGGCGCTCGGCTCGCTACGCTTCAACGGCAAGCTGCTGGCGCCCAAGGGCAATCGCATCAATCCCGGCTCCGGCCTCAAGCGCATCTTCGGCCCGACCGGCTGGATCGAGCTCGGCAAGTCGCTGCTCAAGGTGGTGCTGCTCGGCGGCATGGGCGCGTGGCTGCTCTGGGGGTCGGCCCCGATGACGATGGGCCTGGTCTCGTCCGACCTCGGCACGGCGGTGAAATCGCTCGGCGATACCTTCGCGACGCTGGTCCTCGTCATGGCGGGCGGGCTGCTGCTGATCGCGGGCGTCGACCTGCCGATCCAGATCTTCCGCCACATGCAGCGGCTCAAGATGAGCCTGCAGGAAGTGAAGGACGAATATAAGGAAACCGAGGGATCGCCCGAGGCCAAGGGCCATCGCCGCCAGCGCCAGCGCGAGATTGCCAAGGGCGGCCTGCGCAAGAGCGTCGCGACCGCGCATGTCGTGCTCACCAACCCGACCCACTTCTCGGTCGCGCTGCGCTATGATCAGGGCAAGGATCAGGTACCGGTGGTGGTCGCCAAGGGGCGCGGCGACATCGCGCTCGCAATCCGCGAGCTGGCCGACGAATTCGCGGTGCCGCGGATCGAACTGCCGCCGCTCGCCCGCGCGCTCTACTTCACCAGCCGCGAGAATCAGGAGATTCGCGACGACCTCTATCTCGCGGTCGCGACCGTGCTGGCGTTCGTGTTCGGCCTCGACAAGCGTGCCGGGGCGGCGATGCCCGCCGTGAAGGTGCCCGAAACCGCGCTGTTCGACGAAAATGGCGTGCAGGTGTCTCGATGAGGCCCAGCTTCGCTGGGCACAGCACCGGCCCGCTCCCCCACCCGGCCACCCAACGACAGTATTTTATGGGTGGCCGGGTGGGGGAGCGGGCCGGCGCCGCAAACACTAAAGAAGGCGCCGTGATGGCCGTTCTTCAAGGCATGGGGGAATGCGGCCATGGCCATTGAATCGATTGCGAAAACGATCGGCACCGGGTCGGGCATCGACACGACCGCGCTCGTCCAGAGCCTGGTCGATGCGCAGTTCGAGCTGAAGAACGCCGCGCTCACCAAGCGCGAAGAGACGCTGACCGCGCAGATCACGGCGGCGGCGACGCACAAGAGCAACATCACCGGCTTTGCCACCGCGCTGGCGAATCTGACGCGCGGCGGCACGCTCGCGACCCAGCCGACGACCTCGCATTCCAGCATCCTTGGCGTTACCCGCCTGTCGGGTGCGAACCTCGCCACGCTCAACGCCAAGGTCGAGGTGCGCCAGCTCGCCGCACCGCAAAGCGCCGCCAGCGCCGCCCTGACCGACCGCACCGCCGCGATCGGTCAGGGCACGCTGACGCTGACCTTCGGCACCGCCACGGTCGTCGATGGCGCGATGACCGGGTTTACGCCCGGTAGCGCAGCCCCCGTCGCCATCACCATCGGCCCCAACAATAGCAGCCTCGACGGCATCGCCACCGCGATCAACGCGGCCAAGGCCGGGATCACCGCATCGGTCGTCACCGACAGCGGCGGCGCGCGGCTGGTGGTCAAGGGCGCGAGCGGGGAGGCGCGCGCCTTTACGCTCACCGCGACCGAGACCCCGGACCATAGCGGCCTCGCCGCGCTCAATGTCGGCATCGGCGCGACCGGCACGACGATCGGCAGCGCCGCCGCCGACGCGATCGTCGCGATCGACGGCATCGCGTTGCGCCGCGACGGCAACAGCATCTCCGACCTTGTCCCCGGAGTCCGCCTCGACCTGTCCTCGGCCCAGCCCGGCACGATCGTGACGATCGGCAAGACGACGCCTACCAGCGCACTGCTCCAGGCCGCACAGGATTTCGTCGCGACCTATAACGAGGTCTTCTCGGCGCTGAACAAGGATCTCGACCCGCTCGACGGCGCACTGCGCGGCGATGCGGCGGCCAAGGCGGTGAAGCGCCAGCTCCAGCAGATCACCGTGGCGCAGGTCGCGATCGGCGCGGCGGGCGAGCCGACCACGCTGGCACAGATCGGCATCCGCACCGAACGCGACGGCACGCTCAGCGTCGACACCGCCGCGCTCAGCCGCGCTTTGGTCGACTATCCGCAAGCGGTCGAGCGGCTGTTCGCCGAACCGGTCGGGACCAACGCCACCGGCAATGGCGTCGCCGGCGCGCTCAACGCCATCGCCGCGACCGCGTCCAGCACCACGCGCGGCCTCGGCGCGAGCGAGGCGAGCTACACCCGCGCCAAGGCCGATCTCGACGAGGACAAGGCCGATGTGCTCGCCAAGGTCGAGGACACCCGCACCCGCATGACCCGCCAGTTCGCCAGCATGGACGCCAAGGTTGCGGTCTACAAATCGACGATGAGCTTCCTCGAATCGCAGGTCGAAGCCTGGAACAAGCAGAATTGATGCGATGACCCGCCCGATCCGCCTCACCACCGACGCCGCCGCCACCTATCGCACGATCGATGCGGTCGGGCGCACCGCCGCTGCCGATCCGCACCAGCTGGTGGAGCTGATGTACAAGGAGTGCATCGCCGCGCTCCGTTCCGCCGCCTTCGCGACGGAAAAGGGCCAGTTCGCGGTCAAGAGCGAGCGCATCGCCCGCGCCACCGCGATTCTGTTCGCGCTCGAAGGGGGCCTGGATTTCGAACGCGGCGGCGAGGTATCGCGGACGCTCGCGACGCTCTATCACGGGTTGCGCAACCAGATCGTCCACGCCAGCATCGGTAGCGACCCCGCGCCATTCCGCGCGGTCGCCGATGATCTGGCCGACATTGCCGGGGCATGGAGCGCCGCGCGGGCGGCATGAGCGAAGCGCGCCGGGTCGCGCCTAGTCGAACCAGCGTCCCAGCATTTCGGTAATATCGGTCGCCTGGGCAGGACCGACCGAAGGTGCGCGCGGCGAAAATTGCGGCGCAACCGGTCCGGCATTCGGTCCGGCGGCGAGGGGACGGCGCGCGAGCGCATGCGGATGGCGGCCTGCTTCGGCAAGGCTCAGCACCGGGGTGACGCAGGCTGCACCGTCAGGAAAGCGGGCGACCCATTCGTCCCGCGTGCGGCTGGCGAAGCGGCGCGAGAATTCGCGCCCCATCTGCGGCCAGGTCGCCCGGTCGAACTGGGGAATCCGCGATGCTTCGAGGCCGAGCACCGCGCACAACTCGGCAAAGGCCGAAGGATCGATCGCGCCCACCGCGACATGCCGGTCGTCCGCGCACCGATAACAGCGGTAGAAAGGCGCGCCCCCGTCGACCAGATTGGCTTCGCGGCGGTCGAGCCAGCGGCCGGATGCGAACAGGCTCTGCGTCAGCGCCATCAGGGTCCCGACCCCATCCATCGCCGCGGCATCGACCACGCGTCCGGCACCGGTCGCCTGAGCGCCGAGGATCGCGCTGACCATGCCGAACGCGAGGAACAGTCCGCACCCGGCATGGTCCCCCAGCAGCGTCAGCGGCACCGCCGGCTGATCGTCGGTGCCGATCGCATGCAACGCGCCGGTCAGTGCCAGAACGTTGATATCGCTGCCGGGACGCTCGGCCAACGGCCCGGTCTGACCCCACATGCTTGCGCGGCCATAGACGAGGCGCGGATTGCGCGCGCGGCACGCATCCGGGCCAAGGCCCAGCGCCGTGCTGGAGGGCGTTGGCATGCCGTCGATCACCCCGTCGGCACGGTCGATCAGCGTGCGCAGATCGGTGAGCGAGGCCGGGTGCCGGAAATCGAGCACAAGCTCGCGCCGCCCCCGATAGAGCGCCGGCACGATCGCGCTGGCGCTGGTGCCGGGCTGGACGACGCGGACCACATCGGCCCCAAGGTCGGCAAGCAGCATCGCGGCGAATGGCACCGGCCCGATCGCATCGATCTCGACGATTCGCACGCCCGCCAGCGGTCCTGCTTCCTGCACCCCGTCCCTCCCGTTGCCCATCGCGCGCGATGGGGTGGCCCATTGGTCCAGTTTCGGCTAGCTCGGCGCCATGAGCAAGCCGCACATCGTCGCCCTTGGCGGGACATCGCGTCCGGAATCGGCCACGGGCCGCGCCCTTGCGCGCTGCCTCGCTTTGGCCGAAGCCGCGGGCGCGCGCACCACGTTGCTGACCGGCGATGCGATCAATTTTCCGCCTTATGAGCTGTGCGACCCGGAGCCGCAGGGCGCAATTGCCACATTCGTCGCAACGCTGCGCGATGCCGACGGGCTGATCGTCGGATCGCCCGGCTATCACGGTTCGCTGTCGGGGATGGTCAAGAACGCGCTCGACCATGTCGAGCTGCTGCGCCGCGACGACCGGGTCTATTTCGACCGGATGCCGGTCGGCCTGGTCGCGACGGCCGGTGGCGCGCAGGCGGCCGTCTCGACGCTGGGGGCATTGCGCACCGTGGTGCATGCGCTGCGCGGCTGGCCGACGCCGCTCGGGGTCGCGATCAACATGGGTGGCGGCGGCGATCCGCTGGCTGAAGCGGACGCCCAGCTACAGTTGATGGTCGACCAGCTGATCTGGTTCCTCAAGCGCTGACTCCCACGCCACGGTGCGGCCGGGCGGATCGTTGTTAACGGGATCGTGACGCAGCCGTTCTAGCTTGAGCGCATGGCCAGCCCGTCGTCCCCTTGTCCGCACGAATCGCCGCGGCGCGGCATGCGCACGATCCTGATTGTCGATGACAGCCGGACCAATCTGCATGTGCTCGGCGCGCGGCTGGGACCGATGGGCTACATGGTGGTGCTGGCGGAGAGCGGCCGCGAGGCGCTGGACCTGATTGCCGGACGCGGCTTCGACCTTGTGCTGCTCGACATGGTGATGCCGGGGCTGAGCGGGCTGGACGTCCTTGCGGCGTTGCGCGCCGCGCCCGATACGGCCGACCTGCCGGTGATCATGGTCACCGCGCGCGCCGACCGCCGTGGCGCAGTCGAATCGCTCAATGCCGGCGCCGACGATCATGTGTCGAAACCCTATGACCTCGACGAGCTCCACGCGCGGATCGAACGGACGCTGGAACGGTCCGGACGGCTACGCGAACTCAAGCGCACCGTCGCCGCGCTCGATGCGCGCGTCGCGGCCCGCGCCATCGAACTGGGCGAACTGCGGAGCGAGCTGGCGCTGGCGCATGCCGATCAGGCCCGGATGCAGGTGACGCCAAGCGGTTTTAGACCATCTGCGGTCCCGCTCACTGGAACCAGCGTCTTCTGACGAAGTAGAGGGCGACCCCGGCCGCAACCGTCAGGCTGAAACCGGTGATCGCCCAGAATGAACCTGGATGATGGGCATAGGGAATGCCATCGACATTCATCCCGAACAGCCCGGTAATGAAGGTGAGTGGCAGGAAGATCATCGCCACCACCGCGATCAGCAGCGAACGCTGGTCAATCACCTCGGCGCGCAGATCAGTCAGCGCTTCGTGAATCAGCGCCGACCGTTCGCGAATACTTTCCAGCTCCTCCGCCATCCGCGCGGCACGGTCGGCTGCCGCGCTGATATGCAGCCGGTCATCATCGCTCAGCCAGCTTACCGGCAGCCCCGCAAGCTTCTCCAGAGCTGCGCGCTGGGGATAGAGAAACCGGCGATAGCCGATCGCTTCGCGCCGCACGCGGCTCACATTGCGGCGCAGGTCGAACGCCGCGCGCGGTTCGAGCCGCTCCTCGCAATCGTCAAGCGAATCGCCAAGTTGCGCGACATGCGGGTCGAGCTGTTCGGTAATCGCAGTCGCCAGCGTGGCGATCAGATCGCCCGCATCGCGAATCGCACCCGTAGCCATCGCCGCCCGCGCCGCATCGAGCGCGTCGAGTGGCAGACGCGTGACCGAGATCACCCGCCGTCCATCTGCGCGTAGGCGGATCGAGGCGAGCGGATCGCTGCTGCCCATCTGCGCCTGCGTCATACCGCGCAGGTTGAGCAGCGCCGCGCCATCGACCTGCTCACAGCGCGGGCGCGTCTCCAGCGCGGTCAGCGCATCGATGGTGAAATGGTCGAGCGCTGCGTGATCGCGCAACCACGCCTGCACCTCCGCATCGCGCGAGCTGAGATGAATCCACACAAACTCCGCAGTAGCCCCCAGCGCATCACGCGGCGCAATCTCCTCCACGGCCTGCGCCGTGACCCGGTAGGCGAACCCGTTCATCATGCGGTCGATACATCGACGGTCAGGCCCGGCAAGCCCGGTGGCGGGGCGTCGCACGCGATCCGGTCGGCATCCGCACGCGCGCGGTCGAGGATTGCCGCCGGCACGTCGGCGCGATGCGTCACGCGATCGGCCTGCGCCAGCCAGCGCGCCTGCCGCAGCGTGAGATCGTCGGGGTCGGAAGAGGTCAGTATGATTCGCTCGATCCGGTCGCCGGGCACCTCCGACCCGGCGATCCAGCGCGCGACCGCCTCGCCATCCTGCGCCTGCAACGGATCGAGCGGCCCGCTCAATCCAGCGCCGAGCGCGCGCCGCCGCTCGCCGCCATCGGGCCAGCGTGCGCGCATCGCCCCGCGCGCCGCCGCCAGCGCATCGGCCAGTGCGCCAAGGCTTGCCGGGACCAGCGGCTCGATCCGCTGGCGCAGCGCTGCCGCAAGTCCCGCCGACGCCCCGCCGGTCCCGATCGCAATCGTCACCGGATCGCGCTCCACGATCGCGGGCAGGGTGAAGTCACACAGATCGGGTCGGTCGGCGACATTGACCAGCAGCCCGCGCGCCTTGAGCCGCGCCACCACCGGCTCGGGATCCGCGCATGCGACCAGCGCGATGTGCGCGGGCGCATCCTCGCCGACGATCACTGCCCCTGCGCGTTCGAGCAAGCGGCGCTTGGCCTCTGCCATTGCGCCGTCGCCCACCAGAATCGCCGGCCGCCCGTCCAGCCGCACGAAGACGGGCAGGCCGGACCGTTTCACCGCACCCACTCGGGGACGCGTTCGGCCCCCATGATCGTTTCGGGCTGGATGCGATCGGCGACCACGGCGAACTTGTCGCCCGACACCAGCACCTCGGGCACCAGCGCGCGGCTGTTATAGGTCGACGCCATCGTCGCACCATAGGCACCGGCAGTGCGGAACACGCCCAGGTCGCCCGACTTCACCAGATCGATCTCACGCCCCATCGCGAAGGTATCGCCGGTCTCGCACACGGGCCCCGCGATGTTCGCGACGAACTTCTCGCCATTGGGCTCGACCGCCTCGAACGCGTGATAGGCGTCATAGAGGGCAGGGCGGGCGAGGTCGTTCATCGCCGCATCGACGATGACATAGGGGTTGATGCTCGCCGGCTTGACCCAGATGACTTCGGTGACCAGCACGCCCGCATTGCCGCAGATGAAGCGGCCGGGCTCGAACATCAGCGTCACGTCCCAATCGGCGGTGACGCGCTTGACCATCGCGCCGAATTCCTCGGCCGAGGAGACCTTGTCATCGGGCTCATAGGGGACGCCGAGTCCGCCGCCGAGATCGACATGGGTGATGGTGTGCCCGGCAGCGCGTAACTGCGCGACCAGTTCACCGACGCGCTTGTACGCGGCCTCCAGCGGGGCGAGCGTCTTGAGCTGGCTGCCGATATGAATTGCCACGCCGCGCAGGTTCATGCCCGGACGCTTGGCCAGCCGGTCGAAGATCGCCGGCGCGCGGTCGATCGCGACGCCGAACTTGTTCTCCGCCTTGCCGGTCGAAATCTTGGCATGCGTGCCCGCATCGACATCGGGATTGACGCGCAGCACCGCCGGCGCGGTCTTGCCCTGTGCGTGCGCCAGGTCGGCGAGCACTTCGCCCTCTTCTTCCAGCTCCAGGTTGAACTGGCCGATCCCTTCGTCCAGCCCCAGCTGCAGCTCGGCGCGGGTCTTGCCGACGCCCGAAAACACGATGTCCTCGGGCTTCATCCCGGCCGCCAGCGCGCGCTTCAGCTCCCCGCCGGACACCACGTCCGCGCCATAGCCCTGCCTGGCGAGTACGCCGAGCACAGCAAGGTTCGGATTGGCCTTGATCGCGAACGCGATGTGCACGCGCGGGAGATCGGCGAGCGCCGCCTTCAGCACCTGTGCATGCCGCTCCAGCGTCGCGGTCGAATAGACGTAAAAGGGCGTGCCCACCTGCGCCGCGATGGCGGGAATGGCGACGTCCTCGGCGTGCAGCACGCCGTTCTTGCGAGTGAAATGGTCCATGATGATCTTCTTACTGCGGCGGCAGGTCGAACTCGTCGCTGCGCCGTTCCTCTGAGCTGCGCAGCACTTCGTCGCTGCGCGTCGGTCGCGTCTGGGGCGGCGCCTTCGTCAGGTCTGCCGGTGCCGGCGTGGCCACCGCCCCATAGGGTTTGGGGGGCAGCGTCTCCCCGGCGGCCGGTTTCAGGTCGCCCCGATTGCCGCATGCGGCCAGCAGAAGCGCCGTGAAGACCACCAGGGTTCGCATATTCACTCTCCTCGTGCGGCGCGCGCCGCCGCAATCGCCGCACGTACCCGCGCCGGGGCCGTGCCGCCAAAACTCATCCGGCTCGCGACCGAAGCATCGACCGTCAATACGTCAAACACGCGCGCATCGATACGCTCGTCGATCGCCTGCAGTTCCGCCAACGCCAGCTGGTCGAGCCGCACGCCCTTGGCCTCCGCCGCCGCGACCGCGCGGCCGGTGATGTGGTGCGCCTCACGGAACGGAATGCCGCCCTCACGCACCAGCCAGTCGGCCAGGTCGGTCGCGGTGGCAAAGCCGCTTTCGGCGAGGCCGCGCATCCGGTCGGTGCGGAATGCCGCGCTCTCGACCATCCCGGTCATCGCCGCGATCGACAGCGCGAGCAGGTCGTGTGCCTCAAACACCGGCGGCTTGTCGTCCTGCATGTCCTTGGAATAGGCGAGCGGCAGGCCCTTCATCGTGATCATCAGCGCGGTCAGGCACCCGACGATCCGCCCGCTATGCCCGCGCACCAGCTCGGCGGCATCGGGATTGCGCTTCTGCGGCATGATCGAGCTGCCGGTCGACCATTGGTCGGACAGCTTGACGAAGCCGAACGGCTGGCTTGCCCAGATCACGAACTCTTCGGCAAGGCGGCTGAGGTGCAGCGAGCATTGCGCCGCCGCCATCAGATAATCGAGCGCGAAGTCGCGATCGCTGACAGCATCGAGCGAATTGCGCGTCGGCCCGTCAAAGCCCAGCGCCGCCGCAGTCATCTCGCGGTCCAGCGGAAACCCAGTGCCCGCCAGCGCCGCCGATCCGAGCGGGCACAGATTGCCGCGCGCGCGATTGTCGCTGAAGCGGCTGATGTCGCGCGCGATCATCTCGAAATAGGCCATCAGATGATGCCCCAGCGTCACCGGCTGCGCACTCTGAAGGTGCGTGAAGCCCGGCATCACGCTGGCGGCATGCTCCTGCGCCCGCGTCAGCAGCGCGCCCTGTAACGCGTCGAGCGCAGCGAGCACCTGATCGGTCGCGTCGCGCACCCACAGGCGGAAATCGGTCGCGACCTGATCGTTGCGGCTGCGCGCGGTGTGCAAGCGCCCGGCAACCGGCCCGATCTTCTCGGCCAGCCGCGATTCGGTGAGCATATGAATGTCTTCGAGCGCCAGATCCTCCGGCACCCCGTCGCGTTCGTAATCGGCGGCAACCGCATCCAGCCCGGCCGAGATCGTCGCGGCGTCCTCTGCCGACACGATGCCTTGCTGCCCCAGCATCGCGACATGCGCCTTCGACCCGGCGATATCCTGGCGCCACATTCGCTTGTCGAACGGGATGGATGCGTTAATCTCACGCATCACCGACGACGGGCCTTCGGAAAAGCGCCCGCCCCACATGGAATTGGAGCTACCCTTGCGCTCGACGATCGCGCTTCTCCTCGTAACAGGTCTTGGAATTGCCGGATGCGATAGTGGCAAGCAACCCGAGCCGCAAGCAACCGCAACTGTCGCCGCCGATAGCCCGGCTCCGGGCGACAACACGTCCGACGCGCCCGAACGCGTCGGTACGGTCGACCGCAGCAAGAAGGGCGAAGCGGCGCCCGACTATGGCTTCCTCGATCCGGCCGGCAAGCCGGTGACGCTGGCGGCGTTTCGCGGCAAGCCGTTGCTGGTCAACCTGTGGGCCACCTGGTGCGCGCCGTGCGTTCGCGAAATGCCGACGCTCGACCGACTCGCGGTCCGCGAAGCGGGCAAGCTGCAGGTGCTGGTGATCAGCCAGGATCTCGACGGCGCGGCCAAGGTCACGCCCTTCTTCGAAAAGGGCAAGTTCGCCGCGCTCCAGCCCTATCTCGACCCCGATCTGCGGTTCTCGACGGGCTATGGCGTCAACCTGCCGACGACGATCCTGTACGACGCGCAGGGCAAGGAAGTGTGGCGCGTGTCGGGCGACATGGACTGGGACGGCGAAACCGCGCGGAGCTGGATCGCCGAAGCGAGCTGAACCGGGCCGCGCCCGGTTAGGCCAGCAGCGTGCTGCCCAGCGCCAGGAGCAATTTGACGTCGATCGCCATGCCGCGCGCCCGGCATTCGGCAACAAAAGCCGGGACCTCCGCCAGCTTCACGCGATGGACGGTGATATTCTCGCCGTCCACGCCACCGCCGTCCCCCACGCGCGTCAGGCCGTGCGCGCGGACCAGGGTGAAGCTTTCGCTGACCATGCCGGGCGAGGAGAAGAACTCGCCGAGCGATTCGATCCGTTCGGCGCGGTAGCCGGTTTCCTCCTCCAGCTCGCGCGCGGCGGCGGTCTCGTCCGCCTCGTCGTCGCCATCGTCGCCGATCAATCCCGCCGGCAGCTCAAGGCAATGGCGGCCAAGCGGCACGCGATATTGTTCGACCAGCAGCACATGGCCCTCGTCATCGACCGCGACGATCACCGCCGCGCGGATACCGCGGGCACGCGCGACATACTCCCAGCGGCCCTGACGCCTGGCGGTGATGAACTTGCCCTGCCACACCGTCTCGACCGGCGCGTCGCTGTCGGGAACGCTCACAGTTCGATCAACCGGTCGGGCAGTTCGTTGGCGTCGCCCGCAGTCTTGGGGAAATGCGTCGTCAGCACCGCGCCGATCCGCGTCACCGCACCGGCCATCCCGCCCGCCGGGTCGCCCGCGCGCACCTTGTCGACCAGGGCGACCATCGCCTCGCCCCACACGCCCTCTTCGACCTTCGCCAGGATCGCTTCATCGGCGATGATCTCGGCGCGATGCTCGGCCAGGCTGACATAGAGCAGCACGCCGACGCGCTCGGCGGTGCGCTTCTCCGCGCTCGCCTTGAAGAACTGCACCGCGCGCCGCCGCACCCGCCGCCCGCGCACCGCGCCGGGGATCAGCACGCCGCGCCCGGGCAGTGCTTCGAACCCGAAACGCACGGCGAGGAACAGCACCGCCTGAACCACCACCAGCAGGGCGAGCTGCAGATGCCGTTCCGCCTCGCCCCAGCCCCCGGTGAACAGCGCCAGCTTGGCGTCGAGCAGATCGGGGAAAAAGGCGAACAGCCCCAAAGCCGCCAGCATCGCCGCCCCGGCATAATAAAGCGAAACGTCGTGATAATGATCCGACCAGTCGGTCACGATCGTCACGATCTCGCCATCGGTGCCGCGCTCGGCCGCTGCCACCGCAGCGGTGACGCGGGCATGTTCTTCAGCCGTGAACCGTCGTGCCATCACCATCCCCCCGATGCGCCGCCGCCGCCGAACCCGCCGCCGCCGCCGGAGAAGCCTCCGCCGCCGCCAAAGCCGCCGCCTCCACCCCAGGAACCGCCGCCGCCCCAGGACGATCCGCCGCCGTCGCCCCAGCCGGGGCCCCAGATCACCACCGGCGCCCGACCGCGGCGATATTTCTTGCCGCGCGCCGCACCGATCACGATCGGCAGCACGACCATCAGCAGGATCACGATCCAGAAGATCACGACGAACGCGCTCGCCCCGCCCTTCTTGCGCGCCTTGCCACTGTCGATCAGCTGCTTGGCGCGCGCTTCGGCGGCTTCGAGCGGGAGTTTGAGCTGTTCGTTGATCGCACTCGCACCGGCCATGATCCCGCCGGGCATGTCCTTGTCCTTGAAGCGCGGAATGATCGTGTCGCGGATGATCATCCCCGACAGCGCGTCGGTCATGATCGGTTCGAGACCATAGCCGACCTCGATCCGCACCTTGCGCTCGTTCGGCGCGACCAGCAGGATGATGCCATTGTCGGCATCCTTCTGCCCGATCTGCCATTCGCGGCCGAGCTTGTAGCCGAAATCCTCGATCGGATAGCCCTGCAAGTCCGGGACGGTGGCAACCACCAGCTGTCGCCCGGTCGCCTTCTCGGTCGCCTCCGACATCGCGGTCAGCTCGGCCTCCTGTGCCGGACTGAGCAAATCGGCGCTATCGACCACCCGCCCGGTCAGCTTGGGGAAGGTCTGCGCCGACGCCGCCTGCCCCGCAAATGCGGCCAGCAGCAGCGCCAGAACCAGATGCACGAACCTCATGGCGTTGCTCCCAAATCGTCGATTTCGCGGATGATCGCCGCGCTCCCACGAAAAATTCCGGCTGCCAGTTCGCGCTGCCTGAAGTTGGGCAGAATTTGCTGGTCGATGATGGCCTTAGCCTCGCTGTTGGTCAGAGTCCGTTCGAGCCCGTAGCCGACTTCGATTCGGACCTTGCGTTCCGTCGGAGCCACGATCAGCAACACCCCGTCATCATGATCCTTGCGACCGATGCCCCAGCAGTTGCCGAGCACCAAGCCCACATCCTCGATCGACCTGCCGTGCAGGGACGGCACGGTGACAACGACGAATTGATGGCGCGTCAGCCGCTCGGTGTCCGCTAGCGCTACGCTCAACTTTTCCAGCCGAGCGGGAGTCAACAGCCCTGCGTTATCGACTACCCGGCCCGTGAGCGGCGGCAGCGGAAACGGGTCGGCCGATGGACAGGACGGGGCTTCACTGCATCCCGCCAGCGCAAGCCCCGTCAGTGCGACCAACCCGTGTTTCATTCCGGCCGCTCCCGGCGCGATCAGTTCCCGTTCCCGAAATCCACCTTGGGCGCGGTGTCGGCACCCGGCGTGGTCGCCTGGAACGGGGCCATCGGCTTGGCGCCGTAGAAGATCTTGGCACCGATCGCGTCGGGGAAGGTGCGGATGGTGGTGTTATAGCTCTGCACCGCCTCGTTATAATCGCGGCGCGCGATGCCGATGCGATTCTCGGTCCCTTCCAGCTGGGTCATCAGCGTGGCGTAATTGGCCTGACTGCGCAGTTCCGGATAGGCCTCCTGCAGCCGCTGGAGCGACAGGGTCACCCCGGCCTGCACGCGGTCATAGGCGGCGAGCTTGGCGGGATCGGTCAGGTCGGCATCGCTCACGCGCACCTGCGTCGCGGCGGCGCGCGCCTGCGTCACCTCGACCAGAACCGCCTTTTCCTGAGCGCCGGCAGCCTTCACCGTTTGCACCAGATTGGGGATCAGGTCGGCGCGGCGCTGATACTGATTCTGCACCTCGGCCCATTTCGCCTTCGCATTTTCCTCGGCGGTCGGAACGCTGTTCAGCCCGCAGGCGGACAGCATGGCCGCTGCAACCAGCGCGGCAACCAGACGAAGCTTCATCGCGATGAATCCCTCATAGTGTGTCGCATCGATACGACACCGCAAATCTAGGGACCCCATCCCCCCGGCGCAATGAAAACCGGATATTTGCCCGGCGTCCGCGCGTTCGGTAGCGTTGATCGGCAATCATAAGGGGGAGCTCATGCTCAAGGAATTCCGGACCTTCATCGCGCGCGGCAACGTCCTCGACCTCGCTGTCGGCGTCATCATCGGCGCGGCGTTCGGGACAATCACCAAATCGCTGACCGACGACATCATCATGCCGGTGGTCGGCTGGATCTTTGGCGGATTCGACTTCTCGAGTTACTTCATCCGGCTGGGCGAGATTCCTGCATCCTATACCGGGTCGCCGTCCAACTATGCCGCGCTCAAGGAAGCGGGCGTGCCGCTGTTCGGCTTCGGACAGTTCATCACCGTCACGATCAACTTCCTGATTCTCGCCTTCATCGTCTTCCTGCTGGTGCGCACGGTCAACAAGGTCCTTGCGGCTGCCGAGCGCGAAAAGGCCGCCGGCACGGCCGAGCCCGCCGCCGACCCGGCCGATGTCGTGCTGCTGCGCGAGATTCGCGACGAGCTGAAAAAGCGCAACGACGCCGCGTGAGCGCCCGCGCGTTCAGGTCCGCGGGTCGGGCTCGGCCAGCATCGCAACGAGCGTGCGGACCTGATCGCGCAGCGCGTCGATCCCCTCGGGGGTCCGTCCGCGCGCGATCGTGTGCGGGACATGCAGTGCATCGGCACGCAAGGCGCGGCCGCAGGGGGTGAGGTCGATCACGACCCGACGCTCATCCTCCGGATCCCGGGCACGCGACACGAACCCGGCCGCTTCCATCCGCTTGAGCAGCGGGGTCAGCGTGCCGCTGTCGAGATGGAGGCGCGCGCCCAGCGCACCCACGGTCTGCGGCGCCTGCTCCCACAGCACCAGCATCACCAGATATTGCGGATAGGTGAGCCCGAGCGGCCGCAACACCGGCCCGTAAAGCCGGTTGAGCAAATTGGTGGCGGCATAGAGCGGGAAGCACAGCTGCCGGTCGAGCAGCAGCGGATCGTCCGCAGCCTCCGGTGCCGCCACCGCGCCGGTCATCGCACCGCCACCGTCAGCTTGACATCGACATTGCCGCGAACCGCGTTGGAATAGGGGCAAACCGCGTGCGCCGCCTGAACGATCGCCTCCGCCTTGTCCTGATCGATCCCGGCAATCACCACATCCAGCTCCACCGCGAGCGCAAATCCGTTCTGCCCATTTTTCAGCAGGCCGACGCTGCACGCAACCGTGATGTCCGAATCGCGCACCTTGTCGGCCTGGCCGCGCGTGACATGGATCACCGCATTTTCGAAACAGGCGGCATAGCCCGCCGCGAACAGCTGTTCCGGGTTGGTCGCGCCGCCGCGTCCGCCGAGTTCGCGCGGCATCGCGAGCGCCAGGTCGAGCAGGCCGTCATCACTGCGGATCGTGCCGTTGCGTCCGCCGATTGCGGTCACGCGGGTGGTGTAGAGATGGTTCATCGTCAGTCCTCCAGTGTCAGGACCGCCAATATTGGATTTGAGCAATTCAATTGCAAGCAATCTAAGTTGCCATAGCCATAGCCATTGTCGGCCACGGTCGCCGGCGCAGCGCTCAGGCTGCGGCGAGATCCTCGGCGGTGGCGTCGGCGAGACTGGTGCCGTCCAGGATGCGTGCCGTCTCATCGCGTACGCGCGCCATGGCGTGACGGATGGCGCAGGATGCCTCGTCCCTGCAATCGAGGCACGGGCGATACGCGGTGCGGCTGACGCACGGGACCAAGGCCAGCGGCCCTTCGATCACCCGGATGATCTCACCCAACGAAATCAGATGGTTGGCACGCGCGAGGCGATAGCCGCCCATCTTGCCGCGCGTCGACAGGATGAACCCGGCTTCGCGCAGATCCGCAAGGATCAGTTCGAGGAACTTGCGCGGCACATTCGCCTCCGCCGCAATGCGGGTCATCGGCACCGGCGCGCCATCGCGTGGCTGTTTGGCCAGAAACAGCATCGCGCGCAGGGCGTAGCGGGAACGCTGGGTGAGCATCGTCAAGCCTTTGCGCCCAGTTTGTGGCGATGGGAAGGCCTAATCCCACCAGTTTCATTTGAATTGCCCAGGGCCCGGTAAGGACGATCCGCGATCGCGCCCTTTTCAACCCGGTCTGTGCAGCCTATATCGATCAGGCCGGGTTCGCCCGGCTATGACGATAAATTGTGGCGTGCAATAGACGCAGCGGACCCGGGGGCAGTACCCGGCGGCTCCACCATAAGGTGGTGTACTTGGACACCGTTTCTGACGGGGCCGAACCAGGATCGACGTGTGTTGAAAAGCGCTGTTTTCGTTCGGAATGGGACCACCGCGACGGCCCATACTCACAAGTGCCAACGATAACGAAGCACTCGCTATTGCGGCCTAACCCCAAGTCCTAACGGACTAAGGTTAGACTAAAATGCGCGGTTGGACCGCACCGGGCAACAGAAGCGGAATCCAGCGGTACGGGGAGCACCGGGCAACAGAAGCTCCCCACTTCACTCGCCTTTTGCCAGACGCTCTTCCTCGACGCTGAACGCGCTGCGTCCCTTGCTGACGGCCGGTGTGGCGGTGGCGAAAAACGCAACGCCGGCCCCCGCCGCACGATCGATCCACAGCCCCGAACGCAGGCCATATGCCTCGCCAGCATGACCGACACGCACCCGGCCATCGCCGAACAGGTCATCGTCGCACCCGGTTTGCCCGGTCGGCAGCGTCGTCACCGCCAGCCCATATTGGCAGTAAAAACCGCCGCTCGTATCGCCATTCGCGCCATCGAAGCGCCACGCCACGCGCTCCAGCGCAGCGATCGAAGCGGGTGTGAGGAAACTGCCGTCGTTGCGGATCAGCATCGCGCCGATCACCGCGAGGTCGCGCATCGACGCGCGCAGCCCGCCCTGCGGCGAAAACAACGCGCCATTCTCCCCCAACCGATAGCCGGCGAGATCGCAGCCCTGCTTCGCAATCACCGGACAATCGGGCCGTTTCCCGGCCAGATCGTCCAGCGCCACCTCGCCACTCGCGCGATACAGCACGACATGCCGCGCGATCTTTGCATCGGAACAGGTCGACCAGTTGAAGCAGGCGTCGAGGCCGAGCGGCGCAAATACATGCTGTTGCATCAGCCGGTCGAAGCGCGCGCCGCCCGCTTTCTCCATCACGCTCGCGATCACGGGAAACGCCACGTTGGAATAGCGGAAATGACGACCCGGCGCGTGCTGCGCATCCCACAGCGCTGGCCGCGCAATCACATCGGCGAGCCGGTCGCCCAGCGGCACGCGATACTCGTCCGGATCGATCAGCCCCGACCGGTGCGACAATAGTTGGCGCAGCGTCACCGGCGCGTCGGGAAAGGTCGGGTTGCGCACCGGCCAGTCCAGATATCGCGCCACATCAGCGTCGAGGTCGAGTTGCCCGGCCTCGACCATTCGCATCACCCCCAGTGCAACCACCAGCTTGGAGATGCTTGCGATCCGCACCGGATCCGCATCGCTGACCACGCGCCCTGTGGCGCGGTCGGCAAGACCGCGTGCCGCACTGGCCGTCACGCCCCGCGCATTAAACGCCACCCGCACCTCCGCTGCCAGCGCGGTCGGGGGCTGGGCCGGCGCCCCGCGCGCCGTCAGATCCTGCGCCGCGGCGTCGCTCACTCCGGCGATCAGCGCCGCTGCCAGCATACCGATCCACACCCTGTTGCTCATGGCTTCGCTCCCTGCTGGCTTCGCAGCACGCGCTCGAAACAGGCGCGTATCTGGTCGGGATCATGCGCACGCTCCAGCTTGCGCAGCCGGAAATGGACATGCGCCATGGTCTGGTAATAGCGGGTGAACAGCGGGTTGATCGTCGCGCCAGCCGCTGCACCGACCACCGGCGCCGCCTGGGCCAGCAGCTTTTGCGAAACGACGATGCCGAACCGCTGAACGATCAGGCGGAACGCCTCCGACGCAGCGACCGACGCGATCAGTTCGGGGGTGAGCAATCGCGCCATGCCGACGCGGACCGCCCACAGGCCGCTGTCGATCTGGTCATCGCCCATGGATGGCCCGCCCATGCCGAACACCGTCAGGCAATCGATGCGCACCGCCGGATCGGCCGGATCGAAGCCATGCTCCTCGGCAATCTGTTGCAGCGAGCGCAGGATCAGCGTGGTCGTGACCGGCAGGTCGGCGAGCGTTCCGGGGACCCCGAAAAAGCCACCGATCCCACCGGAGAGCATCGCACCGGCGCGATGGCCACGCTCGCCGCGCAGCCGCCGCAACCGGCGGTTCCACCAGCCCGTGTCCGTGGGTGACCCCTGCGACGTGCGGGCGAGGCCGTACGCGCGCTGCATCGCCCAGCTGGCCGCCGCATCGATCCCGGCGCTGAGCGCGCCCGGGAACCGATCGACAACCGCCTGCGCCGCGCGCCCCGCGCCCGCGACAAGGCGCATGAACTGCCCGCCGGCGGTACGATATTGCGCGGCGATGCCCGCAAGCTCGGTCAGGTCCGCAGCGGAAAAGCCGCTACAGGCATTGCCGAGCTCCGCCGCATCGGGCGCCGCGATCACGTCCGCGCCCCTGGGGGGTGCGTGGGGACCGGTGTCCCGACCGCCACGCGCGTTCAGGCCCGCTTCGCCGCGATGTAACGGTCGACCTCTTCTTCCAGCACGGTCAGCGGAACGGCGCCATTGCCCAGCACCACCTCATGGAAATCACGGATGTCGAACCGCGCGCCCAGCGCAGTCTCCGCCTTCTTGCGCAGCTCGGCGATCTTGAGCTGGCCGATCATGTAGCTCGTCGCCTGACCGGGGTTGTTGATGTAGCGGTTGACCTCGCGCTCGATATCCGCCGCCGAGATTGACGAGTTCGCCTTGAAATAGTCGATCGCCTGCTCGCGGCTCCAGCGCTTGGCATGGAGCCCGGTATCGGTGACCAGCCGAATCGCGCGCCACATCTGCAGCGAGAGCATGCCGAACTCCGCATAGGGATCGGCATAGGCACCCATCTCCTTGGCCAGCCGCTCGGTATAAAGGCCCCAGCCCTCGCTGTAGACGCTGTAGCCGCCGAACCGCCGGAACTTCGGCAGCCCTTCCAGCTCCATCGCGCGCGCGATCTGGAAATGATGCCCCGGCGCCCCCTCGTGCACCGCAATCCCCTCAAGCTGGATCTTCTGCACCTGATCCATGTTGGCGAGGTTGGTGTAATAGATGCCCGGGCGTGATCCATCGGGCGCCGGGCGGTTGTAGAAGGCGACTGCGGCCGTGCCCTCGCGCCATTTCTCGACCGCACGCACTTCCAGCTTCGCCTTGGGCAGGCGGTGGAACCAGCGCGGCGCCGCCGTCATCATCTTGGCGACCACCGCGCGCGCCTCGGTCAGATAGGCCTCGCGTCCGGCATCGGTGTTGGGGAATTTCAGCTGGGGATCGGTCCGCACCACCTCGAAGAAGCTTTCGAGCGTGCCGGTGTAGCCGATCTTCGCCTTGACCGCCTCCATCTCGCGGCGAATCGCAGCGACCTGATCGAGGCCGATCCGGTGGATCTGGTCGGCGGTCAGGTCGGTCGTCGTATTCTGCGCCAGGCGGTTGGCATAAAAGGCATCGCCATCGGGCAGGCTCCACGCGCCGTCATTGCCCTTGGCCTTGGGCTCGATCTCGTCGAGCACCGCAAACAACGTGTCGAAACCGCGCTTGAACGGACCGGTCAGCGCCTGTTGCGCGTCGGCGATCAGCGCCGCCTTGTCGGCATCGGCGATCTCGAGCGCACCGACCTTCTTGCGGAAATCAGCCATCACCGTGCTGTCCGCCCCCGTATCGAACGGGGCGCCGCTGATGACCTTGCGTGCATCCTCGCGCGCCGGCTTGAACACCATCTTGGGCGGAACGATGCCCTTGCCCGCCTGATCGCGCATCGTCGCGGCGACCTCGCGCATCACGCGCTCGACCTCGCCGATCCGGGCGATATAGGCACGCGCATCGGCGACGTTCGCAATGCGGTGGTTGTTGATGAGGAAGACCGGGATCTGCCCCGCCGGACTGCCATTGGTCGATACCGGAAAGCCATAGTCGCGGAACTTGTACGCCGCGCGCGATCGCTCGACCTGGGTCTCGAACAGGCGATAGCTCAGCCGCGCCTGTGGCCCGAGCTTCGCCGGATCGAATTTGGCCCGCATCTCCGCCAGCGTGGCTTCGGCCATCGCCATCCGCTTTTCGCCCGCAGCGCGGGTATAGTCGTCGAGCTTGTCGTAATTGGTCTTGAGGCCCAGCGCGGTCTGGCTCTCCGGGCTCAGCGCGACATTGGCGTCGAACGCCGCGTCGAGAAATGCATTGAGCCGCGCATCTTCCGCACGCGTGTCAGCGACAATGGGGGCCGCCTGAGGGGCGGCGTTCGAAACCAGCGCGGGGGCGGCAACCCCGGCGAGCAGCAGCGGAAGAGCAAGACGCAGTGTCACGGGCGATTTCCTGTGCGTGAGGAACGAGATACCGCACGCTATCGCCTGTGTGTCACCGGAGCAATGCGCCGCGACCGTCAGGCCGCGACCGCCGCATCGAACCGGTTGACCAGCGCCTGCAGCCGGTCAGCCTCAGCCCTGAGCAGACGCGCTGCAGCATTGCACTGCTCACCCATCGCCGCGTTTTTCTGGGTCATCTCGTCGATGCTTGCGATCGCTTCGCGAACCTGGACGATGCCAGCCGTCTGAGCATCCCCGCTTGCGGCGATCTCGCCAACCAGGACGCTGCCGTCCGAAACCTTGGTGATGATCGCCTTCATCGCGTCGCCCGAACTCAGCACCAGCTGCGCGCCCGCACGCACTTCCTCGCTCGACCGGTCGGTCAGAGCCTTGATGTTGCGCGCCGCTTCCGCACTGCGTTCAGCCAGAGCGCGAACAGCGTTGGCGACGACATCAAAGCCCTTGCCCGCCTCGCCCGCGCGACCCGCTTCGATGCTGGCATTTAGCGCGAGCATATTGGTCTGAAACGCAAGACCGTCGATGAAGCCTACGATCTGGTCGATTTCGCCCGCCGCGTTCTGCACGCGTTCCATCGCCGCTATCGCATGTTCGAGAATCCGGGCATTTTCGGCGGCCTGCCGATCCGTTTCGGTCATGATTCCGGCGGCATGGCTGGACGCGCCCGCGGCGCGCCTGACCCGTTCGGTAAGCGCGGATATCGCGGCGCTGGTTTCCTCGACCCGCGCGGCCTGTTGTTCGGTCCGCACCGACAGGTCGGAGGTCGCCTCCGCGATCTCGCTCGCACCGGTGTTGAGGATCATCGTCGTATCGCGAACCGCCGCGATCGCGACCTCCATCGCGTCAGCTGCGGCGTTGTAGTCCTCGCGCAACTGCGCATACTCCTCAGGAAATGCGCTCTGGATGCGGTGATGCAACACCCCCTCGCGCAATCGGCCCAAAGCTTCCCCCAACGCGCTCACCACGGCGCGCTGTATCGCCGCCTGCGCCTCCGACTCCCGCCGGGCTTTCTCAGCCACATAGCTGACGATCCCGGCAAGTGCGCGGGCGATATCGCCAATCTCGTCCTGACGTGACGTCTCCGCCTCCGCGTTCGCTTCGCCGCCTTCAGCCATGACGTTCATCGCGGCCGTGATCGTCCGCATCGGCCGGATCACCTTGCGCAGCACAAACACGATAAAACCGATCGTCGCAGCACCGATCAGGGAAGCCAAACCCAGGAGTTGCCAGATGGTCAACGCGATCTTCCGTTCCGCTTCGGCCTTCAGCTGCTTCTGATAGGCAAGGGCCATCTCGACCGCGCGATCCACCGCGTCACGATGCCGCTCATAGGCGGCGCTTAACCGCTCGAAGCTGGCATTGACTGCAACGGGATCGCCCCCGCGCACGGCGGGCAAGAAGTTCGAATCCAGCTCCTTCCAGAACGCCTGCGCGCTCGAATCGACGTCGCGCGTGATCGCTTGCTGCAGGTCGGACGCGATCGCGCTGTCACGCCAATAGGCTTGGCGCGCGTCATAGGCTTCGCGCAGCGCGCGCAGTTTCTGCGTGTTGGCTGCAAGCGTCTCGGGGTGCCGCGCAATCTTGTTGGCGACCAGATAAGGTTCAATGACATAAACAGGAGGCGGCAGAATGTCGGCGATCAGGTCCGATGCTTCCTGCGATTCTCGCTGGATCGGCCCACCCATGATGACATGTTCGATCCGCCATCCGCCATAGGCGAAACTGAGCAGCGTTAGCGCGATCAGGATCGCCCCGGCGGTGATGGTCAGACGGCGAATGCTCATATCGGATCCCCGATCACGCGCAGTGTCGCATCTATCATAGTCAGGCGATGGGCTGATCGGTCGCGAGCCGTAAACACCGTGGTGATACGGTCATCACGAAAAAGGGCCCCGGTTTCCCGGAGCCCTCTTCATTATCGCGATCGGCAGGCGATCAGTCGTCGTTGCCGCCAGTCAGGAAGGCCGGGAGGCCGATGCTCTCGCCGCCCTCGTCCTTCGACTCCGAACGCTCGCCGCGCGGACGGTCGTTGCGATCGCCACGGTCACGGCGCGGGCCGCGATCGCGATCGCCGCCACGGCCACCGTCGCGACGACGATCGCCGCCACGGCCGCCTTCGCGCTCGCCACGCTCGCCGCGTTCACGCGGTTCGCGCGCCGGGCGGGTGTCCTCCAGCTCGGCACCGGTTTCCTGATCGACGACGCGCATCGACAGGCGCACCTTGCCGCGCTGGTCGATCTCGAGCACCTTGACCTTAACCTCCTGGCCTTCGCTCAGGACGTCGCTGACCTTTTCAACGCGTTCGTTGCGGATTTCGGAGACGTGGACGAGGCCGTCCTTGCCGCCCATGAAATTCACGAACGCGCCGAAATCGACCAGGTTGACGACCTTGCCGGTATAGATCTTGCCGACCTCGGCCTCTTCGACGATGCCCTTGATCCAGTTCATCGCGGCTTCGATCTGGCTGACGTCGGACGAGCTGATCTTGATCAGACCCTCGTCATCGATATCGACCTTCGCGCCGGTGGTCGCGACGATCTCGCGGATCACCTTGCCGCCGGTGCCGATGACTTCGCGGATCTTCGACTTGTCGATCTGCATCGTCTCGATGCGCGGCGCGTGCGCCGAAAGTTCGGTGCGAACTTCGCCCAGCGCCTTGTTCATCTCGGCCAGGATGTGCGCACGGCCGTCCTTGGCCTGTGCCAGCGCGGCTTCGAAGATTTCGCGCGTGATGCCCGCGATCTTGATGTCCATCTGCATCGTGGTGATGCCTTCGGACGTCCCCGCCACCTTGAAGTCCATGTCGCCGAGGTGATCCTCGTCGCCCAGGATGTCGGACAGGATCGCATAGTCCTTGCCCTCGAGGATCAGGCCCATCGCGATGCCGCTGACCGGGCGCTTGATCGGCACGCCGGCGTCCATCATCGCAAGGCTGCCGCCGCACACCGACGCCATCGACGACGAACCGTTCGACTCGGTGATGTCGCTGGTCAGGCGGATCGTGTAGGGGAACTCGTCCTTGGTCGGCAGCACCGGGTGCAGCGCGCGCCACGCCAGCTTGCCATGACCGACTTCGCGACGGCCCGGCGCGCCGAAGCGGCCGACTTCACCGACCGAATAGGGCGGGAAGTTGTAGTGGAGCATGAAATGCTCATACTTCAGGCCGTTCAGGCCATCGATCATCTGCTCGGCATCCTTGGTGCCGAGGGTGCAGGTGGCGATGGTCTGGGTCTCGCCGCGCGTGAACAGCGCCGAACCATGCGCGCGGGGCAGGAAGTGCGTTTCCGCCTCGATCGGACGGATCTGGGTCGTGGTGCGACCGTCGATACGCTTGCCGGTCTTGAGGATGTCGCCACGGACGATCTCGGCTTCCAGCTTCTTGGTCAGCTTGATGCCGGCCATCACCGTCTGCGGGTCGAGGCCGTCCTCGGTGAACTGCGCTTTCGCCTTCGCCCGCGCTTCGTTGAGTGCGTTCGAACGGGCCGACTTGTCGGTCAGCTTGTAGGCGGCGGCAATGTCCTTGCCGATCAGCTTCTTGAGCTTGTCCTTGAGCTTGGCATTGTCGTCCGACGACGCCATTTCCCACGGCTCCTTGGCGGCCTGCTCGGCCAGCTTGATGATCGCCTTGATCACCTCGCGGCACGCATCGTGCGCGAACAGCACGGCGCCCAGCATGACCTCTTCCGACAGCTCATTGGCTTCGGATTCGACCATCATCACCGCGTCATGCGTCGCGGCGACCACCAGGTCGAGGTCGCCGGCAGCGACCTGCTCGTCGGTCGGGTTGAGGATATATTCGCCGTCGAGGTAACCGACGCGCGCGGCGCCGATCGGGCCCATGAACGGCACGCCCGAAATGGTCAGCGCGGCCGATGCCGCGACCATCGCCAGCACGTCGGGCTCATTGTGCCCGTCATAGCTCAGCACCTGAGCGATCGCGTTGATTTCGTTATAGAAACCTTCCGGGAACAGCGGGCGGATCGGACGGTCGATCAGGCGGCTGACCAACGTTTCCTTCTCGGTCGCGCCACGCTCGCGCTTGAAGAAGCCGCCGGGGATGCGTCCCGCGGCCGAATACTTCTCCTGATAATGGACGGTGAGCGGGAAGAAATCCTGCCCATCCTTGACGCTCTTGGCAGCCGTGACGGCGCAGAGCACGACGGTTTCGCCGAGCGTCGCCATGATGGCGCCGTCGGCCTGGCGGGCAACCTTGCCCGTTTCGAGTGTCAGGGTCTGTCCGCCCCACTCGATCGATACGGTCTTCTTGTCGAACATCTTATTTCCTTTGGACCGAACGCCCAATGCGTCCGGGGCCTATGTGCAGGCTGTCCGGCCTGCGCGGTGCGGGGTGACGTCACCCCTGTGATGCGGGCCACTGGCCGGATTGCCGGCGACCCAAAGACCCGGGCGCGTGCCCGGAATGGCAAAAAGGCGGCCCGGAGGCCGCCTTTTCGGTTACTTGCGAAGCCCGAGCTTCGCGATGAGTGCGGTGTAGCGGTCCCCGTCCTTCTTGCGGAGGTAGTCGAGGAGGCTGCGACGCTTGTTGACCAGCATCAGCAGGCCGCGGCGCGAATGGTTGTCCTTCGCATGGCCCTTGAAATGCTCGGTGAGGTTCAGGATGCGCTCGGTCAGGATCGCGACCTGGATCTCGGGGCTGCCGGTGTCGCCTTCGGCGCGGGCATGTTCCTTGATCAGCGCTTCCTTGCGCTCTGCGGTAATCGACATTCTGGTTCCTTCGACATCGTCACTACAGGTTGAAGCCGCGCACGACCCGGACCGTTCCGTCCGAAACCACGACCAGCGCGACGGGCGTATCGCCCTCCAGCGCGAAGTAATGGCCGTCATGAGCAGCAGTCCCGGTCAGCACTTTCCCCTGACGGAGCGCCTCTGCCTGACCGGGTTCGAGGGGTAGAGCCGGGATGTCGTCCAGCCCCGCCCTCAATGGCAGGAGGCAATGTTCAAGCGCCTGCGCCTTAGCGGATTCGTCCAGCTTGTCCAGCGATATCGCGGAATCGAGCGTGAACGGCCCGGCCTTGATCCGACGCAGCATCGTGACGTGCCCGACGCTGCCAAGCGCCCGTGCGATGTCACGCGCGAGGCTGCGGATATAGGTGCCCTTGGACACAGATGCCGTGAACGTCGCCGATTCGCCATCGGTCGCACCCAGGGTCAGCGCATGGATCGTCACCGGGCGCGTCGCCAGCGTCACGTCATTGCCCTGGCGCGCGAGGTCATAGGCGCGCGCACCATCGACCTTGAGCGCGGAATAAGCAGGCGGCACCTGATCGATCGGGCCGGTGAAACGCGGCAGGATTTCCGCAATCGCGGCACGGGCCGGGCGCACGTCCGATTCCGCGACCGCGCGGCCCTCCAGATCGAGCGTATCGGTCTCGACCCCGAAGCGGATCGTGAAATCATACACCTTGTCGCTGTCGAGCATCCGCCCGGCCAGCTTGGTCGCCTCCCCCACCGCGATCGGCAGCACGCCGGTCGCCAGCGGATCGAGTGTGCCGCCATGGCCGACCTTGGGCAGGTCGCGCAGCTTAGGCCCATAGCCACAGGCGCGCAGCGCGCGTTTCACCGCGCTCACCCCCTGGGTCGAGCCGAGCCCCAGCGGCTTGTCGAGAATGATCCAGCCATGCATCGCTGCGGCCATAGCTGCGGTTTCAGCAAAGCTGAACCGGTTGCTTCGCCGGGCCCTCAAACCGTCAGATTGACAAGTCCCAGCACAAAGCGCGTGATCGCGTTGATCAACGGCGCGGCAACCCATTCGCCGATGCGCGCATGCGGGTCGAGCAGCGGGATTGCCACCACCGTCGCGATCACCGCGAGCACCACCAGCCGCCCGGCGCGGCGCAACCGCTGGCGCAACGGCACCGGCAGCAGCGCGCTCAGCGCCCGCCCCATATCGAATGGCGGGATCGGCAGCAGGTGAAAGCTCGTCATGCACGCATTGGCGAGAATGAAGTTGAACAGATTGGCGGTGACCAGCCAGGCGACGCCCTGCTGCGGCATCGCACCGCCCGATGCGGCAACCAGCGCGCCGAGTGCGACCGCACCGACCAGCGCGGCGGCAAAGCTGGCCACCGGCCCGGCGAGCGCGCTGAGCAGTCGCCGCCGACGCGCCAGCGCGTCCTCGCCATGGGCAAAGGGGCGATAGCGCGGCCAGCCAAATACGGGCGCGCCCGATACCGCGAGCGCGATCGGGACGATGACCGTGCCGACCGGGTCGACCGCGCGCACGATGCGCGGCAGACGTGTGGATGCCGGGACCGGCGCATCCGCCTCTGTCGGCAGCCAGCTCGCGACAAGCCGCTGCGCCCAGTCATGCAGCACCACCGCCGCGATCGCCGGCAATGCCCATATCGCCAGTGATTCGATGATCGGCTGCATCCACTCCCCCGCCGCCACCGTGGCGAAGCGCGCCGTTCGGCTCCACCTTTTTCATGCGCGCTGCCGTTACGGAACGGGACGATTGGGGCGCTTATCCGGCCGCCGCGAGCGCTTCGGTGAAATGCCGCCGGCACAAGGCGATATAGCGGTCGTTTCCGCCAATTTCGGTCTGCGCGCCATCGGCCACGGCGCGCCCATCGACATGCACGCGCAGGTTCATCGTCGCCTTGCGGCCGCAGCGACACACCGACTTGATCTCGACCAGCGAATCGGCAAGCGCCAGCAACCGTGCCGATCCGGGGAACAGGTCCCCCCGGAAATCGGTGCGCAGGCCATAGGCAAGGACCGGGATCCCCAGCACATCGGCGACGGCGGCGAGCTGATCGACCTGGGCTGCGGTCAGGAATTGGGCCTCGTCGACCAGCACGCAATGGACCGGCCCATGATCGGCCTCGCGCTCGACCTGAAGGCGCAGGTCGAGCGCCGGGTCGAACGTCACCGCGTCCGCCGCAAGCCCGATCCGCGACGCGATCCGCCCGGCGCCCGACCGGTCATCAAGCGCGGCGGTGAACAGCAAGGTGCGCATGCCACGCTCGCGATAGTTGAAATCGGCCTGCAGCAGCGTGGTCGATTTCCCCGCATTCATGCTGGCATAATAGAAATAGAGCTTGGCCATCGCACCGACCCTAAGCGCGGCTACCGCGAAACGCGATCAGCTTTCTGCATCACCCCCGCCGGCCAGATCCCGCGCCACCTTGGGATCGCGCAGCAACTGGTCGATATGGCTGCCCTCGTCGAAGCTCTCATCCGCCAGGAATTTGAGCCGGGCTGCATATTTCATCTTCATCCGCCCGGCGACTTCGCGTTGCAGATAGGCGGTGTTGGTGCGCAGCGCCTTGATCACCGCTTCCTCGTCCTTGCCGAGCAGTGGCTTCACGAAGACGGTGGCGTGGCGCAGGTCGGGCGACATGCGCACTTCGGTCACGCTCACCACATGGCTGGTGAGCACATCGTCACGCACCTCCCCGCGCGCGAGGATGTCGGACAGGATGTGGCGCACCTGCTCGCCCACGCGCAGCAGGCGGACGGAACGGGTTTCGGGCGTGTCGTTGTGCTTCATGAACTCCCTCTCCCCTTCAGGGGAGAGGGCCGGGGAGAGGGGCAGTTCTAGACTGCCACCGTCCGGCTGAGGGACAGGCCCCTCTCCCAACCCTCTCCCCTGAAGGGGAGAGGGCTATTTGATTACAGCGTCCGTTCGCGCAGCTCGACCTCGAAGGTTTCGAGGAAGTCGCCCGGCTTGATGTCGGTGAAGTTCTGGCTGAACGTCACACCGCATTCCAGGCCAGCGCGGACTTCGGCGACATCGTCCTTGAAGCGGCGCAGCGACGCGATCTCGCCCTGGTAGATGATGACGTCGTCGCGCGTGATGCGCGCCTTGAGCGCCTTGCGGATCGCACCGTCGACCACCAGCAGACCGGCCGCCTTGCCATGCTTGCCGGCCGAGAAGACCTCGCGGATTTCGGCACGGCCGACGACGGTTTCGAACGCTTCCGGACCAAGCTGCCCCGCCATGCCGGCTCGGATCTCGTCGGTGAGCGTGTAGATCACGTCATAATATTTCAGCGCGACCTTGTTCCGCTCGGCGATCTCGCGGGCCTTGGCGTTCGGACGGACATTGAAGCCGATGATCGGCGCGCCCGAAGCCGCAGCGACGTTGACGTCGCTTTCGGTGATGCCGCCGACGCCCGAGTGCAGGATCCGCACCTTGATATCGTCGGTCGAGATCTTGTTGAGCGACCCGATGATCGCCTCGACCGTCCCCTGCGTGTCCGCCTTGACGACGAGCGGATACTCCATCGCCTGCTTTTCCTTGAGCGCCGAGAACATGCTCTCGAGGCTCGCGGGGGTGTTGGTCGTGCGCTTGTTCTGGATCACGCTGGCGCGATAGGCCGCGACTTCACGGGCGCGTGCCTCATTCTCGACGACCTGCAGCAGGTCGCCCGCCATCGGCACGCCCGACAGGCCGAGGATTTCGACCGGCATCGACGGGCCGGCTTCCTTCATCTGGCGCCCCTTGTCGTCGACCAGCGCGCGGACCTTGCCGCTTTCGGCGCCGACAACGAACACGTCGCCGACCTTGAGCGTACCGCGCGTGACCAGCACGGTCGCGACCGGGCCGCGCCCCTTGTCCAGCTTCGCCTCGACCACATTGCCCTCGGCCGCGCGGTCGGGATTGGCCTTGAGCTCCATCAGCTCGGCCTGGAGCTGGATCTTCTCGATCAGATCCTCAAGGCCCAGCTTCTTGAGCGCCGAAACCTCGACGTCCTGCGTTTCGCCGCCCATCGCCTCGACCTGGATGTCATGCTCCAGCAGGCGCTCGCGCACCTTCTGGGCATTGGCTTCGGGCTTGTCGATCTTGTTGATCGCGACGATCATCGGAACGCCGGCCGCCTTGGTGTGATTGATCGCCTCGATCGTCTGCGGCATCAGGCCGTCATCCGCGGCGACCACCAGCACGACGATGTCGGTGACGTTCGCGCCACGCGCGCGCATTTCCGAAAACGCCTCGTGGCCCGGCGTGTCGAGGAAGGTGATCTTCGACTTGTCCTTCAGCGTGACCTGATAGGCGCCGATATGCTGGGTGATGCCGCCGGCTTCGCCGCGCACTACGTCGGTGCCACGCAGCGCGTCGAGCAGGCTGGTCTTGCCATGATCGACATGGCCCATGATCGTGACCACCGGCGGACGCGGCTTGAGCGAATCTTCGGCATCCTCGACCGTGTCGACGGCAAGGTCGATGTCGGAATCGGACACGCGCACGATGTTGTGGCCGAATTCGGTCACCAGCAGTTCGGCGGTATCCTGGTCGATCGTCTGGGTCAGCGTGACGGGCATGCCCATCTTGAACAGCGCCTTGACCAGGTCTGCGCCCTTTTCGGCCATGCGGTTGGCGAGTTCGGCGACGGTGATCGCCTCTGGCACCTGCACGTCACGAACCTGCTTGGCCTGCGGCTCGCGCGGGCCGGTATGGCGGCGTTCCTTGTCACGCGCCCGCTTCAGCGCGGCGAGGCTGCGCGCACGCGCGCCGTCGTCGCCACCCAGCGCACGGTTCACGGTCAGCTTGCCGCCACGGCGCTCGTCGCCCTTGCGGTCGCGCTGCTGCGGACGCTGCGGCTCGGGCGCACGTGCCGGAGCGCGGTTCGGACCCAGATTCTGGGTCCGCGGCGCTGCCGTGCCGGACGACGCAGCAGGCGTGGCGGACGCGGCAGGCGCCGCCGGTTCGGGCTTTGCCGGCGCAGGGCGCGGAATTTCCGGCCGCTGGACCGGGGTAAACTGGCGCGGCGCGGGACGCGTCGGGTCCAGCTGCAACGCAATGGGCTCGGGCCGGGCCGGTGCCGCGGGGCGCGGCGCCGGAGCGGGGGTCGGCGCGGGGGCGGCAGCGGGCGCAGGCTGGGCTGCGGCCGGCGGCGGCGGCGGCGCAGGCTCGGCCTTGGGCGCGGCGGCGGCCTTGGCCGCTTCCGCTTCGGCGCGGGCCTTTTCCTCGGCGCGGCGCTGCTCGGCCGCAGCGGCCTCGGCGCGCTCGCGCTCTTCGCGACGGCGCGCTTCTTCCAGCGCCTGCATGCGCTGTTCTTCGGCTTCGCGCAGAAGGCGGGCCTGGCGCTCCTGCGCGGTTTCGCCGGCCGGGGCGGCCGGGCGCGGAGCCGGCGCGGGGGGCGGTGGCGGTGGCGGCGGCGGCGCAGCTTCCGGTGCCTGTGGTGCTGCGACCTCGTCCTGCGCAGCGGCGCCCTGCGGGCCGATGACCCGGCGCCGCTTGACCTCGACCACGACGGTATTCGAGCGTCCGTGGCTGAAGCTCTGCTTCACCTTGCCGGTCTCGACCGTGCGCTTCAGCCCCAGCGGCTGGCGCATTCCGAGCTTCGGCTTTTCGTTTTCGGTATCGCTCAAGTTTCTTATCCTGCTCTTCTTCGTCGTTCGTCGGATCGCCGCAAGGCCGAATGCGCCTTGCGAGCGGGTTTCGCAAGGCTATGGGGCCGGGTCGGGTCCGTTAAAGTGCAGCCATCGGTCGAGCGCTTCACGCACCCGTCCAGCTGCTCTGGCGTCGGTCAGGCCAACATGTACCACATTTTCGCGGCCAAGCGCCAAGGACAATATGGGGCGTGCCACTGGCAATGTGAACCCCGTGTCGCCAGACCCTTCGCGATCGGTGCCGACGCGCAGTGCCTGGTCCAGCTTGCGCGACCCATCGGCACCGGCATCGGCCGCGTGCAGCAACAGATGCAACCGGCCCATCCGCCCGGCCTTTTCGATCCGCTCGCCGCCGATCACGACATGGCCGGCCTTGGCTTCCAGCCCCAGCCGGTCAAGAAAGGCGCGTTCGAGCTGCGCGGCGATCCGCGCGCCCAGATCCTCGGGGATCGTCAGCTCACCGGTCTTGAATGCGCGCGCGAGTGCGCCGCGCAACGCCTTTCCGCTCGCTTCCAGCGTGGCGCGGTCGACGCCGATCCACGCGCCGCGCCCGGGCGCCTTGGCGCGCACATCGGGCAGGACGTGCCCGTCCGGCGACAGGGCAAGGCGGATGAGCCCGTCGCGAGGCTGACCCTCGCGCGAGAGGATGCAGGTGCGGATGGGACCCCCATCCGCACGCTGACCGTCCGTCAGTTCAACCGGGCGCTCATTGTTCGGAGTCCGCAATTGCGTCCTCCCCACCCGACGCAGCGGGCTCCTCGTCGGCGAACCCCGAAGAGCCGGCTGCTGCCGGCTCGTCTTCGAACCAATGTGCACGGGCGGCCATGATGATCTCGTTGCCCTGCTCGTCGCTCAGGCCGTACTCGCCGAGCACGCCACCCTTGTCCTGCTCGCGCACCGGCGCTGCCGGGCCATCGCCACGGCGACGCGGCTCGGCGCGCTTCTTGGCGACCAGCTCGTCGGTGGCCAGATCGGCGAGGTCGTCGAGCGTCTTGATCCCGGCCTTGCCCAAGGTGACCAGCATCGCTTCGGTCAGATAGGGCATGGTTGCCAGATCGTCCTCGACGCCCAGCGCGCGGCGGGCCTCGCGATTTGCCTCTTCGCGGCGCTCGAGTGCCTCGGCGGCGCGGCTCTGCAGCTCCTGCGCAAGGTCGTCGTCAAAGCCTTCGATGCTCGCCAGCTCGTCGATCTCGACATAGGCGACTTCCTCGAGCTGGCTGAAGCCTTCGGCGACCAGCAGCTGGGCAAGCGTCTCGTCGACGTCGAGTTCGTTCTGGAACATCTCGCTGTTGGCGACGAATTCCTGCTGACGCTTCTCGCTCGAATCGGTCTCGGTCATGATGTCGATCGCCTTGCCGGTCAGCTGGCTGGCGAGGCGGACATTCTGGCCGCGACGGCCGATGGCGAGGCTCAGCTGATCGTCGGGAACGACCACTTCGATGCGGTCATCCTCTTCGTCGATGACGACGCGCGCGACGTTCGCCGGCTGCAGCGCGTTGACGACGAAGGTCGCGGTGTCGGGCGACCACGGGATGATGTCGATCTTCTCGCCCTGCATTTCCTGCACGACCGCCTGAACGCGGCTGCCCTTCATGCCGACGCACGCGCCGACCGGGTCGATGCTGGAATCGTGCGAGATGACGCCGATCTTGGCGCGCGAACCCGGGTCGCGGGCGGCGGCCTTGATCTCGATGATCCCGTCATAGATTTCGGGAACTTCCTGCGCGAACAGCTTCTTCATGAAGTCGGGATGCGCGCGGCTCAGGAAAATCTGCGGCCCGCGCGTCTCGCGCACGACCTTGAGGATCAGGCTGCGGACACGGTCGCCGACGCGCACCACTTCGCGCGGGATCTGCGCGTCGCGGCGGATCACGCCCTCGGCGCGGCCCAGATCGACCACGACATGGCCGAACTCGACGCGCTTGACGACGCCGGTGATGATCTCACCCTGGCGGTCCTTGAACTCTTCATACTGGCGCTCGCGCTCGGCATCGCGGACCTTCTGGAAGATGATCTGCTTCGATGCCTGCGCCTGGATGCGGCCGAATTCGATCGGGGGCAGCGGGTCGACGATGAAGTCGCCGACCTTGGCGTCCTTCTGCAGCTTCTGCGCGCCCTTCAAATCGACCTGCTTGAAATAGTCGTCGACGGCCTCGACCACCTCGACCACGCGCCACAGCCGCAGGTCGCCGGTCATCGGGTCAAGCTTTGCGCGGATGTCGTTCTCGACGCCGTACCGATTCTTGGCGGCACGCTCGATCGCCTCTTCCATCGCCTCGATGACGATGGCCTTGTCGATCATCTTCTCGCTCGCCACCGAATTGGCGATTGCGATCAGCTCGGCCTTGTTGGCGGAAATGGCGGTGGCCATCAGTCCTGTTCCTCTGCTTCGAATTCGTCAGCGCCCTCGGTCGAGAGGGGGCGGGTTGCGGCGATCAGCCGGTCGGTGATCAGGAGCTTGGCGTCCTCGATCTTGCCGAACGGCACCGAATGGGTGACGCCCTGAGCGTCGGTGATGGCGACCATGTCTGCGGATACACCGGCAAGGCCACCCTTATACTGCTTGCGCCCGTCGATCTTCTCGCTGAGCGTGATCCGCGCCTCATGCCCCTGCCAGTCCGCGAAATCCTTGAGGCGAGTCAGCGGCCGGTCGATGCCGGGCGAGCTGACCTCGAGCCGATAGGCTTCGGGAATCGGATCCTTGCCTGCTTCCTCCAGCGCGTCGAGCTGATCGGAAATGCGGCGCGACAGATCGGCGCAATCGTCGATCGTCAGCTGGCGCGTGTCGGGCCGCTCGGCCATCACCTGCAGCGTCCGGTCACCCTCGCCACCAAACAGCTTGACGCGCACCAGGTCGAAGCCGAGCGCGCGCGCTTCGGGTTCGATGATCGCGGTCAGGACTGCCAGATCGGCCAACGCTCAAAACTCCAATTGCACCGGATACACCCCGTCGCCGCCGAACCCCGTGGGGCCGGCCTCGCCAAGGTTTCCAATGTCGAGAACGGCTTCTCTATAGGCGCATGGCGCGCAAACGGCAAGCCGTTCGAATCTGCCCCTTGGGACCCCTTTTCGCGGACTGTTTCACGTGCAACATCCACGCATCCTGCGCGTTGCGCACATTGCTTCTGGGAGGATTTGATGCGCCTGTTACCGATCGCCGCCGTGCCGTTCGTCCTGATCGCCTGCACCGCGGCACAGCCCGGCAACAGCCAGGAAGGCGCCGCCGCGACGGGTGCGCTGCCCTTTACCGTGACGCCGGTGGCCGATTTCGACGCGCCCTGGGCGATGACATTCCTGCCCGATGGTCGGATGCTGGTCACCGAAAAGCTGGGCAAGCTGATCCTGCTCAGCGCCGACGGCAAGACCAAGACCGAAGTGACCGGCGTGCCGGCGGTCGACAGTGCCGGGCAGGGCGCGCTCAAGGAAATCCTGCTCGCGCCCGATTATGCCAGCAGCAAGCGCGTCTATTTCAGCTTTTCCGAATCCGGGCCGGGCGGAAAGGGCGTCGTGCTCGCCCGCGCCACGCTGACCGATGGCGCCGCGCCGATGCTGACCGGGGTCGAGCGGCTGTTTCAGGCCAGCCCCTATGTCGAGGGCAGCGGCCATTATTCGGGCCGCATCGCCTTTGCCCCCGATGGCCGCCACCTGTTCTTCACCAATGGCGAACGCCAGAAGTTCGACCCGTCGCAGGATCCCAAATCGACGCTGGGCAAGGTGCTGCGCCTCACGCTGGACGGCAAGCCGGCGGGCGATCCGGGGCTGACGGCAAAGGGGTTTCACCCGGCGATCTGGTCCTATGGCCATCGCAACCTGCTCGGCATCGCGTTCGATTCGGCCGGCAATCTGTGGGAGCAGGAAATGGGGCCCAAGGATGGCGACGAGGTCAACCTGATCCTGCCCGGCCGCAACTATGGCTATCCGATCGTGTCGGACGGCGACCATTATGACGGGCGCGTCATCCCGGATCACGACACCCGTCCCGAATTCGAAGCGCCCAAGGTCTCGTGGAAGCCGGCGATCTCGCCCGGCGGGCTGATGGTCTATTCGGGCAAGATGTTCCCGCAGTGGAAGGGCGACCTGTTCATCGGTGGCCTGTCGAGCCAGGCGCTGGTCCGTGTCGACGTGACCGGCACCAGCGCGGCAAAGGGCGACCAGTGGCCGATGGGCGCACGCATCCGCGAGGTGGAAGAAGGCCCGGACGGCGCGATCTGGGTGCTCGAAGACGGCGGGCGCGGGTCGCAGGGGCGCCTGCTCAAGCTGACCCCCGCTGGCGCGCGCTAGGCGATCAGGAAGTTCATCCGGGCCGCCGCGACGGGGCGGTCCGGATCGTCCTGCCAAGCGAATGCCTCGACATTGGCGACCCGGTTGCCGAGCCGGCTGACCTTGCCCTGCGCACGCGTCGGCTTTTCCCGCCCGCCGCGCATGAAATCGACCGTCACGTTGACCGGCTTGATCCGCGCCTCGGCCCGGCCCTCCCGCGCCAGCGCATCGCGGATCGCCACCACCGCCGCCATTTCGAGCAACCCGGCCAGCGCGCCGCCATGCACGAACCCGGGCCGGCCCAGCACGCCGCTGCCAAAGGGCATGACCAGCACCGGTGGCCCGTCACCGCGCTCGACCGAAATGCCCAGCAGTTCGGCATAGGGGGGCAGCGCAATGCTCATGCCGCCTGCTCCATGAACATGAAGGTACCGGCGACATGCGCGACCGGGTCCTCGGCATCGCCGTCATGCGCGATCCCGCGCACGAAGCCGACTGATCGCGTGACACGATAGCATTCGCCCCGCCCGATAACGGTGCGGCCGACCAGCGCCGGGCGCAAATAGTCGACGCGCAAGTCCAGCGTCGCATGCGGCAGGAACCCGCCCCGCTTCATCCACACCCCGATCGACGTGGCCATGTCGAGCAGCGCGATGATCGGCCCGGACGCGAGGACGCCACGCTCGGCATCGCCGACCAGTCGTGCATCGAAGGGCAGTTCCAGCTCGCACCAGTCCGCGCCATGCGCGCGGTACCGGATCCCCAACGCATCGCCATGCCCCCCGACGCGGTTGGCAAAGAAATGTTTCGGATCGAACGGCATCGGCGTCAGCGTCATGCCCGTCCGCTACCCGCCTGCGACCGTCGCGGCAAGCCGCCCGGCCCGGTCGTGCTGCCAAGCATAAAAGCGAATTAACTCAGCGCCGCCGCATCGGCGCCCTAGCATGGGTTGTCAGGAGGACCCGACCATGCTGAAGCTCGACCCGGCCGACATTGCCCCGCTGAGCGTCCCCGTCGCCCTGTACGGCGCGATCCAGTCCGGAGACCTGGCCAGCGACGAGATTTTCGACATGCTCGTCGCGGTCGTCGTGATCGTCTATGGCGGCTGACGCGTGGCGACGCTCGCGACACGCCATGGCGGTGCCGCCAATGACCGGTTTCACGCGCGGCTGGCGCAGCATGTCGCGGCGCGCATGGCCGGGCTGCAGCACCCGGACGCGATCCGCGCCGCGGCGATCGCGCTGCTGAGCGACTGCACATGGCTGGCCGAGGTGCTGGCGCCGCTGATCGCGGGGCTTGCCGCCGATCCATGGTTCGCGCCCGCCATCCGCGTCCAGCGCGACGCGCGCCGCACTGCGCTGGTGCTCGCTGATCTTCCCGCACTCACGCTGAGCGCCAGCATCACGGCCGCTGCCCCGCTGGCCAGCGCCGGTCCCCCGAGCAGGTTCGTGCTGCCGGGGCGCCAGCGCGTGACCCGCTATCTGCGCGGCGGCGACGCGCAGGTGCGCCGGTGGCAGCGGATCGAATCGGACGTCCCGGTCCGCTGCAGCGAGGTCGCGGGCGAAACCCTCGCCGACGGCATGCTGATCATGCAGGACGGGGTCCGCGAAGCCCGGCTGATCGTCGCCGCCGCGCGCGACGTCGTCGCGGTTACCGCCACGGTCAAGCCGGGCGCGGATGCGCTGGTCCGCGAGTTCGCGGTGGCGGACGGGCGACTGCTGCGTCAGGCTTCGGCCGACGATGCGGCATCGCGTGCAGAGCTGCTGCTGATGTTGTTGCGGGCCAGCGGACGCGCCGATGCTGGTGCGTGTTTCGACTCGGCCAGCCACGATGCAGCGCCGCAGCTGCGCTGGGCGGCGATGCGTGAATGGCTGATGCTCGATGCCCATGCTGCACATCCGCGGCTGGCCGCCATGGCCGCGCACGATCCCGATGCGGCCGTGCGCGCCGCTTCCCGTCGGACGCTCGCTACCCTTGCCGCGCGGATGGCCACGGCATGACCCGCAGCATCGATCCGGGCGACGGCGCCGCTATCGGGCTCGACGTGCTGATCGATACGCTCGAGACCACGCCGTTCCACGCCCATGACGAGGACAGCATCGCCGCGCTTGGCCCGCTGCTCGCCCGCCTCGGCCGCAACCGCGGCTTTCTCGCCGACCTCGCCATCGCCGAGCTCAAGAGCCGCTGCGCGGGGCAGTCCGCCCTCAATGGCTATGGCGCCCAGAGCTTTCTACTGCATTCGGCCAATGGCCGTTATCTGCTGCGCGCCAATTTCTGGCCGGCGGCGGACGACGCGATCGTGCGTGCGAGCGGGCCGGATCCGTTCGCCTATGGCATGGCGCACGACCATAATTTCTCGTTCCTGACCTATGGCTATCTCGGTCCGGGTTATCGCAGCGATTATTGGGAGCGCGATCCGGCGCGGCCGGACCTGCCGCTGCGCTTCACCGGGCGACGCCAGCTCCTGCCCGGACAGGTACAGCTCTACCGCATGCAGCGCGACGTGCATGCACAGCTGCCCCCCGAACAGTTTTCGGTGACGCTCAACATCCTCGTCATTCCTCCGGAACAGCGCTGGATCGACCAGCACCGCTTCGATCCCGCCACGGGCGCGGTCACCGGCATCCTGTCGACCTCGCCGGCCGAAGGGCTGGTCGCGATCGCCGCGCATCTTGGCGGCGGCAATGGCGTCGATCTGGCCGATCAGCTCGCGCGGCGCCATCCGCATCCCCGGATGCGCGCGACCGCGCGCGCCGCGCTCGAGTCCGCAGCAGCGGGCGTCGCCGACTCGTGCCGCCCCGACCCGGCGCCCCCGCCCGATCCCGCCATTCCGGACATTTCGCGGGCAGACAAGGGCGGCGCAACCCGCTCAAATCCGGGCCGTGGCCCCGGTGATTCTGTCCGAAGTCGAGATACCTCAGCTTGACTGCGCGGTCCGCGCCCGGGGCTATGCACTCGCGCATGGCGCGTCTGCGGCACCCGTGGGGACCGAGGTGGCGGCGATCCTGTGCCGCTGGCAGGCCGGGCGCGCAGTCCGTGCCGGGAGCGTCCCGCACATCATGCTGGCCGCCAACCGCACCGAACTGCTCGCCGCGCTCGATTCGGGGGCGGCGGACGCGATCGCGCCGCCGGTTGACGCGGACGAGCTGGCCGCGCGGCTCGACCTGCGCATCCGCGCCGCCGGGCGTGCGGCGCTGGTGGTCGGTCCGGTGACGATCGATCCGCTCGCGCGCACCGTGGCGCGGGAGGGGGTGCCGATCGCGCTGGTCCCGCGCGAATTCACGCTGCTGCGCTATCTTGCCGAACGCGCAGGCCAGTTTGCCACCCGGCGCGAGCTGCTCGACCAGGTCTGGCGTCTGCGCCTTGATCCCGGGACCAACGTCGTTGCGGTCCATGTGTCCAACCTGCGCGCCAAGATCGACCGCCCATTCGCGGTCCCGCTGATCCAGAGCCGCAGAGGGCTGGGCTATCGCTTCGTCGCGGGTTAACGTGCGCGTCAATTCCAGTGCCGGGCAGCACCGGCGCGAAGCGATGGAGAGGCTGCAAGTGACCGAACAGCGCGTGACCATGACCTTTGCCGACGGCATCGCCGATGTCCGGCTGGTTCGCCCCGACAAGATGAATGCGCTCGACCCGGCGATGTTCGCGGCGATCGCACAGACGATCGATACGCTCGCCGCGCTGCCCGGGCTGCGCGCCGTGATCCTGTCGGGAGAGGGCCGCGCCTTTTGCGCCGGCCTCGACATGGCCAGCATGGCCGGCGGCGGCTCCGGGCTCGATCTTGGCGCGCGCAGCCATGGCGAGGCCAATCTGTTCCAGCAGGTCGCCTGGGGCTGGCGCACCCTGCCCGTTCCGGTGATCGCCGCGGTGCATGGCATCGCATTCGGCGGCGGATTCCAGATCCTCTCGGGCGCCGACATCCGCATCATCGCGCCGGATACACGCTGCGCGATCATGGAAATGAAATGGGGAATCGTCCCTGACATGGCCGGCTTTGCGCTGTGGCGCACCACCGTGCGCGACGATGTCCTGCGCGAGCTGATCTATACCGCGCGCGAATTCGACGCGGCCGAGGCGCTGGCCCTCGGCTTCGTCACCCGCCTCGCCGATGACCCACACGCCGAGGCGATGGCGCTCGCCCGTGCGATTGCCGGGCGCAATCCGGAGGCGATCCGCGCGGCCAAGCGCCTCGCCAACCTGTCCGCCGATGCCGCCGCAGGACCGATCCTGGTCGCCGAAAGCGCGGAGCAGGCCAAGCTGATGCGTTCGCCCAACCAGATGGAAGCGGTGATGGCCAATATGCAGAAACGCGCCCCGACCTTCGCTGACTGAGACTTCCAATGCGTGCCCACCCGCGATAAGGAAACGCCATACCCGATATACGAATGAGAGGATGAACATGCGCGAAGCCGCGATCGTCTCCACCGCCCGGACCGGCATCGGCAAGGCTTATCGCGGCGCATTCAACGCGACCGAAGCACCCGTGCTCGCTGCGCATGTGATGAACGCTGCGGTCGCGCGCGCGGGCATCGATCCGGCGCGAATCGACGATATCTTCTGGGGCGTCGGTAACCAATGGGGCACGCAGGGGGCCAATGCCGGGCGCATGGCGGTGTTCGCCGCCGGGCTGCCGCCGAGCGTCCCCGCCTTCACGCTCGACCGCAAATGCGGCTCCGGGCTCACCGCGCTGGCGCTGGCGGCGCGCTCGATCATCGCGGGCGATATCGATGTCGCGCTGTCGGGCGGCATGGAATCGATCAGCCTGACGGTAAACAAGGACGCGCCGCGCTTCGCCAACCAATCGGTGCTGGCCAACGAACCGCACGCTTACATGCCGATGATCGAGACCGCCGAGATCGTCGCCGAACGCTATGGCATCAGCCGCGAAGCGCAGGACGCCTATGCCGCGCAGAGCCAGCAGCGCGCCGAGGCGGGGCTGGCAAACGGTGCGTTCGTCGAGGAGATCGTGCCGATCACGGTCGAAAAGGCGCTGTTCGACAAGGAGGGCAACCGCACCGGCAGCGAGCAGGTGACGGTCACGCAGGATGAAGGCATCCGTCCCGGCACCACTGCCGAGGCGCTGGCCGGCCTCAAGACCGTGTGGAAGGACGGACAGGTCATCAAGGACGGGCGGAACATCACCGCCGGCAATGCCAGCCAGCTGTCCGACGGCGCCGCTGCGCAGATCGTGATGGACCGCGCCTCCGCCCAGGCCGAGGGCAAGGACATTCTCGGCATCTATCGCGGGTTTCAGGCAGCGGGTTGCGGCCCGGAGGAAATGGGCATCGGTCCGGTCTTCGCGATTCCCAAATTGCTCGACCGCGCCGGGCTGTCGGTGGACGATATCGGGCTGTGGGAGCTCAACGAGGCCTTTGCCAGCCAGTGCCTGTATTGCCGCGACCACCTCGGCATCGATCCCGCGAAGTACAACGTCAATGGCGGCGCGATCGCGATCGGCCACCCGTTCGGGATGACCGGCGCGCGGCTGGTCGGCCACGCACTGATCGAGGGGCGCAAGCGCGGGGTGCGCTGGGTGGTGGTGTCGATGTGCACCGCCGGCGGCATGGGCGCGGCCGGGCTGTTCGAGATCGTCTGACCCGGTTCGACATCCCCGATCGGCTTCGCTAGAGCCGCGCCATGCAACTCAGACTGGGTACACGCGGATCGCCGCTCGCACTGGTTCAGGCCAATCTTGTCCGCGACGCGTTGCTCGCCGCGCATGACTGGGCGCCCGATCAGGTGACGATCGTGCCGATCCGCACGACCGGCGACCGCGTTCAGGATCGCCCGCTCGCCGAGATCGGCGGCAAGGCGCTGTGGACCAAGGAACTCGACCGCGCGCTGCTTGACGGCGAGATCGACCTTGCCGTCCATTCGATGAAGGATGTCGAGACGATCCGCCCGGAAACCATCGCGGTGGCCGCGATGCTGCCGCGCGCCGATGTGCGCGACCGGCTGATCGGTGCGGATTCGATCGACGCGCTGCCGGCGGGCGCGCGCATCGGCACCAGTTCGCCGCGCCGCGCCGCGCAGCTGCGCCGGCTGCGCCCCGATCTGTCGATCGTGCCGCTGCGGGGCAATGTCGACACGCGCCGCGCCAAGGTGGCAGCGGGCGAAGCCGATGCCACCCTGCTCGCTGCAGCCGGGCTCGACCGCCTGGGCTATGGCGATGTCGGCGTGGCGATCGACACCGACCTAATGCTGCCGGCGCCATCGCAGGGCGCGGTGGGGATCGAGGTCCGTGCCGAGGATGCGGCGGTTCGCACCCAGATCGCCGCCATCGGCGACGCAACCACCGCGCGCTGCGTCTGGGCGGAGCGCGCACTGCTCGCCGCGCTTGGCGCCGATTGTCACTCCCCGGTCGCGGCGCACGCGATGCTGACGCCCGACGGCTTGCACCTGCGCGCCGAAATCCTGCGCGAAGACGGCTCGGAACAGGTCCGCATCGTGCGCGACGGGCTCGACGGGACCCCGCATGAGGCCGTGGAACTGGCCCAGGCGCTGCTGGCCGGCGCCTCGCCGCAGTTGCGCCGCCTGTTCGGGCATTGACCCGGCCGCTCGCCATCCTCCGCCCTGCCCCGGGCGACCGGGCGACACTGGAACGCGTGCACGCAGCCGGCCTTGCCGCCCGCGCAACGCCGCTGTTCACGGTCGGCCCGCTCGCCTGGGCTCCGCCCGACCCCGCCGCGTTCGACGCGCTGGTGCTGACCAGCGCCAATGCGGTGCGCCATGGCGGACCCGGCCTCGCCATTCTGGCGCAGCTTCCCGTGCTCGCGGTCGGGCCGCAGACTGCCGCCGTTGCGGCGGCCGCTGGCCTGACTGTCGCCGCCACCGGCGACTCGGATCTCGCCGCGCTGCTCGCCGGCCAGCCGCCGCAGCGACGGCTGCTCTGGCTTGCGGGACAGGATCGCACGGCCAGCACGCACCCCGCCCTGCGTCAGTTCATCCCGGTCTATGCCAGCACCCCGCGCCCGCTCAACGCAGCCGAGGCGGAGTCTCTCCACGGGTCCGTGGCACTGCTCCATTCCGCACGCGCCGCGCAGCGCCTCGGTACCGAGCTGGACCGCCATCGCGTTCCGCGCGGAACGGTGCGCATCGCCGCCCTCAGCGCGGCGATTGCCGACGCCGCCGGGCCCGGCTGGGCCGACCGCGCGATCGCGGCGCGGCCGGACGACACGGCGCTGATCGCGGCTGCGCGGCGACTGGCGATTGACCCCTGACCGCATCGGGAGAATAAGCAGGTCATGACCCCCGAAGCCCCGATCCCGGCCGTGTCCGCACGCGCCAACCAGCTGACGGTCGTGCTGGTCGCCATCCTCGTCGCGTTCATCGCCGGCCTTGCCGCGATGGCGATCGTCTTCCGCCTTGGCGGCGGATGGGGGGTGGCGCCGCCCGCTGCACCGGCCGCACCGGTTCAACCACTGGCACCGCCGGCCCCGGCAATGGTGCCCGCAACCGACGTCGCCACGCTGGCCGCGCGCGAGCAGGCGCTGGCCGCGCGGCTCGACCAGCTCGATGCCCGGCTGCGCGCAACCGATGGCGATGCCCGCGTGGCGGCAAGCTATGCCGGCCGCGCCGAAGCGATGATGCTGGTAACCGCGACCCGGCGCGCGCTCGAACGGGGCCAGGACCTCGGAATCATCGCCGGAGAGCTGAAGCAGCGCCTGGGCCCGGCTGCCCCGGACGCGGTGACCACGGTAATCGGCGCTTCGGCCGAACCGCTGACGCTCGAAGACCTGCGCCTCGCCTTCGACCAGATTGCCCCGCGCTTGTCGACCTCGCAGCCCGACGATGGCTGGCTGAGCGCGATCCAGCGCGAACTGTCGACGCTGGTGATCATCCGCAAACAGGGTTCGCCCAGCCCCCACCCGCGCGAGCGGCTGGCGCGCGCGCGGCGCCTGCTCGCGCAGGGGCATGTCGAAGCAGCGCTCGCCGAAGTCTCGCGGCTGCCCGGCGCCCAGGGGGCCGAAAGCTGGATGGCCGCCGCCGGACGCTATATCGAAACACGCCGCGCGCTCGACACGCTCGAAACCGCGGCAATCCAGGGAAAGGCGCAGCCGGTCACCGGCGCGCGCGCACCGGCCACGCCGGCATCGATTGGTACAGGAGAGTAAGATGGCCGAAATGGGCCGGTTCGATTGGCAGGATCCGTTCGCGCTCGACGCACAGCTGACCGATGAGGAGCGCATGGTCCGCGACGCGGCGCGCGCTTATGCTCAGGAACAACTGCTCCCGCGCGTCAGCTCGGCATTTCTCGACGAACGGTTCGACCGCGAAATCATGTCGGAGATGGGCGCACTCGGCCTGCTTGGCCCGACCATCCCCGAAACCTATGGCGGCGCCGGTCTTGGCTATGTCGCCTATGGCCTGGTCGCGCGCGAGGTCGAGGCGGTCGACTCGGGTTATCGCAGCGCGATGAGCGTGCAGTCGAGCCTCGTGATGCACCCGATCAACGCCTATGGGACCGAGGAACAGAAGCGCAAATATCTGCCCAAGCTCGCGAGCGGCGAATGGGTCGGCTGCTTCGGCCTGACCGAACCCGATGCCGGCAGCGACCCGGCAGGCATGCGCACCCGCGCCGAAAAGATCGATGGCGGCTATCGCCTGACCGGCTCCAAGATGTGGATCACCAATTCGCCGATCGCCGATGTCTTCGTCGTGTGGGCGAAGAGCGACGCCCATGGCGGCGGGATCAAGGGCTTCGTCCTCGAAAAGGGGATGAAGGGCCTGTCCGCGCCCAAGATCGAAGGCAAGCTTAGCCTGCGCGCATCGATCACCGGCGAAATCGTGATGGACGGGGTCGAGGTTGGCGAGGACGCGCTGCTGCCCGAGGTGCAGGGGCTCAAGGGGCCGTTCGGCTGCCTCAACCGCGCGCGCTACGGCATCGCCTGGGGCAGCATGGGCGCGGCGGAAGCCTGTTTCCATGCCGCACGCCAGTACACGCTCGACCGCCACCAGTTCGGCCGTCCGCTGGCCGCGACCCAGCTGGTCCAGCTCAAGCTCGCCAATATGCAGACCGAAATCGCGCTCGGCCTCCAGGCGGCACTGCGTGCCGGGCGGATGTTCGACGAGGGTACGCTGGCGCCCGACGCGATCAGCATCATCAAGCGCAACAATTGCGGCAAGGCGCTCGACATCGCGCGCGTCGCGCGCGACATGCATGGCGGCAATGGCATCTCGGCCGACTTCCATGTGATGCGCCATGCGATCAACCTCGAAACGGTGAACACGTATGAGGGCACGCACGACGTCCACGGCCTGATCCTCGGTCGCGCCATCACGGGCATCGCCGCGTTTTGATGGAGCCCGACCGGCAACCGACCCTTGTCGGCGATCTGGTCGTCATCAGGCCGCTGGTCGCCACTGACTGGGACGCCCTGTTCGCCGTCGCATCGGACCCGCTGATCTGGGAACTCCACCCGGCGCACGACCGCTGGCAGGAGCCGGTGTTCCGGACGTTCTTCGCCGATGCACTGGCGTGCGGCGGCGGGCTCGCGATCCTCGACAAGGCGACCGGCGCGGTGATCGGGTCGAGCCGCTATGACTGCTGGGTGCCGGAAGAGGACGAGATCGAGATCGGCTGGACCTTCATCGCCCGCGCCTATTGGGGCGGTCGCTACAATCGCGAGATCAAGCGGCTGATGCTCGACCATATCCACCGCTTCGTGAATCGCGCGGTGTTCCTGGTCGGGCAGGACAATCTGCGCTCGCGCGGGGCGATGGAAAAGATCGGCGGACAGCTGGTTCCCGGCCGCACCCACCGCGGCGGCGGGAAGTCCTTCCCCGACCATGTCGTCTACGAGATCTGCCGCGCATGAAGCCGCTCGCCGGGATCAAGGTGGTCGAGCTCGCCCGGATCCTCGCCGGGCCATGGTGCGGGCAACTGCTGGCCGACCTCGGCGCAGATGTGATCAAGGTCGAGCGCCCCGGTGCGGGTGACGACACGCGCCACTGGGGCCCGCCCTTCCTGCACGACGCGGATGGCGTGAGCCGCGACGCCGCTTATTACCACTCGGCCAATCGCGGCAAGACCGCGCGCTTCATCGACATTGCGACGCCCGGAGGCCAGGCCGAGGTGCGCGCTTTGGTCGCCGACGCCGATGTCCTGATCGAGAATTACAAGGTCGGCGGGCTGGTCAAATACGGCCTCGACCATGCCAGCCTCAGCGCGATCAACCCGCGCCTGATCACCTGTTCGATCACCGGTTTCGGCCAGACCGGCCCCTATGCCCACCGCGCCGGCTATGATTTCATCATTCAGGGCATGGGCGGGATCATGTCGCTGACCGGCGAGCCCGACGGCGCGCCGCAAAAGGCGGGGATCGCCTATGCCGACATTTTCACCGGGGTTTATTCCGCCGTCGCGATCCTCGCCGCGCTGCGTCAGCGCGATGCGACGGGCGTTGGCGCGCAGATCGACATGGCGCTGCTCGACACCCAGGTCGCGGTGCTCGCCAATCAGGCGCTGAACTGGATGGCGAACCCCGCCAAGGTGCCGCACCGCATGGGCAATGGCCATGCCAACCTCGCCCCCTATCAGGCGTTCACCGCCAGCGACGGCGACTTGATCATCGCGGTCGGCAATGATTCGCAGTTCCGCAAGCTGTGCAGCGTGCTCGGCCTCACCCTCGCCGACGATCCCGATTTCGCGACCAACCCGGCGCGCGTGCGCAACCGCGCCCGGCTGATCGCACCGATTCAGGCGGCGGTGGCGGGCTGGACCAAACAGGCGCTGTCCGACGCGCTGGAGGCCCAGGGCGTTCCCGCCGGGCCGATCAACACGGTGGACGAGGTATTCGCCGACCCGCAGGTGATCGCACGCGGCATGGCAATCCTGGCGCAGGGACTTCCCGGCGTCGCCAGTCCGATCGTGATCGACGGGCAGCGCATGGTATCCGACCGCGCCAGTCCCGCGCGCCCGCCGGAGCACTGAGCTGCCGCCGCGCGGCATCGCCGTCGCAGGTTGCGGCATCGCCGGGCTCGCCGCTGCCTTGCTGCTCCACCGCGACGGCCATCGCGTCACGCTGTTCGAACGATTCGATCATCCCCGCCCGCTCGGCTCGGGCCTGCTGATCCAGCCTACCGGACAGGCGGTGCTGCGTGCGCTGGGGCTGGAGGCGGAACTGGTCGCGCGTGGAGCACCGGTCACGCGGCTGGTCGGCCATGCCGGCGCGCGCTGCGTCCTCGACGTCCGCTATGCCGCGCTGAAACGCGGCGGCGTCGGGATCGGTGTGCACCGCGCGACGCTGTTCGGGATCCTTCACGCGCCGGTCCGCGCCAGTGGCATCGCGGTCGAGACGGGGCGGGACATCACCGGCTGCCGCGATGGTCGCCTGTATTTCGCCGACGGCACGCGAACCGAGCGGTTTGACCTGGTCGTCGACGCCATGGGCTGCCGGTCCCCCCTGGTCCCCACCACGCCGCCGCTCGCCTTTGGTGCGCTCTGGGCCGATCTCGACTGGGCAGACGGGTTCATCCCCAATGCACTGCAACAGCGATATCGCGGGGCCAGCGTGATGGCGGGGGTCCTGCCGATCGGTACGCCACACCATGCCAAGGCTCCCCGCGCGGCACAATTCTGGTCGCTGCGGGGCGATCGCCATGCCGATTGGCGGGCGACCGGACTGGCGCCGTGGAAGGATGCGGTGGCATCGCTCTGGCCAGCCACCGCGCCCCTGCTCGACCAGATCGTCGATCCGCAGCAGCTGACCTTCGCCAGCTATGCCCACCGCACCCTGCGCCAACCGGTCGCCGATCGCCTGATCCATATTGGCGATTCGTGGCATTCGACCAGCCCGCAGCTGGGTCAGGGCGCCAATATGGCGCTGCTTGACGCCTATGCGCTTGCCCTCGGGCTCCGCCGCTGCCGCACGCTCGGCGACGCGCTGGGCGAAGCGATCCGGCTGCGACGCGACCAGATCCAGCTTTACCAATTGCTCAGCCGGGTGCTGACCCCGGTCTATCAGTCCGATGGCGCGGCCATCCCCTGGCTGCGCGACCGGGTGATGGGGCCGGTGTCGAAGCTGTGGCCGTTCACCGCCGTGCAGGCTGCGCTGGTCAGCGGCACGGTCGGCCATCCGCTCGCGCGGCTCGGCCTCAGCGAATGAGTTCCGCCAGCGCCTGCGCGCCAGCCGGTGCGCGCACCTTGCCGCCATGGATGAAGAAGACGAAGGTCTCGCGCGGCACCGCGGGCGGATCGCGCTCCTCGACATAGGGCAGGCTATCGGGTCGTCCGCCCGCCGCCCAGCAGCGCGCGACGTCCGCCCAGCGGTCCATCTCAGCTTCGGGATAGCAGAGCGGATTGTCGTCCTCGCCCGATTCGAGCCGCGCATAGACGAAGTCGCCCGTCACGTCGGCGATGGCCGGATATTCGGGCGAATGGGCATAGACGATCGCCACCCCGGCATCGCGGCACAGCGCCACGAACTCGGGCACGGCAAAGCTTTCATGCCGTACCTGCACCGCGTGGCGCAGTTTCACGCCGTCATGGCTGGCGGGCAGCAGCTTCAGAAATGCACCGAAATCCGCGGCATCGAACTTCTTGGTCGCCATGAACTGCCACAGGATCGGGCCGAGCTTGTCGCCAAGCTCCGTGATTCCCTGCCCCACGAACTTCGCCACCGATTCGCCCGCTTCGCCCAGCACCTTGCGGTTGGTGCAATAGCGCGATGCCTTGACCGCGAACACGAATCCGTCTGGCACGCTCGCCGCCCATCCGGCAAAGGTCGCGGGTTTAAATCCCGAATAATAGGTCCCGTTGATCTCGATCGCGCCGAGCTGGCGGCTGGCGAATTCCAGCTCCTTCTTCTGCGCGAGGCCCTCAGGGTAAAAGGTCCCGCGCCAGGGTTCGAAGGTCCAGCCGCCGATGCCGGTGCGAATGGGTGCGTGCGTCATCTGCGCTGCTTAACGCGCCACGGCACTCCCGCGCATCACGAAATACGCGTCCAGGTCTGCGACTTGCAGATAATGCCGAGGACACAGCCCTTCCCGATCAGCGAATTGCCTTCGATCCGCATCTGCCCGCTGAAGGTGCGGTTCATGTCGGGTACGAACACGCGGCCCTTATACTCACCGGGCGCCACCTGACGGAATTCGCGGAACAGGTTCGCGCCGACCAGCGGATCGGTACCGCCCTTGCGCGCATCGGCCTTGGCCTTTTCGCTCGCCCAGATCACCGTCCCGCACATCCGATCACCGCCGCACGGCGTGATTCGGATATGCACCGTGTTCTTGGGATTGCGCCATTCGCTCGCGGCGGGAAGCGTGGCGCCATTGCCCGCGGCCGTTGCCGATAGCGCAGGCGCGGCAAGCAGCGTCAGCCCGGTGACAGCCATCACCCATGCCCGCGACCGCGCCGCGTGCCGCACCACTCCGTCGATCGTCATGGTTGAACCTCCATCCTGTCGTGCGAGAATCGCGCAGCGATGCGCGTTAACCACGCTTATACAGTAAATTAGGGGCCGGGACTGGCGGGAAAAGGGCAGGAAGGGGGCAGGTGCGCAACCGCCTGAACAGGCGCAGTGCGTTCTCGGCCCGCATAGTCCGAAGAGATGAAGCGCATGGCTGATCGATGCTGTGTCGCCGCGACCGTTGCGCGGCGACTGGAGCGGGCGAAGGGATTCGAACCCTCGACCCCAACCTTGGCAAGGTTGTGCTCTACCCCTGAGCTACGCCCGCTCTCTGGCGCCTGATTTGCCCTCCCGGTTTCCCGAGGGGGCGGGGCAAGGTGGCGGCCTCTAGCAGTGGCTTTCGGGGTCTGCAACCCCCAACTTGCATCAAAAGCGCTTTCGCGTGCGGGGGCTTGGCCCGGCGCACCGCAACGCCCAAATAGGGGCCAGATCATCGTTCGCAATCACAAGGGATTCGCCGTGGCCACGCTTGGACTCTCGCCCGCCGACAAGGAAGCCGTCGAGGCGTTTCGCCGCGACATCGCCGAACCGTCGATGACGAAGCTCGTCATCCTCGATTTCTGGGCGGAATGGTGCGGGCCGTGCAAGGCGCTCGCCCCGGTGCTGGAAAAGGTCGCAGCCGACTATGCCGATAAGGGCGTGATGCTCGCCAAGATCGACGTCGACGCGAATCAGTTCATCGCCGCGCAGTTCCAGGTGCGCTCGATCCCGACCGTCTATGCGATGTTCCAGGGCCAGCTGGTCGCCGACCTGACCAACGCCCGCACCGAATCGCAGCTCAAGGCGATGCTCGACCAGATTTTGCGGCAGATCCCGGTGGAAAGCGACGCCGCCGCACAGGCCGCCGAGCTCGAGCCGCTGCTGGCGATGGGCGAAGAGGTGCTGGCGGGCGGCGAGACCGAACGCGCGCTGTCGATCTTCGAACAGATTGCCGAAATCGCGCCGGACAGTGCCCAGGCAGCCGCCGGTCGCGCGCGTGCGCTGACCGCGCTGGCGCGGCTCGACGAAGCCGCCGCCGTACTCGCCGCTCTGCCCGATGACGCCGCCAAGGCGCCCGAGGTCGAACGCGCCCGCGCCGCGCTCAGCCTGGCACAGGAAGCGCCTGCCGCCGCCGATGACGATGAACTCGGCGCATTGCGCGCCAAGGCCGCGTCCGGCGATATGGAAGCGCGCTACGAGCTGGCCGGCGCGCTGATGGGCAGCGACCGTCAGGCCGCCGCCGACACGCTGCTCGCGATGATTGCGGAGGACAAGGAATGGAATGACGGCGCCGCCCGCGCGCGCCTGCTCAAGCTGTTCGAAGCGGTCGGGCTCGAGGACCCGTGGGTATCGGCGCAGCGCCGCAAGCTGTCGGCCATCCTGTTCGGATGACGATTACTCGCCTCTCAATCTTTCCGCTGCCCGGGGCGCTGCTGTTCCCCGGCATGCATTTGCCGCTGCACATTTTCGAGCCGCGCTACCGGGCGATGGTCAATGACAGCCTCGCCCGCGACCGCCGCATCGCGATGATTCAGCCCAAGGGGGGTGGCGAGAAGCCGCCCTTGTTCGAGATCGGCTGTGTCGGCCGCATCGCCGATGTAGAGGCGATGGAGGATGGCCGGTTCAACGTGGTGCTGGAGGGGCTGTCACGCTTCCGCATCCTGCGCGAGCTGGAAGTGACCACCCTGTTCCGCCAGGTCGAGGCCGAACTGATCGCCGATCCGGTCGACGAAACCCTGTCGATGGGCGCACGCGCCGCACTCGAACTCGAATCGCGCCGCTTTGCCGAGGTCCAGGGCTATGCCGTCGACTGGGAATCGGTCGCGCGGCTCGACGACCAAAACCTCGTCAACGGCATCGCCCAGATCGCCCCCTTCGACCCCGCCGCCAAACAGGCGCTGCTGGAAGCCGACACGATCGCCGACCGCGCCGAGCTGATCATCCAGCTGATGCAGTTTTTCGGCCGGCATGAGGGGGACGAGGGGACGTTGCAGTAGGCCACCGCCCCTCTCGTCGTCCCGGGCTTGACCCGGGACGGGGCTTTTTCTTCATCGTGAGCCTAAGAAGCCCAGCCCCGGCTCAAGGCCGGGGCGACGGTGGTGATGGTCAGGCCATTTCCCCATGCAGCAATCGCGGCACCTTGCCCGATTCGCCGCGTGCTTCGGCCATGAACCAGTTCTTGAGGCTAGGCACCTTGTCCACCGCCGACAGCCCGAACCGCCGCGCCGCGTTCGCCGCCCCTCCGGGAAGCCCGAACAGATGCGTCAGCGCGTCGGTGGCGATGCTGACCATCATCGTGTCGAGGCTGCGCCAGCGTTCGTAGCGCGACAGCAGCGCGGGATCGCCCATGTCGAGCCCAAGCCGTTTTCCCTCGACCAGCACCTCGACCAAGGCCGCCACGTCGCGGAACCCGACATTGACCCCCTGCCCCGCAATCGGGTGGATGCCGTGCGCGGCGTCGCCGACCAGCGCCAGCCGCTCCGCCGTGATCTTTGCGGCATGGTGGAAGCCGAGCGGATAGCTGAAGCGCGGCCCCAGCGGCCCGAGCTTGCCGAGGAACCCGCCCATCTTCTTGTCCGCCTCGGCAAGGAAGCCGCGTTCGGAGAGCTTCATCATCCCCGCTTCCTCGCTGCGCTTCACCGACCAGACGATCGCCGAGCGATGCCCGTTTTCATCATCACGCAGCGGCAGGATCGCAAACGGCCCCTGTGGGTAGAAGATCTCGAACGCGGTATTCTCGTGTGAATGCTCGTGGTGGAGGGAGGTCACGATTGCCGAGTGATCGTAGGTCCAGCGCGCCACGCGCAACAGCGCCGCGTCGCGCGTCGGCGATGCACGCCCCTCCGCCCCGATCAGCAACTGCGCCCGCACCGTCTCGCCCGAATCGAGCGTCGCGGTGACGCCGGTTGCGTCGCGCGCGACCGACAGCGCGCGCGTCTTCATCCGCACATCGGCCAGCGGCGCGCGCTGGGCTGCGGTCATCAGCGCCCGGCGCAGGTCGCGATTCTCGAACATCGTGCCGAGCGCGCCCTCGCCCTCCTGCGGGTCGAAGTCGAGCTTGCCGGGCTTCAGGCCATCCGACACGCGGATGCTCTCGATCGGGCAGCCCTTGCCCGCCAGATCGTCGGTCAGGCCGATCGCTTCGAGCATGCGCAGCGGCGCGGCGGCAATGGCAGACGCGCGCCCGTCATGGCTGGCCGCCAGGATCGCGTCCGGATCCGCGGTATCAACCACGATGCTGGAGATGCCATGCGCGTCGAGCGCCACGGCAAGCGCGCTCCCGACCAGTCCGCCGCCAAGGATCAAGAGGTCCGCATTACTCATGTGACCCCGTTATCCCACCCCCCGCCTTGACGCCAGACTCCCCAAGGTGAATGCTTAGAACGATTATCGAACACGGGTGGGAATGATGGCGAGCCGGGCGCAGCCGATGCTGTGGCGTGACACGATGCGGGCAGGGGCACGACGGAGCGGGGCGCTGATCGGCGCGATCGCGCTGTTCGCGCTGACGCTGGCCGCTGTGCTCGCGATCGGGACCTATAGTGGCGAGGACCCCTCGCTCAACACCGCCGCGGGCGGCCCGGCGCGCAACCTGCTCGGCACACCCGGCGCGTGGCTCGCCGACCTGCTGCTCGCGCTGGGCGGGCTGCCGATCGTCCTGCTCGCGCCGGTCGGCCTCATCCTCGGCCTGCGGCTGTGGCGCGGCGAAGGTGCGGGGAACTGGCGGCGGATGCTGCTCGGCGCGCTCGGCGGCATTGCCCTGATGGGCGCGGCGCTCGCCTCGATCTCCAGCGTGGCGGTGATGGAGCTGCCGGGCGGCTGGGGCGGCGTGTTCGGCCTTGCGGTCGTCAGCGCGGTACGCGGGCTGCTCGGCCTCAGCGGTGACGCCACGATCGCCCTGTGGGGCACCCGCGCAGTCGGGCTGATCCTCGGCATCGCTGGCGTGATCCTGTGGGCGCGCAGCGTGCAGTTCGATTTCCGCCAGCATATCCGTCTGCCGCGCAAGCCGCAGCGCGAGGCGGTCGGCGCGCTGCCGTTCGACACCGACATCGACGATGCCGACGAGGTTTTCACGCCTGCTGCCCCGCGCCCGCGCAAGGTGGCGCTGCCCGACGACCGTCCGGGTCCGGTCATCGCCGAACGCGTTCCGGCGCCGACCCCGCCCAAGGCCAAGCCGGTTCAGGCCAGCCTCGACTTCAAGGGCAGCTATCAGCTCCCGCCGATCGACCTGCTCAAGCAACCCGCCAAGTCGGGCAGCACCGCGATCGACAAGGCTGCGCTTGAGCGTAACGCCCGGCTGCTCGAAAGCGTGCTCGACGACTTCCACGTCAAGGGGCAAATCGTCGAAGTCCGCCCCGGCCCGGTGGTGACGATGTACGAGCTCGAGCCGGCCAGCGGGATCAAGGCCAGCCGCGTGATCCAGCTCGCCGACGACATCGCCCGCAACATGTCGGCGGTGTCGGCCCGCGTCGCGACCATCCCCGGCCGCAGCGTGATCGGCATCGAGCTGCCCAACGCCAAGCGCGAGACGGTGAGCCTGCACGAACTGATCGCCAGCGAATCCTTTGTCGACATGGGTGCCCAGCTGCCGCTGGTCCTCGGCAAGAATATCGCGGGCGATCCGGTCATCGCCGATCTTGCCCCCATGCCCCACCTGCTCGTCGCGGGCACCACCGGCTCGGGCAAGTCGGTCGGGCTCAACTGCATGATCCTGTCGTTGCTCTACCGGCTCACCCCGGACCAGTGCCGCATGATCATGATCGATCCCAAGATGCTGGAACTCAGCATGTACAAGGACATCCCGCATCTGCTGGCGGATGTGGTCACCGATCCGCCGAAGGCGGTCCGCGCGCTCAAATGGGCGGTCGAGCAGATGGAGGAACGCTATCGCATGATGGCGTCCGTCAATGTCCGCAGCCTTGGCAGCTTCAACGACAAGGTGCGCCAGGCGCTCGCCAAGGGGCAGAAGCTCGGTCGCAAGGTCCAGGTCGGCTACGATCCCGAAACGCGCAAGCCGCTGTACGAAGAAGAGACGCTCGACCTCACCCCGCTGCCGCAGATCGTGATCGTGGTGGACGAACTCGCCGATCTGATGATGACCGCGGGCAAGGAAGTCGAATTCCTGATCCAGCGGCTCGCGCAAAAGGCGCGCGCCGCCGGCATCCACCTGATCATGGCGACGCAGCGCCCGTCGGTCGACGTCATCACCGGCGTGATCAAGGCGAATTTGCCGACCCGAATCAGCTTCCACGTCACGTCGAAGATCGATTCGCGCACGATCCTCGGTGAACAGGGCGCCGAGCAGCTGCTGGGCAAGGGCGACATGCTCTACATGCCCGGCGGCAAGCAGATCGCCCGCGTCCACGGCCCGTTCGTGTCGGATGAAGAGGTGATGGCGGTCGCCGATCACTGGCGTGCGCAGGGCGCGCCCGACTACATCTCCGCCGTCACCGAAGAGCCGGACGGCGGTGAATTCGCCCTCGACGGTGCCCCGACCGGCGAGGACAGCCCTGAGGAACAGCTCTACCGCCGCGCGGTGCAGCTGGTCGCGGAGAGCCAGAAGGCCTCGACGTCATGGCTGCAACGCCAGCTGCGCGTCGGCTACAACTCGGCGGCGCGCCTGATCGAACGGATGGAAAAGGACGGCCTCGTCTCCCGCCCCGACCATGTCGGCCGGCGCGAGGTGCTGATGGATCAGGACGGGCGGCCGTTGTGACAGTCTCTCGCTCGCATCATCTCCGATGCCATGATATGTTGAGCCGATGAACGCCGAACGCGATATCTTCGATCGTCCGCCACAGGACGAGGCCGACCGGATCGCAGATGCCGAAGCGGACGCCGACGTCGCCGCTGGCCGAATCGTGGATCACGCCGAGGTGGCCGCATGGCTGGCGAAATGGGGAACTCCTGAAGAAACCGCCGCTCCGGCCGAATGGCTGAAATAATCTGGACGCGACGGGCCCTGATTCGGCTCGATCTGATTCGTGGCTATGTCGCCCAGTTTGATCCTGATGCTTCCCGCAGACTGGCCCGCCGACTGGTGGAGGCTGCGAACAGCCTGGCGGAGTTCCCCGACCGAGGACGCCCCTCGACGCGCGGACGCCGCGAGCTGGTTACGGTCCCGCCCTATGTGATCCGTTACAAGGTAGAGGGCAATTGCGTGATTATCGGCGACATCAAGCACGGTCGCGAACATCGCGACTGAGTCGGCTCACCCCTCGATATCGATCAGCCCGATCAGCCAGTCATGGAACAGCTTCACCGGCCGCTGCTCCAGCGCGCGCGGGCGGCACACGAACCAGTAGCTGTACGGGCTCTTCACGCTCGGCTCGCCGAACAATGTCGCGATACGCGGATCGTCCGGGTCGATGCGATGCGAATCGAGCATGAAGGCGACGCCCACGCCTTGCGCCGCTGCCTCCAGCATCAGCGATCCCGAATCGAACAGGTCGATCGACACCGGCTCCAGATCGGGCAGGCCCAATGCCGCGCGCCAGATCTCGAAACTGTCGGCCATGTCGCGATGCGCCAGGATCGAATAGCCGGCCAGCTCCTCGGGCCGGCCGATCGCCTCGGCGCCATGGGCCAGCCGTCGCGCCGCGACCGGGCGGATGCGGTTGCGGTCGAGCCGCCGGCCGTACAGCGTCGGTTCGATATCGCGCGCCAGCACGATGGCGGCGTCGAGCCCGTCGCCCAGCCGCGACATGCCATGCCCGCCGGTATCGATATCGAGGTGGAGTTGCGGATGCACGGCGCGCAACGCCGCCAGATGCGGGATCAGCCGCTGGGTCGCGAACAGCGATGGCGTACCCAGCCGCAGCCGCAGCAGCTCCGCCCCGCTGTTCATGCTTTCGATCGCGTCGCTCATCGTGTCGAGCGCGGGTGCGATCAGATGCAGCAGCCGCTCCCCCTCGGCATTCAGCTTCATCGCCTGGTGCCGGCGCTCGAACAATTGCTTGCCGATGAAGCGCTCCAGCGCCTGCACCCGGCGGCTCAGCGCCGGTGACGACAGCGCCAGCTCTTCCGCCGCCGCCTTGACCGAGCCAAGGCGCGCGACCTGGACGAACGCCTCGATGGCGGTGAGGGGCGGCAAACGACGCATCGGTTACCGGTTTGTACTGCGGTGCAGCATTTTACAACTCACCCATGATGACGCGGGGCGCAAGACAGCCCTGTCATCCGCTGTAAACGGCGAATGTTACAGATTGCAGAATCTGCAATCGTATAGGTAGCTCTTCGCACTTGCACAAAAACTCGCCGCACTGCACATAGGACGTGCCTTTCAGGCATCCTCTCCTAAACCTTTCAAAGGGCTGGTCTTCGGACCGGCCCATTTTTTTGCGCGTCTGATTCGGCAAAGGGTTCGGCACGGGCCCGCTGCCCCACAGGGTCCCGGCAAACCGGTAATTTGCGGGGCTAGTCGCACCCGGCCACCCCTCATGCTATCGCTGGGTGTCCGGATGGCGGATCGGCCCGGTGCCGTTTCACCCCAACTCTAGCCGACACGGAACCGGCTGCCTATCTGCGCGTCACCCCCCGACGGGCGAAAGGAGAGCCGATGGCCGACACCGAATCAGACACGCGCAAGCTGCAGGTCGCCAATTCGCGACCCGAGGACAGCGGCCGGGGCCTTGCACATCTGCCCCGTGCGCTGATGGACGCACTTGGCCTGCAACAGGGCGATGTGGTCGAGATCATCGGCAAGCGCACCACGCCCGCGCGCGTGGTCTTTCCCTATCCCGAGGATGAGGGGCTGGAAATCCTGCGCATCGACGGGCTTCAGCGCGCCAATGCCGGAGTCGGCTCGGGCGATTTCGTCGAAGTGCGCAAGGCCGAGTCGCGCCCCGCGACTCGCGTTGTCTTCGCTCCCGCGCGCCGCGACCTGCGCCTTGAAGGATCGGGCGACGCGCTGCGCCGCACCTTCCTTGGCCGTCCGCTGTGCCAGGGCGACACCATTTCGACCGTCGGGCAACAGCGCGTGTCGGACATGCCGGCCAACGTGCTCCAGCATCTGCGCGCGCCCGCTTATGCGCTGCAGGAGATTCGCCTGACCGTCGTGTCGGCGGTGCCGCGTGGCATCGTGCATATCGACGCCGATACCGAGATCGAGCTGCGCAACGAGTTCGAGGAAGCGCGCGAACTGCGTCGCGCCGATGTGACGTACGATGACATCGGCGGCATGGCCGCAACGATCGACCAGCTGCGCGAGATGGTCGAACTGCCGCTGCGCTACCCCGAACTGTTTCAGCGGCTGGGCGTCGATCCGCCCAAGGGGGTGTTGCTCCATGGGCCGCCCGGCACCGGCAAGACCCGCCTTGCCCGCGCGGTCGCCAATGAATCCGACGCACAATTCTTTCTGATCAACGGTCCCGAGATCATGGGGTCAGCCTATGGCGAATCGGAAAAGCGGCTGCGTGAGGTGTTCGAGGAAGCGTCCAAGAACGCGCCGTCGATCGTGTTCATCGACGAGATCGATTCGATCGCGCCCAAGCGTGGGCAGGTTTCGGGCGAGGCAGAAAAGCGCCTCGTTGCCCAGCTGCTGACGTTGATGGACGGGCTGGAGGCGCGCGCCAACATCGTCGTCATCGCCGCGACCAACCGGCCCGAGGCGATTGACGAGGCGTTGCGCCGTCCCGGTCGCTTCGACCGCGAGATCATCGTCGGCGTACCCGATGAGCGCGGCCGGCGCGAGATTCTGGGCATCCACACCCGCGGCATGCCGATCGAGGAGCGCGTCGATCTCGACGAGCTCGCCCGCACCACCTTCGGCTTTGTCGGCGCCGACATCGCCGCACTCGCCCGCGAAGCGGCGATCGAGGCGGTGCGCCGCATCATGCCCCGCCTCAACCTCAGCGAAAAGACGGTGCCGGCCGATGTACTCGAAACCCTCGCCGTCACGCGCGAGGATTTCGTCGAGGCGCTGAAGCGCGTGCAGCCGAGCGCGATGCGCGAGGTGATGGTGCAAAAGCCGAACATCACATGGGAGGATGTTGGCGGCCTCGACGATGCCCAGATGCGCCTCAAGGAAGGTGTCGAGCTGCCGATGCGCGATCCCGACGCGTTCCGCCGCCTCGGCATCCGTCCGGCCAAGGGCTTCCTGCTCTATGGTCCGCCCGGCACCGGCAAGACGCTCCTCGCCAAGGCCGTGGCGCGCGAGGCGCAGGCGAATTTCATCGCCACCAAATCGAGCGACCTGCTGTCCAAATGGTATGGCGAGAGCGAGCAGCAAATCGCCCGCCTATTTGCCCGCGCCCGTCAGGTCGCGCCGTGCGTGATCTTCATCGACGAACTCGACAGCCTCGTCCCCGCGCGCGGGTCGGGAATGGGTGAGCCGCAGGTGACCGAGCGGGTGGTCAACACCATCCTCGCCGAGATGGACGGGCTGGAGGAGCTGCAGTCGGTCGTCGTGATCGGTGCAACCAACCGGCCGAACCTGATCGACCCGGCACTGATGCGTCCGGGCCGGCTCGATGAGCTGATCTATGTCGGCGTGCCCGATGCCCCCGGGCGCGAGCGCATCCTCAGGATCCAGACGCAGAAAATGCCCCTCGCCGAGGATGTCGATCTGGCTGCGGTCGCGGCGCGGACGGAACGCTTCACCGGGGCGGACCTGGAGGACGTTACCCGGCGCGCGGGCCTTGCTGCGCTGCGCGAGCAGCCGCCGGCCCGCACCGTGACGATGGCGCATTTCGAAGCGGCGCTCGCCGATTCGCGCGCCACCGTCACGCCGGAAATGGAGCGCGAATATGCGCAGATCGTCTCGAAGATGAAGCAGGACGCGGTTGCGCTGAACCCGATCGGCTTTATTGCTCCGGGGATGCTGCAGGGGCGGACTCGCTCGTCCGAAGACTGAACCAGCCATAGACGACCAGGATCGCCAGGGCGGCGGCCGCGACCAGATAGGGGAGCGGCCGCCATCCGCCGTACAGCGCGACCCCGATCGACGGGCCGAGGATGAATGCCGCACCATTGATCGACGTGACCTTGCCCGCCACTGAACCCTGCGCCCCCTGAGGCACGGCGAGCGACGATCCGGCGGTAAAGCCCGGCCGTGAAAAGCCGAACCCCATCGTGGTCAGCGCATAGGCCGTGGCGATGCCGTACAGCGACGTCGCCGTCCCGGTCGCCAGGCATCCGACCGCGCTCAATACCAGTCCGATCAGCATCAGCTGGCGCGGGGTCAGCGACAACAGCGGGATGATCCCCCATTGCACCAGCAGCGCCGATCCGGCGCCCATCATCAGCACCAGCCCGGTCGCCTCGATCGCTTCCAGCGGCGCGACGCCCAGCCGGTCGATGATCAGGAACCCGATCACCTGTCCCGCCATCGCCTGCGCATGGCCGAGGACCAGGCCGCAGATCATCCATGCACGCACGCGCGGGTCGAGAAAGCCGATCGGCTCGATCTTGGCCGCGGTCGCCGCGGTCACGCTCGCCCCGCTCGCCTGCCCGCCGATCGAGGGATAGCTCGATGCCGCGCCATGGCTCACCGGATCGTCGACATCGCGGGGGAGCAGCCGCGCGATCGCGAACAGCATCGCCAGCGCCACGCCGCTGAAGATCAGCGCGGGACCGGCCAGGCCGATCGTCGGCCCGCCGCGCCACAGATCGCCCAGCACCAGATAGGGCGCGATCGCGGGGCCCAGGATCGTGCCAAGGCCAAAGGCCGAGCCGAGCAGGGTCAGCGCCTTGGTCCGCTCGTCGCGGCTGGTGCGCGCGGCGACAATCGCCTGGATCGCCGGCGGCGCGGCCGACCCGAACCCGCCATACAGCATCCGCGCGGCGACAAAGAAGGCAAAGGCCGTCACCGGCGCGATCCAGCCATTGATCCCGGCGGCAAGGAACAGGCCACAGAAAAACAGCGACGCGGTCAGCCCGATCTGGCCGAGCAGGACCATGTTGCGCCGGCCATGCCGGTCCGATCGGTTGGCCCAGAACGGCGCCACCGCGGTCCACAACAGTGCCGACACCGAAAAGGCCGCCGCCACCGCGCTGTCGGGCACGCCGAGCGAGCGCCCCAGCGCGGGCAGCACCGATTGCAGCGCGGTGTTGCCCGCCGCAATCACGAACATGACCATGAACAGGATGGCAAAGCTGCGGTCGATGCGCGGGCTCGTCACGGGCGTGCCCAGCCATAGCTGCGCTCGACCCGTGTCACCTCGGTGCGGTACCAGGCGTACCACCGCGCACGGCCAAGATCGCGGATCCGCGCATGCTCGGGATGATCGCGCCACGCCAGTGCGGCCGCTTCGTCGCGCCAATAGCTGATGGTGATCCCCAATCCGCCAGCATCGCGCACCGCTTCGATCCCGGCATAGCCCGGTTGCTGCGCAGCAAGCGCCGCCATCGCTGCGGCTGCCTCGGCATAGCCGTCAGGATCGTCGCCGGTGCGCTGCGACACGAAAAGGACGGCAATCTGGCCGGCACGCAGCTCTTCCATAGGTTGCAGGATGAAATGTTTCACCCGGCGGCGCAACCGGCTGCGGGCCGCAATCGTTCTCCCGGTCGAGCGGTTGCGGCTGCCCTGCCGTGCGTTCCGGCGCCCCGCCCGCCGCTGCCGGGGCAAACGTCAATGATGACAGGACCGTGGCACCTGTCCTACAGAAGCGCGACACCGTTTGAGGATTGTTGATGACCGGTTCGACCACGATCGCCCGCGCGAAGCGCAAGGCTCCGCGCCCGCTTTCGCCCCAGGCGTTGTTTTTACAGGGTTTTTTCAAGCACCCGGTGATGGTCGGATCGATCATTCCGTCGTCGCGCAAGCTGATCCGGCGCATGCTCGACCCGGTCGACTGGGACCAGTGCAAGCTGTTCGTCGAATATGGGCCGGGTGTCGGCACCTTCTGCCGGGCGGTGCTCGACCGGCTCGGGCCGGATGCCAAATATATCGCGATCGACACCAATCCCGACTTTGTCGCCTATTTGCGGCGGACCATTGTCGATCCGCGTTTTTCCGTGATTCATGGCTCAGCTGCCGATGTGAACGCGATCGTCGCGGATCATGGCGCGACCCATGCCGACTATGTCCTGTCGGGCCTGCCCTTTTCGACGCTGCCGCCGGGCGTTGGCGATGCCATCGCCGCGGCGACGCAGCGGGTACTGCGCCCCGGCGGCCAGTTCCTAGTCTATCAGTTCAATCCCAACGTCCGCAATTTCCTGACCCCCCATTTCCCGCGCATCGATCATGCGATGGAATGGTGGAATGTGCCCCCCGCCCAGCTGTGGTGGGCATGGAAGGACGCCCCGGCCGATTGACGTGGGGCCGCGCGCACCACACATTCGTGCGATGGACCAGCTGAACCTGCCCGACGCGGAATGGCGCGAACGCCTGACCCCCGCCCAATATCATGTGCTGCGCGAGGCCGGGACCGAACGTGCCTTTTCGGGACATTATTCGGACCTCAAGGCCGACGGCATCTATCGCTGCGCTGGCTGCGCGCTCGACCTGTTCGACAGCGACGACAAATATGACTCCGGGTCGGGCTGGCCCAGCTTCACCCGTCCGATCGCGCCCGACCATATCGCCGAGTATCGCGATACCAGCCACGGCATGGTTCGGATCGAGGTGCGCTGCGGCCGCTGCGACGGACATCAGGGGCATGTCTTCCCGGACGGGCCGCCGCCGACGGGTCTGCGTTACTGCATCAATTCGGTCGCGCTGGAATTCGACCCGCGCGCGGCGTGAGGCACAGGATCCGCGCTGGCGATCGGCCAACGCGCCGCTTGTGACAGGCTTCGTTCACGCGTAGATCGGCAAACATCGTCCGATGGCCACCCGCAGACCCATGCTCTCGCCCAAGGCGCGCCGCATCCTTTTCTGGGTGACCGGCAGTGCTGCCCTTATCGCACTGGCGGCGTTCATCGCGCTATTGATTGCGGTCTACACCGCCAAATCGTCGCTGCCGAGTTTCGAGGAACTCAAATCCTCGCCCAACGGCCAGATGATCCGGGTCCATGCCGCCGACGGCACCGTCATCGCCTCGCTCGGGCCGAGCTATGGCGAGTGGATCGAATATGGCAAGATCCCCGAACCGATGCGCGAGGCGATGGTGGCGATCGAGGATCGGCGCTACCGCTCGCACTGGGGTGTCGACCCGATCGCGCTGATGCGCATCACCAAATTCGCGATCGACAATCGCGGTACCGGACGCCGGCTGCAGGGCGCGTCGACCATCACGCAACAGGTCGCGCGCACCATCTTCCTGTCGAACAAATATGATGTCGGCCGCAAATTCCGCGAGATGATCCTGGCGCTCGCGCTGGAGCGCAAATTCAGCAAGGACCAGATCCTCGAACTCTATCTCAACAAGGTGTATTTCGGCGGCGGTGCCTATGGCATCGATGCGGCGTCACGCACCTTTTTCGGGCATCCCGCGACCAACCTGACCCTGTCCGAGGCTGCGGTCATTGCCGGGCTGGTCAAGGCGCCGTCGCGCTACTCGCCGACCGCCGACGCCCAGGCGGCGATCGGCCGCGCCAGCGTCGTGCTCGACGTGATGGTCGAAACCGGCGCGCTGACCGCGGCGGAAGCGGCCACCGCCCGCCCGGCCCAGGTCAAGCTCGCCGCCGCGCCGCGCCAGAACAGCGTGCGCTATTTCACCGACTGGGCGCTGCCCCAGCTCGAACTGCTGATCGACGAAACGGTCGCCCCGCTCGATGTGTGGACCACGATCGACCTCAAGATGCAGAACGCCGCGACCCAGGCGATTCAGGCGAACACGCCCAAGGGTGCCCAGGGCGCTTTGGTCAGCCTCGACCGCGACGGCGCCGTGCGCGCGATGGTCGGCGGGCGCGATTATGTGTCGTCGATCTACAACCGCGCGACCCAGGCGACGCGCCAGCCGGGATCGGCGTTCAAGCTGTTCGTTTATCTCGCTGCGCTCGAATCCGGGCGAAAGGTCGATGACCGCGTGGTCGACGAACCGGTGACGATCAATGGCTGGAGCCCGCGCAACAATAGCGGACGGTTCAGCGGCGAAATGACGCTGCGTTCGGCCTTTGCCTATTCGATCAACACCGTTGCCGCCACGCTGGGTCAGGAAGTCGGCTTCGGGACGGTCGCCGACATGGCGCGCCGGTTCGGCATCACCACGCCGATCAATACCCAGCCAGCGATGGTGCTGGGCACCGCCAATGTGCGGCTGATCGACATGACCCGCGCCTTTGCTTCGGTCGGGCAGAAGGGCGTGGCGGTCACACCCTATGCCATCACCCGCGTCACCGCGAATGGCGCGGTGATCTACAGCCACCAGGTCGATACCTCGCGCGTGCTGGTCGCCCCCTATGTCGCCGCGCAGATGACCGACCTGCTCCAGACCGCGGTCAATACCGGAACCGGCAAGGCCGCCCAGATCGGCCGCCCGGTCGCGGGCAAGACCGGCACGACCAGTTCGAACAAGGATGGCTGGTTCCTCGGCTTCTCCTCGGGGCTTACCACCGGCGTGTGGATGGGCCGCGACGATGCCAAGCGTGTCGGCGGGCTGCAGGGCGGGACCGCGCCCGCCCGTGCCTTTGCCGGCTTCATGCGGGTTGCAACCGCGAACCGCCCGGTCGAGCAGTTCGAAACCGAAGTGACGCTGCCCGAATGGCAACTCGAACCGGATGCAGAAGCATGGGGCGAGGCCGATAATGGCGTATTCGTCGACCCCGACGGCAACCCGGTCGCGCGCGAGGATGGCGGCGAAGATCCGGCGACCGACCCGGGCGACGGTGCTGCTGGCGAAGATGGCCGGATCGACCAGGACTGGATCGACCGGATGACCGGCCGTGACGCACCGCGCGATCCTCAGCCGGCGCCGCGCCGCGATCCCGCCGATCGTCCGCCGCAGCAGCAGCCGCGCGAGCCGCTGCGTGCGCCTCAGTCCGATCGCCCGAACGAGTGAAGCCGCATCGCATTGGCGCGTAGCCATGCCCGCTCGGGCGCCGGGTCGCGCCCATAGAGCGTCCGCACCAGTGCGTGGAACGCCGGGCTGTGGTTCATATGCGTGCGATGCGCCACTTCATGCGCCACCGTTGCGCGGCGCACGTCCGGCGGCGCCAGGATCAGCCGCCAGCTGTAGCGGATCACGCCCGACGACGCGCAACTGCCCCAGCGGCCGGTGGGATCGCCCACCGCGACCTTGCTGACGCTTACCCCTGACAGCGCGGCATAGTCGGCAGTTTCGGCGCTTAGCGTGGTCAGGGCGGCCTTGCGCAGCCAGCGCTCGATCCGCCGTTCATAGCCCTCGCGCGGGCCGCCGGCGATGATCTGCCCGTCATCGAGCACGGGCGTACGCGGAAACCCGCTGTCCCAGCCCAGCCCCACCTCTTCGCCCAGATACAGGATCGTGGCACCCGGTTCGAACGGCGTGGGAGCCGCCCGGTTGGCGAGCGCCTTGGCGATCCATTCATGCTGCCCCTCGGCCCAGCGCAATGCCGGCCCGGCCGGCGCGCGCGGCGGAATGGTCAGGCGGACCGCACCGGTCGCCGGGTCGACCGACAGGCGCATCGAGCGTGCGCGCGGGTGCCGAACCAGCTGGATCGGGACGGTCACAGGATCCGGTCGACCATATGATGCTCAAGATCGCCCGCGACATCTTCCGAAATGGTCCAGCCGCGCGTCGATTCGCGCGCTTCATGGACGCTCTCGCGGCTGCCGCTGATCAGATAATGCCAGTCGGGCAGCGCTTCGCCGGCCGCGCGCAGTCGATAGGCGCAGGTTACCGGCAACCACGGAATGTCGTCGACATTGCCGGCATTCAGCCGCACGCATTCGGCGACATAGGCGTGGCGGTGGCGATAGTCGCTGCACCGCCCCTGATCCCGGTCGAGCAAGCGGCACGCGACATTGGTGGCGTAGATATCGCCCGTATCGGCGTCCTCGACCTTGTGCAGACAGCATTTGCCGCACCCGTCGCACAGCGCTTCCCACTGTGCCCGGTCAAGCCGGTCGAGCGGCAGCTCCCAAAAGCGCGTCAGCCGATCCACCGGGTGATTTCCGCGACGATCGCGTCGGGATTCTGGTCCTGCGGCAGCAGCGCGATCGGCTCGCCATTCGGCCCCATCAGATAGGCCTGGCGACCATGGTCCATCAGATAGCCGGTCGGCGTCTCGCGCTTGGCATAGGGCACGCGATAGACCTTGGCTGCCGCATCGACCTGCGCCGCGGTGCCGGTCAGGCCGACCATGCGCGGGTGGAAGGCGGCGGTGAATTCCTTGACCACTGCGGGCGTGTCGCGCGCTGGGTCGATCGAAACGAAGACAGGCACGATCTTCGCCGCCAAATCCGGATTCTGCTGGTCCAGCCGCTTCATCGCGCCGCCGATATTCTGCACATCGACCGGGCACACATCGGGGCAGAAGGTATAGCCGAAATACATGATGCGGTATTTGCCGGCGAAGTCCTTCTCGGTGACGGTCTTTCCATCGCCGTTCACCAGCGTGAACGGGCCGCCGATCGACGCACCGGCCAGCGGTGCATCGGCAATCGACTTGGTGGCAGGCGCGCCGCCACCGCAGGCGGTCAGTGCGAGCAGGGCGGGAAGGGCGAAGCGGGCGATGCTGTTCATGGCAAGGCGATCCATGATCTGATAGGGTCCTGCTGGCAAGAGTTGCAGTTACCAGAGGTGTGTTTCGACCATGTTGATCCGTCCATCCCGGCTCCTGATCGCCACGGCACTGGTCGCCGTCGCGCTCCCGGCCGGCGCCCAGCGTTTTTCCGACAGCTACACCTTCCTCAAGGCCGTGCGCGAGCAGGACGGGAACAAGGTCACCGAGTTCCTGAACCAGCCCGGCCAGACGCTGGTCAACACCAAGGACGACAAGGGCGAGGCGGCGATCCACATCGTCACGAAGCGGCGCGACATGACCTATCTGCGCTTCATCCTCGCGCGCGGCGGCAATGCCAATCTTCAGGACGGGGCCGGCAATTCCCCGATGATGCTCGCGGTCGAGGCCGCCTGGCCGGAGGGGGTCAAGCAGCTGATCGATCGCAAGGCGAATGTGAATCTGGGCAATGACGGCGGCGAAACCCCGCTGATCCGCGCGGTGCAGCGTCGCGACAAGGACCTGGTCGATCTGCTGCTGGCCAATGGCGCCGATCCTGATCAGGTCGATCGCCTGGCTGGGATGAGCGCGCGCGATTATGCCGCGCGCGATACGCGGGCGCCGGCAATCGGCGAAGCGCTCAAGAACGCCGCGAAGGTGCAGAAGCGCGCCGTGTCCGGGCCGAGCTTCTAACCCGTCCAGCCAAGCCCGTCGGCATCGGGATCGGTCAGCGCGATCACCCGCCGCGCCGCGCGGCGGGCAAACGCCAGCGTGCATTTGCGCCGTGTCGCGCTCGCCAGCGGGACGGTCCGCGCCTCGCGGATGATCGCCGCGTCATACCGGTCGGCCACGATCACCCCGGCGCGTTCCGGCAGGAAACCGGGGCGCTCGAGCGGGGCGAGGTCGAACCCCGCAGGCACGGCCCAGAAATAGCGGTCGCAATGGGCGAGATAATCGGTCCATTTGCCGTCGCCCAGCAGATCGGCGCGCGACACCTTGACCTCGACGATCACGATCTCGCCGCGCAGGTTCAGCGCCATCAGGTCGGCGCGGCGCCCGTCGCCCAGCGGCACTTCCGCCATTGCCACGCAATCGTGCCGCAGCAGCATGCGCGCGACGCCGCGCGTCACCTCGGCAGTGACTAGCGGCGCGGCCGCCTGCGCAGCATCGGGGGAGGGGGCAGCGGCCGGGGAAGCGGGAGTCGTCATCGCCCGACCCTAGAACATTGCACGAACAAACAAAAGCCCGGCCGTTGGGGCCGGGCCTTGTGTCAGCGGTAGAAGATGTGATTGCCGACGCTGCCGACCCGCGCCCTGCGCCAGCCGGGCGAGACATAGCGGGCGTGGAAGAACAGCGCATCGGACACGCGGCTGTCCCACGCGTCGGCGCGCGCCACCTGTGCTACCGCAAGCGCGGTCTTCCACGCGCGCGCGCCCGCCGGCGGCTGCGGCAGGCGGCCGCCGCGAACGAACGAGAACTGGCCGCGCTGGGTCAGCACGCCGCACACCGACGCGGGGAACCGGCCGGAGCGGGCGCGGTTGAGGATTACCTCGGCGACGGCGAGCTGGCCTTCCAGCGGCTCGCCCTTGGATTCGTAATAGACGCCGATCGCGAGGCAGTTGAGCTCGGCATCGTCGGCAACCATGTCCTGTGCCGCGACGGCGTCGGCAAGCGAGGCATGACGGGCGGTCTCGGTGGTCTCCACCGCATCGACGGGAATCGCCGCTGCATCGTCCGCTTCAAGCGCGGCGAGCGAATCGGCCATCGTCGGAACCTGTTCGGCGGCTGCTTCGTTGAGCGCCTGAACCGGTGTTTTTTCGGCTTCTCCGGCGACACCCGGGGCCGTTGCACCCACGCCCGCGGCAAGGGTGAGAGTCGCGGCTGCGATCAGCGCAGCCCGGAACGAAAAGATCATTCAACTTCGATACTGTGCGGTTGGTGCGCGATCCGGTTGCTGAATGACGCTTCTGCGTCGAACCGATCGGGCGTGCCCCCCGACTGCGTAACCACCGGCCTCTGACCCCGACGGCACAACGCTATTCAAAATGTCGCGCGCCTCTGCCGCCGTTGCTGCGCTGCGTCAAGCGCCGATGATCGTTTCAGCGGCGAACCGTTCCGCCGCTGCGATATCCAGCTCGACGACCCACAGGTCGCGGTCGCGCTCGCGGCGGCGCTGCCAGTAATCGGTCACTGCGCCCGGATCCTCGAACCGTTCGGGCCCGCTGCGCACCAGCATGGCGTTCCCATCGGGCCCGATCCCGCGCTCGAAAAAGCGCGGGTCGGCGCCGCGTTCGAGGGTCAGGATCAGGATTGCGCCGGCTTCGGCTTCGCCGCGTGCCAGCACCATCGCGCTGCCGCCAGCGACATTGACGCGTCGGATCAGCGCGGTGACCAGGACCCCGCTGGCCAGCCGCGGCGTCACGGCGCGCCGCGATAGCCGGGCAGCCCGGCCAGCGCGATGCGTGACTTCATGAACGTCCCCGTGCCGCGCGCGGCCTCTTCGCCGCTGGCATCGATCAGTCGCGCCTCGGCCACGAACACCCGCCGCTGCCCGCTCACCCAGCGTCCCTCGGCGATGACCGGTCCCGGCCCGAGCGGGCGGGTGAACAACAGGTTGAACGCCGTGGTCAGCAGGAACCGGTCGGTGACCAGGCTGTTCGCGGCATAGAATGCGGCGTCGTCGAGCATCTTGAAATAGCTGGTGCCGTGCGCGGCCCCGCCGGCATGGAAATGCTGCGCGCTGATCGTGAAGTGGATCCGCGCCAGGCCCGCCGCCGGAATTTCGAGCCGCGATTCGAACAGCTGGTTGATCGGCGCGGCGGCATAGAGCGATTCGAGCGCGCGGAAATGCGCCTCCGCCCCGACCGCGCGCGCGGGATCAGGCTGCGGCGTCACGCGCTTCGGTCCCGGCGAGCAGCGCATAGAGCGCGTCGGCGGAACCCGCCCCGCGCAGCTTGGCGGTAAAACCCCGGTCGCGCATCCGCCGCGACACCCGCGCCAGCGCCTTGAGATGCTCCGCCCCGGCCGCCACCGGAGAAAGCAGCATGAACACCAGATCGACCGGGATCTCGTCCACCGACCCGAAATCGAGCGGACGGTCGAGCCGCATCATCACGCCGCGCACCCGATCCAGCCCCTCGATCCGGGCGTGCGGAATGGCGATACCTCCGCCAAATCCGGTCGATCCCAGCCGCTCGCGTGCGGCAAGCTGTGCCGCGACGACGGCCGGGTCGAGCCCATGGGCCCGCCCCGCCGCCTCGGCGAGCAGCGCGAACAGCTTTTTCTTGCTGCCCGCCGTAACGCCCGAAGCCACCGCCTCGGGCGTCAGCAGATCATCCAGATCGTTCATTACCGCGATCAGGCTGCCCGGTTGGGTTCAACCCATCCGATCGTTCCATCGGTGCGCCGATAGACCATGTTGTAGGTACCGGTGCCGACATTCTTGAACAGCAACGCGTTGGTGTTGCGCAGGTCGAGCATCATCACCGCGTCGGAAACGCTCGCATCGGGCACGTCGACGCGGGTCTCGGCGATGATCGCCGGGGCGTCGGCAACCTCTTCCTCCTCCTCGATCTGGAACACGGTATAGCCCGCGTCATAGGCCGCCTCCATCGCCGCCTGGGCGTGGCCGTTGTTGCGGTCCTTCAGCCGGCGCATATAGCGGCGCAGCTGCTTCTCGATCTTGTCCGCAGCGCCGTCAAAGGCAAGGTGCGCCTCATGCGCGGCATGCGTGCCCTTGAGCACCAGCCCCTGCATCACATGCGCGACGATGTCGCAGGTAAAGCCGTGATCGTGCGGCCCCTTGCCAAAGGTCACCTGCGCGGAGATCGCGCGCGCGAAATACTTCTCCGCGATACCCTGGAGCCGGTCGTCGACATGCTGCCGCAGCGCAGTGCCGGTATCCACCTGATGACCAGAAACCCGGATATCCATATTTACCTCCGTCGTGACTAGAGAGCACCTAGGAAGGCACCCCGACAGCGTCAACCAGCCGCCGGAACACCCCACAAGGGGTCCTCGAACCCGGCCATAAACGCCGAATGGCGCGCCAGTTCCGCTTCGCTCGGCGCAAAAATGCGCGCCGGACGTATATGGCTCTTAGCCGACGCCAGCGTTATCCGGTCGGACCCGTAGGATTCCTCTACCGCCAGCCCCAGCGCGATCTGCCGCCCGCCGGTCAGTTCGATGAACACCTGCGCCAGCAGCTGCGCGTCGAGCAGCGCGCCGTGCAGCTCGCGCGCCGACAGGTCGACGCCATAGCGCACGCACAGGGCGTCGAGCGTATGCTTGGCCCCGGGATGCTTGGCGCGCGCGATCTGCAGCGTATCGACGATCCGCTCGACCGGCAGCATCGCGCGCCCGCACGCGCCCAGCTCGCCATTCATGAAGCCGAGGTCGAACATCGCATTGTGCGCGATCAGCGGACAATCGCCCAGAAACTCGATCAGCTCGTCGCAAATCTCGGGAAAGCGCGGCTTGTCGGCCAGGAACGCCTCGGACAGGCCGTGCACGGCAAAGGCCTCGGCCGGCATGTCGCGATCGGGGTTGAGATAGCGGTGGAAATGCCGGCCGGTCGGCACCCGGTTGATCAGCTCGACACAGCCGATCTCCACCAGCCGGTGCCCGGCGCTGAAGCTCAGGCCGGTTGTTTCGGTGTCGAAGACGATTTCACGCATGCCCTGCTTATCCGCCCCTTTGCGGCACGAGGCAAGCGATCAGCGCCACCACCTCGGCGCGGGTCGCGTCCTTGGTGCCGCCCGTATCGATCACGAAATCGGCGCGCGCGCGCTTCTCCGCATCGGGCATCTGCCGCGCCAGGATCGACTCGAACCGCTCGACCGTCATCCCCGGCCGCGCCAGCACGCGCGCACGCTGCACCTCAGCCGGGGCCGATACGACCACGATCTTGTCGACCTGGCGCCACCCGCCGGCCTCGAACAGCAGCGGGACGTCGAGCAGCACCAGCGGCTGGTCGGCATTTTCCTGAAGGAACGTGTTGCGGGCATGGGCTACGGCAGGATGGACGATGCCCTCCAGCCGCTTGAATGCCGCGGGATTGCCGAACACCGCTTCGCCCAGCAGGGTGCGATCGACCCCCCGCTCGGTCGTCGTGTCGGGAAACTCGGCCTCGATCTGCGCGACCAGCGCGCCGCCCGGCCCCTGCAGCCGATGCACCTCGGCATCGGCGTCGAACACCGGCACCCCGGCCTCGGCAAACATCGCCGCGACGGTCGACTTGCCCATGCCGATCGACCCGGTAAGGCCGAGGACCAGGCTCATGCCGTCAGCAGCGCGCGCAATTCGGCGTCATGCGCGCGCGGCGGCGCGTGGCCAAAAAACAGCTCGAACGCCAAAGCAGCCTGACCGATCAGCATCTCCAGCCCATCGACGGTTTCCAGCCCCCGCGCCCGCGCCGCCGCGAGCAGCCCGGTCTCGAGCGGCGCGTAGACCGCGTCATAGACCAGCGCATCCTCGGGCAGGTTCGACAGGTCGAGGTCGAGCGGCGGCTGGCCCACCATCCCCAGCGAACTTGCATTGACCAGCAGCGCCACTGGCGGGATCGGCGCATCGAGCGCAACTGCATCGCCCTTGAGTCCAAAGGTCGCGAGCAGCCCCATCGCCTTGAGCGGCGAGCGGTTGAGGATCGTCACATGGCTGACCCCCGCCCGCGCCAGTGCGAACAGCACCGCCCGCGCGGCGCCGCCGGCGCCGACCACAGCCACCGGGGCGCCCTCCAGGTCGAACTCGGCGATCGGGGCAAAGAACCCCGCCGCATCGGTGTTCGTCCCGATCAGGCCGCCATCGGGGCCCCGGAACACGGTGTTGATCGCGCCGATCGTGTCGCGCACCCCGCCCGGATCGGGAACATGGTCGAGCGCGGCGATCTTGTGCGGGATCGTGATGTTGCACCCGCGCCAGTCCGGGTCATCGCGCCGCGCCGCAAAGAAATCGCCGAGCCCATCGGCGGTCACCTGCGTCTTGGCATAGGTCGCATCCAGCCCGAGCTTCGCGATCCAGAAACCGTGGATCATCGGGGATTTCGACTGGGCGATCGGATCCCCGATCACTTCGGCATGCATCGTCATGACGTCAGGACACCCCTGGTTCGCAGATAATCAAGGATCTGGAGCAACGGCATGCCCAGGATCGTGTACTGGCTGCCCTCGATCCGGCTGAACAACTGCACCCCCGGTCCCTCGACCCGGTAGCAGCCGACACAGCCGGATATCGCCGGCCATTCCGCGTCGAGATAGTCGGCGATGAACGCATCCGACAGCGGTCGCACCCACAGCCGCGCACGATCGACATGCCGCCACACCGCGCGGCCATTTTCCGCGATCACCGCCGCGCTGTAGAGGTCGTGGCGCTTGCCCGACAACATGCGCAGCTGCCGTTCGGCATCGGCACGGTCGACCGGCTTGTCGAGCAGTGTCCCGTCCTCGATCGCCACCACCGAATCCCCGCCGAGCACCAATGTCCCGGGCACGCGCTGGCTGACCTTGATCGCCTTCATCTCGGCCAGCGCATCGGCCAGGTCGTGCGGCGCGACTTCGGCCATCGCGGCCTTGACCGCATCCTCATCGACATGCGCCGGCAGCGCTTCATGCGCGACGCCCGCTGCAGTCAGCATCGCGCGGCGCGACGCGCTGGTCGAGGCAAGCACGATCATGCCGGGGCTCCCGGCTGGCGCGCGGCCGCGGTCACGCGCTCGTTCGACAGGGTGATGATCGCCGCCGCCGTCTCCTCGATCGACCGCCGCGTCACGTCGATCACCGGCCAGCCATTGTCGGCGAACATGCGCCGGGCATAGGCCACTTCCTTCTGCACCGCTTCCTGCTCGACATAGCTGGTCTCGTTCTGCTGATTGAGCGCGAGCAGGCGGTTGCGCCGTACCTGGATCAGCCGCTCGGGGCTGGTGGTCAGCCCGACCACCATCGGGTTACGCAGTGAAAACAGCAGCTCGGGCGGGGGGGATTGCGGCACGATCGGGATGTTGGCGACCTTGAACCCGCGATTGGCGAGGTAGATCGACGTCGGCGTCTTCGACGTGCGCGACACGCCGGCCAGCACGATATCGGCCTCCTCCCAATTCTCCCAATTGACGCCATCGTCATGCGCGATGGTGAACTGGATCGCGTCGACCCGCGCGAAATAGGCGGCGTCGAGCATATGCTGCCGCCCCGGTCGCGCCTTCATTTCCTGTCCCAGCAAATTGGACAGGGCATGGTTGACCGGATCGAGCGGGGCGACCGCGGGCAGGCCGATGGCTCGGCACCGCGTCTCCAGCTGGCGGCGGATTTCGGGGTTCACCAGCGTGAAGATGACCAGCCCCGGATTCTGCGCAATCTCGACCAGGATCCGCTCAAGATGCGTCTCGCTGCGCACCAATGGCCAGAAATGGCGGACCACCTGGACATCGTCGAACTGGGCAAGCGCAGCCTTGGCGATATTCTCCAGCGTCTCGCCGGTCGAATCCGACAGCAGATGAAGGTGCAGTTTCACCGGAACAAAGCCGGACTGGACGGATCTGTGGACAACATGGGGGAAATCGCTAGCGCAACCCGCCCGACCCGCCAAGCCGCGGACTCGATCCACGTTCCGGGGCATTCGTCCACAGCCGGCTCCACAGCGGCGCGATTCGGCCCACAGCCTGTGGATAACGGGGACAGCGAATCCGACTCGCCGGGGAATCGGGACGGCGCCGTCGGTCAATCTGTTGGCAGAACCGGCACGAACGCCTAAGCCCCAGCATCCACGCACCAACTCACAACCACATCCTTTCTAGGTTCTTTTCTTCTTTTTTGTTGAGAGACGGACGGTCCTGTGACTCCCAAGAAACTGCTTCGAGTGCTGTCAGGGGAACGCGTTGACGCCCCGCCCATGTGGCTCATGCGTCAGGCCGGACGCTATCTCCCCGAATATCGCGCATTGCGGGCGGAAAAGGGCGGCTTCCTCGAGCTGGTCAACGACAGCGACGCCGCGGCCGAAGTCACGCTCCAGCCGATCCGTCGCTTCGGGTTCGACGGCGCGATCCTGTTCTCCGACATCCTCGTCGTGCCGCATGCACTCGGCCAGGATCTGTGGTTCGAAGCGGGGGAGGGGCCGCGTCTGGCGCCCAAGCTGGTCGACACCGCGCTGGAAAGCCTCACCGCGGCGCCTGAGCGGCTCGACCCGGTCTATGGCACCGTCTCCCGCGTTGCCGCTGCCTTGCCGCCTGAGGTGACGTTTCTGGGCTTTGCAGGAAGTCCGTGGACCAACGCGACCTACATGGTCGCCGGACAGGGCAGCCGCGACCAGAGCGAGACGCGTCGCATGGCCTATGCCGATCCGGCAGCGTTTCAGGCGATCATCGACGCCATTGTCGCGATGACCATCGACTATCTCGCCAAGCAGATCGCGGCGGGGGTCGAGGCGGTGCAGCTGTTCGACAGCTGGGCCGGATCGCTCAGCCCTGCGCAGTTCGAACGCTGGGTCATTGCTCCCAATGCCGCGATCGTCACCGGCCTGCGCGAACGCTGCCCCCAGGCAAGGATCATCGGCTTCCCCAAGGGCGCGGGCGGTAAGCTCGCTGCCTATGCCCGCGAAACCGGGGTCGACGCGATCGGCCTCGACGAAACCGTCGATCCCGCCTGGGCGCATCGCGAACTCCCCGCCGGCATGCCGGTTCAGGGCAATCTCGATCCGCTCGCGCTGATCGCCGGGGGTGCGGAGCTGCAGGCAGCGGCAACCCGCGTGGTTGATGCGCTGCGCGACCGCCCCCATATCTTCAATCTCGGGCACGGCATTCAACAGGATACGCCGATCGCCCATGTCGAACAGCTCATCGGCATCGTCAGGGGGACGCGCTCATGACCGGATTTCTCGGCAATGCCTGGCTGTGGGTGAAGGCCGCGCATGTCATCTTCGTCATCTTCTGGATGGCCGGCCTGTTCATCCTGCCCCGTTACCTGGTCCATCATCAGGAGGCGCTGGGCGATGCCGCCCAGGCCCGGGCATGGGCTGACCGGGAGGGGAAGCTGCGCCGCATTATCCTGACGCCGTCGCTGATCATCGTGTGGGTGCTCGGCCTGGCGCTTTCCGCCAATCTCGGTCTGTTCGAGGGCGGGGCGGGGCTCGGCTGGCTTCATGCCAAGCTGCTGCTCGTGCTGCTGCTGTCGGGCTATCACGGCTGGGCCGTCGGCTATGCGCGCAAGCTTGCCAGCGGCAACGCGCGCCTCACCGCGAAGCAGCTGCGGCTCGCCAACGAAATTCCGGCGATCTTCGTCGCGCTGATCGTCATCCTGGCCGTGGTCCGCCCCTTCTGATCGCTTGACTTGATCCGGGCCGAATCCTAATCCGCTGGGGTCGCGCTGCCGTCCTGGCGGCGGCCCGGCGTCCCTCCTTTTTCCTCAAGCCATCGCGACCCGCGCGTCCAAACGCCCGAAAACCCGCAGCGATCGCCAGACGGACTTCTCCCATGCATTTGAAAGATCTGAAGAAAACCGCTCCCGCCGAGCTGGTGTCGATGGCCGAGGAACTCGGTGTCGAAAGCGCGTCGACGCTGCGCAAGCAGGACCTGATGTTCGCGATCCTCAAGGCTCAGGCCGAGAATGGCGAGCTGATCATGGGCGAAGGCACGATCGAGGTGCTGCCCGACGGCTTCGGCTTCCTGCGCAGCCCCCAGGCCAATTACCTTGCCGGCCCCGACGACATCTATGTCTCGCCCAACCAGGTCCGCAAATTCGGCCTGCGCACCGGCGACACGGTCGAAGGCGAGATCCGCGCCCCCAAGGATGGCGAGCGCTATTTCGCCCTCACCAAGCTGGTCAGCGTCAATTTCGACGACCCCGAAGCGGTTCGCCACCGCGTCAATTTCGATAACCTCACGCCGCTCTATCCGGATCAGAAGCTCAAGCTCGATCCCGCCGATCCGACGCAGAAGGACAAGTCGGCGCGCGTCATCGACATCGTCAGCCCGCAGGGCAAGGGCCAGCGCACGCTGATCGTCGCCCCGCCACGCGTCGGCAAGACGGTGATGCTGCAGAACATCGCCAAGGCGATCACCGACAACCATCCCGAGGTGTTCCTGCTCGTCCTGCTGATCGACGAGCGGCCCGAGGAAGTCACCGACATGCAGCGCAGCGTGAAGGGCGAGGTGGTCAGCTCGACGTTCGACGAACCCGCCACGCGCCACGTCCAGGTCGCCGAAATGGTCATCGAAAAGGCCAAGCGCCTGGTCGAGCACAAGAAGGATGTCGTCATCCTGCTCGACTCGATCACCCGCCTCGGCCGCGCCTACAACACCGTGGTGCCCAGCTCGGGCAAGGTCCTGACCGGCGGTGTCGACGCCAATGCGCTCCAGCGCCCGAAGCGTTTCTTCGGCGCCGCGCGCAACATCGAGGAAGGCGGCTCGCTCTCGATCATCGCCACCGCGCTGATCGACACCGGCAGCCGCATGGACGAAGTGATCTTCGAAGAGTTCAAGGGCACCGGCAACTCCGAAATCGTGCTCGACCGCAAGGTTGCGGACAAGCGCATCTTCCCGGCGCTCGACGTCGGCAAGAGCGGCACGCGCAAGGAAGAGCTGCTGCTCGACAAGCCGACGCTGTCGAAAATGTGGGTGCTGCGCCGCATCCTCATGCAGATGGGCACGACCGACGCGATGGAATTCCTGCTCGACAAGATGAAGGATTCGAAGACCAACGAAGACTTCTTCGACAGCATGAACCAGTAAGCACTTATTTTCGTTTTGAAATTTTACGGCGGCGCAGTCTTTTCCGGCTGTGCCGCCGGTTTGTTCGGTGCAAACGAAACACTTTGTACGGCATCGCGTTGATGCCCGTCGGGCTTGACCCGGATCGGGTGAACCGCTTTGTCGGCACTCCACGATAAACAGGGAAATCCATGCAGGAAATCTGGGGCCATATCGTTGCCGACTTTGCCGGTCTGTTTTCAGGCAGCGGGTCGGCCTGGCTGGCATTCGGCCAGGTCATTCTAATCGACATCGTCCTTGCGGGCGACAATGCGATCGTCATCGGTGCGCTTGCGGCAGGTCTCCCCGCCGATCAGCGCAAAAAGGTCATTCTGATCGGCATCATCGCCGCGCTGGTGATGCGCATCGGCTTTGCGCTGGTGGTGACTCAGCTGATGGCCATTGTCGGGCTGATCTTTGCCGGCGGTGTCCTGCTGTTGTGGGTCGCCTGGAAGATGTGGCGTGAAATCGGCCATGGTGGCGAAAGCGCCGGCTCGCCGGAAATCGAGGGTGACGAGCATTCGGGCCTGAAGCCGGCGAAGAGCTTTGCCGGTGCCGCCTGGGCGGTGGCCGTTGCCGACGTTTCGATGAGCCTCGACAACGTCCTTGCGGTCGCCGGTGCCGCGCGCGACCATCCGGGGATCCTGATGGTCGGCCTGGTCATCGCGGTCGCGCTGATGGGCGTCGCGGCAAACGTCATCGCCAAATATATCGAGCGTTATCGCTGGATCGCGTGGATCGGTCTGCTGGTGATCGTCTATGTCGCCGGGTCGATGATCTATACCGGCATCACCGACAAGGATGTTGGTCTGCTTCAGCTGTTCCGCTAAGCGACCGATAAGAAACAGAGAAGGGGCGGCGTCCGCAGGGATGCCGCCCCTTTTTCGTGTCAGCCGATATGCTCGGCAAAGAACGCCTCGGTGCGGCTGTCGGCAAGTTGGGCGGCGGATTCCGACCGGCGCTTGCCCATTTCGGTCGCAAAGCCGTGATCCTCGCCGGGATAGTCGTACAGCGTCACCTTGGGGTGGTCGTCCAGCCCGTCATGCATCGCCGCCTGGACGGGGGCGGGGACAAAGCCGTCCTCCCCGGCGATATGCAGCAGCAGCGGGTTGGCGATGGCGTGCTTCTCGTCCAGCAGCCCGTCGATCCCGACGGCATAATAGCCGACACTGGCATCGGCATCGGTGCGCGCAGCAGTCATGAAGGCCAGCCGCCCGCCTAGGCAATAGCCGGTGACCCCGACCTTGCCACCGCTCGCAGCGCGTGCCGCGCGGATCGTCGCCTCGATATCGGCGACGCCCTTGTCCTGATCGAACTTGCCCATCCAGTCGAGCGCCTGCTTGAACTCCGGCTCGACATCGGGATCCAGCTCGATGCCCGGCTGCAGCCGCCAGAACAAGTCGGGGGCAAAGGCGACATAGCCGAGCGACGCGAAATGATCGCATTTGCGCCGGATCCCTTCATTCACGCCAAAGATTTCCTGAATCACGACGATGGCGCCGCGCGGTGTCCCCGCGGGGTCGGCGCGATAGGCGGCAAAGCTGCCGCTGCCGTCGATTGCCTGAATCTCGATACTCGCCATGCTATGCTCCTTGTTCAGCGGTGGCGCTGCTCGTGATCGAGCAGCCATTGCTTGGTGGCGGGGCCGTCCCCCGCCGAATAGCTTCCCAGCGCCCCGCCGGCTGCGGTCACCCTGTGACATGGGATGATGACAGGCAGCGGATTGCGTGCGCACAATTGCCCGATTGCGCGCGGTCCTGACTGAAGCCGCCGTGCCAGCTCGCCATAGCTTGCCGTCTCGCCATAGCCCAGCGCGACCAGACCGTCGCGCAATGCCCGGCCGCGTGCGGATGCGAGCGTCGGCAGGGGCAGGTCGAATGCTTTGAGCGTGCCCGCGAAATAGGCGATGAGCTGGTCCGCCGCCGCGCGCACCGCTGCCGTCGTGTCGGCTGCAACGGGTCCGTCCGCGCCAAGCGTGACGCGCAGCACCGCCATTTCGTCGCCCTCCACCCGGATCGGGCCGATGGGCGTTGCGATCAGGGCATGGTCGCGCGCATACATGGGTCGAGCGTAGGGCAGGGGATGCTTCGGGCTCAAGCGGAGAAGAGCATATGAAGATCAATGTCGAGATCGACTGCACCCCCGAAGAGGCACGCCGCGCGATGGGCCTGCCCGATTTCACCCCGGTGCACGACCGCTACATTCAGCTGATGCTCGATTCGATCGACAAGGGCGGGGTCAATCCCGAGCTGCTTGAGAATATGATGAAGAGCTGGACCCCGATGGGTGAGGCCGGGATGAATTTCTGGCGCGGGATGTTCGATATGGGCAAGCGCAGCGGGGGCGAGTGAGCGACACGATCTTTGCCCTGTCGAGCGGGGCGCCGCCGGCAGGGATCGCGGTCATCCGGATTTCTGGGCCGGACGCCTTTGCTGCGGTGAGCGCGCTGACCAGCAGCGTTCCGCCGCCGCGCCGCGCATCGCTGCGCACGTTGCGGCACCAGGGCGAAGCGCTCGATCGCGCCGTGGTGCTGGCGTTTCCGGGTCCGGCCACCGCGACCGGTGAGGATCTTGCCGAACTTCATCTTCATGGCGGTCGGGCCGTGGTGCGCGCGGTCGAGGCCGCGCTCTCCACCATGGCTGGCCTGCGCGGCGCGGAGCCGGGCGAGTTCACCCGCCGCGCGCTCGAGCATGGTCGCATCGACCTGACCGAGGCTGAGGGTCTTGCCGATCTGCTCGCTGCCGAGACCGAGATTCAGCGTCGCACCGCCCTGCGCGCCGCCGAGGGCGGGGTGCGCGCGCAGATCGAGGGCTGGGCCGCCCGGACACTGCAGCTTTCCGCGCTGGTCGAAGCGATGCTTGATCATGGCGATGAGGATGATGTCGTGCGCGAAGGCGATGTGATTGCCGGCGTTCAGCGCGACGCCGGGCGATTGGCGACGGAGATTGCAGCGGTTGTTGCGCAGCCACCGGTCGAACGGATCCGCGATGGCATTCGCGTTGTCCTCGCCGGACCGCCCAATGCCGGCAAGTCGACCCTGCTCAACGCGCTCGCCGGGCGCGACGCCGCGATCGTCTCGCCGCTCGCGGGGACGACGCGGGACCGGATCGAGGTCCCGGTGATGCGCGACGGCATCGCCTATTTGCTGACCGACACGGCTGGGCTTCATGCGGCACCGGCGGATATGGTCGAGGAAATCGGGATCGCGCGCGCCCGCGATGCGCTGGCGAGCGCCGATATCATTTTATGGCTCGACGATGCCCCGCTGCCCGAAGCGCTGGCAGGCGTCCCGCATCTGCTCCTCCACGCGCGGGCCGATGCGGCGGGACGCGGGGTCGACGGCGCACGGCTGGCGGTGTCGGCGCATACGGGGGAGGGACTGGGCCAGCTATGGGACCGGCTCGCCCAGCTTGCGGCGACGCTGCTGCCCTCTGCCGACACGATCGCGTTGAACGCACGTCAGCGCGCGCTGACGGAGCATGCGGCATCCGCCCTGCGGGATGCGGCTGGACAAGGCGATGTGCTGCTGATGGCAGAGGAACTGCGGAGCGCGTTGCGTACCTTCCACCGCGTAACCGGCGCGGCCGATGTCGAGGCGATGCTCGACGCACTGTTCGGGCGCTTCTGCATCGGCAAATAGTGTTTCACGTGGAACGCTTTTGACCTGATCCCCGCACGGGGCTATGCGCCAGCCATGCACAGGTTCGATGTGATCGTGATCGGCGGCGGCCATGCCGGGACCGAGGCTGCGGCTGCGGCTGCGCGCTGCGGGGCGCGAACGGCGCTCGTCACCTTCGACCCCGCAATGATCGGCGCGATGTCGTGCAACCCGGCGATCGGGGGCTTGGGCAAGGGCCATCTGGTCCGCGAAGTCGACGCGCTGGATGGCCTGATCGCGCGCGCCGCCGATGCGGCCGCGATCCACTATCGCCTGCTCAATCGATCCAAGGGTCCGGCGGTGCAGGGGCCACGGGTGCAGGCCGATCGCGTGCGCTATGCCGCCGCCATTCAGGCGATGCTCGCGGCGCAGGACAGGCTCGACATTGTGGCGGGGGAGGCGGTCGCGCTACTGCTCGACAATGGACGGGTCGCGGGCATCCGGCTCGGCGACGGGACCGCGCTGCGTGCGCCAACCGTCGTCATTGCCAGCGGCACGTTTCTCGGCGGGCGCATCTTTCGTGGGGAAGAGCGCGAGACTGGCGGGCGGGTAGGGGAGCGCGCGGCGACCGAACTCGGCGTCCAACTGCGCGATTGCGGCCTGCCGATTACCCGGCTCAAGACCGGAACCCCGCCCAGGCTCGACGGGCGCAGCATCGATTGGGGCGCGCTAGAAGAGCAGCCGAGCGACGCCGATGACTGGCGCATGTCGCCCATGACGCGCGGACCGCGTCTGCCCCAGCTGGCCTGCGCCATCACGCGCACCACGCTTGCTACCCACGATATTATCCGCAGCGGCCTCGACCGCTCACCGCTGTTCAGCGGTGCGATCGAAGCCGGCGGCCCACGCTACTGCCCATCGATCGAGGACAAGATCTTTCGCTTCGGCGACCGTGACGGGCATCAGATCTTCCTTGAGCCAGAGGGTCTTGCCACGCATCTGGTCTATCCCAACGGCCTGTCGACCTCGCTGCCGACCGATGTGCAGGCGGCGATGATCGCGTCGATCCCGGGCCTCGCGCGTGCCCGGATCATCACGCCCGGCTACGCCGTCGAATATGACCATGTTGACCCGCGCTCGCTGTCGCACCAGCTCGAGAGCCGTGATGTCCCGGGCCTGTTCTGCGCGGGCCAGATCAACGGCACGACGGGCTATGAGGAGGCCGCCGCGCAGGGCCTCGTCGCCGGCATCAACGCCGCCGCCGCCGCGCTGGGCCGGGCGCGGACGCTGTTCCCGCGCGAGCTCAGCTATATCGGCGTGATGATCGACGACCTGACATTGCAGGGCGTGACCGAACCCTATCGCATGCTCACCGCCCGTGCCGAGCACCGCTTGTCGCTCCGCGCCGACAACGCCCAGACCCGGCTCGCCGCGCTGGGGGAGGCCGCTGGTTGCCTCGGTCCGGACCGCGCGGCTTTCATCGCCGACCGCACGTGCGCGAGACAGGATCTCGACGCGCGCTTCAGCCACACCCTCACCGCACACAGCCTTGGCCAGAAGGGTGCAGCCGTGGCGCAGGATGGCGCCCGGCGCACCGCCTTCGACTGGCTGCGCTTCCCCGCCGTCAGCCTGGCGCATCTCGACATCGCCACCGACGACGTCGATCCGTCGGTGTTGGCGGAGCTGATCGAGGATGCGCGCTATGCCCCCTATCTCGAACGGCAGGCGGCGGAAGCAGCGGCGATGACCCGCGCCGATGGCACGCGCATTCCCCCGGCACTCGACTATGCAACGATCCCGGGCCTGTCCAACGAGATGGTCGAGCGTCTCGCCGCGGCCCGCCCGGCGACGCTCGGCGATGCTGCGCGCGTGCGCGGAATAACGCCGGCGGCATTGACCGCGATCCTCCTCCATGTGAAGCGCGCCGCATGACCGAAGACGAAGCCCGCGCCTGGATCGCCGCGCGCACCGATGTTTCACGTGAAACGCGGCTCGCGCAGTTTGTCGATCTGCTCCGCGATGAGGCGGCGCGTCAGAACCTGATCGCGCCCTCGACGCTCGACGCGATCTGGGCCCGGCATATCGTCGACTCGGCCCAGCTGCTCGATCATGGCGACCCAGGCGGCCTGTGGCTCGACATTGGCAGCGGGGCAGGGCTGCCCGGCATCGTCCTCGCCATTCTGCGCGATGACCCGGTCGAACTGGTCGAGCCGCGCAAGCTGCGCACCGCCTTCCTGCAGCATATCGTCGACGCGCTCGGCCTGACCAACGTCACCATCCACACCGCCAAGGTCGAGCGGACCAGCGGCCGCGCCGCGGTCGTCACCGCGCGCGCGGTCGGCTCGCTCGACACGCTGTTTCGCATCGCGCGCCATCGCAGTGACCGGTCCACGCTGTGGGTGCTGCCAAAGGGCCGCAATGCGCAATCGGAGGTGGAAGATGCGCAGCTATGGTGGCAAGGTTCGTTCCACGTGGAACCGAGCGTGACCGCACCGGACTCGCTCATCATCGTCGCAAAAGAGGTGCGCCCCAAATGATCTGCATCGCGATTGCAAATCAGAAGGGCGGCGTGGGCAAGACCACGACCGCGATCAACGTCGGCACCGCGCTCGCCGCGACCGGGCAGCGTGTGCTGCTGCTCGATCTCGATCCTCAGGGCAATTGCTCGACGGGCCTTGGCATCGGCCGCGCCGACCGCGAACGATCGACCTATGATCTGTTGATCGGCGAGACCAGCCTCGAGGATGTTGCGGTCCCGACCCGCGTGCCGGGCCTCGACATCGTCCCCGCGACGGTCGACCTGTCGGGCGCCGAGATTGAGCTGATCGAGTTCGAAGCGCGCACCCATCGTCTCGCCACTGCGATCGAGCGCAGCGCGCAGCGTTGGGACGTGGTGCTGATGGACTGCCCGCCGTCACTCGGCCTGCTCACCATCAATGCGATGGTCGCGTCCGACGCGCTGCTCGTCCCGCTGCAGTGCGAGTTCTTCGCGCTCGAGGGGCTCAGCCAGCTGCTCAACACGGTCGAGCGCATTCGCGGCCGCTTCAACCCCGGCCTGTCGATCCTCGGCGTCGTCCTCACCATGTATGACCGCCGCAACCGCCTGACCGATCAGGTCGCCGACGACGTGCGCGCCGTGCTGGGCAAGGTGGTGTTCGACACCGTCATCCCACGCAACGTCCGCCTGTCCGAAGCGCCGAGCCATGGCCTGCCAGCATTGATCTACGATTATCGCTGTGCCGGGTCCGAAGCCTATATCGCCCTTGCGCGCGAAGTGATCGATCGCCTGCCCAAGCTGAAGAAGGCCGCATGACCGAAGAAACGCCAGCGACCCCGACTGCCGCCGTCGCCCCGCGCAAGCCGCGCCCGGGCCTTGGCCGCGGGCTCAGCGCCCTGCTGGGCGACGCCGAGCGCGAAGAGCCCGTCCGCCCGGGCACCGAACCGTCAATGGGCGTCCGGCTGCTCCCGGTCAGCTCGCTGTCGCCACACCCGGATCAGCCGCGCCGCCATTTCGACGAGGACGCGCTGGAGGAGCTCGCCAAGTCGATCGCGATGCGGGGGCTGATCCAGCCGATCGTCGTGCGCCCGCATGGCAAGGATTATCAGATCGTCGCCGGCGAACGCCGCTGGCGCGCCGCTCAGCGCGCACGGCTGCACGAAGTCCCGGTCATCGTCCGCGACCTGGACGAGGCGCAGACCGTCGAAATCGCGATCGTCGAGAATATTCAGCGCGAAGATCTCAACGCGATCGAAGAGGCTGAGGCCTATGCGAAACTGATCAACGAGTTCGGCCATAGCCAGGAGGCGCTGGCCAAGATCGTCCACAAGTCGCGCAGCCACATCGCGAACCTGATCCGCCTGCTCGACCTGCCGCAAAGCGTGCGCCAGCGTGTGGTCGAGGGCGCGCTGACCATGGGCCACGCCCGCGCGCTGATCGGTGCCCCCGACCCCGAAAAACTCGCCAAGATCGTGGTCGAACGCGACCTGTCGGTCCGCGATACCGAAAAGCTCGCCCGTGAAGCCAAGCCGCGCGCAGCAGGGAAGGGCGGCGACAAGGCCGGCCGCGGCAGCAACGCCGATATCGCCGCGCTCGAACGCCAGCTGGGCGATGTGCTGGGCCTGAACGTCAAGATCAGCTTCGGCGAAAAGGGCGGGGCGCTGACGCTTGCCTATTCAACGCTGGATCAGCTCGACATGATCTGCCAGCGCCTGACAGGCGAGAAAATCTAGTTAGGTCAATCTGTTATGGATCTTCTCAAGCCCCTCCCGCTTGCGGGAGGGGTTGGGGAGGGTCTTCTTCTTCTTCCATTCCTCCCCCGGAGGGGGAGGGGGACCGCCGAAGGCGGTGGAGGGGTAGCTCACCGTAGGGCGACGTCCCCCGACGAAGGTACCCCACCGTCACCGCGACGCGATTCCACCTACCCCTCCGGGGAAGATTGGCGAATCCTCAACCCGCATCGTCACCCCGGACTTGTTCCGGGATCCACTCAACCTCACGCGTAGACGGGCAAGTTCCGCGCTTGCCTCCCGGTGGACCCCGGAACAAGTCCGGGGTGACGGAAAGGGGGCGTCAGCGTGACTCTGGCTGCCGGTCCAACACAATGAACCTCGCTACACTCGTCGAGGCCATGGCCCTGATCAGTTCCCGATCATTAAAACCGGGCTGGCGACTCATCCACGCGAGAAATGCGTCGCACCCCGCAGCCTCGAGCGGAAACAGGCCCACCGGATCGCCGTCATCGGAGTAGAGGAGGTAAACCACGTCCGCGCCCCACGGGCCGCTATCGTCGGTCGCGACGACTACCTTGCGAAGGTCCGACACGCGCAACTCGCGCTGCGTGCCCAAACCGTCGCTCGTTACGATTCTGTCGTCCGAGATGGACACGCTCCACTGACTCAATGGAGAGGGACGGAGGAACCAATTGCGCAGCCAGCCGAGCATGCTCACCCCCGCGCCGCACCCCGCGCCAGCACCGCCAGCTCATGATCCGCCAGCACCTGGCCGGCATTCCCACCGCCACGCGTCATCGCGCGTTCCGCCTCGCGCGCGCGTTCCACGGCACGCGCCAGCATCGGGCTGTTCCAGCGTTGCAGCGCGCGGATTGTCGCGGCTTCTTCCTTGAAGAACACGCGGTGCTTCTTGACCACCTCGGCGGGGCTCATCCCGTGATCGATGTCGGCGCGCATCTCGGCCAGCGCCATCAACCGGCGGACCAGCCCGCGTAGCAGCGGAATCGTCGACACGCCCGCCGCGTCGAGCCGCGCCAGCTCTACGCCGATCTCGGCCGGGCGGCCGCCCACCACGGCCTCGATCGCGCCCGACATCTCGGCCTCGCCCAGATCCGCGCCGATCGCGTCGAGCGCCTCGATTCCTGCCTCACGCGGCCGATCCGGCGCGGCGTCGAGGAACAGCGACAATTTCTCGATCTCGCGCGCCAGCACCGCGCGATCGCCGCCCGACATGGCGGCCAGCCGATCCGCTGCCCCGCCGACCAACCGCAAGCCATGTTCGCGCGCGATTCCGGTCGCCAGCTGCCCGGCAGTGCGCGCATCGGGGACATAGCAGGCGTGGACCATCACATTGGGTGCCGCGAGCGCGAGCTTGAGCAACCGCCCGGTGCCCTTCAGCCCGCCGCCGACCGCAACCACCGGATTCCCGGCCGTCTCGGCCTCGATCAGCATCCGCACCGCGTCGGTGCCGCCATCGTCGATCCCCGAAACACGGATGTAGCGCGCCCCCCCGAACAGCGACAGCGACGCCGCCTCGCCTGCCAGCAGCCCGGCATCGTCCTTCAGCGCGCTGCCCTCGATATCGATGCGCTCGGCATCCGGACCCATCGCCCGGCCCAGCCGCGCGGCCAGGTCGTTGGCGCCCGCTTCATCGGGGCCATAGAGCAGGAACAGGCGAATATCGGCGCCCGGCTTGTCCAGCCGCGCGCGAATCTGCGCTTCGCTCGCCTTCACTTGTCGGCTGAGCTGCGCGCGTAGCGGGCGAGCCGCGCGACGATCTGGTCCGCGACGATCCCCGACAGCCGCTCCAGCGCGCTGCGCTCGGCCGCGATCGTCGCATATTCGGACCCCGCGACGTCGATGCCGGCGTCCGACCCGGCGGTCGCGTCGAGCACCGTCTGCCCGGTGGCGAGGTCGATCAGCTGATAGCGGGCGCGCAACGTCCGCCGCTCGCGCGTCACCACGTCATCGCTCCGCACGCCCAGACCCTCGATCCGGTCGTCCAGCTTGATCTCCAGCCGATAGGCCGGGGTTCCGCTGCGCGTCGCCTCGATCCGGTCGCGCACCGCGTTGGACACCAGCCAGCCGGCTTCGCCCTGGATCGGCGCGACCTCGACCCCTGACAGCATCGTCTGCACCGGGCCACCCACGCCACCGCCATAGAGCGGCCGCAGCCCGCAACCCGACAGCGTGGCGCTCGCCGCGACCAGCGCGATCAGGAGTGCGGCGCGCTTCATGCGACGATGTTTACCAGACGGTCGGGCACGACGATCACCTTTCGCGGGGCAGCACCGTCGAGAATGCGCTGCACATTGGCATTTGCCAAGGCCATGGCTTCCAGATCGGCCTTGTCCGCGCCCTTGGCCGCGGTGACCGTGTCGCGCAGCTTGCCATTGACCTGGATCGCGATCGTCACCTCGTCATCGACCAGCAGCGCCGGGTCGACCGCCGGCCATTCGGCGTCGGCGATCAGGCCGGTGTTGCCCATCGCGGCCCAGGCTTCCTCGGCCAGATGCGGCACCATCGGCGCGGCAATCAGGATCGCGGTGCGGATCGCAGTGGCGCGCGACGCACTCGGAGCGGCCTTTTCGATCGCGTTGACCAGGCCATAGAGCTTGGCCACCGCCTTGTTGAACTGCAGCCCTTCGATATCCGCCGCGACCCCGGCGATGGTCTGGTGCAGCACGCGGTCGAGGCTTTTGTCCTCGCCCTCCCACGCCTGCAGCCCGTCGAACAGCCGCCACAGTCGCTGGACGAAGCGCCACGCGCCCTCGATCCCGTTCTCGGTCCACTCCAGATCGCGCTCGGGCGGCGAATCCGACAGCACGAACCAGCGCACCGCGTCCGCGCCATATTGGTCCACGATCGGTTCGGGATCGACCGTGTTCTTCTTGGACTTGGACATCTTCTCGATGCGGCCGACGGTGACCGGGCCACCGCCCTCGGCTTCGACCAGCGCGTCGTTGCTGCGCACCACCTCGCCCGGCGACAGCCAGCGGCCATCGGCGGACTTGTAGGTTTCGTGCGTCACCATGCCTTGCGTGAACAGCCCCTCGAACGGCTCGGCGATGTCGATCATCCCGATCCGCTTGAGCGCGCGGGTCCAGAAGCGGGCATAGAGCAGGTGCAGGATCGCATGCTCGACCCCGCCAATATACTGATTCACCGGCAGCCACTGCTCGGCCACCGCGTGGTCGAACGGCTTGTCGCCCGGCTGGCTGGCAAAGCGGATGAAATACCAGCTCGAATCGACGAACGTATCCAGCGTGTCGGTCTCGCGCCGCGCCGGCTTGCCGCATTGCGGGCAATCGACATGCTTCCACGTCGGATGGCGGTCGAGCGGGTTGCCGGGGATGTCGAAGCTGACATCCTCGGGCAGGACCACGGGCAGCTGCTTCTTGGGCACCGGCACCGCGCCGCAAATCTCGCAATGCACGATCGGGATCGGCGTGCCCCAATAACGCTGGCGCGAAACACCCCAATCGCGCAGCCGCCAGACGGTCGTCCCCTTGCCCCAGCCTTCGGATTCGGCGCGGCGGATCACCTCGCGCTTCGCGTCGGCGACGTCGATGCCATTCAGGAAGTGAGAATTCACAAGGCTACCGGGGCCGGTGTAGCTTTCTTCCTCGACATATTCGCTTTGGGTTTTTTCGCCATCCGAGACGACCCGCCGGATCGGCAGCCGATATTTGGTCGCAAAGTCGAAGTCGCGCTGGTCGTGCGCCGGCACCCCGAACACCGCGCCGGTGCCATAATCCATCAGCACGAAATTGGCGATATAGACCGGCAATTCCCAATTGGAATCAAAGGGATGCATCGCACGAATGCCGGTGTCGAAGCCCAGCTTCTCCTGCGTCTCGATCTCCGCCGCGGTGGTGCCCCCCAGCTTGCACTGCGCGATGAAGTCCGCGGCCGCCGGGTCTTTCGCCGCGAGCGCCTGCGCGATCGGATGATCTGCCGCGATCGCGACGAAGCTCGACCCGAAAATCGTGTCGGGGCGGGTGGTGAACACCTCTACTTCGTTGAAATCGCTGGACGAAAGCTTGAACCGGAACTGCAGGCCCTGCGACTTGCCGATCCAGTTTTCCTGCATCAGCCGGACCTTATCGGGCCATTTGTCGAGCGTCTCCAGCCCGTCGAGCAGCTCGTCGGCAAAGTCGGTGATCTTGAGGAACCACTGGTTGAGCTTCTTCTTCTCGACCAGCGCCCCCGACCGCCATCCGCGCCCGTCGATCACCTGCTCGTTGGCGAGCACGGTCATGTCGACCGGGTCCCAGTTGACCGTCGATTCCTTGCGGTAAACCAATCCGTTAGCGAAGAGATCGAGGAACAGCGCCTGCTCGTGCCCGTAATATTCGGGCTCACACGTCGCCAGCTCGCGACCCCAGTCGATCGCGAGGCCCAGCCGCTTCAGCTGCGCGCGCATCGTCGCGATATTGTCGCGGGTCCACCCGCCGGGATGAACCTTCTTTTCCATCGCGGCATTCTCGGCCGGCATGCCGAAGGCGTCCCACCCCATCGGGTGAAGCACTTCCATGCCCTTCATCCGCCGATAGCGCGTCAGCACGTCGCCCATCGTGTAGTTGCGGACATGCCCCATATGGATGCGCCCCGACGGATAGGGAAACATCTCAAGCACATAGGATTTGGGCTTGGGCGAGTGATCGTCCGCGGCGAAGGTGCGGCGTTCTTCCCAGACCTTCTGCCACGCGGAATCGGCGTTCAGCGCGTTAAACCGCGACACATGTCTTTCCTTGTCTTCAGTCGGTCGGGCAACGGCCCACCCGAATCACTTCTCGACGATGGCGGCGCGACGCAGGTCGCGTGCCTTGGTCAGGATGATGTCTTCCATCTTTTGCACCGTCGCCGCTTCGACCGGGGCATCGACCCACTGGCCGCCGCGGTTGAGCTGACGCTGGATGCTGACGCGCAGCGCGTCGGCGCGCAGATCCTGGTCAAGGATCGCGACAGTGATCTTGACCCGCTCCGTCGCCAAGTTCGGATTGACGTGCCAGTCGGTCACGATCACGCCGCCGTTGGAGTCGGTCTGGGCAATCGGCGCGAATGACACGGTATCGAGCGCGGCGCGCCACAGATAGGCGTTGACGCCGATCGTCGTCACCTTCGACGCGGCAAGATCGGCACGCGGGCGATCGCCACCGCCACCGCACGCGGCGAGGGTGAGGGCAACGCTGCCCAGGATCGCGGTGCGCAACTGGCGGTTCATCGGCATCATCCTATGGGAAGTCTCTTCAGGGTCGCGAAGCATCTATAGATGCTGATGCGCGCGCCGCAAGCGCAAGCCGCCGTGCGCGTGCTGTGCGTCTTGTGCAACAGTCGTGGTGAAATCGGATTCGGGCCAGTGGAACATTGCGGCGAAATCGTGGTAGAGCGCGTGGCGAATAGGGGTTTGTGATGCGTGCACGTCGGATCATGGCTGGGTTGGGACTGGGGGCGCTTGGCGTCGCCGGCCTTGCTGCAGCGCCGGCGATCTTCGCACAGACCGGTACGCCCCAGCGCGTTGCGCCCACGCGCTCGACCCCGGTGATCGGAATCGGAACCTTCACTCCGGCAGCAGCGGATCCGCGACTCGCCGCAGTACTTGCGCGCAGCGGCATTTCCGGGACCGGTTTTCGCTTCACGCCCGCCGATACACGCGGCGCCGGCAATCGCAGCGTGACGGTTGCAGTTCGTGCGCGGACAGCGCGGCCGAGTGCTGCAATGGCCGATCGCGGCGCGGCCGCACCGGCTTCGGTTACGCTGCAGCCGATCGCCTATAATCTTGGTGTGTCGGTCGGCTGGAAGCGCTTTGCCATCTCCGGTGACCTCGCCAAGCTCGACCTTGCGGGCCAGCCGGGCAGCCGTGAGAAGCTCGATGTCGGCGTTTCGTACACCGGCAAGCGGGCATCGGCCCGGATCAAGGCTGCGACCGAGAAGCCGAACGAGCGCGCACCGCGTCTGCTGACCGTGGATCCCAATTATTCGATCGATGTCGGTGGTGCCTATTCGATCACCCGCAATCTCGATGTGACGGCCGGCGTTCGCTACATGAGCGAAAAGGATCGCCTGCCACAGCTCAATGACAATCGCCGCGATAGCCAGGCGGTTTATGTCGGGACCGCGATCCGCTTCTGATCCTGCGATCAGTCGGTGCGCCACGCGTCGATTGCTGCCCATCCATGAACAGCGAGCGGGCGTAGCGCGCGCCATCGTCGCGCGTTCATCCCGCCCAGCGCCACGACCGGTACGCTGAGGCCGCGAATCATCAGCGCGAATCGCACGCGCCCCAACGCGGGCGCACCGGGATGTGAGCGGGTGGGGTGGACCGGCGACACGAACAGCAACGCTGCCCCCGCCCGTTGCGCAGCGATTGCCTCGCGCCGCGAATGGACCGGCGCCGTCAACGCCCCGGACGTGCGACCGTGGCGGGGCAGGCGGCTGCTGCCTGCGATCGGGGGGCCGGCGATGACCAACAGAAGCCGCCGGCGCCGCGCCAGCCGCTGCACCCGAATGAACAGGCGCTGCCGCGCGTCCGGCGGAGTCGCATAATGGCGAAAGACGATACCCGAACCGGGTGGCAGGGCGTGGATCGCGGGCCACAGCCCGTCGCCCAATCGCTCATCGGTCATCAGCCAGCGGTGCGGCAGCAATGAGGGGCAGGGGTGGCGGCGCGGCATCGTGCCACCTATAGCGCCGATCATGTCCGCCGAAACTGCCTCCACCCGCCTCGCCGAAATCCACTCGCGTATCGCCCGCGCCGCCCAGATCGCGGATCGCCGGCCCGATGACGTCACATTGATCGCTGTCTCCAAAACGCATGATGCGGAGTCGATCCAGCCGTTGATCGATGCCGGACAGCGCGTGTTCGGCGAGAATCGGGTTCAGGAGGCGGCGGCGAAATGGCCTGCGCTCAAGGCCGCGACCCCGGACATCCGCCTGCATCTGGTCGGCCAGCTGCAGTCGAACAAGGCGGCCGATGCCGTGGCGCTGTTCGATGCGATCCACTCGGTCGACCGTCTGTCGCTGGTCGCTGCGCTGGCCAAGGCGATGGCGGAGAGCGGCAAGCGCCCCGATTGCTTCATCCAGGTCAATATCGGCGACGAGCCGCAGAAGGGCGGCGTTGCGGTGCGTGAACTGCCGGCGTTGCTGGCCGAAGCGCGCGCCGCCGGGCTGCCGATCGTCGGATTGATGGCGGTCCCGCCGGTGGGGGTGGACCCAGCGCCCTATTTCGCGCTTCTCGCCAAGCTGGGGCGAGAGGTCGGGCTGACCGAACTCAGCATCGGCATGTCGGACGATTTCGAAGTGGCAGTGACCATCGGCGCAACCCATGTCCGCGTCGGAACCGCATTGTTCGGAGCGCGCGCATGAGCCTGTCGGTCCGCTTCGATGCGCTGATCTTCGATTTCGATGGCGTGCTTCTGGAAAGCGAGTTCGAGGGCAACCGCCATATCGCGGAATATCTGACCGCGATCGGCCATCCGACCAGCCCCGAAGAGTCGATGGCGAACTTCATGGGCCTCGCCGGGCGCGATTTTATCGAGGCCATTGAAGGCTGGATCGGGCGTACCCTGCCTGAAGATTTCCACGACGCGCGTGAGGCGGAGAATCGTCGGGTACTGGCCGAAGGCGTGGCCGAGGTCGCGGGAGCGATCGCGTTCGTCCGCGCTCTGCCGGGCGACCTTCCGCGCGCCATCGCGTCGTCAAGCAATAGCCACTGGATCGGGACGCATCTCGATCATCTGGGCATCCGCGATGTCTTCGATGGACGAATCTTCAGCGGGCGCGAGCATGTCGCACGCGGCAAGCCGGCTCCCGACATCTATCTCCACGCGGCCGCGCACTTGGGCGTCCCCATCGAGCGCTGTGCGATCCTGGAGGATTCACCGGTCGGTGCCACCGGAGCGGTGGCCTCGGGGGCGCATGTCATCGGCCTGTGCGCGGGCAGCCATTGCGGTCCGGATCACGGCGACCGTCTGCGCGCTATCGGGGTTCACGCCGTTGCGCACGACTTTGCCGACGTCGCGCGGTTGCTGGCTTAGGCCGTCCCGCCGACCGTCAGTCCGTCGAGCAACAGCGTCGGCTGACCCACGCCTGCGGGTACGGACTGGCCGCCCTTGCCGCACATGCCGATGCCCTCATCGAGTGCGAAATCATTGCCGATCCCGATTACGCGGGTCAGGCTGGTCGGCCCGTCGCCGATCAGCGTCGCGCCCTTGATCGGGGCACCGAGCTTGCCGTTCTCGATCTTGTACGCCTCGGTGCAGCTGAACACGAACTTGCCCGAGACAATGTCGACCTGACCACCGCCAAAGCTCTTGGCAAAGATTCCTTTTTTCACCCGGCTCAGCAGTTCGGCGGGATCGTCCTGACCGCCCTTCATGAAGGTGTTGGTCATGCGCGGCATCGGGGCGTGCTGGAAGCTCTCGCGGCGGCCATTGCCGGTCGGTTCGACCCCCATCAGCCGCGCGTTCATGCGATCCTGCATATAGCCGCGCAGGATGCCGTCCTCGATCAGCACGGTCTCGCGCGTCGGCGTGCCTTCGTCGTCGATCGACAGCGATCCGCGGCGGTCCATGATCGACCCGTCATCGACCACGGTGACGCCGGGTGCGGCAACGCGCTCGCCGATGCGGCCGGAAAAAGCGCTGGTGCCCTTGCGGTTGAAGTCGCCTTCAAGGCCATGGCCGATCGCCTCGTGCAGCAGGATACCCGGCCAGCCCGGGCCGAGCAGCACGGTCATCTCGCCCGCCGGGGCATCGACCGCGTCGAGATTGACCAAAGCCTGTGCCAGCGCCTCGTCGATCGCGCGGTTCCAGGTTTCGGGTTGCATCAGCCGGTCGTAGAGCGCGCGGCCGCCGGTGCCGAAACTACCGGTTTCGCGGCGTCCATTCGACTCGACCACGATGCTGACGTTGAGGCGAACCAGCGGGCGGATGTCGGTCGCGATGAAGCCGTCCGGACGGACGATCTCGACCACGCTCCACGATCCGAGCAGGCTGACCGACACCTGCACCACGCGGGGATCGCGGGCGCGCGCGGCGGCGTCGATCGTCTGGCACAGGTTCACCTTGTCGGCGAAGGGGACCAGATCGAGCGGGTCGGCATCGGTATAGAGATGGCGGTTGGTGCGCGCGGGTGCCGCAGCCTTGGGACCGGTTGCCGGGTCGATCAGCGCCATTGTTTCGCCGGCACGGCGGATCGCGGCGTCGCTGATCTCGTTCGCATGAGCAAAGGCCGTGGTCTCGCCGCTCACCGCGCGCAGGCCGAAGCCCGAATCGGTGTTGTACGACGCGGTCTTGAGCCGCCCGTCGTCGAAGCCGAATGCCTCCGTCTTGCGATATTGCAGGTAAAGCTCGCCATCCTCGGCCGTGGCGAGGATCGATGCGGTCAGGCGCTGCGCGGCGTCGGCATCAAAGCCGTCGCGGTAGAGGAAACCTCGGGGATCGCTGTACATCCGCTCAATATAGGCGGATCAGGTTGTTTGAAAATGCGCGTTGCGCATTTTGCGGCACCGGCCCGCTCCCCCACCCGGCCACCCATAGGCTACTATCGTTGGGTGGCCGGGTGGGGGAGCGGGCCGGTGCCGCCTAGAAACTCAGAGACTCGCGCCAGCCGGGTGGTCGGGCAATTGCGACTGGTCGGCGCCATCGGCGGGACCGCCGATCAGCACGAAGCGGCGGTCGCAATAGCCGCAATCGACATAGCCATGCTCGTCGATCTGCAGAAACACGCGCGGATGGCCGAGCGCGGCGGGGATACCGGCATGCGCGCCGTCACAGGCGACGCGGGCGGTGGTGACGCGGGTGACTTCGGGCGGCGCGATCATGGGAGTGCGGTTAGCAAAGCGGTGAAGGGGCGGCAATGGCTTGTTGGGTGCGGATTCGCTTGCCAATCGGTGCGCATCGTCCCACTTCCCCGGCATGAGCGACGCGGCGATCGAGATCGACGGCCTTTCCAAGGTCTATAAGGGCGGCAAACAGGCGCTGGACGGGGTGAGCTTCACCGTGCCGCGCGGGCAGATTTTCGGACTGCTGGGGCCGAACGGCGCGGGCAAGTCGACGCTGATCAACATTCTGGCGGGGCTGGTCAACAAGACCGGCGGCACGGCGTGCATCTGGGGGTTCGACATCGACGCCAGCCCGCGCAACGCCAAGCGCGCGATCGGGATCGTCAATCAGGAGATCATGTTCGACCCGTTCTTCACCCCGGTCGAGACGCTGGAGATTCAGGCGGGGCTGTATGGCGTGCCCAAGGCACAGCGGCGGTCGATGGAGCTGTTGCGCGCGGTGCATCTGGAGGATAAGGCGCGCGCCTATTCGCGCACCCTGTCAGGCGGGATGAAGCGGCGGTTGATGGTGGCGAAAGCGATGGTGCATTCGCCGCCGGTGCTCGTGCTCGACGAGCCGACCGCGGGCGTCGATATCGAATTGCGTCAGCAGCTCTGGGCCTATGTCCGCACGCTCAACGATCAGGGCGTCACGGTGGTGCTGACCACCCATTATCTGGAAGAAGCCGAAGAGCTGTGCGATCGCATCGCGATCATCAACCATGGCAAGCTGATCGCCAATGAACCGACCCGCGACCTGGTCGGCAAGACCCAGGAAAAGGCGGTCGAGGTGGTGGTCGACCGCGACATCGTTGATCTGCCCGCCAATGGCTGTTTCCAGAAGATCGAGGCGAAGGGCGAGCGGACCTTGGTCATCACCTATCGCAAGGATCGCGCGAATGCCGGTGAGGTGCTGGGCGCGGTGCAGGCTGCAGGGTTCGGCATCGTTGACGTCAGCACGCGCGAAGCGGATCTGGAGGACGTGTTCCTGAGCCTGACCCGGGCGGCCAACGCGGCCTAGCGCCGGTAGCGCGCGAAAAAGCGCCACATCGCGTCATTGTCCGCAGTCCAGACATGGCCGCCGCCGCGCAGGATGTGCGCGACAACCTCGGACTGCGCCCGGCAGCGTGTATGGAGCCGCTCATAGAGATTGGCGGCGAGGTCGCGGCGCAGCGGACCGGCGGTGCAGCCGTTGAGCGTGGCCCAGCGAGTCTCGGCCGCCTCCATCGTATATTGCCAATAGCCTGCGCCGCCGCCCTGCACCGGATTGGTCCCATCGGCATCGCCGGCAAAGGCGATCACCGGCATGGGGTGCTTGGGCGTGCAGGTGGCGGGGTCGGGGCGGGTCTTGTCGCTGGCCAGCGGGTTGCCAGCGCGAAGGCCCACCACCGGGGCGATCGCGGCGAACCGGTCGGACGCGACGCAGCCCAGCCATGACGTCATCCGTCCGCCGCCCGACAGGCCGGTGGCATAGACGCGGCGGCGGTCGACACAGCCCTGCGCGGCGAGGACGTCGATGGCGGTCTTGAGGAAGGCGACGTCATCCGCATCGCCAGGCCCAGGCACCTTGCCGGTGACGGTGGGCACGCCCGGGATGTTCCAGACAAAGCCGCGCTCGACCGGGATACCGCCATTCGGGGCGATCAGCAGAAAGCCGTGGCGGTCGCTGCTCGCCTCGAGCTTGGATTGCGCCAGGATCGCGGCACCGTCTCCGCCGCTGCCGTGCAGGGCGATGACCAGCGGAAGCGGGCCGTCCGACGGATTTTCGGGGGTGTGAACCAGCACCGAGCGCCCGGTCGTACCGATCGTCATCGGCTGTGTGCTGCCCGGCGCCGGCAGCAGACACGTCGCCGCGTCAGCGGGCAAGGCACAGGCGAGCAGCGCAGCAGCGGCGGCGAGGATCAGGCGCATCGGTATCTCCTTGTCATCCCCTCGCTATGGCCTGCGGACCCGCCCGGCAACCGCAGCGTGTTTGAAATTGCCGCGCTTTGTCGCATAGCGGCCCACCGCCATCGGTGCGCGAAGGAACGAGAGTGGCCCAAGACCCCCATCAGTGCGACGTTCTAGTGATCGGTTCGGGTGCCGCGGGGCTGACCGCCGCGCTCAATCTCGCCGAACGGTTCAGGGTGACGGTGCTGGCGAAGGGTGGGCTGGACGAGGGGTCGACCGCCTGGGCGCAGGGCGGGATCGCCGCGGTGCTGGAACCCGGCGACACGTTCGAAAGCCATATCGAGGATACGATGGTCGCCGGGGCTGGCCTCAACGACCGCGCGACGGTCGAAATGGTGGTCGAAAACGCCCCCGCCGCAATCCAGCGGTTGGTCGAACTCGGCGTGCCGTTCAACATGGACGGCAACGCGCTGCACCTGACGCGCGAGGGCGGGCATAGCGCGCGCCGCATCGTGCATGTCGATGATGCCACCGGCTGGGCGGTGCAGGTCGCGCTGATCCGTGCGGCGCAGGCGCACCCCAACATCACGCTTGTCCCCGACATGGTCGCGATCGACCTGGCCACCAGTCGCCATGAGCTGCGCTATTCGGGCGCGGGCAAGGTGTGGGGCGTCTATGCCGTCAATCGCGCGACCGGGCGGGTCGAATTGTTCACCGCCAACGCCACGGTGCTGGCGACCGGGGGGGCGGGGCGTACCTATCTCTTCTCCACCGCGCCCAAGGGAGCGACCGGGGACGGCATCGCGATGGCGTGGCGCGCGGGCTGTCGTATCTCGAACATGGAGATGATGCAGTTCCACCCGACCTGCCTCTACCATCTCGACGTCAAGAATTTCCTGATCACCGAAGCGGTGCGCGGCGAGGGCGGGCGGCTGATCAACCCCCAGACCGGCAAGCGCTTCATGGCCGACTATGATGCCGAGCGGATGGAGCTGGCGCCACGCGACGTCGTGGCGCGCGCGATCGACGCGGAGATCAAGCGAGATGGCCTCGATTACGTCCATCTCGATATCAGCCATATGCCCGCCGAGTTCGTGAAGGGGCATTTCCCGAACATCCATGACAAGCTGATCGGCCTTGGCATCGACATGACAACGGGTCCAATCCCGGTGGTGCCGGCGCAGCATTATACCTGTGGCGGGATCGTCGTCGATCTGGACGGGCGCACCGATCTGCCCGGTCTTTATGCGGCAGGCGAGTGCAGCGAGAGCGGGCTGCACGGCGCCAACCGGCTCGCCAGCAATTCACTGCTCGAATGTTTCGTGTTCGGCGAGGCGGCGGCGCGGCATATCGCGGCGAACTGGGCCGACCTGCCCGCGCCACCGCCGATCCGGCCCTGGGACGAAAGCCGCGTCACCGATTCGGATGAAGAGGTGGTGATCAAGCAGAACTGGACCGAGATCCGCCGCTTCATGTGGAATTATGTCGGCATCGTGCGGACCACCAAAAGGCTGGAACGCGCCGCGCACCGCATCAAGATGCTGAACGAGGAGGTCGCCGATTACTACGGCCATTTCCGCGTCACGCCCGACCTGATCGAATTGCGCAATCTGCTCCAGTCGGCGGAGCTGATCGTGCGATCGGCGCTCCACCGGCGCGAAAGCCGGGGTCTGCACTACACGCTCGATTTCCCGAACACGGACAAAAGGGCACAGGACACCGTATTGGTCCCGTGATTTTTTGGCTGAATCTTCACGCTTTGCCGTCATAATCCGCGCATTCGTCGCAGACGTCCCGGTCAGCTCTTGGCCCGGGCATCGCGACACCGCATGATCGCTTTGGGCAAGGGGCGGACCATCGTGTTGGGGATGCAGGAGTTTACGATTCTACAGCGGGCATTGACGCTTGCGGGCTTGGCGCCCGCCTTGCTAATCGGCGCAGGCGTCAATCGCGACGACCTGCCCGAGGATCTGACACCGCCCAGCTATCGTGTATCGATGCCGATTCCGGCAGCGCCCCGGCCAATGCCGGTGTTCCCCGCCCCCGCCGCACTGACCGCGAACATCGACGCGCTGGCGCGCGATTTTGGCGGTGTGGTCGGTATTTCCGTGCGCAGCCTCGAATGGGGCTGGCAGGTCGATGCCAATGGCGATCGCCGCATGCCGCAGCAAAGCGTGAGCAAGCTGTGGGTGGCGATGACCGTGCTCGACGCGCGCGACAAGGGGCGCCTGACGCTCGACGATCCGGTCGAGTTGCGCCGCGAGCATCTGACGCTGTTCCACCAGCCGATCGCGACGCTGGTGGTGCGCGACGGCGTGTACCGCACGACGGTACGCGAGCTGTTGCTGCGCGCGATGCAGCAGAGCGACAATACCGCCAATGACCGGTTGCTGACGTTGGTCGGCGGGCCGCAGGCGGTGCGCAGCTTCATCGCCGATCGTGGCCTGGGCGAGATCCGGTTTGGGCCGGGCGAGCGGCTGTTGCAGGCCGGGACTGCCGGTCTGAGCTGGGATCAGCGCTATGCGATGGCCGGTGAATTCCAGCGCGCGCGGGCTGCGCTGCCGCCGACGGTGCGGCGCGCAGCGTTCGATTCCTATGTCGCCGATCCGGTCGATGGTGCCGCGCCCTCGGCAATCGCGCTGGCGCTGGCGCGGCTCAAGGCGGGTGAACTGCTGTCGGCATCCTCGACCAGTTTCCTGACCACCGTCATGTCGGGGACGCGCACGGGCAAGGCGCGGCTGCGCGCCGCCGTGCCGGTGGGTTGGACGCTGGCGCACAAGACCGGGACCGGTCAGGACCTCGGCGCACGGACCGCGGGCTTCAACGATATCGGGATCCTGACCGCGCCCGACGGCAAGTCCTATGCGGTCGCGGTGATGATCGGCGATACCCCGCGCCCGGTACGCGAGCGACAGGAGCTGATGCAGGCGGTGGTCGCCTCGGTGGTCGCCAACCACCGCTGAGACCTAGCTAAAAGAGTTTGTCCGTCCGGCGGCATGGGTTATCCCGGCGCCATGCCCCATCTCTATCTCGTCGACGGCTCGAGCTTCATCTTCCGCGCCTATCATGTGCTGCCCAAGCTGACCAACAAACATGGTGAGCCGGCGGGCGCCGTTTACGGCTATGTGTCGATGCTGTGGAAGCTGGCGAGCGAGCTGCACAAGGCCGAGGGGCCGACGCATCTTGCGGTGATCCTCGACAAGGCCGAGGAAACATTCCGCAATCAGCTGTACGATCAGTACAAGGCCAACCGCCCGCCGGCTCCCGAGGACCTGAAGCCGCAATTCCCGATGATCCGCGACGCGACGCGCGCCTTCAGCCTGCCGTGCATCGAGGAACTGGGCTGGGAGGCGGACGACCTGATCGCGAGCTATGCCAAGGCGGCGCTGGCGCAAGGATGGCAGGTGACGATCGTCAGCTCCGACAAGGATCTGATGCAGCTGCTGACCGAGCCGGGCATCGACATGCTCGACACAATGAAGGACCGCCGCATGGGGCCGGAGGCGGTGGTCGAGAAGTTCGGGGTGGGGCCGGACAAGCTCGGCGAGGTGCTCGCGCTGATGGGCGACAGCGTCGACAATGTGCCGGGCGTTCCGGGAGTGGGTCCGAAGACCGCGGCCAAGCTGATCCTGGAGCATGGCGATGTCGAGGCGGTGCTGGCCGCTGCGCCCGAGATGAAGAAGGGCAAGCTGCGCGATAATCTGATCGAGCATGCCGACATGGCGCGGCTTTCGCGCAAGCTGGTCGCGCTGGCCGATGACGTGCCCTTGCCCGAGCCACTCGATTCCTTTGTGCTCGACGGCATTCCCGACGCGCCGCTCCGCGCATTTCTGGAGCATCACGGATTCAAGACCTTGCTCGCGCGGCTGGGCAGTGAAACCAGTTCAGTCGCCGATGCTCCGGTCGAAACGCATGAAGTGCCGGGGCTGGAGCCCGATCCGCCGTGCGATCACGACGGCTATGAGACGGTGGTGGATGAGGCGGCGCTGGACCGCTGGATCACCGTGGCGCGGCATCAGGGCTGGGTCGCGATCGATACCGAGACGACCGGCACCGATGCGACGCGCGCCGAGCTGGTCGGGGTGAGCATGGCGCTGCACCCCAATCTTGCCTGCTATATTCCGGTTGGCCATGGCGGGACCGACATGTTCGCGGAGAAGCCGGTGCAGCTCGACCGCGCGACGGTGCTGGCAAAGCTCAAGCCGCTGCTGGAGGATCCGGCGGTGCTCAAGATCGGGCACAACCTCAAATATGACCTGATCATCCTCGGCCGGCTGGGGATCGATGTCGCGCCGTTCGACGACACGATCGTGATGAGCTTCGACCTTGATGCCGGATTGCACGGGCATGGAATGGACGAGCTGGCGGCGACGCATCTGGCGCACAGCTGCATCGCGTACAAGGATGTGACCGGCACCGGAAAGAAGCAGATCGGGTTCGCCGAAGTCGATCTGAAGGCCGCGACGCGTTACGCGGCCGAGGACGCGGACGTGACGCTGCGGCTGTGGCGGCGGCTCAAGCCGCGGCTGGCCTATGAAGGCGCGACGCGGGTCTATGAGATGGTCGACCGGCCGCTGGTGCGGGTGATCGCGGAGATGGAGCGCACAGGGATCAAGGTCGATGCGGCGGCGCTCGCGCGCCTGTCGGATGAATTCTCCAGGCAGATCGCGTCGCTGGAGGAAGAAATCCACGCGATCGCCGGGTTCAAGTTCACCATCGGCAGCCCGAAACAGCTCGGCGACGTGCTGTTCGACAAGATGGGGATCAAGGGCGGGCGCAAGGGCAAGTCGGGCGTCTATTCGACCGACGTCAACGAGCTGGAGCGGATCGCGGCGGACAAGGATTCGCCGGGGCGCGAGATGGTGCTGAAAGTGCTCGACTGGCGCCAGCTGTCGAAGCTCAAATCCACCTATACCGACGCGCTGCAGGCACAGATTAATCCGGCGACCGGGCGGGTACATACCAGCTACTCGCTGACCGGCGCACAGACCGGGCGGCTGTCATCGACCGACCCCAACCTGCAGAACATTCCGATCCGCACCGAAGTGGGCCGCCAGATCCGCGACGCGTTTGTGGCGGAGCCGGGCAATGTCATCCTGTCGGCCGACTATTCGCAGATCGAATTGCGGCTCGCCGCGCATATCGCCGATGTGCCCGCGCTGCGCGAGGCGTTCGAACAGGGCGAGGACATTCACAATCGCACCGCGATGGAGCTGTTCGGCGAGGTCAATCGCGACACGCGCGGGCGAGCCAAGACGATCAACTTCGCGATCCTCTACGGCATCAGCCGCTGGGGGCTGGCCGGACGGCTCGACGTCACGCCGGACGAGGCGCAGGGGATGATCGACCGTTACTTCCAGAGCTTCCCCGGAATCAGCCGCTACATCGCCGATACGCTGAATGAGGCGAAGGCGCGCGGCTACACCACCACCCTATTCGGGCGGAAGACTCACTTCCCCCGGATCAATGCGCCCAACCAGAATGAGCGCGCAGGTAGCGAACGCGCCGCGATCAACGCGCCGATTCAGGGAACCAGCGCCGACATCATCAAGCGCGCAATGGCGCGGATGGGACCGGCACTGCTGGAGGCGGGTTTGCCGAACGTCCGCATGTTGCTGCAGGTGCATGACGAGCTGGTGTTCGAACTGCCCGAAGGCGATGTCGACGCGGCGTCGGCCGTGATCCGCCGGGTGATGGAAACTGCAGCCGAACCGGCGATCACGCTGACCGTGCCGCTGGGCGTGGAAATCGGCACCGGCCCGAGCTGGGGCGCGGCGCATTGACCGCGGCAGGGGCGAGCCTTGCGCCGCTGATCGACCTGTACATCCCGCTGTTGCTGGGCGCGGGCGTATTGATTCTGATGGTCGCCTGGGTCCCGTTGCTGCTCGAAAAGGCCCCGCTGTCGCTCCCGATCCTGTGCGTCGGGGTCGGCGCGCTGGCCTTTTCATTCGACCGCTTCGCGCCCTTTGCGCTGCACCCGATCGAAAGCCCGTTTCTGGTCGAGAAGGCGGCGGAGCTGATTGTCATCGTCTCGCTGATGGGGGCGGGGCTGAAGATCGATCGCGCGCTGAACTGGGCCAACTGGCGGCTGTGTGTGCGCCTGCTCGCGATCGCGATGCCACTGACCATCCTTGCCTTGACCTTTGCGGGACAGGCGCTGCTCGGCGTCGGCGTGGCGACGGCGTTGCTGCTCGCCGCCGCGCTTGCCCCGACCGATCCGGTGCTCGCGTCGGACGTGCAGATCGAGGAGCCCGGATCGGCGAGCGACGATGAGGCGCGGTTCGCGCTGACGTCCGAAGCCGGATTGAATGACGCGCTGGCCTTTCCGTTCGTGCACCTTGCCATCGCCGTAGCGGCGGGTGGCTGGGCCATGTCCAACCTGGCGTCCTGGGCGCTGGACGCGGTCGTCGTCCGGCTGTCCGTCGGCCTGGCGCTGGGCTGGGCCGGGGGCTGGGCGCTCGGCAAGATCATCTATCGCTTGCCCGCAGACACCAAATTATCGCGCACCGGCGATGGCTTTGTCGCGTTGGGGGCGACGCTGGCCATCTATGCGGTGACCGAGCTGGCGCATGGCTATGGCTTTCTGGCGGTGTTCGTCGCGGGTCTGATGTTGCGGCGCGCGGCGAAGGGCAGCGATTTCAACGCGCGGATGCACGATTTCGCCGACGAGACCGAACGGTTGCTGATGATGGCGTTGCTCGTCATGTTCGGCGGGATGCTGAGCGCGGGCGGATTGTTCGCGATGATCGGCTGGCCGGAGCTTGGCTTTGCGCTGGTCGCGATCTTCATCGTGCGACCGCTTGCGGGGTGGATCGCGCTGGCCGGATGCCGCCTGGCGCCGTTCGAACGGCCGGTGATCGCCTTCTTCGGCATTCGCGGGCTGGGATCGGTGTTCTATTTCGCTTACGGGATCAATCATGGCCAGTTTGAGGAACCGGTGCGTCTGTGGGGGGCGCTGGGGGTGGTAATTCTGATCTCGATCCTGCTGCACGGGACCACCGCGACCCCGGCGATGCGGTTGCTCGAGCGTGGGCGGACGCGCAGCGCGTGAAGCAGGGCGACGACCTGTCCGCGCTCGCCAAGGGCGGACGGACGAATATCTTCGGCTTCTTCCTGCGGCTGCTCGCGCGATTGCCGTTCCTGTTCATCGCGGGACGGCTCTATGGCGCGGAGACGGTCGGGCGATTTGCGCTCGCGGTCGTGGTGGTCGAGCTGGCGGCACTGCTTGCCACGCTTGGTCTCAAGCGCGGGCTGGCGCAGGCGCTGGCATCGACCGATCGCCCGCACGCGCATGTCGTGTGGGACGGCATGGTGGTGGCGTTCGTCGTTTCGATGCTGGCCAGTGCGCTGCTGTTCGTCTTCCCGGACCTGATGTTCCCCAACAGCGGGACGACCGGGCTCGACCGCTATCTGGCGGTGATCGTGTTCGCGATTGCCTGGTCCGATGTCAGCCTGGCCGCACTCGCCTATCGCCACAATGTGAAGGCGACGGTCACTGCACGCGCGATCGTGGAGCCATGGACGATCAGCATCGCGGCGTGGGTGCTCTATTATGTGTCGGCGCGCGACGGGCTGATCATCGCCTATGTGCTGTCGATGGCGGCGGCCTTGGTCGCGAGCCTGATTCCGTTCATTCGCAGCTATGGCCTGCCGCATGGCTGGTCGCCGCGCGTCACCCCGCTGCTCCAGCTCGCCCGGCGCAACATGCCGCTTGCCGGAGCAGATGCGATCGAATGGGGCACGCGCAATATCGATCGCTTCATCCTCGGCCTGCTGTTCCCGCCGACGATCGTCGGCATCTATTACATGGCGCAGCAGGTTTCCTCGATCCCGCAGAAGCTCAAGACCAGCTTCGACCCGGTGCTGGGGCCGGTGATTGCGCGCAACCTGGCGGCGGGTAACCGCGCCGCCATCGCCGCGCAGGTGCGCCAGGTCGGGTTCTGGATCATCACGTTGCAGGCGGCGCTGCTGCTGATGGGTGGCATCCCGGCGGAAGGGGTGATGGGCGTGGTCGGCCCGCAATTCGTGGTCGGCGCCATCGCGTTGTGCTTCCTGCTCGCGGCTGAAGTCGTTGCCTCGCCCGGCGCGGTGGCTGAGGCCGGGCTGGTCTACATGGCGCGGCACCGCAACCTGATGGTGTCGCTGCTGCTGCTCGGTTTTCAGGCGGCATTGAGCTTTGCGCTGGTGTTCCAGATGCGCGCGATGGGCCTCGACATCCATGTCCAGGCGGTGGGTCCGGCAGCGGCGCTAGTGCTGACGCTGGCGCTCGGTTCGACGATCAAATGCTGGATGCTGGCGCGGCTGACCGGAGCATCGGTGTTCAGTCTGCGTCCCGGCTTTGTCGCCGCGATCCTCGTTGCTGGTGCGACGGGGTGGGCCTTCACGCTCCTGCCACAGCGCCTCGAATGGCTTGAACTGTCGGTCGGCGTTCCCGCGATCTTCCTCGTCTACTTCGCGGTGATCGGAAAATGGGCCTTTGGCCCGGAAGACCGCGCCTTGTTCAAGAAAATGCCGAAGAGCGAACCGACCCTGCCCGACGAAAAGGTCTGAGGGCGGCGACACGCTGCTCCGCCAGTCGCACGCCCCGATGGGTGGCCGGGTGGGACGCGGTATCGCGTATCCGGGTTCGCGGGTCAGATCAGTGCCGGAAGTGGCGCATTCCCGTGAAGACCATGGCGAGGCCGGCTTCGTCGGCTGCGGCGATCACTTCATCGTCGCGGATCGATCCGCCTGGCTGGATCACGGCGGTGGCGCCAGCCTCGACCGCAGCGAGAAGACCATCGGCGAAGGGGAAGAATGCGTCGGAGGCGACCGCGCTGCCGATCGTGCGGGGTTCGCTCCAGCCAGCCTTGTGAGCTGCGTCCTTGGCCTTCCACGCGGCGATGCGCGCGGATTCGAGGCGGTTCATCTGGCCCGCGCCGATCCCGGCGGTGCTGCCGCCCTTGGCATAGACGATCGCGTTCGACTTGACGTGCTTGGCGACGGTCCAGGCGAACAGGCAGTCGGTGAGTTCCTGCGACGTCGGCGCGCGCTTTGTCACGACCTTGAGCGTGTCCTGCATCACCTGGCCATTGTCGCGCGACTGGACCAGTGCGCCGCCGGCGATGGTCTTGAGCATCAGGCCGGGTCGCGCCGGATCGGGCAGTTCGCCGCAGATCAGCAGGCGCAGATTCTTCTTGGCGGCGAAGATCGCCTTGGCCTCATCGCTCGCGCCGGGGGCGACGACGACTTCGGTGAAGATATCGGTGATCGCCTTCGCCGTGTCCGCATCGAGCGGGCGGTTCAATGCGATGATGCCGCCGAACGCCGAGACCGAGTCACAGGCGAGTGCGGCCTTGTACGCGTCGACCAGCGTGTCGGCAGTGGCGACACCGCACGGGTTGGCGTGCTTGACGATGACCACGGTCGGCGGGCCATCGCGGAATTCGCTGACCAATTCGAGCGCGGCGTCGGCGTCGTTGTAATTGTTGTAGCTCAGCTCCTTGCCCTGCAGCTGCTCGGCCTGGGCGATGCCCGGCGTGGCGCGGCCGGCGGGGAGGTAGAGCGCGGCGGCTTGATGCGGGTTCTCGCCGTAACGCAGTTCTTCACCGCGCTTGAACACCATGGGCAGCGTCTCGGGGAAGCGTTCGCCCTGATCGGCGAAGGCAAACCAGCTGGCGATGGTCGAATCATATTGCGCGGTCAGGGCATAGGCTTTGGCCGCGAAGCGCTTGCGGTCGTCCAGCGTGGTTTCGCCGGTCGCGACCACGGCATAGTCGGCGGGATCGGTGACGATCGCGACAAAGGCGTGGTTCTTGGCGGCCGAGCGGACCATCGACGGGCCGCCGATATCGATATTCTCGATGATCTCGTCACGGCTCGCGCCCTTCGCGACGGTCTGGGCGAAGGGGTAGAGGTTGACGACGACCAGATCGATCATGCCGATCGCATGTTCGCTGGCCGAGGCCATGTGCCCGGCGTCGTCGCGGACCGCGAGCAGGCCGCCATGCACCACCGGGTGCAGCGTCTTGACGCGGCCGTCCATCATCTCGGGAAAGCCGGTAAGGTCGGAAATGTCGCGGACATCCAGCCCCGCATCGCGCAGCACCTTTGACGTGCCGCCGGTCGAGACGAGTTCGACCCCCTTGGCGGCGAGCGCCTGACCGAGTTCGACGATCCCGGTCTTGTCGGAAACCGAGAGGAGGGCGCGGCGGATCGGGATGCTGGTCATGGCGGGCCCTCTAGGTCGTGGGCCGCAATTTCGCAATGCCGGAGCGGGCGATCAGCTGCTCTTGTGCGCGCGGTGGAACAACCAGGATACGCTCGAGCCCCCGGACAGTGCATCGCCGGTCAGCACCAGCTGCTGCGTTTCACGTGGAATTCCCTTGCCGTCGACCCAGATGCTCTCCTCGAGCGTGAGCGTCCCGCCCCGCGCCCGGAACTGCCAGACGGTACCGCTGCGGGTCCGCAGCAAGGCCCCCGCGCCATCGGCGGTCGGGGTTGCTTCGACCGCCGGGTGCAGGTGGAAGCGCACGGCAAAGGGTACGGCCGCCCCCTTGCCGCCCCGCTTGGCAGCGGGAAGCAGGCTGTCCTCGCCGCGCACATCGCGGCCATCGGTGCCCAGCGCGATGGTCCGGCGGTGGATGACGCCGTGCCGCCGGGCATAGCCGTCATGGCTTGCTTCGATACGACTGGCCGTGTCGGTCTCGTTGCGGCTCAGCTCCATTTCGACCACGCCACGGCCGAGCGTACCGTCGGCGTGAATCGCGGTGGAATTGCTGTCGCGCACGATCAGGGTCGAGTGGGCGGCAGTAGTCCGCAACCCTTCGGTCAACGCCTTGGGCAGGCGCAGATCCGCGCCGAGCGCCCCGCCACAGCTGACCACGATCCGTTCGGCGCCGTCCGAAAACTCGAATGCCAGGGTGGAGGCACAGCCGCCCTCCATCGCGCGCGTCACGGGCGGTGGCGCTGCGTCCATGATCAGCACGGTGCCTTGCTGCGCAAGCCGCTGATAGCCCCATTCATGCGCCTGCCGCAGCGGCCGGGCGCGGACGCCGGTCGCCTCCACGGTCTGGTCGATGACATCGCCCGAAACCGGGATCCCGCCCTGCCAGCTCGCCAGACCGCGATCGCCATGGCACACGCCGAGCAGTGCCGGCACCATGCGGGCCAGTGCGTCGGCTAGAAAGGCGGGCGGCTCGATCCGGCGTGCGGCATAGGTTTCGCGCAACAGCGTGAGCAATTGAATCGCATCGAGCAGCGCCGCGGGCGAGCGTCCGGTTATCCCGCCATCGCGGCTGATTGCCCCGACCAATGCGCGGGCCAGTCCACTTTCGCCAAAGGCGCGGCGCGGATCACCCCCGGGGATCATCAGCCCGGCGGTAAGCACCCCGCACCACGCTGCGATCCGCGCAACGCCCACCGGCACCCGGTCCGCCGCGCGGTCGAGGTGCCGGGCGCCGCGTGCGAGCGCGTGCAGCACGTCCGAGCGATAGACCAGGTCGGTGCTCGACAGGATCAGCGGCGCGTGCGCCGCCCAGAATTGCAGGCGGCGACCCCATAGGTCGGCGCGCCACGCCGGGTCGGTGACCTTGGCGGCATGCACGGTCAGCCATTTGCGCATCAGCGCTTCGGCAACGGGGGCCGCCTGTTGCCGGGTGCTAACTGTCGAGAGGTCGCGTAGCCACGCAAAGCTTTGAAAATAGGTTGCGAATGACGCCGACCAGGTCGGATTCGCCGGATCGAGTCCGTCAACGTCATGGCTTTCGCCGCGAAAGCTGAGTTGTCCTGCAAGCAGGGCATGGCCCCGCGCTGCGTCGCCGATAAACGGGTCGTCGGTGACCGCGATCAGCTTGAGCGGATGCCGTCCGCGCAGCCGCAGCGCATGGATCGGCGTCCGCCAGCTCAAGCGGAACAGCTTTTCCGAAATGCGGTCGGCAAGCGACAGGCCACGGTCGCCGCCGACCCGGATGAGCCGCTTGCCCAGCTCGATTCCGTCGGCCGACGCGCCAGCGCCGCGCTCCTCGCCGCCACTGCTCACCCCGCTCTCAACGCCGCGATATTATCGGCATAGGCGCTCGGCCCGCCCTTGAACGCTGCGGTTCCGGCAACCAGCGCATCGGCGCCGGCCGCGATCACCCGCGCGGCATTGGTCCGGTCGACCCCGCCATCGACCTCCAGGTCGATGGCGCGGCCGCTGGCATCGATCTTCGCGCGCAGTGCCGCAATCTTTGCGAGCTGGCTTTCGATGAATTTCTGACCGCCAAAGCCGGGGTTGACGCTCATCACCAGGATCAGGTCGATTTGATCCATGACATGGTCCACCACATCGACCGGGGTGGCGGGATTGAGCACGACCCCGGCGCGTTTGCCCAGCGCCTTGATCGTTTGCAGCGTGCGGTGGAGGTGCGGGCCGCTTTCGGGGTGAACCGACAGACAGTCGGCGCCAGCTTCGGCAAACGCCTCGAGCATCGGATCGACCGGGGCGATCATCAGGTGGACGTCGAACGGCTTGGCGCTGTGCGGGCGCAGCGCCTTGATGACGGCCGGGCCGATCGTGATGTTGGGCACGAAATGGCCGTCCATCACGTCGATATGGATCCAGTCGGCCCCGGCCGCATCGATCGCGCGCACTTCCTCCCCCAATTTGGCGAAATCGGCGGACAGGATGGACGGGGCGATGCGGACCGGGTTCATGGCCTTTCCTTTATCACCTCAGATTCACGCGGCAACGCGCATCAGCCGCACCATGAAGAATCCGTCCATCCCGCCCTGTTCGGTCAGCATGCCGGGCAGGGTGCGCAGCCAGCCGCGTGGATGGGCAGTAACGCCGTCGGGCAGTTCGTCGGGCAGGACCGGGTCGATCGCGAAGCCGGAATGCTCGGTCAGGAACCGCTCGATCTGCTGTTCGCCTTCCTCGGGCTCGAGCGAGCAGGTCGCATAGACCATCAATCCGCCGGGACGGACCCAGCGCGCCGCGCGCGGCAGGAGTTGTGACTGAAGCTCGGCCATCTCAGCGATCAGGCGCGGGCGGACGCGGTGAAGCACATCGGGGTGGCGTCGGAAGATACCCGTCGCGCTGCACGGCGCGTCAAGCAGCACGGCGTCGGCCTCGAAGCCGGGTTCCCATTTGAGCAGGTCGGCGGTGACGACCTTGGCGGAGAGCCCGGTGCGCTCGAGATTTTCCCGAAGTCGCGCCAGACGACTTTCCGAGGCGTCGACGGCGGTGACGTCCCACCCGGCGGCGGCGAGCTGAAGCGTTTTGCCTCCGGGGGCAGCGCACAGGTCGAGCGCGCGTCCCGATCCGCGTCCGATCAGGCGGGCGGGGAGCGAGGCGGCGATGTCCTGCACCCACCAGTCGCCCTCCGCAAAGCCCTCATGCTCGACAATGCTGGTGCCTGCCGCGACGCGGACATGGCCGGGGAGTAGGCTCTCGCCCTCTGCGGAGGCACCGCCGCGCAATGTCAGGTCGAGCGGGGGCGGGGCGGCGATGGCGGCGCAGGCGGCGTCGGCGACACGCTCGCCCCAATTGGCGGCAATCCGGGCGTAGACTTCGCTGGGCAGCGCGGGCGGGTCGGTCAGCACGGCGTTCTGGCGCATCAGCGTGCCGAACACGCCATGGACCAGCTTGCGCGGGCCGCCATCGACGAGGGGGAGCGCGGTCGAGATCGCGGCGTGCGGCGGCGTGCCGAGCCGCAATGCCTGAACCAGTGCGATGCGCAGTACGAAGCGCGCCTTGGCGTCGTCGGGCAGGCGGTTGCGCGTGGCGCTGTCGATCAGATCGTCGAGATCGGTGAGGCGACGCAGCACTTCCGCCGAGATCGCGTGTGCAAGGCCGCGATCGGGCGGAGCAAGCCCCTGGGTCGAGGCATCGAGCGCCTGTTCGATGGCAAGGCCACGGCGCAGCACGGCATCGAGCAGACGCAGCGCGGCGCGGCGGGCGGGGGTGCCGGGCGGATCGGCGAGACGGGGCGGGGGGCGATGACCGGTAGGGCGAGGCATCACCGCCCCCTACGCGCTTTCGAGCAGAGGATCACGCTCAAACCTTAGCGCCCAGCTCCTAGATAATCGGAGGTGTTTACCTATATCGCGAGCCAGAACACTGGCAACATCAAGGTGGGAAATGGATACGCTCAGTGCAGGTGTGCAGTATAACGATTTCACAGGGACCGTGGCGGCCGACATTTCAGACAACCGCGCACTAGCGAAACATCTGGTTTCTGTCGGAAAGGCTGAAACGGATGAGCGTGTTGTAGGGTTCAGGATATCTTCTGGTGAGAATCGAGGAACGCCCGTCACTGAGGTGTCGCTTGTCGCGTATCTCCTTCGCTCCGATGAATTTGATCCTAATCCTACAGATGTGCGGGCTGTCGAGATCAGCGTCACTCCCGGCGAAGCATTGGCGTTTTTCAAGCGCTTCGACCTAGTGGCCATGCGGCGCGGTGTGGATTTCAGCCAAACGCGAGTGGATGGCCCGCACTACGATTAGAGATCGGACGAAATCTCGCTAACGACAACGAATCGCATACCCTTGACGAGGTTGGGTCAGCGGCAACTGTAGCGACAGCATCGATCATCCGCGCCGGTTCGGATTGAGCGCGCTGCCGCGACGCGGGGCCGGGCGGACGCCCAAGGCGGACGGACGCTCGACGGGTGCTGGGGCAGCGAACACATCGCGCGGTGCGCTCTGGCCCATCGACACTGCGAGTTCCTCGAGCGCGGCGATGCGGTTGCCGGTATCGGGGTGGGTCGAAAATAGGCTGTCGCCGCCGCGCGACAGGCCGGGGACGATGTAGAGTGCCGCTGCCGCCGGATTGCGCTGTGCCACGGGGTTCGGCACCGCCGCCGCACCATGCGCCAGCTTCGCCAGCGCCGAGGCGAGCGCGCGGGGATTGCCCGAAATCTCCGCCCCGCCCTTGTCCGCGCCATATTCGCGGGTGCGGCTGATCGCCATCTGCACGATCATCGCGGCGAAGGGCGCGACGATGACGGCGAGGATGGTGGCGAGAAACGCGCCGCGATTGTCATCGCCCCCGCGGAAGAACAGGCCGAAATTGGCGAGCATCGAGATCGCACCGGCAATGGTCGCGACCATCGTCATGATCAGCGTGTCGCGGTTGCGGACATGCGCCAGCTCATGCGCCATCACCCCGGCAATCTCGTCGCGGTTGAGGATGTTGAGCAGACCGGTCGTCGCCGCGACCGCCGCATTCTCAGGGTTGCGGCCGGTGGCGAAGGCGTTGGGGTGGGGCGAATCGATGATGTAGACCTTGGGCATCGGCAGCTGCGCGCGCTGGGCAAGGCCGGCGACCAGGCTGTAGAATTCGGGCGCGGAGCCGGCATCGACCTGTCGCGCGCCATGCATGCTCAGCACGATCTTGTCGGCGTTCCAATAGGTGAAGAGGTTCATCCCCACCGCGACCAGCAGCGCGATGATCATGCCGCCGCGTCCGCCGATGGTGAAGCCAAGGGCCATGAACAAGGCGGTCAGCGCCGCCAGCAACATTGTCGTCTTGAAGCCGTTCACTTGGATTCGATCCTTTCACTCCCCAATGTGGGAAATGTCACCCGTCGCTTCAATCGAGGAACCACCATGGGCAAGCGCCCCGATCATGTGAAGCCGCCCGCCTATCTGTCGAAGAGCCCGCCGCTGCCCAAGCCGGAGGCTGGGAAGAAGGCGGAGAGCGACCCGCTCGGCAATGATCCCACGCGCTATGGCGACTGGGAGCTGAAGGGCATCGCGATCGATTTCTGAAACGCGGGCGGAACGAAGGTAGCGTGCCGCGCGTCCTGCGGCGATGACCGCGCCTTCCCGCACCCTGATCGTCCGCATCGCCATCGGCATCGCCGTGGTGCTCGCATTGCTGCTCCTGCTGCTGGCAATGCTGCCCTGGGGGGCGTTCAAGGGTCGGGCGGAGCGCGCGCTGGCGGCGCAGATCGGTGCGCCGGTGACGATCGGGTCGATCGAGCGGCGATCGGTCTTCTCGTTCAACCCGCTGCTCGACATTCGCGACCTGCGCATCGCCCAGCCGGACTGGGCCGGGTCGGGCGAGATGGTACGGGTCGAGCGTGTGACGGTGCGCCTGCCGGTGCTGCCGATCCTGATCGGGCGGTTTGCCCCGGAACCGGTCGAGGCCGCCAATGGCCGCCTGACGCTGATCCGCGCCAAAGACGGGCGGAAAAATTGGGAGCGCGAGTCGGAGCGGCGTAGCGGGGGCGGCAGCGGGCTCGAGCGGCTCGCGGTCACCAACCTGCTGCTCGACTATCGCGATGCGAAAAAGGACCGGCGCGTCACGGTGCGCATCGATTCGGACCCGCGCGGCTTTCGCGCATCGGGGACCGGCGCGCTGGCCGACGAGCCGGTCACCATCGAAGTACGCGGCGCGGCGATTGCGGGGCGTGTGCGTTGGCCGTTCCGCGCGCGGCTGGCTGGACCGCGTACGCGTATCGCGGTGCAGGGCGCGATGGCGGCGCCGTTCGATACGCGTGACATGGCGTTTGACATTGCTGCGCAGGGTGCCGACCTGCTCGATGTCGACCGGGTGATCGAAGCAGGGCTGTTCGGCACTCAGCCCGTGAAGCTGGTCGGGCGGGTGTCGCGCAAGGGTGACCAGTGGCAGGTTGAGCGACTGACCGGCACGATCGGGCAATCGCGCCTGTCGCGCGCGACTGCCAGCATCGACAAGAGCACGCCGGGCCGCACCAGGATCGACGGCGATGTCGCGCTGGCCACGCTGCAATTCGATGATCTGGCGAATGATCGCGGGCTTGCGGTTGCCGCCGCACGGCGCGCGCGGATCGGCGACCGGTTGATTCCGTCGACTCAGATCGACCTGAAGAGCGTGAGCGACGTCGATGGCGCGCTGCGCGTGCGCGTGCACCGGATCGTCGGGACGCCGGGCTTTCGCGCGGCGCGCGCGACGCTGGCGCTGGACGATGCGCGGCTGACGGTCGATCCGTTCGTGATGGAGATGACGCCGGGCCGGCTGGCCGGGCGGGTCGTAATCGACCAGCGGGGCGGCAAGGCTGCGCCGACGCTTAATCTCGACCTCACCCTGCGCGGCAGCCGCATTGCGGCGCTTGCCGGGGATGGCGTGCTCGACGCGCCGTTGCAGGGGCGGGTGCGGCTGAGCGGGCCGGGTGACACGATCCGCAGCGCGGTCGGGCGATCGACCGGCAGCATCGCGTTGGTCGGCGGCACCGGGCGGATTCCGGCCAATATCGCCTCCTATCTCGGCCTTGATGTCGGGCGCGGGGCGCTCGTCGATGGGGACAGGGTAGCGACGCTGCGCTGCATGATCCTGCGGCTCGACGTCAAGAACGGCACCGGGCGGATGGCACCGTTCCTGATCGACACCTCGCGTAGTCAGTCGCGGTTCAATGGCAGCGTGAACCTTGCGAACGAGCGGCTGTCACTCACCATGACCGGGTCGCCCAAGAAGGAAAGCCTGTTGCGGCTGACCAAGCCGGTGCCGATCAGCGGGACGATCAAGGCGCCGTCGATGCGCCTGCCCGAGGGGGCGAAGCCGAATGTCGGCGGGGTGTTGAAGCTGCTGGGCGATGCGATTGCGGGGGATCGGCCGCCGCTGGCGCAAGATGCGAAGTGCAGCGCGCTGGCGGCGCAAGCGCTGCGCTAAAGCGCGTCGCGGATCTTGAGCACGGTGTTCCAGTTGCGCGCGGTGGTGACGGGGTCGCGCGTAGCCTTGCCGAGTGGGGCATGCAGGGTTGACCGCCCCTGACCCTCGGGAAAGTCGATGTACAACTCTCGACCGATCGCCTGCGCGCGCTCGGGGCCATCGTATGTCGCCATCAGCGCGTCGACGGCAGCGGCATCGACCGGCTGGCGGTGGAAGGTGACGACGAGGAAGCTGGGCCGGTCGATTGCGGCGTCCGGAAACGGGTTGGCGGCCACGACCGCATCCAACGCTTCGGGCGTGCGCACGAAGATTTCGGATTTGAGGCCGGTCGCTTCGGCCAGTGCGTCGTGGATCTCCGCTTCAAGCTGTTCGGCGCGCGTATCGGGGGCGGTGAACACCACATTGCCCGACGCGAGCAGGGTCTTGACGTCAGTAAAGCCCAGCCCCTCGATCACCGCCTTGAGTTCCGCCGATTTGAGCTGACGTTTGCCGAGGTTGATCCCGCGCAGCAGCGCCGCCCATCTCATGCGGTTTCGCCACGCGGCGGGCGGGCGAGCAGCGCGTCGACCACGGTGCGGACCGGCGTTCCCTCCAGCAGCGCGCAGACCGCTTCGGTCACCGGCATCTCGACCCCGGCGGCGCGCGCGGCTTCGCGCAGCACCGGCGCGGTGGCGGCGCCTTCGGCCACCGTGCGGCGGTCGGCAAGCAGTTCGGCGGCGGTCTTGCCCTGACCCAGCCCGACGCCGAGCGAAAAGTTGCGCGAATTGGTCGAGGAGCAGGTGAGGACGAGGTCGCCCAGGCCCGACAGCCCCGCCAGCGTCTCCGGCCGGCCGCCGCGCGCGACACCGAAGCGGGTCATCTCGGCAAAGCCGCGCGCGATCAGCGCGGCGCGGGCGTTGAGGCCGAGGCCCGCGCCCTCAACCACGCCGCATGCGATGGCGAGGACGTTCTTGACCGCGCCGCCGATCTCCGCACCGGTGACGTCATCGGAGCCGTAAATCCGGAAATTCGGCTGAGCCAGTCGGTCAACCAGCGGCAGGTACATGTCGATATCTGGGCATGCGAGCGTCACTGCGGTCGGCAAACCTTTGGCCACCTCATGCGCAAAAGTGGGTCCAGATAGAACCGCAATCGGCGCTCCCGGATGAAGCTCTGACGCGATCTCCGCGACGAGCTTTTGCGTCCCTGCCTCGATCCCCTTGGCACAGAGCACCATCGTTCGATTGCCAACAGACAGTTGTGACAGGACCGAGCGGAGAAACTGCGCGGGGACGACGATGAGCAGCGTTTCGCAGTCACTCAGTGCGGCCAGGTCGCTGGTCGCGCAGATTGACGGGGCAAGCGGCACGCCAGGCAGGAACAGCGCATTCTCGTGGCGCCCATTGACTGACGCCACGACGTCATCCTCGCGCGCCCACAGCGTGACTGGCTGGCCGTTACGCGCAGCGACTTGAGCGAGCGCCGTGCCCCATGCGCCGCCACCGAGAACCCCGATCTTCATGCCTTCACCCCCGCGCCGCGCACCTTCTCCGCATCCGGGTCGAGCGGCCAGCGCGGGCGCGCGGGCATGTCGAGCGGATCGGTCAGGCCAAGCGCAAACCGCTCGGCCCCGGCCCAGGCGATCATGGCGGCATTGTCGGTGCAGAGCCAGAGCGGCGGCGCGACAAAGCGCAGGCCGTGTCCGGTCGCGAGTGTTTCGAGCGCCGCGCGGACCGCAGCGTTCGCCGCAACTCCGCCGGCGACGACCAACGCGGTCGCCCCTATGGCCTTGCCAAGCGCGATGCGGGTTCGGTCGACCAGGCAATCGACCACCGCCTGCTGAAACGATGCGGCGAGATCCTCCGGCGCGAACTTGCCAACCTTGCGCGCGACGTCGCTCTTGAGTCCGGCGAAGGAGAAATGCGGTTCGCCCGATCCGACCAGCGGTCGCGGCAGCGGCACCGCGCGCGGGTCGCCGGACTTGGCCGCTTCTTCAACCGCCGGGCCACCGGGAAAGCCGAGGCCGAGCAACTTCGCGGTCTTGTCGAACGCCTCGCCCGCCGCATCGTCGATCGTGGTGGCGAGGCGACGATAGGCGCCGACCCCCTCGACCAGCAGCAGCTGGCAATGCCCGCCCGACACGAGCAGGAGGAGGTAGGGGAAAGCAAGATCGGGGTCGGTCAGGCGCGGCGAGAGCGCGTGCCCTTCGAGATGGTTGACCGCGACCAACGGCTTGCCCGCCGCATGCGCCAGCGCCTTGCCGGTGACGAGCCCGACCATGACGCCCCCGATCAGCCCCGGCCCCGCGGTCGCGGCGACGGCGTCGACATCGGCGAGGGTGACCCCCGCCTCCTCGAACGCCGCAGCGATTAGCGGCTCCAGCGCCTCGACGTGGGCACGCGCCGCGATCTCGGGGACGACGCCGCCGAACGGGCGATGCGCCTCATCCTGCCGCGCGAGGCGGTGCGAGAGAATGCGGCGGTCCGTGGTCACCAGCGCGGCGGCGGTTTCGTCACAGCTCGATTCGAGGCCGAGGATCAACATCGCGCCGATCTAGGGTGGCGAAGGCGGTTTGTCGAAGGGGCGGGATCCATGGAATCCCGGCCGGGATCCGACGTGCCGGTTCAACCTGCCGCGAGCGCCCGGTCCGATACGAACGGGTTGGTCTTGCGCTCCTGTCCGAAGCTGCTCGGCTGACCATGGCCGGGGACGAACACGGTATCATCGCCGAGCGGCCACAGCTTGGTCGTGATCGCGTCGAGCAGGTCCTGATGATTGCCCATCGGGAAATCGGTGCGGCCAATCGATCCCTGAAAGATCACGTCGCCGACAATGGCGAGCTTTGACGGTGCGTGGTGGAACACGACATGGCCCGGCGTGTGCCCGGGGCAGTGATAGACGTCGAGCGTCAGGTCGCCGACCGTGACCGTGTCGCCATCGACCAGCCAGCGGTCGGGCTCGAACGGCTTGCCGTCGATGCCGTAATTGCGCCCGTCATCGTCGAGTCGGCTGATCCAGAAGCGGTCGGCCTCATGCGGCCCCTCGATCGGCACGCCGAGTTCCGCGGCGAGCTTCCCCGCCTGACCGCAATGATCGATATGGCCATGGGTAATCAGCAGCTTTTCGATGGTGACGCCATGCTGTTGCGCCGCTGCCTTCAGCCGATCGAGGTCGCCGCCGGGATCGGTGAAGGCGCCGCGCATGGTGCGAGTGCACCAGAGCAGCGTCGAATTCTGCTGAAGGGGGGTGACGGGCACGATCGCGGCGCGCAGCGGGGGCATGGACATGTCGCGGGAGATAGGCGGCGCGCGGCCCAGCGGCAACAGAGGCTTGCGGGCGGGCGTTTAGCGCTTCATGGCCGATGCGATGCGACCTGACACCCCGTTTGTGCTGCTCGACGATGCCCGGCCGGGGGGCAACGACGCGCGGCTCTACACCGCGCCGGTGCGGGTAATCGCCGCGTATTACCCGGATGAGGTGACCCCGGCGCTGACCGCGCTTGATGCGGCGCGGGCAGAGGGGCTGCATGCGGCTGGTTATATTGCTTATGAGGCAGGGCATGCGCTGGAGCCGCGGCTGGCCGGGCTGGGGCGGAACGAATCCGATGCGCCGCTGCTCTGGTTCGGCCTGTTCGAAGCGGTCGAGCAGCTTGCGCCTGACGCGGTTGCGGCGCGGCTTCCCGATCCGGCCGGGGCGTGGGTCGGGCGGCCAGCGCCGCAGATCGGCCGCAGCGACTATGACGCCGCCTTTGCCCGTGTGCGGGAGTGGATCGAGGCGGGGGACATCTATCAGGCCAACCTGACCTTTCGCGCGGCGGTGCCGGTGATCGGCGATCCGCTTGCGGTCTATGCCGCGATCCGCTCGCGCGCGGCGGCGGGCTATGGCGGGATCGTGTGGACCGGAAGCGACTGGCTGCTGTCCTTCTCGCCCGAGCTGTTCTTCGCGCTCCGCAAGGGTGCGTTGATCGCGCGGCCGATGAAGGGGACGACCCCGCGCGGCGCGACCCCGGAAGCGGATGAAGCCGCCCGCGCCGCGTTGGCGCTGGACGAGAAGCAGCGCGCCGAAAATCTGATGATCGTCGACCTGATGCGCAACGACCTCACCCGGATCGCCGCGCCGGGCAGCGTGGCCGTGCCGGAGCTGTTCAAGGTCGAAACCTATCCCACGCTGCACACCATGGTCTCGACCATCGCCGCCAAGCTCGCCCCCGACATCGGGCCGGGACAGGCGCTGGCGGCGATCTTTCCGTGCGGGTCGGTGACGGGCGCGCCCAAGATTCGGGCGATGGAAGTGATCGCTGCGGTCGAGCCGGACGCGCGCGGAGCCTATACCGGGTCGATCGGGCGGATCGACCCCGATGGCGATGCCGCGTTCAACGTGGCGATCCGCACGCTCCACCTGCGCGACGCGGCCAGCGAGGCGAGCATCGGCCTGGGGTCGGGAGTCGTCGCGGATTCGCGTGCGGGCGAGGAATGGGACGAGTGCCTGGCCAAGGGCGCGTTCCTGACGCGCGGCCAGCGGCGCTTTGACCTGATCGAGACGATGGCGTTCGATCCGGTTGGCGGAATCGCGTTGCTCGAGCGGCATCTGGCGCGGATGCGCGCGAGCGCCGAGGCGTTCGGGATTGCGTTCGACCGGCACGGCGTGCGCAACGAGCTGCAGGCGGCGACCTTCCGGCTGCGCCATCCGGCCAAGGTGCGGCTGCTGCTGTCGCCCGAGGGGCGCATCGCGATCGGGACCGCGCCGATGCCGCAGGCTCCGGCCGACCCGGTCACGGTCGCGCTCGCCCGCCGTCAAGTTGCGCCGCGCGACTTTCGCCTTGCCCACAAGACGAGCGACCGCCGCCCCTGGCCGCGCGTCGCCGGGGCGTGGGAGACACTCTATGTCGACGATGACGGCTATCTGACCGAAGGCAGTTTCACCTCGCTCTTCGTGCCGCGCGGTGACGGGGTGTTGCAGACCCCACCGCTCAGCCGCGGCATCCTGCCCGGCGTGTTACGCGCCGAGCTGATCGCCAGCGGCCGTGCGGTCGAGGCCGAGCTGCGGCCCGCGGACCTGCGCCACGGGTTTCAGCTCGGCAACGCGGTGCGCGGGCTGGTTTCCGCTGTTACGGTTGCGAAGGAGCAGCCCACCGACCTATAGGGCGCGCGATTTCCTTCCCAGAGAGGCGTTTCCCCATGCAGACCTCCGCCGCGCTCAACCGCATCCAGCCCTCCGCCACGCTCGCGATGACGAGCCGCGTGTTCGAGCTGAAGCGCGCCGGGGTGGACGTGATCGGCCTGGGTGCGGGTGAACCCGATTTCGACACGCCCGATTTCGTGAAAGAGGCGGCGATCGAGGCGATCCGCCGCGGCGCGACCAAATACACCAATGTCGATGGCACGCCCGAGCTGAAGGCCGCGATCGTCAAGAAGTACGCGCGCGACAACGGTCTGACCTATGCCGAAAACCAGATCAGCGTGAATTCGGGCGGCAAGCACACATTGTTCAACGCATTCTGCGCGACGATCGACGCGGGGGACGAGGTGGTGATCCCGGCGCCCTATTGGGTCAGCTATCCCGATGTCGTGGAATTCGCGGGCGGCAAGCCGGTGTTCGTCGCGGCAGGGGCGGATCAGGCGTATAAGATCAAGCCCGAACAACTCGAGGCCGCGATCACCGCAAAGACCAAGTGGGTCGTGCTCAACTCGCCGTCGAACCCGACCGGCGCGGCCTATAGCGCGGCTGAACTGCGCGCGCTGGGTGAGGTTCTCGAACGGCACCCGCACGTGCTGATCTACGCCGACGATATGTACGAGCATATCCTGTACGACGGCTTCGAGTTTGCGACGATCGCGCAGGTGTGTCCGGCGCTCTACGACCGCACGCTGACCGCGAACGGCGTGTCGAAGGCCTATGCGATGACCGGCTGGCGCATCGGTTATGCGGGCGGTCCGCAATGGCTGATCAAGGCGATGGGCAAGCTGCAGTCGCAATCGACCAGCAACCCGTGCAGCGTGTCGCAGGCGGCATCGGTAGCGGCGCTCAACGGCGACCAGTCGTTCCTCACCGAACGCAACGCCGCGTTCCAGAAGCGCCGCGACCTGGTGGTGTCGATGCTCAACGCGATCGACGGCATGACCTGCCCGACGCCCGAAGGCGCCTTCTATGTCTATCCCGAATTCAGTGCGCTGATCGGCAAGACGACGCCCAAGGGGCTCAAGATCGACAGCGACGAGACGATGGTCGGCTATCTGCTCGACGATGCGCGCGTTGCGGCGGTGCATGGCGCGGCGTTCGGCCTCTCCCCGGCGCTGCGCATCAGCTATGCAACGAGCGAGGCGCTGCTCACCGAAGCATGCGGGCGGATTCAGGAAGCCTGCGCGGCGCTGCGCTGATCGCGCTTTTTTTAGCGTAACACTGAAACCTTTTGCGCCGGTTTCCCGAACCTGCACTGGAACACCAGCGCAGGTTTAGCGCGCGAACGTCAAACTTTGCTTGGAATTGGCGATGGCCACCCCATCTTCGCGCCACGCAACAAGGATTGAGATCATGACCGCGGCCCTCAAATCGCCGTTTCTGCGCCGCTTTCTCACGGGCTTTTCGCTCGGGGTTATCGGGATGATCGCGCTGCATGCCGATCAGGTGCTGGCGGCGCCGCTCTTCTGATGCGGCGCGCGGTCGCCCTTGGCCTTGCCGGTCTGGGCGCGTTCGGCTTCGCGCACCTTGCCGGGTTGGTGCCCCCGGTATTTGCCGGTGGCGGTGAAAAGGCGGTCACGATCCCCGCCTCCAGCACCGATGTCGCGCCCGCGCCGGGCGATCAGGTCGCAGTGCTCGCGGGTGGCTGTTTCTGGGGCATGGAAGCAGTGTTCGAGCAGGTGAAGGGCGTCAAATCGGTGGTCAGCGGCTATGCCGGCGGCACCCGTGCGACCGCAACCTATGCCCAGGTCGTGACCGAACGCACCGGCCATGCCGAAGTCGTGCGCATCGTCTATGACCCGCGCATGGTGAGCTATGCGACGCTGTTGCGCATCTATTTTTCGGTTGCGCATGACCCGACCCAGCTCAATCGTCAGGGTCCGGACGTCGGCCCCAGCTATCGCTCGGCGATCTTTCCGCAAAATGCGGGGCAGGCGCGCGTGGCGCGCGCCTATATCGACCAGCTGTCGCGCAGTGGCGCCTATCGCGCGCCGATCGTGACCCGCATCGAGCGCGGCACATTTTTCGAAGCCGAGGCGGAGCATCAGGACTTCGCCCGCCGCAATCCCAACCATGGCTATATCGTGCGCTGGGACAAGCCCAAGGTCGCGGCGTTTCGCGCTGCCTTCCCCGGTCTCGCGCGCTAGAAGCCCAGTTCGGCCAGCTTTCCCGCGAGTTCCGGCGGAAGTGACGCCATGTCGCCAGTCCCGAAATCGGCGGGTGCGTCCGCATCCTCCAGGTAACGCCAGCCCTGATGCGCGCGCTTGGCCTGTGGCACCACCTGAACCAGTTCGGGATCGAGCAGGATTGCGCAGCGGCCGCCGTCCGCCTCGCCAAAGCCCAGGATTGGCGAGCGCGCGATCAGCTGGTGCTTGTGGATCCAGAACAGCGATCCTTGCCCCGCAATCTCTTCGTGGCGCTTGGGGAGATAGCGGGTGGTGAGTGCGACCGGGCCGACCCGGCCGAGCGCCGCGAGCCGCTGGCGCAGATGATCGAACCCGGTGGTGCCGAACGCGACTTTGGTCAGGTGCAATGCCATCGCGGCGATCTGGGGACCGGGCCGTTGCCGGTCAAGCTGTCCCGCCGACCAGCCCCGACGCGACCGCGAGGCCCAAAAAGGCGAGGAACCCCATCGAATCGGTGACCATCGTCACGAACACCGACGATGCGACCGCCGGGTCCTGGTTCATGCGCTCAAGCGCGACGGGGACGAGTACGCCGGCAAGTCCGGCGACAAGGATGTTGATGACCATCGCCGCCGCGATCACGCCGCCCAGCGCCGGATTGCCGAAGACGATCCCCGCACCCAGCCCCAGCAGCACCGCGATCGTGCCGCCGTTGAGCAGGGCAACCTTGATCTCGCGCTGCACCATGCGCATCGTGTTCGACTGGGTCAGCTGGTTGGTCGCCAGCGCGCGCACGATGATTGCCATCGTTTGCGTCCCGGCATTGCCGCCGACCGAGGCAACGATCGGCATCAGGATCGCCAGCGCCACCATCTGCTCGATCGCGCCGCCGAACAGCGCGATGATGGTCGATGCGACCAAGGCGGTGAACAGGTTCGCGATCAGCCAGCGAACACGCGCGATATAGCTGTCGCGCACCGGTTCGTTGATGTCGCCATCGCCAGCGCCGGAGAGCAGCAGCGCATCCTCGCCGGCCTCTTCGGAGATGATGTGGACGATGTCGTCCACCGTGATGACCCCGACCAGCCGCCCCGAATCGTCGGTCACGGCGGCGGAGATCAGCGCATATTTCTGAAAGATCAGCGCAACTTCTTCCTGATCCATCGCAACCGGGATCAGCGTCTGTTCGCGCTTCATCACATCGGCCATCGACACCGAACGCGGTGTGCGCAGGATCCACGACAAGGCGCAGGTGCCGACCGGATGATGCGCGGGATCGACGACGAAAATCTCCCAGAAATCGGTCGCCAGATCCTCGCCGCCACGCAGGAAGTCGAGCACGTCGCCAACCGTCCAGTGCTCGGGCACGGCGATCAGCTCGCGCTGCATCAGGCGTCCGGCCGATTCCTCGGGATAGGACAGCGCTTCCTCGATCGCGGCGCGATCGTCGGGGTCGAGCGCGCGCAGCACCGCGCGCTGGTCTTCCTCTTCCAGGTCCTCGATGATCGCGACCGCGTCGTCGGTGTCCAGCTCGGCCGCGATTCCCGCCACTTCGTGCGGGTCGAGTGCGTCGATCAGCGTCTCGCGCACCCAGTCGTTCATCTCGGCAAGCACGTCGCCGTCGATCAGTCCGGCAATGGCGGCGGCCAGTGCGCTACGCTGGTCGGCTGGGGTCAGTTCGACCAGGTCGGCGATGTCGGCAGGGTGAAGCGGCTCGACCTTTTCGCGCGCGGCTTCGACGTCGCCGGTATCGACCAGGTCGAGCACGGTACGGACGAATTCGGGCGACAGCCCGTCCCGTGCGTCGTGCGCGGGCGACTCGGCGGCGCCGGTTGCGGTGTCGGTCTCGTCGTGCATCGAGCCTCCCCGGATCGGCGTTGCGTCATGCCCCCTCTAACGCGCTCGAATCCGGCTGCCAATCCGCTGCGGCGCAAAGCGGTTTGCAACGCGCCGCGCTGCGTCCTAGGGGGAGGTCCATAGCCTTTCCCCACTGGAGTATTGCCTTCGATGTCCGATCTTCCGACGCGCCTCGTCATGACGCTGGATACCGGCGACGTTCACATCCAGCTGCGTCCCGATCTTGCGCCCAAGCACGTGGAGCGGATCGTCAAGCTCGCCGATAGCGGCTTTTACGACGGCGTCGTGTTCCACCGGGTCATCGACGGGTTCATGGCGCAGGGCGGCGACCCCACCGGCACGGGCATGAGCGGGTCGAAGGAGCCGAACCTGCCCGCAGAATTCAGCCGCGAGCCGCATGTCCGCGGCGTTTGCTCGATGGCGCGCACCAACGACCCGAACAGCGCGAATTCGCAGTTCTTCATCTGCCTTGACGATGCGACCTTCCTCGACGGCCAGTACACCGTATGGGGTGTGGTGACCGAGGGCATGGAGCATGTCGACGCGCTGCCCAAGGGTGAGCCGCCGCGCACGCCGGGCAAGATCGTTTCGGCACGCAGCGAAGCCTGAACGATCGGTTCAGACCGAGTTCAACGCGGAACCGGCAGGGGCGGGACATGTTTGGCACTTCCATGATGTTTCGCCCCCTCGCGGCTATGGCCGCAATCGCCCTTCCGCTGACCCTGCCCGCCGCTGCGCAGCAGGGCACACTCGCGCAGGTGCAGCAGCATCTGCGCGCGACCCAGACAATGACCGCCGCATTCAGCCAGACCGATCGGTCGGGCAAGACGCTGAACGGTACGCTCACGCTGAAGAAGCCGGGCAAGATCCGGTTCCAGTATGAGAAGGGCGTTCCGCTGCTGATCGTCGCCGATGGCAGCGCGCTGTGGTTTATCGATTATTCGGTGCGACAGGTGTCGCGCTGGCCGGTCAAGGACTCGCCGCTCGGAATCCTGATGAACCCCGATGGCAATGTCGCGCGCTATGCCCGGGTGGTCCCGACCGGCAATGCCAATGTCGTGAGCGTCGAGGCGCAGGATCCCAAGCGGCCGGAATATGGCCGCATCACCATGGTGTTCGCGCGCAATGCCTCTGCCCCCGGCGGCCTGATGCTGCAGGGCTGGGTCGCGCTCGATGCACAGAATAACCGCACCACAGTCCGCCTGTCGAACCAGCGCTTCAACGCGCCGGTCAGCGACGGAGCGTTCCGCTGGAACGACCCGCGGAAAACCGGCGGTCGACGCTGACATTCGCGTTCATGTTGGTGACAGCTTTGGGCGGCTAAAGCTGTCTGTGCGGACGGGGCCTCGGGATTTTTCCCCCTGTTGCCTGAGGCACATCCCGTCCCGCCTGCGTGACGAACGCCAGGTCGGCCCTCGCTCCATGCCCCCGGAGCGAGGGCCTTTTGGTGTTTTGGTCAGAACATTCCTCCCCTGAGTTTGCTCAGGGGAGGGGGACCGCCCGCACAGCGGGTGGGGGAGGGGCGGCCGCGCAGACGGCCGTGACCAGCTCGGCAAAATTCCGCCCTCGGCGAGGGCGGCCCCTCCGTCATTGCTTCGCACTGCCACCTCCCCTGCGGGGCAGGGGAGGAATTGAAGATGTCCCGTGGTTACTGGCGGGCATTGCCCCTGCGTGACGCTACCCCTAGATCACGCGCGATGAAGATCGCCTCCTGGAACATCAATTCCGTCCGCTTCCGCATGGAAATTGTCGAGCGCTTCCTGCGCGAAGAAGCGCCGGACGTGCTGTGCCTTCAGGAAACCAAGGTGATCGACGGCGATTTCCCGCATGCCCCCCTGCGCGCGCTGGGTTACGACCATATCGTCATCCATGGCCAGCGGATGCATCATGGCGTGGCGATCGTCAGCAAGGTGCCGCTGGTCGAGGATGACCGGCTCGACTGGCAGGCCAATGGGGAGGCGCGGCATGTCGGCGTGCGACTGCCCAACGGCGTGCGGCTCGAAAATGTCTATGTCCCGGCGGGCGGCGACGTTCCGGACCGTGAGAAGAACCCCAAATTCGGCCAGAAGCTCGATTTCGTCGAGCGCATGACGCGCTGGTCAGAAGGGCTGGGCGGCGTGCCGGTGATTGTCACCGGCGACTTCAACATCGCCCCGCTCGAATGCGATGTGTGGAGCCACAAGCAGCTGATCGACGTGGTCAGCCACACCCCGATCGAGGTCGAGGCACTGGGGCGGCTGCGGGCCGCGAACGACTGGGTCGATCTTGGCCGCCGCTTCATCCCCGCGCCAGAGCGGTGCTTCACCTGGTGGAGCTATCGCGCCAAGGATTGGGCGGCGTCGGATCGCGGACGCCGGCTCGACCATATGTGGGCCAGTGGCGACGTCGCGGCGCAGGCACGCGCGCATCGCGTGTGCGAACCGTGTCGCGGCTGGCTCAAGCCATCGGACCATGTGCCGATCGTGACCGAGTTCGACTTTTGAGCGCGCTGGCGGCTGACCCACGCGCAACCGCGCGCGCGATCGACGCGATGCGGCGCGGCTGGCCGATCGCGATCCGCAGCGAGACCGGGGCGCTGGCGCTGCTCGCGGTCGAGACCGCCGATGCGACGCGGCTGGCCGAATTCGATCCCGAAACCGCGGCTCCGCTGTTGATCAGTGCCGGCCGGGCGGTTGCGTTGAACCTCGCCAACCAGCGGGATGCCGCCGTTCCCGACGCGCCGGTGATGATCGCCCGACGCCCCTGGCTCGACTTCGATGCCGCGATGGCACTGGCCGACCCGCAGCTCGATCTGGCGACACCGCTCAAGGGTCCGTACCGCGCCGTGCCGCCGATCGCGCCCGATGCCGCGGCGGCGGCGCTCCGGCTGGCGCGGATCGCCGGGCTGCTCCCCGCCTTTTTCGTCCGCACCGAAGCCCTGGGGCGGCGCGTCGAGGATGGTGTAACCCTCGCTGATATCGCTGCGCATCAGGATCCGGCCCGGTTGCGGCTGGTAACGCGCGCGCGCCTTCCCGTGGCCGGGGCCGAGCAGGCGGAGATCGCGGCGTTTCGCACCCCCGAGTCGCCGGACGAGCATGTCGCGCTCCTGATCGGCGCACCCAACGGGGCGCCGCCGCTGGTCCGGCTGCACAGCGAATGCCTGACCGGCGATGTGCTGGGCAGCCTGAAATGCGATTGCGGTCCGCAGCTTCACGCCGCGATCCACGCGATTGCGACGCAGGGCTGGGGAATCCTGCTCTATCTTCGTCAGGAAGGGCGGGGCATCGGCCTGATCAACAAGCTGCGCGCCTATGCGCTCCAGGATCAGGGTTTCGATACGGTCGACGCCAATACCCGGCTCGGCTTCGCGATCGACGCGCGCGATTTCGGCGTGGCGGCGCGCATGCTGGCATTGCTGGGGCAGGATCAGGTGCGCCTGCTGACCAACAATCCGGACAAGGTGGCAGGGCTGGAAGCGGCCGGGATTGGCGTGGTCGAGCGGGTTGCGCATCGGCTGCCGCCGAACCCGCACAATGCGCATTATCTCGCAACGAAGCGGGACCGTACGGGCCATCAGCTTTAGGACTGCTTCCACGCTGGCCCGGCGCACCCGCATATCTGCCTATTGCGTAAGCAGGGCATTTTGCAGCCTAAAAATTGGGCAGCGTTTCGCAGCTGCACAATTTTTTACCTTTTGGTAAGGTGGCCTGTTCGCTCAACCACCTGAAAATCCGCTCTTTCCGACTCTGGCACGCTCTTTGCTGATTGGCCTTTGGGTCAAAAGCGAAAGGGGGCGGAATGAAACTCGTCATCGCCATCATCAAGCCGTTCAAGCTCGATGACGTCCGTGAAGCGCTCACAGAATTGGGCGTTGCCGGCATGACCGTGACCGAGGTGAAGGGGTTCGGGCGGCAAAAGGGCCAGACCGAAATCTACCGCGGCGCGGAGTACAGCACCAACATGGTGCCCAAGCTCAAAATCGAAGTGGTCTGTGCCAGCGATCTGGCGGGCCGCGTGGTCGAGGCGGTTCAGGCCGCAGCGAACACCGGCGCGATCGGCGACGGCAAGATCTTCGTGCTCGACGTCGGTCAGGCCGTGCGCATCCGCACCGGCGAGACCGACCAGACCGCGCTGTAAGAAGGGGGTATCGATGAAAACTGCTCTGAAACTCGCTGCCGGCGCGGGGACCGCGCTGTTCGCGGCGATGCCCGCCTGGGCACAGGACGCGGCCGCTGTCGCCGCGCCGACACCCGACAAGGGCGATACCGCCTGGATGATGACCGCGACCGTGCTGGTCATGGCGATGATCGTCCCGGGCCTCGCGCTGTTCTATGGCGGTCTGGTCCGCACGAAGAACATGGCATCGGTGCTGACCCAAGTGCTCGCCGTCGCGGCATTCGCGATGCTGCTCTGGGTGATGTACGGCTATGCGTTGTCGTTCGGCGGTGACGCCAACCAGTTCATCTCGACCGGCAAGTTCCTGCTCGCCGGGGTGACCGCCGACTCGACCGTCGCGACCTTCACCGATGGCGTCGTCATTCCCGAATTCGTGTTCATCGCGTTCCAGATGACCTTCTCCGCGATCACCGTCGCACTGGTCATTGGCGGCCTGGTCGAGCGCATGAAATTCAGCGCGCTGATGGTGTTCGCCGCGATCTGGCTGACGATCGTCTATTACCCGATCGCGCACATGGTCTGGTACCTGGGCGGCACGGATGAGGCGACCGGCCTGATCTTCGGCTGGGGCGCGCTCGATTTTGCGGGCGGCACGGTGGTGCACATCAACGCCGGTGTCTCGGCGCTGGTCGGTGCGATCATCCTGGGCAAGCGCAAGGGCTATCCGACCGAGCGCATGGCGCCGCACTCGCTGACCATGACGCTGATCGGCACGGGTCTGCTGTGGGTGGGCTGGTTCGGCTTCAACGCCGGCTCGGCGCTCGAAGCCAATGGCTCGGCTGGCCTTGCGCTGATCAACACCTTCGTCGCGACCGCCGCTGGCGTCCTGTTCTGGATGCTGACCGAGCGCGTGCTGGGCCACAAGGCTTCGCTGCTGGGCGCATGCTCGGGTGCGATTGCCGGTCTCGTCGCGGTCACTCCGGCGGCCGGTAACTCGGGCCCGTTCGGCGCGATCCTGCTTGGTGCAATCGCGGGCATTGTCTGCGCAATCTTCGTCATCGCGATCAAGCCGAAGCTGAAGATCGACGAATCGCTCGATGCCTTTGGCATCCACGCGCTGGGCGGCATTGTCGGGTCGGTGCTGACTGCGGTCACCATGCTGCCGGCACTCGGCGGCCCGGGTGCCGACGACTATGCACTGGGTGCCCAGCTGTGGATCCAGATCAAGTCGGTCGGTGTCGCCGTCGCCTGGGCGGCGATCGGTTCGGCCATCGCCTTCACCGTTGCCAAGGCCCTGACCGGCCTGCGCGTCAGCCCCGAAGTCGAGCAGGAAGGCCTCGACCTCGGCGAACATGGCGAGCGTGCCTACAACTATTGACGAAATCGGGGCCGCGCCGCTGCGGCGTGGCCCCTCACGATGTTCCTCCTGCGGACAACTGGGCCGGCTCTCTTCTGAGCCGGCCCATTTTTTACGCGAGGTCGGCCTTGACGAAATCGGCGCAGCGTTCGCCGATCATGATGCTCGGCGCATTGGTGTTGCCGCCGATCAGGCGCGGCATGATCGAGGCGTCGGCGACGTACAGCCCCTCGACCCCGCGCACGCGCAGCTGCGGGTCGCACACTGCGTCCGCATCCGATCCCATGCGGGCAGTACCGACCGGGTGATAGATCGTGTCAGCCCGCGCGCGGATCAGCCGCTCCAGCGTCGCATCGTCCTCGAACGGATAGCGATCCTTGCCGCCGAACGCCGCGAGCGGCTCCTGCTCCAGGATGCGGTACATCATCCGCGTCCCCTTCATCAGCCCGGCAAGGTCGCGCGGGTCGGACAGGAATTGCGGATCGATCAGCGGCGCGGCGCGCGGATCGGGCGACTTCAGCCGCACCGTCCCGCGGCTCTCGGGACGCAGGACGCAGGCGTGGCAGCTGAAGCCATGCGCCTTTACCTTGGCCCGCCCGTGATCCTCGACGATTGCGATCAGGAAATGGAGCTGGATGTCGGGCACTTCGAGCCCCGGATCGCTTTTCAGAAACGCCCCGCCCTCGGCATAGGGTGACGTCATCATGCCGCTGCGGCTGCGGAACCAGCGCCACATGCCACCGAGCCCCGCGAGCGATCCGCGCAGCGAACGGCCGAGAAAGTCGTAACCCGGCGTCTCGAACGCCGCGACATAGTCCAGATGATCCTGCAGATTGCCGCCGACCTCGGGCCGGTCAATGCGGACCTGAAGCCCCATGTCCTTGAGATGCGCGGCGGGACCGATGCCCGACAGCATCAGCGTCTGCGGGGTGCCGAACACGCCGCCCGCCATCACCACGGCGCGGCGCGCGCGGATCATCCTTGTCTGTCCGCCGCGCGAATAGGCGACGCCCCACACGCGGCCCTCCTCGAACAGCACGCGCTCGACCGTCGCGTCGCAGATGATGTTGAGGTTCGGTCGCTCCTTCAGATAGCCGCGCGCGGCGGTCCAGCGCTCGCCATCCTTCTGCGTCACCTGATAAACGCCGATCCCCTCCTGCCGCGGTCCGTTGAAATCGTCGTTGCGCGGGATCTGCAGCGCAGCGCCCGCCTCGATAAAAGCGCGGGTGCCGGGGTGCACGAAGCTCTGGTCGCTGACATGCAGCGGGCCGTCCCCGCCATGATAGGCGTCTGCCCCGTGCTGGTTGGTTTCGCTGCGCTTGAACACGGGCAGGACATCGTCCCAACTCCAACCAGGACAGCCGAGGCGCGCCCAATTGTCATAGTCCCACGGCACGCCGCGGATGTAGAGCATTGCGTTGATCGCACTCGAACCGCCAAGACCGCGTCCGCGCGGCTGATAGCCGCGTCGACCGTCCAGACCCGTCTGGGGCACGGTTTCATAGGCATAGTTGGTGGCCGGCGTCTGCATCGCGATGCCGCCGGGCATCAATGTGCGGAAGCTGGTATTGCGCCCGCCCGCCTCCAGAACCGCGACGGTGTAGCGACCGTCCTCGCTCAACCGACCTGCTGCGGCGCTCCCGCCGGATCCGGCCCCGACGACGACGATATCGGCTTCTTCCATAACTTCCCCGCCCCGTGGTTGCGCGGCACCGGGCCGGTGCCGTCGTCCGCGCCAGCGGACTTCAACTGACTTGCCTCCCAGCGCGCCTTGATCGTTTCGGATGTGTCGCGGCTGCCGTCATGGCTCCACCCGGGCGGCGCGATCATGTACATGACCCGCGCGCGCCAGGTCGGTGCAGCCCGCACGTCTTGTGCGATCCCCCACCATTCATGGAATGCCGCGCGGAGCAAATTGAAGTCGGGCAGGTTCTTGACGATGCCATAGCGCGGGCGATCCTCGTCCCGCTCCGCCTCGAACGTCCCGAACATGCGGTCCCAGATGATGAACACGCCGGCATAGTTGGTGTCGAGATAGCGCGGATTGGTCGCGTGATGGACGCGGTGATGCGACGGCGTGTTCATCACCGCCTCGAACCAGCGCGGCATGCGCCCGATCACCTCGGTATGGATCCAGAATTGGTAGACGAGGTTCAGCCCCGCGACGAAAAACACCATCGCCGGGGGAAAGCCGATCAGGAACAGCGGCAGGCGAAAGATGAAGCCAAGGCTGAAAAAGCCGGTCCAGGTCTGCCGCAGCGCGGTCGACAGATTATAGTGCTGGCTGCTGTGATGGATGACATGGCTCGCCCAGAACCAGCGGACGCGGTGCGCCGAGCGGTGAAACACATAATAGGCCAGATCGTCGAGCACGAAGGCGAGGACGAACCAGTACCAGGCATAGGAAATGTCGAACAGGCGGAACTGGTGCACCCATACCGCCATGGCGAACACAAAGCCGCCCGCCAGCACGCCCGCAATCGTGCTGCCAAAGCCGAGCAGCAGCGACGTCAGCGTGTCGCGCGGGCAATAGCGGCTGCGGTCCTTGATCCGCGCGACGACCATCTCCGCCAGCACGAGCAGGACGAAGGCCGGGACGGCAAGATCGACCGGATCCGGCAGATTGGGCATCAGCTCTCCTTACACGCATGTAAATAAGCGCGTCGAAGCGGCCTTTGCAATGGGGGTTTCAGCCGAGCGCGTCGGCAAAGCGGCGCGCCGCGTCCGGATCGGCGACGGTGAGGCGCAACACCATTCCGGGCTGCAGCTCGATCGTGATCTTGGTGCCCTCGCTCGCGGCATGAGTCATGATGACGCGGGCATGTTTGAATCGGGTCGCCCGATGGCGTGCGCCGAGCGGTTCGATCGCGACCACGTCCCCCCGTCCCCCGGCCACCGCTGCGCGCGCGCCGTCGGTCGCGACGATGCCTGCGGTACCGGTGAAGCCGGTGACCAGTGCTTCGGCGATCCGGATTGCGTCGTTACCATCGGCCAGGCGCTGCGCGCCGCCGAGGCCCAGCATCCTCGCGATCCCGGCAAGCGCGAGCACGGCGCCAAGCGATCCGGCGGCAAGCCACCAGTTCATCGCTTCAGGCCTTTCCGGCCAGCGTGTCGAGCATCGGACGCAAGCCGTTGAGATCGTACCCGGCATGCGCCGCCTTGGCGATCAGCAGGGCGGGGTCGGCGCCCCGGCTTGCCTCTGCAAGCGCCCACAAATTGGTCGATCGCGTACCCGACCGGCAATAGGCGAAGACCGGTCCGTCGGCGCGCTCCATCGCCGCCCGCATCGCTTCAACCTGCGGCATCGAAAAGCCGGCATGCGTCACCGGAATGGCGTGATAGGCGAGGCCCAGTGTTTCGGCAGCGGCACGAATTGCGTCGCCCGATGGCTGGCCCGGCTCCTCGTCATCGGGCCGGTTGTTGACGATGACGGTGAACCCCGCATCGGCCAGCCCGGCAAGATCGGCAGGACTGATCTGAGAGGATACCGAAATCGTCTTGTCGATCGTGCGCATTCAGGCTGCCTCGTGGATCACTTGCAGGAAAGCATCGCCATAGTCCGCCAGCTTGCGCGCGCCAATGCCCGGGATGCGGGACAGCTCCGCAAGCGTTGCCGGGCGCGCCATGGCCATCTCGCGCAGCACCGAATCATGGAAGATCACATAGGGCGGCACCGCTGCAGCCTGCGCCAACGTGCGGCGCTTGTCGCGCAGTGCCTCGAACAGCGGATCGCCGACCGGGTTGGGCGCGCCGGTGGTCGTGCCCCGGCGACGGCGCTCGCGCTTGGGTGGGACGACAAGGTCGAGCGTGGCTTCGCCCTTCAGGATCGGGCGCGCGCCGGGGCCGAACTCGAGGCCGCCATGTGGGTTGGGGCGCAATGCGTCACGCAACAGCAGCGCGCGGCCGACCGGCTTGATCAGCGCCGCCTCATCCCCCTCGACAATGCCCCAGACCGACAGCGCCTCATGCCCGTTCATCAGGCTGCGTTCGCTCGACTGGCCGGTCAGCACCTGCTCGATATAGGTCGCGCCAAAGCTCTGGCCGGTGCGGAACACGGCGGAGAGGTATTTCTGTGCGGTCACGCTGGCGTCGATCGCCTTGGGCGCTTCGAGGCAATTGTCGCAATTGCCGCAGGTCGCGGGCGGGCTTTCGCCGAAATGGCGCAGCAGGATCGCGCGGCGGCAACCGGCGGTCTCGACCAGCGCCCCCAGTGCGTTGAGCCGCGCGCGCTCGCCGGGCTGACGCTCGGGTTCGACCTCGCCGATGCGCTGGCGCGCGCGGGCGAAATCGTCGGCACCCCAATAGAGCTGCGCCACTGCCGGGTCGCCGTCACGGCCGGCGCGGCCGGTTTCCTGATAATAGCCTTCGATCGACTTGGGCAGTCCGGCATGGATGACGAAGCGGACATCGGGCTTGTCGATCCCCATGCCGAACGCGACCGTGGCGACGATCACCATGTCTTCGCTGGCAACGAACGCGGCCTGGTTGCGACGACGCACGGCGGGGTCGAGCCCGGCATGATAGGGCAGGACCGGCCGCCCGGTCGCGGCCAGCTTTTCCGCCAGCTGCTCGACGCCCTTGCGCGTCTGGGCATAGACGATGCCGGGGCCGGACTGGGTGGCGATGAAGTCGGCGACCTGCCGCGGCACATTGTCGCGCGGGGCGATGTTGTAGCGGATATTGGGCCGGTCGAACCCGGCGACGATCAGCCCGTCCTCGGCGATGCCGAGCTGGTTTAGGATATCGGCGCGGGTGTGCGCGTCCGCCGTGGCGGTCAGCGCGAGCCGCGGGACGTCGGGAAATGCGTCCATCAGCGGGCGCAGCAGCCGGTAATCGGGGCGGAAATCATGCCCCCATTCGCTCACGCAATGCGCTTCGTCGATCGCGAACAGGGCGAGTGGTGCGGAGCGCAGCAGGTCGCGAAAGCTGCCGTTCGACGCCCGCTCGGGGGCGACGTAGAGCAGGTCGAGCGCGCCGTCGCGGAACCGCTGCACCGTCTCGGCACGGTTCTCGTCGACGCTGGTCAGGGTCGCGGCGCGGATGCCGACCGCTTCGGCGGCGCGCAGCTGGTCGTGCATCAGCGCGATCAGCGGGGAGATGACGACGCAGGTGCCGTCGAGCATCGTCGCTGGAAGCTGATAGGTCAGCGACTTGCCAGCACCCGTCGGCATGACTGCCAAGGTACGCTGTCCGGCCAGCACGCGATCGACCACCTGGCGCTGAACGCCGCGAAAATCCGGAAAGCCGAAAAGGGTGTGAAGAACGTCTCTGGGGTCACTCATGCGGCGGGGATATATCCAGTCTCCGCCAGAAATGCGCGCAAACCCGTGGGGTAATCGGGATATTCGACCAGCTGCCCCTCCGGACACTCGCCATCCTCGTTGCGGTCGACCTTGCACCGGTCGGGCCACGTCGCCGGATCCCGGCGATATTCGGAGAGGATCACCGGCCATACCGCATCGAGCGTGCCGAGCCGCGCCGCGGCGGCGGCCCAAGCGGCGCAGGCGCCGTTGGGATAGTCCTCGCCGATGCACGCCTTGCGCGCGCCGGCAGCCGCTTTTTCGAAGATCCTTGCGAAACGCTGCTCGGCCGAAACATCGCGTACCGCGCCATCGATCACGTTCAGCACCTTGGGCGGCGCGACGCTCGCGGCATAGCTTTCGAACGCATAGAGGAAGCGGTCGTCGCTCACCACGAAGTCGCGAATCCCGTCGCGGTCGATGTCCTTCGGCCAACCGATCTCGGCGCCGTCATAGCCACCCAGCTCGGCGACCGTCAGCCCGGCGCCTCCGGGCGTGACCACGCGCATCCGCTGGCAGCAATGCATGCCGCCGGTATAATCCTGGAAGAAGGCGACGACCGGGCCATCCTTGGACAAGCGGCCGAGCATCAGGATATTCTGCATCGGCGACCCATCGAGCCGAACGCTCGACCCGTCGGCGCGCGAGAGGGTCAGCACCGGTTCCAGATCGCCTTCGGCGCAGTCTTCGCCCAGCGGCGCGCACTGCACCCGATCGAACGTGGCAGTCATGTCGCCAAGGCGATAGGCCTTGCGGCCGTCGCCCATGGTCCATTCGATCCGCTGACCCTCGCGCACCGGGGTTCCCGGCGACGCCGCTGCGCCGAGCATGAGAGCGGCCGCGATCAGACTGAGCAGGCGTAGCGTCAAGCGATTGTCCTCCGTGGCCGGATCGCTACCATTCGTCCCGATGGACGGCAATCGGGAGGCGGGTGATGGAGTCTGACGCAATTCGCGACAATGCGGAGCAAAGCCGGTTCGAGGTCATGGTGGACGGCCATCTCGCGCATGCCGATTACCGCCTCAAGGGCGACATCATCATCTTTACCCACACGATCGTCCCGCCCGCGCTGGAGGGGCGGGGCATTGCCAGCGCGCTGATCCGCCACGCGCTCGACGCGGCCCGGACACGCGGGCTGCGCGTGGTGGCGAAATGTACCTTCGTCTCCGCCTATATCCGCAAGCATCCCGAATGGGCAGACCTGCTGCTCGACGTACAGGATTAGGCCCGGCAGGGCTCGCCATTGGTCAGGACATGGGTGCATAGCTGCGCCTGCGCACTGTCCTCCGGATCGAGCGCGGCAACCGCGACCCAGCCTTCGCTGCGCCAGTGCGCCGCGGTGTCGGCATCGGTGCCGAACGGCAGGAACAGGCGCCGCCGCTCCGCCGGAGCGAGCCCGGCGTCGAGCAGCGGGTCGGCATAGAGCGAGAAGCCGACGGCGGGTTCCTCGCCCTGGGCGCCCAGCACCGAATAGCTGCCACCGCGCCCGATCTCGCCGCGCACGCCGCGCGCGAAGAGCGAGAAGCCGATCCAGCTTTGATATTCGAAGCCATGGCGCTCGGTCGGATCGAGCGTCAGCGCGACCTTGCCCGCCACCGCCTGCGCAACCGCCTCGAGACCGTCGAGCCGGCTGGTCAGCGCGCCGCTCTTGTCGTGCGCGCGCAACCGGGCAATCGCCGCGTCGAACGGTCCCGCCGCTTCGATCAGCGGAAGAAACGCCGGATCGATCGCCGCGACCGATGCCGCATCCTTGGCGTCGAGCGCCGTGCGCAGTTGCGCCAGCTGCTCGGCTGCCATGGCCGGTGCGAGCTGCTCGACCAGGTCGGGCAGGGTGAAGTCGATCGCCAGACCGGGAACGCCTGCCGCTTCGAGCGCGGCCACCGCTACCGTCACGATTTCGCGCACTGCCGCAATGCTGTCACGCCCGATCAGCTCGCAGCCGATCTGGCGCATCGCGCGTTCGGGGCGCAGCTCGCTGGCGCGCAGCTTGAGCACCGGCCCGGCATAGGACAGGCGGACGGGACGCGGGTGGTGCGCCATGCGCGTCGCGGCGATGCGGCCGACCTGCGCGGTAATGTCCGGACGGATCGCGAGCGTGCGGCGCGACACGGGATCGGTGAAGCGCACCGCATCCTTCCCGCTCGCCGCCTTGAGCCGCTGCCCCAGCGACTCTTCGAACTCGGCCAGCGGCGGGTCGACGCGCTCATAGCCGTGCAGCCGCGCGACATCGAGCACGCGCGATTCGAGGGTGGCCGCCGCGTCGGCAAGCGGGGGCAGGCGGTCGTGGAATCCTTCGGGAAGTAGTCCGTTCATGGTCTTAGCCCTCTCCCCTCTGGGGAGAGGGTTGGGAGAGGGGCAGTGCGGCAAGTGCCGCCGCAATGGCGTGCGCCACGCCGTCCAGATTGCTGCCCACCTCGAAATTCGTGAACCGGATCACGCGATACCCCTGATGTTCAAGCCACGCTGTGCGACGTGCGTCCTTGCGCTCGCACAAAGCGTGGGTGTCGCCGTCAATCTCGACGATCAGCTTTCGAGATCGTGCGACGAAGTCGGCGATATAGGGCGCGATCACGACTTGGCGAGCGAATTTGACGCTCTCAAATCGTTTGGCACGGAGAACGGACCAGATGGCGGCCTCGGTCGGTGTGGGATTCTGGCGCATTGCCTTGGCACGCGCGAGCAGCGTTTCATCGACCTTTGGCATTGCCTGACTGCCCCTCTCCCAACCCTCTCCCCGGAGGGGAGAGGGCTATAGAAGTCAGAACTTCAGCGCCATGGCGGTCTTCACGCCGGGCAGCGCACGGACGCTGGCGACCAGCTCCGGCGTGACCGCTTCATCGACCGACAGCAGCAGCACCGCTTCGCCACCGGCATCGCGGCGGCCAAGGTGGAAGGTGCCGATATTGACGCCAGCATCGCCCAGCGCGGTACCGATGCGGCCGATGAATCCGGGCGCGTCCTCGTTCACCACATAGAGCATGTGGCCCGCGAGATCGGCTTCGACCTTGATCCCGAACAGCTCGACCAGCCGCGGCTCGCGGTTGTTGAACAGCGTGCCCGCAACCGAACGCTCGCCCGAGTCGGTCTTCACCGACACGCGGATCAGCGTGTGGTAATCGCCTTCCTTCTCGGTCTTGACCTCACGCACTTCGATCCCGCGCTCCTTGGCGAGGAAGGGGGCGTTGACCATGTTGACCGTGTCGGTCTGGGTGCGCAGGAACCCGGCGAGCACCGCGCTGACGATCGGCTTCTGGTTGACCTCGGTCGCCGCGCCCTCGCTGTGCACCGAAACGCGGGGAATCGTGCCGGTGGTCAGCTGGCCGACCAGGCTGCCCAGCTTTTCGGCGAGCGCCATGTACGGCTTCACGCGCGGCGCTTCCTCGGCCGTCAGGCTGGGGACATTGAGCGCATTGGTGACGCCGCCATTGACCAGATAGTCGGCCATCTGCTCGGCGACCTGGATCGCGACATTGACCTGCGCCTCGCTGGTCGATGCGCCGAGATGCGGCGTGGCGACGAAGTTCGGGGTGCCGAACAGGTCATGTTCCTTGGCCGGTTCGGTCACGAACACGTCGAGCGCTGCGCCCGCGACATGGCCGCTGTCGAGCAGTTCCTTGAGCGCCGCCTCGTCGATCAGTCCGCCGCGCGCGCAGTTGACGATGCGCACGCCCTTCTTGGTCTTGAGCAGATTTTCCTTCGACAGGATGTTGCGCGTCTGATCGGTCAGCGGCGTGTGCAGCGTGATGAAGTCGGCGCGCGCCAGCAGCTGGTCGAGCTCGACCTTCTCGACGCCCAGTTCGACCGCGCGTTCGGGCGACAGGAACGGATCGAACGCGATCACCTTCATGCGCAGGCCCAGCGCGCGATCGGCGACGATCGACCCGATATTGCCCGCACCGATCAGGCCGAGCGTCTTGCCGGTCACTTCGACGCCCATGAAGCCGTTCTTCGGCCACAGCCCCGCCTGGGTCTGGGCGTTCGCTTCGGGCAGCTGGCGCGCGAGCGCGAACATGAGGGCGATGGCGTGTTCGGCGGTGGTGATCGAATTGCCGAACGGGGTGTTCATCACCACCACGCCCTTCGAGGACGCATAGGGGATGTCGACATTGTCGACGCCGATGCCGGCGCGGCCGATGACCTTGAGGTTCGTTGCCGCGTCGATGATCTCCTTGGTCGCCTTGGTCGAGCTGCGGATGGCGAGGCCGTCATATTGGCCGATGATCGCCTTCAGTTCTTCCGGCGTCTTGCCGGTGATCTCGTCCACCTCGACCCCGCGCTCGCGGAAGATCTGGGCGGCCTTGGGGTCCATTTTGTCGCTGATGAGTACCTTGGGCATTTTTTATCTCCCTCTCCCCTTCAGGGGAGAGGGCCGGGGAGAGGGGCAGTGTCTCGTCCGGCCCTGTCAATGATATGGAAGGTTCGAGAGGGACTGCCCCTCTCCCAACCCTCTCCCCTGAAGGGGAGAGGGCTATTGAGGTTCAGCCCGCCTTGGCGGTGGCGTAGGCCCAGTCGAGCCACGGACCGAGCGCTTCGATATCGGCGGTGTCGACCGTCGCGCCGCACCAGATGCGCAGGCCCGCCGGGGCATCGCGATAGCCAGCGACGTCATAGGCGGCGTGCTCCGCCTCGAGCAGCGACGCGAACTTCTTGATGAAGGCTTCGTCAGCACCCTCAACGGTCAGGCACACGCTGGTGGTCGAGCGGATCGTGTCGTCCGCAGCCAGATTGCCCAGCCAGTCGCGTTCCGCGACCAGCTTCTGCAGCGCCGCCGCATTCGCGTCGCTGCGTGCGATCAGGCCATCGAGCCCGCCGAGCGACTTGGCCCATTCGAGCGCGAAGATCGCATCCTCCACCGCCAGCATGCTCGGCGTATTGATCGTCTCGCCCTTGAACACACCCTCGGCCAGCTTGCCCTTGGCCATCAGGCGGAACACCTTGGGCAGCGGCCAGGCGGGGGTGTAGGTTTCGAGGCGCTCGACGGCGCGCGGGCCGAGGATCAGGACGCCATGGCCGCCTTCGCCGCCCAGCACCTTCTGCCAGCTGAAGGTCGCGACGTCGATCTTGTCCCACGGCAGGTCGTAGGCGAACACCGCGCTGGTCGAATCGGCGAAGGTCAGGCCCTCGCGGTCGTCGGGGATCCAGTCGCCGTTCGGAACGCGCACGCCGCTGGTGGTGCCGTTCCAGGTGAACAGCACATCGGTCGACCAGTCGATCTGTGTCAGGTCGGGCAGCTGGCCATAGTCGGCACGGATGATTGTCGGATCGAGCTTCAGCTGCTTGGCCGCGTCGGTGACCCAGCCTTCACCGAACGACTCCCACGCCAGCGTGGTGACGCCGCGCGCGCCGAGCATGGTCCACATCGCCATTTCGAACGCGCCGGTGTCGGAACCGGGAACGATGCCGATGCGGTGCGTGTCGGGCAGGCGCAGCATCTCACGCATCAGATCGATGCAATATTGGAGGCGGGTCTTGCCGAGCTTCGAGCGGTGCGAGCGTCCAAGGACCTCGGTCGCGAGCTTCGATGCGTCCCAGCCTGGAGGCTTGGCGCAGGGACCCGAAGAGAAATGGGGGCGAGCCGGCTTGGTGGCGGGCTTGGCGATGGACGCAATTCCGGCGTCGGCGGCAGTCAGATCAGTCATGTCAGTCTCTCCTCGCAGAGAGCACGCGCGGCGTTGGGACCGCGTGGCCCGTCGGCGGCCCTAACGATGGGGGGCGGTAAGTCAAGCAAAGAGCGGTATCGGATGAGACGGGGTGTTTTCGGGCGGGGCGGATAAGCCAGGGTTAACCATAATGGGTTAGAGCGGTGGGCATGGTCATGCGTGTTCTTCTGGCCCTGTCCCTGCCGCTGCTGCTCGCCGGATGCCTGTTCGGCGGCGGCGATGATCGCGCACCGGCCCGTACGCCGGTCCGCCCGGATCCGCGCGGTCCGGTGACGCTCGACCTGCCGACCAGCCGCGAAACGCAGCAATGCCATGCCGATCTGTCGCGCGCGCAGGTGCGGTTCAGCCCGCTGCCCGACCGCGACTATGGCGGCGGGTGCAGGGTTGTCGGCGCAGTGCAACTGATCGATGTCGGCATTCCGGTGTCGGGGTTGAAGGCGATGCGCTGTCCGCTGGCACGCAATTTCGTCGCGTGGATGCGCCACGCCGCGGTCCCCGCCGCACGCGAAATCCTGGGTGGCGAACTGGTGCGGGTCGAATCCTATGGCACCTATGCCTGCCGGGGCATTGTCGGCGGCAGCGCGGCGTCGTCGCTGAAAGTCTCCGAACATGGCTTTGGCAATGCGGTCGATGTCGCAGCATTCGTGTTGCGCGACGGGCGCAGGATCAGCGTGCTTGGCGCGTGGCGCGGGGGGAGTGCCGAGGAGCGGGAGTTCCTGCGCGCTGTCCACCGTTCGGCCTGCCGTCGCTTCACCACGGTCCTGGGCCCCGACTACAACAGCGCGCACGCCAATCACTTTCATTTCGACCTGGGCGGCAAACCGTTCTGCCGCTGACGCACGGCGCTTTGCCTAGCGATCGAAAGCCGCTAATCCCGCTGCGATGACAGACCAGAAAGTGCCGTCGCGCGTCTTTGCTCGCGCGAGCCAGGATGCGGAGACTGCGCGGACCGCGCTCTCCACGCCCCAGACCGAACACCCGGCCTACCGCCTTGCCTTTCAGGACATGGAGTTCCTGCTGCGTGAGGATCTGCGCCCGGTACGTTTCCAGCTCGAGTTGCTGAAACCCAGCCTGTTGATGGACGAGGCGAAGATTGCCTCGCTGTTCGTCATCTATGGGTCCGCGCGCATTCCCGAACCGGCCAAGGCGCGAGCGCTGCTCGACCTCGCCACCGACGATCAGTCGCGCCGGATCGCCGAACGGCTGATCGAGAAGTCGAAATATTATGAGGTGGCGCGCGAACTGGCGGGGCTCGCCAGCTGCTATCCGCTCGACGAAAATGGCGATCGCCATTTTGTCGTCACCTCGGGCGGCGGTCCCTCGATCATGGAGGCTGCGAATCGCGGTGCGGCGGAGCAGGGCTGCGAGTCGGTCGGGCTCAACATCGTGCTGCCGCATGAGCAGGCGCCCAATCCCTATGTGACCCCGTCGCTCAGTTTCCAGTTCCACTATTTCGCGCTGCGCAAGATGCATTTCCTGCTGCGCGCGCGCGCGGTGGCGGTGTTCCCCGGCGGGTTCGGCACCTTCGACGAATCCTTCGAGTTGCTGACGCTGATCCAGACCGGCAAGATCGCGCCGATCCCGGTGCTGTTCTACGGCAAGGAGTTCTGGACCCGCGTCGTGAATTTCGAGGCGCTGGTGGAGGAAGGCGTGATCAGCCCGCGCGACCTCAATCTCTTCCACTTCTGCGAAACCGCGCAGGAAGGCTGGGACATCGTCCAGAAATTCTGGGAAGATCGAGAAGGATAACAAAAAAGGGCGGTCCGACGGGCCGCCCTTTCTGCATTGGACCGGTCTGGCCGGATTATTCCTTCTTCGCCGCTTCGACCGCTGCCGCCGGATCGACCGACGGTGCACCCGGCGCCGGGGTTCCGGCATTGCCCAGCTCGGTCGGGGTGATGGCATTGTCGCCCGCTTCCTCGCCGCCTTCGGCCGGCGCCGCTTCGGGCGCCGGGAGCGGGAGGTTGGACCCCTGTGCGTTCATGTACGCGATGACGTTGGCACGCTCCTGCGGGTCGGACAGGCCGGCAAAGGTCATCTTGGTGCCGGCAGCATATTTGCGCGGCGACGCGAGCCAGGCGTCCATCGCCTCGAACGTCCAGTTGCCGGGCACGGCCTTCAGCGCGTCGGAATAGGCAAAACCGGCGACATGGCCGTGCGGCTTGCCCAGCGAAGCCCACAGATTCGGACCGACGCCATTGGCGCCGCCCTGAGTGATCGAATGACACGCCGCGCACTTGGCGAACGATGCCTGGCCCTTGGCGACATCGGCCTTGGCCAGTCGGTTGGCGATCGGTTCGACCGCAGCGGCGCCGCCGCCGCCTTCGCCACCATCGGCGCTCTCGACCGGATAACCCTGCTTCACGGGATCTTCGCTGTGATAGATCATGCCGCTGGCGATCGACAGGCCCAGCGCCGAGGCACAGCCGAACAGGACCCAGCCTGCGATCGTGTTCATGCGATTGTCCATGTGTGCCTGTCCGCCCCGTGTTGATCTTGGCCGGGTTCTTTAGTCGGGCCTTTTGCGCACCGCAACCCGGGCTTGCCGCAAGTTGATCGCGCGGTTACGCGCGCGCCGATGGACAATTTCGCTGCCCCCGCCCGCCCGATCGTCGAACGGATGACGCAGGCCGCCTCTGCGGAACCGCGCCGCGCGGTCGCCTTTCAGGGCGCACCGGGCGCAAATTCGCACATGGCGGCGCTGGAAGCGATGCCGACCGGCCTCCCGCTGCCATGCTTCAGCTTCGAGGATGCGATCGACGCGGTGCGCGACGGGCGCGCCGACTGCGCGATGATCCCGATCGAAAATTCGCTGCATGGCCGCGTTGCCGACATCCATTTCCTGCTGCCCGAATCGGGGCTGGTGATCATCGGCGAGCATTTCCTTCCCATTCGCTATGCGCTGATGGGGCTGGGCAGCCGCGCCGGGGTGCGTCAGGCGATGAGCCACCCGCAGGCGCTGGGCCAGTGCCGCCACTGGCTGAAGGCGCAGGGAATCGCGCCGCTCTCCTATCCCGACACCGCTGGTGCAGCCGCCGTCGTCGCGGAACTGGGCGATCCGCAGGTCGCCGCGCTCGCCCCGCCGGGCGCCGCGCCGCTCTATGGCCTGACCGTGTTCGACAGCGACGTCGCCGATGCCGACCACAATATGACCCGCTTCGTCATGCTGGCGCGCAGTGCGCCGCCGCTGCGCGACCATGGGCCGTACATGACCACGTTCGTGTTCGAGGTGAAGAACATCCCCGCCGCGCTGTACAAGGCGCTGGGCGGCTTTGCGACCAATGGCGTCAACATGACCAAGCTGGAAAGCTACCAGCGCGGCGGCAGCTTCGCGGCGACCGAATTCTATTGCGACATCGTCGGGCGCCCCGGGGACGCGCCGGTCGACCGCGCGCTGGAGGAGCTGAAGTTCCACACCAAGTCGGTTCGGATGCTCGGCACCTATCCTCAGGCGCGCGCGCGACCGGAGTAACTCGATTCAGTTAGGCGGCACCAGCCCGCTCCCGCTTCAGCGAAGCAGGCAAAGACTCTACCGCTCGCGCGTCGCCATGAACTTCACCCTGGCGTAGCGGTCGGCGATATAGCCGACTTCCCACGCCGATTTGGCGAGGAAGACCGGATTGCCGTCGCGGTCCTTGGCCATGGCGGTGCGGTTCAGGTCCATGAATTCCTTCAGGTCCGCTGCCTCGCCCCCGACCCAGCGCGCCGTGTCGAACGGTGCGGGTTCAAGGACCGCGCCGACCTTGTACTCGGCGTCGAGGCGGCTGAGCAGCACTTCGAGCTGAAGCTGGCCGACCACGCCGATGATCCAGTTCGACCCGATTTCGGGGTAGAAGACCTGAATTACGCCTTCTTCCGACAGATCGTCGAGCGCCTTGCGCAGCTGCTTGGTCTTGGTCGGGTCCTTGAGCACCACGCGGCGCAGGATTTCCGGCGCGAAATTGGGCAGGCCGGTGAAGCGCACGCCTGGCTTTTCGCTCAGCGTATCGCCAACGCGCAGCGTGCCGTGGTTGGGGATGCCGATGATGTCGCCCGGAAACGCCTCGTCCGCCAGTTCGCGCTGCTGAGCGAAGAACATGATCGGCGAATGGATCGCGATCGGCTTGCCATGGCCGCTGGGCGTCAGCTTCATGCCGCGCTTGAATGTCCCCGACACCAGCCGAATGAACGCGATGCGGTCGCGGTGGTTGGGGTCCATGTTCGCCTGAACCTTGAACACAAAGCCGGTGACTTCGGGATTGTCCGGCGCGACCGGCGCGGGCTCGGCGGGCAGGGCATGCGGCGGCGGCGCGTGGCGGGCGATCGCGTCGATCAGCGAATCGACCCCGAATTCCTTGAGCGCCGACCCGAAATAAACCGGGGTCAGGTCGCCATTGCGATAGGCATCACCGTCGAACGTCGCGTAGCCGGCGAGGCCCAGCTCCGCTTCCTCGCGGACCTTCGCCAGCGTCTGCGCCGAGATCAGTGAATCGAGCTGGGGATCGTCGAGCCCGCTGGTCTGCACCACCTTGCCCTGAAACTCGCGGCTGTCGCCCTCGGGCAGCAGCAGGCGATGGTCGACCAGGTCGTAAATCCCTTCGAACTGCCCGCCCATGCCGACCGGCCAGGTCATCGGTGCGACGTCGAGCGCGAGCAGATCGGCGATCTCGTCGAGAATCTCGAACATCTCGCGGCCTTCGCGGTCGACCTTGTTGACGAAGGTGATGATCGGCACGTTGCGCAACCGGCACACTTCGAACAGCTTGCGCGTCTGGCTCTCGATACCCTTGGCCGCGTCGATCACCATCACGGCGGAGTCGACCGCGGTCAGCGTGCGATAGGTATCCTCGGAAAAGTCCTCGTGGCCCGGCGTGTCGAGCAGGTTGAAGGTCACCCCGTCGCGCTCGAACGTCATCACCGACGACGTCACCGAAATGCCGCGCTGCTGCTCGATTTTCATCCAGTCCGACCGCGCGCGCCGCGCCTGGCCGCGCGCCTTGACCTCGCCGGCAAGGTGGATCGCGCCGCCGAACAGCAGCAGCTTTTCGGTCAGCGTGGTCTTGCCGGCGTCAGGGTGGGAGATGATCGCAAAGGTGCGGCGATCGGGAATCACATTGTCGGGCATCGCGGCCCCCTAGCGGGTCGCGGCGGCGCCGTCACCTCCTGCGATCCTCACCCTTCGCGATGCACCGCGAAACCGGCGAAGTCCTGATTGACCGGCATCAGCTCAAGCCGGTTGATGTTGAGATGCGGCGGCAGCGTCGCGACCCAGAGCAAGGTGTCGGCGATATCTTCCGCCGTCATCGGATGGACGCCGGCATAAAGCCGGTCCGATGCCTGCTTGTCGCCGCCGGTGCGCACGGTCATGAACTCGGTCTCGACCATGCCCGGTTCGATCGAGGTGACGCGCACACCGGTGCCGTGCAGATCGGCGCGCAGCGCGAGGCTGAAGTGATTCACGAACGCCTTGGTCCCGGCATAGACATTGCCCGCGGGATAGACATAGCTCCCCGCGACCGACCCCAGGTTGATGATCGCGCCCTTTCGCTCGATCAGCATCGGCAGCAGCTTGTGCGTGATCGACATCATCGCGGTGACGTTGGTGTCGACCATCGTCTTCCAGTTATCGAGATCGGCCTGCTGCGCCTTCTCGAGGCCCCGCGCGAGCCCGGCATTGTTGATCAGCAGGTCGATGGCGGCGAACGGCTCGGGCAACGACGCCAGCGCCGCGTCGCGCGCCGCCTCGTCGCGAATATCGAATTCGAGCGTGTGGACGCTGTCGCTCTGCAGCGCCGCCAGCCGGTCCGCGCGGCGCCCTGTCGCGACGACATGCCAGCCCGACTCGGCAAAGGCATGCACCGCCGCCTCGCCAATCCCTGCCGTGGCGCCGGTGATAAGTACGGTGGGCATGAACGGTCTCCTTGAACGATGGAAGGATCAGGCGGGGTCGATCGGGACCTGTACGCCATCGGCGTCGATGACGGCCACGCTGTCCTGCAACTCTCCCGCGCCGGCCTGATGCATGGCAATCCGGGTCAGCGCATCACGTGCGGCGGCCATTGCCTCGGCGCGCGTGGCGAAACGGCCAAGGCCATATTCCTCGCGTGCAAAAGTGTCGATGCCGACCACCCGCCACATGCGCGCCGCGTCAGCCACGCAGGCTCGCGCCCAGTTTCGCCGCTGCCGCGACGACCTTGTCCGCCACCGCCTTGATCTCGGCGTCTGTGAAGCTTTTCTCGCCCGGTTGCAGCGTCACTTCGACCGCGAGGCTCTTCTTGCCGTCCTCGACGCCCGCGCCGGTGAACAGGTCGAACAGCCGCGCATCGGTGATCACCGCCTTGTCCGCGCCCTTGACCGCACGGACAAGATCGCCCGCCGCCAGGGTGCCTGGCACGATGAACGCGAAGTCGCGCGTCACCGCCTGCAGCGCCGGGGGCGTGTAGGCGGGGCGGGCGAAGCCCGTCGCGCGCTTGGCGGGGATCGCGTCGAGGAAAATCTCGACCGCGGCGACCGGGCCGTCGAGGTCGAAGCGCTTGGTCAGGCTCGGGTGGAGCATGCCGAATGCGGCGAGCACCGTTTTCGGGCCCAGCCGCAGCGTCGCCGACTGGCCGGGGTGCCAGGCCGAACCCGCTTCACCCATGACCTGAAGGTTGCCGACCGGCGCACCGGCCGCTTCGAGCAGCGCCAGCGCTTCACCCTTGGCGTCGAACGCACCGAAGGGCTGCGCCTTGCCATTCGCCCAGCCGCGCGGGCTGCGGTCGCCGGCGAGCAGCACGGTGAGGGTCAGCCTCTCGCCGCCGGCCAGATAACGGCGGCCGAGTTCGAACAGGCGCACGCTCGTCGCGCCGCGCTTCACATTGCGCGCCGCCGCCATCATCAGGCCCGGCAGCAGCGAGGGGCGCATGACCTTGAGGTCTTCGCTGATCGGATTGGCGAGCGTCCATGCGCCGCCGCCGACCGCTTGCGCCTCGCTCTCGGAGATGAAGCTCCACGTCACCGCCTCGTTCAGGCCGCGTGCGGCGGCGGTGCGGCGGATGCGGCGCTCCAGTTTCTGTTCGGGCGTTGCCGTCGGCTTGGCGACGCCGGGCGCGCGGGGCAGGGGGGTGGAGGGGACCTTGTCGATCCCCTCGATCCGGATCACTTCCTCGACTAGATCGGCGGGACCGTCGACGTCACGGCGCCAGCTCGGTGCGGTGACGCGGAAGCCGTCGCACGTGTCGGTCAGCTCGCACGGATCGCCGTTGGCATCCAGCGGCTGGACGGTGAAGCCGAGCGATTCGAGGATGTCCTTCTGGCGCTCCGCCGGGATCGCCAGCCCGCCCAGCGTTTCGGCGAGCTTGGGGTCATAGCCCAGGATCGCCCCGACCCGCGGTGGCTGGCCCGCGCGCGTCACGTCGCTCGCAGTACCACCGCACAGCGCCAGCACCAGCCGCGTGGCGATCGCCAGCCCCTCATCGAGAAACTCGGGGTCGACCCCGCGCTCGAACCGGGTGCGCGCATCGCTGGTCAGCATCAGCTTCTGCCCGGTGCGGGCGATATGCGCGGGATCGAAATAGGCGCATTCGATCAGCACGTCGGTGGTGGTGTCGCTGCACCCCGAATGCTCGCCGCCCATGATGCCGCCGATATCGTGCACGGCGGCATCGTCTGCGATCACGGTCATGCTCTCGTCCAGCGCATAGCTCTTGCCGTTGAGCGCCAGCACCGCTTCGCCCGCCTTGGCCCGGCGCGCGATCAGCCCGCCGCTGAGCGTCGCCATGTCATAGACATGGAGCGGACGGCCAAGGCCCAGCATCACGAAATTGGTGATGTCGACCAGCGCGCTGATCGGTTTTTGCCCGACCGCCTTCAACCGGCGTTGCAGCCAGTCGGGCGACGGCCCGTTGCGGACCCCGCGCACGCTCTGCGCGTAAAATGCAGGGCAACCCTCACTATCCTCGGTACGCACATCCGGCCCGGCGCCCTGCGGATCGATTGCGGGCAACGCGGCGACCACCGCGTCGAGCGGCTTCAACGTGCCAAGGCCCGCAGCGGCGAGGTCGCGCGCAATCCCGCGCACGCCCATGCAGTCCTGCCGGTTCGGGGTGATCGACACATCGATCACCGGATCGTCGAGCCCGGCATAGTCCGGGAATGCTGTGCCGACCGGCGCATCCTCGGGCAATTCGATGATGCCGTCATGATCGTCGCCCAGCTCCAGTTCGCGGCTGGAACACATCATGCCGTTCGATTCGACCCCGCGCACGGCGGCGACCTTCAGCACCATCCCGTTGGCGGGCACGGTCGCGCCGGGCAGGCCGAGCACGCCGACCAGCCCCGCGCGGGCATTGGGCGCGCCGCACACGATCTGCAGCGGTTCGCCGTTGTTGACCTCCGGGCCGGCATCGACGGTCAGCACCTGCAGCTTGTCCGCCTGCGGATGCCGCTCGGCGGTCAGCACGCGCGCGATCTTGAACGCGGCGAGCGCCGCGCCAGGATTCTCCACACCCTCGACCTCATGCCCGATGCGGTTGAGGCAATCGAGGATCGCGGTCAGGTCGGCGTCGGTGTCGAGATGCTCCTTGAGCCAGCTCAGCGTGAACTTCATGCCCCGACTCCCCCCGAAAGCGTGGGTACGTCGAGCGCCGCGAAGCCGTAATGCTTCAGCCAGCGCAGATCGCCGTCGAAGAATGCGCGCAAATCATCCATCCCATATTTGAGCATCGCGAGGCGATCGACCCCGGTGCCAAAGGCAAAGCCCTGCCATTCATCCGGGTCGAGCCCGCAGGCTTCGATCACCCGGCGATGCACCATGCCGCTGCCCAGCACTTCCATCCAGCCGCCGCCCTCGGCATCGCCGCTGCCGCCGATCACGCGCTTGCCATTGATCCACGTGAAACCGACGTCCACTTCGGCGCTCGGCTCGGTGAACGGGAAATAGCTCGGGCGCAGGCGCAGCACGATGTCGTCGCGCTCGAAATAGGCTTTCAGGAAGGTCTCCAGCGTCCATTTGAGGTGGCCGAGCGTGATCCCCTTGTCGATCACCAGCCCCTCGATCTGGTGGAACATCGGCGTATGCGTCGCGTCGCTGTCGCTGCGATAGACGCGGCCCGGCGCGATGATGCGGATCGGCGGCTGTTGCGACGTCATCGTGCGGATCTGCACGGGACTCGTGTGCGTGCGCAGCACCATCGGCCGTTCATGCTCGCCGGCGAGGTAGAAGGTGTCGTGCATCGCCCGCGCCGGATGCGTTTCCGGGATGTTGAGCGCGGTGAAATTGTGCCAGTCGTCCTCGATCTCGGGCCCCGTCGCGACGGCAAAGCCCATGTCGGCGAAGATTTCGGCGAGCTCGTCCATCACCTGGCTGATCGGGTGAACCGTGCCGGCCGCGACGCCATCGACCGGCAACGTCATGTCGAGCGTCTCGCTGGCGAGTTTCGCCTCGAGCGCCGCGCCTTCGAGCGCCGCCTTGCGCGCCGCAATCGCCTCGGTCACCGCCTCGCGCAGGCCATGGATGCGCGGGCCGGTTTCCTGCCGCTCCTCGGGGCTCATGCCGCCCAGCGTCTTGAGCAGGCCGGTGACGGCGCCCTGCTTCCCCAGCGCATGGACGCGCAACGCCTCCAGCGCATCGACGCCGGTGGCCGCGTCGATCGCGGCGAGAAGGTCTGCCTTGAGTTGGTCGAGATCGGTCATCGCAATTCCGTTCAATGGTCTAGTGGCCCGAACCGCAGTCGGGCGCGAAGGTCAAGCCCGGCTGCCGAGCAAAGCGACGCCGAACGCGATGAACACGCCACCGGTGACGCGGTTGAACAGCCTTTGCCGGCTGGCCGGCGCGAGCCACGCGGCGAGCGAGCGGCCGCCCAGCGCATACATGCTGAACCAAAAGGCCTCGATCACCGCAAAGCTGGCGATCAGGATGGTCAGCTGGGATGCAAAGGGTGCGTTCGTATTGATGAACTGCGGGAACAGCGCGGCGGCAAAGATGATCAGCTTGGGATTGGAAAAGCCGGTGCCGAGCCCGGTGCCGAACATCGCGAGCAGCGAGGGCGGGGCGGGCCTCTCCGCCGTTGCATCGCCGCCCGCGACCGGCGCGCGCCACGCCTTGATCCCCAGCCAGACGAGATAGCCGACCCCGGCGTAACGCAGCGCATCGAACAGCATCGGCGATGCCTTGAGCAACGCGCCCAATCCTGCGGCCGACGCCAGCAGGCACAGCATGTTCGCGGTCATCAGCCCCAGCATCGACGCGACCGACCGGCGCGCGCCGTGATGGATGCTCTGCACCATGACGTGGAGCATGTTCGGCCCCGGCGTCGCGGAGATCAGGAACACGGCGGTGACATAGAGCCACCAGGTCTGGAGCGTCATGGGGCAGTCCTTGCTCGGTCAAGAAAAAGGGCGCCGGTGGATGGTCCACCGGCGCCCCGATTCGTTCGGTCGCTACAGGCTGCCTCAGGCGGCCTGGGGCAGCGCCGCCTTCGCCTGCGCGATGATGGCGGTAAACGCCTCACCTTCGTGCATCGCGATGTCGGCCAGGACCTTCCGGTCCAGTTCGATGCCGGCGAGCTTGAGGCCATGCATGAACTGCGAATAGGTCAGGCCCTCGGCGCGGACGCCGGCGTTGATGCGCTGGATCCACAGGGCGCGGAAGCTGCGCTTCTTAACCTTGCGGTCGCGATAGGCGTACTGGCCGGCCTTTTCGACGGCCTGGCGCGCGATGCGGATGGTGTTCTTGCGACGGCCATAATAGCCCTTCGCCTGATCCAAAATCCGCTTATGCTTCGCCTTCGTGGTCGTACCACGCTTAACACGTGCCATGGTCTGCTACTCCTTACTTGAGGCCGTAGGGCGCCCAGAGGCGCACATGGCCGGCATCAGCTTCGGACAGGACCGACGTGCCGCGGTTGGTGCGAATATACTTCGCGTTATGGCTGCTCAGGCGGTGACGCTTGCCGGCGACGCCGTGCTTCACCTTGCCCGTTGCGGTGAATTTGAAGCGCTTCTTCACACCGCTCTTGGTCTTCATCTTGGGCATTTTCGTCTCCTTTTACGCGCGACGATCACGAACAGCCCCGGCAGCCCTTGTTAGCCGGGCGGTTCCCCTGAATCGCGGAAAGGCGGGCCGATAGTCGGTTTGAGTCGGTTTTGCAACCGCCTGAGGTGCTAGCGTGCGGCCAGCTGCAGGATCCAGTCACGCTGAGCCTCTGTGTCCGGCACGCGGGTGCCACGCGCAAGCGAGATCTGTTCAATGGCAAGCGCGGGTGCGACACCCCGGCGAACCAGCATGGCGGCAGCGACGATGGCTGAACGCCCGATGCCGGCACGGCAATGAATAGCTAGCGGCGCGCTGTCGGTTGCCATCTCTTGGATAAACGCGTCGAAGGCGCGGGAATCGCTCGGCAGTCCGCGATCGGGGATCGGGAGCGACAGAAATCGGATGCCCGCTGCCGCGCAAAGTGCGGGTTCGTCGGCCAAGCCCAGGTCGTCGATCTCGTGACGCTCCAACAGACTGACGACCGTAGCGATTCCGGCGCTGCGCCAATGGGCGATTTCATCCTCGAGCCAGTCGCCCGCCCGTGGCCGCGCCATGATCGCCAGACGGGGCTGGGCCGATTCGATCCAGTAGATGTCCGAAGCCATTCGAGCCCTGTTCAATGTCCGCGGCAGGCCAGCGCCTCCACGATTTCCTCGATTCGCGCCGGATCGCCCGCCGCGATCACCTCGCCCGTGCTGCCCGCGTGCAGCGGATCGCCCTGCCAGTCGCACATGCGCCCGCCCGCGCCCTCGACCACCGGCACCAGTGCGGCAAAATCGTGCAGCTTCAGCCCCGCCTCGATCACCAGGTCGAGATGCCCCGACGCGACCAGCCCGTAATTATAGCAGTCACCGCCCAGCACGGTGCTCATCACCGCCGAATCGACATGCTCGAACGCATGGAGCTGGCCGTCGGTGAACAGGGCAGGAGAGGTGGTGGCGAGCAGCGCCTGCGACAGTTCGCGGCACCTGCGCGCCTGCGCCGGCTTGCCGTTGAACAGCGTCGGTCGCCCGGTCACGCCCAGCCAGCGTTCGCCGATGATCGGCTGGTCGATGATGCCAAGCACCGGCCAGCCATCCTCCAGCAATGCGATCAGCGTGCCGAAGATCGGCCGCCCGACAATGAAGCTGCGCGTCCCGTCGATCGGATCGAGCACCCAGGTGCGCCCGCTCGATCCGCTGCGCTCCTCCTCTTCCTCCCCGATAATGCCGTCCATCGGACGATCGGCGACGATCAGCCGCCGCATCGCCGCCTCCGCTGCCTTGTCGGCCAGCGTCACGGGCGAGGCATCGTCCTTGGTCTCAAGGCCGTATTCGGCGCGGAAAAAGGGGCGGATCGCTGCGCCCGCCGCGTCGGCGAGGCGGTGGGCGAGGTCGATATCGGCTTGGGATACTGGCATCCGCCCCGCCTAGCGGGGGAGGGGCACCGGCTTCAAGCGCAACCGGTCCTGCGCAGCCCTGTCGACGCTAGAACGGCAGCCAGCGCCGCTTTTCGCTGAACTTCATATATCCGACATTGGCCCCTGCCCGCCAACCGACGCCGAGCCGCACCGGGATCAGCACCACATCGCCCCGGCGCAGATAGGTGGCCGAGAAGCCACCGACGAAATAGAGCCGACCCTCGCCCGCCGGGAAGCGTTCATACAGTTCCTGGCTGTCATAGAGATTGTAGACGAGCACGAAGACCTTGTTCGCGTCGCCGCCGACGTCGAACCCGATCGAGGGGCCGGTCCAGTACACGTCGCGCTCGCCCTCCACCGCATGGACCATCTTGCCCGATCCATAGCGCAGGCCGACCACCAGTGCGCCCGATCCTTCGGATCCGGCGATATAGGCGTTGGGCTCGCCCTGATCCTTCAGAATGTCCTCGATCAGCGAAGCCAGGCCGGTTGCGCCCTTGCCGAACACATTCTCCGCCTCCGACACCAGGCGGACGCGGTCGAAGGTCACCGGCGCTTCGGGCTTGGGCAGCGCGGCGCCCGCCTGCGGCAGCGTCTGGCCGGCGGGCGGTGAGGCGGGTGCCGGGCCGGGATCCTGTTGCGGTGCTTCATAGGGGGCGCCGGGATCGACCCGCTCGTCCTGGGTGCCCGAATCGGCCGGAATCGCGGTCTGCGGGCGATCAAGGTCGGCGTCGATCGCGGTATCGGGATCGATCGTCCGCACCTGGGCAAGCGCGGGGGTAGCGGCAAGCGCGGGCAGTGCCATCGCCATCCCGATCCAGAACATCATCCGTCGCATCTTTGCCCTCCCATGGCACGCCTCTATCCCGGCGGATGCCGGCGCGGCAATGAACCGGCGATGACTCGACTCGATTTCACGCCCGGCCGCTGCAAAACCGGTTATTGATCGCGGGCCCAGGCCTCGCTATAGCGCCCGCTCGCCGCAGGCATCCGGAGACGTGGGTGAGTGGCTGAAACCAACGCTTTGCTAAAGCGTCGTACGGGGAACCGTACCGAGGGTTCGAATCCCTCCGTCTCCGCCATTTGCCCGCCTGCATCCCCCGTTACGCCCGGTTTCGGCTTAGGCCCTGTGTGTCAGACGCGCTGGGTGTCGCGCACTGTGTAACGATGTGCGCCGTTCGCTAGCCGCAGCATCCCCCGATCGGGCGCCTGTAAAATGCCGGTTGCGAATGGCTTGCGCCATGCCCAAAAGCGCAGTGCAGGAGTTGCGCTGGGGGTATCTGCGTTGCGCATCGGACATTTCACTGTCGCGCCGGGCGGCCCGCTGTTGGTGGTCGCCGGGCCATGCGTGATCGAGAGCGCCGACCATGCGCTGGGCGTCGCCGAAGCGCTGGCGGCGATCGGCGTGCGGCTGAACCTCCCCGTCATCTTCAAGAGCAGTTTCGACAAGGCCAATCGCACCTCCGGCGCCAGCCCGCGCGGGCCGGGGCTCGACGAAGGGCTGGCGGTACTCGCCCAGGTGCGGGCGGCAACCGGCCTTCCCGTGCTGACCGACGTGCACGAAACGGCACAGGTCGCGGCGGTGGCCGAAGTGGCCGATGTGATCCAGATCCCGGCCTTTCTCTCGCGCCAGACCGATCTGCTCCGCGCCGCCGGCGCGACCGGGCGCGTGGTCAATATCAAAAAGGGCCAGTTCATGGCGGCCGAGGACATGGTCCATGCCGCCGCCAAGGTGCGCGATGCGCTGCCTGCCGGCTGCGCGGCGCCCGATCACGTCATGCTGACCGAGCGCGGGACGAGTTTCGGCTATCACGATCTGATCGTCGACATGCGCAGCCTGGGCATGATGCGCGCGACCGGCCTGCCGACGCTGTTCGACGCATCGCATTCGGTGCAGCGCCCGGGGGGCGCCAATGGCCAGTCGGGCGGCGCGCGCGAGTGGATCCCGCTGCTGGCACGCGCGGCGGCGGCGGCGGGGATTGGCGGACTGTTCATCGAGACGCATCCCGATCCCGCCCGTGCCTGGTCCGATAGCGCGACCGTCTGGCCGCTCGACCGGCTTGAAGCGCTGCTCGCCGATGTCGCGCGGATTCACGATCTGGTTCGCGAAGCCGGGATGGCCGATGGCTAGTCTCGCCTGCGCCCTGCTGGAGGATGGCGTGGCGGATGACGCGGTTGCGCGGGTAGAGCCCGTGACGGCTGCCCGTACCGCGCGCCATTTCCTGTTTCTGCAGGGGTTGCCGGGCCCGTTCTTCCGACGGCTGGGTGCCGCGCTGCGGGACGAGGGAGCGCTGGTGTCGCGGATCAATTTCAACGGCGGCGACTGGCTCGACTGGCCCGGCCCGGGCGCCATCGCCTATCGCGGCACGCCCGCCGACTGGCCACGCTGGCTGGAGGGCTTTGTCGACGACCGGCGGATCACCGACATCATCGTCTTCGGCGACCTGCGCCCGATCCACCGCGCCGCGCGCGTGCTCGCCGACCGGCGCGGCCTTGGCTTCGTGACCTTTGAAGAGGGCTATCTGCGCCCCAACCATGTCACGATGGAGCGGGGCGGGGTGAACGGCCACTCGTCCTTCCCGCGATCGCTGCACGCTGTACGCCTGATTGCAGATCGCGCCGGGGCGCTTGGCGAGGCGGTTCCGGTCGAGAACCGGTTCCGGCGGCGCGCCGGCGAAGCCACGCTCTATTACGCCGCGACGCATGCGGCCGCGCCGATCTTCCGCCATTATCGCACCCATCGCCATGCTTCCCCGCTGCGCGAGGGCGCGGCGTGGGTGCGGCGATACGCACGGCGCTGGGCCGAGCGTCGCGCAAGCCGCGATGCGCTTGCAGGGCTGGCCGGTCGGCCCTTCTTCCTGTTTCCGCTCCAGCTTGAGGGCGATGCGCAGATCACCGCTCACTCGCCCTTTGCGTCGATGCGCGATGCCGTCGTGCAGGTGCTCGACGCATTCCGGAACGCGCCGCCGGACGTGGCGCTGCTGGTCAAGCAACACCCGCTCGATCCCGATGTCGACAATTGGCGCGGCTTCGTCACCGATCGCGCTGCCACGCTTGGGCTGAGCGATCGCGTGGCCTTTATCGAGCGGTTCGATCTGATGCCGCTGCTCCGCGTCGCACGCGGGGTGGTGACCGTGAACAGCAGCGTTGGCCCGCTCGCGCTGGCGGCGGGGGTTCCGGTCAAGGTGCTGGGGACGGCGATCTACGACGTGCCGGGGGTGACCGCAGCGGTGCCGCTCGACGCATTCTGGCGCGCGCCGCCGCCGGTCGATACCGGAGCGTTCGATATTTTCTGCCGCGCGTTGCGCGCCAAATCGCTGATCAATGGCGGGTTTCATAGCGAGGCGGCGCTCGACCTGCTGGTGCGCAATGCGGTCGCCCGGTTGCGTGACCGGTGAACGCGCCGCTCGCCCTTGATCGCGCGGCGGGCGCGCGCGAAGTCTTGGCGCCGCGCTGCGTAACGCTCGACGTCACCCGGCTGTTGCGGCGGGCGGGTTGCGCCACACCGACCGGGATCGACCGGGTCGAGCTGGCCTATGCGCGTGCGCTCCTGGCGCTGCCGACTGCGCGATTCGAGGCGATGCTGCCGGGGCTCGGCCGCATGGATTATGCGCGTCCTGCGCTGGCCAGGCTGGTTGCACGGTTTGAGCAGAGGTGGGCGGAGGGCCTGCCGCCCGGTCCCGGCCCGGTTGCACAGGCGTGGGCCGGGCTTCGCGTCCGCCCGCGCAGCGACTCGGGCGCCGTCAGGCTGATCGTGTCGCACCAGCATCTCGACCGGCTGGACCGGCACCGCGCGCGACGTGGCGAGAAACTCTGCATCTATCTCCATGACGCGATTCCTGCGCAGTTTCCGGAATATGCGCGCCCGGGCGGGGCGGAGCGGCACCGGCGGCGGCTGCGCAACGCCGCGCGCTGTGCCGATGCGATCCTGGTCAATTCGCAGGCGACGGCGCGCGCGGTCGCGCCCTATCTCGCCGACGCTGCGCGTCAGCCGCCGCTGATCGTCGCGCCGCTCGGGATCGAACCCTGTTGGACGCGCCGTCCCGGTGCGGTCGCGGCAAGCCCGCCCTATTTCCTGTGCGTCGGCACGATCGAGCCGCGCAAGAACCATTTGCTGCTGCTCCAGATCTGGCGCGCGATGGCCGAGCGGGCGCCCGACGCCACGCCCCGGCTGGTGCTGGCCGGGCGGCGCGGGTGGGAGAATGAGCAGGTGCTCGACCTGCTCGATCGCTGCCCGGCGCTGCGCGGCCATGTCGTCGAAGCCGGGCGAGTCGGCGATGCTGCGCTGGCCGAGCTGATTGCCGGCGCACGCGCGGTGCTGATGCCCAGCTTTGCGGAAGGCTTCGGACTGCCCGTGGCCGAGGCGCTGGCCGCCGGCGTTCCGGTGATCGCCAGCGACTTGCCCGCGCTGCGCGAGACAGGCGGGGATGTGCCCGACTATCTCGACCCGCTCGACGGCCTCGGCTGGATGGCGGCGGTGCAAGACTATGCGCGCATGGATTCTCCGATGCGCGCCGCGCAGATGGGGCGGATGACCCGTTGGTCAGCGCCGAGCTGGGACGCGCATTTCGCGCAAGTCCTGCCGTTTTTGGGTGCGCTGTGACCCCCGCGTCGTTCCGGGCTGCGCTGCGGGTGCAGGGCAATGTCATCGGGGCGCTGATCCTGCGCGAGCTGCATACCCGCTTCGGTCGCGCCAATATCGGCTATCTGTGGCTGTTCGCGGAGCCGATGCTGCTCGCGGTGGCGGTCGCGCTGCTGCATGCCAATCACGACCTGCCGATCGCCGGGGGCATCCGTCCGATCCCGTTCGCCATCGCGGGCTATGGGCTGTTCATCATGTTCCGCTCGGTCGTGTCGCGCGCCGAATCGGTGCTTGAGGCCAATCGCCCGCTGCTCCACCATCGCCCGGTGACCCTTGCCGACATGCTGATCGCGCGCATGGCGCTGGAGGCGGTGAGCACGATCGTGATGCTGGTCGTGCTGCTCGGCGGGGCCTGGGCGCTGGGCCTTGCCGATCCGCCGGCGCGGCCCGAGGCATTGGCAGGGGCGGTGGCGCTGATGTGCTGGTTTTCCTTCGGCCTGTCGCTGATCGTCACCACCGCCAGCCACCAGTCGCCGATGATCGGACGCCTGATCCACCCGTTGCTCTATCTCTCGCTGCCCCTGTCGGGCGCGTTCTTTGCGCTGTCCTGGTTCCCGCAGGGGGTGCGCGACCTGCTCGTCTGGGTTCCGACGGTGCATATCTTCGAACTGCTCAAGGTCGGACAGTTCGAGCCGTTCGACTCGCGCTGGATCGATCTGCCCTATGTCGTCGGCTGGTGCGGCGCGCTGACGCTGATCGGGCTGTTTGGCCTCAACCATGTGCGCGCGCGCATCGAACTCTCCTGATATCGGAACCCCATGACTCGCACCGACGCCAATGATCCGATTGCAGGGGCCGCACCCAAAGACCGGTCGGTCTCGCTGTTCGACCGCGCCCGCGCGCACCCGTTCATCCTGCTGGTGATCGTGCCGACGCTGGTCGCAGCGCTCTACCTGTTCACGATCGCCAGTGCGCAATATCGCTCGGAAGCGCAGTTCGTGGTGCGGGGGCTCGAGCCGCAGCCCGCGCCGGCGAGCGGGGTCGGGCAATTGCTCGGCCTCTCCGCCAGCCTGTCGCCGGGGCAGCAGGAGGCGCAGAGCATCCGCGAATATCTGCGCTCGCACGACGCGGTCCGCGCGCTGCGTGGGGAGGGGGTCGACCTGGTCGCCATCTATCGCCGACCCGGCACCGATCCGCTGTCGCGGCTGTGGAGCCCGGCCCCGCGCGCGGAGACGTTGCTCGATTTCTACCGCGACCATGTCGACGTGATTTACGATCCCGACGACAATATCACCCGCCTGTCGGTGCGCGCGTTCGACCCCGCCGATGCGCAGCGTATCGCCCGCGCGCTGCTCGCGCTGGGGGAAAAGCGGGTCAACGCGTACAATGCCCGGCTGTTCGACGCCTCGCTGCGCGTCGCATCGGGCGAGTCGCAGCGCGCGCAGGACGAACTGGAATCGATTCAGCGCCAGCTCGGCGGGTTTCGCGAGCGCGAGCGCGACCTTGACCCCGCCGCAACCGGCGCGGGCGGCGCGCGTCAGATCGAGGAGCAGCAGGCGCGGCTCGATCGCGCCGCCGCCACGCTCGCCGACATGCGCGGCAAGCTCAGCCCGAACAGCCCGCAGGTGCGCGCGATGGCGGCGCAGGTCGCGGCGGCCTCCGCCGCGCTCGAGGCTGCCCGCGCGCGCCAGACCGGTCAGCCCGAGGCGGTTGCCGGACGGCTCGGCGAATATGAGGAATTGCGGCTGCAGCAGGAGTTCGCGGCGAAGCGCTATGAGGCAGCGCGCGCCCGGCTCGAACAGGCGCGTACCCGCGCCGCGAACGAGCAGCTGTTCATCGTCGCAGTGGTCGAACCCAATCTTCCCGAAAAGCCCGCGCTGCCGAAGCCTCTTCGTACGACATTGCTGATCCTGATCGGCCTTAGCGTGGCGTACGGAATCGGCTGGATGCTGATTGCCGGGGTGCGCGAGCATCGGAGTTGATGGGGCGGGCGGCGCGCTAGAAATGCTGCTCCAGCGCGCCCTCGATCGTGTCGTAGAAGGTCAGTCGCCCCGCGCTCAGCGTCGCGCCGCTGGTGCAATAGGCGCGCAGCGTGTGCGGATCGTGCGACACCATCACCAGCGTGCCCCGCTCGCGCCGTTCCATCAGCGCGGCGTGGCAGCGCGCGCGGAAGCGTTCGTCCCCGGCGGCGGTGATCTCGTCGACCAGATAACAGTCGAAATCGACCGCGAGCGACGCGGCAAAGGCCAGCCGCGCGTTCATCCCCGCCGAATAGGTGCGGATCGGCATGTCGAGATAGCTGCCAAGCTCCGCAAATTCCTCGACAAATCCGAGCACCGCATCGACCGGGCGACCATAGACGCGCGCGATGAAGCGGACATTGTCGGCGCCGGTCAGGCTGCTCTGGAAGCTGCTGGCATAGCCAAGCGGCCAGGACACCGACATGTGCCGCTCGACCGTCCCCGAACTCGGCCGTTCCACCCCCGCGATCAGGCGCAGCAGCGTCGACTTGCCCGCGCCATTATGCCCGCAAATGCCCAGCGCCTCGCCCCGCCCGATGGTGAAGCTCGCCTCCTCGAGCACGCGGTGCTGCCCGCGCCGCGTGCGATAGGTCTTGCTCACGCGGTCGAACCGAATCATCGCGCGACGATAGGCAAGCGCGCGGTCGGAGCACAGGGGTGAACCGCATCGCGATCGATCGGCGTGCAGTGCGCTGGCGGGAGGGGACGGGGATCGCGCGCTATCGTGCCGGGCTGGCCGACGCGCTCGCCCGCTTGCCGGTTGCGGTCGAGCCGATCGGCGATGGCGGCGATACGGCGGCCCGGCCCGGCTGGCGCGACGTGCCGCGCATCCTGCACGGACGACCGGCCGGGCTGCGCACTGGAACAGGCTGGCTGATCCCCGACCTCTACCGCCTTGCCCAGCGCCGCTTCACCGCGACCGGCGCGCTGACGCGGATCATCCTGCGCGATCCCCCGGCAATCGTTCACTGGTCACACCCGATGCCGATCCATGTCGCGGGGGCCGCGAACCTGTACACCGTCCATGACCTGATCCCGCTGACCGATCCGGAGCTGACTGCGATTCCCGCCGCACGTCAGCGCCGACTGCTCGGTCGGCTGTCACAGGTCGCGGCGCAGTTTGTCACCGTCTCCGAAAGCACGGCGAGCGATCTGCGCGCGCTGGTCCCGAATGCCGGGGAGCGGGTCACGTGCTGCTATCAGGCGGTCGACCCCGGACCGACCGGGGCGCTTGCGCCTGGCCTGGTGCCCGGCGCCTATCTGCCCACCATCGGACGGGTCGAATCGCGCAAGAATATCGAAGCGCTGCTGCATGCGCATTGCCGCGCTGGCACCGGGCTGCCGTTGGTCATCGCCGGGCCGGACGGCCACTGGCGCGACGCTGGCGAGCGCCGCCGGGTCGCCGCGCTGCTCGCCGCGCCCGATGTGATCCGGCTTGGCTGGCAGGACGATGCCGCGATCGCCGCGCTGATCGCCAATGCCCGCGCGCTGCTGATGCCATCGCTCGCCGAAGGCTTCGGGCTGCCGGTGGTCGAGGCGATGGCACTGGGCGTCCCCGCGCTCGCCAGCGGCACGGGCGCGGCGGCCGAGATTGCGGGCGACGGCGCGTTGCTGGTCGATCCGCGCGATGCCCCCGCGCTTGCCGACGCGATCGGCCGGATCGCAAGCGACAGCAATCTGCGCGCGGCCCTGGTCACGGCGGGGCGCGCGCGGGCTGCCGACTTCACCGCCGAACGCTTCGCCGCGCGGCTGGCGGCGCTTTACGAACGGCTTTGGTGAGTTATGAGGGGCTTGGGGGCGAGTTCACCATGCGCGTACTGATCGATGGCTATAATCTCGCGCTGCCGCACGGCACCGGGGTCGCCACCTACGGCTATCAACTCGCCGGCGCGATTCAGGGCATGGGCCTGTCGGTCGGCGGCCTCTACGGCCTGCGCGCGCCGTTCAACCCCAGGCTGCGCGACATCATGTTCTACGAGTCGCTGGGCGGCGAGCATCGGACGCGTGCACCGCAACCGCTGTCGCCCACCTGGTTTCGCGAACTGACGGCGACGCTGCGTGCCCGCCGCGCCCGCCAGATCCCGCAGGGCGGTCGCGTGATCGCGCGCCAGTTCGCGCATCGTCTGCCCGAATTCGATGCCGGTTTGTACACCGCGCCCGACATGTTCGACCTTTCCGGCCGCAATTTCGCGCGCCTCGGGCTGTTCTCGAACGTCTGCGTGCCCGAGCCCGCCGATGTGATGCACTGGACCTATCCGCTGCCGCTCAAGCTGCGCGGTGCGGCCAATCTGCATACGATGCACGACCTGGTCCCGCTCAAGCTCCCTTATGCCAGCGCAGACCGGAAACGCTATTATTACAAGCTGATGCGCGCGGTCGCGCGGCGTGCCGACCGGATCGTCACCGTGTCGGAATCGAGCCGTCGCGACATCATCGAATTCTTTCCCTTCGCCGAGCCAAAGATCGTCAACACCTATCAGGCGGTGCGCGTCCCCGATGCGGTGCTGCAGGAGAGCGATGATGATGTGGCGGCCGCGATCCGCAGCATCTTCAGTCTGCCCTATCGCGGCTATTTCCTCTTCTACGGTGCGATCGAGCCCAAGAAGAACGTCAACCGCCTGATCGAGGCGTATCTGGCGCTCGCGACCAGGACACCGCTGGTGATCGTCGGGCGGCGCAGCTGGGGGGCGGATGATGAGCTGCGCCTGCTCCAGCGCGACGAGGTCCAGCCGCTCAAGGCCACGTTCAAGAACATCCGCCGGATCGATTATCTGCCGCGCGCGCTGCTGATGCGGTTGATCCGGGGGGCAAAGGCGGTGACCTTTCCGTCAATCTATGAAGGATTCGGCCTGCCGGTGCTGGAGTCGATGATGCTGGGGACGCCCGTTCTGACTGCGAACACCAGTTCGCTGCCCGAAGTCGGCGGCGACGCGGCGCTGTATGTCGATCCCTATGACTCGCGTTCGATCCGCGCGGGGCTGGCGCAGCTCGATAGCGATGCCGAATTGTGTGCGACGCTCAGCGCCGTCGGGCGGGTGCAGGCCGAGCGGTTTTCGCAGGCGCGCTATCAGGAGCGGCTGGGACGGCTCTACGACGATCTGGCCGAAGAGCGCGCCATCGCCCGCTTCACCGCCATCCGCGGATCGGATCGTGCCCATGCGTAAGCGCGCCTTCGCCCTCGCTCCGCTGCTGCTCGCCGCCTCGGCCTGCGCGACCCTGCCCGCCGGCGCGCCTACGGTATCGCAGCTGGTGGGGCCGGCGGCGACGTCGGGCATCGCGGTGATCGACATCGTCGACACGCCCGCGCTGCCCCCAGCGGTAACGCCAAGCGAAACCACGTGGCCGATCGCCGACGCCCCGCCCTGGACCGGCGAGATCGCGGTCGGGGATACGCTGACCGTGACGGTGTTCGAGGTCGGCTACGCCCTGTTCGCGCCGTCGGGCGAGGGCAGCGCGCGCGAGGGCGCTCCGCCTGCCGCCGGGGCGCGCACCCTGCCGCGCATGGAGGTGGGCGACTCCGGCGCCGTCACCATCCCCTATATCGGCGCGGTCCGCGTTGCCGGGCGCTCGAGCGCGGCGGTCGGGGAGGAGATCCGCCAGAAGCTGCGCGGCCTCTCGCAACAGGCGCAGGTGGTCGTGGCGGTCGATCGCGGGCCGGGGCGCAGCGTCGTGACCAGCGGCGACGTCCGCAACCCCGGGCGCCAGCCGCTGACGCTGGCGGGGGAGCGGCTGCTCGACCTGATCGCGCAGGCGGGCGGTCCGGCCAATCGCCCCGCCGACACGCGCGTCCGGCTGGTGCGCGGCACAGCCGCGGCGGAAATCCGGCTCGATCAGCTGCGCGTCGACAGCCCGGCCAATGTCCGGCTCGCTCCGGGCGACCATATTCAGCTGGTTCGCAGCGTGCGCACGCTCACCGTACTCGGCTCGGCGCGCAATGTCGCTGAACTCGCCTTCGAGAGCGACACGCTGACGCTGGCCGAGGCGATTGCGCGCTCGGGCGGCCTGTCCGACGATCGTGCCGATGCGACGGGCGTTTTCGTGTTCCGGTACGAGGCCGGCGCTGACGGCAGCCCGAAACCGGTGATTTACCGCCTCAACCTGCTCGATCCGCGCAGCTATTTCCGCTCGCAGCGCTTTGCGATGCGCGAAAAGGACGTGCTGCTCGTCGCCAATGCGCGGTCGGTGCAGTTCGGGAAGATGGTGCAGCTGCTCAACACGCTGGTGACTCCGGCGGTGACCGTCGACCTGCTGACGCGATGAGCGCGCTGGCGCGGCCCGAGGAGATCGCCTGCTTGACCGGCATCGCGCCGTGGAAGCGGCGGCGCGTCGCCGCGATGCTGTGCAATCCGCACGGCCCGGTGGTCGAGCGCGACCCGATGCGGGCGGTCGCCACGGCGCGGGCCAAGGGAGGGGCGCTGGCATGCTGGGCGACCCGCGTGCCGCCCGGGTTGAAGGGCGCCGCCCGCGCGGCGAAGGTTCCCTTGTGGTGGATCGAGGACGGCTTTCTGCGCTCGGCCGGGCTCGGCGCGGCCTTGGTCCAGCCCTGCTCGCTGACGCTGGACAGCCAGCGTCCGCATTATGACCCGACCGGGCCGAGCGACCTCGAAGACCTGCTCCAGACGGCCGCGTTCGACGCCGCGATGCTGGCGCGGGCCGAGGCGCTGGTTGCGCTGCTGCGGCGCGCGCGGCTGACCAAATATAATCTGGCCGGGGCGCCGCTGGCACTGCCGCCGGGGCGGCGTATCGTGCTGGTCCCGGGACAGGTCGAACAGGATCATTCGGTGCTGCTCGGCAATGCCGGCGTCGCCGGCATGCGCGACCTGCTCGCGCGCGTCCGTAGCGAGGAGCCCGACTCCTTCCTGATCTACAAGCCGCACCCCGATGTCGTCGCCGGCGTACGCCCCGCTGGCCCCGGTGAGCGTGCCGCGCTGCATCATGCCGACCTGGTCGCCGCCGACGCCAGCCTGACCGCGTTGCTCGACCGGGTGGATGCCGTCCATGTCCTCACCTCACTGACCGGGTTCGAGGCGCTGCTGCGCGGGCGCGAGGTGGTGGTGCACGGTCAGCCTTTCTACGCCGGCTGGGGGCTGACGCAGGACCGCGCACCGATAGCGCGGCGCACGCGGCGGCTCACCCTCGCCGAGCTCGTCGCCGCCGCGCTGATCGTCTATCCGCGCTATGCCAGCGTTCGCAGCGGCGCACCGTGCAGCGTCGAAGCGCTTGCGCAGGAGCTTGCCGACGCGGGTCCAGCGGCAGTACCGTCGGGCATGCGTGCGCTTGTCGGACGGATGGCGGCGCGGCTCGCAGCGGTCCGCGCCGGTGCGATACGATGACAGGGGATGCGATGAGCGCGACACCGATCTACGATATCTGGCGGCTGCTTCAGCATCCGCGCACCTTCAATGAGGCGGAGATCCGCGCGCTGTGCCGCACCGCCTATTGCGGCGACCACACGGCGCTGGCGCGGGTGCTCGGCCGCTACAAGATGTTCGTCGACACGCGCGACATCGGCATCAGCAGCCACCTGATGCTCGACGGCTTCTGGGAAATGTGGGTCACCGAAGCGATGCTGCGCAGCGTGCGGCGCGGGTCGACGGTGATCGATGTCGGCGCCAATCTCGGCTATTTCACCTTGCTCCTCGCCGACCTCACCGGGGCGGACGGGCGCGTGCTCGCGTTCGAACCCAATCCCGCGCTGGCGACCCGTGCGCAGCGCAGCGTCGAGATGAACGGCTATGCGCCCTTCACCGCGGTCCATGGTTGCGCGCTCGGCAGCGAGGAGGGACAGGTCACGATCGAGGTAAGCGCGCACCAGCCCGGCGGCGGTCGCGTGCATCATGCCGAGGACGCGGCGCCGCACACCGTGCCGCTGCGCCGGCTCGACAGTTTTCCCGACGCGCTCGACGCCGAATTCATCAAGATCGATGTCGAGGGGTTCGAACAGCAGGTGTGGCGCGGGATGACCGGCATCCTGGCGCGCGGCCAGCCGCTGACGATCTTCATGGAATTCACCGTGTCGCGCTACCCCGATCCGCGCGGTTTCCTGCGCGAGATCCTCGATGAAGGCTTCAGCCTCGAGATTGTCGACTATACCGCCGGCATTCGCCCGATCACGATCGACGCGCTGTTCGCCCAGTCGCACCATGTCGATCACATGCTGTGTTTTCGCCGATGATCCGCGTGCGACAGCGCCGGTTCATGCCGGCACGGGCAATCGGGCCGTTCATGACTGAATCAGGAGAGTGCGCATGGCTGGAAGCATGCTGCTGGCGTTGGCGCTGATGGGTGGCGGGGACATGCCGATGGCGCTCGCCTGCCGGGTCGAGGGCGGGGGCAAGTCGGGACTGGACGATCACGCCGTCTGCGCCCGCTTTGCCGAGGGGCTGTCGGCCGCATCGGGGCGCAGCTACCGGCTGGCGCCCGCCGGCGCCCGGATCGATAGCGGGATGACGGTCGTGGTTCGCTTCACGGGCCGCGACACGGTTGCGGCGCAGGCCAGTCTGATCGCTGCCGGACGGGCGCAGCCGCTTGAAACCCGGATGGTTTCCACGTCCGATCGGGCGTTGGGGCTTGACTCCATCGCGTTGCTGGCGCGGGATGTCGCCCGGGCGATGAACGCGGCCGGCTGAACGCCGGTCCGGCCGTCACACGTTCCAGAGAGCCGAGTGGGAGGCATTACGTGCGCGACTTTTCAACCCTGCCGCAGACCCTGTCGCTCGTCGACGGCAATTTCGCTGGGACCGCCTTTGTCGCGCCCGATCTGTCGGGCGGCGCCGCGGTGCAGCATGCCGAAGTGTCTTCCTGCATGTGCGAAGCCTGTGCCAAGGCGCGGCTCGAGACCGGCGACGAGGATGGCGGCCCGGGGCTCAGCGCCACCGATACGCCGGGCGACATCGGCTCGACGGTTCCGCTGGTGTTCGGCGGGTCGGTCGCCGGTGCGCTCGAAACTGCGGGTGACCACGATTATTACCGGGTCACGTTGACCGCCGGCCAGACCTATACCTTCTGGACCTCGGGCAGTGGCAGCACCACGACCGAACCCGACACGCTGATCTCGCTGCGCAATGCCAGCGGTACGGCCGTGGCAACCAATGACGATGGCGGTCAGGGTACGCTGTCGCTGATCACCTTCACCGCGACGACGACCGGTACCTATTTCCTCGACGTCGGCGGCTATGCCGACGGGGAAACCGGCAATTACAGCATCTTTGCCAGCAACGGCCTGTGGAATGCGGCGGATACGGTGCGCGACAACGCGACCACCTCGGCCAGCATCGCAGTGGGCGGATCGACGACGGTGACGCTCAACGGGCTTGGCGACCATGACTGGTATGCCGTCACGCTGACTGCCGGACAGCGCTATGTCTTCGAAACCTCCGGTTCGGGGGCGGTCGACACCTTTCTGATGGTGCGCAGCGCGTCGGGTGCCGGGCTTGGCGAGAATGACGATGGTGGCGCCGGCACCTATTCGCGCCTGGTGTTCACGCCCGAAACCACCGGAACCTATTATATCGACGTTGGCAGCTGGCGCGAATCGGATTCGGGGACCTTCACCCTCACCGTGGGAGAGGCCGAACCGCTGCAGGTGTGGACCAACGACCAGATCGCGGAGCAGCTGACGACGCTCTACTGGACCACGCCGCACCGCTTCGATGTCACCACTGGCGGTTCGCTGACCGTCAACATCACCGCATTGACGGCCGAGGGGCAGACGCTGGCGCGTGCCGCGCTGGCGCTGTGGACCGATTTTACGGGTATCCGGTTCGTCGAACAGAGCGGCACGGCCCAGATCACCTTTGACGACGATCAGGACGGCGCCTTCGCCAACGCCTCGTTCAACAGCAACGGGATCACGACCAGCGCGACGGTCAATGTCAGCACCGCCTGGCTGACCAGCAACGGCACCTCGCTCAACAGCTATTCGTTCCAGACCTATGTCCATGAGATCGGCCACGCGCTGGGGCTGGGCCATGGCGGCAATTACAACAGCACTGCGGACTATGGTTCGGATGCCGGCTATCTCAACGATGCCTGGGTGACGACGATCATGTCCTATTTCGACGTGGTCGAGAATTCCTATTTCGCGGACCTCGGCTTCACGCGCCAGTTCACGCTCTCGCCGATGGCGGCGGACGGGATTGCGGTGGCCAATCTCTATGGCGTGGTCACCACCACGCGCACCGGTGACACCACCTACGGGTTCAACAACACTTCGGGCCGCGACATCTACAACGCCCAGTTGTTTGCCAATGTCTCCTACACGATCATCGATAATGGCGGGATCGATACGCTCGATTATTCGGGCTTCTCTGCCAATCAGTGGATCAATCTCAACCAGGAAGCCTTTTCCAACGTCGGGTCGCGCGTCGGCAATGTCGTGATCGCGCGCGGCACGGTGATCGAGAATGCGATCGGCGGCAGCGGGAATGACGTGATCGTCGGCAATGCCGCGGACAATGTGCTCACTGGCGGCACCGGCGCCGACAATCTCTACGGCAATGCCGGCAACGACACCTTCCATGTCGAGCGTCAGGACGATGTGGTGTTCGAATTCGTCGACGAGGGCACCGATACGGTGATCGCGAGCGGCAGCTACTATCTGTACGCGAACATCGAAAACCTGATCCTGACCGGGTCGGGCGACCTGTACGGCGTGGGCAACGAACTGGCCAACACGATCCTTGGCAACAGCGGCTCCAACCTGCTGATCGCGGGTGCGGGGGACGATGTCGTGCGCGGTGGTGGCGGCGTGGATTCGCTGTTCGGGCAGGACGGCGCCGACCAGCTGTTCGGCGATGCCGGGATCGACTATCTCGTCGGCGGCGCGGGCAACGACACGCTTGACGGCGGTGAGGATGCCGATGCGCTGTACGGCGAGGATGGCGACGACATTCTGATCGGCGGGGCGGGCTTCCACACCGACATCCTGGTCGGCGGCGCGGGCAATGACGTGCTGCGCGGCGACAGCGGCCTTGGCGATTATGACCGGATGGACGGTGGCGCGGGCGACGACGCCTATTATGTCGACACCCCCGACGACCTGACGTTCGAGGCGGCCAATGGCGGCACCGACACCGTCTATGCCACGATCAATGGCGCCGGCTATTATCTCTACGCCAATGTCGAGAATCTGGTGCTGGGCGGCGACACGCCGTTCGGGGTCGGCAACGAACTCGACAACCGCATCACCGGCAGCGCGGCGTCGAACTGGCTGCTGGGCGGCGCGGGCAATGACGTGCTCAACGGCGGCGCGGGCAACGACGTGCTGTTCGGCGAAGCCGGCGCCGACACCTTCGTGTTCGAACGCGGCACCGGCGGCGACGTGATCGGCGACTTTGTTGCCGGCACCGACCGGATCGATCTGAGCGCGTTCGGCCTCGACTGGCAGACGGTGATCAATTCGATGCACGAAAATGGCGGCACGACCGCGATCGATTTGGGCAATGGCGATTTCATCGTCCTCAACGGCGTGACGCGGGCCAGCTTGTCGGAGGCCGATTTCATCTTCGGCCGGGCGGCACAGGCACCGCTTGCCGCCGCGCTCGCGCCGATCGATACGGCGCCCGATTTCGATGCGACGCTCGGTCATCAGCGTGGCATGGCGCTGATCGACCAGCCGCATCTCGGCTGGCACCTCGCCTGATCTGCATGTCGGCGGGTGGCCCGGATCGGGCCGCCCGCTGCTGTGTCGCCTGACCCTCGACGCCGTGCCACAGCCTGTTTCCCGCTAGCCGGTGCCTTCAGCCATGCCCGCTCATTCTCCCGATATTCTGGTGGTCGTCCCGGCGCGCCACGGCTCGACGCGCTTCCCGGCCAAGCCGCTCGCCCCGATCCGTGGCGGCGATGGCGTCATGCGGCCGCTGATCCAGTGGAGCTGGGAAGCGGCGATGCAAGTTGCGGATCGCGCGCGGGTCGTGGTCGCGACCGACGATCATCGTATCGCCGATACCGTGCGCGGCTTCGGGGGCGATGCCGTCATGACCCCGACCGACGTTGCCAATGGCACCGAACGCTGCGCTGCGGTCCTTGATGCGCTGACGGAGCAGCCGGACCTCGTCGTCAACCTTCAGGGCGATTCACCGCTGGTCCCGCGCGTCGCGCTCGATGCGCTGATCGATGCCTGGTGCGTGCGCCCGGCGCCGGTGCTCACCCCCTATCTCGTCTGCGACACCGCGACCGGCGGGCTGCTGCTCGCGGATCAGCGGGCGGGGCGCGTCGGCGGAACGACCGTGGTCGCCGACCAAGCCGGAAACGCGCTCTACTTCTCGAAGCAGCCGATCCCGCATGGCCTGCCCGATGGGGCGGGGCTGAAGCTGCATCTGGGCCTGTACGCCTATACGCCCGCCGCACTGCGCGCATATGCGGAATGGCCGCCGGGTGCGCTCGAGCAGGCCGAGGGGCTGGAGCAACTGCGGTTTCTTGAGCGGGGCGTGCCGATCCGGCTGGTCGCCATCGATCGACCGCGCGCCGGCTTTTGGGAAGTCAATCATCCGGCCGATGTCGCGATCGTCGAGCACGCGCTCGCGCTGCGGCAGCAGGTTGCGGGCTGAGCGCGGCAACGGGCATGGCGCGCCGCCGCGTTCGCCTGTAGCGTGCCTGCTCGGGATCGGGATTAGCAGGGCGAAATGATCGGGTTGCGCAGCAGGCAGGGTGAATCGGAATTGCGCGACGCCCTGCATCGTGTCCGCGGTGGCCTGATCGGCATCGCGGCGCTCAGCGCGATGGTCAACATCCTGATGCTGACCGGATCGATCTATCTGATGCTGGTCTATGACCGGGTACTGCCGGGGCAGGCGCAGGCGACGCTGTTCAGCCTGTTCCTGATGGTGATCGTCGCCTTTGCCTTTTACGGCGCGTTCGACGTGATGCGCTCGCGCATGCTCGGCGACGTCGCTGCCGCGCTCGACCACAGCCTCACCGATCGGGTCCAGCGGATCGAGGCGCGCGTCGCGCTCGAACGTCCCGATGCGCGTGAACTGGTCAGCCCGACCCGCGACCTCGATCAGTTGCGCAGCTTCATCGCCGGCGCCGGCCCGCCCGCGCTGATCGACCTGCCCTGGATCTTGTTTTTCCTGCTGATCCTGACGCTGGTCCATTATTGGCTGGGGGTAGTCACCCTGGCCGGCATGCTGGTGCTGGCCGGGCTGACGCTGGTCGCCGAGCGCGTCAATGCCCGCCATGTCGGCGCGGTCAACGAAGCCGCGGCGCGGCGGCGGATGCTCGGCGACCGGCGCTGGCGCCATGCCGAGCTGATCGCGGCGCTGGGCATGCGTCAGCGGATGGTCGACCGCTGGCGCGGCGCCCATCGGCTGTTCCTCGCCGAACAGGCGACCCTGACCGATGCCACCGCAACGCTGAGCGGCATCAGCAAGGTGCTGCGCATGTTCCTCCAGTCGGCGGTGCTGACCGTCGGCGCAATCCTGGTGATCGACGGCAAGGCGACGGCGGGGATCATCTTCGCCAGCTCGATCCTGGCCGGACGCGCGCTCGCGCCGGTGGACCAGGCGATCGCCAATTGGCGCGGGTTCGTGACGGCGCGCCAGAGCTGGTCGCGCCTCGCCGCGCTGTTGCAGCAGCTTCCCCCTGCCGACCCCGCGCGGACCGCATTGCCCGCGCCCCGCGCCACGCTGTCGGTCGAAGGGCTGACCCTGGCGCCGCCGTCGAGCACGCGTCCGTCGCTGGTCGACGCGCAGTTTCGGGTCGCCGCCGGGCAGGCGGTCGGCATCCTCGGGCCGAGCGGGTCAGGCAAATCCTCGCTGGTGCGCGGGCTGGTCGGCGCGTGGCGCCCGGTGCGCGGCAGTGTGCGGCTCGATGGCGCCACGATCGACCAATGGGATCCCGACCAGCTCGGCACACAGATCGGCTATCTGCCGCAGTCAGTCGAGCTGTTCGCGGGAACGATCGCGCAGAATATCGCCCGGTTCGAACCCGATGCGCCGGCCGATCTGATCCTTGGCGCAGCGCGCGCGGCGGGGGTTCACGACCTCATCCTCGCGCTGCCCGGCGGCTATGACCTCGAGGTCGGGGAGGATGGCAGCCAGCTCTCCGCCGGTCAGCGGCAGCGGATCGCGCTCGCCCGCGCGCTGTATCGCGACCCGTTCCTTGTCGTTCTCGACGAACCCAATTCCAACCTCGATCATGACGGCGAAGTGGCGCTGATCCGCGCGGTGCAACAGGTGCGCGCGCGGGGCGGCATCGTGCTGATGGTCGCGCATCGCCCCTCAATCCTCGCCGCAGTCGATCTTGCCATGTTCGTGCGCAGCGGGACGATCCAGGCGTTCGGCCCGCGCGACGAGGTGCTGGCCAAGGTGACGCGTCCGCGCGCGCCCGCGGATGGCGCGAATGTCGCGGTGCTGCCGCAGCGCGGGGGGACGCCATGAACGCCCCGGTGACGATCGACCCGGCGGTGCAGCCGGATGCGGCGCCCGATGCGGCCGAAGACCGGCTGCGTCACCGCACCCGGCGCGCCTTTGCGCTGATCGCGCTGTTGCTGTTCGGAATCTTCGGCCTGGCCGCGGTCCTGCAGATTGGCGGCGCCGTGATCGGCCTTGGTGAAGTGGCGGTCGCATCGCAGGTGCGTGTGATCAGCCACCCGACCGGCGGCGTGCTGCGCGACCTGCAGGTCCGCAACGGCGACCGGGTGCGTGCCGGCGCGCTGTTGCTGCGGCTCGACACCAGCGTCACTGCGGTCGGATCCCAGTCGGCGGCGCAGGGGCTGGAACAGCTGCTGCTGCGCCGCGCCCGGCTCGAGGCCGAGCGGGACAGTGCCACGCGCATGGCGGTCCCGCCCGAACTCGCCGCCAGCAGCGACGCGCGCGTGCGCGACCTGGTCGCGCGCGAACAGAATCTGTTCGCGCTGCGCCGCGCCGAAACCACCGGCACGCTCGACCTGCTCCGCCAGCGGCTTGCCCAGCTCGACAGCGAAATTCGCGGCTATCGCGATCAGATTGCGGCGGTCGAGCGCCAGCTGGTGCTGATCCAGCCCGAACTCGACGGGCTCCGCCGGTTGCACGAAAAGCAGCTGGTGACGATCAACCGTCTCAACAGTGCCGAGCGCGCCGCGGTGCAGCTCGAAGGCAGCAAGGCGGCACTCGACTCGAACATCGCCCAGGCGCAGGCCCGCATATCGGAGACGCGCGAACAGATTCTCAACGTCACCAAGACCCGGCGCAGCGATGCCGCCACCGAACTGGCCGGCGTGGTTGCCCAGATCAACGACCAGCAGGTCCGCGTCGCCAGCGCGAGCGATGCGGTCACCCGCAGCGAGGTGCGTGCGCCGCAATCCGGCACGGTCGACAAGATCGCCTTCACCACGCCGGGCAGCGCGATCCCGGCTGCGCAGGCGATCCTTCAGATCGTCCCCGACCGCGACACGCTGGTGATCGAGGCGCGGATCCGCCCGCAGGATGTCGACCAGGTGCGTACCGGCCAGGATGCGCGCATCGTCTTTTCGGGGCTGAACCGCGAGGCAACGCCCGACATTCCGGGCGCGGTCAGCTTCGTGTCCCCCGAACTCACGCGCGAGGAGCGAACCGGCCAGTCCTATTACCGCATCCGGGTGCGGATCGACCCCGACGCGCTCGCCCGCAACCCGCAGATCGCGCTCAAGGCGGGGATGCCGGCCGAAGTGTTCGTGACCACGGGCAGCCGCTCGATGCTGTCCTACCTGCTCAAGCCGCTGACCGATCAGCTGCGTTATGCCTTTCGCGAAGGCTGAGGCCGGGCGGCGCCGGATGATTTGGGACTCGCCAATGTCATCATCGGCTGGCATCGACCGCGCATGCGCTGCCTGATCCTGCTCCCGCTCGCGCTGTTCGCAAGCCCTGCGCTGGCGCAGCTGCGCGCGGTTCCGACGCAGCCGGCGTCCGAACGCGATGCGCTGCGCGGGGTCGAAGTGATCCTGATCAACGAAGGCGCGGTGGCGGTCGCGGCCGAGGGGCCGCGCGTGATCGAAGTCACCGCCGCCGACGGCACCCGGCTGGTTCTCGAACGGCTCCCGGCGCCGGCGGCGACGATTGCGCCCGGCGGCTTTGCCAAGGCGCGCTATGTGCCGACCGGCTATGCCGCGCGCCCGGCACCGCCGCCCGCGTCGGGCACCGCGCTGGCCGACAGCGTCGGTGCGCCGTGGCGTGACGGCGGCCCGGCCGCGCCGGCCGCTGCCCCGCCCGAAGCGGGGGAACAGGAACGTAGCGGAGCGGGCGGCGCTGCGGCCGGCTTTCTCGATCGCTTCAGCCCGCACGAGCCGGTCTATGGCGCCTTCGGTCTCGGTGATGCGGGGGGCAAGCTCCAGCTGAGCTTCGCGTTTCAGCCGATCGCCGGGGACGGCGCGCTCGGGCAGCTGCGCTTTGCCTATACCCAGACGATGTTCTGGCGACTCGATCTGCCATCCGGTCCCTTCGCCCACACCACTTACTCGCCGGAAATCTATGCCGAGCGCCGCGTCGATCCATCGGCCGTGCTCGCGCTCGGCTGGCGCCATGATTCGAATGGTGAGGGGCCGGCGACCTCGATCGATTCCAACCGCATTTTCCTGCGCGCCACCAAGCGCTTCGATCTCGGCGACGACTGGCAGCTCGACGCCACGCCACAGGCGTGGGTCTATGTCGGCAAGCAGGGCGTTGCGCCCGACCTCGACCGCTATTGGGGCAATTTGTCGCTCGGGCTGACGCTGGCCCGCACCGACAGCGTCAAGCTGGCCGTGACGCTGCGCGGCAATCCCGACAGCGGGCGCGGCGCAGCGGAGCTGTTTGCCTCCTATCCGCTGGTGCGGGTGCAGAACGATCTTGGCTTCTATCTCTTCGCGCAGGGCTTTACAGGCTATGGCGAAGCACTGGATGCCTATCGCCGCCGGGACAATCATGTCCGGATCGGCATTGCCCTGATCCGGTGACCTGAACATCGAGGAGAGACCCATGCGCCTGAAGCTCGCCCTGGCTGCCCTGATCCTGCCCCTGACGCTCCCTGCCACCGCGGCACTGGCGCCCGGCGCCAAGGCGCCCGACTTCAAGGCGCAGGGTGCGATCGCAGGCCGCGATTTCACGGTCCAACTGTCGCAGCAGCTCAAAAAGGGACCGGTCGTGCTGTATTTCTTCCCGGCGGCCTTCACGGCCGGGTGCAGCGCCGAAGCCGCCGCCTTTGCCGCCGCGATCGACGATTTCAAGGCGGCCGGCGCGACCGTGATCGGCATGTCGGCCGACCCGGTCGACAAGCTGCGCGAGTTTTCGGCCAAGGATTGCGCCGGCAAATTCGCGGTGGCGAGCGCAAGCCCGGCGGTGATCCGTGGCTATGACGTCGCGCTCGGGCGCCAGATTCAGGGGCGCGACGCGACCAACCGGACCAGCTACGTGATCGCGCCGGATGGCAAAATCGTCTATGTTCACAGCGATTTGAGCCCGGCCGATCATGTCCGCAACACGCTTGCAGCGGTTCAGCGCTGGCGCGCTGCGCGCAAGCGCTGAGCGCTCCCGCTCCCGCCGTTCGTTTCACCGGATATTAGCAGTTTCGGGCTAGCTCCGGTGGCGAAGGGATGGGCGCGTCGAGGGTACGCGCCTCCGGGCATCGGAGGAAGACGTGGTGAGGCTGGCGAGGGTGTCGCGTACAAACAGTGCGGATGACCCGGCGCGGCAGCTCTATGAGCGCATCGGCGCGTTTCTCTTCGACCAGCGGCTGGAGCCCAGCCCCGCCAATTTCGCCTTTGCCTGGCACTTGCTGCACGACCCCGCCGGCCCGTTGGCGCAGGCGGTGGAGGCGCTGACCGAGGGCGGGGTGCGGCTGACTCAGCGCGATATCGAAACGCTTGGCTGCACCGCACCCGATCCGGCAGCGACCAAGGCGCGCGACAATGTCGAAGGGCTGGTTGCCAAGACCAAGCTCCAGGTCGCCGGGTTCCAGGACATGGTTCAGGCGATGCGCGACGAAACCGCCGGGTTCGGTCGCGACCTCGCCGCCAGCGCCGACGCGATTCGTCGCTCCAGCGGCGGTCCGGAAGGGGGCGCGCTCGATGAGGTCGCCCGGATCACCGGGGCGATGCTCGAACGCGTGCACCGCGCCGAATCGCAGCTTGAAAGCGTGACGCGTGAAGCCAGCGAACTGCGCAGCGCGCTCGAGGAAGAGCGCGATACCGCGCGCCGCGACGCGCTGACGCAATTGCCCAATCGCCGCGCGTTCGAGGAAGCGTTCAGCGCGCAACAGGCCTCGGGCGCCCGGTTGTGCATCGCGGTGTGCGATGTCGATCACTTCAAATCGGTCAATGACCGGTTCGGCCATGCGGTCGGCGATCGCGTGCTGCGCACCATCGCGCAGGCACTGACCGAATGCTGCACCGGGCATCTCGTCGCGCGGCACGGCGGCGAGGAATTTGTCGTGCTCTTTTCCGGCATCGGTATCGCCAAGGCGCGCGACATCATGGAAACCGCGCGCGCCTCGGTCGCGTCAAAGCGCTATCGCCTGCGCGAATCCGATCAGCCGATCGGAGAAATCACCTTCTCGGCGGGGCTTACGCGCGTCCATATCGGCGAGCCGCTGGCCAGCGCGTTCGAACGCGCCGATGGCAAGCTTTACGATGCAAAACATGCCGGACGGAATCGGATCATCGGTGGCTGAAAGTTCGTAAATTTCACCAACTGGTCCGGTAAAACGCACCAATATCCTCGGCAATATTATTCTAAATCCCTGTAAATCAGGGACTTGTGGAAACTGGCACGGTCTCTGCAATCCTTCTGGCATCCCGGCGGAATGATCCACCGGCAGATGAAAGAGGGAACTAATCATGGCACTTCGTTTCGAAAGCTTCGCCCGCTCCGCCGTCGCTCTGGTCGGCGCTGCTGCCTTCACCCTGATGATGGTCGCCAACACCGTCAGCCTTGGCCCGGTCGCCTGATCCGCCACATTCACTCAGGGAGATCTCACATGGTTCGTCAGCTCTTCGTCGCGCTCGTGTCGCTCGGCCTCACCGCCGCCATGGTCGCCACCACCATCGCACCCCAGTCGGCAGGCTTCATCGCCTGACCGGCGGGGTGCGCCCCCGCTTCACGCGGGCCGCGCATCCTCTGCCTGTGCGGGCTCGCCGTCCCCGCGCCTGATGAAGCTGATCCGCCCCTCGGGCTCCAGGATCGCCCAGGCAACATCACGGACATGGGCAATGCCCGCCAACCGCATCTCGGATTCCACTTCGCGCCGCGTCAGCCGGTCGCGCTTCAAATTGGCCGCGATCAGCGCCCCGTCGCGGATCAGCACGCGCGGTTCGCCCTCGATCGCCCGCTCCGCACGTAGCCAGCGATAGCTGACCCAGCCGAGCACGCTCGCCCAAAAGGCAAAGGTCGCGATTGCCAGCGTCGCCCCGGTCAGGCTGAAATCATTATGCGTGATCCCCTGCTGGATCAGGTCGCCGAGCACGACCAGCATCACCAGTTCGAACGGCGTCATCTGTCCCAACTCGCGCTTGCCCATCAGACGTAACAGCCCGAACAGGATCGCGAACATCACGCTGGCGCGGATCACGATATCCATCAGGGCAGCACCATGATCGTGAGCGGAACCGCCGCGCGTTCGCGCTCGCCGTCCAGCAGCGCGATCTTGCCCTGGGTTCCTGCGAACAGCGGCGGATTGATCTGCCCGTCGATCTTGATGTCGAGTGTTTCGCCCGGCTTTAGCGGGCCATAGTCGAAGCGGAACGCGCCGTCCGTGAACGACTCTTCGCTCGGCGCGGGGATCATCGTGTTGATCGTCATGTCGCGCCACAATGTTGCGTCGACAGCGATCACCGCCTTTTCGATCGGTGCGCGCGCGGTGACGCGGATCCGGGTTTCGAAAAACATCCCGTTGCGGATGACGCGCGGGGTATGGACGTCCAGCATGGCGGCATCGCTTGCGATGGTAACCGACCGCGCCTTGCCCCCGCCGAACAGTCCCGCCAGCGCCGCAAGCATCAGCGCGCTCAGCAGGATCAGCGCCAGCCAGCGCCGCCGCCCGCGCCCGGACCCGGTCGCCGGATCGGCATGCGCCGGGACGATGCCGTCGGGATGAGAGGGGGCGGGCGCGTCGCTCATCCGTCCGTAACGAACATCATGTGGCCCGGTTGCGCGGAACCCCTTCGCCGCGATCTGGTTGGTACGCCGGGCGGGGGTCAGATGGAGCGCAGCATGACCGACACCGCTGAAATGATTCACGAAGATGCGCTGCCGGGTGAGGAGCGGACGCTCGACCCCAGCCCCGAATGGCAGCCGCGCTATCCCGGCTCGGGCCGGCTCGAGGGCAAGGTCGCGCTGATCACCGGCGCTGACAGCGGCATCGGTCGCGCGGTCGCGGCGCTGTTCGCGCGCGAAGGCGCCGACATCGCCATCCTTTATCTGCTCGAAGACGCCGATGCCGAAGAGACGAAGCGCATCGTCGAGGCCGAGGGGCGCCGCGCGATCCTGATCAAGGCCGATGTCGGATCAAAGAAAATGTGCGACCGCGCGGTCGCGCAGACGATCGCGGCATTCGGAAGGCTCGATGTCCTCATCAACAATGCCGGCGAACAGCACCCCGACAAGGACATTCGCGACATTACCGAAGAGCAGTTGCTACGTACCTTTCAGACCAACATCTTCGGCATGTTCTATTTGGTACAGGCGGCAATTCCACACCTGCAATCGGGTGCTGCGATCGTCAATTGTACATCCGTGACGATGTATCAGGGCTCGGCCGAACTGCTCGATTATTCGAGCACCAAGGGCGCGATCACCGCCTTCACGCGCTCGCTCTCGGAAAATCTGATCGGACAGGGCATTCGCGTCAACGCGGTCGCGCCCGGCCCGATCTGGACCCCGCTCAACCCCTGCGGCGGCGCCACGCCCGAAAAGCTGGAGCATTTCGGCGAGGGCACGCCGATGGGTCGTCCGGGCCAGCCGAACGAGGTCGCCCCCGCCTTCCTGTTCCTTGCCTGCGAGGATGCGAGCTACATGTCGGGGCAGGTGCTGCATCCCAATGGCGGGATCATCGTCAACGGATGATCCAACGGGCTGATTGACCGGGATCGCGTGGCGGCGCATCTGGGCCGCCATGCGCTTCTTCTCCGACAACGCCGCCCCCGCCTGTCCCGAGGTTCTCGCGGCGCTGACCGCAGCCAACGTCCAGGACACCGCCTATGATGGCGACCGCTGGAGCACCGCGCTCGACGCCCGCTTTTCCGAGCTATTCGGGACCGATGTTGCCGCGCTCTGGGTGCCGACCGGCACTGCGGCCAATTGTCTCGCCCTTGCTGCGCTCTGTCCGCCCCATGGCGGGATCGTCTGCCATCGCGAGGCGCATATCCAGATGGACGAAGCGGGCGCGCCCGAATTCTACACGCATGGCGCCAAGCTGCTGCTCGCCGAGGGTGCTGGGGCCAAGCTGACGCCTGATGCAGTGCTCGCGGTCATCGACGCGATCCGCCCCGATGTGCACCAGGTTCAGCCGCACGCCATTTCGATCACCAATGCGACCGAATATGGCCTCGCCTACACCCCGGACGAGGTTGCTGCGATCGGCGCGCTGGCCCGCGCCCGCGGGCTTGGGCTGCACATGGACGGTGCCCGCTTTGCCAATGCGGTGGCGCATGTCGGCTGCGATCCAGCGGACGTGACCTGGCGCGCCGGGGTCGATGCGCTCAGCTTCGGCTGCGTCAAGAATGGCGGCATGAGCGCCGAGGCATTGCTGTTCTTCCGTCCGGACCTGGCTGCCGCTACCCGCATCCGCCGCAAGCGCGCCGGGCATCTTCAGTCGAAGGGCCGCTATCTTGCCGCGCAATTGCTGGCGATGCTCGACGACTCGGTCTGGCTCCGCAACGCGCGCGCCGCCAATGCCGGGGCCGCGGCTCTGGCACGGGCGGCACCGCATCGTCTGGTTCACCCGGTCGAAGCGAACGAGATGTTCGTCCGGCTGTCCGCCGCTGAGGCTGCCGCGTTGCGCGCCCAGGGCTTCGATTTCTACGATTGGGGACCGGGTGAGGCCCGGTTCGTGGTTGCGTGGGATCAGGACGACGCGGCGGTCGCGCCGCTCGCCGACGCGCTCGCCGCGCTGTGAGCGAGGGCACGCCAGCGGCCCCTCGGCCCAACTCGACCAGGCTCGCGGTGCTGATCCCGTTCGGCATCGTCACGCTGATCTGGGGATCAACCTGGCTGGTGATCACCGGCCAGCTCGGTACGGTCCCGCCGACCTGGTCGGTGACCTATCGCTTTCTTGTCGGCGGCGTTGCCATGCTGGCCTGGGCGGCATGGTCGCGTCAGCCCTTGTGGCTCGACCGGCGCGGGATGATCTTCGCGGCACTGCTCGGGCTGATGCAGTTCGTGCTCAACTTCAACTTCGTCTATCGCGCCGAGCTTTACGTGACGTCGGGGCTGGTCGCGGTGGTGTTCGCGCTGCTGCTGGTGCCCAACGCGATATTGTCGCGCATCTTTCTCGGCCAGCGCATGGGACGGCAGTTGCTGGTCGGATCGCTGGTGGCGATGGCGGGGGTGGCGCTGTTGTTCGTCCATGAAATCCGCCGCGATCCGCAGGGCGCCGGCCAGGTCTATTACGGGATCGGCATCACGCTGCTTGGCGTGATGTGCGCGTCGGTCGCCAATATCATGCAGGCGACCGAAACGTCGAAACGCTATCCGATGGCAACGATGATCGCCTGGGCAATGTTGCTCGGTGCAGGCATGGACGGCGCCTTCGCCTGGATCACCACCGGGCCACCGGTATTTGAATGGACCGCAACCTATATCGCGGGCGTGCTGTATCTCGGCATCGTTGCGTCGGCCGTGGCATTCCCGCTCTATTTCGGGATCATCCGCGTGATCGGCCCGGCCAAGGCGGCCTATTCGAGCGTGCTGATCCCGGTGATCGCGATGCTGCTCTCGACCCTGTTCGAAGGTTATCGCTGGTCGCTGCTGGCGGGGGCCGGGGCAGCGCTGGCGGGGATCGGGCTGGTCGTGGCGCTCAAGGCGCGCAGGCCGGCGCGGTAATCGGGAAAGCGCGGCCGCCAGTTCAGCACGCGCTTTGCCTTGCCGTTCGCAACCCGGCGGTTCTCGGCATAGAAGGCGCGGGCCTGGGGTGACAGCTGCGCTTCGGCCAGCGGGACGAGGGGCGGGACCGGCAGGCCGAGCAACCGGCATCCAAAAGCGATCACGTCCGATTGCGGCGCGGGTTCGTTGTCTGCGAGGTTGTACGCGCCCGCAGGCGCATCGAACCCGGCAATGACCCCGGCGGCCAGATCGGTCACATGGATCCGGCTGAACACCTGTCCCGGCACGTCGATCCGGCGCGCTTCGCCCGCGCCGATGCGATCGAGCGGCGAGCGGCCCGGACCATAAATGCCGGGCAGGCGAAACACCCGCGCACCCAGGTCCAGCCATGCCGAGTCCGCTGCCGCACGGGCTGTGCGCCGCCCGTGGCCGGTCGGTGCGCTCTCGTCGACCCAAGCGCCCTGTGCGTCGCCATAAACGCCGGTCGAGGAGAGATAGCCGAGCCATGCCTCGCTCGCTGCCAGCGCCGTGCCATAGGTCGCCAGCACCGGATCGGCCTCACCCGGCGGGACCGAGGACAGGATATGCGTGGCCTGCGCGATCTCGAACCGCACCCGGTCGCCATCGTCAAAGGCGAGGTTGCCCGCGCTGCCCGTCGCCCTGACGCGCGCGGTGGGCAATGCCGCGACGATGTGGCGCGCGCTGTAACCGAGGCCAAAGATGAGGAGGCGCATCACGCCTCCCCGATCCGGTTCAGCTCACTTCGCGCCATAGCCGTTGTACAGCGTCCCGAAGAAATCGCCCTTCTTCCACGCCGGGCGCTGGTCGGCATCGGCGATTTCGCGCGCGATGACGTAATTCGCCTCGATGAAGCGAACGCCCTGGTCCCACAGGATTTCGGGGTTGGTGATCTCGTCCGATGCGCGGTGATAGCGGCTCGCCAGGAAGCGGTCGAACGCCTCGCGGCCAACGCCCGCCATGCCCGGCCACAGGAACACCGACGGGATCCCCTGCTGGACAAAGCGATAATGGTCGGAACGCACGAAGAAGCCCTGTTCCGGCATCGGATCGGTGCCGACGCCGACGCCGACTGTCGCGGTGGCGCGGGCGACGATGTCGCCAAGCGTCGAACGCGCTGCGCCGAAGGCGATCATGTCCTCGAACTTGTACGTGATCACCGGCATGTCGAGATTGACGTTGGCGACGATCTTGTCCTTCGCCACGGTCGGGTTGTGCGCGAAATAATCCGCGCCGATCAGCCCCTTTTCCTCGGCCGTGACGGCCAGGAACATCACCGAACGGCGCGGCGGCTTGCCCGATGCCTGGAAGCGCTTGGCTTCCTCGATCAGCGACGCGATGCCCATCGCATTGTCCATTGCGCCATTATAGATGGTGTCGCCCTTCGCATCGGGGCGGCCGACGCCGACATGGTCGAGATGCGCGGTCAGCACGACCACCTCGTCCTTCAGCTTGGGGTCGCTGCCGGGGATGATCCCCGCCACATTCGGGCTCTTGACCATCTTGCGCTCGGTCTTGAGCGCGGCGGCGAGCGTCGCGCGTGCGGCAAATGGCTTCAGCTGCGGCTTGCCGTCCGCCACCGCCTTGGTCGCGGCGGCCCAGCCCTTGTCGTCGCCGAACAGCTTGGCCGCGCCGGCGGTGCTGAGCGACGCCAGCGTCGGCGTACCCTTGGCGGGCAGATGGCCGTTGCCCTGCGCATCCGCCCAGGTCATGCGCCAATCGTTCCAGAAATCGACCTGACGGGCAAAGGGGCGGGGCGATCCCGGCGTTTCGATCAGGATGACCCCGGCCGCGCCCTTCTTGGCCGCGATCACCGCCTTGTTGGCATTGTTGCCGAAATGCGCGCGCTCCTCGCCATCGAAGCTGCCGGGTGCGCCAGCGAAGATCGCGACGATCTTGCCCTTCACATCGACGCCCTTGTAATCGTCGCGCTGATATTGCGGCGCGACGATGCCGTATCCGGCGAACACCACGCCGGCATCGACCAGCGTGCTCAGCTTTTCGGGATCGCTGCCGGGAATATAGTCCTTGCCGAACTCAAGCGTTACCGGCGTACCGCGACGCGTGACGGTCAGCGTGCCCTTGTCCGCCGGGCGGAAGCTCAGCAGCGGCACCATCTGGAGATAGCTGCCATTGTCGCCGGCGGGACGCAGACCCGCCGCATAATATTGCGAGGCCACATATTCCGCAGCGATGTCATATTCGGGCGATCCGGCATCGCGGCCCTTCATCGCGTCCGATGCGAGGAAGATGACATGCGCCTTCATCGCCGCTTCGGCGGGCGGCAGCGGCGCGTTGACCCGGGCGATATCCTCGGCGCTGGGACCTGCCGGGGCAGGGGCCGGGGCGTTCTGCGCCAGCGCGGCGGGCGGCGCGAGGAGCAGCGAAAGAGCGAGCGTCGAATGCAGCAGGCGGAACTTGGACAAGGTGCCGAACTTTCGTTTGAACCAAAGAGGGGGTGAGGCGTAGCATCTCGGCGATACACCGCAATCGAATTTCTTCGCGTGCGGCACCCCCCGCTCGCGCGTAAAGGCCCACAGATGATCGACGCACTCGACGCTACGCCCGCCCTGCAACCCAGTGTGATCCGCCGCGCGGACTATGCGCAGCCCGACTGGCTGGTGCCGGACATCGATCTCGATTTCGACCTGGCGCCGGGCGGCACCCGCGTGCGCGCGTGCCTGTCGGTGACGCGCAACGGCGCGCATGATCGCCCGCTGCGGCTCGACGGCGACGGGCTGACCCCGCTCGCGGTGCGGGTCGATGGCGGGGAAGCGGCGTGGCGCATGGACGGCCCGACGCTGGTGATCGACCTGAACGGCGATGCGCACAGGATTGAGACCGAGGTCGAGATCGTTCCCGATCGCAACAGCCAGCTGATGGGGCTCTATGCCTCGGGCGGCAATCTGTGCACCCAGTGCGAGGCGGAGGGGTTCCGCCGCATCACCTTCTTCCCCGACCGGCCCGATGTGCTGTCGCGCTATCGCGTGCGGATGACGGCGGACAAGGCGCGCTACCCGGTGCTGCTCGCCAATGGCGACCCGGTGGCACAGGGCGACGGCGCGGACGGCAGGCACTGGGCCGAATGGCACGACCCGTTCCCCAAGCCGAGCTATCTGTTCGCGCTGGTCGCCGGCGATCTCGCCGCCAACCGCGCCACCTTCACTACCGCCAGCGGGCGGGAGGTGCAGCTCGCCATCTGGGTGCGTCAGAAGGATCTGAGCAAGACCGATCATGCGCTCCACGCGCTGAAGCTCAGCATGGCATGGGACGAGCGCGTCTATGGCCGCGAATATGACCTCGACGTGTTCAACATCGTCGCCGTGGATGATTTCAACTTCGGCGCGATGGAGAATAAGGGGCTGAACATCTTCAACAGCCGCTACATCCTCGCCGACCCCGATACCGCGACCGACTATGACTATGACGCGGTCGCCGCCGTGGTCGCGCACGAATATTTCCACAACTGGTCGGGCAATCGCGTCACCTGCCGCGACTGGTTCCAGCTGAGCCTCAAGGAAGGCTTCACCGTCTATCGCGACCAGTGTTTCTCGGCCGATCAGGGCTCGGCTGCGGTCAAGCGGATCGAGGACGTTCGCGGCCTGCGCGCGGCGCAGTTCCCGGAGGATGCGGGGCCGCTCGCGCATCCCGTCCGCCCGGATGACTATATCGAGATCAGCAACTTCTACACGGCGACCATCTACAACAAGGGCGCCGAGGTGATCCGCATGATCGCCACGATCCTCGGCCCACAGAAGTTCCGTGCGGGCAGCGACCTCTATTTCGAGCGGTTCGACGGCACGGCGGCGACGTGCGAGGATTTCGTCGCGTGCATGGAGGAGGCGAGCGGGGTCGACCTGACCCAGTTCCGCCTGTGGTATTCGCAAGCCGGCACGCCGCGCGTGTCGGCGACGCTGACGCATGAGCCCGGCGGGGGCCGCGCCATGCTGACGCTGCGGCAGGATGTTCCGGCCACGCCCGGCCAGCCGCACAAGGCGCCGATGCTCCTGCCGCTGCGGATCAAGCTGTTCGGGGCGGACACCGCGACCGCGTTGATGCCCGAACAGCTGGTCCTGCTGGCCGAGCAGGAGACGGAGATTCAGTTCGACGGGGTTACCGAGCGCCCGGTGCTGTCGGTCAATCGCGGCTTTTCCGCACCCGTCATCGTCAACACCAACCGCAGTGCCGCTGACCTTGCCTTTCTTTCGGCGCATGACGACGACCCGTTCGCGCGGTACGAGGCGATGCAGCAGCTGATGCTCGACACGCTGGTCGGCGCGGTGACCCGGGGCCATGTCGACCATGGCCCGGTGATTGCGGCGGTGGCGAACACGCTGGCCGATCCGGCGCTCGACCCGGCCTTTGTCGCCGAAGCGGTGCTGCTGCCATCGGACAGCTTCATCGGCGACCAGCTCGCCGTGGTCGATCCTGAACTGATCTTCCAGAAGCGCGAGGCGCTGCGCCGCGACCTCGGCCGCGCGCTCGAAGCGGAATGGCGCGGGCTGTACGACAGCGTCCGCGCCAACCGCTTCGAATATTCCCCGTCGGGGAAGGGCGCGCGGCGGATCAAGTCGGTCGCACTCGGCTATATCAACGCCAGCGGCGCGGCGGACGGGCCGGAACTGGCCTTCGCGCAGTTCGAGGCGGCGGACAACATGACCGATCGCCAGGGCGGGCTGATGGCGCTCGCCAACCTCGCGTCCGAAGCCGCCGATGCGCGGCGCGTCGCGGCGCTCGACATCTTCTATCACCGCTACAGCGACAACAGCCTCGTGCTCGACAAATGGTTCCAGACCCAGGCGCTGTCGACCCGACCCGACACGCTGGCAGCGGTGCAGGAACTGGCGCAGCACCCCGACTTCACCCTCGCCAACCCCAACCGCGCGCGCGCACTGGTGGGCGCGTTCGCGGTCAACCAGCGCGCCTTTCATGGCGTCGATGGCGGCGGTTACCGCTTCGTGGCCGATCAGCTGATCGCGCTCGACAAGCTCAATCCGCAGACCGCGGCGAAGCTGGTTCCGCCGCTCGGCCGCTGGCGGCGCTTCGACGCGGCACGCGCCGCGAAGATGCGCGCCGAACTCGAACGCATCCTCGCCCAGCCGGGGCTGAGCAAGGACATGACCGAGCAGGTGAGCAAGAGCCTGGAGGGGTGACAGTTTCTTCCTCGCCCCTCCGCAGGAGGGGAGAGGGACGCGTAGACTTGGCCTTGCGAAGCAAGGCCTTAGTCGGAGCTGGGAGAGGGGTGGGCGGCTACGCAGTAGCCGCGCGGAGCAAAGCTCCGCTCTACCCCTCTCCCAACCTGCGCTAGGCAGCAAGCTGCCAAGCTGCGGTAACCCTCTCCCCTATCAAGGGGAGAGGGCAAGAACTCTTCACGCCATCACATTCCGCCCGCGCATCACCGTCGCGCTATGCCCGATCCGTGCCGCCTTGTTCGGCGTCAGCACGGTGTCGACGAACAGCCAGTCGTTGCGGACGCTGTCGGGCGTAACCGTCACCGCCATGTAGCCGCGGTTCGACGTGTCGCACCATTTCAGCTCGGGATTGCCCTCGACCAGCGCGCGGGCGACGACCTTGGGATCGATCTTGATCGAGCCTTCATAGCCCGGCGAGCTGACCGACTGGCCGGCGAATTCGACCCCGGCGGGCTTGCCGTCCTGCGCCAGATCATAGGCCCAGGCATTGTGACTGTCCCCGGCCAGCACGACCAGGTTCGCGCCCATCGCCTGCGCCGAGGACAGGAAACGCGCGCGCGCGGCCGGATAGCCACCCCAATTGTCGAAATTCATCGGCAGCCCGGCGGCACTGAGCGCGACACCCGCCTGGACATAGCGCTTGGCGCGCTCGGGCGCGTCGGGGGCGAGCCATTCGGTCGCCTGGCGCGGCGTCATCGTCTTGCCCATGATCGTGCCGAAGCCGACCATCTGCCAGCGCGTGCCGGCCTTGACCGAGCGCGCCATCTCGGCGGCGAGCCAGGCTTCCTGCTCCCAGCCCATCATCGTCATCGCCTTGTCCTGCCACGGGCCGTCGCGGAACGCGGCGATGGCGGCGGCGGAGTCGGGCGCCATGATCAGCGCGGCGGCCTCGCGCGGCTTGGTACGACCGATCAGGCGGGTTTCGGTGCGGAACAGGGTGGCAAGCGAACCGATGGCATAGGCCTTCCACGGTTCGTCCGACACCGGCATCCATTCGCGCCAGGCCTGGAACGCGGCCGCCTTGCGGATGCTCCAGTCGCCCTCATTCGCCTGATGATTCTGCGCGCCGCCTTCCCAGCTGTCGTTGGTCGATTCATGATCGTCCCAGGACACGATCATCGGCTTGGCGGCGTGCAGCGCGGCAAGGTCGGGGTCGGCGCGATAGCTGGCATAGCGCAGGCGATAATCGGCAAGATGGATGATCTCGCCCTCGGGCAGCGGCCAGCGGTCGCCGACGGCGCCCGTTGCGGGCGCGTACCCACCCTTCTGATATTCGTAGATATAGTCGCCGAGATGGACGGCCAGATCGATGTCCTCCCGCGCCGCAGCATGGCCATAGGCGTTGAAATAGCCATAGGGCAGGTTGGAGCAGGAAAAGACCGCGATGCCGAACCGCGCCGCGCTGCCCAGCGGCAGGGTCTTGGTCCGACCGACCGGGGAAAAGCTGCCGTCCGGGGCCACGAAGCGGTAGAAATAGCGCGTGCCGGGCTGAAGGCCGGTGACCGTGATCTTGCCGGTCCAGTCGCGCCACGGGCCGGTGATCGTCTCGCCGCCCGCCACGATCCGGGCGAAATCGGCGCTGGCCGACACCTCGACCCGCAGCTTCGCCGAATCGCCATTGGCGACATAGCGGGTCCACAACAGCATCGATGTCGCCGACGGTTCGCCGCTCGCGACATTGTGGGTGAAGCCCGCGGCCGGCCAGTTCGGCGCCTGTGCGGCGAAACCGGGAACGGCATAGGCGCCAAGGCCAAGCGTGCCGGTAAGGATGAGTGCGCGGCGGTCGATGCGAAACGTCATGGCGTGTCTCCCTGATCGTTTCGTCCTTGGCGCGGCCATGTGGCTGGTTCGTGACACTTGGCGGACAGCGCACATTGCCGGAAGCGGATGACGTCCGTACAGCGGGGCGTGCGCGGTGTCCGGAGGCGTTGATGCGTAACCCAGTCCTGTCCGCGGCGACCCGCCCTGCACTGCGTGTCGCCATGGTCGCGGCGGTGGTGCTGGGACTGCTCGCACTGATCCGGCCGATCGACCATGACGAAAGCCAGTATGTCGCGGCCGCGATGCTGGGCTGGACCGGACTGCCCATCCGCGACTTCGCCTATCTGCAGACGCCGCTCCAGCCGCTGCTGTTCGCGCCGCCGGTGGCGCTTGCCGGGGATTATGGCTGGCCCGCGACGCGCCTGCTCAACGCCGCGCTCGGCGCCGGGATGCTCGCGCTGTGCCATGCGACGATGCGCGCGGCGGGGGCGGGGGCACGACCCGCGCTGGTCGCCACCGCCCTGCTCGCGGCGACCGACATCTTCCTGTTCAGCGTTTCGACCGCGCGGAACGATGCGCTGCCCGCTTGCCTGCTCGCGGCAGGTCTGCTCGCGGCGGTCCATACCGCGCGCACGGGCGGTTCGGCGATCATCAGCCTGTTCGCCGGACTCGTGCTCGCCGGCGCCGCTGCCGCCAAGGTTTCCTATGCGCTCCCGGCTGCGGCCTATGGCCTTTATGCCCTGATCGACCGGCGGCACCGCCCGGTCGCGCTGCTCGCCGGGGCGTTGCCGGCCTGTGCGCTGGTCGCCGGTATCGCCGCATCGGCGCCGCATGCCTTCTGGTTCGACGTCATCCGCTTCCCGATCGAAGCGCCGGCCGAATATTATCGCGCGCTGGGCCGCGCCGACAAATTGTCCGCGCTCATCAAGCTGGTCGATCTGGTCAAGTTTCTCGCGCTGGGCGGCGCCTTGCCGGCGCTGTTATGGGTCGTTTGGCGGCGACCGTCCGGGGCGGGCGCGCGAATCGCTGCTCTGTTCCTTGCTGCGGGGTTGGTCGCAGCGGCGGCGCCGACGCCGGTCTGGCGGCAATATCTGTTGCCGGCGCTGCCGCCGCTGTTCGTCCTGCTGGCGCTGTCCTGGACGGTGCATTCGCCGCGTCGCCCTTGGCGGATCGCGCTGATGATATTCGCGGTGGCGGGGCTGGCGCCGACGCTGCACAGCCTGATTGCCGGTCGACCGGCAATTGCGGAGGCGATGCGGGAAAGTGCTGCCGTGCGCGCAGCAATGGACCGGGCGGGCGTGACCGGGCCGGTGGCGACGCTGGCGCCGCAGTTCCTGCCTGCGACCGGGCGTCCGGTCGATCCGGCCTGGGCGACCGGCCCGTTCTATTTCCGCAGCGCCGGCCTGTTGTCGCCGACCGAGGAGCGCACTTTTATGCTGGTATCGCAGGCGACGCTGGCGCAGCACCTGCGCGACCCGGCAATGCGCCCGGCGGCAATCCTGGTCGGCGGGGAGGGGCGGTGGACCGCCGGCAACGCCGCGCTGGACGCTGCAATGGAACGCGCGGCGCGGGATGCGGGCTGGCGACAGGTGCCGGTCGACAGCGCCCGGATGCGGCTTTACGTCCCGCCCGCGCCCAGCGGCTGACCGGCCGCGCGCCGCGCGATCATGTCGGCGTACAGGTCCACCAGCGCCAGGGCATGGTCGCGGTCGGAAAGCACCGCCGCCGCTGCCGCGCGGGTGGCGGCGCGCAGCGTCACCGGATCGCGGCTGAACATGCGCCCGATCGCATCGGCACAGGCGCGCGCATCGCGGGCGGCATAGGTTTCGGCAAAGGCCGGCTCGGCCACCTCGGCGCACCCGCCCTCATCGGGCACGATCAGCGGCAGGCCGCTCGCCAGCGCCTCGCACGCCACCAGACCGAATGGCTCCTGATCCGATCCGTGGATCAGCGCGTCGGCGCTGGCGAGAATGCGACTGAAGCGTTCGCGGTCATAGACCGGTCGGAACAGGCGGATATGGCGGTTCCCGCCGATCTGTCGTTCCAGCGCGACGCTTTGCGGTCCTTGGCCCAGCAGCATCAGCCCGACCGGGCGCTCGGCCCCGGCAGCCTGAACGGCGTCGATGACCATCGACCAGCGCTTTTCCTTGTGATGCCGGCCAAGGCCGATCAACAGATGTCCCTCCGGGGGCAGGTCGAGCTGCGCGAGCATCGACGCGCGCAGCCGTTCATCGCGCAGGTCGGGCGAGAAATGGGTGCGATCGATCCCCAGCGGCATCGCCGCATCGACCTGCGTCCCGCGCCGGCGATAGCGTTTGGCAAGTGCCGGGCCGTTGGTGACGAACGCATCGTAGCGCGCGAGGAACCGGTCCATGTAGCGGGTGTACCAGCCGAACATCTGTTCGACCCGCTCGGCGCTGGCGACGCCCTCCAGCCAGCGCTGGGCATAAGCGCCGATATTGTCGTTATGCGCGAAAAAGACCTTGAGCGCGCGCCCCTGCCAATCGCCCACGAACCAGGCCGGGCGCCAGGGCGAGCTGTTCTCGACCACATCCGGGTCGATCCGGTCGAGCAGCCGGCAAACCGCCCCCGGATCGTTGAACAGCCAGTAATTGCGGTCGAGGATCAGCGGCGGCGATTTCACCCAATGGATCCGGCCGCCATCGGGCCGATCCTCGACCCGGTCCTCATGGAACGGGGCGATGACGATCAGCTCATGGCCATGTTCGGCCAGAATCCGCATCTTGCGGTCCAGATAGGTGCGGACCCCGCCGCCGGTCGGCGAATAATATTCGTTGACGTCGACGATCCGCATCGGGCGCGGTCAGTCGCCGGCGTGCGGGGCAAAGCCGGACAGGCCGCGCAGATACTGGGTGCGAACCGTCACGGTCGTGCCGGTCGGACCGACGGTAATGACCGCGTCGTCCAGCTTCGGGCGATTGCGTCCGAGATTGCGGCTTTTGACGAAACCGGCGCCGTCACGCCAGAAATTGAACTTGTTCTTCCCGTCGCGGTCATGGGTGAACAGCAGTGCATAGCGACCGGGGCGCGGGGCGCGGATGCACAGCGACACCGGCCCGCTCTGCGGCGGGGTCGACCAGATCCGGGCAAAGAACTTGCCCTCGTTGCGCAGCTTGGTGTCGTCCTTGAGAAAGTCCGCTTCGGTCGCCGGATAGAGTTCAAGCTTGAGCCGGCCGGTACGGTCCTTGAGGCCGGTGACGTTGACGCGCACCGCCGGGCTGCCCGGGGTGCAGGCGGCGTCGGCATCGGTCAGGATCTGCGCAGCGGCGGGGGTGGCCGCGACCGCGGCGGTCAGGATGATCGGCAGCAATAGCAGGCGCACGATGGTCAGCTCTCCTTCTTGATCAGGTCCAACAGTGCAAAACCCGCGATCAACACGACATGAATAAGCAGCGTCAGCGCCGCCGAAAAGGCGAGCATGTCCGACAATGCCTGTCCCTGCCCGATCAGGATGATCGCAAAATTGGCGAACAGCAGGTCCTTGTTGGGGACTAGCGGCAGGCGCGAGACGAGCAGCCGCGCCGCGGCAAGGCCCATCCACATCGCCAGCGATACTTCGGGCATTGCAAAATGCCATGCACAGGCGATGACCACCGACCCGAACAGGATGCGCAGGGCGTGCATCCCGAAAATCCACCAGAGCTGCGCGCGTTCGAGCGAGAAGACGCGCTTGGAAAAGATCAGGAAGGGCAGCGAGATCGCCAGAATCACCCCGATCGACACCAGCGCGGTGTTGAACTGGGCCGGGGTGAGCAACCCGCTCGCCAGCGGCAGGACGAGCAGCAGCATCGCGAGGGTGATCCCGTTGCCCGCAATCGCCGACAGGATCGTCACGTCCTTTACCGCCCCGAACGGAGCGGCGACCATCTTGGTGCGCTGCCGTGCCCAGGCATAGAAATAGGCGTCGCCCGAATAGCCGAGCACGACTTCGTTCGCGATCCGCTTGCGGTGCAGCGCGACCATCCCGCTGAGCGGGATGCGCCACAGCCGGTGGTAGATGATGTAATCGAAGGTCGGCGGGCCGAGGTAGAACAGGATGAAGAAGAGGTAGAAGATCCAGCTGTTCGGCGCAGCTTGGGACAGGCCGGCCAGCCCCTTGTCGAACAGCTCGCGCGCGAGCCCCACGACCATCAGCAGCGACACCGCCGCGCCCAGCAGCATCGGCCAGCGGCGGCGGATCGTCTGGATCGGTTCCAGTCCGGCAAGATCCTCGGCCGCTGGCAGCGGAGCGGGATCGGCGATCGTCGTGTTCATCGAGGCTTGCGCTCCCGGCGGTTCAACATAGGCCAAAAAGGACGCCCTTCTCCGGGAGTATTACGGCTGTGTATCGACCCGTCACAGCCTTTTTGGATTCCATCGCGTGGCGGGTTGGCGCCAGATTGCGGTTTCTTCGCGGGGCGATTTGGGCTTTAGCAGGGCAAGCTGCAAGCCCATGCCCGATTCCAGTCCGCCCGCACGCCATATTCTAAGCTTCGCCCAGACGCTGAAGGGCGGTGGGGTCGAACGCGCGCTGCTCCGCATGGCCGATGGCTGGGCCCGTGCCGGGCGCCAAGTCACCTTGGTGATCGGAGATCCGCAAGGCGCGCTGGCGCATGAGCTGCCCGCCGGGGTCGCGGTGCGGACACTGGGCAGCGGTTCCTATCGCGCGCTGTTCGGCTTGCCGGCAATCGTGCGCGCCACCGCGCCCGACATCATTTTCTGCCCCGGCAATCATTATTCGGCGGCGGCCTGGTGGCTGCGGCGGCGGCTCGGCGCGGGCTGTCCGCCGCTGGTCGGCAAGATTTCCAATGCGCTGGTCCGCCCGGATCTGCCGCGCGGTGCGGGGGCCGCCTATCGCGGCTGGCTGCGCATGCATCCCGGATTTCTCGACCGCGTCGTTGCGATGACCCCGGCGATGGCGGTCGAGGCGGTAGAAGCGATGGCGCTCCCACCCGCGCGAGTCGCGGTCATTCCAAATCCGCCGGCACTGCCGATTCGCGGTGCCGCCCCGCCGCCGCTGCCGGATGGTCGCTTCATCCTCGGTGTCGGGCGGTTGGCGCCGCAAAAGCGCTGGGATCGCCTGATCGCCGCGCTGCCGCGATTGGCCGATCCCAGCGTTTCGCTGCTGATCCTGGGCGAGGGCGATGAGCGGTCAGCGCTTGAGCGCCTGGTCGCGCGACTCGGCCTTGCCGATCGCGTCATGATGCCGGGCCATGCGCCCGATCCGCTCCCCGCGATCGCGCGCGCCGACCTTGTCGCGCTGACGTCCGAATTCGAAGGCGTGCCGGGCGTGGTACGCGAAGCCCTGGCCGCGGGAACACCGGTCGTCGCAACCGATTCGAGCGTCGCGATCCACGAACTGATCGACACGCCCGATCGCGGTTCGGTGGTCGAGCCGGGCGACCGCGCGGCACTGGTGGCCGCGCTCAATCACTGGCTCGCCCCGGGGCGCCCGCGCCCGGCTCCGCTGGTCGAACAGGGGCCCGATCCGATCGCGGCCTATCTTGCGCTGTTCGATACGCTCGCCGTTCAGTCCGGGCGATAGGTCACCGCGAACCACAAGGTGCGCGGCGCCGCGCGCTCGACCACGCCGGTCCCCGATATTCCGGTTTCGATCTGCGTGTCGGTCAGGTTTTCGCCGCGTGCCTGGATCGCGATGCCGGCGCCGAGCGGAACCCGGATCACCGCATCGATCGTCCAGGCATCGGCCAGCGCGCGCGCGTTGAGATCGTCTTCATACTGCGCCGCGACATAGCGGGTGGTGGTGGCGATGCTCAGCCCGCGATGGCGATAGCCGAGATGCGCCGACAGCTGATGCGGTGCGGTCTGCGCCGGTCGCCGCCCGTCGAGCGCGGCGGCCGCGCCGCGCGCGCGCACCCGCGCGTCGACATAGGACCAGGACAGGCCGCCCCCCCAGCGCCCCGACTCCCAGCGCGCATCGACCTCGATCCCGCGCGAGTCGATCGCGTCCAGATTCTGCCGCACCCGATAGGCGCCGCCGGCGGCAACAAAACCGACCCCGGGAAAGCTGCCCGGACCGCTGCCCAGCGTGACGTTCCCGATCGCGGCATCGAGCCGGTTGAGAAAGGCGGTGGCGGCAACAGTCACCCCGCCCCCCGGCGCGAGATCGGCGCCGGCCTCGATTCCCTGCACCCGCTCGGGTGCCAGCAGCGCATTGGCTGCGGTCGCGTCCGGCCCGGCGCGGAACGGGCGATAGAGTTCGTTGAGCGTGGGGAGGCGCCAGCCGCGATAGGCTGCGGCGCGCAGCGTGACCCCCGCATCCGCGCGCAGGGCGGCGCCCACGCGCCCGCTCGCTTCCCATCCAGTCCGGTCGGCAAAGTGCGTATCGGTGAGCGCAGGTCCGCCGGCAATCGGGGCCTCGAACAGCCGCCCGTCGCGGATCGCCCAGCGATCGACTCGCCCGCCGGCGGTCAGCGTCCAGGGGCCGCGCGCGATGCTGAGGTCGGAGAACAGCCCGGCGGTCGTGCTCGCGCCGCCCGCGCTGCGCCGTCGCGTCGCGCTTCCGGCGACAAAGCTGTAAAGTTCGGCGGTGCGGCCGCTGACCCCGCGCAGGTCGCCGCCGGCGCGCAGCGTGATCCCGGTGCCCAGCGGTGGTTCGATCTCGATGCGCAGCCCCTGGCCCGTGGCGGGAACCTGCTGGTCCAGCGTCGGGCTGGCGAGCGTGCGGGTGGCATTGACGCTGGCAAAGCCGGTGGCGAAGTCGCGATGCTGCAGCCATCCGGTCATTGCCCAGCGCCATGTGTCGCGCCCGACCAGCCGGATGCTGGCGTCGACGCCGCGGCTGTCGACCGGGGTGAAGGCGGTGCCGCGCTCGCGCTCGTCGCGAAAGCCGGTAAGGCTGGCCTGCAGTTCGACCGCATCGGCCAGCGGCACCACGCCCCGCAGCATCACGCTGGCCTGACGATAGGGTGCGGCCCGATCGGCGCTGCCGCGATCATCGGCCACGATCGGGACGAAACCGTCGCCCCGCGCAAATTGCGCGGCCGCAGTCACCTCGCCCTGGCCGAGCGTGGCGCCGGCCGTGGCCACCAGATCGATGGCATCACGGCTGCCATAGCCGGCGCGCAGCGCGAACGGGCCGAGCGAGTCGGCGCTCGCGCTGAACAGTTCGACCGTCCCGGCCAGCGCGCCCGCTCCGTGATAGCCGCTGCCACCGCCGCGTGTTACCCGGACCCGGGCAAGGCGTTCGGGCAGATAGGCGGGAAAGGCGACCCAGCCCCCGAACGGATCGGCCTGCGGTACGCCGTCGAGCAGCAGCAGCGCGCGGCTCGAGGCATTGCCGCCCAGCCCGCGCAGTGTCAGCCCCTGTGCCGTCGGGTGGGACGAACGCGAATCGGCGCGCCGAAACTGGGCGATCCCGGCCGCGTCGCGCAGCACATCCTCGATCCGGCCCGATGCGCTCTCGGTAATCCGGGTGCGATCGATCTCGACCGTTGCCAGCGCGGCCTCGCCCGGGGGGGCGTCCAGCCCGGTGCCGGTGATCACGATTTCGTCCTGTGCCGCTGCCGAAATGGGGAGTGCGAACAGGATCAGGGACAGGGGACGGATCATGCCGGCTTCGCGCGCTCCGGGCTCGCCTCGGCAAAGGGCGCGAGGGCGCAGGCCGCAGCGTCGGCGGCGACCAGCGTGGGGAAGGGGTCGAGCGGCACGTCGAAGCGGCGGGCATTGTACATTTGCGGCACCAGCAGCACGTCCGCGATTCCCGGCGCCACGCCGCCCAGGAACGGCCCGTCGGCGCGGCGCGCAGCGGCAAGCGCTTCCAGCGCGGCAAAGCCTTCGCTCACCCAATGCCGGTACCAGTCGCCCCGCGCATCGCTATCGGCCCCGAACCGCGTCTCCAGCGCCTTGAGCACGCGCAGATTGTTGAGCGGGTGGATGTCGGCGGCGATCAGCAGCGCCTGGGCCATCGCATCGGCGCGCGCGATCGGGTCGGCCGGGATCAGGCGCGGCTGCGGATAGGTCGCATCGAGCCATTCGATGATCGCCAGGCTCTGCGTCAGGATATGCCCGCCGCCAATGTCGAGCGCGGGCACGAACCCCTGCGGGTTGCGCGCCAGATGCGTCTCGCTGCGCTGGGCGCCCTCGACCAGATGCACTTCGCGCCGCTCATGCGCGACGCCCTTGAGGTTGAGCGCGATGCGCACGCGATAGGCCGCGCTCGAGCGGAAATAGTCGTAGAGAATCATGCCTGGGCCTCATCCTGTGCAGGGGCGGTGGCGGGTCCGTCGTCGCTGCCGAACCCGGCGGCCACCGCCTGTTCGGAGCGGCGTTCGAGCGCCACCTTGATCATCGCGACGATCGGGTCGGCCAAAGCGAGGCCGAGAAAGCCGAACAGCGTGCTCATCAGAATCTGTGACGACACCGTCAGTGCTGGCGGCATGTCGACGGTGCGCCGCGCCACCAGCGGCAGCAGGACATAGCCGTCAAAGGTCTGGACCCCGAAATAGATCGCGATCGCCCAGAGCCCCTCGCTTGGTCCCGCGCTGAACCCGACGGCGACCATCAGCACTCCGGAAATGAACGCGCCGATATTGGGGATGAAGGCGAGCATCCCGGTGAGGATGCCGAGCAGCAGCGCCATCGGCACGCCGGCCAGCTCGAGCAGGATCCAGGTGACGATGCCTTCGAACACCATGCCGAGCAGACGCCCGGCCAGCAGGATGCGCATCGTCCGGGCCATCCGCGCCACGGTGATCGCGAACTGGTCGCGCGACGCCATCGGCACCATCCATTGCAGCCCGCGCTCGTAGAGCCGGGGCTCCATCGCGACGAACAGGCCGATGACCAGCACCAGCACGAAGCTGGCGATCGCCCCGATCGCGCCGCCGATCAATGAGGTGACTCGCCCGACCGAGCCTAGCGCCTGCTGCGCAAGGCCGCTCATGTCGGACGCCGCGGGCATGAGGCCGAGTTCGCTGAGCCAGCCGCTCAGCCGCATCGCCTGAACCTCAAGCGTTGCGCGCAGCTGTTCGGCCTGCGCGGCGATCTCGACCCCGGTGAGGTAGAACACGCCTCCGATGAACGCCACGACACCGATGACCACGATCGTCAGCGCGAGTGCGCGCGGGATCGGGACCGCACGCCGGATCAACCGTGCGCCGCCGTCCAGCATCGATGCGACGACCAGCCCGGCAAAGATCAGCAGCAGCGGCTGGATCAGCAGCACGACCATTGCCGTCGCGATGGCAAGGCCGAACCACACCGACGCGCGGCGCAGCTCGGCGCGCATCACCGGGTCGCGCATCTCGTTGGGGCCGGGCGCCTGGGTAACGTGTACGGGTGCGTCCTGCGGATCGGCCACGGTTCAGCCGCCGCTGCCCTGGGGACGCAGCGTCTCGCCGGCGCGTCCGGACCGCAGTGCGGGCAGCCAGCTCAGCGGATTCCAGCTGCTGGTCCCGTCAAGGCTGAAGGTGATGAACTCGGCGCGACCCCCGATATTCTCGATCGGCACGGGCCCGCCCAGCCCCTCGGGCGCGCCATCGGCGCCGAGCGCGGGGGCGCGGCTGTCGGCGCTGTTGTCGCGATTGTCCCCCATCAGCCAGACATGGCCGGCCGGAATGCGCAGCGGGGCGAAATTGTCGGCGCGCGTCGGGCCGATGTCGATCGTGTCGTAGCTGACCCCGTTGGGCAGCGTTTCGCGGATGATCTCGACATTGCAGACGCGCGCACCCGCCGCGTCGCGCGTCAGTGCACCGGGATAATGGCGCGGGTCGCAGGCGAGGTTGGCATCGACCCGAAGCGGGCGCAGCCCCAGCCGCTCGCGCCCGACCGGCCGGCCGTTGAGGTACAGGATGCCGCCATGCATCTCGACCGTGTCGCCGGGCAGCCCGATCACGCGCTTGATGTAATCGGTGCGCACCACGGGATGGCTGACGATGACGATATCGCCGCGCGCCGGGGCGCCGCCGAACAGCCGCCCCTGAATGAACGGCAGGATCGGGAAGGTCGGGGTGACATAGGAATAGCCATAGGCATATTTGCTCACCACCAGCCGGTCGCCGACCAGCAGGCTGGGCATCATCGATTCGGACGGGATGTAGAATGGCTTGGCGATCAGGCTGTGAAAGCCGAGGACGGCCAGCACCAGCCAGAACACGCCACGCGCTTCACCCCACCAGTCGGTCCCGCGCTGCGCGCCAGGCTTGCCACCGTCGAGTGCCAGATTCTTGCCCATTGCGTCTCCCTCATGCACCCGCGACGGGCCGCGCCTCGATCACCACGAGCGCCTGCGCCCAGGGATGGTCGTCGGTCAGGGTCAGGTGCACCGTCACGGCGTGACCGGGCGGCGTCATTGCGTCAAGCCGCGCGCGCGCCCCTCCGGTCAGCGCCAGCGTCGGCGCGCCCGACGGCGCGTTGACCACGCCGATATCGCGCATGAACACGCCAGACTTGAAACCGGTCCCGACCGCCTTCGAAAACGCCTCCTTGGCGGCAAAGCGTTTCGCGAGCGTTGCGGCATAGGTCAGCGGCCGTCGCGCCGCCTTGCGCAGCTCCACCTCTGTGAACACGCGCTGTTCGAAGCGCATGCCGAACCGGTCGAGCGAGTTCTGGATCCGCTCGATATTGCACAGGTCCGATCCGATGCCGATGATCACGCCGCTATTGTCCCGATCCGGCGATCATGCGTGCGGGCCGGTGCCGCTGCGCCGTCAGGCGCAAACCATCTCACCGCGCCGAATCCATCAGCGCACGCATCCTCCGAACCACCGGCGCCAGCCCGTCGAAAATCGCCTCGCCGATCAGGAAATGCCCGATGTTCAGTTCCGCGAGCTGCGGAATCGCCGCGATCGGCACGACATTGTCGAACGTCAGGCCGTGCCCGGCATGCACTTCGATCCCGTTCTTGGCCGCCAGTGCGGCGGCATCGGCGATGCGCCGCAGTTCGGCCGTCTGCGCCGCGCCCTCAAGCTCGCAATAGCGCCCGGTGTGCAGTTCGACCACCGGCGCGCCCAGCCGGATCGCCGCTTCGATCTGCGCCGGATCGGGTTCGATGAACAGCGACACGCGGATATTCGCGCCCTTGAGTTCGCTCACCATCGGCGCGAGCAGGTTATGCAGCCCGGCCGCGTCCAGCCCGCCCTCGGTCGTGCGTTCCTCGCGCCGCTCCGGCACGATGCACGCCGCATGCGGGAGGTGGCGCAGCGCGATCGCCAGCATTTCGTCGGTCGCGGCCATTTCGAGGTTGAGCGGGACGGTCAGCTCCGCCGCCAGCCGCGCGATATCATCGTCGGTGATGTGCCGCCGGTCCTCGCGCAGATGCGCGGTGATGCCGTCGGCGCCGGCCTCGGCCGCCAGCAACGCGGCGCGCACCGGATCGGGATAGCCGCTCCCGCGTGCGTTGCGCACCGTCGCGACATGATCGATGTTCACGCCAAGGCGAAGGTGGTTCATCATGCTGCAGCCCGGCTGCCCGGCTTGATCGCCGGAATCGCCGCCAGCTCGGGCGGGAGCGCGTCGGCGGCATAGCTCGGCACGTCGAGGCGAATCAGCGGGAAGAAGGGCACGCCAAGATCGGCGGTGCCGTTGGAACGATCGACCAGCGACGCTGCGGCGATCACCTCGCCACCCGCTTCGGCGATCGCCTTCATCGCCTCGCGACTCGACAGGCCGGTGGTCACGACGTCTTCCATCATCAGCACCTGCTGCCCCGGTTCGAGGCGAAAGCCGCGCCGCAGTTCGAAGGTTCCGGTCGGGCGCTCGACAAACATGGCATCGACATCGAGCGCGCGGGCGACTTCTTGGCCCGCAATCACGCCGCCCATCGCGGGCGATACGACCGCGGTGATCCGCGCGCGCAGCGCTGCGGGGATGTTCGCAGCCACCGCTTCGGCCAGCCGCGCCGCGCGACGCGGGTTCATCAGCACGCGCGCGCATTGCAGGTAACGCGGGCTGCGCAGTCCCGACGACAGGATGAAATGCCCCTCCAGCAGCGCCTGCGCCGCGCGGAATTCGTTCAGCACCTCGTCTTCGGTCACGCGTCCATCCTGGCTAGTCCCTGACGCGCCGCATCTAGGCACGGGGTTCGCCCCCCGCAACTACGGTGTCAAAAAGAGGTGCGGACGTGCTTGAGGCGCGCGCGCGAGGTGCTATAGGCCAGCGTCAACGGGCGAATTGCGTCCGCGCGACCGGTACAGCCGGCGCCCCCGGACAGGGGCAAGAAGGACAGGGGTTGATTGTGACGATGCGCATGCATGGATTGAAGGCGATTGCGCTGGCCGCGAGCCTCGCGCTCGCCGGGGGGATTGCCCAGGCTCAGACCGAACCCGCGGCGCCCGCTCCGGCGGTTGCGGCGGCGCCCGCAGACGCGGCGGCTCCCGCTGCTGCTGCGGAACCGGCCAAGGTGGCCGACCCGACGCTGAACGCCGACGGCACCCACAAGACCGCGCCGGTGGCCGGGATCGGCATGCCGACCGACCGCAAGATGGGCATCCAGCCGCAGGTGACGACGCTGGGCGCCAGTGCGGCCAGCTTCCACAACAACATCCTGCTGCCGATCATCACCGCGATCTCGATCTTCGTGCTCGCGCTGCTGATCTGGGCGATGATCCGCTACCGCCGCAAGGCGAACCCGGTGCCGTCGAAGACCAGCCACAACACGCTGATCGAAGTGATCTGGACCGCGGTTCCGGTGCTGATCCTCGCCTTCATCGCCTGGCCCTCGATCGCGCTGCTCGCCAAGCAGTTCAAGCCCGCGCCCGACAATGCCGTGACGATCAAGGCGATCGGCAACCAGTGGTACTGGTCGTACGAATATCCCGATCATGGCGGCATTTCGATCACCGCCAACATGCTCAAGGAAAAGAGCGAAGTTCAGCCGGGCCAGCGCTTCCGCACCGATGCCGATGGTCCGCGCCTGCTCGCGGTCGACAACCGCATCGTCGTGCCGGTCGGTACCCCGATCCGCCTGATCGCGACCGCCAATGACGTGATCCACAGCTGGGCGATCCCGGCGTTCTGGATCAAGATCGACGCCATCCCCGGTCGCCTCAACGAAACCAGCTTCACCGTCGACAAGCCGGGCGTCTATTTCGGCCAGTGCAGCGAACTGTGCGGTGCGCGTCACGCCTATATGCCGATCGCGGTCGAGGCGGTCGAGCCGGCCGTGTTCGAACGCTGGGTCGCGGCCAAGGGCGGTACGATGCCGTCGGCGGCCAAGCCCTCGGCAGCCGCGCCGGCCCAGCCGGGCAGCGATGCCGCCGACGCCACGACGACTCCGGCCAGCGGCATCGTTCCGGCCGGCAACGACACTGTCGACGCCACCGCTGCGGGCGCCACCACCAATCAAGCCGCCACCGGCAACACGGATCAGTAAGCCATGACCGACGTAGCTCGCGACCCCAGCGCCTTTGTGGCGCATGATGACCATCACGACGCGCATGCGGACCATGTTCCGGGCTTTTTCGCCCGCTGGTTCCTGTCGACCAACCACAAGGACATCGGCACGCTGTACCTGATCTTCGCCATCCTGGCGGGGGTCATCGGCGGCGCCATCTCGGGCATCATGCGCCTCGAGCTGGCCGAGCCGGGCATCCAGCACCTTGGCTATATCGCCGAATGGATTCACGGCGGGCCCAAGACGTTCGACGAATCGCTCCACTTCTGGAACGTGCTGATCACCGCGCACGGCCTGATCATGGTGTTCTTCATGGTCATGCCGGCGATGATCGGCGGCTTCGGCAACTGGTTCGTCCCGATCATGATCGGTGCGCCGGACATGGCGTTCCCGCGCATGAACAACCTGTCCTTCTGGCTGCTCGTCCCGGCGTTCGTGCTGCTGCTCGCATCGCCCTTCTTCGGCGGCGGCGCGGGCGTGGGCTGGACGGTCTATGCCCCGCTCTCGACCTATGGCGAGCCGGGGCCGGCGGTCGACATGGCGATCCTGTCGCTGCACATCGCCGGCGCCAGCTCGATCCTCGGCGCGATCAACTTCATCACCACCATCTTCAACATGCGCGCGCCGGGCATGACCCTGCACAAAATGCCGCTGTTCGTATGGTCGGTGCTGATCACCGCCTTCCTGCTGCTGCTCGCGCTCCCGGTGCTCGCCGCCGCGATCACGATGCTGCTGACCGACCGTAACTTCGGCACCACCTTCTACGATCCCGCCGGCGGTGGCGATCCGGTGCTGTACCAGCATCTGTTCTGGTTCTTCGGTCACCCCGAAGTATACATCATGATCCTGCCGGGCTTCGGCATCATCAGCCACATCGTCGCCACTTTCAGCCGCAAGCCGGTGTTCGGCTATCTCGGCATGGCCTATGCCATGGTCGCGATCGGCGTGGTCGGCTTCGTCGTGTGGGCGCACCACATGTTCACGACCGGCATGAGCGTGAACGTGAAGATGTACTTCACCGCCGCGACGATGATCATCGCGGTGCCGACCGGCATCAAGATCTTCTCGTGGATCGCGACGATGTGGGGCGGATCGATGAGCTTCAAGACCCCGATGGTCTGGGCGATCGGCTTCATCTTCCTGTTCACCGTGGGCGGCGTCACCGGCGTCGTGCTCGCCAACGGCGGCGTCGACGACTACATGCACGACACCTATTATGTCGTCGCGCACTTCCACTATGTACTCTCGCTCGGTGCCGTGTTCGCGCTGTTCGCGGGCTTCTACTACTGGTTCCCGAAGATGTTCGGGAAGATGTACAGCGAGTTCCTCGGCCAGCTGCACTTCTGGGTGTTCTTCGTCGGCGTGAACGTGCTGTTCTTCCCGCAGCACTTCCTGGGCCTCCAGGGCATGCCGCGCCGCTATCCGGACTATCCGGACGCCTATGCCTATTGGAACGAGATCTCCAGCTGGGGCTATGCGATCATGCTGGCGGGTATGGTGATCTTCTTCATCAACCTGTTCTGGTCGCTCGCTGCGGGCAAGAAGGCGCCCGACAATCCCTGGGGCGAAGGTGCAACGACGCTGGAATGGACCCTGTCCAGCCCGCCGCCGTTCCACCAGTTCGAAACCCTGCCGGTGATTGCCGACGACAAGCATCACTGAGGTCGGCAACGGCCGAAACACGAAACGCCCCGGGGGAAACCCCGGGGCGTTTTGGTTGGTGAGCTTGCCCCGTCGACGGATCAAAATAGGATGCGCGTGTGACTCAGGCACTTCCATCTGGATTCGAGCGCCGTTCGATCGCGTCCGATCCTACACTAAGTTCGTTCGCCGCGACGTTTCGGTTTGAAGCGTGGAATGGGATGGATTTGGCGCAGGCATGGGACGAGCTGGACTTATCGTCTCGGCTGCTGGAGCCCTATCGGCTTCTGGCAATCCCCTATTTCGAATGGAGTTTCGAGACGGAGGAACTAGCCGCGCTGTTTGGGGTGTTAACACGCACCGGATCAATGGCCGGATGGGCAATTCCCCTTTATCGCCGCGATGCGGCTGACGATGGGTGTCTGCGGCACTTGCTGGACCGTGAATCGGCGGATTGGCTCGCGCAGAAACATCTCCCTTTTGAACCTACGATCCTGCTCGATGATCGGTTCAAGTTCGCGCTCCTGACTTGGCATACAGACGAAGCCTATCTGTGCCTGACCCCCGACCTGTTCGGGCTGTATCTCGGTGAGAATCCGACGAACTACGATCTCTACGGCGATGGCTCTGCCGCAAGCGATTTCGAGCAGGCACTGGATCAGGCATTCGGGCGCTTGGATCGCTGGCGAATCGCGGAGGATGAGTCGCGCCTGAGCCGGGGTGCTCGCCCACTGACCGCCTTGTCGCAGCGCATTAACCGCCTTCGCAACCAGCGATCGGACACTTTCAATTAGCGCGACCAACCCTTCCCCCGCGCCCCAACCGCGCCTATAGCGCCGTGCAAATGTCCGTCGCCAACCACGCCCTGACCATCCCCGCCGACTGGCGCGATTTCCTTGCGCTGACCAAGCCGCGCGTGATGAGCCTGGTCGTGTTCACGGGTCTGTGCGGCATGCTCGCCGCGCCCGTTTCGATCCATCCGGTGATCGGGTTCACCGCGATCCTGTGCATCGCGCTGGGTGCGGGCGCCTCGGGCGCGCTCAATCAATGGTATGAGGCCGACCTCGACGCCAAGATGAAGCGGACGCAGAGCCGCCCGCTGCCTGCAGGCCGGATGGACCGCCAGTCGGCGCTGCATTTCGGGGTCGGCGTCGCCGCGCTGTCGGTGATTCTGATGGGGCTCGCGGTCAATTATGTCGCCGCCGGCATCCTGCTCGTGTCGATCCTGTTCTACGTGCTGGTCTATACCGTGTGGCTCAAGCGGCGCACGCCGCAGAATATTGTGATCGGCGGCGCAGCCGGGGCGTTCCCGCCGCTGATCGGCTGGGCCGCGGCGACCGGCGAAGTCGCGCTGTTGCCGGTGCTGCTGTTCAGCCTCGTCTTCCTGTGGACCCCGCCGCATTTCTGGGCGCTCGCGCTGTTCGTGAAGACCGATTACGCCAATGCTGGCGTGCCCATGCTGCCGGTCGTCGCGGGGGAGCGTGCGACGCGGGTCCAGATCGGCCTCTACACCATCCCGATGGCCGCGGCCGCTGTCGCGCCGTGGCCGCTCGGCCTGACCGGCAGCCTGTACGGGGCCGTGTCGATCGCCACGACGGCGCTGTTCGGCCTGCTCGCGCTGCACGTCGCGACTCGCATGGCGGACGACGGCGATTCGATGAAACCCGAAAAGCGCCTGTTCGCCTACTCAATCTCCTATCTGTTCATATTGTTCGGCGCCGTCGCTGCCGATAGGATGATGGCATGACCCCCGACGAACAGGATCTGATCCGCGCCCGCCAGAAGTCGCGCGCCCGTGTGCTCGCGCTGATTCTTCTTGCCTTCGTCGTCCTGGTCTTCGCGATCAGCATCGTGAAGATCCAGGCCGGCATGCCGCTGAGGGCGCAGTGATGGGGAACGCGATCGCCGCCGCGCTGCCGCAGGATCGCAAGCTGCGCACCGCCCTGCTCGCCGTGCTGGGCGTGATTGCCATGACCGGCCTCGCCTTTGCCAGCGTGCCGCTCTACCGCCTGTTCTGTCAGGTTACCGGATTTGGCGGCACCACGATGCGCGCCGATGCCGCGCCGGGTGCGGTCGGCGGGAAGGTGACCGTTGCGTTCGACAGCAATGTCAGCCCCGCGCTGACCTGGCGCTTCAAGCCGGAAGTGGCGTCGGACAGCATCGCGATCGGTGCGCGCGACATGGCGTTCTACACCGCGACCAACACCGGCACCGTGCCGATCACCGGCACCGCGACCTACAATGTCACGCCCGAGGCGGCGGGCAAGTATTTCAGCAAGATCCAGTGCTTCTGCTTCACCGAACAGACGCTTCAGCCGGGCGAGACGGTGCGCATGCCGGTGATCTATTTCGTCGATCCGAAGATCCTGACCGATCCGGATACGAAGGATATTGAGAAGATCACGCTCTCCTACACATTTTACCCGGTGGATTCCGCCAAGCCCAAGGGCTAGGGAAGCCGACGAACAACGCCAGAAACGAACAGGGACGGACGATGGCAGGCGCCAAGAACCACGACTATCACATTCTCCCGCCCAGCCCGTGGCCGATGCTGAGCTCGCTCGCCACCCTGTGGCTTGCGGCCGGCGGCCTCATGTACATGAAGGAGCACTCGGCGGGCTTCTGGGTGATGATGTCGGGCCTCGCCGCCGTGCTGTTCTGCATGGCGTCGTGGTGGGTCGACGTGGTCAAGGAAGCCAATCGCGGCGATCATACCCCGGTCGTCCAGCTGCACCTGCGCTATGGCATGATCCTGTTCATCGCGTCGGAAGTGATGTTCTTCGTCGGCTGGTTCTGGGCATGGTTCAACTATGCGCTGTTCCCCGCGGCAATTGCGGTCAGTGGTGAGAATGCCAGCGTCGTCGAAGTGGCGCAGGGCATCGCCGCGCAATTCCCGCCGGTCGGCATGGAAGTGCTCGACGCGTTCCAGCTGCCGCTGCTCAACACCTTCATCCTGCTGCTGTCGGGTACGACCATCACCTGGGCGCACCACGGCCTGATCCACAATCAGCGTGGCGGCGCGATGCGCGGCCTGTGGGGCGCGATCGGCGTGGGCGAGAATGACGTGGTCAAGAAGGGCCTGTGGCTGACGATCATCCTCGGCCTGATCTTCTCGGCGGTGCAGGCCTATGAATATGCGCATGCGCCGTTCGTGTTCGGCAAGACCAACTATTCCTCGGCCTTCTACATGGCGACCGGGTTCCACGGCTTCCACGTGGTCGTCGGCACGATCTTCCTGATGGTCTGCCTGCTGCGCACCTATCAGGGCGATTTCACCCCGCGCCAGCATTTCGGCTTCGAAGCGGCGGCCTGGTACTGGCACTTTGTCGACGTGGTGTGGCTGTTCCTCTTCGTCACCGTCTATGTGTGGGGCGGCTGGGGCGCGCCGGTCCACGGCTGACCATGGACCACAATGCTCCTCCGGTGACGGAGTCGGCATTCAAGGGGGCGTGTCCGCAATGCGGCGCGCCCTCTCTGTTTGCGGGCTGGGTCAAGTTCGCCGATCGCTGCCCCAGATGCGGGCTGGATTATGCCGCGTTCAATGTCGGCGACGGTCCGGCGGCGTTTCTGACGCTGATCGTCGGGACGATCATCGTCGTTCTGTCGGTGTGGCTCGAGCTTGCAGCCGAGCCGCCGCTGTGGCTCCACCTGCTGATCTGGCCGCCGGTCACGCTGCTATTGGTGATCTTCAGCCTGCGCTGGGCCAAGGGCGCGCTGCTCGCGCTCGAATATCGCAACGCCGCGCGTGAAGGGCGCTTGAAGGATCCCGAGGCGTGAAGCTCCCGCTGTTTCCCACGCTCCTGGTCGGCCTCGCCGTCGCGGCGATGATCGGCCTCGGCATCTGGCAGCTCGACCGGCGCGGGGAAAAGGCGGTGCAGCTCACCCGCCTGTCCGCCAATCGCGCCTTGCCCGTCATGACCTTTCCCAGCCCGCCGGTCGGCGACGAATATCTGTTCCGTCGCGCCGGGCTGATGTGCCTCGAAGTTGCCGGCTGGAGCGAACAGGCGGGTCGCGACGCCAGCGGCACAAGCGGCTGGCGCCACCTCGCCGACTGCCGGATCGGGGCAGAGGGCATGTCGGTCAAGGTCGACATGGGCGTCAGCAGCGCGCCCGGCGTGAAGCCGGCATGGAAGGGCGGCCCGGTCACCGGCATCATCACCCACGCCCCCGATTCGACGCCGCTCCTCGCATCGTTGTTCGGCAAGCGCCCGCCGCGCAACCTGATGCTCGTCGCCGACACACCCGCACCCGGCCTGTCCGCCAGCGCCCCGCCCGACCCGTCGAGCGTACCCAACAACCACCTGGCCTATGCGGTGCAGTGGTTCCTGTTCGCGGGCATCGCGGTGGTGATCTACCTGCTCGCGCTGCGTCTGCGCGCCCGTCGCGCCGCATCGCCACCCGCGCCCCCGCAAAGCTAGTCTTTCTTGCCGCCCGGCGGCGCGGGGGCTAGTCCCCGCTGTCATGCGCTACCAGAGCACGCGCGGCACCGCGCCCGAACTCGATTTCCGTGAAGTCACCCTTGCCGGGCTGGCCAGTGATGGCGGCCTCTATGTCCCGGTCGAATGGCCGCGCTTCACGCCCGACCAGATCGCCGACATGGCGGGCCTGTCGTACGTCGAGACCGCGGTGCGCGTCATGGCCCCGTTCGTCGCGGGCAGCCTGACGGAAGCGGAACTGCGCGACCTGTGCACCCGCGCCTATGGCCGGTTCAGCCACGACGCGGTGACCCCGCTGGTTCAGCTCGACCACCGCCATTTCCTGCTCGAACTGTTCCACGGCCCGACGCTGGCGTTCAAGGATGTGGCGCTCCAGCTGCTCGGATTGCTGTTCGAGAAGTTCCTGACCGGCACCGACCGCCACCTCACCATCGTCGGCGCGACCAGCGGCGACACCGGCTCCGCCGCGATCGACGCGGTGGCGGGGCGTGCGGGGATCGACATCTTCATGCTCCACCCCCGGGGGCGGGTGAGCGACGTCCAGCGTCGCCAGATGACCACCGTTCTCGCGCCCAACGTCCATAACATCGCGATCGAGGGCAGCTTCGACGACGCCCAGGCGATGGTGAAGGCGATGTTCAACGACGCGGACTTTTCGGGCCGCTTCCACGTCACCGCGGTCAATTCGATCAACTGGGCGCGGCTGATGGCGCAGGTGGTCTATTACTTCTACGCCGCAGTCCGCCTGGGCGCGCCGACCCGCGAAGTCGCGTTCAGCGTCCCCACCGGCAATTTCGGCGATGTGTTCGCCGGCTATGTCGCGGCCAAGATGGGCCTTCCGGTCGCGAAGCTGATCGTCGCGACCAACGTCAACGACATCCTCCACCGCGCATTGTCGAGCGGCGACTATTCCGCCGGCACCGTCACCCCCACCGCCGCGCCGAGCATGGACATCCAGGTCAGCTCGAACTTCGAACGCCTGTTGTTCGACCTTGCCGGACGTGACGGCCCCGCGCTCGCGGCGCAAATGGCGGGCTTCGAATCGAGCAAGGCGATGCGCCTGACCAACGCGCAGCAGCAGGGCGCGGCGTCGCTGTTCGCCAGCGATCGGATCGAGGCGGACGACATGTCGCGCGCCATGGCCTGGGCCCACGCCCGCGCTGATGAGATACTCGATCCCCACACCGCCATCGGCCTCGCCGCCGCGCAGCGGATCGCGCTCCCCCCGCACGTGCCGATCGTCACCCTCGCGACGGCGCACCCGGCCAAGTTCGATACTGCGGTCGAACGCGCCACCGGCATCCGCCCGACCCTGCCCGCCCGCGTCGGCGACCTGTTCGACCGCGAGGAACGCTACGACGTCCTCCCGGCCACGTTCGAGGCGATCACCGGCTATGTCGCGGAGCGCGGGACACCCAAATCCTGACCACATCCTCCCCCTGCAGGGGGAGGTGGCAGCGCGCAGCGCTGACGGAGGGGTGTCACCAGAAGAGAGGTCGCGCGCCCTCGTAACCCGGGACACCCCTCCACCACCGCTTCGCGGCGGTCCCCCTCCCCTTACAGGGGAGGATTGGTTATGGGGCACCCCATGAACCTCATCACCCTCACCGGCGAGCCCTGGGCCGATTACGGCCTCGTCGACTCCGGCCATGGCCGCAAGCTCGAACGCTATGGCGACTATCGCTTCATCCGCCCCGAGCCGCAGGCGATGTGGGCACCCGCGTCGCCCGACTGGGACGCGCATGGCGAATTCATGCCCGCGCCGGATGACGAGGGCGGCGGCCGCTGGGTGTTCACCAAGCCGGTCCCGCGCGAAGGCTGGCCGCTTGCCTGGAACGAGGCGAAGTTCACCGCGCAGACCACGCCCTTCCGCCATCTCGGCTTCTTCCCCGACATGGCGCCGGTGTGGAGCTGGATGCGCGAGCAGACCGCCGGGGTCGATGCACCCGAGGTCATGAACCTGTTCGGCTATACCGGCGTCGGCACGCTGGCGATGGCGGCAACGGGCGCCAAACTCGTCCATGTCGATGCGTCGAAGAAATCGGTCGAGGCGGCCAAGGGCAATGCCGCGCTGTCAAACATGACCGACAAGCCCGTCCGCTGGATCATCGACGACGCCGCCAAGTTCGTCGCGCGCGAGGTGCGTCGCGGCCGCCGCTACGACGGCATCCTGCTCGACCCGCCCAAATATGGCCGCGGCCCGACCGGCGAAGTGTGGCAACTCGAACGCGACCTCCCCGGCCTGATCGCCGATTGCCGCCAGCTGCTCGACGCCGACTCGCGCTTCCTGTTCCTCACCGTCTACGCGATCCGCATGTCGGCGCTGGCGATCGGCGAATTGCTCAACCAGCATTTTGCCGATCTGGGCGGCAAGGTCGAATGCGGCGAACTCGGAGTGCGCGAAGAGGCGCGGGGGCTCGTGCTGCCGACGGCGATCTTTGCGCGGTGGAGTCGGTCTTGAGCGCCTTATTCGCATTTTTTGCTACCGCTGTCGCCGATCACGTTGACGGCCGCCGTCCCGGCGCGCGGCACGCCATGCTCGTCTTTGTCGATGCACCCGATTTCGAAGCTGGCCAACGGAAAGCTGGCGGCGTCATGATCGGTGCGGGCTGGATGCTCGCGCGCCTCGAAAAGGGAAAGGAACTGAATTCGGCTGACCCGCAATCGGACCCTGTGCTTGCGGAGGCACAGGCGCATGCCCTTGAAACGGGAAGCGCGATTGTCGTCTATGCGGACGAACTTCCTCCCGACGCCTAGCCCCGCCCCATCCGCATCGCCGCGCCCGCCACGAACGGACACCCGGCCACCAGCAGCAAGCTCACCGCGCCCAGCAGCTTCACCGCGCTCGGATCATTCCCCATCGCGCCAGCGCCAAAGATCAGCAGCGGCACCGCGAAGGGGAGCATCACCAGCCCCGCCACCGCGCCCGCGCCGCGCAGTCCTGCCGTCAGCGCCGCAGTCGCGACGCCCAAAGCCGCCAGCCCCGGCGTGCCGATCAGCAAACTCAGCCCCGCCGCCAGCGCCTGTTCCAGCGAGAGGCCCAGCAGCCCGCTCGCCACCGCGCACGCCAGCAGCAGGGCAGGTGCAAAGCCCAGCCAATGCCCGACGATCTTCGCCGCCGCGACGCTCGCGTCGTTCCAGCCGCGCACCGCCAGTTGATCCAGCACTCCGCTCTCCAGATCAGGCGCGACTAGTCGCTCGACCGGCAGCAGCGCGGCGAGCAACGCCGCCGCCCAGATCACCCCGCCGCCGATCCGCGCCAGCAATTTCGGCTCCGGCCCTACCGCAAACGGAAACAACACGGCCACCAGCAGGAAGAACGCGATCGGCAGCGTCAGCCCGCCAGCAGCCCATGCCCGGCGCAGCTCACGCGCCACCAGCGCACCGAACCCGCTCACGCGCGACCCCCGATCACGATCTCGCCCGCGCCCTGCATCCGGATCGGCAAATGCGTCGCCACCACCGCGATCCCGCCTGCCGCACGGTGCGCCGCGATCAGCCCGCCCAGCACGCCGATCGCGCCATGGTCCAGCCCATTGGCGGGCTCGTCGAGCAGCCAGATCGGCGCCTCGCTCGCGACCACCCGCGCAATCCCGACGCGCTTGCGCTGCCCGGTCGACAGCATCCGCACCGGCACCGGATAGAGATGCAGCAACCCGACCGCCTCCAGCGCATCCGCCACCGCATCACGCCGCCCATCCAGCCCGGCCCAGAAGCGCAGCGCTTCCCCCACCGGCAATTCCGGGTCCAGCCCCGCCGCCTCGGCCAGCAAGGCGCGCTCGCCGGTCACCGAAACCCGCCCCGCGCTCGCCCGCAACAGCCCCGCAACGATCCGGATCAGGCTCGACTTGCCCGCGCCATTCGGCCCGGTCACCAGCACCCCGCCACCCGGCTCCAGGTTCAGATCGAGCCCTTTGAACAGCATCCGCCCGCCGCGCGCGCACGCCACGCCCTCCAGCCGGATTGCAGCGTCACTCACGCGACGCTGTCTTCCAGCGCGTGCATGGCGTCATCCGAAAGCCCGAAATGATGCCCCACCTCATGCACCACGACATGCGTGACCAACGCCTCCAGGCTCACCCCGGTCTCGACCCATTCGGCGAGCAGGGGAACGCGATAGAGGTGGATCGTGTCGGGCTGCGGAATCTCGCCGGGCGCGAACCCTTCCTTCTCGCCCACCGGCCGCCCCGAATAGAGGCCGGTCAGCTCGAACGGATCCTCCATCCCCATCTCGCGCAGCGTGTCGTCATCGGCAAAATCTTCGACGATCAGCACGATGTCGGGCAAATGGCTCGCAAAGGGCTCGGGAATCCGCGCCAGCGCCGCGCGCGCGAGCGCTTCCATCTGGTCGGCACTTGGCGCAAAGGTCTCGGTCACAGCGGTCATGGCCCCGGCTATGCCGCACGGAACTGCGGAGGGGAAGAATGGTCGAACAATTGAGCCAGGCGGAACGCGATGACGCGCTCGAAGGGCTGCCGGAATGGGAACATGACGACGCGCGCGACGCGATCACGCGCAGCTTCACCTTCGACGATTTCAGCCAGGCCTTCGCCTTCATGACCCAGGTCGCGCTGCTCGCCGAGAAAGCCGACCACCATCCCGAATGGTCGAACGTGTGGAACCGCGTCGACATCCTGCTCACCACCCACGACGCCGGCGGCCTGTCGGGCCGCGACATCGACATGGCCCGCGCAATCGACGCGCTGGTGGATTAAAGCCCGACCTTCGCCGCCAGCCAGCGCGCCGCCTCCTCCGGCGTGCGCTTGTCCATGTCCCGGTCGACCATCAGATTCGCCTCGCGCATCGCCTCGACCGGGATCTTGCCGATCAGCGGGCGTAGCGCGGCCTGAAAGCGTGCGTCCTGCGCCCGGTCCGGTGCGACCATCAGGATCGCGTCATAACCGGGGATCGCTCCCTTGGGATCGCGCAGGATCGTCAGCTTGTCCGCCGCGATCCGCCCGTCGGAGGAAAAGGCCGGGATCACGTCGGCCCGCCCGCTTGCCAGCGCGCGGTACATGAAGGTCGGCTGGTACGGCCGCGCCGATTTGAAGCGCAGGCCATAGGCATCGCGCACCGCGCGCCATTCGGGCCGCTCCAGAAACTCGACATCGGTGGCGAGGTCGAGCTGCGGTGCCTGCGCCGCCAGATCGGCCAGGGTCACGATCCCGCGCTGCCGCGCATCGTCCCCGCGCATCGCAAAGGCATAGGCGTTTTCGAACCCCAGTGACCCCAGCATCGTCACGCCATGGGTGCGGCCGACCCAGTCGCCGACCCCGGCCACGATCGCGTCGCGCGGTGGCACGTCGCTGCGCTGCATCTGATTGGTCCAGATCGTGCCCGAATAATCGATCGATACATCGATATCGCCAGCGGTCAGCGCCCCGAATGCGACTGCCGAGCCAAGCCCCTCGCGATACTCGACGCGATAGCCCGCTGCCTCGAGCCGCTGGCCGATCAGTCGGGCGAGGATGAACTGCTCCGAGAAGCCCTTGGCTCCGACCACCACGGTCTGGCCGCCAGCGGCCGGGGCGAGTGCCACGGCGGCGGCACAGATCGCGGCGAGCAGCGTCCCCGCACTCATGCGCACCAGCAGCGGCTTGCGCTGGCGCATCCCGCCCTCCGCCACGCTCAGGATCAGGTCGACGCCCAGCGCCAGCGCCGCCGCGCCGATGCACCCGGCCAGCACCAATGCCCAGTTCTGCGTCTGCAGCCCGGCAAAGATCAGGTCGCCCAGACTCGGCTGGCCGACAGTGGTCGACAAGGTCGCTGCCCCGATCGTCCAGGTCGCGGCGGTGCGGATGCCCGCCATCACCACCGGGGCGGCAATCGGCGCCTCGACCAGCCACAATTTCTGCCACGCGGTCATGCCGATCCCGTCGGCCGCTTCGCGCAGCGCCGGATCGAGCGTGGTGAGCGCGGTGACCGCGTTCCGCAACACCGGCAGGATCGCGTACAGCGTCAGCGCCAGCAACGCGGGCAGAAACCCCAGCGCGGGCAGCCCGTCGCCCACCAGCCCGCGCAGCGCCAGCAGCATCGGGTAGAATAGCGCCAGCAGCGCCAGCGACGGAATCGTCTGGATCAGGCTCGCTGCGCCCAGCACGACGCGGCCCAGCCGTGGATGCCGCGCCGCGGCAACTGCCAGCGGCAGGCTGATTGCAATCCCCAGCGCCATCGCCGCCATCGCCAGCAGCACATGGCTCGCCATCAACTCCGGCACGCGGGCAAAGGCGTCGCTCATGCCTTCAGCGCCTCGAGCGCATCGGCCTGGCGCATCGGCACGGCGATCAGCGCCTGAACCTCGGGCCCGCCATTGCCACGCGCGAGCTGCGCCGGGGTCGCATCGGCGACGATCCGTCCGGCCTGCATCACCAGCACCCGATCGGCGAGCAACAGCGCTTCGGCCATGTCATGCGTCACCATCAGCGTCGTCAGCCCGAGCCGGTCGTGCAGCGCGCGCACCGCGCGGCCCAGCTCGTCGCGGGTCACCGGATCGAGCGCGCCAAACGGCTCGTCCATCAACAGGCATCCCGGCTGGGTTGCGAGTGCGCGCGCCACCCCGACACGCTGGCGCTGCCCGCCCGACAGCTGATCGGGCATCCGCCCTGCGACCTCGTTCGGAAGATCGACCAGCGTCAACAGCTCCGCGACGCGTGCTGCCGTGTCGCGGGTGCCGGCGATGCGCAGCCCGATGGCGATATTCTCGGCAATGTTCATGTGGGGAAACAGGCCGACTCCCTGAAACACATAGCCGATTTCGCGGCGCAGCCGGTGCACCGGGCCGTCGCGCACGTCGCGCGCGCCGATTCGCACGATCCCCGCATCCGGCGCGATCAGCCGGTTGATCGTCTTCAGCAGCGTCGACTTGCCCGATCCCGACTGGCCGACCAGCGCGACGAAGCTGCCGGGCGCGACGTCCAGCGTGACGGCGTCCAGCGCGCGCGTCGCGTCGAAGCATTTGGTCACACCCTCAAGGGCGACCGAAGGACCGGTTTGCGCTGGCATCGCCGCGCATGATGGGGAATGATCGCGCCAAGGTCAAAAATTGGGGAGAAGGGTATGCAGGCGATCTTCATCACCGGGGGCGGATCGGGGATCGGGCGTGCGGTCGCGCGCTATTTCGCCGAGCGCGGGTGGCGGATCGGTCTGGCCGATATCAGCGATGCCGGGATGGCGGAAACCGCAGCACTGCTCGGCACCGCGCCGGTCACGTGCCACCGGCTCGACGTGCGCGACCGCGCGGCATGGGATCAGGCGCTGGCGGACTTCACGGCGGCAAGTGGCGGTCGGCTCGACGTCCTGTTCAACAATGCCGGAATCGGCGTCGGCGGGGTGTTCGCCGCCACCCCGGTGGAGGAACTGCAGCGCTGCGTCGACATCAACCTGATGGGCGTGGTGTGGGGCGCCCATGCCGGGCACAAATATCTGAAGGCCAGCGGCGGCTGCCTGCTCAATACCGCGTCGGCCGCGGGCATTTACGGCACGGGCGGGGTCGCAATCTATTCGGCGACCAAGTTCGCGGTGCGCGGCTTTACCGAATCGCTCGACGGCGAATGGGCCGCCGACGGCATTCGCGTCCGCGCCTTGTTGCCCAGCTTCATCGACACCGCGATTCTCGACGGCGTGGCGGTGGGCAGCAATTCGACGATGCGCGAACGGGTCAAGGCGGCGCGGCTGGAATTCACGCCGGTGGAAGAGGCGGCGCGACTCGCCTGGGAAGCCGTGCATGGCGACCAGCTCCACACCCTGGTCGGCAAGACCGCGCGCCGCATGTGGTTCGCATCACGCTTCATGCGCGGCTCGATGCGCAAGCAGGCGCGGGGCGGCAAGTGAGGTCGCTCCTGTTCGCCACCGCCGCGCTCGCGCTGACCGGGTGCGCGGGGCAGGACAGGGCGTCCGATCCGCAGGATCGCTTCATGCAGGCGATCGCAGGACATTGCGGCAAGGCCTATGCCGGCCGCGTCGTCACCACCGACGCGGCCGACGCGGGCTTCGCCAGTCAGACGCTGGTGATGCACGTTGCCGCATGTGAGGCGGATCGCATCCGCATCCCGTTCCATGTCGGCGAGGATCGCTCGCGCACCTGGGTGCTGACCCGCACCGCGCGCGGCGTGCGGCTCAAGCACGACCACCGGCATCAGGATGGCAGCAGCGACGCGCTGACCATGTATGGCGGCGACACCGCCACGCCGGGCACGGCGGAGCGGCAGGACTTTCCGGCCGACGCCGAGTCGATCGCCTTGTTCCGCGCCACGGATCGCGCGGTATCGGTCACCAATGTCTGGGCGGTTGAGGTGACACCGACGCGCTTCGCCTATGAACTGCGCCGCCCCGGCCGCCATTTCCGGGTCGAGTTCGACCTGACCCGGCCGATCGCGACTCCGCCGCTGCCATGGGGTTGGAAGAACTAGGCGCGAATCGTCCCGGCCCAGGCATAGCCACGCAGCAGCGTCTCGAACCCGAACTCGCGTCCCTGCTCGCGGCTGACATGGCGCAGCGCGACCGGCAGCTCGCGCCGCGGCGTGACGTGGAACCGGTCGAGCCAGCCGAACAACATTCGCCGCCACCACTGCGGCATCCGCTCCTGCTGCCCGAAATCGACGATGTGCAGCATGCCGCCCGGCGCCAGCACGCGCGCGCCCTGCGCGATCGCGCCGACCCAGTCGGGGATCATCGACAGCGTATAGCTTGCAAACACCCGGTCGAACGCCGCGACCCCGAACAGGGTTTGCGGGTCGAACGCCGTCGCATCGCCCTGCGCCAGCGTGATCCGGTCCGACAACCCGGCCTTGGCCACCTTGGCGCGCGCCGTCTCCAGCATCGCTTCGGAAATGTCGACGCCATAGAAACGCGCGTTCGGCCAGCGCCGCGCCGCGACGATCAGGTTGCGCGCGGTGCCGCAGCCGACCTCCAGCACCGTGCCGCCCGGCGGCGGCGCGAGCTGTTCGATCAGCCGGTCCCGGCCAAGCAGATAATATTTGCGCGTCGCGTCATAGATGTGCCGCTGCGCCGCATAGACGGCATCCATGCGCGCGGCGTGCCGGGTGTCTGCGGTCATGGTTTCAGGCGATAGAGGTGCACGCCGCCATAAATGGCCGAACGGTCCCGCGCGGTAAAGTCCAGCGATTCCGCCTCGGCATAGTCCCAGCGGTCCAGGATCGCGTCCGGCACGCGTCCGGGCAGCAGCGTCGGCGCGGCGGCAGTGCGGAACAGCACGCGCGCACCCGGCTTGGCGGTCCGCGTGATCGCGGTCCACAGCCGCGTCAGCTGCGCATCGGTCATCCAGTCCTGCGCGTCGAGCAGGATGTAGCGGTCGAGCGACCCGTCGGGCATCGAATCGAGATAGTCGACGAAATTCTGGTGCCGCACCTCGACCCGTTCGGCGCGGTCGCGGACCATTTCGTAGTTGGTTGCGCGCAGATAGGGCGGCAGCGGCGCATCGGCGCCTTCGCCATAGCCCCGCCCGAACGCCTGCCACGCGAAATAATTGTCCGACAGGTCGAAATCGCACGCCAGCTTTTCCAGCCGTCCGCGCAGCACCGCGCCGATCCCGCGCGGATCGTCGCCCGCCAGCGCCTCATATTGCGCAGGCGGAATGCCGAGGCCAAACAGCGACGCCGGCTGGTCGATCAGCCAGCGCACGAATTTCTTGTCGAACACCGGCGCCAGCCGCGTTTCGAAGATCGCGCGCTGTTCCTCGATCGACTTCGCCGCGAGCAGCTCGCGCGGATCGATGCGATACAGCTTGGCCAGCAGATGTGCCGCCCCGATGAACCCGCCGAGCAGGCCGCGCTTGTAGAAGCCCCCGGCAAAGCCCTTGATCCGCCGCCGCCCGGCGAGATCGCGGCCCTCCCAATAGCGCCGCGTCGCATCGTCGAGATGCGGGCGCAGCCATTGCTTATAAGCGGCGACATTCTCCGGCCGGTTAGCCTGCGCGAAAAAGCGGTGGAACGCGGCGTGATCGGGCAGATGCATCGCCGCTGCGCGCTTGAGCTTGTTCAGCGCGATATGCGCGGTGTTGAGGTCGACCGCGGTGATCTTTGCCGGGTTCGCGGTCAGGTACGACAACACGTTGCACCCGCCGCTCGCGATCGTCACGATATGGCAATCGGGCGTGATCGCCAGCGCCTCCATATCGACCTCGGGATCTTCCCAGATCTGGGCATAGACCAGTCCGCGAAAGGCAAAGGTAAAGGCGCGCTCGAGCAAGCCTTCCTTGCTCAGATGCTCATGGCGGTGGACGGCATTGCGGACAGCCTCGTTGCGCGGCTGGCTGGCATTCGAACCCATCTAATCGGCTCCCCGGGGAAATCGGCTTCCCTCGGCGCGCGCATATGGCGGTCGCGTGTCAGCAGCGTGACCGTCAGCGTCACGCAACCGTCATGGATCAGTCGCAGCCTCCAATATCCTCCCCCTGGCGGGGGAGGATTAGGCGGTCAGTCGCGGCAATAGCCCTCGCCCGGCGCGACGATCAGGCAGTCGCGCTTGCCCGCCAGCCATTTGAGGCCGGTGGCATCGCCGTCGCCTGCGACCAGTTCGATCCGCGCATCGCCCCGCCGGAACACGATGCCGTTGACGCTCGCCCGTCCGTCATAGGTGCCGGGTTCGCCCTGATCGAGGTTCCATTTGTTCACGATGCGATAGCGGCCCGGTTCGGCGCCCTTGGCGATCTCCAGCACCAGCCCCTCGACCCCGACCCATTTGCCGACCCACGCGTCACGCTCGGGCGCGCGTTCCGCCAGCCGGTCGCGCCGGGCTTCGCGCGTTACGTTCTGGGCGGCCGCCTCGGCATTGGCGATCGCATTCTCCACCAGCGCGGCTTCCTGCGCATTGTCCAGCTTCGCGCCGCATGCCGTCAGCAATGCCGCCGCAGCCACCACCATCATCACCCGCACGCTTACTACTCCACTCAAGCCAGGCTCGCCCTATGGTGTAGCCATTCGGATGACGCTGCAATAGAGAGCGCCATCGCTTCATCTCAACGCCGGAACCATTCCCCATGCGCATCGCCATCGCTTCCGATCACGCCGCGATCGACCTCAAGACGGCGCTCGCCGATTGGCTGCGCGATGCCGGCCATGACGTCGCCGATCTCGGCCCGGACAGCAGCGCCAGCGTCGATTATCCCGATTATGGCTACAAGCTCGCCGCCGCCATCGCCGATGGCAGCGCGGAGCGGGGGATCGCGCTGTGCGGCAGCGGCATCGGCATCTCGATCGCGGTCAACCGCAACCCCGCCGCGCGCTGCGCCCTCGTTGCCGAACCGCTCTCCGCCACCCTCGCGCGCGAACATAACGACGCCAATGTCATCGCCATGGGCGCGCGGCTGATCGGCATCGAAATGGCGAAAGCGTGCGTCACCGCCTTCCTCGCCACGGACTTCGGCGGCGACCGTCACCAGCGCCGCGTGGACAAGCTGACCGCGCCGGAGATTTAATAGGGCGAAGGAATAAGCCCGAGCGCCAGCGTCGTCAGGCCCAGCCCCACCGACAGCTGCACGCGCAGGCTCAGCCACCAGCGCGGCGCCATCCCCGCCCGCGTCAGCACGCGGTCGACCAGCGGCGACAACAGGATAAGCGTGCCGATCAGCATCAGCGATGGCTGCGGCCACGGATCGCCCGTCATCCACGGCACCGCGCTCGCCAGCGCGATCAGCGACGGCAGTACCGCGAGCACATAGGTCCAGACCGGCGGCTGCGCCGTCCGCGCGGCGAGCCCCCACCAGGTGCCGCCGAGGAAGCTGAAGATCAGCACCGCGTACAGATAGCTGCTGGCCAGCGCCGGAAAGAACCACGGTTCCGGCCCGGCCAGCGCGGCGCCGAGCGCGGCGAGTTGTGGCAGCAGGCCGCTCAGCCCCAGCAGGCGGGCAGCGGCGGGGGCACGGGCAGGGGAGTGGGGATCGGCCATGGACCGCTTTCAACAGCTTCTTGCGGCGGCATGCAAGAATCGCGTCTGGCCTAATCGCGGCCAAGCGCATAAGGGCGTGCGCGACAGGTCGCCCGCACCTGCCCGTCGGCGGCCACCAGACAAAGGATCCGCGCGATGAGCACCAACCCCCAGACGCTCGCCCAGGTTCAGCCCGACGGCTTTTTCACCCGCAACCTCGCCGATGCCGACCCGGCGGTGTTCGCCGGCGTGCGCGAAGAGCTGGAGCGCGAGCAGTATCAGATCGAACTGATCGCCTCGGAAAACATCGTGTCGAAGGCGGTGCTCGAAGCGCAGGGCAGCGTGTTCACCAACAAGTACGCCGAGGGCTATCCCGGCAAGCGCTACTATCAGGGCTGCCACCCGTCCGACGCGGTCGAGACGCTGGCGATCGAGCGCGCCAAGCAGCTGTTCGGCTGCGGCTTCGCCAATGTTCAGCCGCACTCGGGCGCGCAGGCCAATGGCGCGGTGATGCTCGCTTTGGTCAAGCCGGGCGACACGATCCTGGGCATGAGCCTCGATGCCGGCGGTCACCTCACGCACGGCGCCAAGGCGGCGATGAGCGGCAAGTGGTTCAACGCGGTCCAATATGGCGTCGATCCGGTCACCCACCTGATCGACTATGACGCGGTCGAGGCGCTGGCGCTCGAGCACAAGCCGCGCCTGATCATCGCGGGCGGCTCGGCCTATCCGCGCGTGATCGATTTCGCCCGCTTCCGCGCGATCGCGGACAAGGTCGATGCACTCTTCATGGTCGACATGGCGCATTTCAGCGGCATCGTCGCCGCCGGCCAGCATCCCTCGCCCTTCCCGCATGCGCATGTCGCGACGACGACGACGCACAAGACGCTGCGTGGTCCGCGCGGCGGCATGATCCTCACCAATGACGAGGCGCTGGCGAAGAAGTTCAACTCGGCGGTGTTCCCCGGCATGCAGGGCGGGCCGCTGATGCATGTGATCGCGGCCAAGGCGGTGGCGTTCGGCGAAGCGCTGCAGCCCGGGTACAAGGGCTATATCGCGGCGGTGGTGGAGAATGCGAAGGTGCTGGCCGCGACGCTCAAGGAACGTGGCGCGGCGGTCGTTTCGGGCGGCACCGACACCCACCTCGCGCTGATCGATCTGACCCCGCTCGGCGTTACCGGCAAGGACGCGGACGAGGCGCTCGAGCGCGCCGGCATCACCTGCAACAAGAACGGCATCCCCAACGATCCGCTGCCCCCGACCAAGACCAGCGGCATCCGCGTCGGATCGCCCGCCGGCACCACGCGCGGCTTCGGCGTCGCCGAATTCCGCGAAATCGGCAACATGATCGCCGATGTGCTCGAGGGGCTGCGTACCAAGGGTGAAGCCGGCGACCCCGAGGTCGAGGCCGCGGTCAAGCTGCGCGTCCGCGCGCTGTGCGAACGCTTCCCGATCTATCCGGAGGCGTGATGCCCTTTCTCCCTCTCCCCTTCAGGGGAGAGGGCCGGGGAGAGGGGCATGCACGATGCGCTCTCCTTCAGCCCCCTCTCCCGGTCTCGCTTCGCTCGACCACCCTCTCCCCTGAAGGGGAGAGGGGTTAATGCGCTGCCCGTTCTGCGGCCATGAAGCCTCGCAGGTCAAAGACAGCCGCCCCACCGAAGACGGCGCCGCGATCCGTCGTCGGCGGCAGTGCGAGGCGTGCGCGGCGCGCTTCACCACCTTCGAGCGGATCCAGCTGCGCGAGCTGTTCGTGCTCAAGTCGGAGGACAAGCGCGAGCCGTTCGACCGCGACAAGCTGATCCGGTCGGTCAGCCTTGCCTGCCGCAAGCGCCCGATCGACGCGACCCAGGTCGAAAAGCTCGTCTCGGGCATTCAGCGTCAGCTCGAAACGCTGGGCGAAACCGAAGTACCGACGAAGCGGATCGGCGAAATGGTGATGGAGGGGCTCAAGCACCTCGATTCGGTCGCCTATATCCGCTTTGCCAGCGTCTATCGCGACTTTCGCGAGGCCAAGGATTTCGAGGAATTCGCCAGCAATGTGAGCGAGGTCGGCAAGCAGTGAATCCCGTCATCGTTCTGGTCCGCCCGCAATTGGGCGAGAATATCGGCAAGGCCGCGCGCGCGATGCTCAATTTCGGGCTGACCGAAATGCGGCTGGTGACGCCGCGTGACGGCTGGCCCAATCCCTCGGCCGGTCCGGCGGCGAGCGGCGCCGACATCGTGCTCGAACGTGCGCAGGTGTTCGAAAGCGTCGCCGAGGCGGTGGCCGATTGCCCGCACGTCTATGCCACCACGGTGCGCAAGCGCGGCGTGACCAAGCCGGTGGTGACCCCGGTCGAGGCCGCGGCGGAAATCCACGCTGCCCCCGGCCGCTCGGCGATCCTGTTCGGACCGGAGCGCTCGGGGCTGGAGACCGAGGATGTCGCGCTTGCCCGCGCGATCCTGACCGTGCCGATCAATCCCGAATTCGGCTCGCTCAACCTGGCGCAGGCGGTGATCCTCGTCGCTTATGAATGGTCGAAGGGGCAGGGGCTGGCCCAGCCGCCGCGCACCGACCTCGATCCCCCCGCGCCACAGGCCGAGCTGGAGGGGCTGATCGGCCATTTCGATACGCTGCTGGATGATACCGGCTATTATTTCCCGCCCGATCGCGTGCCGACCACCAAGCTGACGTTGCGCAACCTGCTGACCAAGCCGGGCTGGACCAGCCAGGAATTGCGTACCCTGCGCGGGGTGCTGTCGGCGCTGGAGGGCAAGAAGCGCAACCGCGCCTGACGGGTTGCGGAGTCCCAAGGTCCCGGTACAAGGCGTTGATCTGTAGCAGGAGTTCGCAATGATTGTCGCGATCGCACTGGCCTTGATTGCCGCCCCGGCGGGGCAGGAGCCACAGGCGCCCAAGCCAAAGCCGACCAAGGAGCCCAAGATCTGCCGGGTGGATGAAGAAACCGGCAGCCGCATGGGGGTGCGCAAGATCTGTCGCACGGCCGCTGAATGGCGTGCGCTCGAAGATCCGACCGGGATGCATGAAGAACGCCGCGAGCGTCGTCGTCCCGATCCGGATTGACTCGATCCAGCGCCGCCGCTAAGCGCCCGCCTTCGCAATCGGCCCTGCACTCCGGTGAAGCAGCGGCCCTGTGCGCATGCACAGGCGATACCGGAATCGCGATCAGGCCGCCTGGCCGGGTCAACGTCGTTGCAATTGTTAGGAATTTATCATGTCGAAGCGCTCCAGCGCCAAGTACAAGCTCGATCGCCGGATGGGCGAAAACATTTGGGGTCGCCCCAAGTCGCCCGTCAACAAGCGTGAATATGGCCCCGGTCAGCACGGTCAGCGCCGCAAGGGCAAGATGTCGGACTTCGGCATCCAGCTGCGCGCCAAGCAGAAGCTCAAGGGCTATTATGGCGACGTGACCGAAAAGCAGTTCAAGCGCGCCTATGAAGACGCGTCGAAGATGAAGGGCGATACCGGTCAGAACCTGATCGGCCTGCTCGAAATGCGTCTCGACATGATCGTCTATCGCGCCAAGTTCGCGCCGACGATCTTCGCTGCGCGCCAGCTGGTCAACCACGGCCACGTCAAGGTGAACGGCGAGAAGTGCAACATCGGCTCGCGCCGCATCAAGGTCGGTGAGACCGTCGAGCTGGGTGCCAAGGCCCGCGAAATGGCGCTGGTCATGGAAGCGCAGAGCCTGGCCGAGCGTGACATCCCCGACTACATCGCACCCGATGGCGCGTCGAAGATCACCTTCACCCGCGTACCGACCCTCGACGAGGTGCCGTACCCGGTGAAGATGGAACCGAACCTGGTGGTCGAGTTCTACTCGCGCTGATCCTTCGGGACCGGACGAAAAAAAGGGGCGGTCCGTTCGGGCCGCCCCTTTTTCGTTGCGCCGGTCCGGCCCGCCGGATCAGTCGGCCGGGCCGCCCTTGAGAAAAGCCGCGCTCTTGCGCAGCAGCGTCTCGCGCGCCGCGCTGTCGTCGAGATAATGGTCCAGCCCGGGATATTCGACCAGCGTGCTGGGGCGACCCGCGGCCTTCATCTTGTCCTGCATCAGCCGCGCCTGGCCGACCGCGACGTTGAGGTCGAGATCGCCGTGGAACATCAGCACGGGCGCCGTGATCTTCGCGGCATGGCGTGCAGGCGATCCTTCCGCGACATGCGGTCCGGCGCCGACAAAGCGCGAGACGACGACAAAGTCGGAATAGCCCTCGCTGTCGCTCTTGAGCTTGTCCAGATCGGTCACCGGGGCAATCGCCACCACCCGCTTGAACAGGCCGGGTTCGACCACCGCCGACTGCAGCGCGGCATAGCCGCCATAGGACCAGCCGAGGATGCCAAGCTGTGCGGGGTCGGCGATCCCCTGCTTGACCAGCCAGCGCCCCGCATCGTTGACGTCGCCGATCGCGACGCGCCAGTCGCGGAAACCGTTGCGCTGGAACCAGGCGTCGCCATAGCCCGCCGACCCGCGGAAATTGGGCTGCAGCACGGCAAAGCCCTGGCTCGCAAAATATTGCGACAGCCAGTCAAAGCCCCAGTAATCGCGCGCGCCCGGCCCGCCATGCGGCAGGACGATGGCTGGCAGATTCTTGCCCGTGCTGCCCGGCGGCAGTGTCAGATAGCCCGGGATCATCGTCCCGTCGGTGGCAGGATAGCTGACCGGGCGCATCGTCCCCATCGCCACAGCCTCCAGCTCCGGGCGGACCAGCATCAGCTCGCTCAGCTGCTTGCTGTCGCGGTCGAACAGGAAATAGCGGCCCGGATCGGTGTCGCTGCCGGCCCAGACCAGCATCCGCTTTTCGTCCTCGCTCGAATCGACCACATCGATCATCGGCAGATTGGGCAGCGCCCGTGTCAGCATCCGGCGCAGCGCGCTGATCGCCGGGTCGAAATAATGAACATAGGATTTGTCGGTGGCATAGCTCACGCCGACCACGCGGCGATTGCGACCGATGCGCACCAGCCCGCCGACATCGACCTCGGGATGGGCATAGACCAGCGTTTCGGTGCCGCTGCCATCCAGCGCCTTGCTGAACAGCGCCATACGGCCCTGATGCCGCTTCATGCCATAGGCGATGTCGAGCGCGGGGTCGATCGCATAGGGGTCGAACGCCGGATCGGTCGGGTTGGTCGCGTCGGTTTCGCTCAGCGCCTCCCAGTTGCGGTTGCCCTTGCGCCGGAAATAATAGAGCCGCCGCCCGGTGGAATAGCCGTCGCGCAGCACCGCGCGCCCGATGATGCGCACCTGGCCGCGCCCGTCGGTCAGATATTCCGATGCGTCCTCTGCCGGCTGCTCGACGTTGCGGACCTTCATCGTCGTCACGTCGATCAGATCGACGCCCAGCCCGCGCTTGGTCTGCGCCAGGCGCGTGCCGGTATCATATTCCGGAACATAGCCGCGCAGCATCAGCACGCTGCCCTCGACCCCGGGGTTCCAGTCGATCACCGATCCGCCAAAGCCGGTGCTGCCGAGCAGCTCGCGCCCGGTCCCGGGCTGCGCCACCACCGCGACATTGCCGCCATCGGCGTCCATCGCGATCATGCGCGATATGGTGGTCAGCCGCGGGTTGCCGATAATCCCCGACACGCTGCACAGCAGGCGTATCGCGCTTGCCCAGCGACAGGAGCGCACCCGGTCGGGCTTGCCGTCGGTGGTGCCGACCCGGACCGGCACGGCCGATCCGTCGACCGGCGCGACATAGATCGCCGATCCGCGCGCGCCAAAGGGCGCGACATAGGCGATCCGTGTTCCGTCGGGCGACAGGCTGACCTGGGTGAGCGATTCGCGTGCGCCAAAGGCGCGGGCCGCGTCGAACGCGGGCCGCGCGGCGCTGTCCGGTGCGGCCGGTTGCGCGGCAGCCGGCATGGCGAGTGCGACCGCACTCGCAAGCATCATCAATGTCTTCATGTTACCCCCTGAAGGCAAAGGCTATTCCGGCGGCGCCCGGGGCACAAGGGGTCGTGGCTTGCCGATTGCGCCGCCCCCTGCCAAGAGTCACCGCATCACTCGTATCCCTGGAGACGATGCCCCATGCGCCTTGCGCTGCTCGCCCTGCTGGGCCTTGCCGCCTGTTCGACCGCGTCCGACACGACCGCGCTGCCCGATGTTGCGCTCCCCGCGATGCCGATGGACGTGATGAAGGAAGCGACCCGCACACTCTCTTCCGACGCGTTCGAGGGCCGCGCCCCCGGCACGCCGGGTGAGGCCAAGACGCTCGCCTATCTCGTCGATCAGTTCCAGAAGGCGGGGCTCCAGCCAGGCAACAATGGCAGCTGGTTCCAGGACGTGCCGCTGGTCGCGATCACCGCGCAGAATGTCTCGCCGCTGAGCTTCACCGGCGGCACGCAGCCGATGTCCCTGAAATACGGCCCCGAATTCGTCGCCGGCACCTATCGCGTGACCCCCAGCATCGCGGTCAAGGACAGCCCGGTGGTGTTCGTCGGCTATGGCATCAACGCCCCTGAAAGGGGCTGGAACGACTATGCCGGGATCGACGTGAAGGGGAAGACCGTCGTCATCCTCGTCAACGATCCCGACTGGGAAACCGCCGGATTGCAGGGCGATTTCGGCGGCCAGGCGATGACCTATTATGGCCGCTGGACCTACAAGTTCGAGGAGGCCGCGCGTCAGGGTGCCGCCGCCGCGCTGATCGTCCATGATACCCAACCCGCCGCCTATGGCTGGAACGTCGTCCAGTCGAGCTGGACCGGCGAGCAGCAGGTCGCCGATGCCGCCAACGGCCATTCCGACCAGACCGCTGCCAATGGCTGGATCCAGCTCGACAAGGCCAAGGCTCTGTTCGCCAGCGCGGGTCAGGATTTCGACACGCTCTCCGCCGCCGCCAAGGTCAAGGGGTTCAAGGCCGTGCCGCTCGGTGACGTCAAGGCATCGGTCAGCTTCGACAACGTCATCCGCAAGCACGCGTCGAAGAATGTCATCGGCATCCTCCCCGGTGCCAAGCGGCCGGACGAATATGTCCTCTACACCGCGCACTGGGACCATCTCGGCCGCTGCGAGGCCGCGCCCGATGGCGACGACATCTGCAACGGCGCGATCGACAACGCCACCGGCACCGCCGCACTGATCGCGATCGCCAAGGCCAATGCCGCGGCCGGCGCGCCTGACCGCAGCCTCGTCTTCCTCGCCGTGACGGCCGAGGAATCGGGTCTGCTCGGCTCCAAATATTATGGCGACAACCCGGTCTACCCGCTCGCCAAGACCGTCGGCGGCGTGAATATCGATGCGATGAACCTGACGCCGCCGGCCCGGAACGTCATCGTCATGGGCATGGGCAAGTCGCAGCTCGACGATTACCTCAAGGCCGCGCTCGCCAAGCAGGGCCGCATGGCCAATGCCGAACCGACCCCGGAAAAGGGCTTCTACTACCGCTCCGACCATTTCATGCTGGCAAAGCACGGCGTGCCGATGCTCTATTTCGACGCGGGCGACGATCTGGTCGAGGGTGGCCGCGATGCCGGCCGCGCCGCCGCTGCGGACTATGAGAAGACCAAATATCACGGCCCGAAGGACGAGTTCGATCCCAACTGGAACTGGGCGGGCGCGGAAAAGGATCTTCAGGTCTATTACGCCGTCGGCCGCATGCTCGCCATGACCGCCGCCTGGCCCAACTGGGTCGAGGGCGACGAATTCCGCGCCGCCCGCGACAAATCCCGCGCAGGAGCCAAGTAACACCGTGACCACGCCGCACCTTCCCCCTGAATGGGCACCGCACAAGGCCGTCTGGATCGGGTTCCCCAGCCATCCTGATCTGTGGGACTCGCTCGGCGCCGCCCGGGCCGAGGTCGCCGCCTTTGCCCGCGCGGTCCATGCCGACGGGGCGGGGGAACAGGTGCTGCTGGTCGCCGCCGACGACGAAGCCGCCGGGGCGGCCGCGCTGCTGGTCGGCGACACGGCCAAGGTGGTGGTCGCCCCGTTCGGCGACATCTGGCTGCGCGACACCGGCGTCATCGTCGATCGCGCCGGGATCGGCCACGCCTTCGGCTTCAACGGCTGGGGCGGAAAGTATGAATATGACGGCGACGAGGATATCGGCCGCCGCCTCGCCGCCAAGCGCCACATGGACGTTGTCGAACATGACTGGGTGCTTGAGGGCGGCTCGATCGACTGGGACGGCACCGGCCTGGTTGTCACCACCGAACAATGTTTGCTCAACCGCAACCGCAACCCCGGCCTGTCGCAGGGTGAGGCGGAACGGCGGCTGCGCGAGGATCTCGGCTTCGATCGCGTGCTTTGGCTCGGCAACGGCCTTGCCCACGACCACACCGACGGCCATGTCGACAACCTCGCCCGCTTCGTCGGGGAAAACCGGCTGGCGATCCCGGTGCCGGAGGAGAACGACCCCAACTGGCTCGTCTATGCCGACGCGCGGCGTCGCGCCGAGGCGTTCGGGGTCGAAGTCGTGCCCATCCCCTCACCCGGCCGCGTGATCCAGGGGGGCGAGGTCGTCCCGGCAAGTTACATGAACTTCTACATCGGCAACGCCGCCGTGGTGGTCCCGGTCTATGGTCAGCCGAACGACCGCAAGGCGGTGGAGACGATCGGCGCCCTGTTCCCCGGCCGCGAAGCCGTGGGCCTGCGCGCGGACCATATCCTGACGGGTGGGGGGAGCTTCCACTGCATCAGCCAGCAGATTCCGAAGTGAAGGGCGCCGCTTCTTCTTAAGCCCCTCCCGCTTGCGGGAGGGGTTGGGGAGGGTCTTCTTCTTCTTTTTCATTCGTCACGTTCAGGGGCGCGTAACGAACACGATCCCACCCCCCAACGTCCGCCCGGCCTTGAGCCGGGCCAAGGCTTCTTCTTCCTTCACGGACGGCAAAGAAAAGCCCCGTCCCGGGTCAAGCCCGGGACGACGAGGGTAGAGGGCACCCCTCCCCACACTCGTCACCCCGGCCCCGTGCCAGGGTCCACCCTACCACCAGCGCAGCGCCCGCCCTCATGCCGATGCGCCCGCCGCCCAATGGACCCCGGAACAAGTCCGGGGTGACGAAGGCGACCCCACCCCCTAAATACCCCACATGACCCAGATCACCGTCGCCGCGCTCCAGCTCGCCTTCACCACCGACACGGCGCAGAACATCGCCAACGTCACCGACCTCGTGCGTGAGGCGGCGGGGAAGGGCGCGCAGGTCGTCCTGCCCCCGGAACTCTTCGAAGGCGAATATTTCTGTCGCGTAGAGGACGAGGCGCTGTTCGCGACCGCCAAACCGCTCGCCAGCCACCCCGCCGTCACCGCGATGCAGGCCCTCGCCGCGGAGCTGCAGGTCCACATCCCGACCAGCTTCTTCGAGGCGGACGGCCCGCATTTCTACAACAGCCTCGCGATGATCGGACCCGACGGCAAGGTCGCGGGCGTCTATCGCAAGAGCCACATTCCCGACGGCCCGGGCTATGAAGAGAAATATTATTTCCGCCCCGGCAATACCGGGTTCAAGGTGTGGGACGGCCCCGCCGACGACGCGGCGCTCGGCGTCGGCATCTGCTGGGACCAATGGTATCCCGAAACCGCGCGCACGATGATGCTGATGGGCGCGCAACTGCTGTTCTACCCCACCGCGATCGGGTCGGAGCCCTATGACGCCGATCTCGACACCAGCCGCATGTGGCGCCGCGCGATGATCGGCCATGCCGTGTCCAATGTCGTCCCCGTGATCGCCAGCAACCGCATCGGGACCGAGGGCGACCAGCGCTTCTACGGCCACAGCTTCATCTGCGACGAATGGGGCGACATCCTCGCCGAGTTCGGCGCCGAGGAAACCGGCGTCCTCACCGCCACCCTCGACCTCGACCGCGCGCGCAAACACCGCGCCGGCATGGGCTTCTTCCGCGACCGCCGCCCGGAACTGTACCGGCGCATGGTCGAGGACGTTTAGATTAGATCGACCTCGAAACTCCCGTGTCCTGCTTCGGTCAATGCACGGAGGCCCGCCTGGAGGCGTTGAACGGTCCCGTAGGTGATCGGCATCTTAGCCTGAAGTATCTGATCGTCTTCCTCGTCCATTCTCAGGGTGAGGCTGAGGTCGCCGGTTCCACCAACAGGCGCGACCTCGATCCGCAAGCCGGGAGAATGCCCGCCGTAGAGTTCAAGCAATGGGGGATCCGCTGGGTCGAGTGGATAGACAGACAGTTGCTGCTCAAAAGGCATTAAGGCGTGCAGCCCCAAATGGTCCACAAACCATTCGAAATCTCCGCTGAGCGCGGCGCTCGTGAAGCGAACCCTTAAATAGCCCTCGCGGTCATCATCTTCGCGATAAATGAACTCAACTTTGGCTCCCATGCGCCCCGCCTCAATAATCTTCGTCACCCCGGCCTTGTGCCGGGGTCCACCGGGAGGCAAGCGCGAACCAAGCGCTGTTACGGAAAATTGCTTTCCTACAGACCCCGCTCCGGCATATCTCATCTGTCCCCTCGACCGATCGGGACAGTCACCATGCCCTTCGCGAACCGCCTGACACCCCGCCACCCGACGTCGCGACACTGTCGCACGGGTGTCGCGTCGCAGGCGCCAACCGGTCGCTTCGCGGTCGCCTCACCCGGAAAACCCGTCAAAAATGTCCGGTTCGTCCGGCGCTCACACCGTCCCGCGCAGCTCCAGCGCCCGAGCAAACACCGCCTCGAACATCTCCGCCGTCAGCCGCCCGGTATTCTGGTTGTAGCGCGAGCAGTGATAGCTATCGATCAGCACCCGCCCGTCGGGCATGCGATGCTCCGCCAGATGGGCAAAGCGGCATTTGGGCAGTTTGCCACCCAGGATCTTGACCGCGCTCTGATGCGCGATCTGCCCCAGCGCGATGAAGATGCGGGCATTGGGCAGCGCATCGACCTGAGCCTCAGCAAAGGGGCGACAGGTCCGCGCCTCCTCCGGCGTCGGCTTGTTCTCGGGCGGCAGGCACTTGACCGAATTGACGATGATCGCGCCGTTCAGCTGCAACCCGTCATCCGCGCGGCTCTCGTAAGCCCCGCTGGTGAACCCGAACTTCGCCAGCGTCGCGAACATCAGGTCGCCCGCGAAATCGCCGGTAAAGGGCCGACCGGTCCGGTTCGCGCCATGCTTGCCGGGAGCCAGACCGATAATGCCCAGCTAGCCATCCGGATCGCCGAACGCCGGCACGGGCGCATTCCACCAGTCGGGATATTCGCCGCGCAACTCCTGTCGCAACGCCACCAGCCGCGGACAGCGCGGGCAGTCGTGCGGCGGCTCGGTCTCGGGCAACGGACTTGGCGGGATCATCGCTCCGGGATAGGCGGGGCGGGTGAGCGCCTCAACCCACCATTATGTCATTGCGCTGGGATCGAACCGGCGCGGTCGCCATGGTTCGCCGCGACAGGAGCTGGCAGCGGCGGTCGCGGCGATCGGCGGTGCGGTCATGCAGTCGCAGGTCATCGAAACCGCCCCGCTCGGCCCCTCGCGCCGCCGCTTCGTCAATGCCGCGATCCTGATCGAAAGCGCCGAATCTCCGCCGGAGCTGCTCGCCCGCCTCAAGCGGATCGAGCGCAGCTTCGGTCGTCGGCGTGGTCGCCGCTGGGACGCGCGGGTGATCGACCTCGACCTGATCCTCTGGTCGGGCGGGGCGTGGAGCAGCCCCGGCCTCACCGTGCCGCATCCGCTGTTCCGCCAGCGCAGCTTCGTGCTGCGTCCGCTGCTGGCCATTGTCCCCGACTGGCGCGATCCGCTGACGGCACGCACCATTCGCCAGCTCGCGGCCCGCCTCCCCGGTTGACCCGCCGCGTCCGCGCCCCTAGGTGCAGCGCCTGACCCAGCACGGGGGCCCTTAGCTCAGTCGGTAGAGCAACTGACTTTTAATCAGTAGGTCGATGGTTCGAATCCATCAGGGCTCACCATTTTATCCCGGAATCAGGCCCTGCCGCTCGGTCGCGGCGAAATAGCTGCGCATCGCTGCGGCGGCGCGGTCGGTCAGCTTGATATGCGCCCGGCGGCGGTCGATCGGGTCGGGCTCACGTTCGAACAGTCCGGCATCGTGCAGCGTGCCGATCCAGCGCAATGCGGTGGTCGGGGGTACGGCGGCGGCGATGCACAGGCTCGACACCGACACCCGCACGCCCTCGAGTCGCGCGGCATAGAGGTCGAGCAGCATGTCCCACGCCGGGTCGGCGAACAGTTCGGGGTGGAAATGCTGGTCACGCATCCGGCGTGCGCGGATCATCGACCGGACCAGGCGCGGCGCGGGGTCGGAACCCTCGCCGGGTTCGGCGCGGAAACCCCGACCCGGTTCGCGCAGGTCGCGCCGCACCGGGTCGGCGGCAAAGTCGGACAGGACCGCAGCGAGCCGCGCAACCTCTTCGTTGAGCCGCTGCAGCCGCTCGCGTTCGCGCTCGCTGCTGACGTCGTGCAGCCGCAGCGTCGCGGGTCGGGTCGCTTCGGCGATCGCGCCGGCATAGTCGGCGGGGGACGGCGCACACAGCAGCGTCGCCCCGGCATCGATCAGCGGCAGCGCCGCGTCGTCCAGCGAGTCGCGGTCGAGCAGCGCGATGACCCGGCACGCGCTGCCGCTCGCCCAGGCGACGATCCGCTCGGCGTGGGTTGCAGCGTCGTGCGGCGGGCCGTGCATGCCGTCGAAGATGATGAGCTCAGCCGCCACCAGCCCGCTCAGGAGCCGGTCCAGATCGGCCGGGCCGATCGCAGCCAGGATTCGCGCGCCACTGGCCTCCAGCGCCGTGACATGGCGGTGCTGCGCCGCAGGGACAGCGATGACCACGGCGCGTGGCGCGTCCGGACGGAGGCGTGAATCCGGCATAGCGTCACTCATCGCGTTCCCCCCATTTTGCGCTGCATTGCGGATGTAATCGCGACAACAGACCGCGCGTCAGCAGCAGGCAGCTCCGATCTCAATCGGTTGCCCGGGAACTATCTCCGAAACGGAGTAAAAAAGGCAAGATGTTCAACCGAATACTGCTTCGGCATCGTCATCGGTGTCGGCAACGAGCAGCTTTGCTGCCGTAGCGATGCTGCCCCCGCTGAGCGCGATCCACAATCCTCCCGTGATCGCATTGCCAACGGCATAGACGATCACCATCGGCCCCATCTGTCCGAACCCGCCCGATTGGGCTTCGACCGCGCGCCGTGCGGCCTCCGGATCGCCCGCCGCCTGCATCATGTCGAAGAAAAAGCTGCCCATGGTCAGGGTCGACACCATCAGGCTCATCACCATGCCGATCACCGATACGACCAGGGCCGCGCCGAACAACGTCCAGAACCGCCCGCGGCTCAACCGCCATGCTTCGCCGAGTACCAGCTTGCGGCGGTGCAGCGTAAGCGGAAATGCCAGCGACATGCGCACCGTCAGAAAGATCAGAAGCGGGAACAGCGCCAGCATGAACAGCAGCATCAGCAATCCGCCAACCACCGGCGAATCCCCACCCATCGAAATGCCCGCACCGACGACCATGATGAGCATCATCGATCCGACCAGGCCGATCAGGGCCGCGATGGCGAACAGCAGCAGCAGGCCCAGAACCCGCAGCTCGTCCATGCCGACCCGCAGGAAGCCGATCCCGGCCGCATCGGGCCGCAGCACCGCGCGCATCGCCCCGGTGTAAAGCACGATACCAACGAGGCTGACCACGAAGCCGAGCAGATAGACCGGGCCAATCGTCGCGAGCAGTTCAGCCGGATTGGCACTGGCGGTCGGGTCGAGCGCGGTCGCGAACATCGGCCCCATCGCCAGCATCATCGCCACATTTGCGGCAAGATAGATCGCGATCCAGATCAGGACGGCCATGAACCGTTCACGGATCAGGCCGAACGTGCCCTCCATGATTCGCCCGACGCTCAGCATGATCTTTCCCCCCGCGATCCTGCCAGGATGCTGTCCTGCCGGGATCGCGAGATCAAGCGATTAGATGAAACCGCCAGGCTGCAGGCATCAGTCGAGCGACTTGACGATTTCCTCGACCATCTTCTTGGCGTCGGCGAGCAGCATCATGGTGTTGTCCTGATAGAATACGTCATTGTCGACGCCGGCATAGCCGACCCCGCCCATGCTGCGCTTGATGAACAGCACCGTCTTGGCCTTGTTCACGTCGAACACCGGCATGCCATAGATGGGCGAACTCTTGTCGGTCTTCGCCGCCGGATTGACCACGTCGTTCGCGCCGATGATGAAGGCGACGTCGGTCTGGGCGAACTCGCTGTTGATGTCCTCAAGCTCGAACACCTCGTCATAGGGGACGTTCGCTTCAGCGAGCAGCACGTTCATATGGCCCGGCATCCGCCCTGCGACGGGATGGATCGCGTATTTGACGCGGACGCCATGTTCCTTGAGCTTGTCGCCCATCTCGCGCAGCGCGTGCTGGGCCTGCGCCACCGCCATGCCGTATCCGGGGACGATGATGACCTGCTCGGCCTGGCTCATCAGGAAGGCGGCATCCTCGGCGCTGCCGCGCTTCCACGGGCGGTCGGTCTTGGCCGCACCCGCTGCCGCGCCGCCGCTGTCGCCGCCAAAGCCGCCAGCGATCACGCTGATGAAGCTGCGGTTCATCGCCTTGCACATAATGTAGCTCAGGATCGCGCCCGAGCTGCCGACCAGTGCGCCGGTGATGATCATCGCGCTGTTGCCGAGCGTGAAGCCCATCGCGGCGGCGGCCCAGCCCGAATAGCTGTTGAGCATCGACACCACGACCGGCATGTCCGCGCCGCCGATCGGGATGATCAGCAGGAAGCCGATGACGAAGGACAGGACCAGCACGGTCCAGAACACCCATTCGGGTGCGCGCAGCTCGACCGTCAGAAACGCGATCAGGCCAAGGATCGCGGCGAGCGTGCCGAGGTTGATGACGTGCCGCCCCGGCAGCATGATCGGCGCGCCGCTCATATTGCCGTTGAGCTTCAGGAACGCGATGACCGAACCGGAGAAGGTGATCGCACCGATCGCGACGCCCAGCCCCAGCTCGATGCGGCTGACCGGCAGGATCAGGCCCGCATCGGGCGATCCGGCGGGAAACACGATGCCGAACGCTTCGGGGTTGAGATAGGCGGCGACGCCCACCAGCACCGCGGCGAGGCCGACGAGGCTGTGGAAGCCCGCCACCAGCTGCGGCATGTCGGTCATCTTGATCTTGCGCGCGATGACGAAGCCGATGATGCCGCCGACCGCGATCGCGCCGACAATCTCGGGCAGCGATGCGATTTCGTGCGTGACCAGCGTGGTCACCACTGCGATCAGCATGCCCGCCATGCCGAACCGGTTGCCGCGACGGCTGGTCGAGGGCGAGGACAGGCCGCGCAGAGCGAGGATGAACAGCACGCCCGAGATCAGATAGGCGAGCGCAACCCAGGGGTTGATGGGAGCAGCTTCGTGCATCGGCTCAGCCCTTCTTCTTGTACATGGCGAGCATCCGCTCGGTCACAGCGAACCCGCCGAAGATGTTGACGCTGGCCAGCGCCACCGCAATCAGCCCGAGCCATTTCGCAGTCGGGCTACCCGCTGCCGCCGACGCGATCAGCCCGCCGACGATGATGACGCTGGAAATCGCATTGGTGACCGCCATCAGCGGCGTGTGCAGCGCCGGGGTCACCGACCACACGACATAATAGCCGACGAAACACGCCAGCACGAAGATCGACAGGATCGAGATGAAGTCCATTTATTCCTCCCCGGAACGGGGAGGGGGACCATGCGAAGCATGGTGGAGGGGGAGCGCGGCACGGGAAACGATCGCGGCAACGACCGCCTCGACACTCCCCAGAACATCCACCGCTCTCACCCGCATTACCCCGTACCCATTCGTTTTCAAGAATTCGTCACGTCGTTGATCGCGTTCTGGTCCACCCACTCCACCATGCGTTTGGCCATCCACTTCGATAACCAGCTTGGCACTCAGGCAACAGAAATCGGCGACATAGGGGCCGACGGGATGTTGCCTGCGGAATTTGAACCCGGTGCGATTTCCTCTCAGTTCTTGCCACAGGATCACCTCCGGCAACGTCATGGTCCGTCTAAGCCGCCGTGCGGTGGAAACTTCGGGCCGCTGCATTTGCCTCGCTCCCCCTCCACCGCCTTCGGCGGTCCCCCTCCCCGTTCCGGGGAGGATCCTACAGCAGCCTCGCGTTCACCACCTTGCCACCCTGCGTCAGTCGCACGGCGTTGCCGATCTCTTCGTCGAGCACCGGCTTCCCCGCTTCCTTGTCCCAAAAGGCCGAGAGGAAGTTGTAGAGGTTGCGCGCGAACAGCGCCGAGGCGTCGCTCGACAGGCGGCTGGTAGTGTTGCGATGGCCGACGATCTTCACGCCGTGGCGCTCGACCACCTCACCCGCGACCGCGCCTTCGACATTGCCGCCGGCTTCGACCGCGAGGTCGACGATCACGCTGCCCGGACGCATCGACGCGATCTGAGCATCGCTGATCAGCCGGGGCGCGGGGCGGCCCGGGATCAGCGCGGTGGTGATGACGATGTCCTGCTTGGCGATGTGCGACGACACCAGTTCGGCCTGAGCGGCCTTGTATTCGTCGCTCATCTCGGTGGCGTAGCCGCCCGAGCCTTCGCCTTCGATCCCCGCGACATTCTCCACGAAGATCGGCTTGGCGCCGAGCGACTGGATCTGCTCCTTGGTCGCGCTGCGCACGTCGGTCGCCGACACCTGCGCGCCGAGCCGGCGGGCGGTGGCAATGGCCTGAAGCCCGGCGACGCCGACGCCCATCACGAAGACCTTGGCGGCGGACACGGTGCCCGCTGCGGTCATCATCATCGGGAAGACGCGGCCATATTCGGACGCCGCGTCGAGCACCGCCTTGTACCCCGCCAGGTTCGACTGGGACGAGAGAATGTCCATCGACTGCGCACGGGTGATGCGCGGCATGAACTCCATCGCCAGCGCCTCGATCCCGAGCGCCGCATAGGCATCGACGCGCGCACGCTCGCCGAACGGGTTGAGACCAGCAGCAAGCCAAGCGCCGGGCTTGATGCCCGCCAGCGTCGCCGGGTCGGGGCCCTGCACACCCAGCACGATGTCGGCATGGGCCAGAACAGCGGCGCGCGAGCCGATGGTCGCACCCGCCGCTTCAAAGGCTGCATCGTTTAGGAAACCGGTGTCACCCGCTCCGCTTTCGACGGCGACTACAGCGCCCAGCGAAACGAACTTCTTGACGGTTTCCGGCGTCGCGGAGACGCGCCGCTCTCCAGCGGCGGTCTCCTTGAGGACCGCGATCTTCACGTCAGGCTGCGATCAGCCAGACGACAATCGCGGTGACGATCAGTGAAATGACCGTTCCGACCTTTAACAGGCGCATGAAACCGCCATAGGTCGCTTCATGTGCCTTCATGTCGCCGCTCTGGGCCATGCGTCTTCCCCTCGTAACGCTGCTATGCTTCCTGTCTTAGACAGCGGTCGCGCGGCTCTCAACCCCTCTGCGCTTTAGGCAGGCTTAAGCCCGTCTTTACCCGACCGTCTTATGCAAGTGACCGAAACAGGGACAACCGAGACAGGTTGGGGGACGTGAGATGACGCGGAACGGACAGCGCCAGCTGATGCTGATCGACGATGAACCGGCCCAGCGCCGGCTGGTCGCCGCCATCGCCGCGCGGCGCGGATGGCGCACGATCTTTGCCAGCGACCATGAAACGGCGGTGGCCACGCTGGGCACCCCCGATGGCATGGCGCTCGACGCGATCCTGCTCGACAGCTGGGCGCCCGATGTCGATTCGGCGTCGCTGATCGCCGAATTGCGCGCCAACCGGCCGATGCTGCCGATCCTGCTGCTGACTGCCAATGGCTCGGTTGCGGCGGCCGTCAACGCCATGCGCGCCGGGGCCACCGACTTCCTGGTCAAGCCGCTGGCGGCCGAACGGCTGCTCGCCGCGCTCGACTGCGCCGTGGGGGCGAAGGTCGCGGGTGAGCTTCGCCCGCTGACCGAGAAGATGTCCGCGCATCTCGCGTTCGACGAGATTGTCGGGTCGGCGCCGCAATTTCGCGCCGCGCTCGCGATCGCGGCCAAGGCGGCGCGTGCGCGCGTACCGGTGCTGATCGAGGGCGAAAGCGGGGTCGGCAAGGAAGTGGTGGCCGAGGCGATCCACGCTGCCTCGCCGCGCCACACCAAGGCGATCGTCCGCGTCAATTGCGGCGCGATCCCCGCCAACCTCGTCGAATCCGAGCTGTTCGGCCACGAAAAGGGCGCGTTCACCGGCGCGTTCGAGCGCAAGATCGGCCGGTTTCAGGAGGCCGATGGTGGTACCATCTTCCTCGACGAAATCGGCGAAATGCCGCTGGAGGCGCAGGTCAAGCTGCTGCGCGTGGTTCAGTCGGGCGAAGTCCAGCCGATCGGCGCGCGCCACGCTAGCCAGGTCGATGTTCGCGTGATCGCGGCGACCAACAAGACCTTGCTGACCGAAGTCGAGGAAGGGCGATTCCGCGAGGACCTCTATTACCGGCTCAACGTCGTTCAGGTGACGATTCCGCCGCTGCGCGACCGTGCCGGCGATATCGCGCCGCTTGCACGCCATCTGCTTGCGCGCATTGCCGAACAGCCGGGGCTGCGGCCGCTGGGCATTACCGACGACGCGCTGGCGCTGCTTGGCGGCTATGACTGGCCGGGCAATGTCCGTCAGCTGCAGAATGCATTGTTCCGCGCTGCGGTCCTGTGCGACGGCGATGCGCTGACCCGCGCCGATTTCCCGCAGATCGCGCAGTTGGCCGGCGGTCGTCCTGCAGCGGGTGGGCAGGCACATGGCGGCGCGGCGCAGGGGGCGGGGGTGACGCTGTTCAAGCCCGACGGCAACCTGCGCGCGCTCGAAGAGATCGAGGCGGATGTGATCCGCCTTGCCATCGGCCATTATCGCGGGCGCATGACCGAAGTCGCCCGCCGCCTGGGCATCGGACGCTCGACGCTCTACCGCAAGCTGGGCGAGCTTGGGATCGACCAGAACGCGGCGTAGCGCCTAGCGACCCGGCAACATCCGGCCGAACGCGCCGTCGCGGTCGATGAAATGGTGCTTGAGCGCGCCGGCGACGTGCAACACGATCAGCGCCAGCGTGAGATAGGCGGCTAGCTCATGTGCTTCGCCCATTGCCTCATGCAGGTCATGGGACTTTCCGATCGGCAGGTCGAACCACGGGATCACGCCAAACAGCGCGCCGGTGCCGCGCGAGCCGGATGACGACGCCGCCCAGCCGAGCAGGGGCATTACCAGCAGCAGCAGATAGAAGGCACCATGGGTAACCCGCGCGACCAGGCGTTCCCAAGGCGCCAGCGTTGCGGACAGCGGCGGGGCGGCGTGGGTCAGCCGCCATCCGATGCGCACCAGCGTCAGCAGCAGCACGGTGATGCCGATCGACTTGTGCAGCGGCATCAACTCCCGCGCATCCTCCATGCTGAAGGCGATCACGACATTGGCGAGCAGCAGCGCCGCGATCAGCCAGTGGAGCAGGATTGCCCCGCCCGAATAGCGCGTTGCAGACGTGTTCATGCTGCTCTCCACCGCTCACGGCGCTTCGTCGAAGCGCTTGCCGGCGCTATGCTAAGCCGATGACGACACGATTTGAAGGACGTTGCGCGCTCGTAACGGGCGCGGCCTCGGGCATCGGGCTCGCGGTGGCGCAGTTGCTGGCGCGGGAGGGTGCGGCGCAGCTCGTCCTGGTGGACCGCGATGTCGCAGCGCTGGAGGCGGTGCAGATCGATACGACCTGTCACCGCGTCGTTGGCGATGTCGCCGATGAGGCGCTGTGGAATGGACTCGACCTTGCCGCGATCGATCATGCCGTGGTCAACGCTGGCGTTGCGGGAGCGGCCCCGATCGCCGCGCTGGACTTTGCCGAGTGGCGCCGCATCCTGTCGGTCAATCTTGACGGCGCATTCCTGACGCTGCGCGCGGCGATGCAGGCGATGACGGCACGCGGCGGCAGCATCGTGCTGACCGCATCGGCTGCCGGCATCAAGGCGGAGCCGGGGGTGGCTGCCTATGGCTGCTCCAAGGCGGCTCTGCTGCATCTGGCCAGGGTCGCGGCGAAGGAGGGGGCGGCGGACGGCATCCGGGTCAACGCTATCGCGCCCGCCGGCGTCGAAACCCCGGTGTGGGACGCGGTGCCGATGTTCGCCGACCGCGTGGCGCAGATCGGCCGCGACGCTGCCTTTGCCGAACTGGCCGCCATGGCGACGCCGCTGGGGCGCTATGCCAAGTCGGAAGAGGTGGCGGAGCAGATCGCCTTTCTGCTCAGCGATCAGTCGGCACTGATCACCGGTACGACGTTGCTTGCGGATGGCGGCTACACGCTGTGATACTGGCGAAGCGGGCCGCGCGTCCCATATAAGCGCGTGATGCTGCGTTTTCTGGTCTTTGTTGCCGCGTTCCTCGCGCTGCTCGTCGTCGGGGTGCTGCTGGTCACTGCGGGTGCGGCAGCGATTGGCGCGTGGTTCGGCATGCGTCGGCTGCGCGCGAAGTTCGATTCCTATCGGCTGAAACGCGCCGGGACCGTCGACCCTGCGGACCCACTCGAAGCGGCGTGGACGCGTGCGGCATCCGAAGCCGACTGGGCGGTGAGCCGCATTGCCGCGACTCGCACCAGCTGTGCGCGTCTCCTCGCGATCGCGGACGCCGATCCGCTGGCGACCGATGCGGTCGACTGGGCCAATGTGATCCGCCGGCGCGTGCCTGACCTTGTCGCCGCCTGCATGGACGAATGCGCCGATGCGACTCCGGTCGAACGCCGCCGCAACCTCGACGATCTGGTCGAAAGCCTCGAAAAGATCGGTGCGGAAGCCGAACGCCGGCGAGACCGCTTTCGCGACGGTCGGGTCAGCGCATTCAATATCCAGCGCACCTATGTCGATCAGCGCACCAGGTCCGGTCCGCTGAACTAGCCGCGCAGCCTATCCGAACAGCCATGCACCCATCAGCCGGCTTCCGATGAAGGAAAAGGCGCCGGGGATGATCAGGGCACCCAGATACAGCTGGACAAGATGCTTGCGATGGGCGCGCAGGTCGCCGCGCCGCGCGCTGGTGACGGTCTGCCACGCGCCGACCAGCGTCAGCGGTACGAAGAGGTGGATGAAGCTGAACCCGCCATCATTGAGGTGGCGGATGAACAAGGCCGAGATCGCCGTCACCACCATGAGTGCGATCCAGATCCGGCCCAGCATCTTGTGACGCGGGCCGCCCTTGCGTGCCAGCATCAGATACAGGCCAAGCGGAACCGCCGGACAGACGGTCGCGACATGGATCACGACTGCGATTTCCCGAAGCGACGAATGATCCGCAGCCACGCCCATGGCCGCGCGGACGAGCGCCGCGAGGATCGCGATCGTCATCGCTGTTCCGGCAATGCCGATCACGGCGCGCAGTAGCGGGGGAAGGTCGAGGCCGCGGTATCGCGCCGACTGGGTCAGGTCGTTCTGGGCGGTGGTGGACAAGGTCATGGACTACTCCGGATTGGGATTGCCCGGGGGATCGCGATCGCCACGGGCGCCCGCAATCGCGGATGCGCGGGTGGTGCGGCCGCCTTCGTCAGCGGTGCGAAATGGCCTGTTCACGCTTCGTGAACGGGCGGTATGGACCGTCGCACAGTCACGGGAGTGAGAGCCTTGCGTCAGATCCTGATCGAGCTTGCGGTACTAGGCGTGATCGGAATCGTGCTTGCGCTGATCGGCCCGTTCGGCAGTTTCGAGGCGAGCTTCGGGGCGCGGCTGGCCTATTGGGTGCCGCTCGCACTGGCGGGCTATGCGATTTATCGGCCGATCGGCGCGGTCGCGGATTGGATTGCAACGCGCCTGGCCCTGCCCGCCGCGCCGATGTGGATCGCCGCCACCTTAATCGCAACGGTGCCGATGACGATGCTGGTTTGGGCGGCGAGCTGTGCTGGGCGGTGTCGGCACCCTTCCAGCATCGATGCAGCACTGACCTGGTACGGGCAGGTATTGGTCATCGGGGGCGCGGTCACGTTGCTCTTGTATATTCGCGGGAAGGGCGAAGCCGCCGCATCGGTGGATGCGCCGCCGTCGCCCGCATCTTTCGCCCCTCCAGCCGCTCCCCCGCCGAACGCGCGGTTTCTCAAGCGGCTTTCCCCGCATCTCGGCGTCGATCTGGTCGCGCTGGAGATGGAGGATCACTATGTCCGCGCCCACACGCTGGCCGGAAGCGAATTGATCCTGATGCGGTTGCGCGACGCGATCGACGAGTTGGACGGGATTGACGGAAGTAGGGTGCATCGCAGCTGGTGGGTCGTCAGATCTGCCGTCCGCACGGTGCGGCGCGAAGGGCGCAATGTCCGGCTTGTCCTGACCAATGACGTAGAAGCGCCGGTATCGCGGGAGCGCGTTGCCGCACTGCGGGCAGCGGGGTGGCTTTGACGCTGGCTTAGCCGGGCTGGCCAACCAGCCCGTGATCTTTCATGCCGCGCCAGACCCGCACCGCCTGCACCGTATCGGGCACATCGTGCACGCGCAGCAGCTGACAGCCCGCTTCGGCGCCCTTGAGTGCCAGCGCAAGCGATCCGCCGAGCCGGCGCTCGACCGGAGCTTCGTGATCCAGCGCGCCGATCATGCGCTTGCGGCTCGCGCCCAGCATGATCGGGAGGCCGAGGCCGTGGAACAGCGTGAGTCCGTTCATCAGCGCGAGATTGTCGGCGAGCGACTTGCCGAAGCCGATGCCGGGGTCGATCACGATGTTGCTGCGCTGGACGCCGCTCGCGACCACCGCCGCGACCCGCGCCTCCAGCCAGTCGAACACGTCGATCAGCGGGTCGCGATAGCCGTTTCCGCCATGGGGCGACTGGGCCGGGTCGGGCGAGTGCATCAGGATCACCGGGCAACCGGCATTGGCGACGACTTCGACTGCGCGTGGATCATAGGCAAGCGCGGCGACGTCGTTGACGATGTGTGCGCCAACGGCCAGCGCAGCCTCCATCACCGATGCCTTCCGCGTGTCGATCGACACCGGCACGCCGGCTTTGGCTAGGCGTTCCACCACCGGCACAACGCGCTTGATCTCGTCGCCTTCCCACACCGGCTCGGCACCGGGGCGAGTCGATTCGCCGCCGACATCGACCAAAGACGCGCCCGCCAGCCCCATATCGAACCCGGCCCGCGCGACTGCCTCCGGGTCGTCGCCATGCTTCCCGCCATCGGAGAAGCTGTCCGGGGTGACGTTGAGGATGCCCGCGACCAAGGGCTGGTCGAGTCGCAGCGTCCGTTCCCCCGCGCGGATCACCGGGCGCTGCGCAGAGATGGCGGCGGCAAGGGTGCGTAGCCGCTCGGCCTGAACGTCGGACAGTTGGTTGAGCAGAGCGGGCAGACGCTCGACCGGGACCAGCTGCTGCGCGACGCGGCGGCCGTCTTCGACCGCGATCAGCTCATAGGCAGCAAACCAGCTCAGCCCCCCGGCCAGCCGCGCCACCTGACCGTCATAGCCGATCGGGCTGTCGACCGGCGCGACCGGGCGGAGGTAGAGGCGGGCCGAGGGGGGGATGGTCATGCGCCCCTCTAGCGCGGATCAGGGCTGCGTCGCGAGCAGATAGGTCTGGCGCAGCGTGTCGATCGGTTCGAGCCGCTCGGCGCCCTGATGGTGCCAGAAGGTCCAGCCATTGCACGACGGCGCACCTTGCAGCGTTGCGCCGACCTTGTGGATGGATCCGGAAACCCCGCAATCGGTGAGCAGCGAGCCGTCAGCCTTCACCACCGCACGCCAGCGGCGCTTGGCATCGCTGAGCACCGTGCCGGGGGTGAGATAGCCGGTTTCGATCAGCGTGCCGAATGCGACGCGCGGTGCCTGACGCGGCGCCATCATGGTGGTGACCGCGCTCTCGTCGAGCGGCAGTGCGGCGGCGATGCGCTCCTGCGCCGCCTCGACATAATTGCCCTCGCGCTCGATCCCGATCCAGTGACGGCGCAGGCGCTTGGCCACCGCGCCGGTGGTGCCGGTGCCGAAGAACGGGTCGAGGATGATGTCGCCCGGCTTGGTGCAGGCGAGCATGACGCGGTAGAGCAGCGCCTCGGGCTTTTGGGTCGGGTGGACCTTGGTGCCGTTCTTCTTCAGCCGCTCCTGCCCGCCGCAGATCGGGAATTCCCAGTCGCTGCGCATCTGAAGCTCGTCGTTGAGCGTCTTCATGCTGCGGTAATTGAAGGTGTATTTCGACTTTTCGCCCATCGACGCCCAGATCAGCGTCTCATGCGCGTTGGTGAAGCGCGTGCCCTTGAAATTGGGCATCGGGTTGGCCTTGCGCCAGATGATGTCGTTGAGGATCCAGAAGCCCAGATCCTGGATCGCCGAGCCGACCTTGAAGATGTTGTGGTAGCTGCCGATCACCCAGATCGTGCCGTTCGGCTTGAGCACGCGGCGCGCTTCGGCCAGCCAGGCGCGGGTGAACGCGTCATAGGCGGACAGCGAATCGAACTTGTCCCAATCGTCGGTGACGGCGTCGACATGGCTGCCGTCGGGACGGTTGAGGTCGCCGCCGAGCTGAAGATTGTAGGGCGGATCGGCGAAGATCATGTCGACCGACGCCGCCGGCAATGCACGCATCGCTTCGATGCAATCCTGCTGGATGATCGAATCGAGCGGGAGCACGTCGACCCAGCTGCGGGTGCGCACCTCGACCGCTGCCTGCGTCGCCTTAGCGACCTTTTCGATGACCCCCATTAACCACTCCAAACCCCGTTGAACCGGTGAAACGCCACGAACTTCGGACTCCGTCAAGCGAACATTGGTTAACGGAAATGCTTGGGATTCCGTTAACTTGACGGAACATTTCGGCACTTATCCACATGTTGAGTCCGAAAGTTATCCACAGGCACAAGGTTTGGGGTGTGGCGAAAAAGACTCGCGCAGCGCGATTCCGGCCTTCTGCCAGTGGTAATAAATTTACAAAACGACATACCAACTCCAGGATCGGAGCGACCTTGCAACCGTTCCGCTATGCGATTCCCACAGAAAATCGCCACCCAGGTGAATAGTCATACTCGCAACTGAACGAGGTGACGCAATGACCTATCAAGACGAGATCGCCCGGGCCGCGGCCCCCATCGCTGCGCAACAGGGCCGGTGGGACGGCATCGATGCCGAATCAGTGGCACGGATGCGGTTGCAGAACCGGTTCCGCACCGGGCTCGACATTGCGAAGTACACCGCCGGTATCATGCGCCGCGACATGGCGGCCTATGACGCCGATCCGGCGGCCTACACCCAGTCGCTCGGCTGCTGGCACGGCTTCATCGCGCAGCAGAAGATGATCGCGATCAAGAAGCATTTCGGCAGCACCAAGCGGCGCTACCTGTACCTGTCCGGCTGGATGGTCGCGGCGCTGCGCAGCGATTTCGGGCCGCTGCCCGACCAGTCGATGCATGAAAAGACCAGCGTCCCGGCGCTGATCGAGGAGCTCTACACCTTCCTCAAGCAAGCCGATGCCCGCGAGCTGGGGATGATGTTCCGCGATCTCGATACGGCGCGGGACGCCGGCAACGAGGTAGAAGCGGCGCGGATCCAGAATGCGATCGATAATTACGAGACGCATGTCGTGCCGATCATCGCCGATATCGACGCCGGCTTCGGCAATGCCGAGGCGACCTATCTGCTCGCCAAGAAGATGATCGAGGCCGGGGCCTGTGCGCTCCAGATCGAGAATCAGGTCAGCGACGAGAAGCAGTGCGGGCATCAGGACGGCAAGGTCACGGTGCCGCACGAGGACTTCCTGGCGAAGGTCCGCGCCTGCCGCTACGCCTTCATGGAGCTGGGCGTCGATGACGGGATCATCGTCACGCGGACCGATTCGCTCGGTGCCGGGCTGACCAAGCAGATCGCATACTCGAAGGAGCCGGGCGATCTCGGCGACCAGTATAACGCCTTCCTCGATTGCGAGGAGGTCACCGACCTGTCTGGCGTCAATGGCGATGTCGTCATCAACCGCGGCGGCAAGCTGATGAAGCCGAAGCGGCTGCCCAGCAACCTGTTCCAGTTCCGGGAAGGGACCGGGGCGGATCGCTGCGTGCTCGATTGCATCACCAGCCTTCAGAACGGCGCCGACCTGCTGTGGATCGAGACCGAGAAGCCCCATATCGAGCAGATCGCGTCGATGGTGGACCGGATTCGCGAAGTCGTGCCGAACGCCAAGCTGGTCTACAACAATTCGCCGAGCTTCAACTGGACGCTCAACTTCCGCCAGCAGGTGTTCGACCGCTGGGAAGCCGAGGGGCTGGACGTTTCGGCCTATGACCGGTCCAAGCTGATGAGCGTCGACTATGACGGCACGCCACTGGCCGAGGAGGCGGACGAGAAGATCCGCACCTTCCAGAAGGATGCGGCGGCGCGGGCTGGCATCTTCCATCACCTGATCACCCTGCCGACCTATCACACTGCGGCGCTGTCGACCGATAATCTCGCCAAGGAATATTTCGGCGAGATGGGGATGCTCGGCTACGTCAAGGGCGTGCAGCGGCAGGAGATCCGGCAGGGCATTGCATGCGTCAAGCACCAGAACATGTCGGGCAGCGACATTGGCGACGATCACAAGGAATATTTCGCCGGTGAGGCCGCGCTGAAGGCTGGCGGGGTCCACAACACGATGAATCAGTTTGCCGCGTAGCCGATGAGGCTCGCGCTCCAATTTTCCTGGGGAGGAAAGGAGGCCCGTCGTTACGCCTTGGCGTGGCGGCGGGCCTTTTCCCTCATGTCAAAGAGCGTGGACCGCGGGTCCGAAATTCAGTTCCGCCTGAGCCACCGGGGCGAAGCTGCGGCGGTGGTGGGGGGTGGGGCCCAGGGTGCGCAGCGCTTCCTGATGGACCTTTGCGGCGTAGCCCTTGTTGCTGGCCCAGCCATAGCCGGGGTGGAGTGCGTCCAGTTCGGCCATGATGCAGTCGCGGCGGTGCTTGGCGACGATCGAGGCGGCGGCGATCGACAGGCAGAGCGCGTCGCCGCCGATCACCGGCTCGCTGGCGTGGGGCCAGTCGGGGCAGCGGTTGCCGTCGACCAGGACATAGGCGGGCGGCAGGTCGAGTGCAGCGACGGCGCGGGTCATCGCCAGCATCGTCGCCCACAGGATGTTGAGCCGGTCGATCTCCTCGACGCTGGCGATGCCGATGCCGACGCGGGCACAGCCGAGCATCGCGTCGCACAGCGCGGCGCGTTTCGCAGCGGTCAGCGCCTTTGAATCGTCGATGCCGGGCGGGATGCAGTCGGGGTCGAGGATCACGGCGGCGGCGACCACCGGGCCGGCGAGCGGGCCGCGGCCGGCTTCGTCCACGCCCGCCACCGGGCCGCGCACGGCATGGCGCAGCTCGTAGCTGAAATCAGGCATCGTCGCCCTCATCGCCATCCACCAGATTGAACGGCACCATGCCGAGCGCATGGCCGACCGGGCCATGGCCTTCGCCCAATCCGGGGGCGTTGAGGATGGCAAGGCGAACAAAACGTACCGCCTGGATGAACGAATCGCCGATCGACAGGCCCGAGCCGAGGCCGGTGGCGAGCGCGGCGGCGAAGGTGCAGCCGGTGCCGTGCGTGTCGGGGGTGTCGATCCGCTCCGCCTCGATCTCCATCACCAGCCGGTCTTTCGGCGCATAGAGCTGGTCGAGGATCGTCGGCCCTTCCTTGTGCCCGCCCTTTTCGGCGAGGTGGCAGCCATAGCCGAGCACCGCCTGTCGCCCGCCGAGCGCGGTGAGTTCGGGGAGATTCGGGGTCACGACGGACGCGATCGTCATCAGCCGTTCGAACGCGGCGATGGTTTCGGGGTCGGCAAGCACCGATCCGCTGGTGGCGATCATCACCGGATCGAACACGATCGGGCAGTCGAGCGCCTCCAGCCGGTCGGCGACGGCATGGGCGATCTCCGCCGACCCGATCATCCCGATCTTCACCGCGTCGCAGCCGATGTCGGAGGTGATCGCGTCGATCTGTGCCAGCACGATCTCGACCGGCACCGGGTGGATGGCGGTAACGCCGAGCGTGTTCTGGGCGGTGATCGCGGTGATCGCGGTGGTGGCATGGCCGCCGAGCATGGTGACGGTGCGGATATCCGCCTGAATCCCGGCCCCGCCGCCGGAATCGGAGCCGGCGATGATGAGGATGCGGGGGATGGTCATGACAGGGGTGTCCGGACGAAACTGACAAAAATGCGCATGTGTAAGGCGGCCGCTACGCGCACCTCATGGCTGTGCAGCGGGCGCGCGACAGCGGCGGCACGCGGGCGGGCGATGCGGGGGGTGGCAACGGCAGTGGCCATGGCCCGCAATGGCACAGGCGAGGGTCTGTAGGAAAGGGTGGCTGCTATATCCTCCCCCGCAAGGGGGAGGATTAGCTTGGCTGTCCACCCTTGCGCAGCAGCACATCGGCCATGCGGTTGAGCGGGGCGTCGATGCCGTGTCGCGCACCCAGCCGCGCGATCACGCCGTTGCGCGCGTCGGCCTCGGTCGGGCGGCCGGCCAAGCGGTCGGCGTGGATCGAGTTGATCGAATCCGCCGGTCCGGCGCGGTAGCCGTCGACTACCTGTTCGGCCAGGTCGTCGGGGAGGCTTGCGCCCTCGGCCCGGCCGACCGCGATGCATTCGCGGATCAGCGCGCGCATGAGGTCCGCGGCCTCTTCGTCATGCGCGATGCCGGCGGGCTGGAGGGTGAGGGCGTTGACCGCGCCGGCGCAATTGACCGCAAGCTTGCGCCATGCGGCGCTGAGCCAATCGTCGGTCAGGATCGTGGCGATCGGGCTGTGCGCGAACAGCGCGGCGAAGGCGCGGCCGGCGGCGTCGGCGGGGACGGTGAGGCTGCCGCTGCGGCGCTGCACGACATCGCCCGGTGCGCGGCGTTCGGCGGGAATGTCGACGATGACGGGCACGATGCGTGCCGGGTCGAGGCCGGGAAAGCGGGTGCGATGCTCGACCCCGTTCTGGAGGATCGCGACATGGGTGGCAGGGCCGACCAGCCGGTCGAGCCAGGCCTGTGCGCCGGGCGCGTCATAGGCCTTGGTCACCACCAGCACCCAGTCGACGGGGCGGGCACTGGCGGGGTCGGTCAGGAGGCGCGGGGTGCTGTCGAGCACGCCCTCGGGCGTCTCGACGCGCAGGCGATCGAACGGGGTGCGCGCGCACAGCGTGACGTCATGACCCGGCGCGGCGATCAGCCAGGCGGCGATGCTGGCGCCGACTGCGCCGGTGCCGACAACGGCGATTGCGCTCAATTGTCGTTGCCGCTGAAGCGCCGCGCCGTGCTGGCCGGATATTTCTTGAGCGCCGCGCCGACGCGGGCCGGGCGGTCGAGCAGTTCGCCGCCGCAATTGGGGCAGGTTTCGTCGAGCGCATCGGCACAGTCGGCGCAGAAGCTGCATTCGAACGAACAGATGAACGCGCCGCCCTGATCGGCGGGGAGATCGGTGCCGCAGCGTTCGCAGTCGGGGCGCATTTCAAGCATGGCCCGGCTTTAGCCGGTCCGGGGATCATCCGTCGAGGGTATAGGCGTCGGCACCATAGGCCGCGGGCTGATCGGTCGGGCTGGCGTGATAGACCATGGCGATGGCAAGGCGCTCGCAGCTCTCGGGCAGCGGATCGACGCGATGCTCGATCGCGCCGGGAAAGCAGGCGAACAGGCCTGCGCGCGGCACCAGCGTGGCGGTGCGCCCGTCCGAATCGCGGAAGGACAGGCCGCCCGCGCCCGGCGGCACAGCGGCATAGAACACGCCGGTGACGCAATTGGCATCGCGGTGCCAGTCATTGGTCGCACCGCCGCCGCGCAAGATGTTGAGCGTGAGCGCCGCGCGCAGCCGGTTGCTGGCAAAGACCGGCTGGCCCAAGCTGGTGCCGGCGAAATCGCGCAGCGCGCCATGGTAGAGCCGCCAGAGCCATGGAAGGCGGGCGCGCAGCCTATCGCCCTCGACAATGCCGAAGCTCCACGCGGGGGTATCGATCAGCGCGATCCGTTCGGGCGCGTCGGCAAGTGCGGAAACCTGTCCGGCCCAGTCATCGGGGAGCCGCCCGGCGGCGGCGAGGTCGAGGGTGCGAAACGGCGGCCAGCCGGGCGGCATGCTCAACCCGCCGGGTCCGGGCGCGGCGGGATGGTGGCGTAAGCGGGCGCATCGTCGGGGGTCGGATAATAATCGCCCTGTTCGGCCACATGGACATGGACGGCGATGCGCGTGCCGGTCGGCCCGTCGAACACGCCCATCGCGACGCCGATCCAATCGCGCGCGGGCGGATCCCAGAATAGCGGCGTGCCGCACGTCCCGCAAAAGCCGCGCCGCACCTTGTCCGACGAGGCATACCAGCGGACATGGTCCGCGCCGGTGACGTCAAGCCGGTCGCGCGGCACGTCGGTCGAGACGAAATAATGGCCCGAGGATTTGCGGCAGGCGCGGCAATGGCAGGCATCGGGGGCATGCAGGTCGCCGGTAACCGTGACGGTCACCCGGCCGCACAGGCATGCGCCGCGATGGGCTGCGTCGCTCATGCGGCGGCGGCGCGCACCGCGTCGCAGATGCGATCCACCACTGCCTCGACCTGCGCCATATCCTCGCCTTCCGCCATCACGCGGATCACGGGTTCGGTCCCCGACGGGCGGATGACGAGGCGGCCGGTGCCGGCCAGTTCGGCCTCGGCAGCGGCGATCGCGTCCTGCACCGCGCCATGTTCGAGCGGCTTTCCGCCCGAAAAGCGGACATTCTTGAGCAATTGCGGCAGCGGATCGAAGCGGTGCAGCACTTCGCTCGCCGGGGCGCCGGCGCGGACGATTTCGGCCAGTACCTGCAGCGCGGCGATCAGGCCGTCGCCGGTCGTGGCATAGTCGGACAGGATGATGTGGCCGGACTGTTCGCCGCCGACATTGTAACCCGAGGCGCGCATCTTTTCGAGCACGTGACGGTCGCCGACCTTGGTGCGGACCAGGCCGAGGCCCTGGGCAGCGAGATGGCGTTCGAGCCCGAGATTGGACATGATCGTCGCGACCAGCCCGCCCCCGGCGAGCCGCCCCTGCCGCGCCCAGCCGCCGGCGATGGCCGCCATCAGCTGATCGCCATCGACCACCTCGCCGCGCTCGTCCGCGACGATCAGCCGGTCGGCATCGCCGTCGAGCGCGATGCCGATATGCGCGCCCGATGCGACGACGGTTTCGCACAAGGTGAGCGGGGCGGTCGAGCCGACCTGATCGTTGATATTCTTGCCATTGGGCGAGACGCCGATCGCGACGACTTCGGCACCCAGTTCCCACAGCGCCGAGGGCGCGACCTGATAGGCGGCGCCATTGGCGCAATCGACCACGATCTTGAGCCCGTCGAGGCTGAGATCTTCGGGGAAGGTCGCCTTGGCGAAGTGGATGTAGCGGCCCTTGACGTCGTCGACGCGGCGGACGCGGCCGATTTCGGACGAGGGGGCAAGCGCGACGTCGGCATCGATCAGCGCCTCGATCGCCGCTTCGTCGGCGTCGGACAGCTTGTAACCGTCGGGGCCGAACAGCTTGATGCCGTTATCGGCATAGGGATTGTGGCTGGCCGAAATCATCACGCCAAGGTCGGCGCGCATCGAATGGGTCAGCATCGCGACCGCGGGAGTCGGCATCGGCCCGACCAGCGTCACGTCCATTCCGACGCTGGCGAAACCGGCGACCAGCGCATTTTCGATCATGTAGCCGGACAGGCGGGTGTCCTTGCCGATCACCACGCGGTGGCGATGATCGCCGCGCACGAAATGCTTGCCCGCCGCCATGCCGACCCGCATCGCCATCGCCGCAGTCATGTGGCCGGCATTGGTCTTGCCGCGGATTCCGTCCGTTCCGAAATATTTTCTTGCCATATCCGCCTGCTTTGCGACGTTGCGTCCCTGTCTGGGGCGCGGTCATAGCGCCGCTTTTTCCCAAGGGCGAGCATGTCGCAAGCAACCCGTATCTTTGTTGCCCTGATCCTGGCGCTGGCCACCGGGATCGCCGCCGCCGCGCTGGCGCCCGAACGCGCGCTCGCCGCTGCCGACTGGATCCAGCCGATCGGCACGATGTGGCTGCACGCGCTGCAGATGACGATCGTGCCTTTGGTGGTGTCGCTGCTGATCACCGGCATCGCCGCGACGGCGGAGGCGGCGCGGGCGAGCCGCCTCGCCGGGCGGGCGTTTGTCACCTTCATCATCCTGTTGTGGATCAGTTCGGCATTGGGCGGGGCGATTGCGCTGGGGCTGTTGTCGGCATTCCCGCTCGGCGCGGACCTGGCTGCGGCGCTGCGCGATGCGCTGGGCAGCGCGCCGCCGACGGGCGAGGTGCCGCCCTTCTCCGCTTTCCTCGTCGCGTTGGTGCCGTCCAATCCGCTCGCCTCGGCGGTCAATGACGCGTTCCTGCCGATGATCCTGTTCACCACGGTGTTCGCCTTCGCGATCACGCGGTTGCCGGTCGAGGAGCGCGAGCGGCTCACGGGCTTTTTCCGCGCGCTCGGCAATGCGATGCTGATCGTGATCAACTGGGTATTGTGGCTGGGACCGATCGGGGTCGGCGCGCTGGCCTATGTCGTCGGCGCGCGCGCGGGGACGTCGGCGTTCGGCGCGCTGCTCCATTATGTGCTGATCCTGTGTGCGGTTGGCGTGGTGCTGTGGCTGCTGGCGGTGCCGTTCGCCTGGATCATGGCGAAGACCCCGCCGGCGCGGTTCATCCGGGCGATCCTGCCGTCGCAGTCGGTGGCGGCGTCGACGCAAAGCTCGCTCGCCAGCCTGCCCGCGATGCTGCGCTCGACCGAGGCGCTGGGCGTGCCGGTGGCGCGTGCGGGGGTGGTGCTGCCGCTCGCTGTCGCGCTGTTCCGCTGGACCGGGCCGGCGATGAACTTTGCGGTCGCGATCTATGTCGCGCACTGGTTCGGGATCGAGCTGACCTGGGGGCAGATCGCCGCGGGCTGGGCCGCGGCGGCGATCACGACGATGGGCGCGGTGGGGCTGCCCGGGACGATCAGCTTCGTGTCGTCGATCGCGCCGATCGCGATCGCGATGGGCGTGCCGATCGCGCCGCTGGGGCTGCTGGTGGCGGTCGAGACGATACCCGACATCTTCCGCACGCTCGGCAATGTCGCGATGGATGTCGGCGCGACGCGGGCGATTGCGGGCGAGGGCGAGGCGGATAGCGAGGCGGATGCGTTGTTGCGGGAGGGGGCGTAGTAGCCGTCGCCCCCCGCTTGCGCGGGGGAGTGATCGGCGAAGGCTGCCCCGCAGCCTTCGGTCGTCGCTGACGCGCCGACTACCCGATCACTTCATCAGCACAAGCTCTTCCGCCATCGAGGGATGCAGCGCGACGGTCTGGTCGAAATCGTCCTTGGTGAGGCCCGCCTTGACCGCGACTGCCGCCGCCTGAAGGATTTCGGGGGCGTCGGGGCCGATCATGTGGAGGCCCAATACCTTGCCCGAATTGGGCTCGCAGATCATCTTGTAGAGCGCGCGTTCGTTGCGGTTCGCCAGCACATTCTTCATCGCGCGGAAGTCTGACGTATAGACTTTCACCGCGCCGAATTTCTGCTTCGCCTCGCTTTCGGTCATGCCGACGCCGGCGATGGGCGGGTGGCTGAACACGGCCGAGGGGATGCAGCCATAGTCGACGGTGGTCGGCTTGTTGCCGAACACGGTGTCGGCGAAGGCTTGCCCCTCGCGAATCGCGACGGGGGTCAGCTGGACGCGGTTGGTGACGTCGCCGACGGCATAGATCGACTCGACGCTCGACTTGTTGTCCGCGCCGACCACGATTGCGCCCTTGGCATCCAGCTCGACCCCGGCTTCGGCGAGGCCCAGGCCATCGGTGTTGGGGACGCGGCCGGTGGCGAACAGGACGCAATCGACCTCCATATCGTCATGATTGGTCATGCCGACCTTTAGGCTGCCGTCGGCCTGCTTCTCGATCCCGCGGAATTCGGCATGGAAGCGGAAATCGATGCCCTTGGTCATCGAAATCTGCAGCAGCCGGTCGCGGATCTGTTCGTCATAGCCACGCAGGATGACGTCGCTGCGGTTGATCAGCGTCACCTTGCTGCCGAACTCGTTGAAGATGCCAGCAAATTCATTGGCGATATAGCCCGCGCCCGCGATCAGCACACGCTTGGGCAGCGCGTCGAGGTGGAATACCTCGTTCGAGGTGATGCCATGTTCGTTACCCGGGCAGGACGGCACCAGCGGGCGCGCGCCGACCGCGATCAGGATCTTGCCCGCAGTGATGGTGCGGCCGCTCGCCAGCGTGACTTCGTTGGGGCCGGAGACGGTGGCGCGTTCGTGGACGATCTCCACGCCATGGCTGTCGAGCGTGTTGGTATAGGCTCCGTTGAGCCGGTCGACTTCGCTCAGCACATTGTCGCGCAGGACGGTCCAGTCGAAATCGCATTCGGGCACGTTCCAGCCAAAGCGGCGCGCGTCGTGCAGATCCTCGGCGAAATGCGCGCCATAGACGAGCAGCTTCTTGGGCACGCAGCCGCGGATGACGCAGGTGCCGCCGACACGATATTCCTCGGCGATCGCGACCTTCGCGCCGTGCGCGGCGGCAACGCGGCTGGCGCGGACGCCGCCGGAGCCTGCGCCGATGACGAAGAGGTCGTAGTCGTAATCGGCCATGTCGGGCTCCTGTTGGGTCGTCGGAGCGGGAGATAGGGGGCTGGGGTGGGATTGCCAACGGCGGGGGTGGGGTTCGCACCTTCCGTTGGTCACCCCGGACTTAGTCCGGGGTCCACGGTGCCGCGCGTCCGCGCTCTGGCCCCTTGCTTCGCGCCTCGCCCCCCGGTGGACCCCGGCACAGGGCCGGGGTGACAAAGATTTGGCTAGATGATCCGCGGCACTCCCGGCTGTCTGTCATCACAGCCCTCTCCTGCGATCAACAGATCGAGCAGCATCTCGAAATCGTTGGCCACAGCGAGATGACCGCGCACTGCCGGAAGGTGTTCGGACCTGGAGCGGATCGCTCCAGACGCCTGACGCAAGCACTCTAAGATCTGCTTTGAGATAACGAATTCTGTGCGGAGGTCTTCCGCCTTGCGACAAATATGCTGGCGTAGCGCGTTAAACGCTTCGGGGTCGAAATGGTCAGCTGCCAGCAATCGCACGGTAGCGCGACGGTGAAGCTCTTCTAACTCCAAGTCGTAGTCGTTCACGTGCATTCGGCTATCCTCATTTCCCGGATCCGCCTCCCGGTGGACCCTGGCACGAGGCCGGGGTGACGATGGGGGCGGGTCAGCGTTTCCGCACAAACTCCGCCCTCAGCACCAATCCCTTGATGCCGTCGAACTTGCAGTCGATCTCTTGGCTGTCGCCGGTCAGGCGGATCGATTTGATCAGGGTGCCGCGTTTGAGGGTCTGGCCGGCGCCCTTGACGGTCAGGTCCTTGATCAGCGTGACCTGATCGCCGTCGGCCAGCAGGTTGCCGACCGAATCGCGGACTTCGACCACATCGTCGGTCGGAGCGGCGGCCAGCTGCGACGCGGGGACCCATTCGCCGCTCGCCTCGTCATAGACATAGTCGTCGTCGCTCATGCGAACGCCCGCCGGATCAGGTCGTCGGTGGAGGGGTCGAAGTCCTGGCCGCCTGCTTCCGCCGCCTTGGCCATTTGCTTGCCCAGCTCGACGCCGAACTGGTCGAACGGGTTGATGCCGAGCAGCGCGGCGCTGACGAAGGTGCGGTGTTCGTAGAAGGCGATCAGCGCGCCGAGCGTGCGGGGATCGAGTTCGTCGAGCAGGAGCGTCATCGACGGGCGGTCGCCGGCATAGGCGCGGGCGGGGTCGTCATTGGCGCGGCCGGCCATCAGCGCGGCACCCTGGGCGAAGCAGTTGAGCAGCAGGGCGCGGTGGTGGTCCTCGGCCAGCGTGTCGCCGCCCTCGATCACCGCCAGGAACTCCAGCGGGATCAAATGCGTGCCCTGATGCAGCAGCTGGAACACCGCGTGCTGTGCATCGGTGCCGACACCGCCCCAGGTGATCGGCGCGGTGGCGCGGCCGATGGGCTGGCCGTCGGCCGTCACCGACTTGCCGTTCGATTCCATCTCGAGCTGTTGCAGGTAGCTGGGCAGGAGGCGCAGGCGCTCGTCATAGGCGAAGACGCCGCGCGTCTGGCACCCGCGATTCTGGGTGTAATAAAGGTCCGCGAACGCCGCGAGGACCGGTGCGTTGCTGCGCAGATCGGTCAGGCGGAAATGGCGGTCCATTTCGGCCGCGCCGTCCAGCATTTCCTCGAACGCGTCCCAGCCGAGCGCAATCGCGGCGGGGAAGCCGATCGACGACCATAGCGAGTAGCGCCCGCCGACGCTCTCGCCGAACGGCAGGATGCGGGTTTCGTCGACGCCCCATTCGACCGCCTTGTCCGGCGCGGCGGTGAGGGCGATCACGCGGCCATAGGGATCCTCGACGCCATGTTCGCGCATCCAGTCGAGCGCGCTGGTGGCGTTGAGCAGGGTTTCGGTGGTGGTGAAGGTCTTCGACGCGACCGCGATCAGCGTGGCGTGGGGATCGAAGGCGTCGATCGCCTCTTCCAGTGCGCAGCCGTCGATGTTGGAGACGATGGCGACGTCATAGCGGTCCATGTCGCGGCCGAGTGCATCGATCAGCAGCTCCGGCCCGAGTGCGGAGCCGCCGATGCCGATGTGCAGGATGTGGCGGACGGGGCCGAGTGCCTCGGCCTCGATCGCGTCGATCAGGCCGCGCATGCGGGCGTGATAGGCGGCAGCGCGCGCGACGCTCTCTTCGCCGCCCTCACCGCGTTCGGCGGTGTGCTCGGCGGCGCGGCCTTCGGTCACGTTGACCGGCTCGCCCGCGAACAGCGCGTCACGCTTGGCGGCAAGATCGGTCGCCTTGGCCAGCGCGGCGAAGGCGTCGAGCGCGGTGGCGTCGAGATGCGTCTTGGAGAAATCGAAATGGATGCCCGCGACATCGGTGGTGAGCGCTGCCAGCCGGTTCGCGTCGGCGGCGAACAGGTCCTTGAGCGGGGTGCGCGGCAGCGATTCGATCGCGCTCCAGTCGGGGGTCGCCATATGCCTGTCTCCTTTTGGGTCGCGGCGCGTGTAGCGTGATGGGTGGGGGAGTGAAAGCTCCCTTCCCCTCGCCCCTCCGCAGGAGGGGAGAGGGTTGCGCAGACTTGGTCTCGCGCAGCGAGGCCTTAGTCGGAGCTGGGAGAGGGGTGGGCGGCTGCATGGCAGCCGCGCGGAGCTTTGCTCCGCTCTACCCTTCTCCAAGCTACGCTAGGCAACAAGTTGCCAAGCTGCGCTATCCTCTCCCCTATCAAGGGGAGAGGGGTAAGAGAGTGCCTTGACGATGCCACACACCCAAAGCACAGCAGCACCATGGACGATTCCGCCACGGCGCAGCCCGCCGCCCCCGCCGAGACCCTCAAGCCGCGCTCCGAGCTGCGGGATACGCTGAGCTTTCTCGTCAAGCTCGCGATCCTGGTGTTCATCGTGCGCAGTTTCGTGTTCGCGCCGTTCAGCATCCCGTCGGGGTCGATGCTGCCGCGCCTGCTGGTCGGCGACTATCTGTTCATCACCAAGTGGAATTACGGCTATTCCAAGCATTCGCTGCCGTGGAGCCTGCCGCTGATCCCGGGGCGGATCTTCGCCAAGGATCCCGCGCGCGGCGATGTGGTGGTGTTCAAGGCGCCGCCCGACGCCAAGACCGACTGGATCAAACGCGTGATCGGTCTGCCCGGTGACACGGTGCAGATGCGCGGCGGGCAGTTGATCCTGAACGGCAAGGCGATTCCGAAGCAGCGCGTGGCCGATTTCGTGCTGCCGATGACGCCGAACGCCGATTGCGACGCGCCGACGATCGAGACGGCGGCGGACGGCACCGCGGTGTGCCGCATCCCGCGCTATCGCGAGACGCTGCCGGGCGGGAAGAGCTATGATGTGCTCGATTCGGGGATGACGGTGGGCGACGATACCGCGCTGTTCACCGTGCCCGCGGGCCATGTGTTCCTGATGGGCGACAATCGCGACAACAGCGCCGACAGCCGGTTCGAGCCCGTGCTGGATTCGAGCGGGGTCAATCGCGGCGGCATCCGCTATGTCCCGATCGAGAATATCCAGGGCAAGGCAGTGGTCAATTTCTGGTCGACCGACGGCAGTGCGAGCTGGGTACTGCCCTGGACCTGGTTCAGCGCGGCGCGGTTCGAGCGGATCGGGGAAGGCTTTTGAGTGACGACCTGCCCGGCTGGCTGGCCGGGGTGCTCGGCACGGCCCCGGGTGACATGGCGGTGTACAGCCGCGCGCTGACGCATGGCAGCCAGGGCGCGGCGAATTACGAGCGGCTGGAGTTTCTGGGCGACCGGGTGCTGGGGCTGACGCTGGCCGAGTGGCTGTACGCCCGCTTTCCGAACGAGCCGGAGGGGAAATTGTCGCGGCGCTTCAACGCGCTGGTGACCGGGCAGATGTGCGCCGAGGTCGCGCGCGAGATCGGCGTGCCGCGCCACCTGAAGCTCGGCAAGCAGGCGCGCGACGATGGCGCGTCGGACAGCGACAATGTGCTGGGCGATGTGATGGAGGCGCTGATCGGCGCGACCTTCCTCGACCAGGGGTTCGACGCGGCGCGCGCGCTGGTGCGGCGGCTGTGGGACAGCCGGATCGACAATCAGTCGGCGGCGCCCAAGCATCCCAAGTCCGCGCTGCAGGAATGGGCGGCGGCGAACAACCGCCGTGCGCCGGACTATGTGCTGGTCGAACGCTCGGGGCCGGGCCATGCGCCGCGCTTTCGCGTGAAGGCGGAGATCGCCAAGCTGGCGGAGGCCGAAGGGACGGGATCGAGCAAGCAGGAGGCCGAGACCGCAGCGGCGGCGGCGCTGCTGGCGCAATTGAACGGCTGATTGCCGTTACGGAGTGATGATGAGCGAAAACGAACAACGCTGCGGCCTGATCGCCGTGGTCGGCGCGCCCAATGCGGGCAAGTCGACTTTGGTGAACGCATTGGTCGGGCAGAAGGTGGCGATCGTCAGCCCCAAGGCGCAGACGACGCGCGCGCGGCTGATGGGCATTGCGATCGAGGGCGATACCCAGCTGTTGCTGGTCGACACGCCGGGGATTTTCGATCCGGCGCGGCGGCTGGACCGGGCGATGGTCGCTGCCGCCTGGGAGGGGTCGCAGGGCGCGGACCTGATCGCGCTGGTGGTCGACGGCAAGGGCGGGATCGGGCCGAAGGTGCGGAGCGTCGTCGCGGGCCTCAAGGAGCGGCGCGAGCGCAAGATCCTGATCCTCAACAAGGTCGATATCGCCGACAAGCCGCGCCTGCTGGGCCATGCCGCGAGCCTGAACGAGCTGGCCGAGTTCGAGGACACGTTCTTCGTGTCGGCGACGACTGGGGATGGCGTGGCGGAGCTGAAGGCGGAGCTGGCCAAGCGCATGCCCGAGGGGCCGTGGCATTTCCCCGCCGATCAGGTGTCGGACGCCACCGACCGCATGCTGGCGGCGGAGATCACGCGCGAGCAGCTGTATCACCTGCTCCATGCCGAGCTGCCCTATGCGACGGCGATCGAGACCGAGCGCTATACCGAGAAGCCCGACGGGTCGGTCGAGATCTACCAGCAGATCCTGGTCGAACGGCCGACGCAGCGTGCGATCGTGCTGGGGCAGGGCGGGTCCAAGATCAAGGAAATCAGGTCGCGCGCGCGGGCCGAGCTGGCGAACCTGCTGGGGGTCAAGGTCCAGCTGTTCCTGCATGTGAAGGTGCGGCCGGGCTGGGAGGAGGATCGGTCGCTGTATCGCGAGATCGGGCTGGATTGGGTGGATTGAGCCTTCCAATCCTCCCCCGCCAGGGGGAGGTGGCGCCGAAGGCGACGGAGGGGGAGGACGGCTGTGTCTTTTAGGCTCTTGCCGTCGTGCTTCCTCCCCCTCCGTCAGCTGCGCTGACACCTCCCCCTTGCGGGGGAGGATTGATCGGGTCAGCCGAGAAGCGACGCCACCCATTCGGGCACCAGCGTTCCTGCCGGACCAAGGCGGGATTCCGCGAACCAGGCGCTGCCCTCTGACCGCTCGAGGTTGAGTTCGAGCGAGCCGGCGCCGTGATAGCGCGCGGTGCGCACGAAGCCGGCGGCGGGATAGACTGCGCCCGAAGTGCCGATCGACACGAACAGGTCGGCGCGCGACAGCGCGGCGTCGATCACGTCCATGTGATAGGGCATTTCGCCAAAGAACACGATGTCGGGCCGCAATGCCGGCGCGTCGCACGACGGGCAGGGCGTGCCGGGCGGGAGCGGGTCGGCCCATTCGCTCTGCACGCCGCACAGCGCGCACAGCGCCGACTTCAGCTCGCCGTGCATGTGGAGCATGCGTTTCGACCCGGCGCGATCGTGCAGATCATCGACATTCTGGGTGACCAGCAGCAGCTCGCCGGGCCACTGCGCGTCGAGCCGGGCGAGCGCGCGGTGTGCGGCATTGGGTTCGACCTTGGCAAGCTTGGCGCGGCGTTCGTCGTAGAAGCGGTGGACCAGTTCGGGGTCGTGCGCGAGCGCCTGCGGGGTGCAGACATCCTCGACACGATGCCCCTCCCACAGCCCGCCGGGACCGCGAAAGGTGGCGACGCCGGATTCGGCGGAGATGCCCGCGCCGGTGAGGATCACGATGTTGCGGATGTCAGTCGTCCTCGTCCTCATAGCCCGAAAGTTCCAGCGCGCGCGCCTTGATCTGGTGCTGGCGGCACCAGTGGACCAGCGCATCTTCGCGGCCATGGGTGACCCACACTTCCTGCGGCGCGATCTCGCGCAGCGTCATGGTCAGCTCGTCCCAGTCGGCATGGTCGGAGAGGATCAGCGGGAGCTCGACATTGCGTTGGCGCGCGCGCTGACGGACGGTCATCCAGCCGCTGGCCATGGCGGTGACCGGGTCGGGCAGGCGGCGTGACCAGCGGTCGTTGAGGCTGCCTGGCGGAGCGAGGATGATGCGGCCCTGAAGCTCCTTTTTCGCGACGCCGGTCGCGGGGCGGAGTTCGCCGAGCGCGACGCCATGGTCGATGTACAGGTCGCACAGCCGCTGCAGCGCGCCATGGATGTAGATCGGGTCGTCGAACCCCATGCCGCGCAGTTCCGCGATCACCCGCTGCGCCTTGCCCAGCGCATAGGCGCCGACCAGCACGCAGCGTTCGGGCTCGGCGCGCAGGGCGGCGAGCAGCTTGTCGATCTCGTCGGTCGTTTCGGGATGGCGGAAGACGGGGAGGCCGAAGGTCGCTTCGGTCACGAACACATCGCATTTGACCGGGCGAAAGGGTTCGCAGGTCGGGTCGGGGCGGCGCTTGTAATCGCCGGATACGACGATCCGCTCGCCGCGATGATCGAGCACGATCTGCGCAGACCCCAACACATGGCCGGCAGGGACGAAGCCGATCTCGACGTCACCCATGCGGATCGTCTCGCCATAGGCGACCGGATGCGCGGTCTGGGGGCCGTAGCGCGCGTCCATGATCGCGAGCGTTTCGGGGGTCGCCCACACCTCGCCATGACCGCCGCGCGCGTGATCGGCATGGCCATGGGTGACGAAAGCGCGCGGCTTGGGCTGCGACGGGTCGATCCAGATGTCCGCAGCGGGGACATGGATGCCTTCCGGGTGGGGGGTGATCCAGTCGCCCAATGCCATGGTTGCGATATGCGCGAGTGATCCGATCGGTTCCAGTCGGATCAATCGCGGATCGCTTTCGTTGGAGTGGCAACGAAGGAGATGATGACATGGTGGACAGCGGCGGCGGCCTGTGGGGCGTGATGACGATCCTTGGCCCGATCATCCTGGCAGCGGTGATCCTGTGGGCGATCCTGCACAATCGGACGAGCGCGCGCGAGAAGCAGCGCACCGAGGACGCGACGCGCAAGATGTATGATGCGCAGAATGAAGAGGATACGCGACGCGAGCCCTGAGCCTGCGCTAAGACCTTCCGTGTGAGCGACCTTCCCGCGCCCTTGACCGACTGGTTCGCCGCGCGCGGATGGGCGCCGCGGCGGCATCAGCTGGACATGCTGGCGGCGGGGCGGGCGGGGAAGCACGCGCTGCTGGTCGCGGCGACCGGCGCGGGGAAGACGCTGGCGGGGTTTCTGCCGACGCTGGCCGAGTTGATCGAGGCGCCGGGCGAGGGGCTGCACACGCTGTATATCTCGCCGCTCAAGGCGCTGGCGGTGGACGTGCAGCGCAATTTGCTGACCCCGATCGAGGAAATGGGGCTGAGCATCCGCGTCGAGACGCGGACTGGCGACACGTCACACGAGAAGAAGGTGCGTCAGCGCGCGCGGCCGCCGCAGATCCTGCTGACTACCCCCGAATCGCTGAGCCTGTTGCTGTCCTACGAGGACAGTTTCCTGATGTTCGCGGGGCTGAAGACCGTCGTGGTGGACGAGGTGCATGCCTTTGCCACCGGCAAGCGCGGCGACTTGCTGGCGCTGGCGCTGGCACGGTTGCAGACCATCGCGCCGGAGATGCGGCGCGTGGCGCTGTCGGCGACGGTGGCGGACCCCGATGGCTATCGCGCCTGGCTCGCGCCGCATGGCGACATCGACAGCGTCGAGCTGGTGGTGGGCGAGAAAGGCGCGGACCCCGATATCGCGATCCTGCTGCCCGAGGGACGTGTGCCGTGGTCGGGGCATAGCGGCATCTATGCGATCCCGCAGGTGATGGCGGAGATCGAGACGCACAACACCACCATCGTATTCTGCAACACGCGCGGGCTGTGCGAGCTGGTGTTCCAGAATCTGTGGAAGGCCAACGACCTGCAGCTGCCGATCGGCGTGCATCACGGCAGTTTGAGTTTGGAGGCGCGGCGCAAGGCCGAACAGGCGATGGCGGACGGCAAGCTGCGCGCGCTGGTCGCGACCGCCAGCCTCGACCTCGGCGTCGATTGGGGCGATGTCGATTGCGTGATCCAGATGGGCGCGCCCAAGGGAAGCTCGCGGCTGTTGCAGCGGATCGGGCGCGCCAATCACCGGCTGGACGAATCGAGCGAGGCGGTGCTCGTGCCGGGCAACCGCTTCGAATATCTCGAGGCGCGCGCGGCGCTGGACGCGGTCGCGGCGGGCGAGCTGGACCCGGATATCTTCCGCCCCGGCGCGCTCGACGTGCTGGCGCAGCATGTGATGGGCGTGGCGTGCGCTGCGCCGTTCGAGGCGGGGGCGTTGCTGCGCGAGGTGCAGGGGGCGCTGCCCTACTCCGCCCTGGATGCCGAGACGTTCGACCGGGTGCTGAACTTCATCGCCGATGGCGGCTATGCGCTGCGGGCGTACGACAAGTTCAAGCGGCTGACGCAGACGCCCGACGGACTCTGGCGGGTGACCAAGCCGGCCTTTGTTGCGCAGCATCGGCTGAACGCCGGGATCATCGTCGAATCGCCGATGCTCGATGTGCGGTTCAGGAACGGGCGGCGACTGGGCAAGGTCGAGGAGAATTTCGGGTCGCAGCTGTCGCCGGGTGACAGCTTCTTCTTCGCGGGAATGGCGGTCGAGGTCGAGCGGGTCGAGCTGACCGATGTGATCGTGCGCGCAACGGCGAAACCGGCGCGGATCGTGTCCTATACCGGGCTGCGGCTGTCGATCAGCTCGACGCTGGCGGAGCGGGTCAGGCATTTTCTGGCGGACCCCGCCGAATGGGCGCGCTTTCCCGACGATGTGCGCGAATGGCTGGAGGTGCAGCAGCGCCGCTCGCAACTGCCCGCGCCGGGGCGGCTGCTGGTCGAAACCTTCCCGCACGAAGGCCGGCACCACATGGTGGTGTACAGTTTCGAAGGGTGGAACGCGCACCAGTCGCTGGGGATGCTGGTGACGCGGCGGATGGAGGCGCTGGGGCTGAAGCCGATCGGCTTCGTCGCGAACGATTATGCGCTGGCGGTGTACGGGCTGGAGCCGATCGCCGATCCGGCGGCGCTGTTTTCGCCCGATATTCTGGAACATGAATTTGTCGAATGGGTACAGGGATCGGCGCTGCTCAAGCGCGCCTTCCGCGAGGTGGCGATCATTGGCGGGCTGGTCGAGCGGCAGCAACCGGGGAAGAAGAAGACCGGGCGACAGGTCACCTTCTCGACCGACCTGATCTATGATGTGCTGCGCAAGTACGAGCCCGATCACCTGCTGCTGAAAGCCGCCTGGGCCGATGCGCGGGCGCGGATGACCGATGTCGGGCGGCTCGCGCATCTGCTCGACACGGCGGCGGAGCAGATGGTGCATGTCGATCTCGACCGGGTCAGCCCGATGGCGGTGCCGGTGCTGATCATGATCGGGCGCGAAACGGTGGCGCAAGGCACCGCCGAGGACGCAATGCTGATCGAAGCCGAGGCGCTGGCGGTCGAGGCGATGCGCGTCGATTGAGCCGCGCACGACTCCGATTGCTGCGCAGCATCGGCTGCGATACAATGCCGCCCATGCGGTCCCTGTTTCTCCTGCCGCTGATCGCGGCAATCGGTGCATCGGCCCATGCGGAGACGGTCCCGCCGCCAACCCTTGCGACCGCGGCGGCGGCAGAGGCGGACAGCGCCGAGGGGATTGTCCAGCTCGGCGCCCAGGCAACGCGAATGACCGTTCCGGTGTCGATCGGCGGCGCGCCGGCGCAACCCTTTGTCATTGATACCGGAGCCGAGCGATCGGTGGTGTCGCGCCAGCTGGCGGGACAGTTGGGGCTGTTGGCCGGCCCGCAGGTGCGGCTGACGACGATGACCGGCACGGCGCAGGTGGGGACCGTCGTGGTGCCATCGCTGAGCGTCGGGCCGGTACGCGACGCGCGCGCGTTCAATGCCCCCGCGCTGGAGGCGGCGCATCTGGGTGCGCAGGGCCTGTTGGGGGTCGAGCAGCTGCGTGGCCATATGGTCGCGATCGACTTTGTTCGCCGCGAAATGACGGTGCGCCCCTCACGCGGCGCTGCACAGGGGAGCCGCATCCGCCAGAATGCCGACGAAATCGTCGTGGTCGCGCGCTCGCGCATGGGGCAGTTGATCGTCACCGAGGCGCATTTCGAAGGGCACAAGGTGACTGTCGTGCTCGACACCGGATCGCAGATCAGCATGGGCAATCTGGCCCTGCAGCGGCGGTTGCGGCGCATCCCGCTCAAGGGACCGATCGAGCTGACCAGCGTGACCGGGGACAAGATGACGGTCAATTACCATGTTGCCGGCCAGGTGCAGCTGGGTGGCGTGGTGATGCGCGGCCTGCCGGTGGCCTTTGCCGATATCCCCCCGTTCGATCATTTCGGGCTGTCGGATCGGCCCGCGCTGATGCTGGGCATGGACGCGCTGCGCGCATTCCGCCGGGTCGAGATCGACTTTCCGGCGCGGCGCGTCCGGTTCCTGATGGCGCATGACCGCGCGGCTCCGGCGGTGCGGACCGGTTGACGCGCCGCCCGCGCGCGGCGATAGCGGGGGCATGGTTCCCTTTTCGTTCGCCGGTCACGAGCTGTGTGCGCTGCCCGAGGCAGCGCTCTACTGGCCGGCGCGGCGCGCGCTGATCGTCGCCGACCTGCATTTCGAAAAGGCCAGCTGGTTCGCGGTGCGGGGGCAGATGCTGCCGCCCTATGACAGCATGGCGACGCTCGATGCGCTCGCCGCGCTGGTTGCGCGTACCGAGGCGCAGGAATTGTGGTGCCTGGGCGACAGCTTCCACGATTCGGCGGGGTGCGAGCGGTTGCCGGAGGCGGCGCGGCTGCGGCTGCGCGCGTTGACCGGGGCGCTCGACTGGACCTGGATTACCGGCAACCATGACGCGGCGCTGGCCGAGCAGATGGCGATCGATCATTGCGGCGGGCAGGTCGCGATCGAGGCTGAGGTGGACGGCCTGTTGCTGCGGCATGAGGCCGAGCCGGGCGAAACGCGGCCCGAATTGTCGGGCCATTTCCACCCCAAGTTGCGCGTGCGGACGCGCGGGCGACAGGTCGCACGGCGGTGCTTCGTCGCGACGCAACGCAAGCTGATCCTGCCCGCATTCGGCGCGCTGACCGGCGGGCTTGATGTCGACCATCCGGAGATCGTGCGCGCGGTCGGGCGCGGGGCGGAGGCGCTGGTACCGCTTGCGGACCGGCTGTTGCGCTTTCCGGTCGCGGCGTGATCGGGCCAGTGTTGCCGAGGGCCGGTGCCGCCGGCCCCCTTTAGCGCCGCCGGTCGGTCTTGCCGGTGCAGCTCGCCGGGCCGGGGCCGCTGATCGTGCAGGCGGCGTTGCCGGTGACCCGCACGCTGCCGGTACCCAGCGACGCGATCTGGGCCGTGTAACGCGCGGTGAAGCGGCTGTCGCCGGCGCTCTGGGCCTGGACGATGAGGTCGTTCACGGTCATCCCGGTCGCATCGATCGATCCGGCGCCATAGCTGCCGAACCGCGCGGTCCGCGTCATGCCGCCCCTGACCCGTACCGCACCGGTGCCGGTGAGGGTCACGGCGAGCTGATCGGCGTCGAGCCGGGCGATGTTGAGCGATCCCGCGCCATTGACGCCAAGGTCGACACGCTGGCCGCCGATCCGGTCGACATCGACCGATCCGCCGCCATTGATGTTGATCCCGCGCAGCCCGCGCGCGCCGACCGTGACGGTGACCGCGCCGCTCGCCGCGCTCCAGCCTTCGAAGGTCTGGTTGCGCGGGCCGATCACCAGCTGGCCGCCCATGTTGCGGACGCTGACCCGGTCAAGCGCGCGGCGGTCGCCGGTGACCACTGCCCTGGGCGGCTGGCCGTCGATCACCCTGACCAGGATCGGCCCGTCGACGCGCAGCCGTTCGAAGCCGGTGAGCATGACGGTGTTGCTCTCCGCCGCCTGCGGAACGGGCGCCGCAGCTGAGGTCAGGAACAAAGCGGGCAGGGCGAGCAGGCGCATCGCGCGAGCATCGCATCGATGCCCCGACGCGCGCAAGTCAGCTACAGCGCGCGTCGCCCGAGCCCATCTTGCTGACCGAGCATTTCGCGCCGCCGGTGAGTTCGACATCGCCCGATCCGATCAGCGAGATGTCGGCCGGGCCGTTGACCTGGGCGCGGACATTGCCGGAGCCCGCGATCGAAATATCGGCCTTGGCTGCCTTCAGGCCGGTCGCGGTGACGTTGCCCGACCCGGCGATCGAGATATCGAGCGCGCTGGTCGTGCCGCCGGCAATCGTGACATCGCCCGATCCGGCAATCGCGACATCGACCTTGCCGCCCGCCAGCGCGGCGACGGTCATGTTGCCCGATCCGGCGACGGCGCCATCGAAATCGCCCTTGGCCTGGTCGATCGTCATGTCGCCCGATCCGGCAATGTCGGCGCTGGCGAGCGCGGGGAGGGTGACGACGATCTTCGCGCCCTTGTCGCCGCCCCAGTTCCAGTCGCCATCCTTGCGCCCGATGCGCAGCGTATCGCCGTCCTTGCGGATTTCGAGCCGGTCGAGCAGCGCGCTGTCGCCCTCTGCGGTCACCGAGAAGGCGCCGGTGCGCACCTCGACATCGTCGGCGCCGCGCAGGGAAACGCCGGTGAAGTCGGCAACCTGGAAACTGCGCGTCGCGCCCTGTCCGCTTGGCTGGACGACGTCGCCGCTCATGCTGCCGGAGACGTTGCAGGCTGCGAGCGACAGCGCGGCGCTGGCGACGAGTGCGATGCGGAAGCGGTTCATCGGGTCTCTCCCATGTGTGTTGTTGCGATAATACACGTAGCGGACGCGTCGCGCAAGTAGCGCAATCCTCCCCCGCCAGGGGGAGGTGTCAGCGCAGCTGACGGAGGGGGAGGAAGCATTGCGGCAAGAGACGGTAGGACACAGCCGTCCTCCCCCTCCGTCGCCTTCGGCGCCACCTCCCCCTAACGGGGGAGGATTTCAGACACTCCCAACGAAAAAGGGCGGCCCCGGCGGGACCGCCCTTTGTCAGTGGATCGGCAGCGCGCGATCAGGCGCTCGCCTTCTCCTTGTTGTAGATCGCGGCCGATGCGCGCAGGATGTCGAGCAGCTTTTCGAGCGCAGCCTTCTCGTCGATCTGCTCCATCGCGGCGAGCTCACGCGCGAGGCGCGAGGCGGCGGCTTCGAAGATCTGGCGCTCGGAATAGCTCTGCTCGGGCTGGTCGTCGGCGCGGAACAGGTCGCGGACCACTTCGGCGATCGACACCAGGTCGCCCGAATTGATCTTCGCTTCATATTCCTGGGCACGACGCGACCACATGGTGCGCTTGACCTTGGGCTTGCCCTTGAGCGTGTCGAGCGCTTCCTTGAGCGTCTTGTCGCTCGACAGCTTGCGCATGCCGACGCTCTCCGCCTTGTTGGTCGGAACGCGCAGCGTCATTTTCTCTTTTTCGAAGCGGAGCACGTACAGCTCAAGCTGCATGCCCGCGATTTCCTGCTTCTGGAGTTCGATCACACGGCCAACGCCGTGCTTGGGGTATACGACATAATCGCCGACATCGAAGGACAGCGCCTTGGCAGCCATGTGCGGGAAGCCTTTCTTATGAACTCGCGCCCCTAAAGGATTGCGTCACGGGCCCGGTGCGGTTACCGGGCGGGTGAAGCCGGTTCGGGGCAAATCAACAACGGTCTCCAGTACCGAAACGCGATTCCTCGCGTCCGACCGCTGTTTTAACACAGATGCAATAAAATTACTACCCCGGAATCACGCGATTCCGGAGCGCGCTATGGTGTTCGCGTGCCGCGGAACCGTGTCCCGCGGCACCGTTTCATTCGTCGATCGAACCGGCCCGATGGCCGGGTTCAGTCGCCCGCGCCGGGCTCGGGCGAGAAGTACTTCTCGTACTTGCCCTCTTCGCCCTTGTGCTCGTCGGCGTCGGCCGGCGTCTGGTCGGCCTTGCGCGTGACGTTGGGCCATTGCGCGGAGAAGGTGTTGTTGAGCTCAAGCCATTGTTCCAGGCCGCTCTCGGTATCCGGCAGGATCGCCTCGGCCGGGCATTCGGGCTCGCACACGCCGCAGTCGATGCACTCGCTGGGGTTGATGACGAGCATATTCTCGCCCTCATAGAAGCAGTCGACCGGGCACACCTCGACGCAGTCCATATATTTGCAGCGGATGCAGGCGTCGGTGACGACGTAGGTCATGGCAGGTTCGGCCCCTCAAGCGCCCCCTATGGGCGGTGACAATCGCGTTTCTGCTATGCCCGCAGCCCCGGCGCGTCAATCAAGACGCGCTTTATGCGAGACGTTCTCAATCTTCGCAGGGCGCCGGGGCGTGCCCGCCGGGAAGCAGTTCCTGGTACAGCGTCGCCGCCTCGCTGGCTGGACCGCGGCGCTGGGGCAGCGCCTCGACCCGCAGCACGCGCACCTGACCGCGCAGCGGAAAGGCGAGGATCGAGCCGATCCGGACAACGGCCGAGCTGCGCTCGATCCGCCGGCCATCGATGCGCAGCGTGCCCGCTTCGGCCATGTCCTGCGCCGCGCTGCGCGTCTTGACCAGTCGCGCGAACCACAGGAAGCGGTCGACCCGGATCGTGCCGGGTCGTTCAGTCATCGCGCGCGCCCTGCGCAAGGGCGAAGGCGCGGCCCATCGGCGTGTCGCGGGGCGGCGGCTTGGGCCGGGCGAGCGGCGTCAACCCTTTCCATGCCCAGCGCTGCGGCTGGCCGGGCGGAGTCCGCACCGCCTGAAAGCCGAGCTGGGCCATCAGCCGCGACAGCGTGTCGGCGGTCAGCCCCATCGATGTGGCAAGCGCCGGATCGGGGGCAAAGGGCGCCCGGCCGCCCCGTTCGCCGCGCTGGCGTGCATCATGCGCCGAGCGCGCAATGCGTTCGGCGAGATCGACGCGCACTGCCTGCTGCCCGAGCGGGCGATAGCCATGGTCGAGCGCGGCGCCCGGCGCACCGCGTGCCAGCACGCTCGCCCCCTCCGCCGGTCCTTCGCCCAGCCCGAGCAGCGCCCGGCGCGCGGCGGCGGCACGCGGCTTGAGCAGGCCGGGCATGAACAGGTCGAGCGTGCCGATGACGAGCCCGGCCTTGCGCAGCCATTTGCGGTCGGCGGGATCGAGCGCCTCGACCAATGCGCCGGCCGCCCGGCGCGGCATCAGCCCGCCCGCCTGCACCAGCAACCCGGCCAGCGCGCGCACGCGGCTGCCCGCGCTGGCATCGCGGCTGAGCGCATCGAGTGCGGCAAGGTCGGGCAGGTCCGCCGCGATCCGGGCATCGAACCAGGCGGCGATCCGCGCCTGTACCGCGTTGCGTTCGTGCGGGTCGAGCCGGTCGAGCGTGCGGCACAGCCGGATCGTCGGGCGCAGCGGGTTGGCGGTGGCGACGCAGTGCGCGACGCGCACCCCGCGCCAGCATATCTCCTCGCCCTGCTGGGTCAGGGTGTCATCGGGCGCCTGCGCCAGTGCCGCAGCGCGGCGGCGCAATTCGGGGGCAAGGCCCTTTTCGGCGGCGGCGAGCAGCATGCGCTTGTCCGCCGCCCGCGCATCGGGCGCGACGGCAAAGTGAAAGCCCTGCAACTGGCCGAGGACATGGTCTTCGACCGTCACCTCGCCCTCGGGCCCGATCACTACCGGCAGATGCGCCGCGCCCGCGCCGATCTGGCGCAGCAGCACGGTGGTGCGCTTGTCGACGAAGCGCTGAGTCAGGCTGGCGTGCAACGCGTCGGACAAGCGCTCCTCGAGCGCGCGGGTGCGGTCGGCCCAGTGGGCGGGGTCTTCCAGCCAGTCGGCGCGGTGCGCGATATAGGCCCAGCTGCGCGCGGCGGCGATGCGCCCGGCGATACTTTCGACATCGCCATCGACCCGGTCGAGCCGGGCCAGTTCGTCGGCGAACCAAGTGTGCGGGATATGGCCGCGACCCTCGCTGAGATGGCGGAAGACGCGCGATACGAAGCGGGCATGCGGATCGACGCCGAGCTTGCGGAAATCGGGCAGACCGCAAGCGGCCCAGAGCCGCGCAACCGCGCGCGGCGCGCGGACGCGATCGCGTACCCAATCCTCGCCGGCGAGACGCTTGAGCACCATCAGGTCGGTCGCTTCGGGCGCGGCGCGCAGCATTGGCAGGTCGGGCTTGGCCTCGAGGCTGGCGATCAGCGCGTCGATGCTGGACAGATCCGGCTCGCCCTCGCGCCAGTAGAGATAGTCGAGCGCGGGGACATGGTGCCCCTCGATCGCGGCGATCTCCTCGGGCGTGAAGGCGCCCGGACCCTCCTCGACCAGCGCGCCAAAGCTGCCATCGCGCTGGTGACGGCCCGCGCGCCCGGCGATCTGCGCCATTTCGGCGATGGTCAGGCGGCGCTGGCGGCGACCGTCGAACTTGTTGAGACTGGCAAAGGCGACATGCTGGACATCGAGGTTGAGCCCCATGCCGATCGCGTCGGTCGCGACGAGATAATCGACCTCGCCCGCCTGGAACATCGCGACCTGGGCATTGCGGGTACGCGGGCTGAGCGCGCCCATCACCACCGCCGCGCCGCCGCGCAGCCGCCGCAGCGCTTCGGCCACGGCATAGACTTCCTCAGCACTGAACGCGACGATGGCGGAGCGTTTGGGCAGGCGCGAGAGCTTCTTCGCACCGGCATAGCTGAGCGTCGAAAAACGCGGCCGGGTGATGATCTCCGCATCCGGCACGAGTTTGCGCAGGACCGGGCGCAGCGAATCCGAACCCAGGATCATCGTCGAGTCGCGTCCGCGCGCGCGCAGGATGCGATCGGTAAAGACATGGCCGCGTTCGGGATCCGCGCCGAGCTGTCCTTCGTCGAGCGCGACGAAGCTGACCTCCCGGTCGAGCGGCATGCTTTCGGCGGTGCACAGGAACCAGCGCGCGCCGGGCGGGACGATGCGCTCTTCCCCCGTGACCAGCGCCACTTCCTTCGGCCCCTTCATCGCGACCATGCGGTCATAGACTTCGCGTGCCAGCAGCCGCAGCGGGAAGCCGATGATCCCGCTGGAATGCGCCGCCATCCGCTCGATCGCGAGATGCGTCTTGCCGGTATTGGTGGGGCCGAGCACCGCAGTGACGGGGCTGTTCGCGAAACGGGTCATGATGGCGTTAGATCGGCCCGAGTCGCCAGCAGTGCAAGCGCGCAGGTACATGGCGTCGGATCGATTCTGGTTAACATCACGCCCTGTCCGCACCCCGGCACGACTCGCCGCAAGAATCGCGGCGCGGCGCACTGCTTAATTTGACTTTAGCCTATACGATCCACAACCGTCCCGACCAACGCCGGGGGAGCGGCGGATCTTTTTGTCGATTGGGTGGGGGCAGCGCGCCTTGTTTCTGCGCAGCGATCATGGACTGGACCAGGCCGGAGGCGCTGCCGCGCTCTCGTTCGGTCGTGGCGTCGCGACTCGCAGGCCCGGGCTGATCGAGCGTTTTCGCGAGCGCTATCCCGATTTCGAGCTGGTCCCCGATCTGGGGTCGCGCATCGGCAGCCGCGAATGGTTTCGCGGCGCAGCAACCTGTGCCGCGCTGTGCACCGGGGTGATCCTGTTGTCGCCGGGGTTCGAACGGCCAATCTATGGCAGCGTGCCCAGCGCCCATGCCGCCGGCGCCGACCTGATGCGCGCGCAGGCGATCGCGCCGCTCGACAAGGGCGGTGTCACCGGCACCCGGATGGCGGCGAACCGGCTGGTCACCAACCTGACCGACACGCCCGAACGCCCGATCATCCAGCACAGCCTGACCCTGGGGTCGGGCAGCGGGCTGCAGGCGGCGCTGGCGCGCGCCGGCGTCGGGCAAAGCGAGGCGGTTCAGGCGGCCAGCCTGATTTCCGGGGCGATGCCGCTTGGCGACCTCAAGTCGGGCACGCAGCTCGACCTGACGCTGGGCCGGCGCACCGACAAGTCGCAGCCGCGCCCGCTCGAAAAGCTCGCCTTTCGCGCGCGCTTCGACCTCAGCCTCGAGCTGGTGCGGACCCAGGCGGGGCTGGCGCTCAACGAAATTCCGATCGCGGTCGACCACACCCCGCTGCGCATCCGCGGCCGGGTGGGCGAGAGCCTGTACCGCTCGGCACGCGCCGCCGGTGCGCCGGCGCGCGCGGTCGAGGCCTATATCCGATCGATCGCGACGCGGATGCCGATCAGCCGGGTCGGATCGGACGCGGAGTTCGACATCATCGTCGAACAGGCGCGCGCCGCGACCGGTGAAGTCCAGCTCGGCAACCTTCTCTATGCCGGCCTTGCCGGTGGCGGGTCGGGCAAGCTTCAGCTGGTCCGCTGGGAAGAAGACGGCAAGGTTTCGTGGTTCGACGGCGCCGGCAAGGGCGAGCGCAAGGGCACGATGGCGATGCCCGCATCGGGCCGGATCAGCTCCGGTTTCGGGTTGCGGCGCCACCCGGTGCTGCGCTTCACGCGGATGCACAAGGGGCTCGACATTGCCGCCCCGCATGGCGCCCCGATCCGCGCGGCCAATGACGGCGTGGTCGCGTTCGCCGGGCGCAATGGCGGCTATGGCAATTTCGTGCGGCTTAACCATAGCGGCGGCATGGGCACCGGCTATGGCCATATGAGCCGCATCGCGGTGCGCGGCGGCCAGCGCGTCAGCCGCGGGCAGGTGATCGGCTATGTCGGCTCGACCGGCATCTCGACCGGGCCGCATCTGCATTACGAACTCTATCGCAACGGCGTCGCGATCAACCCGCGTTCGGTATCCTTCTCGGTCGTCCAGCAACTGGGCGGGAACGACCTGCGCGCGTTCAAGGCGAAGCTGTCGCAACTGCTGGCCGTTCCGGTCGGAGGAACGCGCGCCAAGCCGGCTGCGGGCGACCAGGCCGGCGGCGACACCGCGCGCGCGGACTGAGCCGCAGGCGCTTCGCCCCGCTCGGGAGCGAAGCCGTTACACCATGGATGACGCTTAGCGCCCCTGTGCCCGCCAGCGCCGGATGGTGCGGTCGAGGATCTGGTCCTCGCCCCCCATGTGCCGCCACAGTTCGGAAAAGAGCGGATCGCCCGATGCCGGGCGCTTGGTCTCCTCGAGCGCGTCGAACGCGACGCGGACCGGGGTGGCGACGCCTTCGCCGACCATGATGCACTCACGGTTGCGCAGCGCCGGAATCGCGTCGAGAAAGCCGCGCGCGCCTTCGGGCATGGCCGCGCGCACAAATGCCTGGTCGCGGTCGTTGTTGAGGCGCATCGAAATGATCGTGCCGCATTGCGACAGCACGCCTTCGGCCAGGTCCGACGGGCGCTGCGTGATCAGGCCGAGCGACACGCCATATTTGCGGCCTTCCTTGGCGATGCGGCTGAGGATGCGGCCGACCGACGATCCGTCGGCATTGCGTTCGTTGGGGACGTAGCGGTGCGCCTCTTCGCACACCAGCAGGATCGGGCGCTGCGCCTCGCCGCGTGACCAGATCGCATAGTCGAACACCATCCGGCTGAGCACCGCGACGACGACGCTGGTGATCTCGCTCGGCACGCCGGAGACGTCGATGATCGAGATCGGCTTGCCGTCGCCGGGCAGGCGGAAGATGCGGGCGATGAAGCTGGCCATCGTGTCCGACACCAGCATGCCGCTGAACATGAAGGCGTAGCGCGGGTCGGCCTTGATCTCGTCGATCTTGCCCTTGAGGCGCAGATAGGGGGCGGTGTCGGTCGCCTTGTCCATCTTGCCCATTTCGAGCTGCAGGATCTGGGTGAGGTCCGACAGGAGATAAGGGATCGGCGCGTCGACCGTCAGCTTGCCGAATTCGGCGGCGAGCCGGTTCTTCTGCTTCGCCATCAGGATGCAGCGCGCGAGGATGTCGGCATCGACCTGACGGTCCGATCCTTCGGTCGTCAGGAACACTTCGCAATGTTCCTCGAAGTTCATCAGCCAGTACGGCATGGCGAGGTTCGACACATCGAACAGCGCGCCATTGGACTTGAACGCGGCGGAATATTCGCCGTGCGGGTCGATCATCACGATATGGCCCTGCGGCGCGAGCTCGCAGATGCGGTGCAGGATCAATGCGGCGGCGGTCGATTTGCCGGTACCGGTCGATCCGAGCAGCGCGAAATGCTTGCCCAGCATCGAATCGATGTAGAGCGCGGCGCGAATGTCCCTGGTCGGATAGACATTGCCGACCTCGATATGCGCGCGATCTTCGGCGGCGTAGATCTGCTTGAGGTCGGCGGTCGAGACCGGGAACACCGGGGTGCCGGGGACCGGATAGCGGGTGACGCCGCGGCGAAAGCGGTACAGCTTGCCGGTCAGCTTTTCCTCGTCACCCTCGCCCAGGAAATCGACCTGGGCAATGACGTGATCGCCGCGCGGGTCGAGCCGCAGTGCGCGGACATTGGCGATCAGCCAGCTGCCGCCGGCGCGCAGCTTGATCTGGCTGCCGACCGTGCCGGCACCGGCAATGGCAGGATCGGCACTGGTGGCGAGCGCTTCGAGCGCTTCGGGATCGAACACCACTTCGCTCGACGCGCCGCCGATTGCGGACACGGCGCCAATTCCGGGCATGGCCGTGGCACGGGGCGAATCGCACGCCTCCGAAGCCGGGCGGATACGGTCGAACGGTTGGCCGCCCAGATCTTCGCTCATCACGCGGTGCTGCTCCCCCTGAAAAACAGCGTGTTTCTACGCAAGGGGGGTAAAGAAGTGGTTGGTAGCGGGACGTTTTGTTCGCGCCTCCGCGACGCGCCATGCGGCCGGGCAGGGTCGCCGCGCTCAGAACCGCCGGAAGATCACGCCCGCCGCCCAGCCAAAGCCGATCGACAGCAGCACCGCGGCGATCCCGTAGAGGATCGAATTGCGCTCCGCCGCACGCGCGACCCAGCGCTCGAAACCGGATTTGCGGATATCGATCTCGCGCACCGCTGCCGCGATCACCCGGCCGTCGCGAATCAGGAAGGTTTCGGCGGTGAAGCGCCCGACCGGGACGCGCGCCGGGATCTGGACGCGGCCGCGATAGAGCACATTCTGGCTGATCTCGACCGCGCCCGGCGCCTCGTAATACAGGCCGTCCCGCCGCTTGAGGTCGACCAGGCCCGCGTCGAAACGCGACTGCACCGCGGGGGCGGCGCCCGATGCGGGGGAGAGCTGCAGGCTGTCGAGGCCCAGTTCGTAAATGGCGCGGGTGCGCGAATCGACGATGCGGTCGATCGGCCGGGTCGAGGCAAGCGCGTAGAAGGAAGGCGCGGAGCGATAGCGCGTGCGTTCGGCATTGACCCAGATTCCGGCGACACGCTGTTTCTCGCGCACCAGCACCGATTCGGTCGGTCCCTTGACCACCACCACGATATCGATCGGCGCGGCAGCGCTGGGCGGGGCGGCGCTGCCCGGCTGAATGATGGCGCCGAACAGCAGCAGTTCGGCCCCGGTGAAGGAGTAGATGATCTCGATCTCGCGCTGTGACACGTCGGGGACAAGCACCGGCTTGGCCTGACCGAGCAGGAGCGGCGCGGCGAGCGCGAGCAGGACGGCACCGAGCCTCATCCGAGCTGGACCGAGTAGAGTTCGTCGGGTCGCCAGGCGAGCCCGATCAGCATGCGCAGCGCGACGACCAGAACCATCGCGCCAAGGACCAGCCGGAGATATTCGGGTCGGGTCCGCGCGGCGAAGCGCGCGCCGAGCTGGGCGCCGACCACCGAGCCGAGCAGCAGCAGACCGGCGAGCACGATGTCGACCGCCTTGGTCGTGACCGAATGGACCATCGTCGCCGCCGCGCTGACGAACAGGATCTGGAACAGCGAGGTGCCGACCACGACCTGCGCGGGCATGCCGAGCAGATAGAGCATCGCCGGGATCAGGATGAAGCCGCCACCGACCCCGAGCAACATGGTCAGGATGCCGGTGGCAAAGCCGAGCAGCAGCGGCGCGAGCGGCGAGATGTAGAGGCCGGAGCGGTAGAAGCGCCAGCGCAGCGGCAGCGCTGCGACCATCGGATGATGGCGCCGCCGCCGCGCGCGCGGGGCAGCGCCGGTCCGCGTTGCGCGAATCGCGCCCAGCGATTCGGACAGCATCAGCCACCCGATCGAACCGAGCATGGCGACATAGAGCAGCGCGATCACCGTATCGATCTGGCCGCTTGCCTGAAGCAGGCGGAACAGCACCGCACCCGCACCCGATCCCAGCACCCCGCCGCCGATCAGCACCCACGCCATGTGCAGGTCGACCCCGTTGCGGCGGAAATGGGCGAACACGCCTGATACGCTCGCCCCGGTTACCTGGCTGGCCGCCGACGCCGCCGCGACGGTGGGCGGAATGCCGTAGACGATCAGCAGCGGGGTGGTGAGGAACCCGCCGCCCACGCCGAACATGCCGGACAGCAGCCCGACCCCTAGCCCGAGCAGGATGATGACCAGCGCGTTGACCGACAGGCCGGCAATGGGAAGGTACAGATCCATGCGCGATCCTGCCTAGCGCGTCGTGGCAGGTGGCGGAAGGCAACGCGGTCAGAAATCCGCGCCCAGCGACAGCGCGGGTCCGGACCCGGGCCGCGCATCGCCCGCCACGCGCGCGCGCCAGTCGAGCGCGAGCCGCCAGGTTCCGCCCGCGACCGGCAGGGTGGTGACCGCGCTGGGGCCGACGTCGAACCGCGCCGCGTCCTGCTGGACCGCGCCCCACGCGCCCGCGCCGAGCGCGATGCGTACCGCGCCCGCCCGCGCAACATCCCGGGTGACACGGACCGCGCCATCGGCATAGCCCGACAGATCGTCGCGCAGCACCATTCCGGCCTGGCCATAGGCTTCGAGCGCGAAGTGGAAGGGCAGGTCGACCCGGTCGACGCCGGTGACCAGGCCGAGGGCCGGGCCGGAGCGGCCGCCGTCGAGCGCGACGCGCTGTTCGGCCATGAAACGCAGCGGCGCGCGCCACGGGCGCCATTCGACGCCAAGCGCGACTTCGCGCCCGGTTGCGCCGAGCGCCGCGCTGGCCCGGGCATAGGCCAGCAGCCGGCCGTGCCGGTCGAGGCTGCGGGCGAGCCGAACGCCCGTCTGATCGCCGCCAAGCATGGCGCCGCCCGGCCCGGCGCCGCGGCGGGTGACCAGCCATGCGCTGCCCTGCCACCGGTCGCCGGACTCGCTGCGCGCCAGCAATGCGGGTGGCGCCGGGATGCGGGCGCGCGTGACCGGACGGTCGGACGGAGGATGCGCCGGCATGGCTTCGTGCGGCTCGGCAGGGCCGAAGCTGATCAGTCCGAGCAGCGCAAAGGTCGATGGCGAGCCCGGGGGCGGGACGGCTGCGCGGTCGGGCGCCGGGTGAGGCAATCCTGCCATGTGCGCCGGGGCGGCCGGGCGCGGCATGGGCTGTGCCGGCACTGGGGCAGTTTCGCTGCGCGCGGTGACGGGGAGCGGAAAGGTCGCGCGCACCGCGTCCGCGAGATCGCCGCCCGCCGGCCACAGCAGGATCAGACGCAGGACGATCCAGCCGAGCGCGACCATGGCGAGAAAGCGCAGCGGCCGGCCGCGTCCCGGGACGGCCAGCGCGCTCAACTGCCGTCCCCGGCGCCGGTCGGAAAACGGTGGTCGGTCTTGTCCCAGCGCGCCGCAGCGCCGCCCAGCATCGGCCAGTACAAGGTTAGCGCCCGGCGCGCGGCGAGCAGCGCGACCAGATTCGCAACCAGCACGCGCGGCACCGCAAGCGCGGCCTGGAGCGGCCCGGCGGCGGCCCAGCTGAAGGCAATGCGCAGTGCGACCCGCCATGCCAGCATTGCGGCGTTGACCGCGAGCAGCAGGGCAACGGCCCCCTCGGGCATGGGGAGGGTACTGGCAGCGAGGACATGCCCGGCAAGCGAAGCGCCCCAGGCAAGCAGCGCGAAATAGGCAATGGCGAGCACCGGGATCGCCAGCGTCGCGCGGCGATCGCGCATGCGCATCCAGTGTTCGCGCAGGCTGCCCCCGCGCTGCCAGCCGACGCGATCCCACCCCGCCAGCGCGATTCCCGTGAGCCAGCGCGCCTTTTGCCGAACTGCGGCGGGCAGGGTTGCGGGGAAATAGGCGCGCACGGCGATCAGGCTGCCATCCTCGGCCCGCGCGCGCACGAAGCGACTGCGCCCGCCCAGCGCGCTCACGGTCAGGCCGAGCTCATAATCCTCGGTCAGGCTGGCGGCGTCGAACGGCTGGCCGGCGCGCAGGTCGGCGATGCGCCCGAGCATGTCCCGCCGGATGGCGCAGCCGACACCGGCAAAGGGCAGGGCGGCGCCGACCAGTTCGCGCACCACCAGCGACTTTCCGTGGCTCTCCGCAAATTCGTCCAGATAATGGCCGGCAATCAGCGGCGAGCGCGCGTCGGGCAAGGGGCAGACGGGAAGCTGCACCGCGTCATGGTCGCGCAGCCACGCGGCATAGAGCGCCAGCTCGCCCGGATGCACCAGGTCCTCGGCATCGTGGAGGATCACGGCGGTGCAGGGCTCACCCGCCGCCTCGTCGCGCAGCAGCGCGCGCCACAGCGCGTTGAGGCAATCGGCCTTGGTCGTCGGACCGGGGGTCGGGCCGATGACCAGACGGACGCGCGGATCGGCGTCGGCGACTTCGGCGACCGCGGCGATCGTTGCCCGGTCATTGGGATAGGTGCCGACATAGAGGCGATAGGGGGCAGCGCCGAAGCGGGCGAGGGTGGCGCGGAGCATCGCGCCGATCACGGCGGCTTCGTCCCACGCCGGGATGAACACCGCCATCGGCGGCAGGGGCGCGTCGAGCGGGCGGGGCAGCTCCCCGCGCAGCCGGCGCCGCAGCTGCGCATAGCCATAGGCAAGGTCGACCAGCAGGTCGTCGAGCCCGCCGATGAGAAAGCCGATCGCGGCGAACAGCATCGCTTCACGCGCGACGGCATCGATGACGTCCAGCACTGTCAGGCCCGTCGTCATCGAATTCCCCCCGATTCGGACGCTTCAGTGTCCGACTCGGTGGCGCAGCGATCAAGTGCGAAGCGGCGCTTCCGCCACATTGGAGCCGATTGCGCCCGGAATCAGAAAGGCCGCCGCTCCCGGGGGAGCTGCGGCCCATGCTGAATTACCGGCGGATGCGCGACGGATCAGCCGTCGTAATCGGCGCCCAGATTCTGGTTGCGGGGCGGCGCAGCGGCGGTGAGGCGGAGCGCTTCGGCCGATGCGGCGAGGCTGCCGACCTCATCGGGTGCTTCCTCATCGTCGATCTGCACGCGCTGCAGGCTGCCGACCAGCGCTTCTTCAAGATTGTCGGGACGGATCGTCTCTTCGGCAATCTCGCGCAGCGCGACGACCGGGTTCTTGTCGCGGTCGCGATCGATGGTCAGCTCAGCGCCGCCGGAAATCTGACGCGCCCGCTGGGCCGCCAGCAGCACGAGATCGAAACGGTTCGAAACCTTGTCGACGCAATCCTCGACAGTGACGCGCGCCATGGAACGCTTCCTTTGGGCAGAGATACAGGAAAGGCGGCCATCTAGGCTGCAGCGGCGGCTGAGTCAAGGAAATCGGCGTCGTGCGGCGGGCTGGCGTTCGGCCCGGCTTTCATGCCATCCCCCCACGCATGGAGCAGCGCACCGATCCGCCTGCCGGGCTTGGCGCCGGCCTGCCGCCCGAGCCGCCGCCGCAACCGGTGTTCGCGATCGCGGGCAACCGCCTGACGTTGCTCGACACCGGGCCGCGCCGGCTCGAAGCGCTGCTCGACCTGATCGCGCAGGCGCGGACCTCGCTGCGCCTACTTTATTATATCTACAGCGACGATGCCGTCGGCGTGCGCGTGCGCGATGCGATGATCGCCGCGGTTGCGCGTGGGGTCGACGTCACGCTGATCGTCGACGGCCTGGGCAGCGACCCGGCCTATACCCGCGATTTCTTTGCCCCGCTGCGCGCGGCCGGAGGCAAGGTGTGCTTTTTCGTGCCGCGCTGGGGGCGGCGCTATCTGCTGCGCAATCACCAGAAAATCGCGCTGGCCGATGGCGAGACGGCGGCGGCGCGGATCATCGTCGGCGGGTTCAACATCCAGGACGATTATTTCGGTGCGCCGGGCAGCGACGGATGGCGCGACCTGGGGTTGCTGGTCGAGGGCGAGGCGGCGGCGCGGCTGACCGGCTATTTCGACGCACTGTGGCGCTGGACGCTGCGACCGCGCGCGCCGCTGCGCACGCTGCGCCGCGCGCTCAAGCGCTGGAGCGAGCCCGAGGGGCAGTTGCGCTGGCTGCTTGGCGGACCGACGCGGCGCCTGTCGCCATGGGCACGCGCGGTGCGCCGCGACCTCAAGGCAGCGCGCTCGATCGATATTCTGGCCGCTTATTTCTTTCCCAGCCCCGCCATGCTGCTGCGGCTCGGGCGCGCGGCGCGGCGCGGCGGCAGCGTGCGGGTGGTCGTGCCATCGATCACCGACAATCACATGACGCTGGACGCGGCGCGCTTCACCTATCGCGGGCTGCTGCGGCGCGGGGTCCGGATCTTCGAATATCTGCCGAGCAAGCTGCACACGAAGCTGTTCGTGATCGACGATCAGGTGCAGATCGGATCGGCGAATTTCGACATGCGCAGCCTGTTCCTCAACCTTGAGGTGATGCTGCGGATCGAGGACCCGGCCTTTGCCGCGCATGTCCGCGCCTATGTCGATGCCGAGGTGGCGCGATCGCTGGAGGTCACCCGCGCGCTGCATCGCGCGCGTACCGGCTGGTGGACCCGGGCGCGGCAGGCAGTGGTGTTTTTCGTGGTGGCGGTGATCGACTATCGCGTCACCCGTTCGCTCAGCATCGCGAGCGAGGAATAGCGCCGGCAGCCGGTTGGCGCCGCCGGGGCTTGTCGGGCCGCGCGCTCCGGCCCGTCGGCCGAAGCGCGCGGCGCCGGATCACTTGACCGCAGCCAGCGCAGCCTCGACCTTGGTCAGGACTTCGGGCGTGAGCTGGTCGGCAGCATAGGCCTTGAGCTGGTTGAGGCTCATGCCCTTGAACATCTCATAGCTTTCGTGGGTCGACACGCCGGGCAGCGCGGCGTCGAACGCAGCCTTGGCCGCCGGATTGGCGACAATGTCCTGGATCGGCGTGTCGAGATTGTACTTCGCAGCCACGGCAGCAGGGGCGGCGGCGGTTGCCGCGCTGTCCTGCGCGAAGGATGCGGGGGCGAGCGGCAGGGCCGACAGCGCAACGGCGAGCAACAGGGTCTTCATCGAAACATTCCCTCCCACGGCACGCGCGAATCGCGGGCCGACCTTTTCCGGTGGATTGACGCTAGCGTGAACCCGGGGGCGACGCGAGAGGGCTTGGCGGAACCCCCGGCGACGCACCATGTTGAGCGCCCATGCGTGCCTTTGCCGACCTGCTCGATCGACTGATCTACACGCGCTCGCGCAATGCGAAGCTGCGCCTGATCGGTGCGTGGCTGCGCGAGACGCCCGACCCGGATCGCGGCTGGGGGCTGGCGGCGCTGACCGGCACGCTCGACCTGCCCGCGGTCAAGCCTGCCGTGATCCGCGCATTGGTGAGCGAGCGGGTCGACCCGGTGCTGTTCCAGCTGAGCCGCGATTTCGTCGGCGACACCGCCGAGACGGTGGCGCTGATCTGGCCTGAGCCTGCGGTGCCGCCGCCCGAAGCCGAGCCGCTGACACTGGGCGCGGTGATCGATCGGCTTGCCAGCCTGTCGCGCTCCGATGCCCCCGCCGCGCTCGGCGCGATGCTCGACCGGCTCGCGGCGGACGAACGCTATGCGCTGCTCAAGCTCGCCACCGGGGGCCTGCGCGTCGGGGTGTCGGCGCGGCTCGCCAAGACCGCGTTCGCCGAGGCGTTCGGGGTCGATGTCGATGCGGTGGAGGAGGTGTGGCACGGCCTGACGCCGCCCTATGCGCCGCTGTTCGACTGGGGCGAGGGGCGCGGGCCGCAGCCGAGCACGACCGATGTGCCGGTGTTCCGCCCGTTCATGCTCGCCCACCCGCTTGAGGAGACGCAGGTCGATCTGAAGGATTATGCGGCCGAGTGGAAATGGGACGGCATCCGCGTCCAGATCGTCCATGTGACCGGCGAGACGCGGCTGTACAGCCGGGCCGGGGACGACATCACCGGAAGCTTCCCCGATGTTGCTTCGGCCTTCGCGACGCCGGGTGTGCTCGACGGCGAATTGCTGGTGCGCGGCGAGGCGCAGGGGGGCGAGGCGGGGAGCTTCAATGCGCTGCAACAGCGGCTCGGGCGGAAAGTGGTTTCGGCCAAGACGCTGGCGGAGTTTCCGGCGTTCGTGCGACTCTACGACCTGTTGTTCGACGGGCTTGAGGATTTGCGCGAATTGCCCTGGCATACGCGCCGCAAGCGGCTGGAGGCCTATGCCGCACCGCTCGACCCCGACCGGTTCGATGTCTCGGCGTTGATCGATGCGGAGGATTTCGCCGCGCTGGAGGAATTGCGCGCTGGTGCCCGCGACGCGGCGATCGAGGGGGTGATGCTCAAGCGGCGCGATTCGCCCTATGTCGCCGGGCGCCGCGTCGGCCTGTGGTACAAATGGAAGCGCGATCCGCTCACCGCCGATTGCGTGCTGATGTATGCTCAGCGTGGGAGCGGCAAGCGGTCATCCTTCTATTCCGATTACACCTTTGGCGCATGGACTGAGGATGGCGAATTGCTGCCGGTGGGGAAGGCCTATTTCGGATTCACCGACGAAGAGCTGAAATGGCTCGACCGCTTCGTGCGCAACCACACGACCGCGCGGTTCGGGCCGGTGCGGGAGGTGGAGAAGACGCTGGTGCTGGAGGTCGCGTTCGATTCGATCCATGCGTCGAAGCGGCACAAATCGGGGCTCGCGATGCGATTCCCGCGGATTTCGCGGATCCGAACGGATAAGCCTGCGCACGAGGCTGACACGATTGCGGGGCTGGAGCGGCTCGCCACCTAACCCTTCGTCGTCCCGGGCTTGACCCGGGACAGGGCTTCTTCTGAGACGTCGAAGGCAGCCCAGCCCCGGGTCAAGCCCGGGGCGACGCGGGAGGGTTATCCCTTCGGCACGTTCGCCTCAAGCTCGTCCAGCCACGGCCCCGCCACCCCGTCCGATGGTGCGCGCCAGTCGCCGCGCGGGGACAGCGCGCCGCCCGCCGAGACCTTCGGTCCGTTCGGAATCGCGCTGCGCTTGAACTGGCTCTGCGCAAAGAAGCGGATCAGGAATTTCTCCAGCCAGTGGCGGATCGTGGCGAGGTCATAGGCGACGCGCTGGTGGGGTGGCACGCCCAGCGGCCATTCGCCCGCTTCCGCATCCTTCCACGCATGCCACGCCAGAAACGCGATCTTCGACGGGGCAAGGCCGTGGCGCACGACATGATGGACGAAGAAATCGTTGAGCGCGTAGGGTCCGATCTTTGCCTCGGTGCTCTGCATCGCGCCGCTGGCGTCGGCGGGGACCAGCTCTGGCGAGATTTCCTGCGCGAGGATCGCCTCGAGCACCGTGTCGGTCTGCGCGTCGAACTGGTTGGTCGCGACGCACCAGCGGATCAGGAACTGGATCAGCGTCTTGGGCACGCCGGCATTGACCGCATAATGCGACATCTGGTCGCCAACGCCATAGGTGCACCAGCCCAGCGCCAGCTCCGACAGGTCGCCGGTGCCGAGCACGAACCCGCCGCGCTGGTTGGCAAGGCGGAACAGATAGTCGGTGCGAAGGCCCGCCTGAACATTCTCGAAGGTGATATCGTAGACTGGCTCGCCATCGGCATAGGGATGACCCATGTCGGTCAGCAGCTGGCGCGCGGCGGGGCGGATATCGATTTCTTCGGCGGTGATGCCGAGCGCCTTCATCAGCGCCCACGCATTGCCCTTGCTCCCCTCGCCAGTCGCAAAGCCGGGCATGGTGAAGCCCAGAATGTCGCTGCGCGGTCGCCCCAGCCGGTCCATCGCCTTGGCCGCGACGATCAGCGCATGGGTCGAATCGAGCCCGCCCGAAATGCCGATGATGATCTTGCCGTTGCCGGTCGCGACCATGCGCTTGCGCAGCCCCTCGACCTGGATGTTGAAGGCTTCGTAGCAATCCTCGTCCAGCTTTGCGGGTGTGTTGGGCACGAACGGAAAGCGGCGGATCGCGCGATGCAGCCCGATATCGTCGAAGCCCGGCGCATGGTCGAACGCGATGCGGCGAAAGCGTTGCTCAGGATGACCGGCGGCGGCGGCGTTGTCGTTGAACGTGCCGAACCGCATCCGCTCCTGCCGCAGCCGCGCGACATCGATATCGGCGGTGATCAGCTCGTCGTCGAGGTCGAACCGCCCCGATGCGGCAAGCAGTTCGCCCAGCTCATAGATCAGGCTCTGCCCGTCCCAGGCGAGGTCGGTGGTGCTTTCTCCCGGCCCGGAGGCGGAGAAGACATAGGCCGACGCGGTGCGGCTGGATTGCGCAGCGCACAGCATTGCCCGCTCGCGCGCCTTGCCGATGACGATGTTGCTGGCGGACAGATTGCACAGGATCAGCGCCCCGGCCATCGCGCCGAAGGTCGACGGCGGCAGCGGTCCCCAGAAATCCTCGCAAATCTCGGCATGGAAGGTGAAATCGGGGAGGTCGCTGGCAGCGAAGACCAGGTCGGTGCCGAACGGCGCGGTCTGCCCGGCAATCTCGACGGTGCCCGACAGGCCGATGCCCGACGCGAACCAGCGCTTCTCATAATATTCGCGGTAATTGGGGAAATAGCTTTTCGGCACCACGCCCAGCACGCGCCCGCGCGCGATCACCACCGCGCAGTTATACAGCCGGCCGTTCCGTTCCAGCGCGGCGCCGACGAGCAGCACCGGCTTGAGCTTCGCGCTCGCGGCGATCAGGTCAGCCAGCCCTTGCGCCGTGGCGCGCAACACCGCATCCTGCAGATGCAGATCGTCGATCGCATATCCGGTAATGCCGAGTTCGGGGAAGAGCAGCAGATCCGCCCCCGCGGCATCGCCCCGTTTCGCCAACGCGATGTGCGACGCGGTGTTCGCGGCGATATCGCCCGCGCTCGCGCTGGGGGTACAGGCGCCGACGCGCACGAAACCCTGCGCGTGGATCGAGTAAAAGCGGTGTTTGCCCTTCATGAGCGGGTGGTAGCGCAGCCCTGCGCCCCGCGCCACTTACACCTTGGTCGCGTAGATCATCCGGCCTTCGCCCAGCATCGCGAACAGCGTGTCGAGATCGCGTTCACCCACCGCGAAACAGCCCTGGCTGCGGCCGAGCTTGCCGTGCTTGGCGATCATGTCGGGGTTCGAATACCACGCACCGTGGATCACGATCGCGCGGTCGAGCGCGTTGTAGTTGGTGGGGTCGAGCCCGATCAGCCGCTGCGATAGCTGGTGCTTGCCGACATAGTAATTGGCCGCGAGGAACGCGCCTTCGCAGGTCGCTTCCGACCCGACCTCGTTCGAGAAGCGCTGAAGCATGCCGGTGTGGCCCGGGTCCGACCCGATGCCGTGCGACACCAGCATGGCGCGGGTGGCGCCGCTTTCCATGTCGACAAAATGAAAGCGCAGGCGCGAGGAGGGGAGCGAGAAATCGGCGATCGCAATCCGGTCCTGCTGGCGGATCCGGCTGGAGTGGCGCTGCAGCGCGGCGGCGGCGCGTTCGAACAATTCGGGACGGATCCCGCGCGGTGCACTGGCGACGGTACGCGGGGCTGCCGGCAGCGGGGTTGCGACGGGCGGCGGCGGAAGCGGTGCGGCCGGGGCGGGCAGCGCGGCGGTGGTGACACTGCGGGCGGCACAGCCGGCGAGCAGCCCGGTGCCGGCCACCATCCCGGCGGTCTTCAGAAAGGCACGGCGGGTCGCCGCAGCTTTGGTCAAACGGTCCATAGCGTCCTCTGTGCCCCCACAAATGTCGCGTCTCGAAGCGTGACTATAGCAAAGGTCGCGACCGATTCGTCCTAAGTGACTCCACAGTTCCGCGTCGGTTCGCCGCAGGCACGGCGCGGACTATCGCCGCTTGTGCCGAATCGGGCATTGCGCGCTTTTCGCTTTGCACCCGCGCAATCGGCGTGGCACCCCTTGCCCAAACCGGCGTTAACCATAAATTGTGGAGCAGTCGCCCGCGGAACGAATGGAGTGTGCACATGAAGTCTGCGGGAGCGCGGACAATGCGGGCGGTAGCACTGGCCCTTGCGCTATGCGCGGCAGCGCCGGCGCTGGCGCAGCAGGTGCCGTCGGACGGCGCCGAAGAGGTTCTGCTGCGCAACGGCCAGTGGACCTGGATCGAGGACGCGGCATTGCAGCCGGCCGGCAGCGCGGCGGGCGTGTCGATCCTGATCAGCCTGCCCGGCCAGGTTGCCTATGTCTATCGCGACGGCGTGCTGATCGCGGCCTCGACCGTGTCGACCGGCAAGCCGGGCAAGACGACGCCGACGGGCGAGTTCACGATCCTGCAGAAGCGGGTGCATCACCGTTCAAATCTATACAGCAACGCGCCGATGCCGTTCATGCAGCGGCTGACCTGGACCGGCATCGCGCTGCATGCCGGGCAGTTGCCCGGCTATCCCGCTTCGCATGGCTGCATCCGCTTTCCCCGCGAATTCGCCCGGCGGCTGTTCGACATCACCGCGCTGGGCACGACGGTATCGGTGGTGAATTACGAGATTGTCGACCCGCGCGTCCGCCGCGGCGCCCCGCGCCTGCCGGTGGAACAGGTCGCGCGGCGGGCCGAGCCGCCGTTCCTGCGTGCCGACCCGGCAGCATTCCGCACGGGTGACTATGACATGGTCACATCGAGCAACGACGTGGTCCGGCCCGAGCGGATCGGGCAGTCGGTCTCGCCCGAAGGCGTGGTGTTCGCGCCGATGGAGCCGGTGGTGCAGAAGGTGCAGCGCCGGCGGCGCTGAGGCTCAGCCGGCGTCGCCCGCCTGAGGCGCGGTCGCGACATAGTTCACCGGCGCGACGGTCCAGGCAAAGGGGCGCAGCGGGCCGTCGAGCGCAGCGACCAGCGCATCCTCGATCCGCCGCCGGCTCTCGGCCGCGATCGCCTTGCGGCCCGGAAATTCGTGCGGGTCGAACGGTTCGAGATACAGGATGCGCAGCGGGAAGCTGCCCTGTCGCGCCAGCACCCGACGCGCATTGTTGATGCCGCCCTCTTCGCCGATCCAGCCGATCTCCTCGCCCACCGCGCCATAGTCCAGCAGGACCGGCTGAACCATCACGCCGGGCGGAGGCGGTTCGAGCACGCGCAGCATCGGCGTCTTGAAGGGGAGCAGCGATCGCCCGTCGGTGGTCGTCCCTTCCGGAAAGATGGTGATTGCCCAATTGTCGGCGAGCGCATCGCGCAGGGCGTTGATCTGCTCCGCCACGCCCATGCGGTTCTCACGCTTCACATAGACGGTGCGATTGAGTCCGGCGAGCCAGCCCACGATCGGGGAGGCGCCGATCTCCGCCTTGGCGACGAAGGCGGTTCCGCTCGCTCCACCAAGCGCGAGAATGTCGACCCAGGACAGATGGTTCGCGACATAGAAGACATCGCGACGCAGCGGCGTCCCGACAATCTCCACGCGCGCGCCGGCGATGCGCGCGGCGCGGCCGAGGAACCAGCGTGGCCAGGGCGAGGGGAGGCGGAACAGCCGCCACAGATAATGCGCCGGCACATGCGTGAGCACGGCGAGCAGCAATAGCGCGACCCGGCGCCAGAAGCGCGCGCGTTCCGCACGGGTCAGCGGGGTGGGCAGCCCAAGGGCGGCGTCGCGGCGCCGCGGATCGACGCCGTCGGTCATTGCCTCAGGGCTTGCGCTCGAGAGCGACGCCGTACAGTTCCATGCGGTGATCGACCAGGCGGAAGCCGAGCCGTTCGGCAATCTGCTTCTGCAGCAATTCCAGCTCGGGATCGACAAACTCGATCACCTTGCCCGTTTCGACATCGATCAGATGGTCGTGATGCGCCTCGGGCGAGGGTTCGTAGCGCGCGCGACCGTCGCCGAAATCGTGGCGGTCGAGGATGCCGGCCTCTTCGAACAGGCGGACGGTGCGGTAGACGGTGGCGATGGAAATGCCGGGATCGATCGCCGATGCGCGGGCATAGACCTTCTCCACATCGGGATGGTCGTCCGCTTCGGACAGGACGCGCGCGATCACCTTGCGCTGTTCGGTGATGCGCAGCCCCTTTTCCTGGCACAGCGCTTCGAGATCGATCTTGCGGTTCATGAGGCTGATGTAGCGTCAAGCGGCGCGCGGGAAAAGGGGAAGCCGCGCCGGATCGCGCCGATGCCGGATGCGCACCGCGCACCCGGCAGGCAGGGTTCAGCGCTTGCGGCGCTTGGTGCCGAGGCCGATCTTCTTGGCGAGGCTGCGGCGCTGTTCGGCGTAATTGGGTGCGACCATCGGATAGTCGGCCGGCAGGTTCCACTTCGCGCGATAGTCGTCCGGCGTCATCTGGTAATGCGTCATCAGGTGCCGCTTCAGCATCTTGAGCTTCTTGCCGTCTTCGAGGCAGACGATGTAGTCGGGCTTGATCGACGCGCGGATCGACACTGCCGGCTCCTGCTTCTTCGCTTCGGGCTCGGGCTTGCTGCCGCCAAGATTGGCGAGCGCGCCATGCACATTGGCGATGAGCAGCGGAAGATCGGACACCGCGACGCTATTGTTGCTGACATGCGCCGCAACAATATCCGCGGTCAGGGTGACCAGCGTTTCATGCATGTCGTTCTGGGTGTCCATGTTCGTCCTTTCACGTTGACACGATGGCGCCAAGATCTGGCGGCAATCGCGCCGGCTATCCCGTTCCGCAGCCGGCTTTGCAAGCCATTCTAGCGGATTTTCGCGCAGTTCAGTCGAGACTTTTCGAAAATGTGTGCGCGTCGAATATCTTGCCGTCATTTCCTCGATAGTAGCCGCGCCGTTCGCCGATCTTTTCGAAACCTTCCGCACGGTAAAGCGCGACCGCCTCGTTGTTCGCGCGTACCTCAAGGTGGATCATGCCGGCGCCACGCATCCGCGCTTCATCGACCACCGCGCGCAGCAAGGCCCCGCCGATTCCGCGTCGGCGCATGGCGGGGCGTGTCGCGAGCAGCAGCAACTCGCCTTCGTCAAGCACGGTTCGGGCCAGTGAAAAGCCTGCCGGTTTCCCGGCGACCTGCGCGATCGTCAGCCACACGCCGGGCAAGGACAGCATGCCGAGGCACTGGCTGGGGGTCCAGGCTTCACCGAAGCGCGGATCGAAGGCGTCGGTCATGATCGCGCCGATCGTGGCCAGATCGGCAGCGCTGGCAGACACCAGGTCGATCGGACAGGGGGCCGTGCTCATGCCGCCTTGGGCTTGGCGTCCGGCGCGCGGCCATAGATCGGGCGCGGCGGCAGGGCGGTCAGCGCGGCGGGAAGCAGGCGTGCATCGGCCGCGCGCGGCAATGCCTCGCGAAGGTCGAGGCTGTCGTCCAGCGCGGCAAGGTGCCGCACGCCATTGCCGACCGCAATCCGCCCCCCAAGCTGCGCCAGCGCGGCATCGGGCTTGAGCGACGCAAAGGGCGCGATCTGCGCGAACTGGCGGTCATAGGCGGCCATGAACACCTCACCATGCCCACCTTCCAGCACCACCGCCAGCGCGTCGCTACCCGGATTGCGCGCGAAGGCGCCCGCTGCGACCAGGGGCAGCGAGGAAAGGCCATGGACCGGGACGCCCCAGCCAAAGCCAAGTCCGCGTGCCGCAGCGATGCCGACGCGGATGCCGGTGAAGCTGCCCGGGCCGCAATCGACCAGGATTGCGTCAGCGCGCCCGCCATCGGGCAGCTCCGCGATCATCGGCACGAGCCGTTCGGCATGGCCGCGCCCGACCTCGGCATGGCTTTCGGCGATCAGCGCGCCGCTGTCGATCAATGCGACCGAACAGGCGGCGGTGGCAGTCTCGATGACGAGCGTTCTAGCCAATCTTGTTGAACTTCCCGAAGTCCGGGCGCGGCGAGCGACCGAAGATGCTGGCCGGGTCACCCTTGCCCAGGGTCGAGATGAAATTGACCCGCACCGACGGCTGGTCGGCAAAGAACGCTGCCTCGACCTTGGCTGCGTCGAAGCCCGACATCGGCCCGGTGTCCCAGCCCAGCGCGCGCGCCGCCATGATGAAATAGCCGCCCTGCAGCGAGCCGTTGCGGAACGCGCTGTCGCGGCGCTTTTCCTGAGGCCCCTCGAACCAGCTCTTGGCGTCGGTATGCGGGAACAGCCAGGGCAGCTCTTCGTGGAAATCGAGGTCCATGCCGATCACGACCGCCGCCGGCGCGGCGCGGATCTTGTCGGGATTGCTGCCGGTCGCGCAGTCGGCGAGCGTGTCGCGCGACTCCTGCGACAGGCACCAGACAAAGCGCGCGGGCTGCTGGTTGGCCGAGGTCGGCCCCATTTTCAGCATGTCGTAAATCGCCTCGACATCCGCCTGGGTCACTGCGCCGGGCAGATAGCCGTTATAGGTGCGCGCGGTGCGGAACAGCGTGTCGAGCGCGGCGTCGTCGATCGGGCTGGCCATCAGACGGCGCGCACTTCGGTGACTTCGGGGACATAATATTTGAGCAATTGTTCGATCCCGTTCTTGAGCGTGGCGGTCGATGAAGGGCAGCCGGCGCACGCGCCCTGCATCTGCAGGAACACCTTGCCCTTGTCGAACCCGCGATAGACGATGTCGCCGCCGTCATTGGCAACGGCCGGGCGCACGCGCGTTTCGATGAGGTCCTTGATCTGCGCGACGATGTCGGCGTCCTCGGGATTATCGGCGAAGTCCGCTTCGGGCGGCGGCACGCTGAAGCCCGCGCTGCCCTGACGGAACAGCGGCATGTCGGCGCTGAAATGGTCGAGCAGGATGCCGAGCACATCGGGCTTGAGCCCCGACCAGTCGACACCGGGCGCGGCGGTGACCGAGATGAAGTCGCGTCCGAAGAACACCCCGGTCACGTCGCCCAGCCGGAACAGCGCATCGGCCAACGGCGATACCTCTGCCTCTTCGGGTGTGGCGAAATCGCGCGTGCCGCTGTCCATCACGGTGCGGCCGGGCAGGAATTTGAGCGTCGCCGGGTTGGGCGTCAGTTCGGTTTCGATCAGCATGGCGCCCATTTGGGGGCAAGGGTGCGGCGCATCAAGCGAGGAAAGCGAAACCGTCGGTTGCGCGGGCGTTTGTGGCCCGTTTTCGCCCTGATGAACCGGCACCGGCCCGCGCTCTGCCGCCGCCGGCAATCAACATACCCCGAACTGGGCGGCGGGCGCTGCGCGGGCAGCGCTGGTCTACTCCGGGCGACTTTTGCGAGGAGCTTTCCTTTTCTGCTCAGGGGGAGTAAGGCACCGCGACTTTTCTGATCCGCTCCCAAGAGGTTTGTTTGGCCAAGGAAGAACTGCTTGAAATGCGCGGCCGCGTTGTGGAGCTCCTCCCCAACGCGATGTTCCGTGTGAAGCTCGAGAATGACCATGAGATTCTCGGCCACACCGCCGGCAAGATGCGCAAGAACCGCATCCGTGTGCTGGTGGGCGACGAAGTGCTCGTCGAACTGACGCCCTATGACCTGACCAAGGGCCGCATCACCTATCGCTTCAAATAAGGCCGGGCCGATGCGGCTCGTGCTTGCCTCCACCTCGCCGCGCCGCCGCGATCTGCTGGCGCGGATCGGCGTCGTGCCGGATCGCGTGGCGGCGCCCGATATCGACGAGAATCCGCTCAAGGCCGAGCTGCCGCGCGTCTATGCACTGCGGCTGGCCGAGGCAAAGGCGCGCGCGGTCGCGCGAGCCGAAGACGAAATCGTGCTGGCTGGCGACACCACGATCGCGCTTGGCCGCCGCATCCTGCCGCCCGCCGAGACCGAGGATGTGCAGCGCGACCTGCTGACCAAGCTGTCCGGGCGGCGCCACCATTGCCTGTCGGCGGCGTGCCTGATCGGGCTTGACGGCCGCGCGCGTGTGCGCCTGTCGGACACGGTGGTCGCGTTCAAGCGGCTGAGCGAGGCCGAGATCGACCGCTACATCGCGTGCGGCGAGGGGCTGGGCAAAGCCGGCGGCTACGCCATCCAGGGCCGCGCCGAGGCGTTCGTGCGGTTTATCTCCGGCACCCATTCCGGGGTGGTCGGGCTGCCGCTCTATGACACGCGTGCCTTGCTGGAGCATGCAGGCTACCCCCTTGGCTGAATGGCTGTACGAGGCCGGGATTGGCGAGAACCGCGCGGCGCTGGTCGCACGCGGCACGATCCGCAAGGCGCGGATCGAACTGCCGGGCCTTCGCGCCGACACGATCGCGATCGCCAGGCTGATCGACCGCAGCACCGGCAAGGTCGCGCTGCCCGATGGCGGTGAGGCGCTGTGCGACCCGCTGCCCAAGGGGATCACACAGGGGGCGTCCTTCCCCGTCCGCATCGTTCGCGAAGCGGTCGCCGAACGCGGTCGGGTCAAGCTGCCCAAGGCGGTTCCTGCCCCTGACACCGCGCCGGCGCCTGGCCCCGACCTGCTCGCACGCATCACCGCGACTGGCCTGCCGGTGCGCCACTGCCACCCGCATGAGTCGGATGCGCTCGAGGAAGCGGGCTGGTCCGAAGTGCTGGAGGAGGCGCGGACCGGCGAGATCCGCTTTGCCAGCGGTGCGCTGCTGCTCTCGCTCACCCCGGCGATGAACCTGTTCGATGTCGATGGCGGGCCCCCGCTGGGGCCGTTGTCGATCGACGCCGCGCATGCGGTCGCGGCGGCGATGGAGCGGCTCGACATCGCCGGATCGGTCGGGGTCGATTTCCCGACGCTGGCCAATAAGCATGAACGCAATGCGGTGGGCGAGGCAATCGACGCCGCGCTGCCGCAACCGTTCGAGCGGACCGCGATGAACGGCTTCGGCTTTCTTCAGATCGTGCGGCGCAAGACGCGCATGTCGCTGCCCGAACTGATCGCCGCCGACCCCGTGGGTGCGGCGCTGCGCGCCGAGCTGCGCCGGTTGGAGCGCCTTCCCCCGCCCGCGCCCGATACCCATATCCTGCCCGCGCCGCTGCTGCGCCGGATCGAGCGAGAGCCCGACTGGATCGCGCAGCTGCACCGCCGCACCGGCGGGCGCACCCGTTTTGTGGACGTGACATGAAGACCGATTGCCCGATCTGCGGCGCCAAGCCCGTACCCGAATTCAAGCCGTTCTGCAGCCGCGGCTGCAAGGACCGCGACCTGCTGCAATGGCTGGGGGAGGGCTATCGCATCCCCGGGCGCGCGGCGGCGCCAGAAGAAATGCAAAGCGGGCTGGACAGCGACAGATCACGCGACTAAGAGCGCGCCTTCATCCCGTGCCCGGGTAGCTCAGTTGGTAGAGCATGCGACTGAAAATCGCAGTGTCGGCGGTTCGATTCCGTCCCCGGGCACCATCCGCTTCCGCCCAGCCCTGCATGGATCAACGCCTGGATCAGGCCTTGAACACGACCGTGCGGGCGCCGTTCAGCAGCACCCGGTCCTCCAGGTGATAATGCACCGCCGCGGCGAGCACGCGGCGTTCGATGTCGCGGCCCTTGCGGATCAGGTCGTCAGGCGTGTCGGCATGCGAAATCGCTTCGACATCCTGATGGATGATTGGCCCCTCGTCGAGGTCGGCGGTGACGTAATGGGCGGTTGCCCCAATCATCTTGACCCCGCGCTGATAGGCCTGGTGATAGGGCTTGGCGCCCTTGAATCCGGGCAGGAAGCTGTGATGGATGTTGATGCAGCGCCCTGACAGAAAGGCCGCGAGGTCGTCCGACAGGATCTGCATGTAGCGCGCGAGCACGACCAGCTCGGCGCCGGTCTCTGTCACGATGGCCTTGATCGCCGCCTCCTGCGCCGGTTTGGTGTCCGGCGTGATCGGCAGGTGGTGATAGGGGATGTCGCCGATCATCGAAGTGGCGAGCGCGGCGCGGGGATGGTTGGAAACGATGCCGACCACATCCATCTTCAACTCCCCGATCCGGCGGCGATAGAGCAGGTCGCCCAGACAATGGTCGAACTTCGACACCAGCAGCAGGACGCGGGTGGGGCGCGCATTGACGCGGAATTTCCAGTCCATCTCCCACTGCGCGGCAAGGGCGCCAAAGCCCTGCTCGATCGCGGCGATTGCGGCGGCCGGGGCATCGAACACTGTGCGCATGAAAAAGCCGCCGGTGATGGCGTCGTTGAACTGCTGCGACTCGACGATGTTGCACTCGGACTCGGTCAGGAAGCCGGCCACGGCGGCGACGATGCCGCGCCGGTCGGTGCAGTGAAGGGTGATGGTGCAGGTTTCGGTCGTCGGCATCATGGCTCCTGTCCTGTCATACGGGCATAGGTGTCGATCCAGTCGAGCGTGCGTGCAAGCCCGCCAAAGGGATAGAAATGCAGCCGCACCGGACCATGCGCGGCGGTCAGGGCGGCGGTCAGCGTCGCAACGAAGCGGTCCGGTCCGGCCGAGCCGAGCAGATTGCCGAGCGACAGGCCGTATTTGCGCAGCACTGCGGTCGAGGCACCGACGCCGCACAGGGCAGCAAAGCGCATCAGCGTCCTGATGCCGGCCGGGCCTGGCACGCCGATCCGCACCGGCGCGTGAATGCCATGAGCGCGCAACGCCGCCAGCCAGCGGACGACCGCCTCGGCATCGAAGCCGAACTGGGTAACGATCAGCGGCGCCATGCCGCGCCGCTCGACCTCGCGGCATTTGGCGGCGAGCACCGCGAAGCACTCGACCTCGCTCATATTGGGATGCCCCTCCGGATGGCCGCCCAGGCCGATCGCGCGGATGCCGGCGCGTTCGAAGGCGCCGGTCGCGATCAGCGCCATGCTGTCGGTAAAGGGGCCGGCAGGGGTTGGCGGATCGCCGGCGACGACGAAGCAACGGCGTACCCCCGCCTGTGCCACCACCGCCGCCAGATAGGCCTCGAACTCGGCCGCCGAATCGAGCCGGCGGGCGGAGAAATGCGGCATGGGTTCGAACCCCGACTGGCGCACCGCACCGGCCGCGCGAACGCGATCGTCGCGCCGCTCGCCGGGCAGAAAGGCAATCGCTACCGGCGTCGCCGCGGGGATGCGCGGCGCCAGCGCGGTCAGCGTATCGGCCTCACGCGCGGTGATCTCGATCGAATAGCCGTCGACCGCTGAGTGAGCGGGGCGCGACCAATTGGGGTGGATCTGGGAAACGGGCACAGACGTCCTCGGTCGACAGGGCAGCGCCCGCCGCAGCGGGCGTTTGCCATCTAGCGCAGTGATTAAAATTCGCATAGGCGAATAACTCATATATATGTAATGAGGGGCGCGTGCCGGACGAGCTACTGATCCTGCCTGGGCTGATGTGCGACGCGACGATGTTCGCGGCGACGCTTTCAGCCTTTCCGCAGGCGCAGGCGGTCAACGATCATTATGGCGGCACCGACCGGATTGACGCGATGGCGCGCCATGTCCTGACGATGGCACCGCCACGCTTTGCACTGATCGGCCATTCGATGGGCGCGCGCGTTGCACTGGAGGTGGCGGCACGCGCGCCGGCACGGGTGACCCGGCTGATGCTCGCCGATATGGGGGTGCATGGCGTGCGTGCGGGCGAGGCCGAGAGCCGCTATGCGCTGCGCGACCTGGGGCGGCGGAGCGGCTTTGCGGCGCTGGTCGATGCCTGGCTGCCGGGGATGCTCGGCGCGGCGGCGCGTGATGACGCCGCGCTGATGGACGCGCTGCGGACGATGTGCCTGCGCGCTGGCCAGACGGTGTTCGAGGCGCAGACGCAAGCCTTGCTGCACCGGCCCGATACCGGTCCGATACTGCAGACGCTGACCATTCCCGTCGCCGTGGTGGTTGGCGCGGAGGACCAATGGTCCCCGCCCGACCAGCATCGCGCGATCGCCGCGCGCATATCCGGTGCGCAGCTGCACGTCATTCCGGGCGCGGGCCACATGGCGCCTGCGGAACAGCCCGACCCCTTCAACACCGTGATCGCGGAGTGGCTGGACCGACCGGTCCAGGCCGCCCCCGCCCCGACCAGACCCTTAGGAGAGGCATGACCATGACCGACACGACACTGCAGCACCTGCTCGACGCGCAGGACAATATCGTCGATTTCCTGCGCAACCAGCAGGTCGGGCCCAATGCCTATCCCGGCGTTCCGGCCGAATATTCGAACTGGCGTGACGAGCAGCATGCCTGGGCCAACAGCTGTGTCCTGTTCAACCAGAGCTTTCACATGGTCGATCTGCTGGTCACCGGACCGGATGCGTTCGAGATGCTCCACTATCTGGCGCCGAACAGCTTCAAGGGCTTTGCCCCCAACCGCGCCAAGCAGTTCGCGCCGGTCACGCCCGACGGCTATGTCATCGGCGACGTGATCCTGTTCTATCTGGCTGAAAACACGTTCGAACTGGTCGGCCGCGCGCCGTCGATCGAATGGGTCGAATTCCACGCCGCATCGGGCAAGTGGGACGTGACGGTCGAACGCGACGAGCGCACCGCGGCGCGGCCCGACAAGGACATGCGCCGCAACTATCGCTTCCAGCTGCAGGGGCCGAACGCGATGGCGGTGCTCGAACGGGCGATGGGCGCGACCCCGCCCGAGCTCAAATTCTTCCACATGGCCCCGATCATGATCGCGGGCGTCGAAGTGCGCGCGCTGCGCCACGGCATGGTCGGCCAGCCGGGTTACGAGCTGTTCGGACCGTGGCAGGATTACGACACCGTCCGCAACGCGCTGATCGAGGCGGGCAAGGAGTTCGGCCTGACCCTGTGCGGCGGACGTACCTATGCGTCGAACACGCTGGAGTCGGGGTGGATCCCCTCGCCGCTGCCGGCGATCTACACCGGCGAGTCGCTGGCCGAGTATCGCGCCTGGCTTTCGGCCAAATCCTATGAGGCAGGTGCATCGCTCGGCGGCAGCTTCGTGTCCGAGCGGATCGAGGATTATTATGTGACCCCGTGGGATCTGGGTTACGGGCATATGGTCAAGTTCGACCATGACTTTATCGGCCGCGAAGCGCTGGAGCGGATGAAGGACCAGCCGCATCGGCGCAAGGTGACGCTGGCACTCGACACGCAGGACGTGCTGCGCGTGATGAGCTCGATGCTGCAAAAGGGCGAGCGGGCGAAGTTCATCGACTTCCCCAGCGCGGTCTATGCGATGCATCCCTATGACGCGGTGCTGAAGGACGGCCGCCCGGTCGGCATCTCGACCTGGATCGGCTACACCGCCAATGAAGGCCGCTTCCTGACGCTCGCGATGGTCGACGCCGATGTGGCAGAACCCGGCACCGAAGTGACGTTCGTGTGGGGCGAGCCCGATGGCGGCACGCGCAAGCCGACCGTCGAACGCCATGTGCAGGTCGAGATCAAGGCAACCGTCGCCCCGGTTCCCTATTCGGAAGTTGCGCGCGATTCCTACGCCGAAGGCTGGCGTACGCGCAGCTGATCGACTCAATCCTCCCCCGCAAGGGGGAGGTGTCAGCGCAGCTGACGGAGGGGGAGGAAGGGTATCGGCAAGAGGCGATAGTTCGCAGCCGTCCTCCCCCTCCGTCGCCTTCGGCGCCACCTCCCCCTTGCGGGGGAGGATAGTTGTCGACTCGCCCCGCTACGCCCCAGCTTCGATCGCGGCACAGACGGCAGTCAGGCGTTCGATGATCTGAGCCCGGACTTCCTGCGTGTAGCGCAGCCGCGGCAACGCAACGGCGAGCGCGCCGGCCGCGGCTCCGTCGATCCGCACCACCCGCGCGATCCCGCATACGCCGGGTGTATATTCGTCATTGGTAAAGGCGAACCCGGTGTCGCGCACCGCAGCGACCTGTTGCCGCAGCACCGCTTCGTCGGTGATGGTATAGGGGGTGAACAGCGGTCGCGGCGCTTCGGCGAAATAGCGCGCCAGCATGGCATCGTCGAAGGTCGACAGGATCGCCTTGCCCGCGGCCATACAATGCAGCGGCGCGCGCGCCCCGACGCTGACGGCGTATCGCAACGCCTGGTCCGCGGTCTCGGTCACCCGCGCCTCGATCTCCCAGTCGGTCGCGGTGAAGAAGGACGTGGTTTCGTTGAGTGCCCGGCGCAGTGCGCGCACCTGCGGCGCGACGCGATCCTCGATCGACAGGGCGCTGGCGGGCATGCGCAGGCGCTCCAGGCCGGCACCGGCGTGATAGCGTCGCCCGTCGCGCCGCAAATAGGTCCGCTCGCACAGGGTGGCGAGCAGATAGGACAGGCTGCTGACCGGGATCTGCAGCGCGGCGGCGATATCCTGCGCGGCGACCCCGGACGGGTTGCCGACGACATATTCGATGATGTCGAGCGTCCGCATCGCGGACTTGACCGGCGGCTGGGTGGCTTTGTGCATGAAGGTCCCGCTGTTCAGAAGGTCAGCGTACCCCGGCGCTCGGCAAACCGCCATCCGGCATCGGTGCGGACAAAGCGGTCGTGGAAGCTGCCGACCTTGGGCGGGCCGTCTGCGGTGAACAGCAGCATCGCCGACTCGCCGATCGCGTGATCCGCGTCGATCACGTCGATGACGATATTGGAGCAGACATGCCGCGTCGTGCGCGCCGGGCGGGCGAGAAATGCCGCGAGGATCGCCGGGCGCCCCACGATCCAGTCATCGGGCGCGGTCGGGCGGCACATCCGGCCATCCTCGGCATAAAGGTCCGCCACTTCCGTCCAGCGCGCGGCATCGTTGAGATTGGCGTAGCGCGCGACCAGCCTGGCGCAATCCTGCTCGATCGCGCGGATCGCCTCCGGGCTCACAGCCGCGCATCCGCGATGTCGGCGCCTTCCCGCAGCGCGCGCAGCTTCTTCCATGTCACTTGCGGATCGATCTTGCCATAGCCGGCAAAGGTGCCGAAGCCGCAATCGGTGCTGGCGATCACCCGGTCCTTGCCGACGATGCGGGCATAGCGCTCGATCCGCTGCGCGATCAGTTCGGGATGCTCGACATAGTTGGAACAGGTATCGATCAGGCCGGGCGCCAGCAGCTTGTCGTCGGGCAGCGCCGCGTCGCGCCATACCGTCCATTCATGCTCGTGGCGCGGGTTCGCCGCCTCGAACAGGATGGTTGCCGGGCGCGCGGCGATGACGGTGTCGATCACCTTTTCCAGCGCGATGTCGCAATCATGCGGCCCTTCATAATTGCCCCAGCAGATATGCATTCGCATCCGCTCGGCCGGGATGTTGGCGGTGGCGGCGTTGAGCGCTTCGACATTGGCGGCGGCGGTCGCGAGGAATTCGGCGTCGCTCTGGTCCTGAAAACCGGTGTGCCGCGACATGGCAAGGTCGGGGCAGTCGAGCTGAAGGTCGAACCCGGCAGCGACAATCGCCTCATATTCCGGGCGCATCGCATCGACCAGATCGGCGAGATACGCCCCATGCGAGGGATAGTGGCGGTTGACCTGAAACGCGGTGATCAGTCCGGGTGAGGCGGCATTCATGAACCCGCGCACATTGCCGCCCGCTTTGTCGAGCGCGTGGCGGAAGCGGCGGATATCGTCTTGCAGCGGGTCGAGCGTGCGCAGTCGCACCGGGCCGATGCACGATGCGCGGGTGAATTCCTGGGACCCCATGATCGCCGAAAGCTTGCGCGCGAGCCCCGGATGCGCGGCGAGGTCGGCGGCCGGGCGCCGGTCGATATGCCCGCCAAACCCTTCCAGCCGCTCGATCATATAGGTCGAATAGCCGACCTTCCCCAGTTCGCCGTCGCTGACGATGCTGACCCCGCACGCGATCTGTTGCGCCACGGCGGCAGCGACCGCCGCCTGCACCAGCGTGTCGAACTGCGCCGCGTCATAGGGCTCGCCCTTGTCGCGGGCGAGCAAAAGTGGCGTCAGGTCTTCACCGCGCGGAAGGCTGCCCACATGCGTCGTCGCGATCATCACCATCTCCCTTGTTACACCGCTGGTGATGGCAAGGTTTCACGGATGTGCAAGCATCATATCCGCGAATTTATCCCGTGGAGCTGCGGATCAGGTCGATCAGCCAGCGCAGGCCGGGATCGTTGCTGCGCGTGACATGATATTGCGCCATCTCGACCAAAGGCGGGATCGGCAGCGGCGGGGCGACCGCGACCAGCGGGAAGTTGCGCGCCATCTGTGCCGCCAGCCGCCCCTGGATCAGCGCGAGCCAGTCGGTGTCCTGAAGCAACCAGGGCAGCATCCCGAAATTGGGTGCGATCATCGCGACACGACGCTGGATCCCCATGCGATCGAGATAAGCGTCGCCGAAGCTTGGCAGCCGTTCGTCGCCGATCGCGACATGGACATGATCATGGTCGAGCATTGCCGCCAGTGTCGGCTGAGCGGTCAGCGCCGGATGCCCCGCGCGCCCGACCAGCCGGTATTCGTCCTCGAACAATCGCTCCGAGGGCAGTTCGGGCGTGACATATTCCTGCAGCGTGATCAGCAGGTCGATCCCGCCGCTTTCGAGCAGTTCGATCCGGCGCGGGCTGGGCAGCAGCAGTTCGATCCTCACGCCCGGTGCGGTGGCAGACAGGCGGGTGACGATCGGGAACAGGATCGATGTCGCGATATAGTCCGACGTCATGATCCGGAAGGTCCGGTTGGTCGTCGCGGGATCGAAATGCCGCGAGGTTGCGATCACCCCCTCCATCGTTTCCAGCGCCTGGCGCACCTGGGGCAGCAGCGTTTCGGCGAAGGGCGTGGGATACATCCGCTTGTTGCGCGCGATCAGCAATTCGTCCCCGAAATAGCTGCGCAGCCGGGCGAGGGCGTTGCTCATCGCCGGCTGGCTGAGGTTCAGCCGCTGTGCCGCACGCGAGACGCTGCGGTCGCTCATCAGCGCGTCGAACGCGACGATCAGGTTGAGGTCCAGTCCCTTGAAGCGCATCGCCAATCCATCATTGAGATCAATTAAAATGCATCAGAACTATAAGTTTTTCAATGTGCACGACGGGCGCTAGGTCATGCGCAACCAAATGCGGAGCAGGATGGATGAGCAGAGTCAGCGAAATTCGCTATGTCGGATATGCCGTCACGGCGATCGAGGAAGAGCGCGCCTTTTACGCAGATGTGTGGGGGCTGGAGCCGGTCCCGTCCGACGACGGGATGCGCTATTTCAAGGCGCAGGGGCATGACGAGCATCATGTCGTCCGGCTGCGCGCGGCGGATACCAAGCGGATCGACGTGATCGCGCTGGCGGCCGACAGCCGTGCCGATGTCGATGCGCTCCATGCCAAGGTGGAAGCGGCAGGGTGCCAGATCATCCACGCGCCGCGCGATCTGACCGCGCCAGGCGGCGGCTATGGCTTCCGCTTCTTCTCGCCCGACGGCCTACCCTTCGAGATTTCGAGCGACGTCGCGCGCGGGCCGAGCCGCGAGATGCAGCGCTGGGACGGCGTGCCGCAGAAGATCAGCCATATCGTGCTGCACTCGCCCGATCATCAGGCGATGGTGAAGTTCTTCGTCGATGTCCTCGGTTTCCGCGTCAGCGACTGGCTGGGCGACTTCATGTGCTTCCTTCGCTGCAACAGCGCGCATCACCGTATCGCGATCCTGCCCGGACCCGCCTGTCTCAACCATGTCGCCTATGACATGCTGACGGTGGACGACATGATGCGCGGCATCAGCCGGCTGCGCAAAAAGGGCACCGATATCCGCTGGGGCCCGGGGCGGCACACGGCGGGCAACAACACCTTCAGCTACTTCACCACGCCGAGCGGCTTTGCGGTCGAATATACGTCGGAGCTGGAGGAGGTCGATTTCGAGACCCATGTCGACAAGGTGCATGTCCCCGGACCGCAGATCATGGATCAGTGGGGCGTCGGCGTCGGCGGCCCGCAGACCATGCCGCATCCCGAGGCCGATGCCGGCCTGTTCCGGGCAGCGGAGGCTTAAGTCATGGCATTGTTCGAATATTTCCCGAATTACATCTGGAACCTGTCGGTCGCGATCGCGCTGGAAAGCGGCGGACGCATCGGCGAGATCGTCGATATGTGCCAGCCGATCCGCGACGCCGCCGCGTCGGGTTCGGACGCCGGCACCCCGCAATTCATGGCCAAATGGGTCGAGATGGGTGACAAGCTGATCGGCCTGGCGGATGAGGACGAGGCTGCCGGTCGCGGCTTCTCCGCCTCCGACAAGCTCGAGCGCGCGTCGCTCTATCTGCTCGTCGCCGAGCGGATGCAGGGGCATGGTCATCCGGGGCGCGAGGAGACCTATGCCCGCGCACTCGACACCTTCGCGCGCTCGACCCGGCTCGGCTCGATCAACCGCGAGCGGGTCGAAATCCCGCTGACGACCGGCACGATGCCCGCGCTCTACACCCGCGCCGAAGGGCCGGGGCCGCATCCGGTGGTGGTCTATTGCAACGGCCTCGATAGCTGCAAGGAGCTGCTCTACTGGTCGCGCCTGCCCGAGGCGCTCGCCAAGCGCGGCATCTCGACCCTGTGCGTCGATCAGCCGGGCACCGGCGAGGCACTGCGCCTGCAGAACCTGCCCGTCGACCCGCATAGCGAGAATTGGGCGAGCAAGGCGATCGACTGGCTGGAAACCCAGCCTGATGTCGATCCCAAGCGCATCGGCATGACCGGCATCTCGCTCGGCGGTCATTTCGCCCCGCGCGCAGTCGCCTATGAACCGCGTTTCGCCAGCGGTGCATGCTGGGGGGCCAATCACAATTGGGCCGAAGTGCAGCAGAAGCGCCTCAAGCGCGAAGGCGAGAACCCCGTCCCGCATTATTGGGCGCACGTGATCTGGGCGTTCGGGGCCAAGGACATGGACGACTTCCTCGCCAAGGCGCAGGACATGAACCTCAACGGCCATATGGGCGGAGTGCGCGTGCCGTTCCTCGTCACCCATGGCGCGAAGGATCGCCAGATCAGCGTCGATTACGCGCAGGATTGCTATGACCAGCTGATCAACTCGCCGCGCCGCGAATTGAAGCTGTTCACCGACCGTGAGGGCGGGGTCGAGCATGTCGGGGCCGACAATATGAGCTTTGGCCGCGACTATATCGCCGACTGGTTCGCCGACACGCTGGGCGGGAAGCTGTCCTGATGCGCCTCGCCACATTGCGGCGCGGCGGGCGCGACGGGACGCTGGTCGCGGTCAGCCGTGACGGCGCGCGGGTTGCGCCGGTTGCGGGCTATGCGACGCTTCAGGCCGCGCTCGACGATTGGGATCCGGCGCAGGATGCGCTGACCGCCGCGGGCGAGGCCGCGGAGAGCGGCGAGGCGGTCCAGCCGGACGATTTTGCCGCGCCGCTCCCGCGCGCGTGGCAATGGCTCGACGGATCGGCCTTCGCCAATCACGGCGCGCTGATGCAGCTCGCCTTTGGCCATGCGCCGATCGAGACCGATCTGCCGCTGATGTATCAGGGCATGAGCCACGAATTCATCGCCCCGACCGCCGATGTCCCGCTGCCCAGCGAAGCCGACGGCATCGATTTCGAGGGCGAGTTCGGCGTTATCACCGACGATGTGCCGATGGGCTGTTCGGTCGATGAAGCGCTGGCTTATGTCCGGCTGGTGGTGCTGATCAACGACTGGTCGCTGCGCGCGATTGCGATCCCCGAGATGAAGACCGGCTTTGGCTGGGTGCAGGCCAAGCCCGCATGCAGCGTCGCGCCGTTCGCGGTGACCCCCGATGCGCTGGGCGACGCCTGGCGCGATGGTCGCGTGCACCTCCCGCTGACGGTCGAGGTCGATGGGAAGTGGTTCGGCAGCCCCAATGGCGCGGCAATGGGCTATGGCTTTCACGAGCTGATCGCACACGCCGCGCGCACGCGGTCGCTGCCCGCCGGCACGATCATCGGTTCGGGCACCGTGTCCAACGCGGAGCATGAGACGGTCGGATCGACCTGCCTGTCCGAACGCCGCGCGATCGAGATGATCGCTCATGGTGCGCCGCAGACGCCGTTCCTGTCCTTCGGCAGCCGTGTCGCGATGCGGGCAGGGGAGGGCGCGTCGCCCTTCGGCGCGATCGATCAGCTTGTGGTGAAGGGGTAGCACGTCTCCTTTGAACTCCCCTCCCTGAAAGGGAGGGGCAAGGGGTGGATTTAGTGGCCAGCGAGGCTCGATGCCTCGACGGCCACTATTTTGGCGGGGCGCCTGATTGAGTCTTTCGGCGCGCAGACGCGCGCGCGCACCCCCGCCCCCTCCCTTCCAGGGAGGGGAGTGTGGCTTAACTCCCGTCCGAGATCAGCGTCCCGCCATCAACCACGATCGTCTGCCCGGTGGTGAAGCCACCCGCATCGCTGGCGAGGTAGAGCGCGGTCGCCGCGACCTCGTCCGGCGATCCGGCGCGGCGTAGCGGGGTCATCCCCAGCCGGCGCGCGGCGCGCTCCGGGCTCGACAGGATCGCGCCCGTCCAGTCGGTCTCGATCAGCCCCGGCGCGATGGCGTTGGCACGAACGCCGGATGGTCCCCATTCGACCGCGAGGTTGCGCGCCAGCTGCGCCAGCGCCGCCTTGGTCATTCCATAATGCCCCAGCATCGCATTGCCGCGCAGCCCGCCGATGCTAGACAGCAGCACGATGCTGCCCCGACCGCGCGCCGCCATTGCCGGGGCGATATGCCCGGTCAGGCGCAGCGGGTGGAGCAGGTTGATCGCATAGAGCCGCTCCCGTTCCGCCTCGTCCAGCGCGTGCATCGGCGATGCCGATCCCGCGATTCCGGCGTTGCAGACGAGGATGTCGATTCCGCCGGTCCGCGCCGCGGCCTGCTCCGCCAGGTGCGCGATCGCCGATGCGTCGCCGACATCGGTCGGGATGGAGATGCTGCCCAGCTCTTGCGCCAGCGCATCGCACGCCACCGCGTCGATATCCGCGAGTGCCAGCCGCGCGCCCGCATCCGCGAACAGCCGCGCAATCGCCAGCCCGATCCCGCGCACCGGCCCGGTGATCAGCGCGGTACGCCCGTCAAGCCGGAAGGCGGCGAGGGGGTCAGAGGTCGGCAAGGACCGTCTCCACCAGCTGCGTCAGGCTGCCGTCATGCCGGAAGCCAAGTGCATCGGCGCGCGGGGTGGCCAGGCCGGGATAGCTGCCAAAGGTTGCGCGCGTCGCCGGGACTTCGTCGAACCGAATCCCCGACACATCGCCATGGCGCGCCAGTTCCGCCACCAGATCGCCGATCGTCACGCGCAGCGCTGGAAGCGTCACCGCCGCCTGCGCCGTGCGTTCGCCGAGCGCCGCGGCGACCAGATTGGCGGCGCAACAGCGCACCGACATCAGCCAGCTGCTGGCGTCCGCTGCCACCGGCACACGCAGCGGGGTGCCGGCCAGTGCCGTGTGAAAAATGTCGCTGAGAAAGGCCGATCCGAACCCGCCCGCTGCGGCAGGCCGCGCAACGATGCCGGGCAGGCGCAGCGCAAAGCCGCTCACCGCGTCGCGCCGCACCGCATCGGCAAAGGCGAGCTCGACCATGCGCTTGTGCGTGCCATAGACGCTGGCCGGCGCAGGGACGGTCGCGTCGTCCACCGGATCGGGCAGCGCGCCGCCGAACACGGCAATCGACCCGGCGATCACCAGCCGTCGCCCGCGCATTGCCGCGATCAGCGCCAGCGGGACATCGAGGTTGATCGCCCGCGATGCTTCGGGATCGCGCTCGGCCGCGCCGCCCGGCAGCGCGGCCAGATGCAGCACCGCATCGACGCGCGGCGCCGTCAGCGCGGCAATCACCGCCGGGTCGGTCAAGTCGCCCGCAAGCGTCTCATGACCGTCGAATCCGGCCACCTCCCGGTCGGCGAGCAACAGGTCAACTTCGGGATGCAGCGCGGCGAGCTGCCGCACGACCGCCCGGCCGACGAACCCCGCCGCGCCGGTGATCGCCAGCAACATTACTGCTTCAGCTCGGGCGCGAATTCGCCGTCGATCAGGATGAAGGCGATCCGGCAATTGGCGTTCGACCGGTTCGACCAGCCATGGTTGGTACCACGCTGGATCACGATGTCGCCGGCGCGCACGGTCGTCTCGCCCTCGTCCATGATCAGGACCAGTTCGCCCTCCAGCACGATGCCATAATCGATCGTCTCGGTGCGGTGCATCAGCGCGTGGCGGCTGCCTGCGCCAGAATGTGCCGAAGCGTCGCCGGCGCCGACCTCGGCGAAATGCGCCTGCGCCTCTTCGGGCGACATGGTGCGGATCTCGTCGCTTTCGGGCGGGATGTCGAGCACGCGGATGCGGGTGCCGCCCTTGGGCGGGGCGAGCTTGATGCCGTCCTCATGCGGCTCGCCCGATGCGGCGTCGAGCAGCGCCGGGGTCGACTGCGTGTTCCAGATTTCGTGGAACATCGGACCCGACGGCCCGCCGATCTGCTGCACGCGCGGCGCGGCGCCATCCTCCTGGATGATCGCGCGGCCGCTGGCGTCGTGGCCGGTAACGACGCGGCGAACTGGCTTGGTCATGGTCATGCTCCTTGAGTGGCAGCGCCGCGACGCAGCAGCGCGACACCCGCGCCGATCGCTGCTGCCGCGGCATAGAAGAGGAAGACGCCCGACAGGCCGCCGAGCACGCCCGACAGCGCGACCGCGACAATCGGTGCGACGAACTGGGCAAGGAAGAAGGAGCCGGTCCACACGCCGGTTCCGCGCCCGCGCGTTTCGGGCGGCAGGCGCCGCAGCACCCAGGCGAGCATCGTCGGGAGCATCAGGCCATTGCCGATCGAGATGACCACGGCGCACGCGGCGGTGAGCGCGAAGCTGCTCGACAGGCCGATCCCGACATAGCCGAGCGCAACCAGCGGCAGTCCAATCGACAGCAAGGTCTCGCCCGACCAGCCCTTGAGCCGCCCGAACAGCATCGACCCCGCCATCACGCCCAGATTGGCGGCGGCTCCGGCAAGCCCGATCGTGGCAGGGGAGGTCACCCCGGTCGCCTCGATCACCGGACCGAGCTGGACGATCAGCGTGTAGAACAGCATGCCGATGCCGAAGGTGATCGCGACCAGCAGTGCAATCCCCTGCGCCTTGCCCGCCGCAGCGGGTGCAGTCGCAACCGTCTTGGCCGGCTCGAACAGGATGAGCGCGGCGGCGAGCGCGACCGGCAGCGCCAGCAGATACAGCCAGAACGGCCCGCGCGACCCCAGTGCCTCGCCCAGCGCGCCGCCCGCCGCGATCAGCACGATCGCGCTGACGCTGGCGGTCGCGATCTGGATCGACACCCAGCGTTCGCGCCGCTCGCCGGTGAAATAATCGCCGACCAGCGCGGTCGCGACCGTCATGATGATCGCCTCGGTCACCCCCAGCGCAACGCGTGCGGCGAGGATCATGCGCAGATCATCGAGCAGCAGCGGTAGCAGCCCGAACTCGGCATAGCCGACCAGCGCCGCGATCAGCAGCCGCTTGCGACCCAGCTTGTCCGACAGCCACCCGGCGACCGGCGAAAACAGCGCCACGCACAGCGCCGGAATCGTCAGCGCCATCGGTACCAGCACTGCCGCACCCGGAACGCCGGCAAATTCGCGCATCAGCAGCGGGAGTACCGGTACCAGCGCGATGATCGCCATGGTCGGCATCACCGCGGTGAGCATCAGGATCACGCCATGGCGGGTCGTCGCGTGCTGGGTCATGTCATTCCCCTCAGATCGGTTCCGCGACGACCTGGAACATCTCGTGCGTCGCCTTGGCGTTATCGACCGGTGGCCCCTTGCCGATCTGGCCCATGCAGATCGCCAGGCTGGAGCGGACGATATAGGCGCAGCGGTCGAAGCGGCGGTTGCGATAGGCGGTCAGTGCAGTCTCGACATCGTCGTGCCGGGCCAGTTCCTCGGCCAGCACCAGACTGTCCTCGATCGCCATGCCCGCGCCCTGTCCGAGATGCGGGGTGGTGGCATGCACCGCGTCGCCGAGCAAAGCGATCCGCCCGCGATGCCACGCGCCCTCGACCAGCATGCCTTCGAGCGGGCGGTAGACCACGCCATCGTCGTCGGTGACCAGATCGGAAAGCTCGCGAATATAGGGCGCGCAATTCGCCATCTTCGACCGCATGGTCGCCGCCAGCCCCGCACGCGGGTAGCGCGGATTGTCCGGCTCGGGCGTCGTCACATAGATGTACATCAGGGTTTCGGAGATCGGCACCAGCCCGACCCCGGTCGGCCCGTTATACGCCTGCAGCGCGTCGAGATCGGCCGGGCGGGGCAGGTTGTAGCGCCACACCGCTTGCCCGGTGAATTGCGGCCCCGCCAGCTCGGGGAACAGCATCGCGCGCGTCTGCGAATAGACGCCGTCCGCACCGATGACGAGGTCGAACCGCGCCTGTTCGCCATTGGACAGCGTGACATTGACGCCGGCGCCATCGTCGTTCAGTTCGGTCGCGGTCACGCCGAGCAGCACCTTCGCGCCGCTGGCAATCGTGCGGTCGCCCAGAATCTTGTGCAGCGCGGGGCGGCTGATCCCCATATTGGCGGGATAGCCGTCGACCAGACGCGGGGTCGGAACGCGCGCGACCTTGACGCCGGTGGGCGTAAAAATCTCGACCGCGTCGAACCCGACTCCCGAGGCGACATATTCGTCGATCAGCCCGAGCTGCGCCATCGCACGGATCACGTTCGATTGCTGGATGATGCCGACGCCGTAGACCGACCAGTCGGGATCGCGTTCGATCACCGTGACGTCAAAGCCCTTGGCGCGCAGCGCGATCGCGGCGGTCAGGCCGCCAATGCCGCCGCCGATGACGAGAATGTTACCGGAATTCATGTCTGCTCTCTCAGAAACGGTCGAGGTCGTTGGCGAGCGTGATCGGCCCGGCAAAGCGGGCGCGGACCTGGGCGATATAGCCTTGCGTGCGGACCGGATCGGGGGTGCCGCCGGCGAAGTGGGTGATGACCACCGCCTTGACCCCGGCGCGCGCGGCAAGGTCGCCGACCGCTTCGGGTGTCAGGTGATGGGTCGACAGATGCTGCTCCAGCTTCTGCTTGGCCGGGGCCAGCATGTTCGGCGAATTGCGCGCGACCGTCGCCATCGTCGCGGCCATGTCGATCATCTCGCTGACCAGCAGGTCCGCGCCCTTGGCCAGCTTCTCCACCGCCGCGCTCGGCCCGGTATCGCCGGTATAGACGATCGACCGCCCGGGCAGGTCGAAGCGCAGCGACAGCGACTTGTAGTTCCGGTCCTCGACGCTGCCGGGCGCGAAGTCGTAATGGCTGTTCTGCGCAGCGGTGACGGTCATGCCGTCGACCACCATCCTGTCACCATCGGTCAGTTCGATCACGGTCACGGTATCGGCTGGCGGCGCCCAGGGCTGCCCGGGAATGCCATAGCCGACCTTCGCCGCCGGCTGCATCGATGCGACCATCCCCGCGACCAGCTCGCGCGTGCCCGGCGGGCCATAGACGGTCAGCTTCTCTGCCACATTGGTCTGGTTGCGCAGCCCCAGCACCGCCGACAGGCCGCCGGTATGGTCGGTGTGGAGGTGGCTCAGGAACACCGCGCGCACGCGGGGCAGCTGGTATCCCGCCTTGGTCAGCTGCTGGACCGCGCCGTCGCCGGCATCGACCAGATAGACGCGGCCGTCATGCACCAGTGCATTGGCGGGTTGGGACCGGTCGCGGCTCGCCACCGGCCCGCCCATCGTGCCCAGGGTGATGAACGCATCGCCCTGGGGCGGCGCTTGCTGCGCAGTCGCGGACGCTGCCGCGAGTGCCGCCGCCACCGCCAGCCCCAGAAGCAACGCGCGCATCAGAAGTCGAACCCGACGCGGACACCATAGGTACGCGGCGGACGCAGCGTGCCGACCGGGAAGTCGAGGATCGGGCGGGTGCCCGCACGTGCCAGCACCTCCTCGTCGGTCAGGTTGTTGACGAAGCCGGTGACGCTCCACCCCTGCTGGCTGCGCAGCGTGACAAAGGCGTCGGCCATCACGAACCCGTCCTGCTTTTCCTCAGGGCGGTAGTTGGAGTTCATGAAGCGGCTGCTCTCGATATTCGCGCGCGCGCCGGCGATGAAGTCGAGGTCGCCGGTCAGCTCGAACGTCCGCTCATAGCCGACATTGATCGCCCATTCGGGCGAGTTGACCGTCGGCTTGCCCGAACAGTCGATGTCGTAGAAGCGGGCGTTGTTGATCCCCGGATTGGCCGCGCGGCTGCCCAGGGTGGTGCAGCCCGTCGTCACCGGCGCGCCGGTTGGCGAGAAATTCGCCGTCTGCAGGCTGTCATACTTGCCCTTGAGATACTGGACGTTGAGGTTGAACAGGTCGTTGCGGCTGGGCGCGAAGCGCGCTTCGAGCTCGGCGCCATAGATGTGCGACTTGCCCGCATTGACCGTGATCGACCCCTGCGAGAACACGCCGCTGCCGGTCGGAATGCCGCCGACATAGGTGACCTGCTGGTCCTTGTAATCCCAGTAGAAGGCTTCGAAGTTCAGCTGGAGCTTGTTGTCAAGGAAGCGGTTCTTCGCGCCGAAGGTATAGGCAGTGAGCGATTCCGGGCGGAACGTGTTGTTCGGCGGCTGCGCGACGAAGAAGCCGCCCGCCTTGAAGCCGGTCGCGACATTGGCATAGACCAGCGATGCCGGGCCCGCGTCGAACTCGACGCCCGCCTTCCAGGTGAATTTCTCGAAGCTCAGGTCTCCGGTGAACGGGACGCTCAGCGGCGGATTGATCGGGCCGGGCAGGCCGCCCGACGCGGTCGAGGTCAACTGCTTCTTGTCCTCGCGCGTGTACCGGCCACCTGCGACAAGACGCAGGCTGTCGCTGAGGTCGAAGGTCAGCTGGCCGAACGCCGCGACGCTCTCGGTATTGAGGCGCGGGGTGAAGCGGGTGGTCGAGATATTGCCCTGGCGGAAGAAATTCTCGGTCGCCTGGTTCTCACCGAAATAGAAGCCGCCCACGACATAGCGCAGCCGGCCATCCTCGTTCGAAGCGAGCCGCACTTCAATCGAGGTCTGTTCGGCGAGGTCGGTGATATCGCCGGCGAAGCCCGGCAGATAGGTGCGGAACTTGACGTCCGACCGGCGCCAGGCAGGGAGCACGGTCAGCGTTCCGAAGCCGAGATCGCCGACGATCGTCACGCTCACCCCGACGAATTCATTGTCGAGAAAGCCATCCGTGCCAGGCAGCGCGACGCAGCCGCTGTTCACGAAGTTGCCCGGGCCGCCGCAGAAGGGCGGGGCGAACAGGGTCGAAGCGAGCTGGCGGATCGCGGCATGCGCGCGCGGATCGGACACGCTGACGCGGTCCTCCAGCGCAGGCACGGTGTAACGCGCCTCAGGCAACAGCACTGCGCCGCCACCCTTGCCATGCTGGTTGTAATAGTCGGCAACCAGGGTCATCGACCAGCGGTCGGACGGTTCGATCAGCAGCGACGCGCGTACCGCTTCGCCCTTGTCGTCGTCATAGCCGTCGGAGATATAGCCGTCGCGGTCGACGATCTGTCCGGCGACGCGCAGTGCGACCGTGTCGCCGATCGGCACGTTCAGCGCGAGGAAGCCCTTCTTGCTGTCGTAATTGCCATATTCGAGCAGCGCTTCGCCGCCGAAATCGCCCAGCACCGGCTTTTTGGGCAGCACGTTGATCGCGCCGCCAGTGGCGTTGCGGCCATAAAGCGTACCCTGCGGGCCCTTGACCACCTCGACCCGCTCGAGATCATAGAAGACGCCGGCAGGCGCGGTCGGGCGGCCGACATAGACGCCGTTGAAGTTGAACGCGACGGCGTTCTCCGAGAAGGAGTTCTGTGAGTTGGTGCCGACACCGCGCAGGAAGAAGCTGGTCGTGCCGCCGGTCGGCTGAACCACCAGCGAGGGGACAAGCTTGCCGAGATTGGCGGTTTCGGTGATCCCCGACTGGGCGAGGTCGTCGCCGGTCACGGCGGTCACGGCAACCGCAGCGCGCTGCAGCGATTCAGAGCGGCGCTGCGCGGTGATGACGATGTCCTGCAGACCTTCCCCGCTCTCGCTCGCGGCGTCGGCCTGGGGCGCTGGCGGCGCCTCCTGGGCAAAAGCGGGATAAAGGGGGGCGGCGAGAATCGCGCTGCCCGCAAGAAGCAATTTTTTCATCAGACAACCTCCCAGTCGCGCATCTTGGCGTGCGCATCTCTTCATTGAGGATGGTCAAAACTGATCAATTATCATAATGAATTGTTTCTATGCATTCGCACAAATGGAATTGATGCATGCGGCTGGACCATTTCGATCTCAACCTGTTGATCGCGTTCGACATGTTGATGGAAGAGCGCAGCGTGACCCGGGCGGCCGAGCGGCTCAACCTCACGCAATCGGCGATGAGCGCGGCGCTCAAGCGGCTGCGCGAGGCGCTGGCGGACGAGATTCTGGTGCAGCATGGCAAGCGCATGGTGCCGACCCCGGCGGCGCTGTCGCTGGCGCCCGACATCGCGGCGGCGTTGCGCAATATGCGCGCGATCCTGGCGAGCGGAACCCGCTTCGATCCGGCACAATCGCAGCGGCGGTTCCGCATCGTCGCGTCGGATTACATCACCACCGTGCTGATCGGTCCGGCACTGCGCCAGTTGCACAGCGAAGCGCCGCACATCCAGATCGAGATCAACCTGCCACGGTCCGACATTCTCGCGATGCTCGACGATGGCGAGATCGACCTGCTGATCTCGCCCGAACAGTTTCTAAGCCCCGTGCATCCCCGCGAGTTGCTGTTCGAAGAGCGGCATGTCGTGGTCGGATGTGCCAGCAACCCCGCAATGCAGCGCCCGCTGGACAGTGAGACCTATTTTTCCAGCGGGCATGTCGCGACGAGCGTGTCGCGCGACGGGACCTTCATCGACAATTATCTGCGCGGGTTGAGCGAACAGCGGCGGGTCGAGGTGGTATGCGCGGCGTTCTCGCAAGTGCCCTGGATCCTGCCCGGGACCACGCGGCTGGCTTTGATGCACGAACGTCTGGCACACGAGCTGGCGCCCGCGCTGGGACTAGCGATCCGTGAGGCGCCTTTCCCGCTGCCGCTGATGCGCGAGATGATGCAGTATCACAGCGCGCGCGCAATGGATCGCGGACTGACCTGGCTGTGCGACCGCCTGAAGCAGGTCGCGCGGGCCACCGCTCCGCCCGCCCGCACGCGCGGTCGGGCACGGTCGGCGGCCCGGGCGCCGGCCTAGCGCACGTCCATTTCGTCGAGCAGCCGCTGGGCGCCGTCGACCTTGGCCATGGTCCACAGCATGTAGCGGCTGTCGACATGGATCGAGCGCGTGATCGCCGGATCGAACCACCAGTCGGAGATGATCCCTTCGATCGTGCCGTCGAACACCAGCCCGACAAATTCGCCGCGCGCATTCAGCGTCGAGGATCCCGAATTGCCATTGGTGATGTCCACCGTGCCGAGATAGTTGACGGGCAACGTGCCCAGCTCGGGGGCGGTGTAGCGGCCGTAGTCGCGGGCCTTGATAAGGTCGATCGTCCGCTGTGGCGCGTTGAACGGATCGCGGCCGGTCTGCTTTTCGACAATGCCTTCGGCGGTGGTGAAGGCGGACCAGGCCATGCCGTCGCGCTTCTTCGCGGTGACCTGACCATAGCTGAAGCGCAGCGATCCGTTGGCGTCGGGATAGAGCGTGCGGCCCTGTGCCGCCGCATAGGCCATGCGCGCCTCCATATAGGCCGAGCGTGCCGCCTGCAGATCGCCGGCGCGCGCGTCCGCCGCCGCCTCGCGCGCGGCCGCATCGGGATAGGCGGCGACCGCCAGCCGGACGAACGGATCGGACGAGCCCTTGAGCGCCTCGGCCGACTGGTCGAGCAGCGCGAGGCGGTCGGCGGTCGTGCCGAGCCGGGTGTCGCGGTAGAGCGCGTCGAGCCCGATCTGTTCGAGCGCTGCGTCGAAGCCCGGATTGCGCGCGGCCGCGGGGAGCTGGCGATATTCCGCAAGCGCCTGTTCGAACAGGGCGCGGTCGACCGCTGGATCGAAGCGACGCTCGACCTGGGTCAGCGCGTCGACCGTCGCGCGGCGATCGCGGTCCTGATAACCGGGCGCGCGCCGGGCGTCGGGCTTGGCGCGTTCAAGCGACCAGCGATAGGCGCGCGTCGCACTGGTGAACAGCTGGCTGCGATTGAGCAGGGCGCGGCGCAGCCCGTCGACGGCGGTGGCGTTTGCCTCGCTCGCAGCGCGATCGAGCGCGGCGATCGCCCCCGCCCAGCGCTGACGCCGGGTCGCGTCGGCATCGACCCAGGCGCGGAAGGCGGCCTCATCGGCCTCCTTGCGTTCGATCAGGCGGATCGTCTCGGCGCCAGCGAGCTGGCCCAGGATCTTCTTCTTGTAATTGTCCGTACCCTTGAGGATCGACGCGTAGCGGATCGCCAGTTCGGGCGACGCGGCGGTGGCGGCCTTGATCCCGTCCGAATAGTCAGCGAGCAGGCGCTGCTGAAGCGGGTAGAGGGTCTCGAAATAGAAGCGGGTTTCGGCAGCGGTGCGGTGCCGTTCGGTGGTGCCGGGGAAGCCCGCCACCATGATGAAATCCCCCTCCTTCAGGCCCTGTTTTGCCACCGGCAGCCACGCCTTGGGCCGGAAGGGGACATTGTCCTTGGAATAGGGCGCCGACGACCCGTCCGGCGCGACATAGGCGCGATAGAAACCGAAGTCTCCCGTGTGGCGCGGCCACTGCCAATTGTCGATCTCGCCACCGAAATTGCCGACCCCGCCAGCAGGGGCATAGACCAGGCGGACATCCTGGATCTCAAGCTGTTGCTGCAGGAAATAATGCTTGCCGCCGAAATAGGCACGCACGTCGCAGCGGCGGTTGGGCTGCTTCTCGCATGTGGCGATCAGGGCCTTGCGGTTGCTTTCGATCCGCCCGCTGCGCGCCGCTCCGGAAAGCGTGGTTGCGCCCTTCAGCACGGCGCGCGTCACGTCGCGCAGATCCTCGATCACATAGACCCGGCTGCCGGGCGCTGCAGGCAGCTCCTCGCCCAGGCCGCGGGCGAGGAAGCCGTCGCGCAGATAGTTGCGTTCGGCCGAGCTGTTATACTGGATCGACCCGTAGATGCAGTGGTGGTTGGTCGCGATCAGCCCCTGATCGCTGAGAAACGCGGCGGAGCAGCCGCCGAGCGAGACGATCGCGTTGAGCGGCGCGCGGTTGAGGTCGCCCAGCGTGGCTGGATCCAGTTCAAGACCGGCGGCGCGCATGCCGGGCCCGATCGCCTCGGTCTGGCTCGGCAGCCACATCCCTTCGTCCGCGGATACGGGGGCAGTGGCGAGAACCAGGGGAGCAAGAAGCAACAGGCGAGCGGTCACGAAGGGATCCTTCAAGATATAAAGTTACATTGACCTAGCGCGCGCGCCGACGCGTGACAAGCGGCGCGCATTAGTGCCGGCTCAAGTTCGGACGTCAGCCCAGGGTCCGGTGATCGCCAGCGTCTTGGCCGGGCTGTACAGGTTGACGAACAGGGTCGTGCCATCCGGACTGAAACAGGCACCGGCCAGTTCGGTTTGCAGTCGGCAGCGGGCGAGGGGGTAGAGCGCGCCGTCCGGGGTGATTCCGCGCAGGAAATTGTCGACAATGTCGGTATATTGATCCTCGCACACGATCAGATGGCCGTTCGGTGCGACCGTGAGATTGTCGCCATAGTTGAACATGCCGGGATCGGCCGATTCGACAAACAGCTGCAGCATGCCCGGTTGATCCGCTTCGCCCGCCTGACCTTCGTGTGGTGACGGGCGATAGCGCATCACCTGGCCAAGGCCCTTCGCCCCGCCCGAGGTGCAGCAGAAAAACGTCTCGCCTTCACCCCAGTGGATCCCTTCACCCCGGGCAAAGCGGGCGGCGCCGGCGCGATGGCCGCGCAGCCGCAGATCGTCGTCGGGCGCGTCGACGCCGTCGAGATCGATCCAGCGGACCGACTTCCACGCGCCGGGCGTGATGTCGTGGCGGCCCTTGTTCGCGGTGTCCCCGCCTGCAGGGCGATCGCGCAGGCCCAGCGCCTGCAGCCGCCCGCCGCGCGCCAGCTGGCCCGGGCGATCGGGCAGGAAACGGTAGAACAGGCCGTCCTCGCGATCTTCCGTCAGATAGACGATGCCGGTGCGCGGATCGACCGCCGCAGCTTCATGGTTGAACCGGCCCATCGCGGTGAGCGGGACCGGATCGACGAGCCCGCGGTGGCGCGCCGGGACTTCGAACACCCAGCCATGGTCGCGCCCGACGCCCTTGCCGGCGCGGGTCATGTCCTCTTCGCAGGTCAGCCAGCTGCCCCAGGGGGTGACGCCCCCGGCGCAGTTGCGGATCGTACCGGCGAGGCTGAGATGCTGTCGTTCGACCCGGCCCGAGCGGAGATTATAGACCAGCGTACTGGTTCCGCCGGGCAAGGGGCGGCCATCGGCGTCGCGATCATAGCTGGGAATGCTGCCGGGCAGGCCGTGGCGGAACGGGCCGGTCGCCTGATGGCGCACCTGTAACTCGTGATTGCGCACCAGCACGACCCGGTTCCGGTCGAGCGCAAAGCACCCCATCCCATCGGCGCGGTCGCCGACGACAAAGCCGTCGTCCATGCGATCGCCAAGCTGGGAAATCACCCGATAGGTGAACCCGTCGGGCAGATCGAGTAGCCCCGCCGGATCGGGGCGCAGCGCGCCATAGCCGGGTGCGGTGCGGGCCTGTGCCAGCACCGGAATGCGCGCCAGCCCGGCAAAGGCGGTTGCAGCAAGGCCGGCAGCAAAGGCGCGGCGTCCGACAGACGGGGTCATCGACAAACACTCCGAACAAACGCCCGCACCGGGCGCGATGTGCGCGTGCTTGCCCTAACCGCCCCGCCTGTCAATCGCCGCCGGCAGCTAGTTGGCGGTGATGGCCGGCTTGCCGCCGACCAGCTTCACCGTGATGTAGCTGTTGTCGCAGATATTGGCGCCGGCAAAGACTGTGGTGCTGGCATCGGCATAGGTCGCGCGAATGTCGTAGCGGCACTGGCCGGCCGGCTTGTCGAGGCGCACGGTCGCGCGGGCGCCGGGATTGATCACCGCCTGCCGCCGCTCGCCCTCGGCCTCCAGGCCCGACTTCCAGTCGGTAGTACCCGACGGCGCGACCTCGACCGTCTTGATCGGCTTTCCGGTGCTGTTGATCAGCACGAAATCCCAGTCGTCGGCCATCGCCGGCGACGCGGCCACGAGCGCAAGTGCAACTCCAGTCAGAAAACGCATGGCATCCCTCCCCTAAAAGGATGGGGCCGAGCATGCGCCGCCGTCGCGGACTGTGCAAGATGCGGGAAAGTACGCGGGCGTCAGAGCGTGCGCACCAGCCGCACCGCACAGCCGATCCACGGCGGATCGGCAACCACCTGCTGCCGCGCGCCGGGACCGAGCGGGAGCAGGTTGAGCCGCCCACCGCCGCCTTCATGCGCGATCAGCCGGCCGAACAGGAACCGGCCCGCGGGCCGCGGAACCAGCACGTCGCGGTTGAGCGCCTGGCCGAATGCGGCAGGGGCGAGGCGCCGGCACCAGATTTCGTCGCCCGCGCGATAATCGCCGATGCCGCCCGTAACGGTGATGGCCACCAGATCAGGCTCGGCCAGCGGTGGAACGACCGTGGCCGGACGGCGAAGCGCCTGAGCGCCGGCGGAATCGAGACTGGCTGCGACCGGGATGTCGGGACGATCGGGCAAGCGCACCAGATCGGCGGCATCGACCCCCAGCGCGGCGGCGATGCGGTTGAGCCACACGATCGAGACGGTGCGGGTGCCGGTTTCGAGCCGCCCGATCGTCTGTGCGGTGGTTGGCGGCACGCAGCGTTGTGCGACCTCCTCCAGCGTCAGCCCCTTGGCGCGGCGCACTTCGCGGATCGCAGTGATCATCGACGGCTCCATATAACCGATGCGGTTAATTGTCTTTCCTACAACCGTGCCGTGCTGGCAAGTCCGATTCGCAGCAATGGAGGAGGTGCGGATGCGCGAACTGGTCGAGCGGACGATCGAGGACGGTCATGTGGTGCGGCATCGGCCCGCGCGGCGAACCGGGCGCCGGGTCACGGTCAACGATGCCGAATCGCCGCTGGCGTGGCTGCGGTCGCGCCAGCTGGTCGATGCGCGCCAGTTCGAGGCCGGGGAACGGCTGCGGGACGATTACGAGATGGCGGCGCTGGGTCCGCAGGTGACGATGCGGTGGGACGCTGCGCCGCGCGGCCCGCGCGGGAGCAGCCGCGGCGACCGGCTTGACCCGACCGAAGCGCAGATTGCCGCCAAGCAGCGCTTCGATGCGGCAATCGCGGCGGCGGGGCGCGGCCTCGCGGACATCCTGTGGCGCGTGATCTGCGCCGGGGAAAGCGTGCCGGCGGCGGAAAAGGCGCTGGCATGGCCGGCGCGGGCGGGGCGGCTGGTGCTGACCCTGGCACTCGACCGGCTGGCGGACCATTACCGCCTGCCGTGACGGCCTAGTTCATCAGCAGCAATATGTCCGTTGCCGCTGCCCCGCGATTGGCCACCCGCGCGACCAGCGGGTCCGCGCCGGCCGGAATGCGGCAGGTGAGCAAGGCGCCCGCGTGACTGTCGGTGCAGAGCGGGCGGCCAGCGGAGTCGAAGATGGTAAGCGCGAGGGGACTGGCCCCGATGCGCCGAACCGCGATGGTCGCGGCGGCGTCGGCGGTGCGCGCGATGGTCAGCGACCAGGTTGCACCAGCCGGAACGGTCTGGCGGATCGAGCTGGGCCCGGCGCCCAGGACGCCGCGCATCGATTCGGCCTCCGCCGCCTCGACCTCGGCCAGCAGGCGCGGGTCGCCGGCCGCGAGCGCGCGGGCCTCGGCGCGCATCTCGGCACCCGTGACGGGGCGCGGCCGCTCTTCGCCGCGCACCGGGACCGCGGCGAGGGAGAGCGCGATGGCCATGGCGTGAAGCAGCGCGCGCATCGCTCAGGCCACCCGAACGGGCTGGGGGGCGGCCCAGTTCGGCGCCCCGACCCGAAACCGTACCTGCGGTGCGGGCGTTGCGGACAGGCCGATGCCATTACCGCGATAGCCGACCACCCAGCTGTCGGCAGCATAGCAGGTGCCGCGCGTGGGGCGGGCATAGCCATATTGCACCGCATCGATCTCGGCCAGCATCGCCGGATCGCTGCGCGCGAGCAGGCGCGCTTCGGCGTACAGCGCGGCGGCGGTGGTCGCGCCGGGGGTGAAGACGGCGCGGGGAAGGGCGGCGAGCAGCTTGGCGGCTTCGACCATCGCCAGCGGGTCCTGCGCGGCGCGGGCGTAGCTGGCGAGTTCGCCCGACAGCGCGATGGCGCGTGCGGCGTCGATGTCGGTGTCGGCGGGGTCGACGATATGGACGATCTTGGTCATCTGGGCCTCCTGTTGGTGTGAGGCCAGGATGCCGCCCGGGTCAGGCGTCCGCCACTGACGCTTTCGGTCGCGCGGCGAGGAAGCGGCGATAGACCCAGCCAATTCCGATCAGCGCGATACCCAGCCCGAGGAAGGAGAGGATGCGGAGCAAGCCGTCGAGCGCTGCTGCGTCGACCAGAAAGACCTTGATCGTCACGAAGGTCAGTAGCGCGAGGCCGGCGAGGCGCAGATCGCGGCTGGCGGAGCGGATGCCGAGGGTGAGTCCGGCCAGCGCGAGCAGCAGGAGGGCGGCGGAGTAGCCGTAGTTCTCGCCGGTGCCGATCGGGCCGGCGACGATGCCGCCATGCGCGGCCTGACGCACGGCCGCGAGGGTGGCGAGCAGCGCGGCGGCGAGGGCGGCGCGGGTCGCCAGCGGCTGGGGCAGGAAGCGGTGGAGCCAGAAACCGGCGAGCGCGAGGTGCAGCGCGAGCGGGAAGAAGGTGACCTGTTGGGCGACGAAGACCGGGTTGAGGACGATCAGATCGAACCAGACCAGGCGCCCCAGCGCGAGCCCGAACAGCGGCAGTGCAAGGGCGGGGAGGCGGGTACGCAGCGCGACGGCGGCCGCGAACAGCGCGTGCGTGATCGCCGCGCGCTCGATGAAGCCGAGGCTTTCGAACCGGGCGTCGCTGCCGATGGCGAGCGGAAGCTTGGCGAGGTGGTAGAGCAGCAGCAGTGCGGCGGTGACGGCAGTGGCGAGCGCGGCGTTGCGCAATCGGCCGAACTGCCGCGAATCGGGGCTCAGCAGCGCGATGGCGGCGATCAGCGGGAGCAGCGCGCGGACCGCGTTGGCGAGATGCGGCAGGGACGGGACCAGGATCGGTTCGCCAGCGAGCGATTTGGCAAGCAGCACAAGGTAACTGGCCAGCGGCTGCGCTGCGGCGATCAGGATCGCGCCGATGCCGAGCGCGGGCAGCGTGAGCAGTGCGCGATCGCCGGTGCGGCGCGCCCACAGGCCGACGCCGAGCGTGGCGAGCGCGAAGATGCTGCCCAGCCAGGCGAACGGCACCAGCTGGCCCAGGGCGGTTGCGAACAGGATCGCTGCCGCGAGTGCACCGCCGATCAGGCCGGGGTCGTGGCGGTCGGTGGCGGTGCGGCGGCGCCAGCTGACGGTACCGGCGAGCGCGGCGGCGGCGAGTTCGAGCGCGGCCCACTGCCAGTCCGCAAGGCGCGCTGGCTCCAGCAGGTTGGTGAGCAGGACCGGGCCGACGATTCCGCCGAGTGCAAGGATCGCCCAGCTGCGCGCGCGCTCAAGCAGGGCAAGGCCGGGCGCCGCGAAGAGCAGTGCCAGCACCGGCGCCGCGACGAACGTCGCGCCATGATCGGGCGCGATGAGTGCGGCCATGAGCAGTGCCAGCGACAGGCCGAGCGCGGCGAGGGCGCCGGGCAGATGGCGCGGATCGCGCGCGGCGAGGAACAGGGCAGCGGCGGCGAGGACGAGGTAGAAGCTCCACGCAAAGCCGTCGAAGGTGAGCGCGGGCGCGAAGATCAGCAGTTGAACGAGGCCGGCGACCAGCGGGGCGCTACGCAGCCATGCGTTGGTGACGCCAGCGCGCGGGAGGGCGAGGGTGGCGGCGAGCGCCAGCGCGATGACGAAGGCGGCAGGCCCGGTGAGGTGGCTTGACTCCAGCGCGATCAGCAGGAAATTGATCCAGCCAAAGCCGACCAGCGTGGCAGCGAGCGCGAGCCAGCCCCAGCCGCGGTGAATCGCCAGGCCGAAGAGCGCGGCAGTGAACAGGCCGAGATAAGCGAGCAGCGGGCCGATTCCGGCGGCGTCATACCCGGCGACGAGCGGGGCGACAAAGCCCCCGGCCAGTGCCAGCACGGCGGTGGGCGGACCGTGACGCAACGCGAGGAACAGGCCGAGCGTGGTGACGCCGATCATCAGGATGAAGGCGGGAAGCGGGCCGATCAGGTGATAGAGCGCAGCGGCGATGTAGAGCGTCGCGTAGCTGCTGGCGATGCCCGCGCCGGCGAGTGCCTGCCCGATGCGGGGGTCTTCGGCGAGCGCGGGGACGCGGCGGGCCGCCTCGCTCGCGCCGACCAGGATCACGGCAAAGAGGGCGGCGAGGATGGTGCGGACGCCGGGCGTGAGCAGGCCGATCTCGACGGCGTGGCGGACCAGGAAAAAGCCGGCGACAACCAGGGCGACCGCGCCGATCCACACGGGGAGGCGCGCGCCGATCAGCGATTCGAGGCTGGGGCGGTCGGGTTTCGGCTCGGGCGTGGGGGCTGGCGGTGACTGCGGGACTTCGGCGCGTTTGACCGGCGCGGTGATGGCAGCGGGGGCGGGGCGCGGCGGTGGCGGTGGTGCGATTTCGGCAACTGAAGTGGGCTCCGCCGCGCGGGTCGGCTGGGGCTGTGCGCGGGGGGAGCTTTCGAGCCACTCGACCCGCCGCGTGAGGGCGCGCAACCGCTGACCCTGCGCCATCGCGACGATGCCGAGTGCGACCACGGCGAGGAACAGGATGCCGTCCATCGCGGACCTTGTGGCAGCTTGCCCGGACCTGCGCCAGTGCGGGTTTGCGGGTGGCAAGACGAAGTGCTGTTGCGCGCGCGCGGGGCTGGCGTAGTGGTGGCGACATGGAATTGCACTTCACCAAATGTCACGGGTCGGGGAATGATTTCACCCTGATCAATGCCTGCGATCTTGAGCTGGACGATGCGCGCTGGGCACGGATTGCGCAGGCGCTGAGCGACCGGGCGGGGCCGGTGGGGGCGGACGGAATCCTGTTGCTGACGCCGGGGGACGGGATGTCCGACTTTGGATTCCGCGTATTCAACAGCGATGGGTCCGAACCGGAGACGTGCCTGAACGGGCTGCGGTGCGTGGCGCGTGCCGGATTCGAGGCATTGGGCTTGGACGCGGCGCGGGTGCGGTTGAAGGCGAGCGGGGCGCAGGTCGCGCGCGACACGGAGCTGGCGCCGGGCGTCTATACCGTGCGGGAGACGGTGGGGCCGGTCGCCACCGATCCGGCGGCGGTGGGCATCCGGGTCACGGAGCCGGTGGTCGAGGCGGTGATTCCGGGGCTGCCAAGCGCGCGCGCCTTCACCGCGCTGGCAATGCCCAACCCGCATCTGATCGCATTTGTCGACAAAGTGGACGTCGATGAGCTGGTCGCGCTGGGCCAGTGGTGCGAGGCGGGGCCGGAGCTGCTGGTCGATCGGGCCAATGTGAGCTTTGTCGAGGTGCGCGGCGCGGATTTGTTCGTGCAGACGTTCGAGCGCGGCGTGGGGCTGACCAATGCCTGTGGGAGCGCGATGGCGGCGTCGGCCCATGCCGCCGGGCTGACCGGGCGCTTGCCGTTCGGGGAATGGCTGACGGTATTCAACCCCGGCGGTCGCGTGCGCGCGCGCGCCGAGGGTCCGGCGGGCGGCGATGCAGTGACGATCGCAGGCAATGCGACGTTCGAATGGGACGGGGTGATCGCGATCGACCCGGCGACGGGTGCTGCGGGCGCGCTGCGCGTGGTGCGGCGGCGCGAGGATGAGGTCGCGGCCTGGGCGGCGGCGCGGGGGTAGGCCGGTCCCGACCATGGTCGGCATTCACAGATTGATAAGCGGGGCGACGTATCGATGCCATCATGCTGATGTGCATCCCGGACCCATGCAGGCTGTTGGACCGAGTGCCCCATAGGGCGACGTTGTGATGGACTCTCCCCGCAACGCTGAGGAATTTACGGCCAGCCTCGAACGGCGCGCGCGTGCCGCCAAAAGTCTGGAGCGGGACTTGGTAACCGAGGTGCCGCTCCTCTACGGGGGGCCTGGTCGGCTGGAGCCCGAAGGTGACCCCGGGATTGTGCTGGCGCGCATCCATCGCGAGGAACTGCAGCGGCGAAACAGTGGCGGTTTGCCACTGCCGCCAGGCGCGCGGTCGGAGAGCCCCTCCAAGCGGGCACGGACAGCTATCAGCGTCGGCGCGATACTATTCTTGCTGATTTTTGTGTTCGGCTAGGAGGATCTGGTGCGAGGCGTTCGGTTCGGCCGTCGCGCTATCTGTGACATGGCGCGGCACTGGCGGCAGACGAAGCCTGGCCCCGGGTCAAGCCCGGGGTGACGAGAAGGTTCGGCCCGTGCGCCAAATGCTCCAGCTGACAGGCCTAGCCCTTCGGCTTGGCCGGCTTTTTCGCGCTTTCCGGCGGTTTGCCGTCGATCTTGACCAAAGACGCCAAGCGGCATTCGCCTTCGCGGGGGACGATGATGCTGGAGAAACGGTCGATGCCGCCCGCGCCGCCCGAGGGTTTGAAGGCGATCTGCCAGGCCCAGGGGAGTTCCTGGCACGGGGCGAAGAAGGTGCCGCGATACCATTGACGGCCGGCGCGCAGATAGATCGCGTCGCGGCCGTCGGCGCGGAAATCGCGGATCAGCGACGGAAACGGGATGCGGGCCTCTTGCGCAGCGGGCGCTGCCGGGGGCGCGTCCTGTGCGGTGGCGGGAAGGGCGGTGGCGAGCAGGGCCAGCGGGGCGAGCAGGGCGCGGCGGTGGGTCATAGGTGGAGCATGGCACAGGCGCGATGAACCGGCGATGAGCGATTTCACGAACCAAATGGGAACAAAGTGCTTGACATCGTCACGCTCATTCGGTACATAACAGGAACGCTGAAGAATTGCGAGTCGCGGCGATCGGATCGTTGAACGCAATCTTCGGGCAATTGGAAATTGAGTGAAGTCGGGCCGGGGCGGCGACGCCTGTCGGCCCGATTTGCGTTTGGGAGATGCGTTATGTCGCGACATGGAGCCATTCGCTGGACCAAGGCGAAGCGTGAGGCATTTCTCGATCACCTGGCGGCGACATGCAACGTGGCACGATCGGCGGAGGTCGCCGGAGTACTGAAGAGCGCAGTCTATCGCCTGCGCAGGCGCGATCCCGGTTTTGCCGATGCATGGGCAGAGGCGCTGGTGCTGGGCTATCAGATGCTGGAAACCATGGTGGTCGGCCATGTTCTGGCCGGGAAGACCCGGGGCCAGATCGATATCGGGCCGGATGAGGATCGGGTCGACATAGACCTTGAGACGGCGATCGGCTTGTTGACCAAGCAGCGCAATGCCACTGGGAAGCCGTCCCGGGGCGGCAGGCAACGGCAGTTTGCCGAAGCGGACGACACCGACGCGATGCTGCTCAAGAGGCTCAAGGCGATCGAGCTGCGGCGCGCGCGCGAGGCGGAGTGGGCGGCGCGGCTGGAGACGGGCAAAATGGCGTTGCCGACACAGGATGCCGGGACCGATGCGCCCGCACCGACCGGTGATACGGTGATCGATTATGCGCCGGAATCGAAGGCGATGTCCGATGGCAAATGATGCAACAGTCACCGAAATCATCGACCGGCTGATCGCGCTGCCCGATCGCGAACGTGGTGAGGCGGTGCGCGGCATGCCGCGCGCGATGCGGCGCGAGTTCCTCGCGCGGTGGACGCTGTGGGCGCATGGCGGGCAGCTGGTGCCGCCGGGCGACTGGCGGGTGTGGCTGATCCGTGCGGGACGCGGATTCGGCAAGACGCGCGCGGGGAGCGAATGGGTCAATCAGCTGGCGCTGGATGAACCCGAGGGGCGCTTTGCGCTGGTCGGGGCGAGTCTGGATGAAGTGCGGCGGGTGATGATCGAGGGGCAGTCGGGGCTGATCGCGACGGCGCGGTCGGACCGGCAACCGGTGTGGAAGGCGAGCGCGCGCGAGCTGCACTGGCCGTCGGGCGCGATCGGCTTTGCCTATTCGGCGGAGTCGCCCGAGGGGCTGCGCGGGCCGGAGCATCATGCCGCCTGGGCCGATGAGCTGGGCAAATGGGGACGCCGGGGCGATGCGGCATGGGACAATCTGACGATGGGATTGCGGCTGGGCGCGCGGCCGCGCGTGCTGGTGACGACGACGCCGCGGCCGACGCGGCTGATGCGGCGGGTGATGGCCCTGCCAAGCTGTGTCGAGACGCGCGGGGCGACGCGGGACAATCCGCACCTGCCCGCGAGCTTCGTGGCGGCGATGGAGGCCGAATATGGCGGCACGCGGCTGGGACGGCAGGAGCTGGACGGCGAATTGCTGAGCGATGTGCCCGGCGCGCTGTGGACGCGCGCGATGATCGAGGCGGCGCGGGCGGTCACGGTCGGCGAGCCGGTGCGGGTGGTGGTCGGGGTCGATCCGCCGGCGAGCGCGGAGGGCGATGCGTGCGGGATCGTCGCGGTGGCTTTGGACGGCTTGGGGCGGCTTGCGGTGCTGGAGGATGCGAGCGTCGCCGGCCTGTCGCCCGAAGGCTGGGCACAGGCGGTGGCGGCGTGCGCGGCGCGGCACGGCGCGGACCGGGTGGTGGCGGAGAAGAACCAGGGCGGCGACATGGTCGAAAGCGTGCTGCGCGCGGCAGCGGTGGCGATGCCGGTGCGGCTGGTCCATGCCAGCCGGGGCAAGGCGGCGCGGGCCGAGCCGGTGGCGGCGTTGTACGAGCGGCGGCAGGTGCGGCATGCGCAGGCGTTCGCGGCGCTGGAGGATGAGCTGTGCGGGCTGGTGCGCGGGGGTGAGTATGCGGGGCCGGGGCGCTCGCCGGATCGGGCGGATGCGCTGGTATGGGCGGCGTGGGAGCTGGTGTTCGGGTGGAAGGGCGAGGTGGGGGTGCGGGGGACTTAGGGTGGTTGGGCGATGATGAGCGATTGCCGCAATTACGGTTCAACCGTCAGCTATTGGGTGGTTAGCGGACGTTCCTTCGCACATAAGCGCTATCGGGAGATGCTATGCGCCGCTTCGTTCTAGTCGGAGGCCTGTTCGTTCTGGCGTGTGCTGGATCCGCGCTAGCGGGCGTCGTTTGGGTCGATCGAGCATTGGACCGGCTCGGTCCTGACGTGATCTGTCTCGCCGCGAGGGATCGCGACCGCATTGCCAGCGGGGAATTCGCAAGGGAGCACCAAGATGTGCTCGTCGCCAAGGCGATAAACTTTGAACAAGGAGTGGCAGGCGTAAGCTGGTGGCAACTCCGAGGCGCCGCTATCCATTTCATATATGTGACCTTTTGGTCGCCGAGCAGCAGGGCCAATGAGTTTAATCGCATGGTCCTCAGAATGAAGGATTGCCCGTCGCAGCGTGCGCCACGAATGCCTTAGTGACGTCAGTCCGCCGCTACGGCAGCTTTGGGGTCGTTTGCGGATGGACCGCTATTCGCGACGCTGGTACTTGCTGACGTAGCTCAATCGGCTGGAACACCGGTCAAAACCGGAGGTTGCGGGTTCGAGTCCCTGCCGTCAGCGATGTCGATACGCCCTAGCTGTCGACCGCCACCCCCGCTAAGCCCGCACCATGTGCGTGCTGGCGTTGGCGTGGGGGATGCATCCCAATTGGGTGTTGGTCGCTGCGGGGAACCGTGACGAGCGGCATGCGCGGGCGACGGCGCCGTTGGCGCGCTGGATGGCCAAGGGACCGGTGATCGGTGGGCGCGATCTGGAGGCCGGGGGGACCTGGCTGGCGGTGAATGAGGCCGGGCGGCTGGCGGCGGTGACCAATGTGCGGGGTGAGGTTGCCGATCCGGGCAAGCTGTCGCGCGGGGCGCTGGTGACCGATATGCTGGCCGGGCATGAGCCGGAGGATCTGAACGCCTATAATCCGTTCAACCTGATCGCGGTGGATCGCGACGGGCCGCTGTATCTGTCGAACCGGCCCGATCCGGTGCGGCGGCCGCTGAGCCCGGGGATGCATGGGCTGTCGAACGGGTTGTTCGATACGCTGTGGCCCAAGACGATCCGGGTGCAGATGGGGCTGCGCGCCTGGCTGGAGGCGGGGAGTTCGGCGCTGGAGCCGCTGTTCGCGGTGCTGGCGGACGAGCGGCCGGCGGGGGCGGCGGAGCGGTACGAGCCGGATCCGTTCGAGCCGGTGGATTCGCCGGTGTTCATCCGCAACCCGGTCTATGGCACGCGGTGCAGCACGGTGGTGACGGTGGATCATCTGGGGCGCGGGCGGATTGCGGAGCGGCGGTTCAATGCCTCGGGCTTGCTCGAGGGCGAGAGTGTTTTGGCGTTTTCGTGGGCCTGACGGCCCATGGCGGTGCCAGCCCGCTCCCCCACCCGGCCACCCATCAAGATATACTGGCGTGGGTGGCCGGGTGGGGGAGCGGGCTGGCACCGAAGCACAGGAGAATAGGATGACCCCGAGAGAGCTGATCGGCGTGGCCGAGGTGCCGGGCGGGGAGCCGTTGCGGCTGGTGCGGCATGGGCGTGACTTCATCATCATGCTCGAGCGCAACGAGCTGATGTCGAGTCGGATGAGCGGATCGGAAGAAGCGCTGGCGGAGATGACGCTGGACCGACTGAGCGATCCGGCGAATGCGCGGCTGCTGATCGGCGGATATGGCATGGGGTTCACGCTGCGCGCGGCGCTCAAGCGGCTGGGGCCGAAGGGGTGGGCGTGCGTGGTCGAGCTGGTGCCGGGCATTATCGAGTGGGCGCGCGGGCCGATGGCGGAACTGGCCGACGGGTGCCTGGACGATCCGCGCACGCAGCTGGTGATGGGCGATGTGGGCGCGGAGATTGCGCGCAGCCGGGGGAGCTGGGAGGCGATCCTGCTGGATGTCGACAATGGGCCGGACGGGCTGACGCGCGACGCGAATGACGGGCTGTACACGATGCGCGGGCTGGAGAAGGCGCGCGCGGCGCTGGCGCCCGGTGGCGTTCTGGCGGTGTGGTCGGCGGGGCCGGACCCGGCCTTTACGCGGCGGATGCGCGATGCGGGGTTTGCGGTGGAAGAGGTGCAGGTGCGGGCGCGGCAGAATGGCAAGGGGCCGCGCCACGTGATTTGGTTCGGCACGAAGCGGTAACAGAGCCTTTTAGGCGCGCAGACGCGCGCGCCCTCCCCCAGCCCCTCCCGCTAGCGGGAGGGGAGTTTTAGCGGAGATCAATTATGAAATGGTTCGGGCGGAAGTCCGGGCGCGATGCTTCGCGTCCGGTGTTGGCGCGTGGGCAGGGCGCGGGCGCGGTGCTGGGCGAGTGGCCGCAGAGTTACGAGGCGCAGGTCCGGGCGGGCTATGCCGCCAATCCGGTGGCGCAGCGGGCGGTGAAGATCGTGGCCGAGGGGGTGGCGGGGGCTCCGGTTGAGGCAAGCGATGCCGCGCTGCTGAAGCTGGTGACCGCGCGTTCGCAGGGGCAGGAATTGGGCGCGACGCTGGCGGCGCAGCTGCTGTTGCACGGCAATGCCTATGTGCAGTTGCTGGGGACAAGCGCGGGGGGCGTCGCGGAGCTGTTCGCGCTGCGGCCCGAGCGGGTGAGCGTAGAGACCGATGCCGGGGGATGGCCGGTCGGCTATCGCTACCGCGTCGGGGGCAGCGTGACCATGATCGCGGCGGAGGATGCGGCGGGGCGGCCGCAGGTCGTGCATTTGAAGGCGTTCCACCCGGTCGACGATCATTATGGGCTGGGCTGCCTGGGCGCGGCGTCGGGGGCGATCGCGATCCACAATGCGGCGACGCGGTGGAACAAGGCGCTGCTCGACAATGCGGCGCGCCCTTCGGGGGCACTGGTGTACGAGCCGGGGGACGGGAGTGCGCTTAGCCCTACGCAGTTCGAGCGGTTGAAGGGGGAGATGGAGGCAGGCTTTGCTGGCGCGGCCAATGCCGGGCGACCGATGCTGCTCGAGGGCGGGCTGAAGTGGCAGGCGATGAGCCTGACCCCGGCGGACATGGACTTTGTCGGGCTGAAGGCGGCGGCGGCGCGCGAGATCGCGCTGGCATTCGGGGTGCCGCCGATGCTGATCGGCCTGCCCGGCGACAATAGCTATGCGAATTATCGCGAGGCGAACAAGGCGGTGTGGCGGATGACGATCCTGCCGCTGGCGGACAAGATCCTGACCGAGCTGGCACAGGGGCTGGCGCCATGGTTTCCCGACGCGCGGCTGTGGGTCGCGATCGACAAGGTGCCGGCGATGGCCGAGGACCGCGAGCGGCTGTGGCGCAGCGTGAGCGCGGCGGAGTTCCTGACCACCGAAGAGAAGCGCGCGATGCTGGGGATCGGCGCATGAGCGCGCCGGTTGACGGCAAGCTGTTGGCGCAGCTGATCGCGCAGGGGTCCGCCGAGGGGGCTGACATGGCGACGCTGCGTGCGGTGGCGGAGGAGGCGGGCGAGCTGGGCGCGAGCCGGGCGCTGGCGCGGCTGGGGCTCGACGATCCGCATGCCGGCAAGGACATGGGCGAGCTGCGTGAGCTGTTGGAGGCGTGGCGCGATGCGAAGCGGTCGGCGGTGAAGGCGGTGGCGGGATGGGTCGTGCGGATGCTGCTCGCGCTGCTGGTCGTGGGGCTGGCGGTGAAGCTTGGGTTCTGGGGCGTGGGGAAGTGACCCCGGATCGAGTCCGGGGCAGGGCTATACGCTTCGCCGGTTATGCCGCGGTGTTCGATGTGCCGGACCGGGGTGGGGATGTGATCCGTGCGGGGGCCTTCGGGGAACGGGTGCGGCGGGTGCCGTTGCTGTGGCAGCATCGTGGGCGACCGGTGGGCGTGATCGAGGCGATTGGCGAGGATGCGCGCGGGTTGCGGGTGACGGGCCGGATCGATGCGCCCGAATTGGCGGCGTTGGTGGCGCAGGGTGCGGTAACTGGCCTCAGCTTTGGGTATCGCACGGTCAAGGCGCGGCAGGGGCGGTGGCGCGAGATCGAGCAGCTCGAGCTGTGCGAGGTGAGCCTGGTCGCGCGGCCGATGCAGACCCATGCGCGGGTGCATGCGGTGGGGGCTGCCGATTAGCTGAGGCGGCGGGCGTTGGCGCGGACCTTGCGGCGATAGTGGGCGAGCGCCTTGCGGGTGGTGGTGGCCGGGTTCATGCCGAGTGCGCCGGTCATCATCGCCAGTTGCAGCTCGTACGCTGCGGTCAATTTTTCGGAGACCATGCGTTCGGCTTCGCGCTGCGCTTCGGGACCGCCCTGGGCGATCTTGGTCGCGCGCAGCCCCATGACGGCGGCGGATTCCCAGCCGAGTGACCAGGCGTCGAACCCGGCGCTCATCCAGCTTTTGTTCGATCGTTTGGACATTTGGAATTCCCGGACAGGCGGTGCGTTGCGGTCCTAACGATACAGGATCGCGGATGGGCCCGCGTGGCGGCGCGTCGGACGCTCTGTTTGATGATTTTCTGAGACGATGGGGTTCGCCGGACGCGGGCCCCCTCCACCATCGCGTTGCGATGGTCCCCCTCCCCGTGCCGGGGAGGATTTTCTTGGCATGGAGAAAACTATGGAAACGAAGGCGGATGTCCTCGAACAGTCGTTCGGGGCGGTGGAAGCGGCTGGGGTGCCGGTGGCGCGGCCGATGTTGAGTGGGGCGCGGTCCGTGACCGGTGCGGCGTTCGAGGGGTTTTTGCGCTCCGGGAGCGGCGCGCTGGAGATGAAGGCGCTGTCGGGGGCGAGCGGGGCCGAGGGCGGCTATGCCGTGCCGCGCGAGATCGACGCCCTGGTCGATGCGACGCTGGCGAGCATGTCGCCGATCCGCGCCATCGCCAATGTCGTGACGGTGGGCAGCGCGGGGTATCGCAAGCTGGTCGCATCGGGCGGGACCGAATCCGGCTGGGCAAGCGAGACGGCGGCGCGCGACGAGACCGATACGCCGGTGTTCAACGAGATCGCGCCGCCGATGGGCGATCTGTTCGCCAATCCGGCGGCGAGCCAGGCGATGCTCGACGACGGCGCGTTCGATGTCGAAGCGTGGCTGGCCGACGAGATTGCGCGCGAATTTGCGCGGGCCGAGGGGGCGGCGTTCGTCAACGGCAACGGGACCAACAAGCCCAAGGGGTTCCTGACCTATGCCACGGCGGCGACCGGCGATGACGTCCGCGCGTTCGGGACGTTGCAGCATGTCCTTTCGGGCGCGGCGGGCGCGTTCGCGGCCAATCCGGAGGAGGTGCTGATCGACCTCGTCCAGGCGCTGCGGCCGCCCTATCGGCAGGGGGCGGTGTTTGCCATGAATTCGGCGACGCTGGCGCGCATCCGCAAGTTCAAGACGAGCGATGGCGCGTTGCTGTGGCAGCCGTCGCTGAGCGCCGGACAGCCGGCCACGCTGCTGGGCTATCCGGTAGTCGAGGCCGAGGACATGCCCGACATCGCCGCCAATTCGCTGTCGATCGCGTTCGGCAATTTCAAGGCCGGCTATCTGATCGCCGAGCGCGGCGAGACGCAGATCCTGCGCGATCCGTACAGCAACAAGCCGTTCGTGCACTTCTATGCCACCAAGCGCGTCGGCGGCGCGGTGACCAATAGCGAGGCGATCAAGCTGATCAAGTTCGCCGCATCCTGATGCGGCGCGACGAAACGCGGTTTTCAGCTTGGACACCATCGCGATTCTGCGGTTCGTTGCACCCCTGATACCGTCGGGCCGGGGCGAAGCGGGCGCCCCGGCCAGTTCCGACATTCTTCCGCAGGAGCACATAAATGGCTGATTTGATTTACGCAGACCTGGTCGAGGAAACGACCACGACGACCGGAACCGGCGCGATCACGCCGGGCGGCGCGGTGACCGGATCGCGCAGCTTTGCATCGGTACTGAGCGAAGGCGACCGGTTCTACTATGCCATCGACGGCGCGCCCGCGGATGCGAGCGTGTTCGAGGTCGGCATCGGCACCTTTACCAGCGGGACGATCGTGCGGGAGCCGATCATCTCGTCGGACGGGACCAGCGCCGTCGATCTGCCGGCGGGGACCAAGACCGTATCGCTGACCGTTGCCGCCGAATTCTACGAGACGGTGCAGGCGCATGACGTGTTCGCGGCGTGGCAGGCGATGCCCGGCAATGCGACGGGCACGGTGAGCGATTTCCTCAACGCGATGGCGAATGTCGACGGGGTGGTGCTCGATCCGCCCGTGCTGGAGAGCGGCATCTTCAGCCAGCTGCTGATCGACCAGCAGGCGCCGGTGTCGGGCATGACCAACAGCCAGGGCGGCAATGACGCGGTCAATCTGCGCCTGATCCAGAACGGATCGCTGGCGACCAACGGCCCGACCAGCCAGCCCAGTTACTACAACACCGTCCTGTCGCTGGGGTTCAACCAGACCAACGCCTTTGCCCCGCTGAATACCGAGATGCCGTCGGCATCCTATCGGATCGAGAGCAAGTTCGCGCAGGGCGCGCCGAGCGATCCGTTCATCGTCGAGTTTCACAGCTCGATGTTCCCGGCGAGCGACCCGAACAACGAGTATCGGCTGTTTTCGGGGACGGTGCCGCACCTGGTCAGCGACTGGGACGGGGCCGGCGCAGACTATACGATGCGCGCGAACAATTACCGCTTTACCAGCGGCATGGGCGACGACCGCATCAATATCCGACTGGGGGCGGTCGGCAACGAGGTCGAGCTGAAGGACAATGGCACCGGCAAGCCGCATCCGTGGCTGTTGTTCGGCACCAACAATCGCGCGGTCGCGCAGCAGCAGAATGCGGCGGGCACTTCCTATCTGCCGCTGCCCTATCGCAACCAGTTCGACAATCATCACCTGGGCGGGGGGGCATTGTACCTGGTGACGCCGACCCAGCCGACGCCGTCGGGCGACAATGCCGGCTTTGTCCTCAACCTGACCAGCGGGGTGGCGAACGGGACGGCGATCCGCGTCTATATCCCGACGATCACGGGTGGCGATTTCAACGCGCAGTTCACGCAAGGATCGGTCACCGGCAAGCTGACGCAGGTGGTGTACAACACCAATGGCAGCGCGATGCTGGATCTGCAGGTGCTCAACGGCACGGGGTCCGATGCATTGCTGGGCTTTACCAACAATGGCGGCGGCGGCAGCTTTACCATCGGCTATGACAATAGCGATGGCGACAAGCTGAAGATCGAGAAGAGCTATCGCTCGGTCGGCAATGCCAGCAACCTGTTCGTCGAGTTCGATCCGACGATCAACGTCGCCTATTTCGCCAAGCCGCCCAAATTGCCGAGCCACAGCGTCACCGGACTGCCGAATGCAGCGACGGTGGGCGCGGGCGCGATGGCGTTCTGCACCAATGAAAGCGGTGGCGCGGTACCGGTGTTTTCCGACGGGACCGACTGGCGCCGGGTCACCGACCGTGCGGTGGTGAGCTGATGCGCGCGGCGATCGGCGCACGGGCGATTGCCGGCGGGCCGATCGCCGGGCCGGGGCGCCGAGCGGCGCGGGGGCATGCCGCGTGGATGGCCCCGCGCGCCGTCACTGCGGTGGCCGCATCCGACCGGCGCGTGGCGCGTGCCGGCATCGCGGATGACGAGGCGGTGGCGCAGGGTCGCGCACCGCTGAACCCCGCACGGGCCCGCCCGGCCCGCGCGGCGGCTGGCGATCGCCAGCCGGACTATCGCGCGCGGGCGGTGCCGCCGGAGGCGCGGGCAAGCTGAACGCTTCGCCGGCCGGGGGGAATGTGGAGGGGTGGTCCTGTCGGACCGCCCCTTCATTTTTTTGAAGAGGGGGCGAGAGATGGGCATCTTCCTGAAGGATCCGGCGGCTGCGCTGGATTATGCGATCGACTGGGCCGCGATTGCCGGTGCAGCCGGGCTGAACGCGAGCAGCTGGACGGTCGCGCCGGCGCAGGATGGCGGGCTGACCGTGGTGGCGGAGGCGGTGAGCGGATCGCGCTGTGCTGCAACCGTCGAGGGCGGGCATCCAGGCATGGTGTATCGGCTGACTAACCAGGTGACGTGGAGCGACGGGCGGCGCGACGCGCGTTCGCTGGACGTCCGGGTGGAGCGGCGGTGATGGTCGAGACGATCGTGCCGCCGGTGGCGGCCCCGGTGGCGCTGGCCGAGCTGCGCGCGTTCCTGCGGATCGACGGGGTCGATGACGATGCCGCGCTGGCCGCGCAGCTGCGCGTTGCGAGCGAGCTGTGCGAGCGGTTCATCGGCGCGCCGCTGCTCGAACGGACGCTGCGCGAGACGCTGGCGGCGCGCGCAGAGTGGCAGGCGCTGAGCGTCGTGCCGGTGCGGGCGGTGACGGCGGTGCAGGCGGTGACAGCCGATGGCAGCACCGTCGCGCTGGCGCCGGAAACCCATGGCATCGATATCGATGCGGCAGGGCGGGGCTGGGTGCGCTGCGCCGCTGGCGTCGGGCGCATCGCAGTGACCTACACCGCGGGCAGCGCTGGCGACTGGAACGCGGTGCCCGAGCCGGTGCGGCACGGGATTTTGCGGCTGGCGGCACATTTGCGCATGGATGGCGATGGCGCGCCGCCGGCAGCGGTGACGGCGCTGTGGCGCCCGTGGCGGGTGATGCGGTTGGGCGCAGGAGCGGTGCGATGAGCGCGGCGGCGGTGCTGGCCGAGGCGATCCAGGCGGCGCTGAACGCGCATGTCCCGCTCGCCGAGGAGCTGGCGGGAATATTCGATGCGCCGCCGGTGCGCGCGGCGACTCCGCATGCGGTGATCGGCGAGGCGCTGCTGAGCGACTGGGGCACCAAGGACAGGGCCGGGCGCGAGGCGCGGGTCGTGGTGAGCCTGCACGATGCCGGGGAGAGCCCGGCGCGGCTGCGGCGGCTGGCCGGTGAGGTCGAGCTGGCGATGACAGGGCTGCCGCGCGCGATGGGGGGCGGGTGGCAACTCGCCAGCCGAGTGCTGCTGCGCGGGCGGATCGAGCGCAAGGGCGAGGGACGCTGGAGCGCGACGAGCGAGTGGCGGTTGCGGATGCTGAAATCGGGCGAGTGAGGGAGATCAGTGATGGCGGTGGAGAAGGGAAGCGCGTTCCTGTTGAAGGTGGGCGATGGCGGCGCGCCGGTCGCCTATGCGACGGTGGCGGGGCTGCGCACGACGCAGCTGAGCGTGAATGGCGAGGCGGTGGCGATCACGTCGAAGGATTCAGGCGCGTGGCGCGAACTGCTGTCGGGTGCCGGCGTGCGATCGGTGAGCGTGTCGGCGGCCGGGGTGTTTACCGGCTCGGCGGCGGAAACGCGGATCCGGGGCAATGCGCTGAGCGGGGTGATCGACGATTATCGGCTGAGCTTCGAGAGCGGCGAGACGATGACCGGGCGGTTCCTGGTCACGCGACTGGACTATGCCGGGGATTTCAATGGGGAGCGGTCCTACACGCTGAACCTGGAGAGCTCCGGGCCGGTGGTGTCGGCGTGAGTGCCAATCCGGCGCGGGGCGAGGCGATGCTGCGGGTTGCGGGGGTCGCGCTGGTGCTGCGGCCCTCTTTTTCCGCGCTGGTGGCGGCGGAGCAGGAAGTGGGGCCGCTGTTCGCGCTGGTCGAACGTGCCGCCGAGGGGCGGCTGGCGCTGGGCGAGATGGTCGCCCTGTTCTGGCATTGTCTGAAGGAGCGGCCCGAGGGGCTGACCCGGGAGGCGTTCGCCGACGGGGTCGCGGCGGGGGGACTTGCCGCCGCGACACCGGCGCTGCGCGTGCTGATCGGGCAGATCCTGGCCGGGCGATGAGGTTCGCGGAGCGCGCCGCGCTGCTCGCCGGGCAGGCGGGGGTGGCGTTCGGCTGGGCGCCGGAGCTGTTCTGGACTGCGACCCCGGCCGAGCTGGCGGCACTGGTGCGGGCGGTGGCTGGCGACAACGTCGTGCCGCCCGATCGCGACACGATCGCACAGCTGATGGAGGCGTTTCCCGATGGGTGAGGATCTGGACGAGATGATGGTGCGCGTGCGCGCCGACACGCGGGGCTTTGCCCGCGATGTGGCGGAAATGCGTGCCGCGATCGACGGGCCGTTACAGGCCGGGGCGGACCGCGCCGGACGCGGGGTCGAGCAGGCGCTGTTGCGGGCGGCGCGGACGGGGAAACTGGGGTTCGAGGATCTGCAGCGGGTGGCGTCGCAGATCCTGAGCGAGATTGCGGCCGAAGCGGTACGCGCGGGACTGTCGTCGCTGTTCGGTGGTGGCGGCGGTGGTGGCGGACTTGGCGCGGCGATCGGCAGCCTGTTCGGCCTGCCCGGACGCGCGACGGGCGGACCGGTCGCGCCGGGGCGGGGCTATATCGTCGGCGAGCGCGGGCCCGAGCTGTTCGTGCCGACGAGCAGCGGGCGGGTCGAGGTGCCGCTGCAGGGCGGCGGGCGCGAGGTGCGGGTGGCAATCACGATCAACGCGCCGGGCGGCGGCGAGGCTGCCGGAGCGCTGCGGCAATCGGGGCGGCAGGTGGCGCGAGCGGTCAAGGCGGCGCTGGCGGGGGTTGAGTGAGGGGTTGCGGGTGGCGGGCGTTGGTCTCGGTGAGACTTCGCGGCCCCACCCCAACCCCTCCCCTGAAGGGGAGGGGCTAAGGATATGGCATATTGGCTGGCGTCCGCGCGGACGGTGCAGGCGGCGGGGGTAATCTCGCGCTTTGATCCGGCCTACTGGACCGTCAATTTTCCGCGGCCGATGATGGCGAGCGTGGTGACGACCGCGCCGGATGCCTTGCGCGTCGATGCGGTGTTTTACCGGCAGGACGATCTGGCGGGGCTGATCTGGGAGAGCGTGGATCGGCATGACCACCCGCTGCTCGGCTATGAGACGAGCCGCGACTATCGCGGGTGCCGGTTGCGCTTTCGCTGGCGGTCCGAAGGCGTGATGCCGCTGGATGCGGTCAATGGCCCGGTGCTGACGATCGAGGGGCGCGATGCGGCGGGGGTTCCGCGCGCCTGGTATGTGCGACTGTGGAACTATGCCGAGGGGACGCCGGAGGATTGCGTCGTCAGCCTCGACCTTGCCAGCGTTGCGGGCGGGTTCGTGCTGCCGGATGAAGCCGATCCGGTGTGGGCGGGCGATGTCGACCGGATGTTCGTGAGCCTGGTCCCGCCCGGCTATAGCGGTGCGGACGCGGCGCTGGCGGTGCCGGCCGCGGGGTGGGTCGAGCTGTCGGAGATCGCGGTCGCGGGGCCGGGGGCGGTGCTGGCGATCGGCGATGTGGTGGTGCCCGAACATGGGCTGTCGATCTGTTCGGGCTATGACGACAGCTATCACATCACCCCGGCGCGGCTGTTGCGCAATGCGCTGCAGCTGGGGTATCGCGGGGACATCGTCCATTATGTCGGGATGAGCCATTATTTCCGGCTCGAGGCCGCGTCAGGGGGCTATTATGCGAGCCTGAGCGGCGGGGCGCTGAATGTGCCGTGTGCCGCGTGGCATGCCGATTTTGCGGCGCGGGCGAAAGCGCTCGGGTTCGGCGTGATCTGGTCGCTGTCCTATGAGCTGTTCGACGCGCATTGCTGGGGCGACTGGAAGCAGCGGGCGGCGGATGGATCCCCCGCGCTGACCGGGTGGGAACCGCCCTCGACGCTGCTGTCGCCCGCGCATGCCGGGGCGATGGGCTATCTGCAGGCGGTGGCGACGGCGTTTGTCGGGATCGCGCTGGACGCGGGGCTGGCGGTCAAGTTTCAGGTCGGCGAGCCATGGTGGTGGGTGATGGCCGATGGTCGGCTGTGCATCCATGACGATGCGGCGCGGGCGGCGCTGGGCGATCCGGCGGAGCAGAATGTGCGGGGCGATCCGGACACCGATGTGCTGGACGCGGCGGGGGTGCTGCTGGCCGCTTCGACCGCTGCGCTGGGAACGGCGGTACGCGACGCGGCTCCGGAGGCGGAGCTGTTGCTGCTCGCCTATCTGCCGACGGTGCTGGATCGCGTGGCGCCCGAAGCGATGCGGGCGAACTTGCCGGTCGGTTGGGCGTACCCGGCGTTCGATGTGCTGCAGCTGGAGGATTATGACTGGGCAGCGGCGGGCAACGCGGTGGCGAGCGCGCGCGGCGTGGCGCTGGCGGAGGCGCGGCTGGGCTATCCGGTTGAGAAGCAGCATTATTTCGCGGGGTTCGTGCTGAACCCGGAGGACGCGCAGCAGTGGCGCGGGATCGCCGCGGCGGCGGATGCAGCGCGGCGGCGGGGCGTCGCGGCAACGTTCATCTGGGCGCTGCCGCAGGTGATCCGCGACGGCTTTGTCACATTCGATCAGGAGGATGAGATGCAGGCGTTCGACGATGTGCTGTTCCCGATCGCGCTGGGGCGAGAGGCGGAGGCGGCGCCGGAGGTGTCGACCGCGATCCTGACGAGCGCGGGCGGGCATGAAGCGCGCAACGCCGCCTGGGCGCAGGCGCGAACGCGGTACGATGTCGGGCCGGGGGTGCGGAGCGAGGCTGATATCCGGGCGCTGCTGAACTTTTTCCGGGCGCGGATGGGGCCGGCGCGCGCGTTCCGGCTGCGCGATCCGTTCGACAATTGCTCGAACGATGACGGAGCACCGGAAGCGACGGACCAGCTGTTGGGCGAGGGCGATGGCGCGCGGCAGGCATTCGCGCTGGTGAAGACCTATGGCGATGTCGCGCGGCGGATCACCCGGCCGGTGGCGGGGAGCGTGCGCGTGGCCGTCGATGGAGTCGAGACGGCTGCATTTGCGGTGGATGCAGGCGGCGTGGTCGTGCTCGACGAACCGCCCGGCGATGGCGCGGTGGTGACGGCGGGGTTCCGGTTCGATGTGCCGGTGCGCTTTGCCGAGGACTCGCTGAGCGTGAACCGGGCGACGTTCATGGCGGGGGCGGCACCGAGCGTGCCCCTGGTCGAGGTGCGTGAGGCATGACGGCGCACTGGCTGAACGAGCCCCTCGCCACGATCGCCTATTGCTGGCGGATCGAGCGGCGGGATGGGGTGGCGATCGGGCTGACCGCGCATGACCGCGATCTGGCGGTGGATGGGTTCCACTATCGCGCCGCGCCGGGGATGACGCCGTCGGCGATCCGGCGCGGGGCGGGGCTGGATGCCGACAGCATGGACGTGACCGGCGCGCTGACCGGAGCGGCGATCAGCGAGGCCGATCTGCTCGCCGGGCGATGGGATGGCGCGCGGATCGCGCTGCTTGCGGTCGACTGGACCGCACCGCGAGAGCCGATCATGCTGGCCAATGGAACGATCGGCGCGGTCGAGACGCGGGATGGCATGTTGAGCGCAGAGCTGCGCGGGGTGGCCGCAGCACTGGATGCACCGGCGGTCGAGGTGACGTCGCCCGAATGCCGCGCCGAGCTGGGCGACAAACGGTGCCGCGTGGCGATGGCGGCGCGACGGCAAATCGTGCGGGTCGTGGCAGCTGAAAGTGCGACCCTGACCCTGGATACGGTCGAACCGGTGCCCGACGGATGGGGTGGCGGGCGCATATGCTGGCTGACCGGGAGCAATAGCGGGCTGAGCGATGCGGTGGCGCGTTCGGCCGGTAACGCGGTGCGGCTGTGGCAGCCGCCGCGCTTTCCTGCGACCGGCGCGATGCTGGAGATCCGCGAGGGCTGCGACAAGTCGATCGCGACCTGTGCCGGGCGGTTCGGCAACGCCGCGAATTTCCGTGGCGAGCCCTATTTGCCCGGGATCGACCTGTTGACGCGGTATCCGGGCGAATGACTCCGCTGGAGCGCGCGCGCGGCGCGATCGGGTCGCGATTCCGGGTGCATGGTCGGTGCGTTGAACTGGGCGTCGACTGTGTCGGGCTTGCCGGGCTGGCATTCGGTGTCGGCGTGCCGCGCAGCTATGCGCTGCGCGGCGGGCGACCGGCAGCGGTGATCGATGCGGTCGACCGCACGGGGTTGCTGCGCGTCACCGATGCGCGGCCCGGCGATCTGGTGCTGTTCGATGCCGGGGCGGGGCAGCTGCATTTTGCCGTGACGAGCGAAGCGGGCGTGATCCACGCCGATGCGGCGCTGCGCCGGGTGGTCGAGCGGCCGGGGGATCCACCCTGGCCCGCGCTGGCGCGCTGGCGTCAAAGGGAGGATTGAGATGGCGACGCTGGTGCTTTCCACGGTCGGCGGCCTGTTCGGGCCGGTCGGATCGCTGATCGGCGCGCTGGCCGGGCAGGTGATCGACCGCGAGCTGCTGTTCAAGCCCAAGGGCCGCGAGGGGCCGCGCCTGACCGAATTGAGCGTCCAGACATCGAGCTATGGTACGCCGGTGCCGAAGCTGTTCGGCACCTTGCGGGTTGCCGGGACGGTGATCTGGGCGAGCGATCTGGTCGAGCAGCGCCATCGCGATGGCGGCAAGGGACAGCCGACGGTGACGCGCTACAGCTACTCGGCATCGTTCGCGGTCGCGCTGTCGGCGCGTCCGATCCACGCGATCGGTCGCATCTGGGCGGATGGCAAGCTGTTGCGCGGTGCCGCGGGGGACTGGAAGGAGCGTACCGGGTTCCGCCTGCACCTGGGCGGCGACGATCAGCCGCCCGATCCATTGATCGCATCGGCCGAGGGGCTCGCGCTGACGCCCGCGCATCGCGGCATCGCCTATGCCGTGTTCGAGGGGCTCGAGCTTGAGGCGTTCGGCAACCGGATCCCGTCGTTGTCGTTCGAGGTGATCGCCGATGCCGGCCCGGTCCCCGCCGGACAGATTGTCGAGGCGGTGAGCGGAGGCGCGATCGGTGCCGGGGACGCGACGCGCCCGATCGGCGGCTATTCGGCCTATGGCGAAACCCTGCGCGGGGCGGTGGCGCCGCTGATCGATGCGGCGGGTTGCTGGCCCGCGATCGCGGCGGGACGGCTGCGGCTGGTTGGCGGCGTTGGCGCCGCCACGGCGGTCGCCGACCCGGATGCCGGTGCGGGTGCGGCGCGCACGATCGACGCCGCCGACCGCGTGCCGCAGCGCGTTGCCATCAGCCATTACGATCCCGCGCGCGATTATCAGCTGGGGGTTCAGGTCGCGACGTCGCCGAGCGGGGCGGCGGGCGAGCGGCGCATTGCCCTGCCCGCAGCGCTGCCCGCGTCGGACGCCAAGGCGATCGCTGCCGATGAGCTGCTGCGGGCTGCCGCCGGGCGGACGCGGCGCAGCCTGCGACCCGGCTGGACGGGGCTGGCGATCGCGCCGGGCAGCCGGGTCACCGTCGCGGGAGAGGCGGGGCTGTGGCGCGTTGCGGAGACGACGCTGGACGTCGACGGGGTCGCGCTGACCCTGATCCCGATTGCGGGGCCAGCCGCCCCGCGTCCGGCGAGCCCCGGCAGGGTACATCCGGCGCCCGACCGGCGACGCGGTGCGACGATCCTGTCGGTGTTCGAGCTGCCCGACATTTCCGAACCGTCCGGCGATCGCGCGCGAATCGCGATTGCCGCAGGTGGATCGACAGCGGGGTGGCGCAGCGCCGCACTCGCCGTCAGCAGCGACGCGGGTGCGCGCTGGGAGCCGGTCGGCACGACGGCGGCGCCGGCGGTGATCGGGCGGGTTCATGTGCCCCCGGCCGCCGCGAGCGCACTGATCGAGGATCGCAGGTCGCAGCTGGTGGTCGATCTCGACACCGACCCCGGCACGCTGAACGATGCGACGTCGGCCGCGCTGGATAGCGGTGCCAACCTGGCGATGATCGGCGACGAGCTGATCCAGTTCGCGCGCGCCGAGCCGCTGGGGGCGGGCCGGTGGTTGCTCACACATTTGTGGCGCGGACGGCGCGGGACAGAGGACCGGATCGGAAGCGTGGTGGCCGGCGATCGGTTCGTCCTGATCGAGCCGGCGGGAGTCGCGTTGGTGCCGGTGGTCGGCGGCGCGGGAACACGGCTCACGGTCATGGCGACCGGAGTCGGCGATGCCGAGCCGGTCGAGGCGGACGTGACGCTCACCGGGCGGCTGGCTGCGCCGCTCGCGCCGGTAGCGCTGACGGTACGGCCGGGCGACGGCGGGCGATGGGTGCACTGGACGCGACGCAGCCGCGCGGGCTGGGACTGGCTCGATGGCACCGACGCCCCGTTGGGCGAGAGCGCGGAACGCTATCAGATCCGCGTGACCGATCCTGCCGGTGCCAGCTTCGAGGCGATCAGCACGGCGCCGCACTGGTTTCTGGAAGGACGCGGCGCGGCGCGACTCGAAGTGCGGCAGGCGGGCGACCGGGGCCTGTCACCGCCCGCCACCCTGACCCTGGACCCGATGGAGTAACGCCATGACCGAGACCGCCCGATTCGCGCTGCCCCTGCTGCATGCAGGGCAATCGCAAAAGGAGATGTTCCACAATGAGGCACTCACGCAGATCGATTCGCTGCTGCACCCTGCCGTGGTCGCGATCGGGATCGAGACGCCGCCGGCCGATCCGGTTCCGGGCGCGGCATGGGTCGTCGGTCCGGCACCGTCGGGCGCATGGGCAGATCACCCCGGCGCGGTCGCGACCTGGACCGATGGCGGCTGGCGCTTCGCAGTGCCGCGCCCGGGTCTGTGCGTGTGGGTGGAAAGCCTTGGGGTGACGGCGCGCTATCACGCGGGCGCATGGCAGACGGGGGTGATCGCCGCCGCGCGGATCGACATTGGCGGGGTGCAGGTCTTGGGCGATCGGGGCGCCGCGATCGCCGCGCCGACGGGTGGCACCGTGACCGATTCCGAGGCACGCAGCGCGATCGTCGCGATCCTCGATGCAATGCGGGCGCACGGGCTTATCGCTGCCACCGAACTGTGACGTTCCGGCAACAGTCCCCGGATTTTGTTCGCTTGCGCGGAAACTTTCCAGAGGTTAGGAGGTTAGCGCTGTCCGAAGTGGCAACCTAAGAAAGGGGATTAAGATGCGGAAGCTTGCCGTAACATTGGCACTTGCTTCGACCGCGCTCACCACGCCCGCCCTCGCACGCGACGACGCGTGGTATGTGGGCGTCGAAGGCGGCGCGATGATCGTCGAAGACATCGATTATGACATCGGCACCGTGGCAACCGCCGCGACCGTCGATAGCGAAGCTGGCTGGGACGTCGGCGGCACGATCGGTTACGATTTCGGCGGCTTCCGTGCCGAAGCTGAAGTCAGCTATCGTCGTGCGTCGGTTGATGCGTATCGTTCGTCGGTCTCGACCCCGTACTACAACGCAAGCGGCGCTCTCGCGAACATCGCTGGCGGCCGGTTCGATTATGCTGGTGGCACCACCTCGGCGCTCAGCTTCATGATCAACGGTATGCTCGACTTCGGTGAAGACGATGGCCTGCAGGGCTTCGTCGGCGGCGGTGCGGGCGTGGCGCGCGTCAAGGCTGACTATGCGCTCACCACCCGCGGCGCGTTCCTCGACGACTCCGACACCGTTTTCGCATGGCAGGCAATTGCGGGTCTCCGCCAGCCGGTCAGCGACAACATCGACGTGTCGCTGAAGTATCGCTTCTTCAACGCGGACAATGTCCGCCTGGTCGATGTGACCGGTCGCACCTTCGACGGTCGCTTCCGTTCGCACAGCCTGCTCGGTGGCGTGACCTTCAACTTCGGTGAGCCGGCTGCTCCGCCGCCGCCTCCGCCGCCGCCGCCGCCGCCTCCGCCTCCGCCGCCTCCCCCGCCGCCTCCGCCGCCGCCGCCGGTGGCGACGTGCACCCCGGGGCCTTACATTGTCTTCTTCGAGTGGGACAAGTCGGACATCACGCCGGAAGCAGCGGGCATCCTGGATAACGCCATCTCGGCATACCAGAGCTGCGGCAACGCGCAGGTCATGCTCGCCGGTCACGCTGACCGTTCGGGCGCAGCCAGCTACAACGTCGGCCTCTCGCAGCGTCGTGCAGAGTCGGTCCGTTCGTACCTGTCGGGCCGTGGCATTGCCGATGGCGTGATCAGCACGGAAGCGTTCGGTGAAAGCCGTCCGCGCGTCGACACCGCCGACGGCGTGCGCGAACTGCAGAACCGCCGCGTGGAAATCACTTACGGTCCGGGTTCGGGCATGTAAGCCGCGCGGTCCACTCTGTGGATCGACAAGATTTGGGGAGGTCGGGAAACCGGCCTCCCTTTTTCTTTGCGCTGGCGTCGCGACATCAGGACGCCTTGCTTTGCACCGAGCTGGCTGGTCTGTTTCGTGAATGCACGACTCGCCAGGCCCGATGGGCACCGAATCGCCGCCGCCGGAGGATCCGATGCGCTTCGCCGATCACGGCGCCGAGCGCATCGCGGGCGCCGCTATCGCGATCCTCAATCCACTCCAGCATGCGCTGGCCGCACTCCCCACTGACCGCCCCGGTTTGCGGCTGCATGCGATCCCGGCACTTGCCGACTTGACCGGAGCGGCGAGCGCGATCGGGCAGTGCGCGCAGCGTGTTGCGGGAAGGCGCGTGCTCCCCGTCCGCGCCATCCTGTTCGACAAGACCGCCACCACCAACTGGTCGCTGGCATGGCATCAGGACCGCACGATCAATGTCCGCGCGCGCGTCGACGTGGCCGGGTTCGGTCCATGGACGGTCAAGAGCGGCCTGGTCCATGTCGCGCCGCCGTTCGCGGTACTGGCGCGGATGGTGACGCTGCGCGTTCACCTCGACGACGTTCCCCGCGACAACGCGCCGTTGTTGATCGCGCCGGGCTCGCATCGCATGGGCGTGATTCGCGAGGATCGGATCGGATCGGTGGTCGCGCAGTGCGGGGTCCATCGCTGTACCGCACGCGCGGGTGATATCTGGGCCTATGCCACACCGATCCTTCACGCATCCGAGGCAGCCGTCATCCCACGCCGACGGCGTGTGCTTCAACTGGACTATGCCGGCGCGCCGCTCCCCGGCGGCCTCGAATGGTCAGGGATCTGAGGCGAGCGCGGCGGCCAGCCAGTCGGGTATCAGGGCGTCGCCCAAGGCATCGATCCGGCGGTGTTCGACCATCAGGTCGAGCTCGGGATAGACGGCGCGGGTGCGCTCGCCCGCTTCACCCAGCGGCGCAACCACCAGTCGCCGGTTCACCTTCGCGCGCCAGTTCATCCGCGCGGTATTCTCCTGGCCGACATAGCAGCCCTTGGTAAAGCTGACGCCATTGAGTTCGGCGGCGTTGCATTCGAGCCAGAGCGTCTTGTCCTGCCCCAGTTCCCCGACCCCCTCGGTGACGCCGAGACGCAGGCGATGCGCCGTCCAGTCGATCGCCGGTGCGGCCGCCGCGTCTGACAGCCACCGCCAGCCGAGCGCGGCGAGCCGCGGATCGGGGACGCCGCGCCCTTCCGCCGGTGCCCAATGGACATAGCCGTCCACCGGAGCGATCGTGATGGGTCGCCGCAGCCGATACAGCGACAGCCGCCGAATGAGCGCGTCGCGCTGCGCCGCCTCGCAGTCGATCAGAATGTCCGCTTCGTCCGCCCACAGGATGAAGTCGAACAGCGCCTTGCCCTGTGGCGTCAGCAGCCCGGCCCAAAGCGGCGCGTCTGTCTGAAGATGCTGTACATCCTGGGTCACCAGTCCCTGAAGGAAGCCGCGGACATCGTCGCCGGACAGGCGAATCAGTGCGCGATCGGGCAGCAGCGTGGCATCGGTCATCGCGAACAATTAGGAAGCCGTGCGGGCAAGCGGAAGGGGCGCGCGGCCTGCCGCACCGGCGCGTGGTTAACCGCGCGATCCGCAAAATCCCCGCATTGCCGGTTCGCACCCGATCACGATATCTTCCGTGCTGTCCGGAGGGGTGAGTCCGGGCCTTCACCATTAACGGAGTTCTCGGGTGATCGCCTGCGTCCCCTTTCTTTGCCCTGCGTTGCCCGGAGCACGTCGCTGATGTCGGGGCTGCGTCCTTCGCTATCGCTGCCAAGCTCGCGCGATGCCTGCGCGGCAATCGGCGACGGCTTCACCGTGGACGACGGCGGTGTCCAGCAGCAGCTGATCCTGGAAGAGGTCAAGGCCGCCTGGCCGCGCATGACCTCGCCGGCCTGGCGCATGCCCTATTCGATGTTCTTTCGCGGTCCGGCGGGTGCGCGACTGGCGCAGGGACCCTATTGGGTGTCGCATCCCGAATTCGGCCCGATGTGCCTGTTCCTCGTCCCCCGCAGCCAGGAGCCGCGTACCGGCGCGGTCCGCTACGAGGCTGTATTCGACTGATCTGGCGCGTCAGCGGCGGAGCAACCGCCCGAACAGGCTGCGGTCCTTCAGAATCTCCCGCGCTGCATTGTGGCCCGGCGCTCCGGTGACGCCGCCGCCCGGATGGCTGCCCGCACCACAGAGATACAGGCCGGCAACCGGCGCGCGATAATCGCCATGGCCGAGTACCGGGCGGGCGGCCCAGAGCTGGTCGAGCGACATGCGGCCATGGAAGATGTCGCCGTCGATCAGACCGAATTTGCGTTCCAGATCGGTGGGCGCGTGAATCTGGCGCGCGATGATCGAGTCACGGAAATTGGGGGCGTGCTGCGTGACCGTATCGATAATGTCGTCGGCAGCGGCTTCGCGCTCGTCGTCCCAGCTGCGCCCATGCGGCAGGACCGGAGCGAAGTGCTGGCAGAACAGGCTGGCGACGTGGCATCCCGCCGGTGCAAGGCTGTCGTCGACGGTCGAGGGGATGGTCATTTCGACCACCGGCGCATTGGACCAGCCGTAACGGACCGCGTCCTCATGCGCCTTGTCCATATAGTCCATCGTCGGCGCGATGATGATGCCGCTGCGGTGATGCTCGGCATCGGTGCCGGGCAGCACCGAGAAATCGGGCAGTTGTGACAGCGCGACGTTCATCCGGAAGCTGCCCGACCCGGTTTTGAACTCGGCGATGCGTCGCCGGAAATCCTCCGGCAGGTCGCTCGGATCGACCATCTGGCGGAACAGCAGGGCGGGGCCGACATTGGCGACGACCGTCTTCGCTGCAATCTCTTCGCCGCTGGTCAGCTTGACCCCGACGGCGCGGCCGCCATCGACGAGTACCCGTTCGACCGGGGACTCCAGCCGGATCACGACGCCAGCCTGAGCGGCGGCCTCGCCCATCATCCGGGTAATGCTGCCCATCCCGCCGACCGGATGGCCCCATGCGCCCTTCTTGCCATTCACCTCGCCGAAGACGTGGTGCAGCAGGACATAGGCCGAGCCCGGCGCCGACGGTCCGGCATAGTTGCCGACCACCGAGTCGAACGCGAAGGCCGCCTTGACGTGGTCATTTTCGAACCACCCGTCGAGAAATTCGCGCGCGGACTGGACGAACAGAGCGAGGGCATCGCGCTGCGCCTCGATCGGCAGCGACGCGACCGCTCGCCCCTGCGCCGCCGCTGCGAGCAGGGCGGCGATTCCACCCCCGGCATTGGGCGGTGCCTTCAGCGCCATGTTGCGCAACAGGTTTGCGACCCGCTCGAGCGCGGCCTCATAGCCGTCGAGCGCGGCGGCATCGCGGGCTGAAAAGCGCGCAAACTCCGCCCGCGTCCGATCGACACCGCCACCGAGCTTGAGATAATCGCCGTCGAGCGGGAAGAAGTTCGAGATCGGCCGTTCGATCACGCGATAGCCGCGCTCGACCAGCTTCATGTCGGCGATGACCCGCGGCTGAAGCAGGCTGACGGTGTAGCTGGCGGTGGAATTGCGGAAGCCCGGGTGGAACTCTTCGGTCACCGCTGCGCCGCCGACGATGTCGCGGCGTTCGACGATGCAGACCTTTAGACCGGCGCGGGCAAGGTAGAAGGCGCAGGTCAGGCCGTTATGGCCCGCCCCGATGACGACCGCGTCGAAGCGCTGCGTCACGCCTTCAGCCGTTCGGCGTGCCAGTCGACATGGTCGGGCATGAAGGTCGAGATGAAATAATAGCTGTGATCATAGCCAGGCTGCATCCGCAGGGTGAGGGGAATGCCGGCCGCACGACACGCGGCGTCGAGCAGCGCGGGCTTGAGCTGATTGTCGAGGAATGTGTCGGCGTCGCCCTGGTCGACCAGCAGTTCGGGCAACCGGGCGCCGTCCGCGATCAGCGCGCAGGCATCATAGGAGCGCCATGCGGTGCGGTCGTCCGCGCCCAGATACCCATTCAGCGCCTTTTCGCCCCACGGACAGGAGAGGGGCGACGCGATCGGCGCGAATGCGCTGACCGAACGGAAGCGGTCCGGATTGCGCAGCGCGATGGTCAGGGCGCCGTGCCCGCCCATCGAGTGCCCGGTAATGCCCTGTCGGCCAAGGTCTGCCATTGGAAATTCGCGCAGAATCAGCCCGGGCAGCTCATCCTCGATATAGGACCGCATCCGGTAATGGGTCGCCCAGGGCGCTTGCGTGGCATCGACGTAAAATCCCGCGCCCTTGCCGAAATCATAGGCTTCATCATCCGGCACGGCATCGCCGCGTGGTGAGGTGTCGGGGGCGATGAAGATGATGCCATGCTCGGCGCAGGCGGCCCGGTACTCGCCCTTTTCGGTCACATTGGCGTGGGTGCAGGTGAGGCCCGAAAGGTACCACAACACCGGCAGGCGTGCGCCCGGCGCATGGTCGGGGATGAAGACCGAAAAGGTCATCGGCGTCCCGGTCGCGGTCGAGTCATGGCGATAGACACCCTGTGTACCGCCGTGCGCCCGGTTGGTCGAAACCGTCTCCATCCCCATGCGCCGTCAGCCTTCCTTGGGCACGCGATACATCGCGCAGACCTTGTTCCCCGCCGGATCGCGCAGATAGGCGAGGTAGAGCGCGCCGAAGGCGTTCTCGCGGATTCCGGGCGGATCCTCGATCGCGGTACCGCCATGGGCGAGGCCGGCGGCATGCCACGCATCGACCATCTCCGGGCTGGTGGCGGCAAAGCCGACCGTGCCGCCATTGGCGTGGCACGCGGGCTGCCCGTCCAGCGGCTTGGTCAGCATGAAGATGCCGCCATTGTGCATGTAGAAGGCGCGGCCCTTCGGATCGACGCTCCCGGCGCGGGCACCGAGCGCGCCCAGCGTCGCGTCATAAAATGCCTTGGACGCTTCGACGTCGTTCGCGCCGAGCATGATGTGGCTGAACATGGTTTCCTCTCCCCTGTTATGATTTCAGAACACGACGACGCTGCGGATGCTCTGCCCCGCATGCATCAGGTCGAACGCAGTATTGATCTCTTCCAGCCCCATGACATGGGTGATCATCGGGTCGATCTCGATCTTGCCGGTCATGTACATCTCGACGATCTTCGGCACGTCGGTGCGGCCCTTGGCCCCGCCGAACGCAGTACCGCGCCAGTTGCGGCCGGTGACTAGCTGGAACGGGCGGGTGGCGATTTCCTTGCCGGCTTCGGCCACGCCGATGATGATGCTGGTGCCCCAGCCGCGGTGGCATGCCTCGAGCGCGATCCGCATGACTTCGGTGTTTCCGGTCGCGTCGAAGGTGTAATCCGCACCGCCATCGGTCATCGCCACGATCCGCGCCACGACATCCTCACGGCTCATGCCGCGCGAATTGAGGAAGTCGGTCATGCCGAACTTGCGGCCCCATTCCTCGCGGTCGGGGTTGATGTCGACGCCGATGATCTGGTTCGCCCCGGCGAGCCGCGCGCCCTGAATGACGTTGAGGCCGATGCCGCCAAGGCCGAATACGACGACATTGTCGCCGACCTGCACCTTGGCGGTGTTGATCACCGCGCCGACCCCGGTGGTGACGCCGCAGCCGATATAGCAGCTGGTCTGGAACGGTGCGTCCTCGCGGATCTTGGCGACCGCGATCTCGGGCAGGACGGTGAAGTTCGAGAAGGTCGAGCAGCCCATATAATGATAGATTGGCTGGCCCTTGTAGGAGAAGCGCGTGGTGCCGTCGGGCATCAGCCCCTTGCCCTGGGTTGCGCGGATCGCGGTGCACAAATTGGTCTTGCCGCTGAGGCACGACTTACACTGGCGGCATTCGGGGGTGTAGAGCGGGATGACATGGTCGCCCGGCTTGACACTGGTCACGCCCGCGCCGACCTCGCGCACGATCCCCGCGCCCTCATGGCCCAGCACGCTCGGGAAGATGCCCTCGCTGTCGAACCCGTCGAGCGTATAGGCGTCGGTATGGCAGATGCCGGTCGCCATGATCTCGACCAGCACCTCACCGGCCTTGGGGCCCTCCAGGTCCAGCTCGACGATCTCGAGCGGCTTCTTGGCCTCGAATGCAACGGCGGCGCGGGTCTTCATCGGTACGGGTCTCCTTCGCTGATCTCCCTCATGGCGCAGCAGCGCGCGCGATTCCACCCCGTCACGCGCAAAGTCGGTTGCCCTTTGTGCAAAGCGCGGCACAAGCACGTGCATGAACGCCGCCTCCCCGCCCACCGCCGCGTCCGCCACCGCCCAGGCGGTCGCTTTTGCTGCCAGTCTGGTCCGCCAGGCCGGTCGCCGGGGCGCCGGCGCCGTCGCATGGGTGGCGGCGGGAGCAGTGCTGGAGGGGCTCGGGCTCGCGCTGCTGGTGCCGCTGATCGGACTGATCGTTGCCCCCGGTGACGGAATGGCGTGGGTGGTCGAATGGCTGGGCAGCGATTCGCGCACGCGGCTGGTGGTGCTGGTCAGTGCATTCGTGTTGGTGATGATCCTGCGGGCATTGGTGTTGCGGCGCCGCGACCTGGCACTGTTCGATGTCCAGACCGGCTACACGCTCGATCTGCGCAGCAAGGTCGTCAACGCGCTGGCGGCGGCACCCTGGGAACGCCTGGCCGGGGTGGAGCATGCGCGGATCACCAGCCTGCTGACCGCCGATATCGGCCGCATCGGGGTCGCCGCGCATTTCATGGCACAGTCGCTCGTGGCCGGCGCGATGATCGTGATCCAGCTCGGCGTCGCCCTCACCCTCGCGCCGCTATTCGCGCTCGCGGCGCTTGGCGGACTTGGCCTGCTGGCGCTGCTGGTCAACCGCCATAGCGGCAATAGCGCCGCACTCGGCGCGCGCATGGTCGACAAGAATCGGGCATTGATGGGCAGCTCGACATCGTTCCTCGCCGGGCTCAAGGCGTCAGCTGCACAGGACGCAAGCAGCGGCTTTGCCCGCGAATTCGATTCCGCCCAGCGCGCGGCGGCGCTCGAGCAACGCGGTTTCATCGTCGCGCAATCGACCGCGCGAACCTGGTTCGGGATCGGCACCGCCTTTGCCGCCGCCGCGGTGCTTGCGGGTGGCGTATTGGCGCAGGTACCGCCGACCGTGTTGGTCGTGCTTGCGCTGATCTTTTCGCGCATGGCGCCGCTGGCGATGCAGTTGCAGCAGGCGTCGCAGCAGCTTCTCCATCTCGGCGCCAGCTATGGCGCGGTGCGGTCGGCGCTGGCCGATCTGGGCGGGGCCGGGATCGCGCGCGGGGCTGCCGTGCCACTGCCGCCCGGTCCGGTCGTTCTGGATCGCGTCAGCTATGCCCACCCGTCGGGCGCCGGGCTGCTCGACGCATCGCTGCAGATCGAACCGGGCGAGCTGGTCGGCATTGCCGGGCCGTCCGGCGGGGGCAAGACGACGCTGATCGACCTGATTTCGGGCCTGCTGGTTCCGCAGTCCGGGCGCGTCACCGTCGGTGGAGTGCGGTTGGCGGCAGGCGGGTGGGGGCAGGCGATCGGCTATGTGCCGCAGGACGCGTTTCTCTTCCACGACACGGTGCGGCGCAATCTCGACTGGGGCGATGCGACCATCGATGACGCGATGCTGATGGAGGCGCTGAGCATTGCTGGTGCGGCCGAGCGTGTCGCCGCCATGCCCCGCGGGCTCGATACGATCATCGGTGAGCGCGGCGCGCTGTTGTCCGGCGGCGAACGCCAGCGGCTGGCGATTGCGCGCGCGATTCTGCGCCGTCCGCGCCTGCTGGTTCTCGACGAAGCCACCGCTGCACTCGATCCAGCGAGCGAGGCGGCGGTGCTCGACCGGCTCGCCGCGCTGGAGCCGCGCCCGGCGATCCTGATCGTCGCGCACCGCATCGAAACGCTGTCGCGCTGCCCCCGCGTTCTGCACGTCGAGGGCGGCAAGCTCGCCTAGATCGCCGCCATATCGGCCTTGTAATGGTGCCAGGCGAGAATCGCGGCGGCACCCCGGTGCGGGCGCCAGGCTTCGGCGATCGCGCGGGTCTGTTTTTCCGACGGGCGTTCGGCATGGCCCATGATCCGTCCGACCTCGATCTGCACCGCCAGATCGCCGGCGGGCCAGATGTCGCGGCGGCCCTCGGCGAACAACAGGTAGATTTCCGCCGACCAGCGCCCGATTCCCTTGACCCGCACCAGCTGCGCAATCGCGTCCTCATCATCGGCGGGCAACGCCGCAAGGTCGAGCCGCCCGCTCGCCACTTCTTCGGCGAGGCTCTTGGCATAGCTCGCCTTTTGCCGCGACAGGCCGGCGGCGCGGAGCGCGTCGTCGGGCGCGGCTGCAACGATGTCGGGCCGGGTCAGGTCGCCGATTCCTGCCGCCAGCTTGGCCCAGATCGACGCCGCTGCCGCGACGCTGACCTGTTGCCCGACGATCGTGCGCAACAGGGTTTCATAGCCCGGCGCGCGGATGCGCGGCTCGGGATAGCCGACGCGCGCGACGGCTGCGGCCATCAGCGGCTCGCGCGCTGCAATTGCATCCAGCGACTCGCGCAGCTGTTCGGCAGTCAGCCCCATGTTGCGAATCCTTGAAAGCTGCGCCGTTCCCCGGCATGGGCGCGGAATACGGAGGAGAAGATCATGGCCAAGCTTATCGTCGTCACGCGCGCAGGAGAAGAACGCGAAGTCGAAGGTGAGGTGGGCCTGAGCGTCATGGAAGTGATCCGGGACAATGGGTTCGACGAACTGCTCGCCCTGTGCGGCGGCTGCTGCTCGTGCGCGACCTGCCACATCCATGTCGACCCGGAATTTGCGGACAAACTGCCGCCGATGAGCGAGGACGAAAACGACCTGCTCGACAGCTCGTCCGATCGCAACGCCTATTCGCGCCTGTCCTGCCAGGTGCAGTTCACCAGCGCGCTCGACGGGCTGAAGGTCCGTATCGCGGCCGAGGACTGATCGCGCAGGCCGGTGCAGCGCGGCTGCACCGGCCGGGCGCCGCAACGGCCGCTCAGGGCCGCGGCGCGACCTTCACCACGGCCATCGGCGCATCCTTGGTCAGCGGGCTCGCCTTCCACGTCACCGTGCGGCGGGTCCCGTCGAGCTTGGCGCCGTCCTCATTATTCTGGCTGACCAGTTCGCCGTCGGTGACGAGGGTGAAGGTGCCGTCGAGCTTGCTGCGGGCATCGTCCGACTTGCCCTTGCCCGGAGATTCGCTGTCGCCGAATGCAGGCGCTTTCACCCGCACCATGTCGGCCCCGCGCAATTCCATCACGACGAAGGGGAAGATGACTTCCGCGTCGAGATTATAGGGCCACAGGAAGTTATGGGTCAGCTTGCCGCTGATCTGATAGTCGACGACGAATACGCCGTCGCCCTTGTACGTGACCGATCGATAGCCGGCTTCCTTGGTCAGGGCTTCGGCGATTGCCTTGAACTTGGCTTCGCGCTCGGCGGCATCATCGGCATCGTCACCGTCGATCGCCGCGTCGTCGTCCTGCCAGCCAGCGCGGATCAGGCTGGCTGCGGTCTTCTTGCGCTTCCCGTCCGCCGCGTCTTCGTCGTCCTCGCCCATGCCCTTGAACGCGTCACCCATGCCCTTGGCCATCTGGCCCGCAATGTCGACGGCGATGACCTCACCCTGATAGCTGAAGGTGAAGCTGCGGTCGGCGAGGATGGTCAGCGTCGACGTGAACTTGCCCGGACTGAACGCGCAGCCGACCAGCAGCACTGGCGCGATGATGGCAAGGGCAAACCCTCTGAACCGGTCGAACATGGCGTTACTCCCCCCGTTGCACGCCGACCGGACGGGTCAGCGCGAGATAGCTGCGTATAGCGCGATGGCGGCTGCGTTGGACACGTTGAGACTCTCGACCCGGGGCGAGATGGGCAGCCGGGCAAGCTCGTCGCAATGCGCCGCAGTATTGTGCCGCATGCCTTCGCCCTCGGCGCCCAGCACCAGCGCAGGGCGGGTATCGCCCATCACCTCGGCCAGCGTGCCGCTCGCCTCGCCGGCAAGGCCGATGCGCCAGAAACCGGCTTCGCCAATCTCGTCCAGCGCGCGGGCAAGGTTGACCACGCGCACCCATGGGACCAGTTCCAGCGCTCCGGATGCGGCGCGTGCCAGCGATCCCGATTCGGGCGGCGCGTGCCGGTCCTGAGTCACGATGCCGAGCGCATCGAACGCCGCAGCCGAGCGCAGGATCGCGCCGACATTGTGCGGGTCGGTGACGTGGTCGAGCACCAGCAGCGGGCGGCGATCGTTCGCACCCTGCTCCAGCAGGTCGCCCAGCCAGATTTCCTCGAGCGGATCGACTTCGATCACGATGCCCTGATGCGGCGCGTCCGACGGCACCATCCGCGCCAGATCCGCGACATCGGCATAGGTGATCGGCAGGACGGGCGGCAGGTCGAGCGCGGCGAGCGCCTCCCGCGTCCCCCAGACCTTGCGCACGCGGCGTTCGGGATTGGCCAGCGCCGCGGTCACGGCGTGGCGGCCCCAGAAACGGGGGCGGTTGCTGTTCGATCCGGATTGGGGGCGCTGCCCGCGTCTTGGCCTCTGGCTCACGAAATTACGCTAGGCGTCACAACCCGCGTGCGCAAGGCGTTGACAGCGCCGCCGCGCTTCGGCATTGGCGCGCACTCGCTTCGGCGTGCCGCATGGAAGGGTGGCCGAGTGGTTAAAGGCAGCAGACTGTAAATCTGCCCGCGTGAGCGTACACTGGTTCGAATCCAGTCCCTTCCACCACCCCCTGCCGATTGCGTCAGGGTTGATCGCCGCCGCTGTGATGAGTCAGGCGCTTCACATTGCGCCGCATCATCAGCCAATCCCAAGTGCGCTGCCGCGCAATGTTGCGCGTCCGTCGTCGCTCGCGCCGCGCCGTTTTCGCCCGCGCGCGCCACATCAACCCTGCCGCCAGCACGCCACCGGCCACAAGCGCCAGCAGCCAGACATAGGACAGGACGAACTTCTCTGCGTCGACCATGTGATTGATTCCCCCGAATCGCACCTGACCATAGTGCACTGCACAATCGGGGTAAATGTGCCGGATCGAGGGGGCGGGCTGGAGCGGGTAGCGGGAATCGAACCCGCGTATTCAGCTTGGAAGGCTGCTGCACTACCATTGTGCTATACCCGCCCATGCCGGCCGGATCGCGTCTGGCGCGATGCAGGTGCCCTGCCACGAGCCGGGGGCGGTGGTCAAGCCATGCCGGTCACACGCGCAGGTACCGGAAATACCACACTTCATGCCCCTGGCGGCGCGCCTTGCGCTCGTAGCGGGTTTCGGGCCAGTCGTCGGGGCGGGTCAGGAAATCCCTTGCCTCGCGCGCCTGCCAGACGAAATCGCGCCGCTGGTTCATGACCATCATCGACCAGCGGCAATAGGTCGGATCGTCGGTGCCCAGCCGGAATTCAGCGCCTGGCTTGAGCTTGGCCGCGATCAGGTCGAGCGGGCCGTGATTGACCATCCGGCGCTTGGCATGGCGCGCCTTGCGCCACGGGTCGGGGTGCAGCAGATAGACGCGATCGAGGCTGGCATCGGGCAGCCGCTCGATCACGTCGAGCGCGTCGCCCATGTGCAGCCGGACATTGCTCAGCCCGTCGTCACGAATATGGCCAAGCGCGCCGACCACGCCGTTCAGGAACGGTTCGCAGCCGACAAAGCCATGATCGGGTCGCATCCCGGCCTGGCCGGCGAGATGCTCGCCAGCACCGAAGCCGATCTCGACCTCCAGCGGACGGTCGTCGCCAAACAGGCGGCGCGAATCGAGCGGGCCTTCGGCTGGCACCGCGACGCGCGGCAGGGCATCGTCGACCAGCGCCTGCTGGCCGGCGCGCAGTTTATGTCCCTTGGCGCGGCCATAGAGGCGGCGGATGGTGCTCGGATCGTTCATCGCCAGCCCCTTGGCGAAGGCCGCGCGCTTGGGCAAGGGGCGGGCGGTTCAGGCGGCAGGCCGCAAGCGGGGCTGTTCGAGCACGCCGATGCGCGGATGGGCGATGTAATAACCCTGGAAGTAGCGCACACCGAGCGCGAGCAGCTTGTCGTAATCGGCCCGCGTTTCCACGCCCTCGGCGATCAGCCGGACCGCGCGCAACCGCGCCATCTCGATCATCTTTTCGACCAGCAGCCGCCGCGACCAGCTTGACGACAGACCGCGGACCAGGACGGGGTCGAGCTTGATCGCGTCGGGCGTGAAGCGCGAGAGCAGCGCCAGGCCGACATCGCCCGAGCCGAAATCGTCGAACGCGGTTTGCATGTGCATCTTGCGATGCGCTTCGATCGTTTCGGCCATGCGGCACCCGTCAAGCCGGTCATGTTCGGCAAATTCGAACATCAGCCGTTCGGGCGGCAGGCCGGTTTCCTTGGCGACGCGCATCGTCCGTGCGCTGTCGGCAAAGGGGTCGGTGATCACGTCGGGGAAGAAGTTGATCGACAGCAGCGCAGGGGTCTTGAGGATCCCGGCAGCGACAGCCTGTTTGATCGCGGCCACGCGGCACTGCTGGTCAAAGGCGTAGCGGTCTCCGGGCTGGATCGCGTCGATCACCTCGCGCGCGCCTTCGCCCTGCGGCCCGCGCACGAGCGCCTCATAGGCGTAGACCTCGCCCAGCCGCGCGTCCCACACGGGCTGGAAAGCCATGGTCAGGTTGAAATCAGGCTCGGTCTTGGCCGGCGCCGGCGTCGTTACTGTCTGCATGAGCGTCTCCACCCGATCTTTCTAGAACGGGCGCGCGCACGATGGTTAACTCTGCTAGGGATTTTTGCGTAGGGCCTGTGGACGGTGCTATTTCATTGCCCCGCTGTCGAGGCTGATCTGCCGGTCTCCCCATGTCGAGACGCTGGACAAGGGGTTTTCCTTCAGGATCGCATCGATCTGACCGGGCAGCGGAAGCCGGTCGCGCCGCGCGAAATTATACGCCTTTGCAGCGGTGAGCAGGGTCACCGACCAGGCCGGCTGTTGCGTATCGGCCAGCAGCGCCGACGCGGCGGACGGCTCCGCCCGGATTGCGATGCCCGAGTCCGACAGCGACAGGAGATAGCGATCCCGCGTTCCCTGTGGCCGGTACAGGCCCACGGGGCTGTCCGCCATGCGATCGGCGCACCATGTCAGTGGCGCCTCTTTCATCGGATTGGCGGCTTTCTTGCGGTCGGTCGGGTTCCCCGCCATCTGCGCGAGCAGCGCTTCGACCAGCGTTCCCGCACCGCTTTGCTTGACCGGCTTGGCCTCGCCGCTCAGCACGAGCGTGTCGGTGCAGGCGACGATCGCGGCAGCATCGGGCGCCGCCGCGATGCGCTTCGGCCAGCCCAGCGCCGCCACCGCCTCCGCCGTCCGGCGCTGGAGCGAGGCGACCTCATGCGCCATTGACGAATGGCGGATCTTTACCAACCACTCGCCCATGGGAATCAGGGTCAGCGTGGTGCTGCGCAGGCGGCTGCCGGTGATCGTCCAACCCAATTGCAGCGCCGAGCCATTGGCCTGGCCGGGCGGGGTGAATGCGGCAGGCGGGCCCCATGCGGCCTTGCTGCCGGTTTCCTTGCGCGCCTCTACCACGCTGCGCGACACGTCGAACCACAGCGGCACCGAGCCGGAGGTCATGCGGTAGACATAGACCGAGATCTCCTCGCTCTCGTCGTCAGCGCGATAGTGGAAGAAGAGATCGAGCTGCGGCGCCACCACCTCCAGACCCTGGGAGCGGTTGAGGCCGATCAGCGTGGGCGGGAAGCTGAACCCGCTATGCTTGTGCTTGAACGCCTGCCCGTCGCGGGCGGCGATCGGGGCCGGCTCCTGGCGGGCGAGTGCGGGAGACGCCAGCAACATGATGGACAGGGCAAGCCGAACGATCATGCTGCGTCTCCAGAGATTTCCCCCGATCCTGACCGCAAATCGCTGCGCCGCAAGCCCAAAACGAAAAAAGGGGCGACGGTCCGAAGACCATCGCCCCTTTTGTCTTCACTGCGTGATTCGCAGGATCAGGCCAGTGCGGCCTTCAGATCCTCGACCAGATCGGTGCGCTCCCACGGGAAGAAATCGCCCTCGGGCTTGCGGCCGAAATGGCCATAGGCCGCGGTGCGCGCATAGATCGGCTTGTTGAGGCCGAGATGCGTGCGGATGCCGCGCGGGGTGAGGCCGCCAAGCTTTTCGATCTTGCCGATCGCTTCCTCGATCTTGTCATCGCCGACGGTGCCGGTGCCGTGCGTGTCGACATAGAGCGACAGCGGCTTGCTCACGCCGATCGCGTACGCCAGCTGGATCGTGCAGCGCTGGGCGAGGCCCGCCGCGACGATGTTCTTGGCGAGGTAGCGGGTGATGTACGCCGCGGAACGGTCGACCTTGGTCGGGTCCTTGCCGCTGAACGCGCCGCCGCCGTGCGGCGCTGCACCGCCATAGGTGTCGACGATGATCTTGCGCCCGGTCAGGCCGGCGTCGCCGTCCGGGCCGCCGATTTCGAAGCTGCCGGTCGGGTTGATGTGATATTCGGTCGCGTCGCTCAGCAGCTCGGCGGGGATCACGTCGGCAACGACCTTCTTCACATAGGCCTTGAGCTCGGCTTCCTTTTCGCCCTGGTCATAGCCCTTGGCGTGCTGGGTCGAGACGACGATTGCGGTCGCGGCAACGGCCTTGCTGCCTTCGTAACGCAGCGTGACCTGGCTCTTCGCGTCCGGCTCCAGGAACGGAGCCGCGCCCGAATGACGGTCGGCGGCCATGCGCTCCAGGATCTTGTGGCTATAGTCGAGCGTCGCCGGCATCAGGTCCGGGGTGTCGTTCGCGGCATAGCCGAACATGATGCCCTGGTCGCCCGCGCCTTCGTCCTTGTTCTCACCGGCATCGACGCCCTGCGCGATGTGCGCCGACTGGCCATGCAGGTTGTTCTCGAAGCGCAGCGTTTCCCAGTGGAAGCCGTCCTGCTCATAGCCGATGCGCTTGACGGTATCGCGGACCGTCTTCTCGATCTCTTCCTTCGCGCCCGGGGCCCATTCGCCGTTTTCGTACACGCCCTTGCAGCGGATTTCGCCGGCGAGCACGACCAGCTGGGTGGTCGTCAGGGTTTCGCACGCGATGCGCGCTTCGGGGTCCTTCGACAGGAACAGGTCGACGATCGCGTCGGAAATCTGATCGGAAACCTTGTCCGGATGGCCTTCGGAAACCGATTCGGACGTGAAGAGATAAGTGGAACGCATGGTCTTCCTCAAAATAAGTCAGGCCGTTGCCATGCCTGACGGGAAAATGGGCTTGATATAAAGCTTTCCTTATATGCCGCTCGCCCTAGCGAGCGAAGCGGCGGAAGGCAATGGCGATGGCGAGCAGCAGCGCCGCGACGAGTCCCGCCATCAGGTTCCCGATCCGCGCGAACAGCGTCGGGGGCAGCGCGTCGGGCATCGGTGCCTCGATCGCCTTTGCCTCACCCATGCCTGCCGCAGCGACAATGCGGCCGTGCGCGTCGATGATCGCGGAGATACCGGTCGGGGTGGCGCGCAGGATCGGCAGCCCTTCCTCGATCGCGCGCATCCGTGCTTGCGCCAGATGCTGGGGCGGGCCCCAGGCACCGAACCAGGCGTCGTTCGACGGATTGAACAGAATGGCGGGCCGATTGGCGGATTCGACCGTCTGGCCGGAGAAGATGATCTCGTAACAGATCTGCATGCCCACTTTGCCGAAGCCGGGGACGGTCATGGTCTGCGGGCCCGGGCCGGGCTCGAAATCGATCTCGCCCGCCACCAGCCGCGACAGGCCGAGCGGCTGCAGGATCGTGCGCATCGGCAGATATTCGCCATAGGGGACAAGATGCGCCTTGTCGTAGCGGCCCAGAATCGCGCCGCTGGGATCGATCGCAAACACCGAATTGGTCGCTGCGTCGAGTTTGTCGTCCCCCTTGAACAACAGTCCGGTGCCGCCGACCAGCGCGATATCCCTTGGCCCCAGCGTCTGCGCGATCATCGCGCGAACGGTGCGGGGATCGTTCTTGGCGTACCAGGCGGCGGGATAGCCTTCCTCCAGCCAGTAATCGACGGTGCCTTCGGGCCAGACGATCAGGCGCGGAACCGGCCCGCCGGGCAGGATGGTGGCGGTGTCGTTGGACAGTCGGATCAGCTCGCTCAGCGCCTTTTGCGCGTAGCTGCCGTCGAGCACCGTTTCCTGCCCGACATTGGGCTGGAGCACGCGGACGATCGGACGAACCGGTTCATTGGCCGGACGCGTCACCTGAAGGTCGATCCCGCTCAGCGCCAGAAGCGCGACGGTGAACGCGACTATGGCGGGAAAGCGCCAGTGCCGTTGGCTGGCCAGCAGCAGGGCGCCCGCGACCAGGATCGTCAGACCCGACAGCGCATAGGTGCCGACCCAGCTCGCCGTCTGCGCCACGCCGGGGACCGGCAGCCAGATCACCCCGAGCGGATTCCACGGATAGCCGGTGAACAGCACCCCGCGCAGATATTCGGCGACGATCCACGCCGCGCCCGCGACCAGCACGAAGGGGAGGTCGAGTTTGCGTTCCTGCCCGAAGCGCCAGGCCAGCCCCATCGCCAGCGCCGGATAGATGGCGAGATAGAGCGAGAGCAGGATCACCGCGACATAGCCGAGCTCGGCCGGCATCTTGTCCTGATAGGTAAAGGCGTGCTGGATCCAGTTGTTGCCGACCGTGAAATGGCCAAGCCCGAACAGCCAGCCGCGCCACAGCGCCTGTTTCAGGCTGGGCGCTTCATGCGTCAGCCGCAGCAGGATGGCGAAGCACACCAGCCCGACCACCCACCAGTCGAGCGGGGCAAAGGCGGTGGCGGAAACGGCGCCGGTCAGCAGCGCGATCAGGCGGGGACGGGGCAGGGCAGGCATCGCCGCCCGCTATCGGGCCTGACCGTGACAGATACAAGCGTCGCGCCTATCATCGCGCTCCACGTTCACACAAGGAATTGCCATGGCGAAGCCGGTTGCCGTCGACATCCCCCACACGCTCGGCCGCGAGGGAGCCCGCCAGCGCATTGCCGGAGGGGTCGACAAGATCGGATCGCTGTTCCCCGGCGGCGTGACCAGCGGCGAGCGCTGGGACGGCGATACGCTGCATTTCACCGTGACGGCGATGGGGCAGAGCGTGTCGACCAGCCTGGAAGTCGGCGACACGCATGTTCATGCCGTGGTGGAGTTGCCGATGATGCTGTCGCTGTTCAGCGGTCAGGTCCGCGACATTCTGGAACGCGAAGCGCCCAAGCTGCTGCGCTGAGGGAACCGGCGCGCGGCGGCGTGGTTGAACGGGGCAAGAGGAGGACCCCGTGATGCCGCGACCCTGGCCCGTCATTGCCTTTACCCTGCTGGCCGTTGCGGCGATGGGCGGGTGCGCCGGAACCGTGGCAGGGCATTACACCGTCACCGGGATGATGCCGCTGGCCCGACCCGGCGGCGTCCCCGATCATCTCGCCGAAGTCCGTGCGCGCGATGCAGTTGCGGCGCAGGGTGACGCGTGGGGCGGGTTGCGTCCCCCTGGCCAGGAACAGGCGTGGCGCACCCCTCCCGCCCAGTTCGCCGCGGCCTATTGAGCGCGCGGCGCGGCGGCGCTGACCCGCCAGATCGTGTTGCCGACATCGTCCGCCACGAGCAGCGCGCCGGTGCGGTCTGCAGTCACCCCAACCGGGCGGCCCTGTGCCTTGCCCTCGGCGTCGAGGAAGCCGGTCAGCACATCGACCGGCTTGGCATCGGGAACGGGCAATCCGCGCTCGCCGAACGGAACGAATACGACCTTGTAGCCCGCCGCCGGCACGCGGTTCCACGACCCGTGCAGGCCGACAAAGGCGCCCTCGGCAAAGCTGTCGCCGAGCCTGACATCGGTTGCGAAGGTCAGCCCGAGCGGGGCGGTGTGCGGGCCCATCGAATAACTTGGCCGCGCGCTATACTCGCGCAGATCCGGGCGCTCCGGCTGGACGCGCTTGTCGACATAGCCGCCCCAATAGTTCCACGGCCAGCCGAAGAACTGCCCGATCGTCACCTGGGTCAGATAGTCGGGCGGGCCGTCGGAGCCGAGCATGTCGCGTTCATTGACCACGGTCCACAGGCGTTGCGTATCGGGGTGGAGCGCGAGCCCGATCGGATTGCGCAGTCCCCCGGCATAGACGCGGAAGCGCTTGGCCTGCGGATCGACCTCCAGGATCGTCGCGCGGTTCTTTTCGACCTCCAGCCCCTTCTCGGCGATGTTCGAGGCGGAGCCCACGCTGACCAGCAGCTTGCCCTCAGGTCCGGCGATCACATCGCGGGTCCAGTGATTGCCGCCGCCGGGCAGGTCGACGACCTTCTCGCCCTTGCCGGTGATCTTGGTCACCCCGGGCCGGAAGGGAAACCGGATCAGCGCATTGTGATTGGCGACGTAAAGCATGTCGCCGACCAGCACCATGCCGAACGGCGAATCGAGCCCGTTGTCCGCGGTCAGCAACACCGACCGCGCTTCGGCCACGCCATCGCCGTCGGCATCGCGGAGCAGGGTGATGCGGTTTGCCGAAGCGCCGCCCGCGCCGGCGCGACCCATCAGATGCTTCATCACCCAGTTGGTGATGCCGCCCTCTTCACGCGGCGGCGAATTGCTTTCGGCAACCAGCACATCGCCATTGGGCAGGCGGTAGAGCCAGCGCGGGTGATCGAGCCCGGCGGCAAAGGCGTTGACGGCCAGCCCCTTTGCGGCGACCGGCTTGGCCCCGGCGGGCCAGCCGACCGCATCGGCGATCTTGACCGTCGGGATCGTCTGCGCGCGCGGATCGGCCAGTTTGGGCCGCACCCCGCTCGTCTCCGCCAGGCTGTACTGCGCAACATCGGGGCGTGAGGCGAACCAGTAGGTGCCTGCGCCGATGACGGCGATGGCGGCGGCGGCGATCAGGAGTTTGCGGCGCAATGGTCAATCCTCAGCTTCGACGAGTTCTTCGGGCGGATGCAGGCGCAGGCGCCGGACGCGGGTCGCATCGGCCTCAAGCACCTCGAGCGTCCAGCCGCTGGGGTGTTTGAGGCATTCGCCCGCCTCCGGCACATGGCCCGCCAGGACGAAGGCGAGACCGCCCAGCGTCTCGATATCCTCTTCGACCTCGCCCAGCCGCGGATCGATCGCCGCCGCCACATCCTCCAGCTCGGCGCGGGCGTCCGCGTCCCAGCCACCGGTCTCGAGCGGCACCCACAGGGCTTCGGGTGCATCGTCATGTTCATCGTCGATCTCGCCGACGATTTCCTCGACCAGATCCTCGATCGTGATCAGACCGTCAGTCCCCGAATACTCGTCGAGAACGATGGCAAGGTGGGTGCGGCTGGCCTGCATCTGCGCGAGCAGGTCGAGCGTTCCCATCGATTGCGGCACGTAGAGCGGCTGGCGCATCAAATCGGTGATCTTGGCGGGCGGACCGGCACCGGCGGCAAGGACGGCGAACACGTCCTTGACGTGGATCATGCCGATCACCCGGTCGAGCTTCTCGCGATAGACCGGCAGGCGGCTATGGCCCGCTTCGGCAAAAATCTGGACAAGCTCGGCAAAGCTGGTCGCTTCGTCGACCGCGATGATGTCGGCGCGCGGAACGCCGACATCGCCGGCGTCGCGCTCCCCGAAGTGCAGCAGATTGCGGAGCATCTTGCGCTCGAGCGGGGACAGGTCGCCCTTGGCCTGCTTGCCGTCGGAGTCCTCCTCCGCCTCGTCGATCGCGTCCTCGATCCGCTCGCGCAGGGTTTCCTCACCCTCGCCGCCGAACAGCAGGGTCCGCAGGCCGCGCCATATCCCGCCTTCGCCGCTACTGTCGCCGTTCCCGTTGCTACTGGAACCGTCCGCCATCCTAGAGTTCAATCCTCGCGTATCAGATAGGGGTCAGGGATCCCCAAGGTTGCCAGCGCTGCGCGCTCCATCGATTCCATCGCTTCGGCTTCGGAATCCCCCTGATGGTCGTAGCCTAGCAAATGCAGGACCCCATGGACAATCAGGTGCGTGGCGTGTTGCTCCACCGTGAAGCCCTTTTCCTCGGCCTCGTGGGCGCACACCCCATGGGCAAGGATGATATCGCCCAGAATCACCTCGCCATCGTCGCTGTTCTGGGTCAGCGATTCGATCAGGTCGGGCTCGATCATCGGAAAGGAGAGAACGTTGGTCGGCTTGTCCTTCTGCCGATATTGCGCGTTGAGCTGATGCACCTCGGCATCGTCGGTCAGACGCACTGCAATCTCGATCGCCGCGTCGCTGGTGGTGAGATAGCCATAGGGCGTCTGCGCCACCGCCGCGGCAGCGGCCTTTGCGCCGATCATGTCCCAGTCGAGTTCGGGCCAACCGGGTTCGGTCTGGACGGCAACGTCAAGCATGCTCGTTCTCATACGCGTCGACGATACGGCCGACGATCGGGTGGCGGACGACGTCCCCGATGCCGAAGCGGACGAACGCCATGCCCTCGATCCCCTCGAGCTTGTTGACCGCGTCGTTGAGGCCGCTTGCCGAGGGACCGCCGGGCAGGTCGGTCTGCTTGGGGTCGCCGCACACCACCATGCGGCTGTTCTGGCCGAAGCGGGTGAGGAACATCTTCATCTGCATCGGCGTGGTATTCTGCGCCTCGTCCAGGATAACGAAGGCGTCGGCGAGGGTGCGGCCGCGCATGAAGGCAATCGGGGCGATCTCGATCTCGCCGCTCGCGATCCGCCGCTCGACCTGTTCGGCCGGCAGGCAGTCGTAGAGCGCGTCGTAGAGCGGACGCAGATACGGATCGACCTTGTCCTTCATGTCGCCGGGCAGGAAGCCGAGCCGCTCGCCCGCCTCGACCGCGGGGCGGGAGAGGATCAGCCGCTTGACCGATCCCGTGATCAGCTGCGCCACCGCCTGCGCCACCGCCAGATAGGTCTTGCCGGTGCCCGCCGGGCCGAGCGCGAAGATGATGTCGTTCGAGATCAGCGCGCGCATATAGGTCGTCTGGGTCAGCGAGCGCGGGACGATCGTCTTGTTGCGCGTGCGGATCATGATCGGAGGTGCGGTGCCCTCGTCATGCTCGGCGCGGACGATGCCGGTCAGCAGCGGTTCGGTCGCCATCGCGATCACCGCGTCGATCAGCCCGGTGTCGATCGCCTCGCCCCGAATCACGCGGCTGTGCAGTTCGATCAGTACTTCGCGAGCATGGGCGACGGCCTCGGCGCTCCCTTCGATCACCACGCGCTGACCGCGCGCGTGGATATAGACGCCGAGCCGCTCCTCAAGCGCGAGGATATTGCTGTCATATTCGCCGAACAGTTGTGGAAGCAGCTGGGGGCGATCGAAATTGACCTCCACCCGGGCGCGCTGACCCTGCTGGGCTGGGACTGGCTTGCGGCTCATGCTGTCCTTTCGCTGGCTGGAATGTCACAATATTGCGCGTCGATCGCGGTCAGCATTGGCCGACAAAGCTGACAGAAATGCGCGTGGTGGGGCGACAGCGGGCCATGATGGGCCGAACCGGTGTGCAGCGCGGAGGTTCCGTTTCGCATGTCGTGGTGCGAGAATGGCAGAGCCGGGGCGCGTAGGACAGCGGAAATGCTGCCCTCGATGCCGATTGACGCCGGGGGTGACGCAGCCGGGCAACAGTTGGATGCCCTAGTCGTTGCCCAGCCATGCACGGCGGAAGGCCAGCTGCGCCGCAGTCGGTCGGCCGCCCGTTTTTTCCAGCGTGACGATCGTCAGCCTGGGATCGGCAACCGGAGTGATCGTGACGCTGCCCGGCCCGGCGCGCGTCGTGAAGGCGATGGTCACTGGCTCGCCCGGCTTGAGCGCGGCGAGCGCGGCGCGGAAATCGGCGGGGCTGGCGATCTGCTGGCTGTCGAGCGCGGTGATCGTGTCGCCGCGTGTCAGGCCGGCGGCGTAGAGCGGGCTGCCGGGGACGGGGATTTCGCCGAGCCGGACGGGTTCGTCACCGCCGCCGGTGACGTTGGTCGCGCCGATCCAGGCGCGGCTGGCGTCGGCCGGGCGCAGCACGAGTCCGGCCTGGGCGAGCAGCGGCGCGAAATCGGGCAGGGCGCTGCCGCGGATATGCGCGTCGAAGAACTGCTTCGCAAAGGCCGGGTCGCGGGTCAGTTCGGCCAGGCCCGCTTCGAGATCGGCGGGGGTGTAGGGTTTGACCGGCGCGAAGTTGCGCTGTGCCGCGCCGTGCCGTTGCCACAGGTGGCGCATATAGGCGTCGAGATCGCTGCCGCGCTGGCGCAGCGTCAGGTCGAGCGCGAGCGCGACGACCGCGCCATAGGGGTAATAGGAGGCGAAAATACGCTCGTTCACCGGGTCGATCGACGCGGCAGCGTCGACGAAGGGTGCGCGCAGGCTCATTTCCTGGGGCGAGCCATAGCGGCGCGCGGAGTTGTTGACGATGAAGTCGAGCGTCCCGCCAAGGCTGGCGAGATAGGCGTCGAGCGGCATTTCACCCGCGCGGCGGATCGCCAGCGGGCCGTAATATTGGGTGAAGCCCTCTGCGAACCACAAGGACGGCGTCGGATCGGCCTGGGTGAAGTCGAACGGTTCCAGCTCGGCCGGGCGCAACCGCTCGACATTCCAGGCATGAATGAATTCGTGGCTGAGCGTGCCGAGCTGGGCGAAATTCCCCGCTGCCAGCGTGCGCGGCTGGCTGATGATGGTGGAGTTGCGATGCTCCATCCCGTCGCCGCTGATCTGCGGCACATAATCGGCGATGAAGGTGTAGGTGCCGAAGTCGAACTCCGGCGCGGTGCCGAAAATGCGGATCTGTTCGGCGACCACCTTCTTCGCCTTTTCGGCATAGGCGTCGATGGTTTCGGGCGTGTCGGCGCTGTGGACGGCGAGGCGGATCGTCTGGGTCTTGCCGCCCGAGCTGATCGTCCATTCGCGCAGATGATGGTCGGACAGCTCGGTCGGGCTGTCCAGGAGATATTGGAGGTGCGGCGCCCAGAAGGTCGTGGCGCTGCCCGTTACCGGGGCGAGCTGGGTCGCGATCTTCCACTTCGGGTCGGCGGGGCGGAAGGTGACGCGGATCGGGCGGTCGTCATAGCCGGCTGCCCAGATCAGCGTTGCCGGCATGTTGAGATGCGCGTGGGTCTGGTCGATCTGGGTGTAGGTGCCGTCGCCGCGGTCGCCGTACAGCGTGTACGCAAAGGTGACGGTGCCGTCATGGCCGCTGACGCGCCAGCTATACGGATCGCTGCGGTCGATCTTCAGATCGCGGCCCGCACCGTCCCTGGCCGAGACCGAATAGACGTTCTTGGCGAATTCATGGATCGCGTAGCGGCCGGGGGAGGAGCGCGCCATGCGGAACTCGACCGCGCCGGGCCTGAGATCGCGATAGGTGGCCGCGATCCGCGCCTCACGCTGCGCGGCATTGTCGAAGCTGAGTTCGTAGGAAACCGGGGCATTCGGGCCGGGGTCCTGGGCCTGCTGAGCCAGCGCGGTGGTGGCGAGAAGGAGCGGGGCGGCGAGCGCGAACAGGCGCGCGGTCGAGGTCAGGTGCATCGGATGAAGGTGGCTGAGTGGATGGGCGGTGTCCAGATGGGCATCCCAAATCCTCCCCGGAACGGGGAGGGGGACCAGCCGCAGGCTGGTGGAGGGGGCCCGGCACAAGGGAGTCCCTTGCCTCGGGCCCCCTCCACCACGCCGCTTCGCGTCGCGGTCCCCCTCCCCGTGCCGGGGAGGAATTTACAGCGCCACGCCCGCCAGCGAATTCGGCCCGGCGCTTTCGATCCGCACCGTCACCAGATCGCCGATCGCTGCGTCGGTGATGAGATGCACCGATTGCAGCCAGGGCGATTTGCCGAGCATCTGCCCCGGCAGCTTGCCCTTGCGCTCGATCAGCACGTCGCAAATCTTGCCGACGCTGGCGGCGTTGAACGCGGCCTGATCGCGATTGAGCGCGGCCTGCAGGCGCTGGAGGCGGTCGTCCATCACCGCTTCCGGTACTGCGCCGTCCATGTCCGCCGCCGGGGTGCCGGGGCGGGGGGAGTATTTGAAGCTGAAGCACTGGGCATAGCCGACCGCATCGACCAGGCTGAGCGTATCGGCGAACTCCGCCTCGGTCTCGCCGGGGAAGCCGACGATAAAGTCGCCCGACAGCGCGATGTCGGGGCGGGCGGCGCGGACGCGGTCGAGGATGCGCAGATAGGAATCGCGGCTGTGGCTGCGGTTCATGGCCTTCAGGATGCGGTCATTGCCCGCCTGCACCGGGAGGTGGAGGAAGGGCATCAGCTTTTCGACCTCTGCATGCGCGCGGATCAGCCCTTCCTTCATGTCGTTGGGGTGGCTGGTGGTGTAGCGGATGCGCGCCAGCCCAGAGATCTTGTCGAGCGCGGTGATCAGGCCGTGGAGGCCGGTGCCGGCGTCATCGTCCCATGCATTGACGTTCTGGCCGAGCAAAGTGATCTCGCGCGCGCCGGCGTCGACCAGCGACTTGGCTTCGTCGACGATCGCGTCGAACGGGCGGCTGACCTCGGCTCCGCGGGTGTAGGGCACGACGCAATAGGTGCAGAATTTGTCGCACCCTTCCTGCACCGTCAGGAACGCGGTCGGCCCGGTCTTGCGCCGGGCGGGGAGCGCGCCGAACTTGGCGATGGCCGGCATGTCGGTGTCGATCGCGCGGCCCTGGGCCGAGGCTTGGGCGACCAGATCGGGGAGGTTGTGATAGGCTTGCGGCCCGACGACGATGTCGACCTTGGCGCGGTGGGCGATCTCTTCGCCCTCGGCCTGTGCGACGCAGCCGGCGACGGCGATCATCGGCGCGGCGCGATCAGCGAGGCGGGCGTTCTTGCGGACGCGGCCGATGTCCGAATAGACTTTCTCGGTCGCCTTTTCGCGGATGTGGCAGGTGTTGAGGACGATCAGGTCGGCGCTGTCGGCGTCGGCCGCGGCGGTCATGCCCTGCGCCGCCATCAACTCGGCCATGCGTTCGCCGTCATAGACGTTCATCTGACAGCCGAAGGATTTGACGTGATAGGTCTTGGGGGTGGAGGTCATGGCGCGCGCCTATAGTGGATTGGCGGGGGCGGCGAAACCGCCTCTGGCGTTCCGCTCGCGCTGCCAATAGATAGCCGCCCCAAATGGCACGGATCGAAACCCCCAGGCGCGTGCGCGGCACGCAGGATATCTTTGGCGACGAACAGCGCCGCTTCGCCCGCGTAGTCGCGGCGTTCGAGCATGTGCGGCGGCTGTACTGCTTCCAGCAGGTTCAGGTGCCGGTGTTCGAGGCGACGAACGTTTTTGCGCGGTCGATGGGCGAGACGTCGGACGTGGTGTCGAAGGAAATGTATACCTTCCCGGACCGTGGCGACGAGCTGCTGACGCTGCGCCCGGAGTTCACCGCGGGGATTTGCCGGGCGTACATCACCGAGGGGTGGCAGCAATATGCGCCGCTCAAGCTGACCACGCATGGGCCGCTTTTCCGTTACGAACGCCCGCAAAAGGGGCGCTATCGCCAGTTCCACCAGATCGACGCCGAGATCATCGGCGCGGCGGAACCGCAGGCCGATGTCGAGTTGCTGACGATGGCCGACCAGCTACTCAAGGAGCTGGGGATCGCCGAGGGCGTGACGTTGCAGCTCAACACGCTGGGCGATGCCGAGACGCGCGAGGCGTGGCGCGCGGCGCTGGTCGCGCATTTCGAGGCGCATCGCGGGGAGTTGAGCGAGGACAGCCTGACGCGGCTCGAGAAGAATCCGATGCGGATCCTGGATTCGAAAGACCCGCGCGACCGGCCGATCGCGGATTCGGCGCCGGATATCGATGCCTATCTGACCGACGAAGCGCGGGCGTTTTTCGAGGCGGTGGCCAGCGGGCTGGACGCTGCGGGCGTGGCGTGGACGCGCAATGCGCGGCTGGTGCGCGGGCTGGACTATTACCGCCACACCGCGTTCGAGTTCGTCACCGACCGGCTGGGTGCGCAGGGCACGGTGCTGGCCGGTGGGCGCTATGACGGGCTGATCGGCAATCTGGGCGGGCCGGATACGCCGGGTGTGGGCTGGGCTGCGGGGATCGAGCGGTTGGGCATGCTGCTGGAGGCACCCGAATTCGAGGCTCCGTCGGTGGTTATCGTTGTTGAGGACGATGATTTGCTTACGCAGGGTCAGCGCATCCTAGCAGAACTTCGGCGTCGAGGGTTGGCCACCGAGATCGTCGCCAGCGGATCGGTGAAGAAGCGGTTCGATAAGGCCATCAAACTGAATGCCACTGCGGCACTCGCGATCAACGCAAACCTCATCGAAGATGGCGAATGCGCTAAACTGCGCTTGCGAAATACCCGGAGCGGTTGGGTGTTAGGTGGCGAGCAGCAATTGGCAATAGCTGAAGCCATTTTCGAGCTCTTCGACGTGAACGGACAAAAGCAGGACCTCGCGTACGGGCGCGAGATCGGGTTGCGGCTCAAGATCGCATGACCCGCATCTCCCCCGAGCGGATCGCGCAGATCGAGGCGCGGCGGGATGAACTGTCGGCGATGATGGCGACCGGCGATCTGCCGTCGGATCGCTTTGTCGCGGTGTCCAAGGAATATGCCGAGCTGGAGCCGGTCGCGGCGGCGGCGGGTGAGGTGCGGCGGCTGCGCGCCGAGGCGGTGAGCCTGGCGGCGATGACGCGTGAGGCCGACCCTGAGCTGCGCGCGATGGCGGCGGAGGAATTGCGCGCGAACGAGGCCGCGCTGGGGCGGGCCGAACATGCGCTCGCGCTGTCGCTGCTGCCGCGCGACGCGGCGGACGAGCGCGCGGCGATGCTGGAAATCCGCGCCGGGACCGGCGGGGACGAGGCGGGGCTGTTCGCCGGTGACCTGCTGCGCATGTATACCCGCTATGCCGAGCGGCAGGGGTGGAAGGTCGAGCTGATCTCCGCCTCCACCTCCGAAGCGGGTGGATACAAGGAAGTGGTCGCGAGCGTCGCTGGCAAGGGCGTGTTCGCCAAGCTCAAGTTCGAAAGCGGCGTGCATCGCGTTCAGCGCGTACCGGTGACCGAGAGCGGCGGGCGTATCCACACTTCGGCGGCGACGGTGGCGGTGCTGCCCGAGGCGGAAGAGGTCGATGTCGAGATCCGCAACGAGGATCTGCGCATCGACATCTATCGCGCGTCGGGCGCGGGCGGGCAGCACGTCAACACGACCGATTCGGCGGTGCGGCTGACGCATATCCCGACGGGCCTTGTGGTGATTCAGCAGGATCAGCGCAGCCAGCACAAGAACCGCGACAAGGCGATGCAGGTGCTGCGCACGCGGCTGTATGAACTGGAGCGCGAGCGGCTGGCGAGCGAGCGCTCCGGCGCGCGCAAGTCGATGGTTGGGTCGGGCGACCGGTCGGAGCGGATCCGCACCTATAATTTCCCGCAGGGGCGGGTGACCGACCACCGCATCAACCTGACGCTCCACCGGTTGCCGGAAATTCTCGAGGGCGAGATGGACGAGCTGATCGGCGCGCTGGTGGCCGAGGACGAGGCGGAGCGGCTGGCGGCGCTGGATGGATGACGGTGCCCAGTTCAAGCGCCTCGCCTGAAGGGGAGCTTATGACCGTCAGAGCGGCGATTGCCGATGCCGCCGCGCGGATTGCGTCCGCCACCCCGCGGCTCGATGCCGAATTGTTGATGGCGCATGCGTTGGGCGTGTCGCATCAGGATTTGCTGCTCAAGCGTTTGAACGACGCTGCTCCGGCCAGCTTCGACGCGTTGGTCGCGCGGCGGCTGAACCACGAACCGGTTGCTTATATCACGGGGTCACGGGGGTTCTGGACGGTCGAGATCGGGGTCGGGCCGGGCGTGCTGGTGCCGCGGGCGGACAGCGAGACGCTGATCGAGGTGGCGGTGGCGCATTTTGCGGGAAGGGCGGGGCCGAAGCGGGTACTGGACCTGGGGACGGGGCCGGGGACGCTGTTGCTGGCGGCACTCGCCGAGTGGCCAGAGGCGCATGGGTTGGGGATCGATGCGTCCGATACTGCGCTCGACTATGCGCGACGCAACGCTGGGACTTTGAATATTGCGGAACGGGTCGAGCTGCGGCGCGGCGACTGGGCTACCGGCGTCGATGGGCAGTTCGACCTGATCCTGTGCAACCCGCCTTATATCGGCGTTTCCGAGGAACTGGGGCCGGAGGTGCGCGACCATGAACCGCCAGGGGCGCTGTTTGCGGGCGCCGATGGGCTGGACGATTATCGCCGGATCGTCCCCGACCTGCCGCGACTGATCGTGCCCGGCGGGATCGCGGTGCTGGAGATCGGCTGGACGCAAGCAGCGTCCGTGGCGGCGCTGATGCGTGGTGCGGGGCTCGACCCGGTCCTCCACCATGATCTGGGCGGACGCCCGCGTGCGATCGCGGCCAAAATGCCGCAAAGTTGAACTATCGGTGCGCTGCACCAATATAAGGCTTGGAGATTGTTGCCACGCGGGCTAAGGATGAGCCCGGGGCAGGCACCAGCAACTTAAATCGTTGAAAAGGTTTGCCGACCCAAATCAAGGCATGTGCGCTGCTGATTGTCCGGCAGCCATGCGGGAGCCGTTTCGGTCCGAAGGGCCGTGACGGTGCGCGGTGTAACACGCATCCGGGATCGCTGTTTGACCGATGGCGGATTGAGTAAGGACAGGACACACAGACGTTGATCAACAATCGTCAGGCGAACAACGGTCGCCGTCGCGGCCGTGGAGGCCAGCGCCAGCAGGGCGGCGGCAACCCCAATTCGGGCAACCGCATCGACAATCGCGCACGTGGCAATGCCGCGCAGCTGCTTGAGAAATACAAGAACCTGGCCCGCGACGCGCAGATGGCGGGCGATCGGGTGAATACCGAATATTACCTGCAGTTCGCCGATCACTATTTCCGCGTACTGGCCGAGACGCGCTCGCGCTTCGAGGAACAGAATCCGCAGCAGCGCCGCCAACGCGACGAGTTCGACGGCGACGAGGACGAGTTCGAGGGCGAAGAGGGCGCGCGCGGCCAGGACGGCGAGACTGGCGACGAGGGCGACGAGCAGCCCGAGCGTCAGATGCGTAACGATCGCGACAATCGCGAGCGCGGCGATCGCCGCCCGCGCCGCGAGCGCGATGGCCGCGACAATCGCGAAGGCCGCGACAATCGCGACCGCGACACGCGCCGCGAGCGTCAGCCCCGTGGCGTCGAGGGCGAGGAAACGCCGGTCGCCGCGAACGAGGACGAGGCACCGGCCGAAGAGCGCCGCCCGCGCCGTGGCCGTCCGCGCCGCGACGATGTGAGCAGCGATTCGGGCCATGGCGGCGATATCGCCGCGGTCCTCCCGCCGGCACTGGGCGTCGAGGGCGAGGTGGTCGAGGTCAAGCCGCGCCGCCGCCGCGTCAAGAAGGACGAAGGCGAACCAGCCGCAGCGGAGTGACCCGCTTCGTCCGCTGATCCAGCAAAAGCAAAGGCCGGTCCGTGGCTTACGGGCCGGCCTTTTGTCATTGGCGGGCAGCTTGACCGTTGACATGGCGGGCCGGGTGGCGATGCTGCACCGACCAGATCGAAAGGGGATGCGATGCGGCGGTTGAGCTTGACGCTTGTGGCGGGAGTCGCGCTGTCGGGACCGCTGGCGGTGGCGCCTGCCGCTGCGCAATCGGCGCAGGGCGAGGTGGCGGTCACCATCTATAACAACAATCTGGCGCTGGTGCAGGACAAGCGTGAACTGCGCCTGCCCGCCGGCACCTCGAAGCAGGACTTCCCCGATGTGTCCGGCCAGATCCGGCCCGAAACCGTGACGATCGCGGCGCCCGGCGCCACGATTGTCGAACAGAATTTCGATTTCGACCTGCTCACCCCCGAATCGCTGATGGAAAAGGCAGTCGGCCAGACGGTCACGGTCGTCCGCAACGGTCAGAACCTGCCAGCCAAGGTGCTCGCCTATAATGACGGCACCGTGGTCGAGATCGGCGGGCGGATCGAGGTGCTGGGCAGGGAGGACCGGGTGATCTTCCCGTCGCTGCCGCCATCGTTGCGCGCGCGCCCGACGCTGTCGGTGACGCTGGATGCCGATGCGGCGGGATCGCGGCCGGTGACGCTGAGCTACCTGACCTATGGCATGGGCTGGAAGTCCGACTATGTCGCGCTGTTTGACGAAAAGGCCGGCAAGATCGATGTCCAAGGCTGGCTGACGCTCACCAACAACAGCGGCACGACCTACACCAACGCCAACACGCTGCTGGTCGCGGGCGCGGTTGGCGGCGGTGGGCGCGGCATGGGGTCGGTGATGGTGCCGGGGACCGAGACGGCGGGCCGCGAGCGGATCGGCGACTTCTATGTCTATCCGATCCCCGGCCGCACCACGATCGCGCAGCGCCAGCAGAAGCAGGTCAGCTTCCTCGATGTGGCAGGTGCGCCGGCGGCGAAGGCCTATGCCTATCGCAACCCGTGGCTTGGCCGGCAGGATCAGCCGCGCAGTGTCGACACGGTGCTGCGCTTCTCGTCCTCGAAGGAGGGCGGCCTTGGCGATGCGCTGCCCGCCGGGACGGTGCGCATCTATATGCGCGACGCGCGCGGGGCGCCGCAGTTCATCGGCGAGAATGCAATTCCCCACACCCCGATGGGGTCGCGGCTGGCGATCAAGACCGGCGAGGCGTTCGACGTGAAGGTCAAGTCGGTGGTGCAGACGCGCGAGCGCGCGGGATCGAACAAGTGGCGCACGACGATGGTCTATACGCTGACCAACGCCCGCGCCGAGCCGGTGGTGGTCGAGCTGTCGCAGGGCGGGCTCGACAGCTGGTGGAAGGATACGCGGATCCTCGAGGAAACCCAGGCAAGCGAGCGAATCAACGCCGATGAAGCGCTGTGGAAGGTGAGCGTCCCCGCCAATGGCGAGGCGGTGCTGACCGCGACCTTCGAAACGCGTTACTGAGGCGCGCCGGTGCGGCGTGCCGCCCTGTTGCTCGTTGCGTCCCTGCTGGGCGGGGCCGGCGGTGCGCATGCGCAAAGCGTGCAGACATCGGCTGGACCCGATGCGGTCGGCGTCACCATCTATCGCGCACCCGACCGCGATGCCGATGAGAAGATCGATCTCGACTGGCTCGGCGGCTATGCGCTGATCACCGAGACGCGGACGGTCAAGATCCCGGCGGGCCGCGCGGTGATCCGGTTCGAAGGGGTTGCCTCCGGCATCCTGCCCGAAAGCGCGATCGTCACCGGCCTGCCCGCCGGGGTGCGTGAGAAGAATCTCGACGGCGATCTGTTGTCCGCGGGGAGCCTCTATCGGCGCGGCTTTGCCCGGCCGGTGACGCTGCGCCGGACGCGCGATGGCAGGACGGTCGAGGAGCGGGCGGTGATTCGCTCCGGTCCGGCGGGCGCCGCGATCGTCGAGACCGAGCGCGGGATCGAGGTGCTCAATTGCGGCCCGACCGAGGATGCCATCGCCTATGACGGCGTGCCCGAGGGGCTGTCGGCCAAGCCGACGCTGTCGGTCGAGACCGAATCGCCACAGGGTGGCACCGCGACGATCACCCTGTCCTACCTCGCCTGGGGTTTTGACTGGCAGGCCAATTATGTCGCCACGCTGCGCGACGGCGGCGGCACTGGCGCTGGGCAGCGCACCGCGGACCTGTTCGCATGGGTCACACTGGCGAGCACCGACATGACCAGTTTCGCCAATGCCGAGACGATGGTGGTGGCGGGCAAGGTCAATCGGACGACGGGCCGGACCGCAAACCCGTTCGAGGATGCCGATCCGTTCGAATTCCGCTGCTATCTGCCCGAAGGGGCTGGGCCGGTCCCGCCGCCACCGCCCCCGCCGCCGGCGCCGCCACCCCCGCCGCCGATGATGGCCGCGCCGATGGCGGCGGCTGAAGTGGTCGTGACTGGCGCGCGTGTCCGGATGGCGCAGCAGGAGGACCTTGGCGATCTCAAGGCCTATCGCATTCCCGACCGCACCACTGTCGCCGCCAAGGCGCAGAAGCAGGTGGCGATGCTGGCCAAGGACGCGGTGCCGGTGCGCGTCGTGTATCAGGCGGAGATCGGGTTGTCGGACGCATCGGACCCGCAACTGATCGTGCGCGCGCTCAACAAGGAAAGTGACGGGCTGGGCCTGCCGCTCCCGGCCGGGCCGGTTGCGCTGTTCGAGCGGCAGGGCGAGCGGTCGCTGCTGATCGACGAATCGAGTACCGACGACAAGGCGATCGGCGAAGAGGTCGAGATCGAGTTTCCGGCGACCGCCAATGTCACGGTCGAACTGAAGCAGCAGCGGCCCAAGCCGCAGCGCTATGACCTTGAACTCGTCGTGCGCAACGCCAACCCGTTCCCGGTTCGGTTCGAGGGCGAGTTCGACATCGATCCGGCGCTGATGCGCGGGACCAGCGTCAAGCTGGGCAAGAAGGATGGGCTCAATCTGTGGGCGGTGACGGTGCCGGCCAATGGATCGCAGACGCTGACCTATCAGGTCCGGCTCCCCGATCCGCGACAGCGTTAATCGGGTTTCCGCCCCGTCACGTCGCGCGACCGCTCGTCATGGCCGGTGCCCGAGCTCAGAAATACCAGTCCCATCAGCGCACCGCCAAGCAGGATCGACAGCCCGACGCCGATCGCCATCGCGATCGACGCGTGCAGCTGGAACTCGCCCACCGCCAGATAGAGCGCTACCACCGCGACGATCGCGGAGCCCAGCGACAACAGGCCGACAAAGCCGAAGATGCGGCGGTAGCGGCGCCAGGCGAGGCGGGCATAATCGGGATTGTCGAGATTCGGCTCCATGCCCTTTCATTTGGGGACGAATCGTGGGACTCTCAACCGCCTCAACGCGAAGAAGGAGTCTGGCGATGACAATCGCGGCAATCCTGGGCGGCAAGGGGAGCGATGTCGTGACGATCGGTGGCGATGCCACCGTGCGCGATGCGGTGGCCCTGCTCGCCGAGAAGCGAATCGGCGCGGTGCCGGTGGTCGAGGGCGACCGGGTGGTCGGCATCTTTTCCGAACGCGACGTGATCCACTGCCTCGACCGCGCCGGGCCGGCGGCGCTCGACCAGCCGGTGCGCAGCGGCATGACCGCGCCGGCGATCAGCGTGACGCGCGACCAGTCGGTGCTGGCCGCGCTGTCGCTGATGACGCAGCGGCGGATCCGGCACCTGCCCGTGATCGAGGATGGCAGCCTGATCGGCTTTGTCTCGATCGGCGATCTGGTCAAATACCGGATCGAGAAGATCGAGGCGGAGGCTGACCAGATGCGCGCCTATATCCAGATGGCCTAGCGCCGGATCATCGCGATCGCATCGTCCACGGTGCCGCGCGCGAAGATCCACAGCCACGCAGCGTACACCGCGATGCCCGCAAGGGTGAGCAGCGCCAGCTGCGGCAGCGGCGCGAGCTGCGGCAGCACCCGGTCGACCAGCACGACGATCAGGGCCATCGCGACCGCCGCCGATACGGGCGGGGCAACCGCATTGCTCCACGCCCGCCACGACAGGCCGAGCACGGGCAGGCTGCGCGCTGCGGTGACGAACAGGAACAGCGGCCAGATTGCCACCCACGCCCAGGCCAGCCCGGTCACGCCCCAGCCTACCCCGACCAGAAAGGCGGCGGGGAGCAGCAGCGCGCCGATCGCCGCATTCTGCGCGCCCAGCCCGGGCCGTCCACGCGCATCGGTGGCCGGGGAGAACAGGACCTGAAGCGTCATGCACGGCATGGCGAGCGCGAGAATCTGGACGATCGGCGCGGCCTCGACCCACTTTTCGCCCAACGCGACGTGCACCAGCGGCTCGGCCGTCGCGGCGAGGCCGAGATAGAAGGGCATCGCAACGACCATGATCAGCCGGACCGAACGGGCAAAGGCGGTTGCGCTGCCCGTGGCATCGTCCTGCATGCGCGCATAGGCTGAGAAGGCGACTTCGTTGAGGGCCGGAATGAACTTCGACACCAGGATCTGCGCAAGGAACAGGCTGGTCGTATAGATGCCGAGCCAGTGCGGGTCGAAACTGCGCCCGGCGATGAAGACATCCGACTGGCTCTGCAGGAACCAGAAGAACTGACCCGCGGCAATGAGTCCGCCAAAGCGCGCAATTTCCCCGGCGCCGCGAAAGTCGAAGCTCGGCCAGATCAGCGCGCCCGCTGCCCAGGTCATGCCGATCGCGCGGGTGCCGAACAACACGATCGGTGCGAGCACGAGCGTCCATACGCCAAGCCCGGCATAGGCGCCGGCGACGGCCGCGAGCGCGCCGGCGACGGCGGAGAGCAGATTGACCTGTGCCTGACGCCGAAAATCCATCGCGCGCGACAGCAGCGCATAGGGAAAGGCAATGAACGGGGTAAAGATATAGAGCAGCGCCTGCACCTGCAGCAGATCGGCGACGATCGGTTGGCGATAATAGGCCGCGGCCAGCGGGGCGAGGGCGAACTGCAGCGCGCCGAGCCCGAAATTGAGCAGCAGCAGCATGCCGAACAGCTGGCGGATCGTGCGGTCGTCGACTTCGGGTTTCTGAATCAGCCCGCCGGCAAGGCCATAGCCGTTGAGCAGGTTGAGCAGCACGAGCACCACCTGAGTCATCGCGAACAGGCCATAGTCGCTGGGATCAAGCAGGCGGATGACGAGAAAGGTCGATCCCCAGGCAATGATCTGTCCCAGAATCTGGGTTCCCGATCGCCAGATCACGGCGCTGCGGACCTGTCGCCGCAGCGATTCACGGCCCGTTTCGGGCGATTCGGCGGCTGATTCGGTCATGCCACGGCACTAGCAGCGACAGGTTTATGCGCCGTAAACCGCAGATTTCCGCGACTTTCAGGCAAAGCGCAATAAAAATGCAAAATCCCTGTTGACCGAATCCGAAGCCGGGCATAGAAGCCACTCCACCGACGCGGTGCTCCAGACGGAACGCTTTGTTGGTCACCAAAAACCAGGCGCACGGTTCGCCCCGGAACAAGGGGTTAGACGGTGCG